>CAWHJZ010000051.1:0-137162 GCA_963829785.1 uncultured Pseudomonadota bacterium | reverse complement strand
CCATGGTGGCGAGCGAGCCGGCCGCGCACGAATTCCTCCGGTTGAAACCGGACGAGACCGCGCAGATCGATCCCAAGACCGGCCTGCTCAATGTCGAGAAGATGCTGATGCGCGAAGCTTCAAAGGTGCGCCCGCGCATCACCGAGGACGTGGCGAAAGCGCGCATCAGCACGATCAAGACGCCGATCTTCGTGCAGGGCCGCGATCGCGACGAGCTGCAAGGCATTTTCCGCGTCAGCTACGATCTGCTGCACGAAGCCGGCAAAGAGGCGCAGTGGAAGAGTTATGACCACGATGTGCACGGTTTCGTCTATCCGGTGCGCAACGCCGATGGTGCCTATTTACCGGACGACATGCAGCGTGAGGCCGTTGCTGACACGCTCGCCTTTTTCGACAAATTTATGCGGCAGTAATTCCGCAATTGGGGCCCATGGCCTCCGCGTCCGCGGGTGTTTCCCACATGATCACGCGCACTTGTTTTTCGCCGTCGCGCTCGTTGATATAATCTGCAGATAAATTCGATAGCATCGGAATACCATCGTGGACGAGGCGGTTTCTCATTTGAATTTGGAATACTACCGCAGGCGTCTTGCGAGCGAGACCGACTCCACCATCCGGCAAATTCTCATTCGCCTGATAGCCGAGGAAGAAGCGAGACTTTCGCAGGAGGACGCGGCACAGGCATGCGGGCAACGCGACTCCTGACCATCCCCGGCGCGGCTTCCGAGATCCATTCCCGCCAATGCGTTGGTCGCACGTCAAGCAGCTCTCCCGTCGCCGCGGCGACCCAACCCCTCAAGATACGCCGGCACGGGAAGGCGATTGGGTCGATTCCTCCGGCGCCGATGACGGCTAGCTCGAGGGTGCGGTCGAACGGCGCAACAGCCGCACGCTGCCAGTCCATGCGGCTGCACAGGTTCTCGCTGCGTGTCAGCAGGACGCGCTCGAGTTGTTCCGACATTTCGTAGCTCTGCGCCAGACGCTTCCAGCTCTCTGCCATGCGAAGCAGGTCGGCTTGGCGCTCGGAATCGGCGGTCTGGTCGGCGCGCCGGCTCAGATCGGCCGCGCGCGCATAACAATTGCTGATGTGGTCCCACATACGTTGAAGCACGATGTCTCTCCTGTCGCTGTGCACATGGCAGCGGCGGGGCGACATCGTCAAGCAACGTGAAGGCGATTTTGTAGCAGCATCATACCCTTGCCGCATCGGCGAGCGCGCCGAACACCGAAAATACCAACGGCTTGCGCTCGAGGTTGTAGGTTTCGACGTCGCGGGCGGCCCGGTTGACTTTGTCCCAGGTTTCCGCGAGCCGCGCCATGCGCGGCAGCGCATTGGCGGCCACGCGCAGTTGCCCCGACAGCCAGTCATTGATCAGGTCCATGAAGGTCTCGAGCGTCTGCGGATCGGTGCCGCCGAGCGCGTCGCCAAGCGCATGCAAGGCGCGCGGATCGGGATCGGGCAACTGCGCGATCAGGTCGAGCACGCGCTGACGCAGCGCAAGTGCCGCGCCGTCGAGCAAGGCCAGCGCGCGCGCCACGCTGCCGTCAGCCGCGGCGGCCGCATCGGCCACCGCCGGCTCGTTTTCGTCTCGGCCGGCCGCGGCGGCGACCGCGCGCGCGACGTCGTCGACGGCCAGCGGCCTCAGCAACAGGCGCCGGCAGCGCGAGCGGATGGTCGGCAACAGCCGCCCCGGCGC
This sequence comes from uncultured Pseudomonadota bacterium, assembly GCA_963829785.1. GTDB lineage: Bacteria > Pseudomonadota > Alphaproteobacteria > Rhizobiales > Xanthobacteraceae > Pseudolabrys. The sequence continues at coordinate 135,465 of CAWHJZ010000051.1, read as the reverse complement.
GTGGCTCACCAGCAGCAGCAGGGTGCGCGGCGGCGGCTCCTCCAATATCTTCAGCAGCGCGTTCGAGCCCTGCGGGTACTGCAACTCGTCGGCGGTATCGACGATGCAGATACGCCAGCCGCCCTCGCCCGCGGTCGAGCCGAAGAACGATACCGTGCGGCGCACGTCGTCGACGCGGATCACGGTGTAGAGCTTGCCGGTCTGCTCATTGGTGACGCGCTCGAGTACCAAGAGATCGCCTTGTGCTTGCGCGGCGACGCGGCGGGTGACCGGATTGTCGGGGGCGACCGCAAGCGATGTCGCCTGTTGCACGGGCGGTGCGCCCGGCTCCGGATTCGCCAGCACGAAGCGCGCGAAGCGATAGGCCAACGTCGCTTTGCCGATGCCGGGTGGGCCGCCGATCAGCCAGGCGTGCGGCACGCGTCCGCCCTGATAGCTCGACAGCAAGGCCTGCTCGGCCTGGGCATGACCGAACAGCGCCATCGTCTCGCGCGGAAGCTTGGTGTCGCGGTCGCCGTCCTTGCCGCTCACGGCGCCGCGCTCTCGGCTATCGTGACTCGTTCGGGATGCAGCCGCTCGTTGACCGCGTCCCAGATGCGCCTGGCCACCACGTCGCGCGGCGGGCGCCCGTCCACCAGGACGATGCGGTGCGGCTCTTCCAGTGCGATGGCACGGTAGGCCCGGCCAAGGTCCTGGTGGTATTCGACGGACTCGGACTCGAAGCGGTCGACCGTCGCATTGCCGCGCCGGTGCTTGGCGCGGGCAAGGCCGATATTGGCCGGCACGTCGAGGATGAAGGTGAGATCGGGCATGGCGGCGCCGACGGTGACCCGCTCCAGGCTGCGGATCAGCTTCATGTCGACCTTGCCGAGCACGCCCTGATAGACGCGCGTGGAATCGATGAAGCGGTCGCAGATCACCCATTTGCCGTCGATCAGCGCCGGGCGGATGACGGTGCGCACGTGATCGTCGCGGGCGGCCGCGAACAGGATCGCTTCGGTTTCGGCCCCGAGCGGCTTGGCGATGCCGGAGAGCAGAATGTGGCGGATCACCTCGGCGCCGGGCGAACCGCCGGGTTCGCGCGTCAGCACCACCTCGATGCCGAGCGACTTGAGATGTTCCACGAGCAGTTTGGCGTGCGTGGACTTGCCGCTGCCTTCGCCGCCTTCGAAGGTGATGAAATGTCCGCGCAAGATGATCGAGCCTTTGCCTGTCAGCGGGAGCCGGCTGGAACCATCATAGCCGCGACGCGCCCGCGCGCACCAGCGAGATCACCAGTTCGGTGACGGCGTCGAATGCACGCTCCGAGAGCGTGCCGACCTTGACGCTGCCGGCCGTCTTCAAGGGCGTGGTCAGGATAATCTTGTCGCCGCGCCAGACCTTGAGATTGCCGGCCGGCTGGCCTTCCTTCACCGGCGCCGGCAGCGGGCCGGTATAGACGATGCGTGCGATCAAGTGCTCGCCACCGTTCTTGGGCACCATGACGCGCACCGGCCCATCCGCCTTCAGCGGCACGTAGCTATCGGCGCCGCCGAACACCTTGGCCGAGCCGATGGTCTGTCCCTCGGCGAACAGCAGCCTGGAATTCGAAATGGTGGAACCCCCAATCGAGCAGCCGCTTGGCGTCGGTGGCGCGTTGTTTGGCGCTCTTCAAGCCGTTGACCACCACGATCAGCCTTAAGCCGCCCTGCACCGCCGAGCCGACCAGGCCGTAGCCGGCCTCCTTGGTGAAGCCGGTTTTCAGCCCGTCGGCGCCGACGCTCATCTTCAGCAGCGGATTGCGGTTGTACTGGCGTATCTTGTTCCAGGTGAATTCGCGCTCGCCGAACAGCTTATAGAAATCCGGATAGGTCGTGATGATGTGGCGCGCGAGCATGGCGAGCTCGCGCGTGGTCACCCGCTCGCCGGGATCGGGCAGCCCGTTGGAATTGGCGAAGGTCGATTTCTCCAGGCCGAGCTCGCGCGCGCGTTTGGTCAACTGGTGGCCGAACTCGCCCTCGTTGCCGGCGAGCGCCTCGGCGAAGACGATGCAGGCGTCGTTGGCGGACTGGATGATCATGCCGTGCAACAGATCGTCGACGCTGATCCGGCTGTGCAGCTTGGCGAACATGGTGGAGCCGCCCGCCGGCGCGCCGCCGTGACGCCAGGCGTACTCGCTGACCTCGTATTCGTCGGTGAGCTTGATCTTGCCCGTCTTGATCTGGTGGAAGACGTATTCCGCCGTCATCAGCTTGGCGAGGCTGGCCGGCGCGATCAGCGTGTCGGGCTCGTGTTCGTAGAGCACGCTGCCGTTCTCGGCGATCAGGATGGCGTGCGGGGCGCTGATGCGGGGCGCGTCATCCTTGCCGGCGGCCGCAGCCGGCCCGCTCACGCCGACGGCCAACAGCGCCGCGGCCAGGACCGCGACGACCGACCGACCAACCTGACGAGACACCTTGCCCATGGACAACGCCCAATTCGGCGCCCCGCGGCATGCGGGAACGCGCGCCTTTTTAGACCCTAACTGGCGGCGATGTGGCGGAAAAACGCGGCTCAGTAAAGGCCGCGGCCGCTCATGAAGCCCGCCGCATGGCCATCATAGCGCATGGGGGCATAGGCGGAAACCGGCGAAACCCGCGGAGTGGCTTGCGCCGTTAACTGTGGCAACTGTGGCTCGGCCGGCGGCAGGGGCACGTGCTTGATGTGGGCCGCGACCCGCTGCGGCTTGGCGGTAGCGGCAAGCTCGGTGGTCCGGGCCCGGGTCACGGGCGGCTCGGCCCGCGCGGCCACCGCGTTATGCCCCGAACTCACGCCATAGGGCCGGTTGGGCGGCAGCACCGCGCCCAGCGGGCGGGAATCGAAATAGGTCCGTGTGAAAGGCGCGTTGGAGGCGACCCGGACGGGCCTCGCCTCACCCGGGCCATGCTGGCGCAGGCTCGCCACCAGTTCGCGATCGCTTGAGCCGCGCAACGGCGCCCGCCCGACATAATCGACCCGCACCTTGGTGATGCCGCGGTCGTGGAATCCGAGCAGCTTGGCGGTCTTACGCGAGACGTCGAGGATGCGGTCCTTGGCGAAGGGGCCGCGGTCGTTGACGCGCACCACGATCGAGCGGTGATTGGACAGGTTGGTCACCCGCACGTAGGACGGCAGCGGCAGCACGGGGCTGGCGGCCGAGATCGACTGCTCGTCGAAGACTTCGCCATTGGCGGTGTAGCGGCCGTGGAAATCGTCGCCGTACCAGGAGGCGTAACCGACCTCGTGATAGTCGCGGGCGTCTATCCTGGGCACGTAAGTGCGGCCGGCGACGGTATAGGGCTTGCCGGTCTTATAGACGCCGCCGCCCTTGGGCGCGCGCTTGCCGATCGGGACTACCCGCTCGCTGGAGCTCACGCCATATTTAGGATCGATGCGGCCGGGTCCGCCGGAGCAGTTGGCGAGCACCAGGCAGCCGGCGCCGAGCGCAGCCAGGCACGCCAAACGGTGAATAGCGCCGTGAGCCCCCAATTGCCCCATCCCAGTTCACGTCCCCGCTGCGGTTTGGTCCAAGACCATTTGGCCCAAGACCCTACGCAGAATACCGTGCACAACCGTTACCGCCTAGCGACGGCCGGCGGGCGTGGTAAAGAATTGGTTCCACACCCTTTTTCGCCATGTCCCCAGGCGAAACGCGAGCCGGCATAGCCTAGATGCCTGCCCGCTTGCAACGTCGGGAGCAATCGACCATTCAATTGCGGCAAAGAAGGGACAGCCGGACACGGTCCGGCCAGAATTCGGGGCCGATTTTGCCGGGTCCCGGGGCCCCCGGGCGGCGGGGGATCGGCCTCAAGCGGCGTCGAGGAAGGGTGGCCGAGCGGTTTAAGGCACCGGTCTTGAAAACCGGCAGTGGGGCAACTCACTCGTGGGTTCGAATCCCACCCCTTCCGCCAAACGCCATGAGCGCCTGAATTCAGGAGCGCCTGAAGGAGAACGGCGATGGTACCGCGACTGATGCTGCTTGCCCTTCTGGTCTATGCGACGCCGGCGCTCGCGTTCGACACGACCAAGCTCGGCCAAGGCGGCAGCCTCCCGCTAACCGACGACGCGATCCAGGCGCTGATCGGGCGCTCGTCAGAGCTTGCGGGAGAAATCGAGCAGGCGGTCGCCAATGCCGGCAAGAAGCCGGCCGAGATCGTTTGCGACGGCAAGCGATTTTCCAATGCGTGGAAGGAGCTCTCCGGCCGGCGCGTGTCACCCTACCACTGCCCTATCGGCGGCCGGTGGCTGACCATCCGCGCCAACGTGCGCGTGTTCGATGCCCGGGGAAAGCTCTACCAGTCGATCAACCGCAAGGGCATGGAACGGGCCGACACCGTCAAGGAATCCGATCCCTCGTGGACGTGGTCGGACCAGGAGCCGAAGTAGTCGTCCCTGGCGAATTCGATTCAGAATCGCGCGCGCCGTGGCATATTGCGATTCACGCGGCATCAAACGGGAGGAAACTAACCCATGATGACGGTGGCGTTTGGCCTGCTCGCCGTGAGTTGCTTCTTCCTGTGGCATCGTAATGCCCAATGGGGATGGGCCGCGGTGATGATCGCGTTGATTCTTGGAATCATCATTTTCGTGGGCGATGTCGATTTTTCTTCGAATTTGGGAATCCAGCTATGAAGGACGACATCCTCTCGCCGGAGTCCGTTCGCGTTCTCAACTTCGTCGGCATGCTGGCCATGATCGGCGTGCTGATCGGCGCCTATATTTATCAGTTTTACTATCGCGAGCTTCCCTGCACGCTTTGTCAATTGCAGCGCCTCGCCATGGTGGCGGTGGCGTTCGGCGCGGCGATGAATGTGAAGTTGGGGCCGGACCCGCGCCATTACGGCGTCTGCCTGGTGTCCGCCCTGTTCGGCATCGCGATCTCGATTCGACAGTCGCTCCTGCACATCAACCCGTTCTTCGACACAAAGACGGCGCAACCGACCCTATCGGCGACGGCGAACCCGCCCTTCGGTCAGTCGGTCATGGGGCTTCATCTGTACATTTGGGGCATCGTGTTGTTTGCGACCGTGATCCTTGCGGTCGGGATCGTGCAATTGTTCCGCGGCCAGTTCAAACCGAGCGCGCAGGAGCCCGATCGGCTCAAGCGCATGGCCAGCGTCGGGGTCGGGCTCCTGCTGGTCATGGCGACGCTCGAGACATTGACCACCTTCATGGAGTGCGGGTTCGGCGCCTGCCCCAACGACGGCGGCTGGAATTGGTGGATCTTCAGCTGATCGGCCAATTCGAACGTCTGTTCTTGTCGGCCGAGGATTTCGGCACATCGGCCGCTGTGGCAAGCGACGTCGCCAGCATTCCCGTGACGAAATAATTAGTTTATTGAAAGCCGGGCCCTGGCCGGGGTCATTTGCGCGCGCGCCTCATCCTCCGAGCGGGACCCCACGGAGTACAGACAGACAATGGCCGATCCGGCAGCCCAACAACCGTCCTCGCTGACGATGACGCCGCTCAGCTGGGCGATGCTGGTGCTGCTGTCGCTGTGCTGGGGCGCGTCCTTCTTCTTCATCGGCGTCGCCGTCAAGGAACTGCCGACCTTCACCATCGTGGTGATGCGCGTCGGTCTGGCCGCGCTGGCGCTGTGGATCGTGGTGCACGCGACCGGCGCCAGTCTGCCGCGGGCCCGATCCTATTGGCTCGCGGTTGCGACCATGGGCCTCATCAACAGCGTGCTGCCGTTCCTCCTCATCGTATGGGGACAGTCTCACGTCCCGTCCAGCCTGGCCGCGATCTTTATTGCGACGACTCCGTTGTTCGGCCTGCTGCTGACGCACGTCCTGACCGTTGATGAGCGCATGACGATCGCCCACGTCGCCAGCGTGCTCTTCGGTTTCGCAGGCGTGGTCGTGCTCATCGGTCCGGGACTGCTGCACGACATCGGCACGCATCTCCTCGCCCAGCTGTCGATCCTCGGTGGCGCATGCTTTTATGCGCTGGCGAGCGTCTACGGGCGCCGCTTTTCACGCGACGGCATTTCGCCTCTGGTGACGGCGACCGGCCAACTCACGGTGTCGGCTATTTTGCTGCTGCCCTTCGCGCTCATCGTCGACCGGCCGTGGACCCTCGCCATGCCGAGCGCTTCGGTCTTGGCCGCGGTGCTCGCCAACGCCCTCATCTCGACGGCCTTTGCCTTCCTGCTCTATTTCCGCATCCTGGCGCGGGCCGGCGCCAACAATCTGATGCTCGTGAATTTCCTGGTGCCCGTCAGTGCGGTCATCCTCGGCGTTACGATCCTGCATGAGACGCTGAAGCCGGAACATTTCGCCGGCATGGCGCTCATCTTTGCTGGGCTGGCGCTACGCGACGGCAAGGTGCTGATGCTGATCCGGCGGGCGGTCGGCTAGCAAGGATGACCGGCGAACTGACGGTACCGGAAAAGCGGCCAACGGCCGCGCCGCTACTTCAACACACCCGGCCAGTTCTTGTCGGCGGCCTTGATGTAGCCCGGGATGTCCTTCTCCCACAGCTTCTGCACCGCGGGGCTCAGGTTGAGATAGAGCTTGCCGCCGACGATCGTCCAGACCTGCGGGTCGCCCTTGGCGGTGCCGCCCTGGGACACCGCATAGGCGCAGTAGCCGCCGTATTGCGGGGCGTATTTTTCCGGGTTCGCCTTGAAGGTGTCGCGGTTCTTTTCGCTGGCGAAGCGCCAGGTCACGCCCTTCCACGCGTAAAGAATGTCGCCCCGGCCCTCGACCGGTTTATGCGCGTTGAAATAAGCGACCGGATCGTAGCCGCCGACGGCGACGCCCTTGACCAGCCCGGTGTAGATATCCGGTGAGGCGGCTTGCACGGCGAGCGGCGCGGCGCAGGCCAGAATGAATGCGGCGGCGAGAACGCGCCAGAACGGGCCCGCCAACGTACGCGTGGTCGATTGCATTGCCCACATCTCCCGTTTGATCCGATTTGACCGGTTTTGCCGAGCAAGCGGCTTTGTGCACAAGCATGACGCCGGCGGCCGACCGCCGTCCAGTCAACCCACATCAAAACTTCGTCAGAGCGGCGCATTGGATACAGGGGTTGGGGCACGGGCGTAGACCGGCCAGCCTCAGTCGAATTCGCGCGGGCAACCCCTTGTATGGCCGGCGAATGCTTTAAGATGCCGCCGCGCGTGCCCGCCGTACGGAGTTCAGGCGCCAAAGCAAATCTCACAGGGAGAGACGCGGGAATGAAACTTCAGCTCAGCATCGGCATGTCGGCCAATCCACGGACCCGGCCGATCTTCGACGGCGCCGTGACCGCCGACGCCATCGACCTTTTTCCGAGCACCGTGCACCCTTCCGAGTTGTTCTGGCGGCAGCTGCGCTTTGCCGATTTCGACGTTTCGGAAATGTCGCTTTCTTCGTTGATGATCGCGGTGGCCAACGGCGACGACCGCTGGGTCGGCTTACCCATTTTCACCACGCGGGAATTTTTCCACAACCGCATCCTGGTGCGCACCGATGCCGGCATCAACGAGCCCGCCGACCTCAAGGGCAAGCGCGTCGGCGTGCCGGAATATCAGCAGACCGCCGCCTTGTGGGGGCGCGGCGTGCTGCAACACGAATTCGGCGTCAAACCTTCCGATATGGAATTCTGGATGGAGCGCCCGCCCACACACAGCCACCGCGCCGCGGTCGGCTTCGAGCCGCCGGCGGGCGTCACCATCCACCAAATTCCGGCGGACAAGAACATCGGCACCATGATGGCGTCCGGCGAGCTTGACGCCACCCTGCTCTATCTCAGCCATAACAACTTGGTCGACCGCAGCCGCGTCGACCTGTTGAGCCATCCGCAAGTCAAGCGTCTGTTTACCGATCCCATCGCCGAGGGCACGCGCTATTATCGCAAGACCGGCCTCTACCCGATCAACCACGGCATGGTGATCAAGCGCGAAATCGCCGAGAAACATCCCTGGGCGGTGCTCAATCTTTACGGAGCCTTCCAGAAGGCCAATGAGATGGCAGACGCCCAGCGGCGCGAACACGTCGAATATCATCTCGCCGCGGGATTGATCGCACCGGAAGCCGGTACAGCGCTCGCCAAGCCGGTGCTGCACCACGGTATCGCCGCCAACCGCGCCGTGCTCGAAACGGCGGCGCGCTATTCCCACGAACAGGGACTCAGTCCCCGGCTCGTGGAACTGGACGAACTGTTTGCCGCCAGTACGATGATGCAATAGGGCTGGCACCCGCCCAGAACCCGAGGCTATGCTTCGCTCGTTCGAACCCGCATGCACAAGCGGGACGTAACGCGACACATTGGGAGGAACAACATGCTTAGCCGAAACCACGGGCTTGCGGCCGCACTCGGCCTGCTCGCCGGCCTCGCCCTGGCCGTCCCGGGGCAAGCCGAAGACGCCGCCGCCTTCTACAAAGGCAAGACGGTGCATTTCATCGTCGGCTATTCGCCGGGCGGCGGCTACGACACCTATGCGCGCCTGCTCGCGCCGCATTTCGAAAAGGCCACCGGCACGACCGTGGTGGTCGAGAACAAGCCGGGCGCCGGCGGCATCACCGCGCTCAACCAGATGGTGCGCGGCAAATCCGATGGCCTCACCTTCCAGATGCTCAACGGCGAAGCCGCCATCCTATCGCAGCTCACCGGCAAGCCGGGCGTTGCCTATGACATGACCAAGGTCAGCGTTCTCGCGCGCGTCGCGGAAGAGCCGCATTTCATGCTGGTTAATCCAAAGATGCCGAACAGCCTCAAGGAGATCATCGCCTCCGGCAAGAAGGTGAAGTTCTCCGCCGGCAGCCGCACCGACAATCTCGGCGACTATGCGGCGGTACTGTGCGAAGCGCTGAAGATGAAGTGCCAGATCATCACCGGCTACAAGGGCAGCAAGGGCGCCAGCCTCGCGATGCTGAACGGCGAAGCCGATGCCCTCACCATCTCGGAAAGCTCGGGGCTACGCTATGCGAAGGGCGGCAAGGCCAAGATCATCATCACCATCGGCCACGAGCGCTCGAAGTACAAACCCGACGTGCCGACGGTGTACGAGGCGTTCAAGCTGACGCCGGACCAGAAGTGGTGGTTCGACTTCCGCCTCGGCATCAAGGCCTTCGGCCGCGCCGTCGTCGGCCCGCCCGGCATTCCGGCCGACCGCCTCGCCTATCTGCGCAAAGTGTGGAAGGGCATCCTCACCGACCCGGCCGTGATCAAGGAACTGGCCAAGCGCCGGCGCGGCGTCAATTATGCCTCGCCTGACGTGCTGGAAAAGGCGGTGCGCGAGGCGCTTGGCTCGTTGCCGGCCGACAAGCGTAAGCTGGTCAACGAGGTGCTGCTGAAGAAGTTCTCGTCCTAAGACGCCCACGTTCAAGGGCCGCGCATGTTCGAGGCTTTTTTCAACGCGGCCGGGCTGCTCGCCCACCCAGTCGTCCTGGGCGCGATGCTGCTCGGCCTCCCGCTCGGGCTGGTCATCGGTCTGCTGCCCGGCCTGAGCGGCATCACCGCCTTCACCTTCCTGATCCCCTTCACCTTCGCCATGGAGCCGATCACCGGGCTCGCCTTCATGCTCGCGGCTTACGCGGCCGTGTCGCAGGGCGGCTCGATGACGGCGATCGTGCTGGGCGTGCCGGGCGAAGTACCCAATGCCGCGACGGTGATCGACGGCTATCAGATGACCAAGCAAGGCCGTGCCGGCGAAGCCATCGGCGCCGCGCTGATGGGCTCGGCATTGGGCGGCCTGTTCGGCTGCCTCGTCCTTGCCGTGCTGCTGCCGATCGTGCAGCCGGTGATCCTCTCCTTCGCCTCGCCGGAAAACTTTTTCCTGGCGCTGGCCGGTATCGCCTTCATCGCCGTGTTGTCGTCCGACGCCCCCGTGCGCGGGCTGATCGCCGGCGGGCTCGGCATCTTCATGTCGCTGTTCGGCTATTCGCCGACAGAGGGCATTCCGCGCTTCTGGATGGGCTACGACTATCTGCTCGACGGCTTCCGGCTGGTGCCGCTGGCCATGGGCCTGTTCGCGGTGCCGGAAATTCTCGCGCTGATGTCCAGCGGCAAGAGCATCGCCCGCACCGAGGGGAGCGTGCAACCGATTTCCATCCGTCAGGTGGTGCGTGGGGGGCTCGCCGTATTCAAGCATCTCCCCATCTTTTTCCGTTCCTCGGTCATCGGTTCGGTCATCGGCATCGTGCCTGGCGTCGGCGGTGCCACCGCGCCCTTCGTCGCCTATGCCGCGGCCAAGCAGACCTCGCCCAATCCCGAGACGTTCGGCACCGGCCGCATCGAAGGCGTGATCGCGCCGGAGTCGAGCAGCAACGCCAAGGAAGGCGGCGCCCTGGTGCCGACGCTGGCGCTCGGCATTCCCGGCAGCGCGTCGATGGCGATCCTGCTCGGCGCCTTCATCATTCTGGGCTTGCAGCCCGGCCCCGAGTTTCTCGCCAAGCATCTCGATCTGGCGCTGGCGCTGGCGATGATCCTGGCTTTCGGCAATGTCGGATCGAGCATCCTGATGTTTGCGCTGTCGAAGTCGTTGATTTATGTGACGCGCGTGCCCGGCCACGTGCTGGCGCCGATCCTGCTGGTGCTGGTCTGCATCGGCACCTTTGCGGCGCAGAACAATCCCATCGACGTCATGTTCGTCTTCATCTTCGGCGTGCTTGGCGTCACCATGGAGCGGCTCGACTACAATCGGCCTGCTTTGCTGCTTGGCTTCGTGCTCGGCGAAACCATCGAGCGTTATCTGCAGATTTCCTTGAACGCCTACGGCGACTTGTTCTTCCTGCGGCCCATTTCGCTCGCCATCATCGCGCTGGCGGTTGCCTGCATCTTCTGGCCGAGCCGTAAACACATCACCCGGCTCTGGAGGCGCGCATGACCCGCGCCGCCGTCCTGTTCCCCGCGTTCATTCTCGTCGTGGTCGGCGGCCTGTCGATCTATGCCGCCGCCACCTTCACCTGGACCGCGTTGCAATTCCCGCTCGGCGCCGGCGTGCTGCTCTGCGCGCTGTGTGTGGGTGAATTGGCGGCGACGCTCTCCGGACGGCAGGCGAAGCCAACGCTCGACGCCGAACGCGCCGGGCCTTTGCCATGGCCGAGCCTGATTTGGATTTTCGCGCTCGCCGGTTTCCTCTTTGGGCTTGGTTTTGTCGCCGGACCCGCTTGCTATCTTTTGATCTTTCTGCGCGCCAACCGGTTTTCTTGGGCTTTTTCGGCCGGCATTGCCGCCGCATCGGTGGCGGTGACCTGGGGCCTGTTCATCAAGATCATCGGCATCCTGCTGCCGGTCACGCCCTTGTGGATGGGCTAGCGCATGATCCCGAAAAGCCTGTCCCCGGCTCGATTGGGGATGGATATCAATTTTCGCACAAGTTCAGGCGCCAACAAAATGTTGGGAATGCATCGCGTTTCCACCTGAAGCGATCATGCTCTAATCGCCGATCACCAGATACGGCCCGCCCTGCACCCGGCAGTCCCGCTGGCAGATTCGGTCGCAGGCGTCGGTGGCTTTCAGACAACGGCCCTGGGCGTCGACCGACAGGCAGCCGGCGAGCCCCCACGTGCACGTCCGCTGACAGTCGCGCCAGCAGGCGCCCTCACCCCAGACGGCAGCGGCGCGCGCGCGGCGCGGAAACGGCAATGTGTCGCCATGGCCGTAAGCCGGGGCCCGGCTTAGGCCGAAATCGGCGGCGGTGGCGGGTCCGCCGATCGGCATCACAATACCGCCAAACAGCAGCGCCAACAGGACGATCGCCAGCTTCATGAAGTGAACCCCTTTCAACGTCTGGCCAAGGATAGCGCGGGCGTCGCTTGCGGCCAATCGGCCTTGGCTTGTGGGTAGCTTTCCCACCCAAACCTTTTGCAGGTGCGGGCACGCCGCGATTGTGACAAGGAAAGATGTTCTGGGGGCTTGGTTTAGACGGGAGAATAACCGGGTGAGCAACGTCGCGCCAACTCAAGCCCAAACCGCCGGGCAACCGGAACAGCACTTCGGCACCGACGGCATCAAGCCGATGGGGCGGCCGAGCCTGGTCACGCGCGCTGTTCATGCGCATCGTGGCGGCGGTCGAACGGCTCAACCTCAAATGCAGCAAGGTCGGCAATCCGCCGATCTACGACAACGCGGTTTTTCCCTGGGCCAAGGAGATCGAAGCGCGAATGGCGCGCGATCCGCGCCGAGCTCGACCGCGTGCTCACGCGCCAGGACGACCTGCCCGGCTTCCATGAACTCTCGACCGACGTCGCCACCATCAGCCAGGACCGCGGCTGGAAGACGCTTCTTCCTCTGCGGCTACGGCTTCAGTCCGAGACCAATATCAAGCGCTGCCCGCGAGACCTGGCGCATCTGCCAGAAGATCCCCGGCCTGATCACGGTGATGTTCTCCATCCTCGAGCCGGGCAAGCATCTGCCGCCGCACCGCGGGCCCTATAACGGCGTGCTGCGGCTGCATCTCGGCCTGATCGTGCCGGAGCCGCGCGACCAGCTCGGCATCCGGGTCGAGAACGAGATCTACCGCTGGCGCGAGGGCGAGGCGGTCATCTTCGACGACGCCTATGAGCACGAGGCCTGGAACAACACCGCCGCATACCCGCGTGGTGCTGTTCGTCGATTTCATCAAGCCGACCCGGTTTCCGGCCCGCTTCCTCAACTGGCTCTGCTCAATCTGGCGGTGTTCACGCCCTTCATCCGCGAGGGCATGGACAACCAGAAGGCCTGGGAGAAGAAGTTCTACGCCGAGGCGGAGGCGCTGCGGAACCGGTAATCCCCCGTGCTGGCGGCAACCTTGCAATTACCGCCAATCCCGCCTAGCTCCCTTGCCATATGCAAGCTCCCGACACCGACAAACCCGCCCCCAAGGTGAGCTTCGTCTCGCTCGGCTGCCCCAAGGCGCTGGTCGATTCCGAGCGCATCGTCACCCGCCTGCGCGCGGAGGGCTATGAGCTCGCGCGCGAGCACGCCGGCTCCGACCTCGTCATCGTCAACACCTGCGGCTTCCTCGACAGCGCCAAGGCGGAATTGCTTTCGGCCATCGGCAGCGCGCTGAAGGAAAACGGCAAGGTCATCGTCACCGGCTGCATGGGCGCCGAGCCGGAGAGCATCTCGTCGGCCTATCCGGACGTGCTGGCGATCACCGGGCCGCAGCAATACGAGAGCGTGGTCGAGGCCGTGCACAAGGCGCTGCCGCCGCAGCACGATCCGTTCCTCGACCTGGTGCCGCCGGAAGGCATCAAGCTGACGCCGCGGCACTACGCCTATCTGAAGATTTCCGAAGGCTGCAACAACCGCTGCTCGTTCTGCATCATCCCGCGCCTGCGCGGCGACCTGGTGTCGCGGCCGGCCGCCGACGTGCTGCGCGAGGCCGAGCGGCTGGTGAAGGCCGGCGTGAAGGAACTGCTGGTGATCTCGCAGGACACCTCGGCCTACGGCGTCGATCTCAAATACGCGGCGAGCCAATGGCAGCGGCCAAGAGGTGCGCGCCAAGTTCATCGATCTCGCGCGAGCTTTGGGCGAGCTCGGCGTCTGGGTGCGGCTGCACTATGTCTACCCCTACCCGCACGTCGACGAGGTCATGCCGCTGATGGCCGAGCGAAAGGTGCTGCCCTATCTCGACATCCCGTTCCAGCATGCCTCGCCCGACGTGCTCAAGCGCATGAAGCGCCCGGCGGCGCAGGAAAAGACGCTTGAGCGCATCGCGCGCTGGCGCGAGACGGTCCCCGATCTGACGCTGCGCTCGACCTTCATCGTCGGCTTTCCCGGCGAGACCGACGCCGATTTCGACTACCTGCTCGAATGGCTCGAGGAGGCCGCGCTCGACCGCGTCGGCTGCTTCAAATACGAGCCGGTCGCCGGGGCGCCGGCCAACGATTTCGGCGATGCCGTGCCGGACGAGGTCAAGGAGGAGCGCTGGCACCGCTTCATGCAGGCGCAGCAGAAGATTTCCGCGCGCCGGCTGAAACGCAAGGTCGGCACGCGGCAACAAGTGATCATCGACGAGGCGGGCCCGACCGTTTCAAAGGGCCGCTCGATGGCCGACGCGCCGGAAATCGACGGCGCCGTCTATGTGGCGAGCCGCCGTCCCTTGCGCGTCGGCGAGATCGCCACGGTCAAGATCGAGCGCGCCGACGCCTACGACCTGCACGGCACGGCGGTCGGATTTTGACGCGCGGATGTCCCGATCGTGTCCGCGGGCTACACAACAGCCCGGAGCGGCGAACGAAGGTCTGACATCGTCAGTCGGTCACTTACCGGAACCCGAAATAAAAGCCCGGACCCCAATATCGATAGGGTTCGTAGCGGTACGCCCGGTGGCGGTGCCGCCAACCGCGATGACGCACACGGTAGCAACGGGTCCGATAGTGCCAGCGTCCGTGGCGCCAGTACCGGTAACGCTCGCAGACCCTCCGGAACCTGACTCTTTCCACGTGGCCATCATTGGGCGCGATGGTGCCAAGCACCGCCGGCGCAGCAGCGGGCATGGCGCTCGCACGCGGGGCCGGGGCCAGAACCGTCAGGGCGGTCGCCCCGACTGCGATCGACAAAGCTGTTGTCATCCGCATTGTTCCCTCCGCTATTTCGCTTGCGTTCCGCACCAAGACTCCGCTAGTGGCGCGGCACTCCTGGAATGTAGTGTTGAAACGCCATCTGGCGGCAGACGTTCCATTCCGAAAAACGGCTTGCTCATCGACCAAGCAGCAACTTGTCCCGCGTCCAGTTAGCAGGACCCGTTCTGCCTGTTCTTAGTAAACGTCAAAGCCGATAGAACCCTGCGGCGTTATCGTGAAAAATTCGCTGTTGCGCAGTAGAGGAATACTCTGACATCGCCTTGCGGTAGTGCCCGAAGAAATCCGCGTAGCTGGCGTGCAATTTTTCGAGTGGGAAATTACTGCCGTAAATGGTGCGCTCTATCCCAAAGATCTGGATGGTGTCGCGGATCATCTGGCGCGCCTGCGCGTAATCGATGCCGCTGCTGTACATGCCGAGGCCCGACAGCTTCACGTGGAGATTGGGACTGGCCGCCATCATGGTGAGCGCGGCGCGCCACTGGTCGATGGCTTGTTGGCTGCGGTCGGTCAACATGCCGGCGTGCACCAGAATCATGCGCACGTTGGGAAACGCCTTGATCAGTTCGACCGCATAAGGCGCCTGCGCCGCATAGACCTGCAATTCGAAGCTGAGATCATATTTCTCCAACAGCGCGAAGCCGCGGCGGAAATCGGGATCGTTGCAGATAATCCGGCCGTGGTACCGACTGGCGCACTGGGTCCGTGTCCCAATACAGCATCTGACGCACCCCGCGCACGTTCGCGAATTGCTTTTGTGCCTTCAGCTTGGTCTCGACATCCGGGTCGGCCAGATCGACCTGGAAGACGATGCCGTGCGGGAAACCGTGCTTGTCGGCCGTCTCCTGCAGCCAACGCGTCTCGTCGAGCGCGCGGTCGAGCCCCCAGTTGGCGGTGACATGCACGGACTTGATCACGCCTTCCGGCTGCACGTCCTGCATGAACTCCTCGACCGGATAATCGCGGCGGATGCCGAAATAGTCGCCGAACATGCGCGGGATCGGCGGATCGGCGAGCCACGCAACATCGGCGCGCCGCCAGATGTGATGGTGGGTGTCGATCACCGGTCCAGTGTAGGCGGCCATGGTCGTTCCTCACTTGTCATTTTTTGTCAGCGGTTGAGCGCGCCGACCACGCGCACGATGGCGTCGGTCAGCGCCTTGAGTTCGTCGGGCGTTATGGTGAAGGCGGGCGTCAGATAAACGACATTGCCGATTGGGCGGATGAACACGCCTTCGGCGATGAAGCGCGCGCGCAACGCGTTGAGATCGTCGACGCGGTGCAACTCCACCACGCCGATGGCACCCATCACCCGGACATCCATGACCTGCGGCAGGGCGCGGCAGGGTGCGAGCGCCTGCGCCATTTGTTCGGAAATTGCAGCGACCTGTTTAAGCCGCGGCTCGGTCTCGAACAGGTCGAGTGTGGCATTGGCCGCGGCGCAGGCGAGCGCATTGGCCATGAAGGTCGGTCCGTGCATCAGCGCCTTTTTCGGGTCGTCCGACCAGAAGGCGTCGAACACCTTGCCGCTCGCAACGGTCGCCGCCAGCGGCAGCGTGCCGCCGGTGAGCGCCTTCGATAGCGTGATGATGTCCGGTGTCATGCCAGCCTGCTCACAGGCGAACATCGTTCCGGTGCGGCCGAAGCCGGTGAAGATCTCATCGAAGATCAACAGCACATTGTGCTTGTCGGCCAATGCGCGCAGGCGTTTCAACACGTCGCTTGCATGAAACAGCATACCGCCGGCGCCCTGAACCAGCGGTTCGACAATGAGGCCGGCAATGTTTTCGCCGCGCGCCGCCAGCAGTTCGTCCAGCGCCTCTGTCGTCGCGTCGTCCACCGGCAGGTCGACGATCGCGTGCTCCGGCAGCAGCCCCGCAAACAACGCGTGCATGCCCTCCTCTGGATCGCTCACCGCCATGGCGCCGGTGGTGTCGCCGTGATAGCCGCCCTTGAAGGCGACGAATTGGGTGCGCGTCCGGCCGCCCCGGTTGATCCAGTATTGCACCGCCATCTTCATGGCGACTTCGACCGCGACCGACCCGGAATCGGAAAAGAACACGCGGGTCAAATCGCCCGGCAACAGCGCACAAAGCCGCTGCGCCAGCCGCAGAGGCTGCTCGTGCGTGAGCCCGCCGAACATCACGTGCGGCATGGTCTCGAGCTGTCGCGCCACGGCCTGCCGGATGTGGGGGTGGTTGTAGCCGTGGCAGGCGGTCCACCAGCTGGCGATGCCGTCGATGAGGCTGCGTCCGTCGGCGAGCACGATACGGCTGCCCGCAGTGCCGGCCACCACCAGCGGCGGCGTCATGGTCTTCATCTGGGCATAGGGCAGCCAGATATGGTCGAGGTCCGCATGCCTGCCCGGCGCGGCGTTCTTTTTGCTGGCGTCGCCCGGCATTTGGCGCTTCCTTACCCTCGAATCCGGGCGGACTTTCGCCCCGCCCGCACTTACGCTAAGGCCCCTTGATGCACTCGCTCGACCGGTTTGCGCAAGCCAAGCTCGACGACCTCCAGCGCCGGCACCTGCGCCGCACGCTTCAAGCCACCTATCGGGAGGACGGGCTGTGGGTCGAGCGCGGCGGCCGGAGGCTGCTGTCCTTTTCCTGCAACGACTATCTCAACATGAGCCAGCACCCGGCTGCCAAGCGCGCCGCCATGGCCGCGCTCGAGCGCTATGGCGCCGGCTCCGGCGCTTCGCGGCTGGTGACCGGCAATCATCCGCTCTACGCCGAACTCGAAAACCGCCTCGCCCGCATGAAAGAGACCGAGGACGCGGTCGTGTTCGGCTCCGGTTATCTCGCCAACACCGGCATCATCCCGGTGCTCATCGGCCGCGACGGACTGGTGCTGCTCGACGAACTGTCCCACGCCTGCATCTATGCCGGTGCGCAATTGTCACGCGGGCGCGTCGTCACCTTCCGCCACAACGACGTGGCGCATGCGCGCGAATTGCTGACCGCACACCGCGCCGAACACGACCGTGCAATGATCGTCACCGACGGCGTGTTTTCCATGGACGGCGACCTCGCCCCCGTGCGCGAGTTGAATGAGCTGGCGGAAGAATACGACGCCTGGCTGATGACCGACGATGCCCACGGCATCGGCGTGGTCGGCGGCGGCCGCGGCTCCAGCTTCATCCGTGGCGATCATGTCGATGTGCCGCTGCAGATGGGCACGCTGTCGAAAGCCATCGGCGCCTATGGCGGTTATCTCTGTGCCTCAGGGCCAGTGATCGAGTTGATGCGCAACCGCGCCCGCACGCTGATCTATTCCACCGGCCTGCCGCCGGCGATCGTGGCGTCGGCGATCGCCGCCCTCGACGTGATCGAAAATGAGCCGGACTACGCCGCATTGCCGGTGAAGAAGGCTCAGCGCTTCACCCGCGCGCTCAATCTGCCGGAAGCGGAGAGCCCCATCGTGCCGGTGGTGATCGGCGAAGCCGACAAGGCGGTGGAGGCCTCGCGCCTCCTGGAGGATGAAGGCTATCTGGCCGTCGCGATCCGCCCGCCGACGGTGCCGGAAGGGACCGCGCGCCTGCGCTTCACCTTCACCGCGCAGCATCCAGACGACGCGATCGAACGCGCGCCTCGCCGCAGCCTTCGTGCGCGACAAAGGATTTTGGTGCGCTGAGGAGACATAACGTGGCCGCCTATTTCGTCACCTCCACCGGAACCGACGTCGGCAAGACCTTCGTCACCGCCGGGCTCATCCGCCACCTGCGCGTCGGCGGCGCGGCGGTCCATGCGTTGAAGCCCGTGGTGAGCGGCTACGACTCCTCCGTGGTCGAGACCAGCGATCCCGCGGTTCTGTTGGCTGCGCTCGGGCGGCCGGTGTCGGCCGACGAAGTCGAACGCATCGCGCCCTGGCGTTTCCGGGCGCCGCTCTCGCCCGATCTCGCCGCCGCCCGCGAGGGCCGCGCCGTCGACTTCGATCAGCTCATCGATTTCAGCCGCCAGGCGATCGACGGCACCCGCGGCACCCTGTTCATCGAAGGTGTCGGCGGCATCATGGTCCCGCTCAACGGCGAGCGTACCGTGCTCGACTGGATGACCGCGCTCGGCATCCCGTTGGTGCTGGTGGTGGGCGGCTATCTCGGCACCATCAGCCACACGCTCACCGCGCTCGACGTGCTGCGTCAACGCAAGCTGACCATTGCGACGGTCGTCGTCAGCGAGAGCGAGCGCAATCCGGTCGAACTCGAGGACACGGTGGCGAGCATCGCGCGCTTTGCCGGCGACACCGCGGTCATCGGGCTGCCGCGCCTGCCCGCCGGCATTACCCAGCATCCGGCCTTCGCGCGCATCGCGACGTTGCTGTGAGCGAACCTAGACACGCTCACCGTTTTACGGAAACGGCGAGCGTGTCTAAGTTTTTGTTTTATCGCGTTTCCGGACGGCGAACCGGTTCCCACTTCGCCTGGAAACGCTCTAGCGGTGCAGGGTGAGAAACGTCTCGAACATCCCTTCGCAATTGACCAGCCCGTGCAGCAGGATGGTCAAAAGCGTCGAGCCGGTCACCCAGCGGAACCAGCCGAGGATCAGGCCGACCACGAAGATCTGGGCGATGACGTAGAGGTCGTATTGCAGATGGCTCAGCGCCCAGAGCGCCGCGGTCGCCACGATCACCAGCCAAACGTCGCCTGGGCTACGGTGCCAGCCGCGATACAGAAAGCCGCGGAACAGGACTTCCTCGCCGACCGGCGTCACCACCACCACCGCCAGCCATAGGATGGGCAGCCAGCCCGCCGCGCTCGCGGTGCGGTAGATGTCGAACTGGAATGGCGTGACGATGTTCTGGCCCAAGAGCCAGCTTACCAGATTGCCGACGATGACGAAGGCGGCCATGACCAGCACGCCGATCACCACCTCGCCGCGCTTGGGCCATTTGAAGCCGAGATAATCGGCGGGCGCGATGCCGGTCTGGCGCGCCATCAGCATCAACAGGGCGACCTGGATCGGCGTCGAGACGATGATGATGACGCTGACCGCCACGCCGTCCTGCGCCAGGTTCGGCAATTGCGTCAGCGCGCTGCCATACCACCAGCTCAGCGCCAGCAGCGCCACCATCTGCCCGATCATCATGGCGATGATGCCGAGGCCGAGCGTGGCCGCGCGCCCCCAGGGCTTCGGCCCTTGCTGTTCGTCCGGCAGGCTCATGCCAAAAGACTCCCGAAAACGGCGATGGCCGGGCGAACCCGGCCATCTTCCTATGAACGCCCCCGGTAAAGGACCTGTTACGGCAGCAGGATCACCGAGCCGGTGGTCTTGCGGCCTTCCAGGTCCTCATGCGCCTTGCGGGCGTCCTTGAGCGGATACTTGTGCGTCACCGGAATCTTCACCGCGCCGGAGCCGACCACCTTGAACAGGTCGTTGGCGGTGGCGAGCAGGTCCTCGCGCTTGGCGACGTAGTGGTTGAGCGTCGGCCGGGTGGCGAACAGCGAGCCCTTGGTCTGCAGGATGTTGATGTTGAAGGCCTCGACCTGGCCGGACGCGCTGCCGAAGCTGACGAAATAGCCGAGCGGATGCAGGCAGTCGAGCGAGGCCGGGAACGTGGTCTTGCCGATGCCGTCATAGACCACGTCGCACAGCTTGCCGCCGGTGATCTCCTTCACGCGCGCGACGAAGTCTTCCTTGCGGTAGATGATGATGTGATGGCAGCCGTTCTTCTTGGCGAGTTCGGCCTTCTCCTGCGAGCCGACGGTGCCGATCACGGTGGCGCCGAGATGGTTGGCCCACTGGCACAGGATCTGGCCGACGCCGCCGGCCGCCGCGTGCATGAGCACGGTCGTGCCCTTGCCGACCTTGAAGGTGCGGTTGATCAGGTATTGCGCGGTCATGCCCTTGAGCATCATGCCGGCGGCCTGCTCGTAGCTGATGTTGTCCGGCAGCTTGACCGTGCGCTCGGCCGGCAACAGCCGCTCCTGCGCGTAGCCGCCGAGGCCCACCACATAGGCGACGCGGTCGCCCACCTTGAAGTCGCTGACGCCGGGACCGACCGCGGTCACCTCGCCCGCGCCCTCGTTGCCGGAGACGAACGGCAGGCCGACCGGCGACGGGTAGCTGCCCGTGCGGAAATAGGTGTCGATGAAATTGACGCCGCAGGCGTGCTGCTTGATCTTGATCTGGCCCTCGCCGGGCGCCGGCATCTCGACGTCCTCGACCGTCAGAACCTCGGGGCCTCCCGCCTTGTGGACGCGCACTGCCGCGACCATGGCTTACTCCCTTTAAAACGCATTTGTTGGATTTCGGCGGGGATCATAGGGAGCCAAGCGCCGAACACAAGGCGGGGCCATCCCTCCCCGCTTGCGGGGGCGGTGCTGCGCACCCTCTTGCGCGTGGCCTATTCCAAAATCCGGTTCCCATCCCCGGTCTAGCCGGGGACAGGCTTTTTCGGGGTCACGCGCACAGCTCCGCCGCCCGTATTCTTTGGTCGGCGCCGGGTGCGCCCTCTTTCATCATCCGCAACCGCCGCTCTCGAAGAAGAACCGAGGGCGCGCGGGACACCTTTGGGCCCAGAGGACCCACGGGCCTCGACGCCTCGCGACATCGAGGCTTGTCGAAGTCGTTCAATCCGCAAGTCCGCCAGTCCCTCAGGCGTCCCGCGCGCGGTGTTTTTAGGTTTGCTCCGCGCCGTCCCCGGTGGTCGATCCTCTCAGCCGCGTCTGCCTGTTAGGCGTCACCGCGGCAAGTCCACCGAGTAAGAGCTTCTTGCCGGCGGCGCGATCTCCGACAGATCGCCGCCGACGGCAGCCGGAGTCTCCGCGTGCGGCATGGCACGCCGGGACCGGCGCGGCTTGGACCGCCGGCCGGGGAAATTCAGCGCCGCATCTCCGACGCCCCCGAACCGGCCACCGCTCCCCGCCCCGCGTCTGGAGACTGCAGACCCCTCGGTCACGAGGGCGGGATGGATGGGAATTTAGTCTGGACCAAAAGCCGCGTCAATGGAAATATGTGAAAAAAATCTTATCCCCGTTTTGGGCGAGTTATCCCCGCGCGGCTTATCCCCGCCTCATCCTGAGGCCAGTCGCTTGGCGATGCGTCTCGCAGGGATGTCGCGGATTTGATCCGGGGAATGGGACGGCCACACGCGTCGCGACGCCGCGCGTGGTTGATGCCGCGCCCGGCTGCTCGAGCAGACGTTTGAGCGACCTTATCGTTAGGTCCGCTTGGACCCGAAGTAGACATGACGCGAAGCACCGGCGAAGCCCAAAAGGCTGGCGCGCCCGCGCGTTTGACGTCGCTGTCACCTTTAGCCACCCTACTTCAAGATAGAACCTTTTCAGAATAGGAGTGACTGTTGCACCGCAACAAAGCCTCCCATTCAGCATTCTTCAAGAAAGTCGCGGTGACTAGGTCATTCATTGGGTCGAGGATAGTGAAAACTCGATTTCGGGCAAAGGCGCGCCTACGCAAAGCGTTCAAAGAAATTTCGCGCCGGAGGTTCCGGCGCGGTTACGCGCGGGCCTATCGTGAGACTGAGATTGGCCGTCAGAAAATTCTCTATTGGACGCGGCAGCACCGAAAGAAGTTGAACGCCGGACTTTTGGCGCTGGCGATTATTTTAGGTGTCACTGCGTACAGGACTTTCAGCGGCCAGATTGAACCGTTTTTTAATTCGCCCGACCTGTTAGCCGCGTTGCGGACGCTGTTCGTGACTTTGGGCGGCGCATTGCTTGGCGCGACGGCGATTGGATTCTCCGTCGTCATGCTCGCCGTTCAACTCAACTTCGCTCGCATTCCGCACGGGCTTTTCCGACGGGTCACTTCGGATTTTAGGCTGATTGGCCCGTTCGCCGCAACGTTCGTGCTCGCCGGAGTTGTGACGGCCTTCTCTGTAATTCCCGACAAGTCGTGGGCGGCGCTGGCATTGATCGTGACCGTATATGCGACCGTTTTCGTCTTGTTGCTCTTCATCTATGCCTACAGGCGCGCTCTCGCGCTGATAAACCCGCTTGTCCAATTGAACCTTGTCTATAAGGAAGCGGATCGCGACTTGGAGCTTTGGAAGCGCCGCGCGCAACGGTTGGCGCCGTTGGTTGAGCAAAAGAAACCTGGCCGACTTTCAGGGTCGTCGCATGATACCGCGCGCATTGCCTTCTTTCAGGTCAATCCGCATTGGACCGATATCGCGCGCCGCGCCGTAACATACGCCGTCGGCTTTGCCCGCCGGTTTTCAGAAGCGAACGACTACACTGTTGCTGGCGCGGCGCTTCAAACCGTGGTCGCGCTCAACGCAAAATATATCGAAGCGAAAGGGCGGACGTTCTTCGCAAGCAATCCGTTATTCAATACTTCGCTCACGCGCAACTCGTTCATAGCGGACACGCTTGAGCATTTGCGGTTGTTGTCTCAATCCGCCTTGTCACGACGCGACGAAGATCAAATGCGGCAGACATTTGCGACGTTCGCAAATCTAGTCGGCGTTTACAGCGCGATTGAATATGCGAGCGAGCACGAAAGATCGAAGCACGATGCGACGCTTGCGGCCGGATATCTTGCGAGCGCCGTGGAAAGCGTTGCTCCGCACAATTTGCCGGACGTGTTGATGGAGGGAGTGCGGCAGATAGGGCGTGCGGCGGCTATTGCAATGGCCTCAAGTCCTACCGATGCAACCACGTCGATTCAGAAGATCGCGCAATTGTCCGCCGTCGGTGCGATGAAGGAAAATTATAGACCCGTGACGCTGACAGGAATGGAGCAATTGACCGCCCTGACACAACAACTGATTCTTTCGACAAATCACGACATTAGCTATGCCGCGAAGGAGCTTCGATCCGGGATTGAACAGGTTACAGAGCTCTTCCTCACGTTGGTTCCGGACGAACGGTTTGCCTCGCCGCATAGCGGATACCTCGCGCCATACTACTCACTCACTCAGACCGGCACATTTGGCGAATGGATCACGCAAGTTTCCAACGAACTAAGAGCGGCTGACAAGGACGACAAGAACGTTCAACGCATTATTCGCCATGTAAAGGAATGGTCGGACGGCCTTTATCAACCGGCAAAAGCGGTGCTCTTGCTGGCGATAGGGAAGCGAACGCATTTCGCATTTGACTCGATTCATTGGATCGAACAGGTGACGAAGGCGCTGGCGCAAATATCGCAAGCCCCGGCCGCTGATAGCCATACGGCCAAGGAAATCGAAAAGAACGCGATTTGGCTCTTGTCCGTGTTGTCGTGGATTCCCGATGACCGCGAAGCCGTGGACTTCGCTGAAAATTTCGGCGTAACGGAGGAGCTATTTGAGGCCGCGACTCAAGCTGAGGGTCTTGGAGCTGCCGAACTCGCCGCTACGGCGCGAAAGCTCTTGCTGGATTGGTCAATAAAGTTGAAAGTCGATCGGCCATATCAATTTGAAGAGGCATTGCGCGGGGTAACACTTTCCACGTTCTACGGCGACGAAGCCGCGAATGTCGCTTGGCTCAAGGCGGAAATTCCGAAGGTGCTGGCGAAGAAGCCTGTAGATCAAAGCGTGCTTGACGACGTGGCGCGGCGAATAAGAACGAAAGCCGCGTCGTTCATGCCGAACGATTATGCGACTTCACGAATTGACGCCGCAATGCAGCGCGTCGATACGGCCAAGATGCAGAGTCTATTGGCTGAGGTTGCCAATATCATTTCGCCGGGTACGGCCGGCGAAGAAGTCGAAATTGAAACCTTCTGAGCTTTTATTCTGGCTCGATTGGTGGTTCAGCGTCGCGCTCATGTCTTGGACCTTCACCACAGGGAGCTCTGTCAGGAATTCCTCCGCATTCGTCTCATCCGCTGATAGCCATACGGCCAAGGAAATCGCAGTCATATGTCTGGGTGTTTTTCTTGGCGGAGTGGGTCGGTGGCCGATGTCTGCGATTGGCCCCTTGCAGACCTCGCGCCATATCCGCTCTCACGGCGCCATGAGCAACGCAATTGACGCAGGCGTTCCCGGATTTCGCTGCGCTCCATCCGGGCTACGACAGTCCGCCGTCACCTTCCCCCCGCCACGTTGAGCACCGAGCCGGTGATGTAGGACGCCGCGTCGGAGAGCAGGAACAGGATCGCCTCGGCGATCTCCTCCGGCGTCCCGGGCCGGCCCATGGGCAACAGCGGCGTCACGCGCTCGACGCGGCCGGGCTCGTGGATCTCGGTATCGGTGACGCCGGGACGGATGGCGTTGACCCGGATGCCCTCCTTCACCACCTCGCGCGCCAGCCCGTAGGTCATGGCGTCGACGCCGCCCTTGGCCGCCGCGTAGAACACGTATTCGTTGGTGCCGCCGGTGACCGAGGCAATCGACGACAGCAGCACGATCGCGCCGCCCGGCCCGCCCTTGGCGGTCGACATGCGGCGCACCGCCGCGCGCGAGCAGAGCAGCGCGCCCAAGAGATTGACGTCGAGCACGTCGCGGATGGTGGCGGCCTCGGCCTCGTCGAGCCGCGAATTCTTGCCGACGATGCCGGCGCTGTGCACGAAATGGGTCACGGGCCCGAGCGCCTTGGCGGCCTCGTCGAAGACGCGCTCGATGTCGGCCTCCTGCGCCATGTCGCCCTTGATCGCCACCGCCTTGCGGCCGGCCGCCTGCACCGCCGCGACCACCGCGTCGGCGGCCTTGGCATTGCTCACGTAATTGACGGCGACGTCATAGCCGCGCGCGGCCGCAAGCTTGGCGGTCGACGCGCCGATGCCGCGGCTGCCGCCGGCGATCAGAAGGACAGGCATTGAAGAACTCCCGACAGGACAAAAGAATCTCCGCCGTCATGGCCGGGCTTGACCCGGCCATCTCGCTTAGGAGGGCGCTACGTTCCTAAGCGGGACCCGCGGGTCAAGCCCGCGGGTGACAGTCACAGTTTGTGGCGATCCAGCGAACACGGTTACGCGGGCGGCGCAACAGGCCGATGCCGAAGAAATAGATCGCGATCGCCGACAGCGGCGCGGTGACATAGGGGCCCGGATCGAGGTCGCTCGCCACGGCGACAAAGGCCAGCACCGCCCAGGCCGCCAACAGCACCACGTTGAGCGGGCGAAAGCGGCGCACGCGGAACGGATGCAGGAAGCGGATCGGCACGAAGGTCAGGACGGCCAGCGCCAGAACGCCGGCGGCGCCGATCCAGTGCGGCGGCGCGAGGAGGAAGAGATAGAAGGCGGCGAAATTCCACACCGCCGGAAAGCCGCGGAAATAATTGTCCTCGGTCTTCATGCGGCGGTCGGCGAAATAGAGCGCGCCGGTCATGCAGATGATCATGCCGCAGACCAGCGCCACCGCGTGCGGCAGCAGCCCGCTGGCGACGATGGCAAAGGCCGGGACGAAGACGTAGGTGACGAAGTCGACCACGACGTCGAGCGCGTCGCCCGACCAGCGCGGCAACACCTCGGCGATGTTGAAGGCGCGCGCCAGCGGCCCATCGACGCCATCCACCACCAGCGCCACACCGAGGACGAAGAACATCGCCGCCCAATGGCCGCCGGTGGCCAGGATCAGCGCCAACAGCGCCAGCCCCGCCCCGGTGGCGGTGAACACATGGATGGCGAAGGCGCGGACGCGATCGCCAGCGATGCCACTTATGCTGATTGCCCCAATCGAGCTTGACGATTTCGCAGGAGCGGCCGGCCAGGTTCCAGTTGCGGCCGAAGCCGCGGAAGCGCGACTTCTCGGCCTTGGCCACGATCACGTCCGGGCCGATCCAGTATTCGCTGTTGCGGATGACGACGTTCTCGTCGCGCTCCTTGCCGCGCACCGGGGTGACGGTGCCGCCACCGTATTTCTCCAGGCTGACGATGCGGGTGTCGCCCTGCGTCTCATAGGTGATCGGAATCTGGTGCACGCCGAGAAACTGGCCGACCAGGATGGACAGCAGATGCGTGGTGCCGCCGACGCGGCCGGTGAAGATGCGGGTGAGCCCCTTCACCGCCTGGATCGGCGCCTTGTCGTCGACGAACAGCGCCGCGGTCCAGTTGCCGCGCGCCATGATGCCGGGCAGGTCCATCATCAGCCCGACCTTGAGGCCGGCGAGATCGATGGTGTCGAAATGGCCCTCGTCGATGCGGATGCCGGCCCAGGTCTGGCAGCGGTCCTCGGTCGGCGGATGCTCGCCGAGCGACAGCACGCAGGGGCAGAACACCGTGCAGCTGCACGACAGCGTCATCTCGCCTTTCAACGTCCATGCTTCGGTCAACGCTTCACTCCCACTTTTCTTTCAACGCGTTATGCAAGTTTCTTAAGCCGGCCCCATCGTTCAAACAGGCCAGTGAGCCGCGAAGGCCGCGCCGACAAAGGCGACGCCGGCCGACGATCATGGCGACGCCGACCGCATGGCTGAAACGGTTGCCGCTCAGCATCTTCTCCACCGTCATCACGATGCCGAGGGCCGCCATCCACACCACGTTCATGACACCGACCGCGAACATCACCGCCATCATGGCCCAGCAGCAGCCGAGGCAATAGAGCCCCTGCTTCGCGCCGAGCCGGAACACGCCGCGCGGCGTACGTCTCCCAATTGGCGAAGAAGAACGGAAACGGGCTCTGGCATTGCCTGAGACACGCCTGCTTGAGCGCGGAGAACTGGTAGAAACCGGCGGCGATGAAGATCGCGCCCGAGAACAAGCCGCTCACCGACGCCATGCTGTCGTCGATGAGCGCGGCTTGCGTGAAGCCGAATTGCACCATCGTCGCCAGCGCGGCGAAGCCGAGCCAGATCATCGTGTAGCCGGCCGCGAGCACGAAAGGCGACACGATCGGCTCGCCCTTGGCGGCGGCGGTGTCGGCGATCTCGGCATAGGTGAAGATCATCGGCCCGGCGCTCGGCAGCATCATCGCCAGCACCATGGCGGCCCACATCAGCCCGACCACCGCGAAACCCATCGCGCCCCAGGTCTCCCCCGGCATGGCCAGCACCGACAGGCCGAAGGTCGGCTGGCAGAGCGCGGCGAAGGCGCGCGGCAACAGATCGAGCGCGCTCATGCCCGGCCCGAGCGCGCCAGCCGGTCCGCCCATGCCGGCGACCAGCAGCCCGAGCCAGAGCCAGCCGAGCCCCGTGATCGCGACAATGCAGATCGCGGCCAGCACCTTCGGCCGCGCCAGCACCGCCCCCAGCCGCCCGTCGGCGGGCGGCAGGTGCGTGAGGCTGCGGTCGGTGGTTTCGGTCATGGCGGCGTTTCAGTCCTGCAATCCCGGCATAGCGTATCGGATTGGACGGGAGTATCGACAGTTGGGCGCATGGTTTCGCACGGCGGCTCCCCGCGGGAGCCCACACATGCTAACCCAGGGATGACAGAAACAGGACGAAAGCATTGATCCTGGACAAAAAAAGCGCAGAACCCGAGGCCATCGTGGTCGGCGGCGGCCCGGCCGGGCTGACGGCGGCCATCGTGCTGGCCGCGGGCGGCATCGCCACGGTTCTGGTGGGCTCCCGGCCCGGCCAGGCCGACAACCGCACCACCGCCCTCTTGGGCGGCTCGGTCACGGCGCTGGAGACGCTCGGCGTCTGGGCGCTGTGCCGCGACCGGTCGGCGCCGCTCCGGGTCATGCGCATCGTCGACGACACCGGACGGCTGTGGCGCGCGCCCGAGGTCAAATTCGAGGCCGACGAGATCGGGCTTGAGGCCTTCGGCTACAACATCGAGAACCGCCATCTGGCGGCCGCGCTGGGCCAGCGCGCCGGCGCCCTTTCCAATCTGCGCCTGATCGACGATCAGGTGACCGAGGTGGCGCCCGGCGACGACGACGTTGAGGTCACGCTCAAGGGCGGCGAACGCTTGCGCGCCCCGCTGGTGATCGGCGCCGACGGCCGCCGCTCGCTCTGCCGCCAAGCCGCCGGCATCGCCCTCGACGAGCGCCGCACCCGCCAAGTGGCGCTGACGGTGTCGTTCGGCCACAGCCGGCCGCACCGCGATGCCTCGACCGAATTCCACACCCCGAGCGGCCCCTTCACCGTGGTGCCGCTGCGTGGCGCGTTTCCAGGCGAGGTGGGAACCGGTTCGCCGTCCGGAAACGCGACAGAACAAAAACGTGGCCAGCGCTCCAGTTTGGTCTGGGTGCTCGACCCGCAGGACGCCGACGACATCGCGGCGTTGGACGATGCCGAACTCTCCGCCGAAATCGAACGCGCCTCCCATTCCATTCTCGGCAAGGTGACGGTCGAGCCCGGGCGCGGGCTATTCCCCCTTACCGTTGCCACCGCGCGGCCTTTCGCCAAAGACCGCATCGCGCTGGTCGGCGAAGCCGCCCATGTGATCCCGCCGATCGGCGCGCAGGGGCTCAATCTGGGCCTGCGCGACGCCGCCACCATCGGCGAGCTCGCCATCGAAGCGCACCGGCAAGGTGGCGATATTGGCGGCGCCACGCTGCTGGCGCGTTACGACCGCCTGCGCCGCGCCGATGTCGGCAGCCGCACGTTCGCGGTCGACCTGCTCAACCGCACCCTGCTCTCCGACCTTCTGCCGGCGCAAGGCGCCCGCGGCCTCGGGCTCTACGCGATCGACCGCATCGGGCCTCTTCGGCGAAACGTGATGCGCGAAGGCATCGCGCCGCGCGCCAACCAGCCGCGGCTGATGCGCGGGGAATCGCTCTAGTCACCGAAACAACAGCGGCGGCAGCGAGCCCGACTTCACCAGCCACATCACCGTGGTCAGCGTCACCACCGAGGCCAGCGTCCCGACCAGCACCGCGCTCGAGGCCTGCTCGACCCAGGTGTCGTATTGGCGCGCGAACACGAACACATTCAACGCCGGCGGCAGCGCCGCCATCAGCACCGCGGTTTCGATCCAGTACTGCTGGAACGGCCCGAACAGCGACAGCAGCAGAAACACCAGCAGCGGGTGCAGAAGAAGCTTCACCGCCGTGGTGAACGGGATTTCCCACGGCATCTTCTGCAGCGGGCGGAGCGCCACCGTCACACCGAGCGCGAACAGCGCGGTCGGCGCCGCGGCGTTCTGCAGGAATTGCAGCAGCCGGTCCAAGCCGACCGGCGGCTGGAAGTGCACGGCTGCCGAGGCAACGCCCAGGGCGCTGGCGATGATCAGCGGATGACCCGCGACGCGCTTGACCACTTCCAACGCGATCGCCGGCACGCTCATCGGCTGTTGGCCGCGCAGCGCCATCAGGAACGGCACCATGGTGAACAGGATGATGTTGTCGAAACAGAAGATCAGCGCCACCGGCACCGCCGCCTGCTGGCCGAGCGTCGCCAGCGCCAGCCCTGGGCCCATGTAGCCGATGTTGCCGTAGCCGCCGGCGAGCCCCGCGATCGCCGACTCCCCGATATTGCCCTTGCGGATCACCATGCCGATGGCGAAGGACAGCGCGAAAGCCCAGAAGGTCGCGAGCGTGGTCGCGAAGATGAAATCGACCTGGGCGAGCTGGTCGAGCGGCGTCTGCGCCAGGATGCGGTAGAACAGCGCCGGCAGCGACACGTAGACGATGAAGAAGTTCATCCAGCCGAGCGCGGTGTCCGGAATCTGCTTGATCCGGCCGCAGGCGAAGCCGATGACGATCAGCCCGAAGAACGGCAGAGCAAGATTGATAACGTCGATCATTCAAGGAGTTCCGGCGGGCGCCTGAAGCGGGTTGTGAGCGGCCACTTGGCGCGGCCTTTGCATTGCTCTAAACGGCGGAAGACCCCCTTGGGAAGGCCCAAAGCCTCACATTGACGGATGACGGCCCCTCATACTTTCGGACCAAGACATCTCACATCCAAGACACCCCACATCTTCGAATGATAACCAAAGCCCCATGAAACCTCCCCGCCAGTTCTTCCAGCCGCTCGCCATCGGCGCGCCGGCTCCGATGCGCGAGTTGCCGGTCAGGCTCGAGCGCATGATCCACTTCGTGCCGCCGCACGTCGAGAAGGTGCGCGCCAAGGTGCCGGAGCTGGTGGCCCAGGTCGACGTGGTGCTGGGCAATCTGGAAGACGCCATTCCGATCGACGCCAAAAAGGCCGCGCGCGACGGCTTCATCGCCATGGCCAAGGCGACCGATTTCGGCGCGACCGGCCTGTGGACCCGCATCAACGCGCTCAATTCGCCCTGGGCGCTCGATGACGTGACCGAGATCGTCGGCGCCGTCGGCGACAAGCTCGACGTCGTCATGCTGCCCAAGGTCGACGGCCCCTGGGACATCCACTATCTCGACCAGTTGCTGGCGCAACTGGAAGCGCGCCATCAGGTCAAGAAGCCGATCCTGATCCACGCCATCCTGGAGACCGCGCAAGGCGTCAACAATGTGGAGGCGATCGCCACCGCCTCCCCGCGCATGCACGGCATGAGCCTCGGCCCCGCCGATCTCGCCGCCTCGCGCGCCATGAAAACCACGCGCGTCGGCGGCGGCCACCCCGACTACAAGGTGCTCGCCGACCCCGATCCGTCGAACCCTGACGCCCCGCGTGCGGCCTATCAGCAGGACCTCTGGCACTACACCATTGCGAAAATGGTCGACGCCTGCGCTGCCGCCGGCATCAAGGCCTTCTACGGACCGTTCGGCGATTTCTCCGATCCCGCCGCCTGCGAGGCCCAGTTCCGCAACGCCTTCCTGATGGGCTGCGCCGGCGCCTGGTGCCTGCACCCCTCGCAGATCGCCATCGCCAAGAAGGTCTATTCGCCCGATCCCGCCGAGGTGGCCTTCGCCAAGAAGATCATCGACGCCATGCCGGACGGTGCCGGCGCGGTCATGATCGACGGCAAGATGCAGGACGACGCCACCTGGAAACAGGCCAAGGTGGTGGTGGACCTGGCAAAGATTGTCGCGGCCAAGGATCCGGACCTGGCGGCCCGCTACGGGCTCTGACAACCCCTTGTTTGCGCGGGGCTTTCTCTCCCAGCCCGCACGCCCTGGCGAAGCCTCACGGAATGCATTATTGGGTCAGCCCATGAACAAGATGCGCAACGCCAAGTACATGATCGGACAGGTGGTCAGGCACCGCCTGTTTCCGTTCCGCGGCGTCGTGTTCGACATCGACCCCGAGTTCAACAACACCGAGGAATGGTGGGAGTCGATCCCCGCCGACGTGCGCCCGCGCAAGGACCAGCCGTTCTATCACTTGTTTGCCGAGAACGATGAGACCGAATACGTCGCTTACGTTTCGGAGCAGAACCTGTTGCCCGACAACTCCGGTGAACCGATCCGCCATCCGCAGGTGGCCGAGGTGTTCGATCAGGACGACAGTGGCAGCTACCACCCGCGCAATAGCCAGTTGAACTGACCGGCGTCGCTTCAGCCGCCGGGCGCCTTCTCGGGACCCGGCGCCCCAACAAAAAACGCGGGCCTCAAGCCCGCGTTTTTTCTTTTGTTTTTCGCCTCTTGGCGCAGCTTCTTTGCGCTATTTCTTCGGCGCTGGAGCCATGGGCGCGGCCGGTTTCTGGGTTTCGAGTCGTTTGCGCGCGGCTTCCGCCTTCTTCTGCAGCTCTTCCTGCAGCTTGCGCTGCTGCTTTTCGAACACCTTGGGATCGGTCGGCGGACCGTCGAGCGCCTTGGTGAAATCCTTGAGCGGCAGCGGCAGGCTGATGGGCTGACCCCGCATATTGATCGCCTGCACGGTCAGCGTCTTGCCCTTTCTCATCTTCTTGAGCATCTCGTCGCTGACCGGATAATCCGACATGCAGCCGACCGGGAAGCAGATCTTGTAGGGCTCGTTGATGGGCTGGTCCTGATCGATGATCAAGCGCGTGCCGTGCTGGAGCTGCATGCCAAGCGGCACCGTGACACGCAGAATCTTCGGCTGGCCTTCCGGCTCGAACAGCTGCACGATCGCGACCGGCATGCCGTTTTCCAACCGGCCGTCCTTGGTGACGACGCAGACCTGTTTGTTGTTGGTGTCCTTGCCCTTGCCGCAAACTTTCATCCACGGCGAATACATGAGCTGCGTCTTGCCCGGCGCGGCCGGCGCAGCCGGCGTTGCCGGATTGGCGGCTGGCGCGGGCTTGGCGGCCGGCTTCTTATTTTGGGCGAGCGCCGGCGGCGCCGCCAACAGGGTCGCCGCTAC
Source organism: uncultured Pseudomonadota bacterium (assembly GCA_963829785.1). Lineage (GTDB taxonomy): Bacteria > Pseudomonadota > Alphaproteobacteria > Rhizobiales > Xanthobacteraceae > Pseudolabrys. The sequence goes on along the minus strand of CAWHJZ010000051.1, from coordinate 103,020 downwards.
CACCAGAGCGGCGGCCGCCGCAGTGGCGCTGAGCACCCGGCCCCAGGGCCGAGGCCATGCGATCCGATGATCCATTATTGCTTCCTTTGTTCCCGCCGCCCCCGCGGCCCCTCGCCGTGCCGGACGGTCGTCTGTTCTTTTCCTCGGCTCTCTCCGCACGAAATTGGGCGAGAGCGTGACCGGGCATCCCCCGCCTGATAGCCGATCTTTGGCCTGCAATAAAGCCATGAATGTGCCGAAAATACGGGGCCTAGCTATGTTAGTTTCGACCAAAATCGGAAACGAATCGCATTCGCCCCGTGTCCTCGCCCTTCACTGATCCCCCTGCCGGCGTGGCGTGGAAGCCGTCCCGGCGCTCGGTCGTATTCGGCACCCTCGCGGCCGCTGGTGGGCTCGTGCGCGTCGTCCCGGCGGGTGCCGGCGAGGCCGCCGGTCCGGCCCCGTTGGCCGAGCACGCCATCGCCATGCACGGGCAGCCGGCCTGGGGACCCGATTTCAGCCATCCGACCTACGCCAATCCCGCCGCCCCCAAGGGCGGCACCCTGGTGCAGGGCGTGCTTGGCACCTTCGACAGCCTCAATCCCTTCATCGTGCAGGGGCTGCCGGCCATCAGCATCCGCAGCTACGTGATCGAGAGCCTGCTGGCGCGCGGCTATGCCGAACCGTTCACCCTCTACGGTCTGCTCGCCGACAGCGTCGAAACCGATACCGCGCGTTCCTACGTCACCTTTTCGATCAACCCGGCGGCGCGTTTTTCCGACGGCAAGCCGGTAACGGCGGAGGACGTGATCTTCTCGTGGCGCTTGCTGCGCGACCACGGCCGTCCCAACTTCGGCATCTACTATTCAAAGGTGGTCAAGGCGGAAAGCGACGGGCGCAAAGTGCGCTTTGACCTCGCCGATTCAAAGGACCGCGAGCTGCCGCTGATCCTCGGCCTGATGCCGATCGTCGCCAAGCACGCGACCGATCCCGACGGCCTTCGAGAAGACGAGCTTCACCGCGCCGCTCGGCACCGGCCCCTACACGGTGACCAAGGTGAAACCGGGCGCCAGCGTCACCTTCACCCGCGATCCGAACTATTGGGGCCGTGATCTGCCGATCAACCGCGGCCTGTGGAATTTCGACACCGTCCGCTTCGATTACTATCGCGACGGCAACACCCATTTCGAGGCGTTCAAGACCGGACTTTACGACGCCCGCTTGGAGACCGACCCCGGCCGCTGGCAGACCGCCTACACGTTCCCGGCCGTGCGCAAACACCAGGTGGTCAAGGACGAATTCCCCTACGGACTGCCCAAAGGCATGCAGGGGCTGGTGTTCAACACCCGCCGGCCGGTTTTCGCCGACATCCGCGTGCGCGAAGCGATCCTGCATCTGTTCGATTTCGAGTGGCTCAACCACACCTATTTTTTCGATCTCTACCGCCGCACCGCCAGCTATTTCGACGACTGCCCGCTGTCCGCGCACGGCCGCCCGGCCGACGCCCGCGAGCGCGCGCTGCTGAAGCCGTTTCCCGGCGCGGTGCGCCCCGACATCATGGAAGGCAAGTGGTCGCCGCCCAAGAGCAACGGCTCCGGCCGCGACCGCGCCGGTCTGCGCCGCGCCTTCGCCCTGTTCGCCGAGGCCGGCTGGCACATCGACGGCACCGCGCTGACCCACCGCGCCACCGGGCGGCGGTTTGCCTTTGAAATCCTCACCTCGACCCGCGACGAGGAACGGCTGGCGCTGGCGTTCTCCCGCACGCTCAAGCGCGCCGGCATCGACGCCCGCGTGCGCAGCGTCGACGCCACCCAGTTCGAGCAACGCCGCATCCGCTTCGACTTCGACATGATGAAGTATCACTGGGAGCAGTCGCTCTCGCCCGGCAACGAGCAATTGTTCTACTGGGGCTCGGCCGCCGCCGGCCAGCAAGGCAGCCGCAACTACATGGGCGTCAAGTCGAAAGCGGTCGACGCCATGATCCACGCCATGCTGGCGGCGGTCAGCGAAGAGGATTTCGTGGCCGCGACCCGGGCGCTCGACCGGGTGCTGCTGTCGGGCTTTTATGTTGTGCCTCTCTATCATCTCCCCGTGCAATGGGTGGCCCGCTGGACCAAAATCAAGCATCCGAATCGCACCTCGCTGTTCGGCTATCTGGCGGAAACCTGGTGGCACGGGGAGGCCACATGATCCTCGGCGACGACGAAGAAGACGGCGGCGGACCGGCGGCGCAACACGGCGCAACCCTCGACAGCCTGTTTCGGCGCGCCGGCGTGCGCCACGCCCACAGCGTGGCGCTGGCCGATCCGCCCGACCGCTATCGCGTCACCGGCGGCGCGCCCCGCTCGCTCACCTATGCCGACGCCGACCGGGCGATCTCGGCCCTCGCCGCGCGGTTGCGCGGCCTCGGCCTGCCGACCGACGCCATGGTGGCGATCCAGCTCGGCAATACGGTCGAAAGCGTCATCGCTCTGCTCGGCGTGGTGCGCGCCGGCATGATCGCCGTCCCCCTGCCGTTGCTCTGGCGCAAGCAGGAGATCGTCGGCGCGCTGAGCCAGATCGGCGCCAAGGCCATCATCACCGCCGCGCATGTCGGCAACATCCCCACCGCCGAGATCGCGGTCGAAGCCGCGGTCGAGCTCTTCACCATCCGCCATGTCTGCGGCTTCGGGCGCAACCTGCCGGACGGGGTGGTGCCGCTCGACGATCGCGCCACGGTCAATGGCGAATTCAGCCACGCGCCGGCGCGGCCGGGCCATGCCGCCGCCCACGTCGCGGTCGTCACCTTCGACGTGACGCCCAATGGGCCGGTCGCGGTCGCGCGCAACCAGACGCAGTTGATCGCCGGCGGCCTCGCCGTCGCTCTCGAGGCCGGCCTTCCCGAGGACAGCGCCATTCTGACGGCCGTGCCGGTGACCTCCTTTGCGGGGCTCGCGCTCGCCGTGGTGCCGTGGCTGCTCTCGGGCGGCTCGCTGCACCTGCACCATCCCTTCGAGCCCGACGCCTTCGCCGTGCAACGCAACGAGATCGGCCCGGGCCTGGTGGTGCTGCCGGGCGCGACGCTGCCCGCGCTCGGCCAGCCGCCACGGCCGAATGGGGAGACCATCGCCGCGCTATGGCGCGCGCCGGAGCGCCTGGCCAGCCAGCCGGCCTGGCATGGTCCGGCGGCACTGGTCGACGTCGCGGCGTTCGGCGAGCTTGGTCTTGTCGCCGCCCGCCGCACACCCGGCGCCGCGCCGGCCTTGCTGCCTTATGGCCTCGTCGGCGCGCCACGCGGCGCCAAGGATGCCCCCTCGCTCATTGAGACCGCACGGACCGTGGAAGGCACGCTAGGCCTGCGCGGCGCCATGGTGCCGATGCATGCGTTCCCGCCGGGTGCCGAACATGGCTACGCGCCTTTCCTGGCGCCGGACACGGATGGACTGCTCGATACCGGTCTTGCCTGCCGGCGCCGGCTCGACACCAACACGCTGACCATGAGCGCGCCGGCCGCCGGCATCAGGACCATCGGCGGCTATCGGTTTCACGAGCGCGCCTTGGAAGAGGCGGTCTCCGCCGTCGACGCCGAGGCGACCATCGTCGCCCTGCCCGACGCCACGCTCGGCCAGCGGCTTGCCGGCAGCGCCCGCGACCGCAAGGGCGTGATCGCCGCCTTGCAGGCGGCCGGCGCCAATCCGCTCATTGCCGGCGCATTTCGCCCGCGCGGCCCCGCCAATACGGTGTAATCTTCCGGCCTCGTTGACGGGCCGTTAAGGGGCGCGAACTAAGGTCGCGGTTCCCGGTAACGTGTCCGTTGCGTACACTCCATGTCGCTTCAAGGTCCAATCATCGTGGTCGCCGACAATCCGGCCGCCGACCTCACCGAAGCGCTGAGCGCCGCCGGCGCTTTTCCCATCATCGAAGCCACCTGGGCCGACGCGCCGACCGCCTTCGTTTCGGTCAAGCCGACGGCCGTCATCATCGCCGAGCCGGGCCCGCCGGAAAGCGAATCCGCCGCCCGCATGCTGTGCCTGCAGATCGCCACCGCCAACGGTCCTGTCGTGCCGACCATCGCGCGCGTGCAAGGCGGCCAAGAGGCGGCGCTTCCCATCGCCCTGCCCGTGGATGCGGACCTGCCGGTCCAGCGTCTGATCAGCCGGCTGAGTTCGGCGCTGCGCGTGCGCGCGCTGCATGCCACGGTGTTGCGCCGGATCGCTGAGGCGAGCGCGCAAGGCGGCACCACGCCGGCGCTGGCGACCAACGACGCCCTGGAAGACGCCACCGTGCTGGTCGTCGGCCGCGGTCCGCTTTATCCGACGCTGAGCGTCGCCATCGGCTGAACGCGTCAACATGGTGGGCGCCTTCAGCGTGGAGACCGCCGCCACCCATCTCGACGTGCGCGACATCGACGGCGTGGTGGTGGGCGACGGCATTTCGCCGCGCATGGTGGAGGCCTTCCTCACCGTGCTGGCGGAGGAGCCGCGCTTCCGCGATGTTCCGATCGCGGTGATCGGCGAGGCGCCGCCGGATTTCGACGAGACTCTGATCAACATCGACCACGTCAGCGGCGATCCGCTGCGCCTGGTGCCGCGCATGATGCCGCTGGTGCGCATGCACGCCTTCCAGACCCGGCTCAAGCGCATGCTCGCCTCGCTCGATGCCGACGGCCTGTTCGATCCGCAGACCGGCCTGTTGGTGCGCGACGCGTTCTGGCGCGACCTCAACCAGGCCATCGCCGAGGCCAGCGACCGCAGCCTGCCGCTGTCGCTCGCGCGCTTCACCTTCGACGGCACGCTACGAGGAGCGCGCCGGCATCGACGGCGCCCGTCTGCTCAAACGGCTGATCCGCAACATCGACTTCGCCACCCGCGAGGACGATGGCTCCATCATGGTCGCGCTCACCCAGACCGACCTGCACCACGCCCACGTGGTGGTGCGCCGCCTCGCCGGCGCCTTGCGCAACCATATGCGCCCGGCCAACAACCCGCAGCACCCGATCACCGCCAACGTGACGCTGGCGACGCTGAAGGCCGGCGACAGCCTCGACGGCCTGATGATGCGGGTGATGGGCAGCCGGGTGGTTGCCGCGGAATAGCCAACCGCTTAGGCTCCCCTCGTCTTCCGTGGACGAGGAGCGAGCCCCATGTCCAACCCGATGCCCGGCCAGCAGCCTTTGCGTATCGACGTCGTCTCCGACGTGGTCTGCCCGTGGTGCTTCATCGGCAAGCGCCGCCTGGAAAAGGCGTTGCAGCTCACGCCCGGCATTCCGGTCGAGGTGCACTGGCACCCGTATTTCCTCAACGACTGGATCCCGCGCGAGGGCATTTCGCGCACCGATTATCTCACCACCAAATTCGGCTCGCCCGAGCGCTACCAGGAGATCGCCCAGCGCGTGACGGCGGCGGCGGCCGAGGAAGGCCTCGACTACGCCTCGGACCGGCTCAGCCGCCAGCCCAACACCATCGACGCCCACCGGCTGATCCGCTGGGCCGGCGGCATCGGCAAGGCGGCCGAGATGAAACAGAAGCTGATGGACCTCTATTTCACCGAAGGCGCCGATCTCACCAACAGCGCGGTGCTGGTGCAGGCGGCGACCGACATCGGGCTCGACCCCGACGACGTGCATGCGGCGCTGGCGAGCGACACCGACGTCGAGGCCGTCACGCAAGAGGCGCAATCCGCCAAGGAGGCCGGCATCGAGGGCGTGCCCTGCTTCATCTTCGGCGGGCGCTACGCGGTGTCGGGCGCGCAGGCGCCGGAATATCTGGCGCAGATGATCGAGCGCGTCGCGCAGGAATCCGGCTCCGCGCCCGGCGGCGAGGCTGCGGAGTGAAGGCACTCACAACCGTTCGTCCCCGCGCAAGCGGGGACCCAGAGTTACAATTCGCTGCCCACCGATAAAGGATTGGGTTCCCGCTTTCGCGGGAACGAACGGAGTATGTTTCGCCGCCTCGGGAAATTATTCAAGCGAGAGTCATCTGCATGAAAATCACCGCCGCGGTGGTGCACAAGCCCTACGCGCCCTTCACGATCGAGACGTTCGATCTTTGCGATCCGCGCGACGACGAATTGCTGGTCGAAGTGGTCGCGTCCGGCATGTGCGCCACCGACCAGCACGGCCGCGACGCCTATTTCAAGCTCATGCCCTTTCCCGCCGTGTTCGGCCACGAAGGCGCCGGCATCGTGCGCGAGGTCGGCAAGAGCGTCACCCGCTTCAAGCCCGGCGACCATGTGGTGATGTCCTATCCGTTCTGCGGCGAATGTCCCAATTGCCGCACGCAACGACAGAACTATTGCCTTTCGGTGCGCGAGATGAAGAACGGCGGCACCCGGCGGGACGGCTCAACGCTGTTGTCGCAAGACGGCAAGCCGGTCTACGGCTCGTTCTTCCAGCAGTCGTCGTTCGGCAACTTCACCATCGCCAACGAGACGTTCGCCGTGAAGGTGCGCAACGACGTGCCGCTGGAACGGCTCGGGCCGCTCGCCTGCGGCGGCCAGACCGGCGCCGGCGCGGTGCTCAACACCATGAAGCCCGTGCCCGGCGACAGCTTCGTCGTGTTCGGCGTCGGCGCCGTGGGGTTGTCCGGCCTGATGGCGGCCAAGATCGCCGGCTGCGATCCGATCATCGCGGTCGACGTGCACGAGCACCGGCTCAAGCTGGCGCGCGAACTCGGCGCCACCCACATCATCAATCACGCCGGCCGCACCGACGTGGTGGCCGAAATCCAGAAGATCACCGGGCCGGGCGTGCGGTTTTCGCTCGAGACCTCGGCGCTGCCGGCGGTCCTGCGCGAAGCGGTCGAGGCGCTGATGCCGGCCGGCACCTGCGTGCTGCTCGGCAGCGCGCGGGCGGGTACGGAAGTGTCGGTCGAAATGCCGTTCATCCAGAGCGGCCGGGTCCTGCGCGGCGTGGTGCAGGGCGACAGCCAGCCACAGACCTTCATCCCGCAACTGACCGATTATATGGCCGCCGGTCAATTTCCGATCGAGCGCGCGATCACGTTCTACGATCTGGCCGACATCAACCAGGCGGCCGAGGAGTCGGCGAGCGGCAAGACCATCAAGCCGGTGCTGAAGATGCCGCATTGATGCGGCGACGTGCCCGTTATCTTGCGAGGAAACGCCCCGATGAAGGCCCCTGACTCTTCGATCGAGCTGATCAGTTCGTCCACCTGCCCCTTCGCGCAGCGGACGCGCATGGTTCTGCTCGCCAAGGGCGCCGATTTCGACTTCACCCAGATCAGCCTCGACGACAAGCCGGACTGGTTCCTGAAGATATCGCCTTATGCGAAAGTGCCGGTGCTGCGCCATCGCGACAGCGTGCTCTACGAGTCGGCGGTCATCAATGAATACCTCGAAGAGGTCCTGCCCGATCCCCCGCTGCTGCCGACCGATCCGTCCCGGCGCGCCTTGGCGCGCATCTGGATCGCGTTCGCCAACGACCGCATGGTGCCGCACGTCTACAAGATGATGCTGCGGCAGGACGCGGAGGGCCAGCAGGCGCATGCCGAACGCCTGACGGAAGCGGTGATGCAGATGGAGTTCGAGGGCCTACGCAAGTTGTCGGACGGCCCGTTCTGGTTCGGCGACCAACCCAATCTCGTCGACTACACATTTTTTCCGCACGTGCAGCGCTTCGCCGTTCTCAAGCACTACCGCGGCTTTGAGATTCCCGACGATTGCGGGCGGCTGCGCACGTGGATCGACGCCATGCACGCCCTGCCGGCGGTGCAGGCCACCAAGCCGAGCGACGAGACCCTGATCAAGAACTGGTCGAAATATGCCTTCAACACCAGCACCGGCACGACGGCCCGGGACATGCGGGATATCTGAGGGCGACAGCCAGCCAAAGCCGTAGGCGAACGCGCCGCCCGTTGTCCGGAATTCGGCGTAAAGCGGCCCTGACAGGAATGCGCGGCGACGCCCGCTAATGACCCACAACGGGCATATCGTTGCCCTTCGAGACCGTCTTGCGAAGAGGGATGAAAGAAAACAAACTTTTCATCGGTTCAGAGATCATTTGGGTAATCTCGGACTAGAGAGCGCCTATTTTTCAATTGACAATTTGCCGCGCAATGCCCGACATTTGCGATTGCTATATACTGCTCGTTGGCGGGGGACATGAAGATGCCGGACGTGCGGACCTCTAAGAACAGTTTTGGTGGTGCAATCGGCGCTTTGATGCTGGCGCTTTCGTTGCTCTTGATGACGGATAGCGCGAGCGCACAAACGACGACCTACGAGAATGCGGCCAAAGACGCTCTAAAACAGCTCAATAACGCTACGAAGACGGCCAAGAAGAATATCCCCAGAAGTCGTGGGTTCAAAAATTTAGAAGACAAGCTGGACCAAGCGGCTCGCAAGAACGCGGACACCCCGAACACGGCAAATCAGAAAGCCGAGGACGCCGCACGTGCTAAGGCAGATTCATTTCGGGGCCGGAGCACGGCAGATCAGATCAAGCGCGCGGATAAATATCGTGAGGCGTTACGTGAGCGTCGCGAGGCCCGAAAGAAATTGATTGACGCGCGTAAAGAAGCAAAGAAAGGAATAGTGAAATCTCGACAACAAGGATTCTCCAGCGCTCAATCTCTCAATAGGAGTTGGTTTAACAAACTTAGTACGGCTGTCAAAAAATCGGAGCAAACCATTTCAAAAGCCGCTCCTCCAAAAGCCGCTACAAATAAGAAAAAGAGGCCAGCAGCCCACACTCGGCGGATCCAGCGCAGCCGCTACCCGGCCGATAAGGACCCTTTAGAAGGGGGCGGGGGCGATTGACGTGAGCGTAGGGCCAGTTCACCACCGGCGGTATGGATAAATTGATGATGCGGTGGGCCCGACGGGAACGTCCTCGTCGGGACCGACAGCATTCTCCGGCCATCACTGGCGGACGAACTGCTCCCCGATCTGTCCTCGCTCAGAAGAAACCGCAACCTGGCGTGCGCCTAAAGGGCACACGCTCATCCATGACCATTTCGGGTCAGGCCCAGCGCCTTGCTTGGGGATCATGTTCCAATGTCATTGGCGCTACTTCCCGGGCTTTTGGATCTGGCCCGCGTACCAGTCCATGATCTCCTCACCGACCATGTGCACGACGCCCTCGTGGCCGTTGATATAGGCGTAGAGGTCCTCGAAATACTTGATGCGGTGCGACTGGCCGGTGACATAGGGGTGCACGCCGATGGCGAGGATGCGGGTCGACTCCGCGGATTCTTCGTAGAGGCGGTCGAAGGCGTCGCGGGTGCGCTCGAACAACACCCGGCTCTCGTGATGATGCGAGACCATCATGGTGATGTCGTTGATTTCGCTCGAATAGGGCACCGAGCAGATGGGGCCGTTGGCGGTTGCCACCCATTGCGGCTGGTCGTCGAGCACCCAATCTCCGAACCAGGAGAAGCCGCATTCGGTGGCGAAGTCGAGCGTCGACCAGGTCTGGGTGCGGCCGGGGCCGAGCCATCCTTTCGGTCTTGTGCCGGTGAACTTCTCGATGATATCGGCGCTCTGCATCATCATGCTGCGCTGGTCCTCGATCGCCTGGATCGGCATCTGCGTGAGGCAGTGCGCCATGAACTCCCAATTGGCGTCGCGGGCGGCCTTGGCGGCCTCGGGATAGACCTCGCAGACCCGCGCGTTAATCGAGACCGTGGGCCGGATGCCGAACTTCTCGTAGGCTCGCAGCAGCCGCCAGAAGCCGATCCGCATGCCGTATTCGTACCAGGTCCAGTTCGGCATGTCGGGGATGATGCTCTGGCCCATGGGCGCCATCGAGAGCTGGCGCGGCATGGCCCGGTTGATCTCCCATTCTTCGATATTGATCACCGACCAGATGATAATTCGCCCTTTGCCCGGCAGCTTCAGCGGCGGACGGTGGAACGGCGATGAATATGCGAGGCGCTCGCGAGGCAATGTGGGCATCGGTATCTCCGGATCGTGCGAGGGAAGGCTCAGGTGTCGGCGGGCAACAGTGCCATGGGTCGCCGCTCCGTCAGCCCGGTGGCGGCGCAGAATGCGTTCGCGATGCGGTAAAGCATCGCCTCCTCGAAGGCTCGCGTCGCGATCTGCATGCCAAGCGGCAGGCCGCCGGCCGAGAAGCCAGTGGGCACCGCGATGGCCGGCGTGCCGGTGACGTTGAATGGCATGCGGCAATGGCGCTCATAGGTGCGCGCTACCGCCTCCGCATCGTCGAGGCGGCACGGCACGGTGAAGCTCGACAGCGTTACCACGGCGTCGAGGCCGCGCATCACTTCCGCAAAGGCGCGCGCCAGCGCGGTTCGCCACTGCTGCGCCTTGATGTAATCGTGAGCGGCGATGAAGGCTCCGGGCAGGATCTTGCCGAGCGTGATCGGCGCGTAGTCCTGCGGCCGCTCCTGAAGGTCCTTCTCGTGGATCGCATAGGCTTCGGCCTGCAACAGCGTCCGACCGCAGTCGCCCCACGTCTTGAGAGGCGGCAGCCGCACCGGATGCAAGTCCGCGCCGAGATCGCTCAGGATGGCGAGCGCCTGCTCGAAAGCCGCGACCTGATCGGGTTCGGCTTCTGCGTCCTCGCGGAAGAAGTGGTCTATGACCCCGATGCGCACGCCCTTGATATCACGCCCGATACCGGCGCGGAGATCGGGGACGTCGCGGCGTGCACTGGTCGGGTCGACGGGATCATGGCCGGCGATCACTTGCAGCAGGATGGCGTTGTCCTCCACCGTGCGGGTCAGCGGTCCGACATGGTCGAGTGAAAAGGAGAGCGGGAACACGCCGGTGCGGCTCACCATACCATAGGTGGGCTTGAGGCCGACGATCCCGCAGCTCGACGCCGGATTGCGCACCGAGCCGCCGGTGTCGGAGCCGAGCGCACCGAACGCCATGCCGAGCGCAACCGCGGTTGCCGCCCCGCTCGATGAGCCGCCGGGATGCGCCGCGCGGTCCCAGGGGTTGCGGGCCGGCGGCCAGGGCAGGTCCAGAGTTGGCCCGCCGGTAGCGAATTCGTGCAGCGAGGTCTTACCCAGCAGCACCGCACCGGCCTCGCGCAGCCGCGCGACCACGAACGCGTCGGAGGCGGCGCGGTGGCCGGCCCGCAGTTTCGAGTGGCAGGTGGTGGGGAGCCCGGCCACGTCGAACAGGTCCTTCAGCGCATAGGGAATGCCGTGCATCGGTCCGCGATTGCGCCCGGCGGCGATCTCACTTTCGGCGCGCCCGGCTTCGGTCATTGCGATATCGGCGGTGACGGCAATGAAGGCGTTGTAGGACGGGTCAAGCGCCGCTATGCGGTCGAGCGCGGCCTGCGTCAGTTCGACGGGCGACACGTTGCGCGCGGCAATGCGCCGCGCGGCTTCCGCCAGTGTGAGGTCGGCAAGTGCCGTCATGTCTCATCCCGATTGGCGGCAGGCGCGATCCACCCGGCCGGCTCGGTGGCCGCTCCGGTCGGGGGCGGCGGCAGCGGCTGCGCCGCCCTCTCCAGGGCGGGTCGCGACAGGGCGGGCACCAACGAGAGGGCGCGCGTGAGGCCGCGCCGTTCGGCAATGATGCGAAGCCACTCAGGCGGTTCGGTCAGGGGATCGTCTGCCATGCTTCCCGTCTAGCAGGAAGCCTTGCGTCTCCGCCAGCGGCAGGCGGATGAATAAAATTCCCCTGGTCCGAAAGCATGCCGCGCGTCGCTGTCGCGGAAGGCGAGCACCACGCCTTTCGGCCCGGCGTCGATCTCGGCCAGCCGCCGATAGAGCGATGGCACCGCGAAAAACAAGAGATCGCCCCGACAGGGCGACCTCTCATCCCTCCGGTCGGGGCCGAATCCGTCAGAAGTGATAGTTCACGCCAATGCGCGCAATGCTGTTCTTGGCGCGGCCGTTGAACGTTGCGCCGAACAGCGTCACGCTCGTATCGCCGGTGTCCATATAGAGGTACTCGACCTTCGCGCTCCACCGCGGCAGGAACATCCACTCGAGACCGCCGCCGGCAGTCCACCCGAGCTTGGTGGCGCTATCGCTCACCTCGGTACCGAGCGCGCTCACACTGAGCTTGTAATTCTGCCATGCCACGCCGCCCGTTGCATAAACCATCCATGGACCGAACGCGTAACCGATACGGCCACGCGCGGTGGCGAACCACGGAATCTTCTGGTCGACCGTGAAGGTAATGCCAAGAAGACTCGCGGAATCGCTGCGGCTTTCACCGGACGCTTGGAAATCGCCCTCGGCGCCGAGAACGAAATTGTTGATTTGCCAGTTGTAACCGACCTGGCCGCCGCCGATGATTCCATTCAGATCGTTAGAAACACCGGAGACGCCAACGCTCGCCCATCCGTATCCGACGTTGGCGCCGATATAGAATCCGTTCCATGTCAATTCCGGGGCGCCAATCTCCGGGGGGGCATACGACGGGGCTTTGTACGGCAAATCCGCTGCGTAGGCCTGTGTACTGACCAGTGCGCCCGTTACCAGCACCAACAAATTGAGCTTCAATTTCGGCATATCAAAAATCCTTCCCCTGGCCCCGTGCCAAGAGATCAAACCAATATGGTTAATAAAATTTGAATGCAGGTCGTGAGGCAGCGATCCGATACTTGCCTCTGGAATAATCTCAAGACTCTCTGCTCGTAGAACGACGCGAGGCGGGCCGTCGGAACACCATTGCCTGCTTTGGCGCTCACGCCGCCTTGGCCGTCCCCGCGATGCTCGCCAGCTTGCGCAAAATTTCGGCCGTGCCCTTCAGCCGCTGCTCCGGCCGCGGCCAGACCTCCATGAACACCACCCTCTGGTCCGGCCGCACCCGCGCGTCGCTGTCGCGGATATAGGCGATCAGCCCCTCCGGATTGGGGAAGACGTTGTCGCGGAAGGCGAGCACGACACCTTTCGGCCCGGCGTCGATCTTTTCGACGTTGGCGCGCCGGCAAAGCGCCTTGATGGCGACGATCTGCAGGAGATGCTCGACCTCCTGCGGCAGCTTGCCGAAGCGGTCGACGAGCTCGGCCGCAAAGGGCTCGATCTCGGCTTCGTCGTCGATCTCGGCGAGCCGCCGATAGAGCGCGAGCCGCACCGTCAGATCGGTGACGTATTCGTCGGGGATCAGCACCGGCGTGCCCACGGTGATCTGCGGCGACCAGCGGTCGGCGACCGGTGCCGTGATGCCAGCCTTCAGGCTCAGCACCGCCTCTTCCAACATCTGCTGGTAAAGCTCGAAGCCGACTTCCTTGATATGGCCGGACTGTTCTTCGCCCAACAGATTGCCGGCGCCACGGATGTCGAGATCGTGCGACGCGATCTGGAAACCGGCGCCGAGCGTATCGAGCGATTGCAGCACTTTAAGCCGCCTTTCCGCCTGCGGCGTGATCGTGCGGTTGGGCGGCAACGTGAGCAGCGCATAGGCGCGCAGCTTCGAGCGCCCTACCCGCCCGCGCAACTGATAAAGCTGCGACAGGCCGAAGCGGTCGGCGCGGTGCACGATCAGCGTATTGGCGGTCGGGATGTCGAGGCCGGACTCGATGATGGTGGTCGACAGCAGCACGTCGTATTTGCCGTCGTAAAAGGCCGACATGATGTCGTCGAGCACCGCCGGCGGCATCTGCCCGTGCGCGACGCAGACCCGCATCTCCGGCACATGGCTGTCGAGGAATTCCTTGGCGCCGGCGAGGTCTTCGATGCGCGGGCAAACGTAGAAGGCTTGTCCGCCGCGGTATTTCTCGCGCAGCAGCGCCTCGCGCACGATCAGCGGGTCAAAGGGCGATACGAACGTGCGCACCGCCAGCCGGTCGACCGGCGGCGAGGCGATGATCGACAGGTCGCGCACGCCGGTCAGCGCCAGTTGGAGCGTGCGCGGGATCGGCGTCGCGGTGAGCGTCAGCACGTGGACTTCGGCGCGCAACGTCTTCAGCTTCTCCTTGTGGGAAACGCCGAAATGCTGCTCCTCGTCGACCACCAGCAGGCCTAAGTCCTTGAACTTGATGCCGCGGCCGAGCAGCGCGTGCGTCCCGATGACGATGTCGACCTGGCCCTCGGCGAGCCCGGTCTTGGTGGCCGCCAGTTGCGTCGTCGACACCAGCCTTGATGCCTGCGCCACATTGACCGGAAAGCCGCGGAAGCGCTCGACGAAGGTCTTGTAGTGCTGGCGCGCCAAGAGCGTCGTCGGCACGATCACCGCCACCTGTTTGCCGCTCAGGGCCGTGACAAAGGCCGCGCGCAGCGCCACCTCGGTCTTGCCGAAGCCGACGTCGCCGCAGACCAGCCGGTCCATCGGCTTGCCGTCGCCGAGGTCGTCGATGACCCTTTCGATCGCCGCCAGCTGGTCGTCGGTTTCCTCGTAAGGGAAGCCGGCGCAGAATTCGTCATAGGCGCCGGTCGGCACCGTCAGCTTGGGCGCCTCGCGCAATTGCCGCTCGGCGGCGATCTTGATCAGTTCGCCGGCGATCTCCTGGATGCGGCTCTTCATGCGCGCCTTGCGCGCCTGCCAGTTGCTGCCGCCGAGCCGGTCGAGATCGACGGCCGATTCCTCCGCGCCGTAGCGCGACAAGAGCTCGACGTTCTCCACCGGCAGATAGAGCTTGTCGCCGCCGGCATAATGGATTTCGAGGCAGTCGTGCGGCGCGCCGGCTGCTTCGATCGCCTGCAGTCCATGGAAGCGGCCGATGCCGTGATCCACGTGCACCACCAGATCGCCGGGCGCGAGGCTGGTCGCCTCCTGGATGAAGTGCTCCGCCTTCTTGGCGGCGCGGCGCGGCCGCACCAGCCGGTCGCCGAGGATGTCCTGCTCGCTGACGACCGCGGCGTCTTCGGTCTCGAAGCCGGATTCGATGCCGAGCACCGCCAGCGCCACGCTGTGCTTGGGCAGCGATTGCGCCTGCGGCCACGAATTCACGGACGTCAGGTTGTGCAGCTTGTGGTCGGCGAGCACGTGGCTCATGCGCTCGCGCGCGCCCTCGCTCCACAGCGCGATGGCGACGCGTTTGCCCTTCGACTGCAGCGCCATCACGTGGGACGCGACCGCCTCGAACACATTGGCGTTCGGCTCGGCGCGTTCGGCGGCGAAGTTGCGCCCGGCGCGCGCGCCGATCTCGATCACGTTCTTGGTGTCCGGCACCGTGAACGGATTGATCCGCGCCATGCTCGACGCCTTCATCCGCCCGTGCCATTCGTCTTCGGTGAGATAAAGCCGCTCCGGCGGCAGCGGTTTGTAGAGCGGCGTCGCCCCCTCGCTCAGTGCCTCCTTGCGCGCCTCGTAATAGTCGACGGTCTGTTTGATGCGCTCGAGCGCCGCCTCTTCGTCGAGCGGCTCCAGCGCCAGCACCGTGCCGGGCAGATAGTCGAACAGCGTTTCGAGCTTCTGGTGGAACAGCGGCAGCCAGTGCTCCATGCCCGGATAACGCCGCCCTTCGCTCACCGCCTCGTAGAGGAGATCGTCGGGCGTGGTGGCGCCGAATTGCGCGACATAGCCGGTGCGGAAGCGGCGGATGGTCTCGGTGATGAGTTGGAATTCCGCCACCGGCACCAGATCGAGCCCGCGCAGGTCGCCTTCGCTGCGCTGGGTCTCGGCATCGAAGGCGCGGATGGTCTCGAGCGCGTCGCCGAAGAAATCGAGCCGCACCGGCATGTCCATGCCCGGCGGGAAGAGATCGAGGATGCCGCCGCGCACGGCGTAGTCGCCCGGCTCGCGCACGGTCGAGGCCCGCGTGAAGCCGTTGAGCTCCAGCCATTCGACGATGCCCTGCATGCCGACGACGTTGCCGGGCGCCACCGACAGCGCGTGGGTGGCGACGAAATCGCGCGCCGGCACCCGCTGCAGCGCGGCGTTGACGGTCGTGAGCAACACCGACGGCTTGTCGCGGCCCTTCACGCGCGCCAGCCGCGACAGCGCGGTCATGCGCTGCGCCACCGCGCCGGCATGCGGCGACACCCGGTCGTAGGGCTGGCAGTCCCAGGCCGGGAATTCCATCACCTGGAGGTCCGGCCCGAAGAACGTGAGCGCGCGCGCGACCTGCGCCATGCGCTGGCCGTCACGGCAGATCACGGTCAGCGACACCGCCGGCGCGTCCTTTCTGCCGGCGATGGCGCGCGCCAGGTCGGCCAGCACCAGCCCTTCGGCGCCGTCGGCGACCTGCGACAAGGTCAGCGGCTGGCCGGGCTTCAACAGCTCGGCGGGCGATTTGGTCACGGCATTCATGAGGCGGTGTTGGCCATGTGGAAGGCGCACAAGCGCCGGAACATCGGTGTGTCGAATTCGGGTTCGGCCGGCTCCGCCCCCAGCACACAGGCCAGCAATTGCTGGTCGGGCACGGTCAGCAGCAGCTCGAAGGCCTCCATGTCGTCGTCGGTGAAGGTGGCGATATGGGCGTCGGCGAAACGGCCCATCACGATGTCCATTTCCTTGATGCCGCGGTGCCAGGCGCGGAACAGCAGCCGCCGCCGTTTGGCGTCCAATCCGTCGCTCGAATGTTCAGTCGCCAAGGTCTTTCTCCAACGCCAAAAACCCGGACGGGGCCGGGTGCCGGGTTTATAGGGCGGCGCGCGGCGGATGTCACCGCCGGCGGGTTGGCGGGCCCGGCCTGTCAACAATGACGGCCGGGCCGGCGCTGGTGCTTTAGGCCGCGCTGTGCTTCAGGCAGCCGCGCGGGCCGCAAGCTGGCGGATCAGCGCCAACGGGGTCGCCGGCGGCACTTTTTCGACGCGCCGGTATTCGCGGCCATCGGCCGAGCGCGTCATCAGCCCTGCATCGCACAACTCGCGGCGCAACAGCGCGTGATCGCCGAACAGATGCTGGGCCTGCAATGCGCGGTTGATCTGCGCTTCCGTCGACACCTGCCGCGACGTGAGGCGCGACCACAGGACCCATAGACAAGGCAGGCGATCGCTGAATTTCGACGGCCAGCGGATGAGCCGCCCTTCGCCATCGAAATAGCGCATCAATCGCTTCACGTGGACATAGTCCGGCGGCGCCTCAATCGCCACAACGGCCGGACGATCAAGTTGCTCGCGCGCGGCCTGCTGGGATCGGAAGTGCTGAAAATTCCGGTAGCCGGCGGCGCGCGCCAGCATGTTCATGAGCGCCAGATGGCCGGGCAGTTCCAGACCCGCGTTCGGTGCTGCCGTGCCATCGGCGCTACGGCCGAAATCGGTGAGCTCGCGTTTGAGTGCGCGGGCGAAAGCGGACATATCGTCCGCGAACAGGGGAAGAGCTTGTCGAGTTCATCACACTTATCCTCAACGTGCCGAATCCGAAGGGATAGTCGTGGTCGCCGTCTTGCGACTTGGCACGGGATAGGTGTCAGTCGAATGGTGATATTGGCAGGTTTAGCTCCCCTTGCGGGGCGGCGACGCCTGGGTGAACTGCCGACCGAGCGTGGATATAGGCGGCCAACGCACCCGAAGCAAGTATTTCCCCGATGCGGCCACTCGCTTGCATCGCTCCAGGTCCGCTACACTCGTATTATGCGTCCGCCTCTGCTCAATCCCCTGTTCGCGGCCCTCACCAGCCTGCCCGGCATCGGGTCCAAGCTGGAGAAGCTCTACGAGCGCCTGCTCGAGCGCGAGCAGCCGCGGGTAGCGGACCTCTTGTTTCACCTGCCCTCCGGCGTCATCGACCGGCGGGCGCGGCCCAAGCTCGCCGACGTCGAACCGGGCCAGGTGGTCACCGTCGCAGTGACTGTCGAGGAGCACCGTCCACCGCCGCCAAACCGGCCGCGCGCGCCCTATCGCGTGATCGCCACCGACGACACCGGCACGCTGACGCTGACCTTCTTCAGGGCGCGTCCCGACTACCTGCAGAAGCTGCTGCCCGAGGGAGCGTTGCGCTACGTCTCCGGCACCGCCGAGTTCTACGACGGCATGTTGCAGATGGTGCATCCCGACCGGGTGGTGGACGAAAAGGGCTTCGCCGATCTGCCGCTGGTTGAGCCGGTCTATCCGCTCACCGAAGGGCTCGCGCTCGGCAACGTGCGCCGCGCCATGGATGGCGCGCTTCAACGCATTCCGGCGCTGCCGGAATGGCAGGACGAGGCCTGGGTGTCGCGCGAACGCTTTCCCATGTTCGCCGACGCGCTACGCCATCTGCACCGGCCGGCGGCGCCCCACGACGTTTTGCCCGAAAGCCCGGCCTGGACGCGGCTCGCCTATGACGAACTGCTGGCCGGCCAGCTCGCCTTGGCGCTGTTGCGCGCGCACATGCGCCGGCAGGCCGGCCGCGGGACGGCGAGCGAAGGCAAGTTGCGCGCGCGGGTGCTCAAGGCGCTGCCCTATGCGCTGACCCATTCGCAGCAGAAGGCCGTCGAGGACATCACCGCCGATCTCGCCAAACCGGAACGCATGTTGCGGCTGCTGCAGGGCGACGTCGGTTCCGGCAAGACCGTGGTGGCGCTTGTGCGCGGCGGCAAGCGTGATCGAAGCCGGCCGCCAGGCCGCGCTGATGGCCCCGACCGAGATCCTCGCCCGCCAGCATCTGAAGACCATTGAGCCGCTCGCGGAAGCGGCGGGTATCCGCGTTGCCGTCCTCACCGGGCGCGAACGCGGCAGCGAGCGCAAAGCCATTCTCGACCGGCTGGCCCTCGGTGACATCGACATCGTGGTCGGCACGCATGCGTTGTTCCAGGAAGACGTCGCCTTCCACGATTTGGCGCTCGCCATCGTCGACGAGCAGCACCGTTTCGGCGTGCATCAGCGCCTGGCGCTGGCGCAGAAGGGCGAAGCGGTGGACATGCTGGTCCTGACCGCCACGCCGATCCCGCGCACGCTGGTGCTGACTTACTTCGGCGACATGGACATTTCCGAACTGCGCGAGAAGCCGGCCGGCCGCCAGCCCATCGACACCCGCACCATTCCGCTGGCGCGGCTGGCGGAAGTGGAAGACGCGGTCGGCCGCGCCATTGCCGGCGGCAGTCGCGCCTATTGGGTCTGCCCGCTGGTCGAGGAATCCGAGAAGAGCGATTTGGCCGCCGCCGAAGAGCGTTACGAGGAATTGCGCAAGCGTTTTGGCAACGAAGGTCGATCTCGTGCACGGCCGCCTGAAGGGCGCCGAAAAGGATGCCGCCATGGCGCGCTTCGCCGCCGGCGAGACGCAGTTGCTGGTCGCCACCACGGTGATCGAAGTCGGCGTCGACGTGCCGGAGGCGACCGTCATGGTGATCGAGCACGCCGAGCGTTTCGGCCTCGCGCAAATCCATCAGTTGCGCGGGCGCGTCGGCCGCGGCGCGGGCAAGTCGACCTGCCTGCTGCTCTACAGGACGCCGCTCGGCGAAACCGCCAAGGCGCGGCTCGCCATCCTGCGCGAGACCGAAGACGGCTTCCGCATCGCCGAGGAAGACCTGAGGCTCCGAGGCGAAGGCGACGTGCTCGGCACCCGCCAGAGCGGCCTGCCCGGCTTCCACATCGCGCGCGCCGAAGTGCACGGCAAATATCTGGGTGCCGCCCGCGACGACGCCGCGCTCATATTATCACGCGATCCCGCATTACAGAGCGAACGCGGCGAGGCCCTGCGCCACCTGCTCTATCTGTTCGAAAAGGACGAAGCGATCCGGCTGATAAGGGCGGGCTGATCACGCCGCCGGTTTATTCTTCCGGGCGACCTGCGCTGCTTTCGCCGTCGCGGCCATGGCGGCGAACTTCTTCTGCGGGTCTTCCGGCTGCACCATGCCGGCGGAAATCAGACAGCGCCATGGCGCTTTCCACCGAGATGTCGAGCTCGATCAGTTCCTTGCGGTCGACGAAAAAGAAAAAACCGGTGGTCGGGTTGGGCGTGCACGGCAGGAACACGGAGACGTATTCGGTGGTGTCGTGCGGGATCTTCAGCGCCACATCGCCGGTCGGCGCCTGCGACAGGAACACCAATGAATACATGCCGGGCGACGGAAACTCCACCAGCGCCGCCTTGCGGAAGCTCGAGCCGCTCTTGGAGAACAGCGCCTCGAAGATCTGCTTCATGGTCTTGTAGAGCGGCCGCACGATCGGCATGCGGCTCAACAACCCCTCGCCCAGTTCGACCAACGTCCGGCCGACCAGGTTGGCGGTGAGAAAGCCGAGCAGCGTCAGCGCCACGATCGCGACCACCATGCCGGTGCCCGGGATCGGCCAGGGCAGATAGGTCTCCGGCCGGTAGGCGGGCGGGATCAGCGGCCGCACCGCGCCGTCCACCCAGTTCACGATCGACCAGATCAGCCAAGCGGTCACCGCCAGCGGCCCGGCCACCACCAGCCCGGTCAGGAACCAGTTTCGCAGACGGCCCATGATGCCGGTCTGCGAGGCCGTGGTGACGGCCTCCAGGTCCTGCGTCAGGTCGTTGTCCGACTTGTTGTTCGGTTCGCTCATGCGGGCGATCTTATTCCACCGTGACCGATTTCGCGAGATTGCGCGGCTGGTCGACATCGGTGCCGAGCGCCACCGCCGTATGGTAGGCGATGAGCTGCACCGGGATGGCATACACCAGCGGCGTCACCGTCGCCGCCATGTCCGGCAGCGTCAATGTGCCCATCAGCTCGGTGCCGGCTTCCTGGGCGCCTTTCGGGTCGGTTATCAGGATGATCTTACCGCCGCGCGCGGCCACCTCCTCCATGTTGGAGGCGGTCTTCTCGAACACCCGGTCGTGCGGCGCGATCACGATCACCGGCATGGTCTCGTCGATCAGCGCGATCGGCCCGTGCTTGAGCTCGCCGGCGGCGTAGCCCTCGGCATGGATGTAGGAGATTTCCTTGAGCTTGAGCGCGCCTTCCAGCGCGATCGGAAAGCTGGTGCCGCGGCCGAGATAGAGCACGTCGCGCACCTTGGCGAGATCGTGGGCGAGCTTCTCGATCTGCGGCTCCAGCGTCAGCGCCTGGGTCATCAGCCGCGGCGTTTCGATCAGCGCATGGACGAGTCGTTGTTCATCGGTTTCCGACAGCACGCCGCGGGCGCGGCCGGCGGCGATCGCGAGGCAGGCCAGCACGCTGAGCTGGCAGGTGAAGGCCTTGGTCGAAGCGACGCCGATCTCGGGGCCGGCCAGCGTCGGCATCACCACGTCGCTTTCGCGGGCGATGGTCGAGGTCGGCACATTGACCACCGACAGCGCGAAGAGCTTGTGCTCCCTGGCGTAGCGCAGGCTCGCCAGCGTGTCGGCGGTCTCGCCCGACTGCGAGATGAAAATGGCGAGATCGCCCGCCTCGATCGGCGCCTCGCGGTAGCGGAATTCCGAGGCGATATCGATCTCCACCGGCAATTTGGCGAAGCGCTCGAACCAGTATTTCGCGACCAGCCCGGCATAGAAGGCGGTGCCGCAGGCCGAGATCGACAGCCGCTTGAGATCGCTCCACTTGAACGGCAGGTCGCCCGGCAGCGCCACCTCTTCGGTGGTCATGTCGATGTAGTGCGCCAGCGTATGGCCGACCACTTCCGGCTGCTCGTGGATTTCCTTCGCCATGAAGTGCTTGAAGTTGCCCTTGTCGACCAGCATGGCGGAGGCGGCCGACTTGATCACCGGGCGCTCCACCACCGCGCCGCTGGCGTCGTGGATGACCGCGCTCTTGCGCGTGAGCACCACCCAGTCGCCCTCCTCCAGATAGCTGACGCTGTCGGTAAAGGGCGCGAGCGCTATCGCATCGGAGCCGAGATACATCTCGCCGTCGCCGTAACCGATGGCGAGCGGCGAGCCCTTGCGGGCGCCGATCATCAGGTCGTCCTCGCCGGCGAACAGGAAGGCGAGCGCGAAGGCGCCGCGCAGTTCCTTGAGCGCGGCGGCCACCGCCTCGACCGGCTTCTGCCCGGCTTTGAGATGCTCGGTCACCAGATGGGCGACGATTTCGGTGTCGGTGTCGCTTGCGAACTTGGAGCCGTTCTTGGCGAGCCGCTCGCGCAGCTCGCGGAAATTCTCGATGATGCCGTTGTGCACCACCGCCACCCGGTCGGTGAGATGCGGATGCGCGTTGGTCTCGGTCGGCTTGCCGTGTGTGGCCCAGCGGGTATGGCCGATGCCGCTGAGGCCCTTGAGCGGCTCTTTCGCGAGCTTGGCCTCGAGCGCGCGCAGCTTGCCCTGGGCGCGGCGGCTGGCGAGCTTGCCCTGCTCCAGGGTGGCGACCCCGGCGGAGTCGTAGCCGCGGTATTCGAGCCGCTTGAGCGCATCGACCAGTTTTCCGGCGACAGGCTCATTTCCCAAGATTCCGACGATCCCGCACATTCAGCTGGCCAGTTCCCGTTATTCGATTCAAGGTTTAGCCGCGGACGACAAGTCCGCGAAATCAAAACGCATTTCGGCTTGTGACATGGTTAGCGGGGATTCGTCCGCTGGGGGCCCCTAGCCGGACTTCTTGCTCTTATTGCCCAAGGCCTTCACCTGCCGCAAGCGCTTCGCCCAGCCTTCCTTAATCATCTGGGCGGCGCGGGAGACCGCCAGCGCATCCGCCGGCACGTCCTTGGTCACCACCGAGCCGGAGCCGACATAGGCGCCGTCGCCGATCTTGACCGGCGCCACCAGCGCCGAATTGGAGCCGATGAAGGCGCCCTTGCCGATATCGGTATGGTGCTTGGCGACGCCGTCGTAATTGCAGGTGATGGTGCCGGCGCCGACATTGGCGCCCGCGCCGACGCGCGCGTCGCCGATATAGGCCAAATGATTGGCCTTGGCCCCATCCTCGATCTTGGCCGCCTTCACCTCGACGAAATTGCCGATGTGGACGTCGGTGCCGAGATCGGCGCCCGGCCTGAGCCGCGCGAACGGTCCGACCCGCGCGCCCTTGCCCACATGCGCGCCTTCCAGATGCGAGAAGGCCCGAATGGTGGCGCCGTCCTCCACCGTGACGCCGGGGCCGAACACCACATTGGGCTCGATGGTCACGTCCTTGCCGAGCTTGGTGTCGGCGGCGAGAAACACCGTTTCCGGCGCGACCAGCGTCACCCCCGCTTCCATGGCGGCGGCGCGCAGGCGCTGTTGCAGCACGGCTTCGGCTTCGGCGAGTTGCGCCTTGGTGTTGATCCCGCGCACGTCATCCTCCGAGGTTTCGATCGCCGTGGCCTTGAGCCCCATGTCGCGGGCAATGGCCACGGCGTCGGTGAGATAATATTCGCCCTTGGCGTTGGCGTTGCCGATCTTGTCCAGGATGGCGAGCGCGTGCTTGCCGGCCAGCGCCATCAGTCCGGCATTGCAGAAATCGGTCTTGCGCTCGGCGTCCGTCGCATCGCGCTCCTCGCGGATCGCAATCAACTCGTCGCCCTTGGTGAGCAGCCGGCCGTAGCCTTTAGGATCAGCCGCGTGAAAGCCCAGCACCGCGACGGCCGCGCCATCCTTGAGTGCGCCGCGCAAAGCCGCAAGCGTCTGCGGCCGCACCAGCGGCGTGTCGGCGAACATGACGATGATCTCGTTAGCGCCGCGTTCGATCGCCTCGCGCGCCATCAGCACCGCGTGCGCGGTGCCGCGCCGTTCGTTCTGGCGAAAGATCTGCGCCTGCGGTGAAGCCTTGCGCGCCAACGTTTCAACGGCATCGTGGCCGGGGCCGATCACCACGGCGATGTCGTTGCAGCCTGCGTCGCCTGCCGCGCTCAAGACATGCGAAATGAGCGCGCGCGAGCCGATCTCGTGCAGCACTTTCGGCAAGCTTGAACGCATGCGCGTGCCTTCGCCGGCCGCGAGCACGATCGCAAGGCAATTATCGTTTTTGTCTTTCGCCATTCGCTTTCCGATTTAACGCCACGATGATTCGGCGCGCACCCATAGCCGACACCGGCGCTTGGTAAAAGGCCCATGTTCTGTTGAGAGCTTCATTGGCGCCGGCCCGAATCAGGCGATTTCTGTTAGCTTTTTTCAACAACGTGATTCGTTGCGTCAGGGGTTAAGTCATGGCGTCCGAGATGCCGCCCGCCGACGCTGAGCAGCCGACATCGTTGCTAGCGCAGTATCATAAGCGTTTGATGTGGCGCCTCGCAGCCTGGGGCGGCGCCGCCGCTTTTTCACTGGCGGCGGCTGTGATTGTTTCGCAAACCGGCTCGGGTAACAAGCGACTGCAGATCGCTTTATCCGGCTCCGGGCAACCCTCCTACGACAGCCCGGCGTCGGTGGTCTCGGCTACCATCCCGATGCCGCCGGCCGATCTCATCGCGGTTAAGCGCGCCACCGAGGCGGTCCGGCGGGCGACCGATAAGACCGCGGCCAAGCTGGCAGTGGTGGAGCGAAACACCTCGGAAACCCGGGCCGAAACGAGGCGCTTGGCGTCGCAGATGCGCAAGCTCAACGCCGACAGTTTCCGGGTCGCCGGGCGTCTCGCCATTATCCAGAACCAAGTCGACGGCATCACCGGTTCGATTAATGGCATTACCGGTTCGATCAAGAAGCAGGCTGAAGAAGCGGTGGCGGCTGCCGTCGCCAAGGCGGCGCCAGCCAAGCCGGCGTTCGACAAGGTCTTCGACATGAACGCGCCGGTGATCAGCCCGCCCGCGGTCACCTATCCGAAGCTTTCTTTGCTCATGCCGCCAACGCCGGGCGACGCATCCAAGTCCAAGTCCGAAACGGGCGCCGAAGTCGCATTCACCTCGGCCATTACGAATGCCAAGGACCAGAGCAGGGTCGATTCAAAGAGCGAGGCGAAGGCCGGGGTCGACGCCGGTTCGAAGATGGCGCCCAAAGCCAAAGGGCAGATCGCGCGCGCGCCTGACGACAAGCCTGGGCTCAAACCCAAAGCGATGCCCAAAGCAATGGCCAAAGCGATGCCCAAAGCGGCGCCGAAGCCCGCGGCCGCGCGGTCGGTCCCGCCCCCGAGCCCGACCAAGAAGCCGCCCATGAAAATGACGCACGTCACCGTCCGGCCCAGCTACTATTCGCGGGCCTTGTTGCCCCGGCGCGGCTTTGGCGCCGACCTCGGCGGCGCTGACTCCGTCACCTCCGTCATGGCGCAATGGGCGGCGGTGAAAGCGAATTTCGGCCCGATCCTCGCCGGCATGCGTCCAACCGCGGTCCGCGACCATCAGGTATTGAGCGGCGGCGAATTCCGGCTGGTGATCGGCCGCGTGCACTCGCGCAAAGCCGCCGAAAGGCTCTGCAAGCGCCTTGCCAAGCACCAGCTCTCCTGCCAGCCGGTCAAGTTTGACGACGGACGGGTTGTTCGGCGCTGACCGGCTTTGGCCGTCGCGTCCCGCGAAATGCCACAATCGCGCGTCATGCGACGGCCATGAAGCTGTTCCTGCCCAGCGCGCGCGCGACCAATTTGCTGCTGATCGTCGGCTTCGGCGCGCTCGGCTACGCGCTCTATCTGCGTTATCTCGGGCTCGAGCAATCGCGCGTCGGTCTGGCCTGTGCCGCCGGCCTCGACAGCTGGATGTGCTTGAGCCGCCGCGTCGCCGCGTTTCTGTTTCGGAATTCGGTGTTCGGCATCGGCGCGCTGGCGTTGGCCGCGCTCAATCTGTGGCGCCCGTCGATGATCCTGTTCACGTCGGCGCTCGCCCTCGCCTGCCTGGGCGTCGTGCTTTACAACACCAGCCTGTCGTCGCTGGCGGTCGGTTTGCTGCTGCTCAGCTTTGCGCGCCCCGCACCCGGCCAAGCGTAACGGCGAGCGCGACGAACGCCGCCGACGTCCAAAGCGACTGCCAGTTGGCCAGACCCTCATTGGGCACGATGTAGACGACCGACAGCGCCAGCACGCCTGCGGCGGCCAGTTCGGCCGCGCCACGGCGCCCGGCCCCGCGCGGCATCACCAGGCTGTGCACCAGCAGCGGCAGCACCGCCCCGGTCAGCGGCGCGAAGGGAAAATCCTTGTAGCGCGGGTCGAACACCAGCCCCAGCGCCGACAGCACAGCCAGCAGCAGCGTGGCGATGACGATGAAGCCAACGATGCGCTCGAGCCGATCACCGCCCCCGCCGGCGGCCGGTGACAGCACGTGCGAAAGGCGCGGCAGTGGCGTCCCACGCATCAGCGCCGCGCTCAGCACCACCGGGCTCAAGCCCGCAGCCGCGGTCAGCGCCAGCGCCCGCAGCCAGCCGGCCAGGTTGAAGCTTTCGAGCGGCACGTTGGCCACCGTCCAGCCGATCAGCAGCCCGCCGACCGTGGCGTTCAGTGTCACCCCCAACCACAAGGCCGGCGCCGCCGGCCCCTTGCGGCGCACGGCCAGGGCCGCCCCAAACACCAGCACGGCGAACCCGATGCCGCCGGCCGCCTGCCAGCGCCAGAGCGGGTGGTTGGACACCGCCTGTCCCCAGGCGAATTTCGGTTGCCGGGTGTGCGCATCGAGCAGGCCCCAATGGCCGCCCACGGTGCCTTCCAGGGCCCGCTTCCACGGCTGGTCATAGGCCTCGATCACGTTGACGTGGAAGTGCTCGCGCTCGGCCAGCGCCAGCACATCCTGGATCACCCGCGCCTGGTTGGCCGGCGACGGCAGCGCGCCCTCGCGCATGCGGCCCTGGCTCGGCCAGCCCATCTCGCCGATCAGGATGTCCTTGCCGGGAAACGCCCGCGCCACCTGGGCGCGGATGGCCGCCACGTGGGCGGCCGCCTCTCCGGCGGCGACGGGCAAGTCCTCCCAATAGGGCAGGATGTGGATGGTGATGAAGTCGACGGCGGCGGCGACTTCCCGGTTGCGCAGCCAGAATTCCCAGACGTCGGCATAGGTCACCGGCACCTTGACCCGCGCCTTGACCGCCCGGATGGTCTTGGCGAGATCGGCACCCGACATCTCGCCGCGCAGCAGCACCTCGTTACCGACCACCACCGCGCGGATCGTCTGCGGGTATTTCTCGGCAAGCCTGACCGCGGCATCGACCTGCTCGCGGGTCTTTTCCGGCTGCTTCGACAACCACACGCCCATCAGCACCGACAACCCATGCTTGGCCGCCAAGGGCACGACCTGGTCGAGGCCCTGGTCGACCGCATAGATGCGCACGCAGTCGGTGAGCTTGGCGAGTTCGGTCAGATCCTCGTCGATCTGGGCGGCCGGTATACGGGTGGTGGGGTCGAACGGCGTCTGCCCCGACCGGTAGGGCGCGTAGGACAGACAATAGAGTTTCTCGCCAGGTTTGAGCGGCGCGTGCGGCATCGGCACTGGGCTACCGAGCCAGGTCCAGACGGCGGCAATGACCATCGCCGACACGGCAAGGCCGGCAAGACTAAGACGCATTGGCGAGCCAGCGGCCTCTCACTCGAGTCCTGTTGCAAATTATTTGTGCGCCACCGAGCGCCGCCATGCGGTATTGACGTCGTGAGCCTATCCGCCGGCGTCGCACGCGACCGCGCTCAACAAAGCACAGCCATTGCGGCCAAGTCTTGTCGTAACAAGTCTTGTCGTAAAGTGACACCGCCCACGCGCGCGCCGCATTCGCGTCCCATTCCGACGGCAAGGAAGCCTGCGCGCGTTCGCGCAACGAGTCAGGCTAAAGTCAGTTTTCGGGGCAAGACAATACAATGACATTCGGCAGTCGGTTTCGTGTTCTCAGGATCGCGCTCGGCATCCTTGCGCTCGCCCTTGTGCCCGCGGTCGGCTTGGCGCAAAGCGGGCCCGGCAAAGGGCAGCCGGCGCAACAGAAGCCAGCCGCGGAAAAGCCGCAGAACGGCCAGAAACAGATCGACGAACTGGCCGAGGCGGCCAAGGTGCTTGGCGGCACGGCCGGCAAGCCGGAATGCGTTTGGCTCGGCCGCCGGGTGGTCATCCTGATTTGGCGGGATGACCTCGATACCGCCTTCCGCCATCTCGACCTTTATGACCGCTTCAACTGCCCGAGTGCCCATATCCAGGTCGCCTTCCGCTGCCTCATTAAGCAGGGGCCGATCGATCCGAAGGCACAGGAGACGTTGAACAGCCGCGCCTTCGCGTGCTGGCTGCACCCTGACCAGATACCGCAGCCCGCGGCGGCGACCACAACGGATAAGCCGGCGCCAACCAGCGCACCGTCGTCGCGCTGAACGCGCAGACCAAGCATGAAAATATATTCGTTCGGTGCGCTCGTCCGCCTAGGATTCGCCACGCGCCGCGCCTACGTGCTTGTTCACCCTGCGTCGTGCCGGCGGCTGAAGCGGGGAGCTGAGTTCTGGGGACTGCAACCAATCCCCGCCGAATTTGTTTAAGGTCAATGCGCACCGTAGCCGCCGTCCTCGCCCTTGTGGCCTGCCTGCAAGCCGCAGTGTGGGTGCTCGCCCGAAATTCCCAGACCGCCCCCGACATCGCAGGTCAACTGCAGAGCGTTTCGTACGCGCCATTTGACGGCACGGCCGAAACCGGCGGAACCGACGAAACCCGCAGCGCCAAGATTCGCGCCGACCTGGCGCGGCTCGCCCCGCTCACCCGCGGCATCCGCCTCTATTCGTCGACCGGCGGGCGTCGAACTGGTGCCGCCGATCGCCGCCGAATACGGCCTGCGGGTGACGGTCGGCGCCTGGATCGACAAGGACCAGGAACGCAACGAACGCGAGATCGCCTCGGCCGTCGCGCTCGCCCACCGCAACAGCAACGTCAAAAGCGTCATCGTCGGCAACGAAACGATCTACCGCAAAGACCAGACCGTGCCGGAGCTGATCAAGAAGATCCAACGGGTCAAACGCTCGGTGCGCTTGCCGGTGTCGACCGGCGAAATCTGGAATATCTGGCTCGAGCACCCGGAACTGGTGTCGGCGGTCGACTACATCGCCGCGCACATCCTGCCCTACTGGGAAGGCTTCTCCGCCAGCCAGTCCGTCGACCAGGCCGTCATCGTCTACGACAAGCTGCGCCAGGCCTATCCCGGCAAGCGCATCGTCATCGCCGAGTTCGGCTGGCCGAGCGCCGGCTATAATATCAAGAACGCCCAGCCCGGCCGCCTCGAGCAGGCGGAGGTGTTGCGCGACTTCGTCTCGCGCGCCCGCACCTACGGCATGGAATACAACATCGTCGAAGCCATCGACCAGCCGTGGAAGATTTTCGAAGGCAGCGTCGGTCCCTATTGGGGCATGTTCACCGCAAAGGGCCAGCCCAAATTCGCCTGGAGCGGGCCGGTCACCGACCCCGACTATTGGCGCATCGCCGGCATGGCCGTGCTGATCGGCCTGTTGCTCTCGCTGCCGCTCTTGGCCATGGCCAACGTCACCTTCGGCCAGGCCGCGATGCTCGCCGGCGCCGCCAACCTGGTCGGCGCCTGGGCGGCGGCCGTGTTCGCCTATTGGAACGGCCATTACTTCGTGCCCGGCACCGCCTTCGCACTCGGCCTCGGCACCGTGCTGCTCGTTCCGCTGGTGGTGATCGCGCTCGGCCGCGTCGAGGAAATCGCCGCCATCGCCTTCGGCCGTCAGCCGCGGCGGCTGATCGCTTCGATGCCGCCGGTGGGCGAGCCGCACGCGCCCAAGGTCTCCATCCACATTCCGGCCTACCGCGAACCGCCGGAGATGCTGAAGCAGACCCTCGATGCGCTCGCGCGCCTCGATTACCCGCACTACGAATGCGTGGTGGTCATCAACAACACGCCCGACCCGGCCCTGTGGCAGCCGATCGAGGAGCATTGCAAGGCGCTGGGCGACCGCTTCAAGTTCGTGCGCGCCGACAATCTCGCCGGGTTCAAGGCGGGCGCGCTGCGGCTCGCCATGCCGCACACCGCGGCCGACGCCGAGATCATCGGCATCCTCGACGCCGACTATGTCGTCCATCCCGACTGGCTGAAGGATCTGGTGCCGCACTTTCGCGACCCCACGGTCGGCCTGGTGCAGGCGCCGCAGGACCACCGCGACGGCGCGCGCAGCGTCATGCACCACGCCATGAACGGCGAATATGCCGGCTTCTTCGACATCGGCATGGTGCAGCGGAACGAGCGCAACGCCATCGTCGTGCACGGCACCATGTGCCTGATCCGCCGCGCCGCGCTGGATGCGGTCGGCGGCTGGTCGAGCGACACCATCTGCGAGGACACCGATCTCGGCCTCACGCTGCTCGAAGCCGGCTGGCACGCGCACTACACCAACCAGCGCTACGGCCACGGCCTGCTGCCCGACACTTTCGAGGCCTTCAAGAAGCAGCGCGACCGCTGGGCCTATGGCGGATTCCAGATCGTCAAGAAGCACTGGCGCCGCTTCCTGCCGGGCGCGAGCCGGCTCACCCGCGACCAGAAGCGCGAATTCGCCCTCGGCTGGCTCAACTGGCTGGGCGCCGAAAGCGTCGGCGTCCTGGTCGCCATCCTCAACATCGCCTGGGTGCCGGTGGTCGCGTTTCCTCGACATCGCGGTGCCCGACCGCATCCTGACCGTGCCGATCATCGCGAGCTTCGCCGTGTCGCTCGCGCATTTCATCACGCTCTACCGCCTGCGCGTGCGGGTCGGCGGCGCCCAGATGTTCGCCTCGGCGATCGCCGCCATGGCGGTGCAATGGACGGTGGCGCGCGCGGTCGGTATCGGCCTGATCAAGGACCACCTGCCCTTCGTGCGCACCGACAAGGGCGGCAAGAACCGCCGCACCGATTTCCCCGCCGTCTGGGAAGCGGTGCTGGCCGTCCTGCTGCTGGCGGGCGCGGCGACGCTCGTTGTGACCAACGTCCAGCAGGTGCGCGAGATCGACATCTTCGCCGTCGTGCTGGTGGTGCAGAGCCTGCCCTTCCTGGCGGCCGTCGCGATCGCGCTGATCGAGCGCTCCCGGCTCAACGACTTCGCCACCTGGCGGGCGCTGGAAGCGCGCACTCAGACGCTGCTGCCGCGGCGCTGTCAAAGCGAAGCCGGAGGTGGTGCGGTTGCGCTAAAGCCTCACCCCGCCAGCGCGGTCTCCGCCAGCTTCACCCAATAGGACGTCCCGAACGGGATCGCCTCGTCGTTGAAGTTATACGAGGGGTGATGCAAGCCCGCGCTGTCGCCATTGCCGATCCAGATGAAGGCGCCCGGCCGCGCGTTCAGCATGAAGGAAAAATCCTCCGCGCCCATCATCGGCGGCAGCTTCGGTGTCGACGTTGCTGTCGCCCGCGACCTGTTGCGCCACCGACGCCGCAAAGCCGGTCTGCTCGTCGTGGTTGACCAGCACCGGATAATTGCGCCGGTAGGTGAGCTTGGCCTTGGCGCCGTAGGCCGCCGCCGTGCTTTCGACAATTCTATGCAAGCGCTCCTCCACCAGCACCCGCACCCCTTCGTCGAGGGTGCGCGCGGTGCCGCGCAGGCGCACCGTCTGCGGGATGACGTTTTCGGCGTTGCCGGCCTGGAACATGGTGATCGACACCACCGCCGACTTCACCGGATCGACGTTGCGCGAGACCACCGACTGGATGGCGTTGATGATCTGCGCGCCCACCAGCACCGGATCGATCGCCGAGATGCGGCCGCGCGGCGTGGGCGCCGTCGCCCTCGATGTCGATGGTGAGATGATCGGCCGCCGCCATGATCGGCCCTGTGTTGATGCCGAAGGCGCCGACCGGCATGCCGGGATAATTGTGCATGCCGTAGACCTCGTCGATGTCGAAGCGCTCCATCATGCCGTCATCGACCATGGCCTTGCCGCCGGCGCCGCCCTCCTCCGCCGGCTGGAAGATCACCACCGCGGTGCCGGCGAAATTGCGCGTCTCGGCCAGATAGCGCGCGGCGCCGAGCAGCATGGCGGTGTGGCCGTCGTGGCCGCAGGCGTGCATCTTGCCCGGCACCGTCGACTTGTACGGCAGGTCGTTGGCCTCCTCGATCGGCAGCGCGTCCATGTCGGCGCGCAGCCCGATGGCCCTGCCGGTCGCCCTTGCGGCCGCGGATGACGCCGACCACCCCGGTGCGGCCGATCCCCGTCACCACCTCGTCGCAGCCGAACTCCCTGAGCTTCTCGGCCACCAGCCCCGCCGTACGGCTGACGTCGTAAAGCAGCTCCGGGATGGGCATGCAGATCGTGCCGCCATTCGGTGATTTCGGCGGCAAAGTCGGCGATGCGGTTCACGATCGGCATGCTTCAGGCTCCGTCCGGGGCGCGGGAACCGCGCCAGAAACGCCAGTGTAGCAAATCGAGGCGGGTGCGCGAGTTCAACAAGCGGGCATGGGGCCTATCCGACGGGCAGGTATTGACCGGGCAGGCCCGCCCCCCTAGACACGGGGCGCAACGGCACATGGCGGCCGGAAATGGGCCTCAGGACGCGGATTTTGGGGCCGTGATTTTCCGGATTCGGCGATTAAGTCATGGGCTCGTAAGTCATGGGCCCGTAAGCCATGGGCCCGGTGAGAGCGCGTAGCTCAGTTGGTAGAGCAACTGACTTTTAATCAGTAGGTCCAGGGTTCGAGCCCCTGCGCGCTCACCAAAGCCTTCATTAAGTTCAATTTATTCAGAACGTTAGCGGCCAAAATTGGCAAACCCGTAATTCGGGTTCACTACCTATTGCACTGGCGGCGAACCGTCCGACCGTAGTCGTCTGTTGCTCCAAAAGCAGAAAAGCGCGGGATTGGCTGGTTTGTTCGCCAGGTGCCAATCGCGACCAAGTGTGCCGCAAAATATTGACGCCCAGAATGGCGAAACGAATAAAAGGAATCCGGCTGGCTATTGCAAAGAGGAGGAATGAATCACTTATAGAGAAAGCATCTCAACCTTATGAGAAAAAGCGCAGCGCGGTTTTGGCCGGCGCTGCGCTTGAGATGATCGTCGGGCGGCTGGTGCACTGGCTGGCGGCGACATCGCCAGCTTTACGGCCGACTAGCGCACCCGCTAATGCAACCAGGCCTTAGCGGCCGCCACACTGTTTAATGCACGCCTTTTGAGCCCTGTGGCACTTAGCGGTCTCCTGGCCCATTTGCGCTCCGCTTCCACTGACGCCGTACTTCGCATTCAAGCCGTTCTGGCAATCGCTCCAAGCATCACTGCATTGAGCCATCTCCGACGATGTGCATTTTTTATCACTTTGTTTTTGCGCCAGGACCATGAAGGAATGCTGTAGGATTTGCGGCTGGCCGGACACACCCTGTTCCGCCTGGACCGGGACCGGCATCGCCAAAGCAACTCCCAGAACCAGTGCAAACCCAATTCCGCCGATTTTCATATATTTATGTTTCATTGTCCGCTCCATTTTTGAATACTCTTTGTCGATGACGTGCAGTTTGTGGGCCATAAGCAATAGATCCGTGCGCTTGCCGATTGCGCGGCTACTAAACAAGCCAAGTCTTGACCGATCCGACGTCGCCATCGAACGAACAGCCGCCTAGCTCTTATTGACCTTGAACTCGATGCGCCGATTTTTGGCCCGGTTGGCATCGCTGTTGTTCGGCACGACCGGCTGGCTGTCGCCATAGCCGGCCGATTGTATGCGTCCGGCGCCAACGCCCTTTTTGGTCAGATAGTTGACCACGGAGCGGGCACGACGCTCCGAAAGACGCTGATTGCGCCGGTTGCCGCCAATATCGTCAGTATGGCCGCTGACGTTGAATTTGACCGACGGGCAGCGATTGGCGAACTCGACCACCGCATCGAGAACCGGTTCGCTTTCCCGATCGATGTCCGTGCTGCCGGAATCGAAATAGATCGCGCTTTTCTCCGATATGACCGTCAACCGTGTCTCGCACGCCTCGGCCGATATGGTCTTGGTTGCCTCAATCACTTTCTGCTTCTCGCGGACTTCGCGGGCCGCCGTCAGTTCCTGTTTAAGAGCGCCGGTGCCGAACACCAGATCGAAGGTGACCGCCGAGCCCGATGCAATCGGGATGCCGCCGACCGCTTCCATCAGTTTCCCGATGTTCTTGCCCAGACCCAGGCTTTTGGCGGTGACGATGATCGGCTTGATGCTGGCGACCGAAACCGTGCTGTCGCTGAGACGGGTGACCCAAACCGCGGTTGCGATGTCCAGATCGAAGCCATGCATGTTCAGCCTAAGATTGAGCGGATAGCTGATGCGGGTTTTGGTCGCCAGCGCCTGGAGTTTGGCCTTATCGAGTTTGGCGGTGATCGTCGCGGTCGGAAATTTATAGGTTTCGAACAGCAGAAACCGCATCCGCACATCGCGGATGTCGACGCCGGAATCGATCGAGGCCAGATCGATCCGGACTTCGGCGGTGCCGTCCTTGCCGATATTACCTTCGACGGAATTAAACTTATGCGTCTCGAAGATCGCGTTCTTTTTCACGCTCTGCATATAGACATTGGACAGGCCAGGATTGAGCAGCCAGTCCTGATTGAGAAAATCCTGCGCCTTCGCGGGACCGCTGCCGAACGCCGCCGTCATCAGCGCAAACGCCAGGCAAATTCGAACCCAATATTTGTTCATATCGATCTCCATAAAACGCTCGGCCAGTTCAAACCGGCCGGGCAGCAAAACCGCTTATTTGCAGCCGCTTTTGGCCCAACGCATCAACGCTATCTTGTAGACGCCGCCGAAGGGATGCTGGTGGCGCAAGGCGTAGCGCGGGGTCTTGGCATAAGTTTTACCCTGTGCGCATAGCCGCGCCTGGTTCCACTTATGACACGACGTGCAGTTCTTCTTCCAAAGCTCGTCGGGCAGCCCTTCGATCGGCGGAAACAGCGGGCTGTGCTCCGCAATCATCTGCTTGATCGATTTACCGTTGACCGGGAATGGGCCAAAGGGAATCGGCTGGTCAAAACGTAAAACGTCCTCGCTGCGCATGGCCGTGGCTTTACCTGATGGTGCCGGTGTCGCAGGCGGCGCAGCTGCGGCACCCGGTGGAGGCGCCGCGGCCGACGGTGCCGCAGCGGCGACCGGTGGTGCAGCCGAAGCAGGCGGCGCGGCGGCAACAGCAGGAGGTGCCGCAGCAGGAGGTGCCGCAGCAGCAGCGCCACCCAAGGCGGCGGCTTCGGCCGGCGACAGCTTGGTCAAGAACGACACCGCCGACCAGCCGTTGACCGGCGTTTTGGCCGCATTCTGCTTGTGCGCGATAAACACCCAATCGCCGCCGGCGGCCTTTTGTTCTTTGGTCACGCAGGCGATTTCGCCGTCTTCGAGCACGTCAATATAAACGCCGCCGCCCGCGTCCTGACTGATGTTCAGCAGGCTCGTGTTCACCTTATAGAGCGTGCAGGCAGGCTCCTGCGCGTACGCCGCGCCGGTCGCCAAAACAAACGACAGACATAATATCAATCGGCCGATCATCGGCTTCCTCCCATTCAACCTGTTACGTCGCGCGCCGACGGTGGCGCGTTCGATCAGCCCGGCACGCAACGTCCGTTGTACCAGCGCATGGGGGGACCGCAGTTTTCGGGACCCGGCGCCGGCGCCTGTTTCTGCTGCTGCCGCACGCACTGCTGGCCCTGCGGGCTATAGCCATTATTACAAGCGCAATTGGTTCCCGTCGTATGATGGGCATTGGCGGGGCATCTCACGGCCTGCGGTTGCGGCTTCTGCCGCGGCACGCAGGTCTGGCCTCGGGGATCAAAGCCGTCATTGCACTTGCAATTGGTTCCCGTCGTATGGTGGGCATTCGCGGGGCATCTCACGGCCTGCGGCTTAGGCTTCTGCCGCGGCACGCAGGTCTGGCCTCGGGGATCAAAGCCGTCATTGCACTTGCAATTGGTTCCCGTCGTATGATGGGCGTTGGCGGGGCATCTCACCGTATTCTTCTTTTGCTCCTCGCCATCGCCATGGTCCGGCGGCATCCTCGGGGCATCATTCTCGGGACGAACGGTACGGATACAAACGCCGCGCCCGTTGTCTTCGAAACCACGACGGCAAATCTTGACGCAGCGTCCCTCGACCTTGGCGAAGCCGCGGTCGCACCTGAGGTTCTTTTTTTGCTCCTCGCCGTCGCCGTGGTCCGGCGGCATCCGCGGCGATGTATTGTCCGCGAGACAGAAACCTTCGCCCTTCGCCCTGACCGCTCTCAAAGCGGCCGCGGTCGGCTCGCGGTCGTTGGTGCGCACATGCGCGAGCGCATAGAATTTGCCGAGCGCCGCCCGGCTGCCGCTACCCCAATCGCCGTCAATCCCGCCATTGAGGCAGCCGACGCGATCCAATTGAACTTGCACCTCGCGTGGAAATAACGCCGACTCGCTCGGCTCTTCACCCTCCGGTGCTTTGATCCCGACCCGCGGTGGCGTTGTCGGCGGCGGGGACGACGAAGTTTTCGGACCGCCCGCCGCGGGCACGCAGTTTATGCCGAACTTGACCGTACCGTCAGGACAGCTGGTGTCTGCCGGTGTCTCTGCCGTTTTGTCCTTCCGGTATTCAATGGTGATCCGGCCGGTCAACGGCGTTATGGGCTTGGCGGCGAAAGCCGGCGCGGTCAAACCGGCCATCGACAGGCTGGTCAAGAACAGGCTGACCAGGAACAGGCCCGCCATCAGCAGGCTGCGCCCCGTGGACTTAACGTCACGGCAGATATGTTGACTGGCTAAAATGACCGCATGCCGCGCGGTGGGACCCGATGCGATCATTGCTGCAAGCCTTCAATTTTGTAGTCGATAACGATGTTCTTGCCGACGTCGGCGAGCGTGCTGGTGTAGGAGCCCTTCACCAGCACCGAGCCGCCGGGCGGAATCATGCCGGTCGGGCATACGGCATTGAGCCGGCTGCCGGTGATGCGGCACGACTGGATCGGCACCGTACCGGTATTTCGAATGACAAACTCGCAACCGATGACCTGGCCGGGGCTGGCGTAGACTTTCGGAAAGCATTCATGATGCAAATCGAAAGCCGCCTTGCCGGCAAATTTCACGACCGCTGTTTTCGCCGCCGCTGCCGTGGGCGGCGACATCCCGGCCGCCGTGATCGAGGCGACCTCGGCCCGGCTTTCGATGTCTTTGCCGACATCGGCCGCCGTCGTGGTGTAGCTGCCTTTGCAATCCGACACGACGGTGAACGGTCCACGGCCGACCGGGCTGGTATAGGCCGGCGCGCATTTGATGTCGGAGATCTTCTTACCGGTGACCATGAAGGTCGCCGTGGCCGGCACCGCGCCATTGCCCTTGACGATCATGACGTAGTCGATTTTTTCGCCGGCCGCCGAGAAGGTCGACGGCACGGCCTTGACCTGCATCATCTCGAAGTTCTGCGCGACCGCAGCCGGCGATGCTTTGTAGGTGACGGTCGCTTTCTTAACGTGCCGCGGGGTTGCCTCGATCGGGCCATACACCGATGTCCCACTAACGGTCATTTCGCTTTCAATGTCTTTGCCGACATCGGCCGCCGTCGTTGTGTAGATGCCGGTGCAGATCACATCGCCATTGGTGATCGCAATCGGACCACCGCTCGGCCCGGCGTTCTTGGGCGGACACTTGATATTCTTCACTTTGGAATCGGTGATGGTGAACGTTTTGACCGGCACGGCCCCGTAATTAAAAATGTTATACGAGAACTCAATTTTTTCGTTTGCCTTGGAGAAGGTCGCAGGCCGCGGCGTATAGGAATGGGCGATCAATTCCGGATTGCCGAAGTAGTGGACGCGTATTTTCGACGCACCATCCTTCGGAGGCACCGGCCCGGCCGCTGTCATTGCGGTGGGCGTCACCTCGATCTTGAGGTCTTCGCCGACATCGGCGGCTGTCGTTGTGTATTTGCCAAGACAGCGGGCCACATTTTTATCGAAGGCGACACCTCCGAGCGGCGTGACGGTCGGGCCAGCAAGATTCGCTTTCGTCGAATTCGTGCAGTTGATGCCGGTAATCTTGTTGGAAGTAACCGTCACGCTCGTGAATTTATGGCCGCCAAGATTGTAAACGTCGAACTGAAAATCAATGAGCTGTTTCGCCGCCGAGAATGCTCTGGGGTCCACAACAGAAGTGTCGGTGTTTTCCACGAGGACATCGATAATAATCAAGTCCGGCGGCTTGGCGGCGACCGGGGGAACCGCAGGCGCGACGAATTTTACGACCACTTTCTTTGAAGCGTGAGGCTTGGACGGCACCGGCCCGGCTGCCGTCATGCCAGTCGTGTTCATCTCGCTTTCAAGATCCTTGCCGACATCGGCTGCCGTGGTTGTGTAAGTGCCAAAGCAATGCGCCAGCTTCCTGATGCCGATTAGGCCGCCGCCATTAGTGGTATTTGCCGGCTTGCATTTTATGTCGTTGCCTTTGCTGTCGGTCAGCTTAAAGGACGTGATCGGCACATTGCCGAAATTTGCAACGTCGTAGGTGTAGGTGATGACCTCGCCCGCCGCGGAGAATGTCTGCTGACTTGCCACGTAATAGTAGGCCATCATTTCCGGCTTTTCTGCCGGCGCTTTGTAGGTGACGGTCGCTTGCTTGACCTGCTGCGGGGTCGGTTTTATCGGGCCCAACACCGAGGTGCCGCTAACGGTCATTTCGCTTTCGATGTCCTTGCCGACATCGGCCGCCGTCGTCGTATAAATGCCGGTGCATTGCGCCATGCCATTGGTAATGCCAATTGGCCCACCGCTGGCGCCGCTGTTTGCCGGCGCGCACTTGATGTCCTTCACTTTGCTGTCGGCAATGCTGAAGGACGCAACCGGCAACTCGCCATAATTGAAGATGAAGTAACTATAGATAATTTTCTGGTTTGCCGCCGAAAAGGTCCCGGGTTTGGCTTGATAGGTATGGGCAACCAAATTCGGCTTACCGCTGAACTTCACCCGCGCATTGGCCGGTGTCTGCGGCGGCA
This sequence comes from uncultured Pseudomonadota bacterium, assembly GCA_963829785.1. Classification (GTDB taxonomy): domain Bacteria; phylum Pseudomonadota; class Alphaproteobacteria; order Rhizobiales; family Xanthobacteraceae; genus Pseudolabrys. The sequence continues at coordinate 64,692 of CAWHJZ010000051.1, read as the reverse complement.
GCTTGCCGGCCGCCGTAGCACCGGTGACGCTGGCCACGTTGATGATCGACTTGGGAATATCGCCCGGTTTGGTCGTGTAGGTGCCGGTGCAGGTGACCGACGCGCCGGGGGCCAGCGGGCCGCCCTTGGCGCCGGTATTGGCCGGCGCGCATTTAATGCCGGTGACCTTGTTGTCGGTGATCGCGAAACTGGTGGCCGGCACCGGACCGATATTGTCCAAGGTATAAGTATAAGTGATGGCCTTGTTCGCCGCCCTGTAGTCATCGGGTTCGGCCCGCACCGACAGTTTCAGTTCCGGCTTGCCGGCGAATTTGACGGTTATCTTTTTCGGGGTGCCCGTCACCGGCCCCGATGGCGTCGTCGCGACGACTTGCGCCTCAAGGTCAAAGTCCTTTCCGACATCCGCCGCCGTCGTGGTGTAATGGGCAAGGCAACTGGTTACGGTTCCGGCAGCGACCGGCCCCACGGTGGGACCAATAAATGGCGCCCCGGCATCTGGTTTGGTGCATTTGATGTCGGTGATCTTGCTGCCGGTAACCGTCAGGTTTGTGGCCGGCCCGCCGTGATTGAAGACCTGGATCAAAACATCGATGCGTTGCTTCGCGCCCGCGAAGGTTATTTGTTTTTTACCCGTGGCATCCAAAGCTCCGGCGAAGTGCAGCACTTTCAATTCCGGCGGCTTGGTGGCGACTGGGCGCGCCACAGGCGCGGCGAATTTCACCACCGCGCTGGCTTTTTTCTGTTCGCCCGAACGCCAAGTTCCATTGCCGATGTCAAAGGCGCCGGTCGCCGTCATCGTGCTGGCGATGTCCTTGCCGAGATCCGCCGCCACTGTCGTATAGACACGCTTGCAGACCAGCGTCGCGCCCACGGCGATATCGGGGCTCTGTCCCTTGCCGTTGGCACCGCGCGGTCCCGGACAATCGAACGCCACCGGCTTTGATTCAGATAATGACAGGCCCGTTACCGGTACGTTGCCGGTGTTTTTGAGGGTGTAGCTGTAAGTGATCTTCTGGCCGGCGGCGCTGAAGGTCGCTGGGACCGGAGTCACGGCCAGGGTAAAGGCCATGCTGCCTTGAATGCCACGTCGATGGTTGCGGTTCGCGACGGCGGCACGGCACCGGCTGCCGACGTTGCGGTTACGCTAACTTTGGAAGCGACGACTTTCGCGCCGACATCGACCGGTTGCGTCGTGTAGCTTCCCGTGCAGGTCGCTATTGCCCCGGGAGCGAGCGGGCCGCCCTTCGGGCCGTTGCCCGGCGAGCATTTGATGCCGGTCGCCTTGGTAGCGGCAAGCGTAAAGCTGGTGAGCGGCACGGAGCCGTTGTTCGTGACCTTATACGAGTAAGTCAGTTTTTCGTTGGGGCCGAGATAACTGGACGGCGAAACCGTAGCGGCAATACCGAGCGTAGAATTGGCCGCCGTCGCTCCCGAATTTGTATTTGAATTTCACAACCGCGTTGGCCGTAGCCGTCAACGACGACGCAGGAGAGGCAAATATGTTCTGGATGGACTGAAGTAAGGACGTATCCACTGTGGCGGTCACGGTCGCGGTGCTGGCGATGTCTTTGCCGACGTCGGCCGCCGTTGTGGTGTAGGTGCCGCTGCAGCTCAGCGCCTGCCCCGGCGCCATCGGGCCGCCCTGCGGGCCGGCCGATTTCGGCTGACATTTAAGGCCGGTGACACGGTTGTCGGTCAGCGTAAACGAGGTCAGCGCCGCGTCGCCGATATTGCTGATGATGTAGTGGTAGGCAATTTTCTCGTTCGCGGCCGCGAAGGTTGCGGATTTCGGCGTGTATTTGGTGATTTCCAGCTTCGGCTGGGCACTCGGCGAAGCGGTGTATTTCACCACCGCGTCGGTTTCGCCCGAGACATCGACGCTATTCGGGTCGGCGTCGATTTTTCCGGTAAAGCTCACCTTGCTGGCGAGGTCCTTGCCGATGTCACCCGGTTTTGTCGTGTAGCTGCCGGTGCAGGTTGTCGACGCGCCGACGGCGAGCGATCCGCAAAAGCCGCTGCCGGCAACGGCTTGGGCGCAGAGTTTTGCCTGCACCGCAGGCCCTGAGCATTTAACATCGGACGCTACGGTATCCTTGAACCCATAGAAGGTGAACGGAACCGTGCCGGTGTTCTTGAGCGTGTAGTTATAGGTGATCTTCTGGTTCGACGTGGAGAAGGTGGCCGGTGACGGCGTCACCGCCAGCGTCATGGCCGGGTTGCCGAGCGTACCCAGCGGCGGCGCGACCGGCGGACCGGCATATTTCACCAGCAGCTTGACCGGCGCGGCAACCAAATCCGGCTTCGGATTGAGCTGCCCGATGGCGCCCATCGTCGTACCGCCCTCGGCCCGCGCGGTCGTCACAATGTCCTTGCCGACATCGCTTGCCTTTGTCGTGTAACTGCCGGTGCAGGTGAGCGAGGCGCCGGCGGCGAGCTTGGCACAAGTCGAATTCGACGAGGCGCAGGCGGAAAAACTAAGAACCGGGCCGCCGGCCGCGCATTTGACATCGGTCGCCTTGCCGCCATTGAGCGAGAACAACGGGATCGGGAAAGATCCGGTGTTCTTGACGATGTAGGTGTAAGCGATTTTCTCGTTCGCGGCTTTGTAAGTCGCGGGGCTGGGCGTTGCCGCCAGCACCAGAACCGGCGCGCCGGTGAAAGCGACGGTGCCGCTGGCCCTGACCGCGGCAATCTTGCCGCAAGCGGAATCGCCAGTGGCGGTCGCGGTCAATTCGATCGGCTTGCCGAAGTCGGTGGCCTTGGTGGTGTATTCGCCCTTGCAGAGCGCGAAGGTGCGCGGATCGAGCCCGTGTCTCTGCGACGCGCAGGTCAGATTTTTCAATTGCGGCGCGGCCACCTTCCAGTCCTCGATGGCTTCGAACTTGTTGTTGCCGGTATTGGTGAACGCGAGCTCGACTTTGATTTTCTGGTTGGCGGCATTGAAGCTGGCCGGTGTCGGTGTGACGCGCAATCTGGCGACGGGAACGTCGCAACGCGGCGGAATGGTCCCCATGCCCGGCGCCTGAACCGTGAATTTGAAACACTCGAAGCCGGGCCCCGCCGAGGGGCTGTTCGGGTTCAGCGTTTTCAGCGTGGCTTTCAGGAAGCTGACCCGGCGGCGGCCGCCGTCGGGAATGAGCCCCGGATCGGATGCAAAGAAGCAGTTGCGCCCCTGGACGGTGCGGCCCGGCCGCACGGCATTGCGCGGAATTTCGACCGTGACCACGAAGGTGCGCGAGCGGCCCGGACCCAAGGTCATCGGCACATTGCATTGGAACGGCAGCGTCGCTGGATCGCAGCCCGGGATTGGCGGTGAAATGAAGGCAACGTCGAGGGCGGGAACGCCCGGCAGCGAAATATTGTCGGCCAGGAACAGCCGCCCGTCGAAGGTGCGGCGGCCGAAATTGGTGACGCTGAGATCGAAGGTGCACAACTGCCCGGCTTCGCACAGCCGGTCGCCGGTCTTTTGCACGATCAGGTCTTCACCGCCCGAGGTGCAGGCGAAATCGGATTCGTCGTCGAGGAAAGCGCAGTTGCGCACCCGGAATCCGGGCGTGCTGGCGATGCCTGAGACATCCATCACGACATCGACAAAGCGGCGGCGGCCGGGCCGTAGCAGTTCGCCGTCGATTTCGCAGCCGAATTCGGATGTCGGTACGGCGGAACATTTCCAGCCCGGATGGCTCGGCGTCGCACTGACGATGCGAATGTGGCTGGCATTGGCGGGCCCGTGCCGAATATCGGCTTCGTCGGAAAATCCGACCGGCCAAACCGGCGCTTCGTCGCCGGCATTAAACAGCGTCACCCGGCAATGCATCCGGTTGCCGAAACCGGCGGACGAACATTTCTTTGCAATCTTGATGTGCGGTCCATGCGGGCGCGGCGCGGGCGCGGGCGCGGCGGAAACGCGCGGGCGGCCATCGCAGCCCCAGATCGCCACCTGCCCCATGTGACCGCGGAAACCCGGATCCAGGAACTGGCGATCATAGTCGATATAAAAGGACTGCATCGGCGGCGCATTATTCGGCATGACTGCGCCGGTCGGCGTGCCTTGCAGGCCCTGCACGACCGTTTCGCCGCCGGCGGTCAACAGCGGGTCGGGTTGCGCGGTCTGGCGCAAGATCTCGCCAGTCGTCCAAACCGTGCCTTCGCAGACGTCATGCCGAATGAAGCCGTTGGCGTCGTACCCATAACCCAGCGCCACGCCGCCATTGCTGCTGCGGTGCTCGCCGGACTGACCGATGGCATATTCTTCCGCCAGGACCCGCCAGACGACGTCGCCGTTCGGCAATGTCTCGCGCTTGTATCGCAGCGTCTGCGCCGTCTGCGGCGTGGCCATCACCTGATAATCGTATGTCGGCACTGTCGCGCCGCGCTGGCTGAGATAGATGGTGCCACCGCGACTGAAGGCGAGCGCCGAAATCGCATTGCCGGATTTCGTGCGCACGTCGATCTCGGCGCGCGCGTCTTTGGCAAATTCGCCATTCTGTCGCAGGCCGATCGACCAGATGGTCGGCCCATCGTCCACGCTATAGAACAGGCGACGGTTATGGACCGCCAGACCCCAGACTTTTCGTTCGCGCGGCGCAAAACCCCAGGTTTTTGGGTCTTCGGCATTGAACGCCGGGCTGGTAATCTCGACGCGCGACGCCGGATCAAAGGCGACTTCCGTCAGCCCCTCGGCCGGCCTTCCTTGTACGCCGTGGTCGTACCGATCGACTTCGGCCCCGGTCAGGTCGAAGGCGTGAATCATGCCGGTCTGCAGGTCGGACACATAGAGACGCCGGCTCACGGGATCGAATGTGATGGCGCCGAGCGCCGGCGCACTATTGGCGACGCCGTCGAACGTCACGTCGGCGAACAGGCTGGCTTCACCGGTGCGGCCATCGATCCGCCAGATGCTGCCCGGTCCGCCACCAACGCCGAATTGGCCGTCCATCCAATTGACATCGGGCGAGCCGAGTTTGGCACGCTCGCGGACTTTTCCTTTTCCGACCTGCTTGGTTTCGACAAGCTGCAAGCCATAAGCGGAGGTCGCGGTCGCATAGATATTGGGAACGGGATCTCGGCCGTCATCGACACCATCGGCCGGCCGGCCGTCGTCGAGCGCCACGCCGAAAACCTGGCCGATCTGCCCCGCGGGCACGGCGTGCAGGCGCGGCGCATCGACCAATCGCGCGTTATCGCCACCGAACATTTGCGACAGATCGAAGACTTGCAGTGCCGGCGCTTGCGTATCAATGATCAGATAGTCTTCGAGCTTGGCGTTGGGCTTGGGCTTCAATGCGACAACGCCGGAAAATCCGGTGACGACGGCATCGCCGCGCTGAATAAGGGGATCGTCGACGACTGGCACCGACTGGGCCGCGGCAATCGACATCATGCCAACGAAAGCAAACGCCGCAACGGCGATCGTACGCCCGATATAGGCCCGAAAATTCATTGGTTTTCCCATCAAATGTCGAGCTGCAGTCGACCACTGGAGACGACGTCTTCAGCGCTACCAACGCTTTCGTTGGAACCGCTAAACGAGTTGACGATTTCTCCAGGCCAGCAGGCGGATCGCTGCAAGTCTTCTGCCGCCACTATATTTCCGATTGGGGGCCTACCCGACCGACAGACGTCGCGCACATATCAATCGACTCGCGCGCGACCATTCATAGAAATGGAGTTCTTATCTCGCAGTCTCTTTATCGAAAAACTCATCGAAAAGATTATTGCCGGTCGCGTAACTCGCCCAGCGACCGACGCGATACGCTAGTACACAAACGTAGCCGAGTCTCTCTAATTAATTTCTTTTTGGACCTCCGACGCTCGGCTTTCCTCACCTCTTTGTACCATCAGCTTCGCTCGCGGTGTAAATCGTGCAATTTCACGTCTTCAGCGCACAGAGCGGACCGAAACACCTGCGCATCTTCGTCCGAATACCGCTTCCGAGCCATGCCGAACCCTCCCACTGGCACAAAAATAATGGCTCAGTTTTAGGGGGCAAAGACAGTGATACCTGCCCGATTTCCTTGTCCGCCTTTCGGGCGGAACGCTTCTGGGCCTCGAGATCAAAGGCATCGACAGTCCGCAAAATAAGGCCAAGCGCGACGCGCTGGACGAATGGGTCAGAGCCATCAATGCGGCTGGAGGCATCGGACGCTGGGCATGGGATGTGGCGTTCCAGCCAAGCGAGGTGCAGGACATCATCACAAGGCACGCCACTCAAATGGAGCCTGCAGAATGGAGCCTGCCGCCGGATTGCGGACCACGGCTACAAGATAGATTTAGGTTCTGACTGGCAGGACGTGTGCCTCAGGGACGCCAAACAGTTTGACGCTCCCCCAAAAGCCCCCTTGTTTTCAGAGCCGCCAATTGCGCAGGTCTGACAGTTCAAGTCATTGTTCCGCCAGAGTTATTGCACTCCCCGCGCGCTCACCATGCAGATTTTTTCGTGCAATATTTCAATTAGTTGTGCGCGCAAAATCGTCAGACCTTTGCGGTTTGACAATTTAGGTCCATGATTTGGGCTCGTTCCTGCGAACCGCACGTTGCCGCTTACGTTTGCGAGAGAAGAACCTGCAACTCCGCATTATTTGAATTCGCAGGCACGCGCTCTAATGCGTCCAACTCGAAATAACCTGCTGCGTTACGGCTCACGTTTGACATCGCATTATCGCGCCGCCTGCCCTCCTCCTAGACCCGGACATCCCTCAACACGAATAGAAAGCCCGCCATGGGCCAATAGCGGACGTTAGAGGAAGAAAAATATGAGTCCATATCGAGCGATGGACCAGCGCACGCTCGACGCCGCCTACAACAATTCCGCGGCCGTGGCCGACAGCGAGGAATACCTCGCCGCATGGCAAGCACGCAGCGCGGCGCTACGTTCGCGCCTGCCGGGCCATCTCGATATGGCTTATGGCGACGCGTCAGCGGCCCGGCTCGACTTTTTCTCTTGCGGCAGGCCGGGCGCGCCGACGCTGTTGTTCTTTCACGGCGGGTATTGGCAACGCAACAGCAAGGAGGGATTCGGGTTCGTCGCCGAGGGTCCATTGGCGCGGGGATTTCATGTCGCGCTCGCAGGCTACACGCTTGCCCCCTTCGCCCGTCTCGATGCGATCGTCGGCGAGGCTCGAAGCGCACTACGCTGGCTTCATGATAACGTCGCGGCGCTCGGCGGCGATCCGAGCCAGATATTCCTGTCCGGCTGGTCTGCGGGCGGACATCTCGCGGCCATGCTGATGGATGAGCCCGCGTCACGGGGCGGTATCGCCATAAGCGGTATCTACGACCTTGAACCCATTCGCCACAGCTATCTGAACGAAAAGCTCCAACTCGACGAGGCGGAAGCACGCCGCAACAGCCCGCTCCTTCATCTGCCCAAACGGGCCGGCAGGCTGGTGGTCGCTTTCGGCGCCCGGGAGTTGCCTGAGCTAAAGCGGCAATCGATCGACTTCGCCACGGCGTGGCGCGACCACGGCCTCGCCTGCGAACTGCGCGAGCTGCCGGGCTGCCACCACTACGCCGCGTTGGAACAGCTCGCCAACCCGCAAGGCGAGCTCGCGTTGGCACTCGAAAAGCTTCCGGCACACGCGCAGGAAGGCGGCTGATTTCCGCTTCGGGTCACGAGCGGACATTTGCGGTGCACAAGCCCATGTCCGCTTTGGGCCAATTCAGGCCGTCTGAATTTGCCGCGTCAGAACCTTAATCCTCGTCGTCCACGAATGGTTTTTGTTCGCGAATGGGCGCAGTCGCCAGAGTAATATTCCGCCGGCCATTCGCAACGCCATTAGCAGACGAGGATTGCGGGGCCTCACGAGATCGATCGAACAGAACCTCGCCGGCATTACCGCCAAAAGACGTTAGATCATCTTGTTCGCAAGTTGCCGCAATTGCCAGTCCGATCGAGGAAAGGTGAGCTCGACGGTAACAATAGACAGCAAGCATCGCCCTTGCCTTCGGTGAGACTGTGGCAACGAGTTCGTTCAGCCCATGCGCGTTGGCGCGGTACAACGCTCCCAGCAATTCATCGGAGACAGGACAAGGCTCGTCCTCAAGAAGCGCGCGGTGTTCCGGCAGCATCGCTATATCTCCAAGGTTTCCCATGGGAACCATCCAATGCAACGTATTAAGGTTGCGTTAACCCAGTGGGGCGTGACGGGCCGGCAATGCCGGTTTCGGGTCAGAGGCAGACATCACGGTCCGTCCGCGCGATGTCCGGTTTACCCCCAATCAGGGACATCGAGCGGCCCGCCTCCATTGGCTCTCGGCTGCCCGTTTCTTAGATTTCTTCGCTTGGGGTAACGCCTTGGCGAGCCGTCGGGCGCGCGCCGGGGGCACAAACCGTAAAAGCCAGACTGAGCGCCAATCAAACCCCGGCCGGCTCCGGCGGGAGCACCGCGGTACGCCAACGCAGGATGATCAGAGCCGTAAACGCAAGGCCGACGCCACCATAGAGCAGCGCGGTCGCCGCATAACCGATGTGCTCGATCAGCACGCCGGCGGCGAGCAGCCCCATCGGATTGCCGTAGATTGCAAGCATCCGAACCCCCATCACCCGGCCGCGGTACCGCGGCTCCGCGGTGCGCAACAGCACGACTGCAAGCGTCACCATGCTCACGCTCTGGGTGGTGCCGATGATGAACAGGCAGACCATGCCGGCGCTCAGGGTTTGCAACTGCCCGAACAGCAGCAGCATCACGTACCAAGCGATCATCGATGCCACCATTGTGCGCTCGACCCGCATCCGCTCACCGGCAACGCTCATGGCGAGCGAACCGGCAAGCGCGCCAGACGCAAGACTTGCGACCAAATAACCGAGGCCGGTCTGATCGGTGCCATAAATGTTCTTAGCCACATGCGGCATAACGCCCGTCACCAAGGGAAACGCGCAGAGATTGACCAGGAAGGCGATCCACATCCCCGCGAGCAAGCGCGGCGAATTCCAGATGTAGACCATTCCCACGGTCAGATCGCGCCACGGCGAGGCGCGCACCGCGCCGTCGGCTGGACGGTGCGCCAATTCCGGCCCCGTCCCGAGCAGCATCAGCGCGCCCATTGCATAGAAGAACGTGATCGCCACGTATGCCGGCCCCATGCCGAATACCGCGAACAATCCGGCGCCGGCGAGCGCGCCCATGACACGGGCAGAATCCGCAGTCATGCGCGAGACGCTCATGGCGCTGACCAGGTAGTTGGGCGGCATGGTGGCGGCGACCAGCGCGCCGCGCAGCCCGATATCGGAGGGGCGCGCCAAACCTGTGAGCGCGGCAACGATAAACACATACACCGGGGTCAAGGCTCCGGTGAACGCGAGCGCCATGATGACAGCAGCGAGAACCATGTAGCCAGCGCGGGTGCCGAACAGCACGGCGCGCTGGCCGATCCGATCACCGAGCACGCCGATCATCGGCGCAACCAGCGTGCCGATGTAGAGCAGCGAGGCATACAGTGTCAGCAGCAAGACAGAGCCGGTCTCGACCAGCACGTACCAGCCGAGAATCAACATCTCCATCTCGAACGCCCAGGAGATCAGGAGATCCGCGGGCCATTGGAAACGGAAACTGCGGACACGGAAGGGTGCAAGCGCGGCAGGCATCGACATGGTCACTCGTGCTGCGGGGCATGGGACATCGTCTATCCCGCCGCGCCTCGCCCAGCTTCGAGGAGTGAACGGAGCGAGGCTCGCTCGAGCCGATCCAATATTTTTACACACTACACGGTCCGCGAGATAGCCTGGCTGTCCGGCACCAGCACTACCAGCGAGACAGATTTAGCGGCTTGAGGAAGGGAGCATTTCTGCTTCATCGTAGCCATCACTGAGGGGACACAAAGCCCACAGCATGTGATGGGATCGACGCAACAGTTCCGGCTGCGCACGGCGACGGTCTGGACAACGACCGGCGGGGCCGCGCGCGAGCGCTCAGCTCCGGCCGTCCTGCCCCGTGTCTCAGTGGAGGCCAGCCTCGCCCCAGGGCATGATCAGCTTTTCGGCCAACACCACAGCGACAAACAGGACAATTCCCAGGACGCTGAGCCAGACAAGGGCTGCCCAGGCCAACGGCCCGTCAAGCTGAGAATTGGCGGACAACAAGAGGTTTCCCAGGCCATTCACCGAGCCGACGAACTCGCCAATCACCGCACCGATAACGGCCAGCGTGACCGCGACCTTGGCGCCGGAAAAGACGAACGGCAACGCGGCCGGGAACTAAATCTTCCAGAACATTTGCCAGCGTGACGCCCGCAGTGAGCGTCCAAGCTCGATGAGCCCTGGCGGCGTCGCCTGCAATCCGGTTGCCGTATCCACGACGACCGGAAAAAAGGCCACTAGAAAGGCAATCGCCAGTTTCGACTCTAAACCCAGACCGAACCAGACGAGGATGATCGGCGCGACCGCCACCTTCGGCACGGACTGCGTCGCGATCAGGATCGGATAAAGCGACAAATTGAGCAGCCGCGAATTAGCCACGCAGACCGCCATGGGAATGCCGATGACTATCGCAAGGATAAAACCATAAATGCTCTCGAGAAATGTTGGCCAAGTCTCGTTGAGCAGGAGGTCATAGCGTTGCCAGGATACCTGCAAGATGTCCAACGGGCTCGGGAGCACGATCTTGCTGACGTGAAATACGTCCACATATCCCTGCCAAACCGTCAAAATGAGCGCAAAGCCTATCAGCGGGTAGATCAAATGATGCGCATGCTGCGACTTCATCTTGTGATCCCCAAAGCGCGGCCCGCCCGATGTTCAAGCTCGGTGAACTCAGTGACATACCGGATTTCAGCCGTACGCGGATAAGGCAGCGATACCTGTAAATAGTCGGCGATGACCGCCGGCCGCTTGGAGAAGATCACCACCACATCCGACAGATACACAGCCTCACTGATGCTGTGGGTCACGAACACGATTGTGGCATTGGTCTTGGTACGGATATCGAGCAAGAGATCTTGCATTTCCATGCGCGTGAGTTCATCGAGGGCGCCGAACGGTTCGTCCATCAGCAGCAGTTTGGGCTCGTGCACGAGCGCACGACAGAGCGCCACGCGCTGCTGCATGCCGCCCGAGAGCTGCGATGGATAGGAGTCCTCGAAACCCTGCAGGCCAACCAGCTTCAGGAGGTCGAAGGCGCGTTGCCTGACCTTTGGCCCGGTCTCGCCCCGCAGCTCCATGGGGAACAGCACGTTCTTGAGCACCGTGCGCCAGGGCATCAAATTCGGCTGCTGAAACGCCATGCCGAAATCATCGTGAGGTGCGGTGACCTCGACGCCGTTGATGCGCACCATGCCACTGCTGGCGCGGATGAGACCCCCGACGATTTTCAGGAAGGTGGTCTTGCCGCAGCCGCTGGGCCCCAGAAGGCTGACCAAGGTCCCAGCCTTCAAGTCGAACGATATATCCTCGATCGCAACCAGTTCGTCCTGTCCGGGTCGTTGGAACGATTGGCGGACGTTACAAAACCGGCCGAACGGCTCAGGGACAGATTGCACGGCCACCTGTCCCTGCGCGTTGTCGTTAGAGTTCATTCGGTGCGAAGCAGTCGGTCACGGCATGATCGGCGGCGACGGCAGGAAACCGGTTGCGTAAAGGTCGCTTGCCGCCGGCGGCGTACCGCTGATCCCAACGTTCTTGGTCACGAAGTCCAGGGTCGCCTTCATTTCGGCCGGATCGAACCAGCCCAACCCATGCTTTTCAACGGCCGGCGTTACCGCGAGGTTCTTCACGACGGCGATCTCCGCAACGCTCTTTGCAACATTGAGGCTGGGAATGAACTTGATTTGGTCTTTCGCCGCTTTCTCCGGATTGCGCAGCGCGAACTGCCAGCCGCGCAGGCTCGCCCGCACAAAGCGCTTCACGACATCCGGGTTTTTGGCGAGATAGGCTTCGGTCGTGACGATGCCATTGGAGTAGAGCTTGAGCCCGTGATCGGCAAGCAGGTAGGTGCGCAGTTCCGTACCCTTCCCCTTGGCGGCCGCGCTCAGGCCAGGCTTGGCCATGACGAAGAACTCAATCGACGGCACCTTTCCGGATAACAAGGTGCTCGCGCGCGCCGACGGCGCGACGTTGCTGATCTTCAGCGTCTTGGGGTCGAGGCCCTGCTGCGCCATGAAGCCGCGAATGACTTTCGGCGTGAAACTGCCGGCGCCGGAGCCGAGCGTGAGGCCTTCGAGCTGCTTGGCCGTGGTGACGTTGGCACCGTTTGCAAGGCTGAAGATGGCGTACGGCGCCTTCTCGTAATTGACCGCGACCATCTTGAGCTTCGCGCCGTTGGCCCGGGCGAGCGCGAGGCTCGGCACGTCGGTGAAGCCGATTTGCGCGGTACCCGAAACGATCGCCTGGATGGTCTGCGCGGTTCCGTGCGACGGAATGATTGATACGTCGAGGCCTTCCTTCTTGTAGAAGCCCTCGGCCACCGCCGCGTACCAAGGGGCGTGACGGCCAAGCGGGATGAAATCAAGAGAAAACGTGATTTTGGTCATCGCCTTGTCTTGAGCGAGCGCCGGTGTCGGCGCCGCGTTGGCGGCGATTACGATCACGGCTGAAAGCGCGCCCAGTGCCAGTCTGCCCAATTTCTTCATGTCCACTCTCCCGCTCTGTCTCGCGACGTTTCGAGTTCTAAAACCGGCTTGGCGCCATCCTGCCACCCACAATATCGAAACGTCAACAGATTTTCGAAAATCTGTTTGATTGTCGAATACCGATGCGCTAGGTACGAGAATGAAAGGCCGGCCTGCGCGACCGGCCGTCGGACCCATGGAGTAGCCTATGCCCCGTCAGCAGATTGGAAGCGAAACACAAACGCTTCACGCACGCGTGCTGACGCAAATCCGGGCTGATATCCTCGACTGCCGGCTGATGCCGAACGAGCGGCTGCGGCTCGAGACCTTGCGTGAACGCTATCAGGTCGGCTGGAGCCCCCTCCGCGAGGCGCTGATGCGCCTGGAAGCGGAGGGCTTGGTGCAACTGGAACAAAACAAGGGATTCCGCGTCGCCGGTGTTTCGCGCGACAGTCTGTTGGACCTCATGCAATCGCGCATCGAGCTTGAAAGTATCGCGCTACGCTGGTCGATCGCCAACGGCGGCGTGGAGTGGGAAGCAGACCTGGTCGCGGCGTTTCATCGGCTGTCCCGGCACTCGAAATTGCGACGCTCGCAGCCGGGCGTCATCAGCCCCGAGTGGTCAAGGGAGCATCGCGCCTTTCATCACACGCTGGTTGCCGCCTGCAATTCGCCGACCATGCTGTCGATCCGCGAGAGCCTGTTCGAAAAGGCCGAGCGCTATGTCGCTCTCTCCATCATGTCGAAGTCTTCGCCGCGCAACGACGTGGCCGAGCACGAGCAGATCATGCAGGCGACCCTTGCCCGCAACGTCAACCGTGCCCTCACCCTGAACCGCGAGCACATCGAGCGGACGCTGAACAAGGTCGCCAAGTCTCTGGAGAAGTCATCCGGAGTTCTCAAAGCCTGCGGCGGCGCCGGTACGCCATGCGCGGATGGCGCTGGCGGGATAGCCGGGCTTTCGTCTTGCGCCGCCACCCGGAATACCACCAATGACCGTGTCCTCTCCGATCCTGATCCCCGCCGCCGACCTTGCGGCCCTCGTCGGCCGAATCTTTGTCGCCACGGGCATCAGCGAGCAGGCGGCAGCGACCGTTGCTGACGGCCTGGTCGAGGCCGATCTCGAAGGACTTCCATCGCACGGCGTTCTGCTGGTCGACATGTACGTCGACAGGCTGCGCGCCGGCTCGATCAGCGCGCGCGAGAGCGCCGAAGTCGTATCGGACCGTGGATGCTCGGTCGTGCTGGATGGGCACCATGCCCTCGGCCAGCTCACCGGCGATCAGGCGATGGATCTCGCGGTGGCGCGCGCCAAACAGCACGGCGCCGGCATCGTCGCAGTTCGCCACGGCTTTCATTTCGGCGCCACGCGGCGTTACGTCCTCAAGGCAACCGAGCAGAACTGTATCGGTATCGCCATGTGCAACACGCGGCCGCTGATGCCCGCCCCGGGCGGCGCGGAGCGCGTGGTCGGCAATAATCCACTCGCGATCGCGGTGCCGTCCGAAGGCCCGATCCCGATCGTCCTCGACATGGCGACCAGTGAAGCCGCCATGGGCAAAATCCGGCTGGCGGAAAAAGCCGGCGAGGCCATTCCGGCGAGCTGGGCCGTGCGCGATGACGGCAGCCCGACAACGGATGCCGCAGCGGCCATCGCTGGCATGCTGTTGCCGGCCGCCGGCCCCAAAGGATTCGGCCTCGCGTTCATGATCGACCTGATGTGCGGCCTGCTGGCGGGCGGCGGCCACGGCGCCGGCGTCACACCGCTCTATGGCGATCCGGCCGTGCCGTACGACTGCTCGCACCTGTTCATCGCCATCGACGTCGCCCATTTCTGCGATGTCGCCCAGTTCCGCGCCCAAGCCACGGCGGCCGCCGAACGCATCCGCTCCGGCAAACGAGCGCCTGGGGTCAGCCGGCTTTTTCTACCCGGTGAGCCGGAATGGCGCTGCCGCGAAAATGCGGGCGGCAACATCAAGCTCGACCCGGCGGTGGCCGGCAACCTGATCAAGCTCGCGCAGGACCTGCAGGTCTCCGCCGAGCCCCTGGTCACCCTTTCACGCAGCCTAGGGAACAAACACCATGTCTAAAAGCGAGGTCACGTCGGACGCGATCCGCAAGCCGATCGGCGTCTTTTCGCAAGCAACCGTCACCGAGGCCAAGGGGCGCCTGGTATTCGTCTCCGGCATGACCGCCCGCCGGCCCGACGGAACGATTGCCGGTGTCGGCGACATCGAAGTGCAGACCCGCCAGGTTTGCGAAAACATCAAGGCCGCCGTGGAATCCGCCGGCGGGACGCTCGATGACGTGTGTCGCGTCGACGTCTACGTGCGCAACATGGAGCATTTCGACGCGATCCATAAGGTGCGCAGCGAGTACTTCAAACCGCCCCTGCCCGCGTCGACCATGGTCGAGGTGACCAAGATGGTCTCGCCCGACTACCTGATCGAGATCAACGCCATCGCGGTCGTCCAGGACTGAGCCGGAGAAGCACGCCATGTCGGACAAATACGGTTTGAAACGCGCCGCCGAAAAGGGCATTGCCCTGCGCGAAATCGGCACGCGCGTCGTGCTGGAAAACGAATTCGTCCGTGTCTGGGAAGTCAACCTGGAGCCGGGCGAAACGCTCGAGTTCCATATCCACTATCATCCCTATCTGGTGATCTCGCTGGGTGGCGGCGAGAACGAGATCGAGACCATCTTCGGCGAGCATATCAAGACCGATGAGCCGCTTGGTTCGACCGTGTTCATCAACGATATGCGGGCGGTGCATCGCCTGACCAACCGCGCGAAGGTGCCTTACCTGTCACGGCTCATCGAACTGAAGCACGTGCGCTGGTCGGCGGACGAAGACAAATAGAGCAATCTTAATCTTGGCTCATCAAGAACTGACGGAGAGCGACGATGCTTCCCAACGAGGCGCCCAAGCTGGAAGAGCTTCTCATTCAATCGGAGACCATGGCCTGGCGCGAAAAATCGCTGAAGGGCGTCCATGAAAAGATGCTCTGGCGCAACGAGGAAACCGGCGCGTCGATTGCTCTTATCAAGTTCGACAAGGGCGCCGGCATTCCGGCGCCGCATTACCACGCCGCAAATCAATTCATGTTCTGCTTGAAAGGCAAATATGAATACACCAAGACCGGTGTGACGCTGACGGCGGGATGCTTCTACTGCAACCCCAAGGGGAATGTTCACGGCCCGGCTGTCGCGCAGGAAGAGACGGTCGTGGTCGAAATCTATGACGGACCGCACTATCCGTATAAGCCCGACTTTTATACCGACGAGCAAGATGCGAAGTGAAGGCTGGCTGGCGCCCGGCTACCAATGCACGCCAGGGGCCGGACCGACCTTCATCTGAAATATACGGCTTACCCAACAAATATCCGCTTCGGGCCAATAGCGGCTGCCAGGTCCGCTCTGCGCGAAGTCTGCTCCTCGGCACCTGTAAACGCTCGATTCCCGGGATGAACGTACTCGTTCGCCCGCTTGGGTCACAGGCGGCTGTCAGCCCGTCGCAGGTGCAAAGTCCGCTTTGCTGTCGGACAGCAAACCCTCACTTGGCACGACGGTCGCGACGAATCGGACCGGCTGCGGCCGGCATGAGATTGCAAATTGACGTATTGCCCCTCTTTGGCGAACTGCCGTGCGGCGGAGGTTTCCACAGCAAGCGAGCCGGCGTCTCGGGGAAGCCAAAATTCCTCTTTATACTTCCCGCCATACTGACTAAGCCATTGCTTCTGCGACATAATTGTCACCGGGAGTCGATGACAATTCGATCATTTGTGACTATTGTTGCGGGTCATCCGGCAGTATTCACGTCAGCTGCGTCGAGTAAGGATTCGGAATGTGGTTCGCCACGGGGCGGCAACTATGGCGGTGCGTAGCTCTTTGCCTGATCGGGGGAATCCTGTTTTGGCCGCACGGCGCCCAGGCGCTCGACTTCTTCGGCCTGTTCGGCGACGAGCCGCCGGCCGTCTCGCAGCAATCCCTGCCCTACTCGGTGAAATTCAACGTCTCCGGCGGGCCGACTGACTGGACCGGCGCGTCCGAGCTGACGGCCCCGCTGCAGGAAGCCTCCAACCTCTACAAGCTGCGCCAGAACGCGCCGATCAGCGGCGCCAGCCTGGTGCAGCGAGCGGCGGGCGACCTCGCGCCGATGCTCGATGCGTTATGGGGCGCCGGCTACTACAACGCCAAGATCGAGATCGAAATCGCGGGGCGTTACCTGCGCCTCGGCCAGCCGCCGCCGGCGGGTGTCGCGGCCGCCGCCGAAGCCTACCGTGGCCGCAAGCTGGTGCCGATCCAGGTGGCGGTGAAACCCGGCCCGCTGTTCCATCTGCGCCACGTCCGCATCACCAACGCCCGCACCGGCCGGCCGTTTCCGGCCGCCATCCTGCCGCCGCGCGCGATCAAGCTCGTCGCCGGCGCGCCTGCCCGCGCCGCCAATATCCGCGCCGGCCGCGCCGCGCTCATCGACTGGTTCCGCGGACAGGCTCACCCGCTCGCCAAGGTTGCCGCTACCAAACCGGTTGTCTTCCACGACAAGCAGGTGATGGACGTCGCCATCGCCATCGCTCCCGGACCGCAAGCGGCGTTCGGCACGGTGCGCATCACCGGCCAGTCGCAGGTCGACCCGCGCGCGGTGCGCTCGCACGTCTATTTCGGGCCCGGCGATCTCTACTCGCCAAAGAAGATCGCCGATGCGCGCAAGTCCATTCTCGGTGGCCTGCCCGCCATCAGTTCGGTGCGCATCCGCCAAGCCAAGAAACTCGACGCCAATGGCCGGCTGCCGATCACCGTCGACGTGACCGACCGCAAGCGCCACGTCGTCGGCTTCGGCGCGCGCTATTCGACCCTCGATGGTCCGGACCTGAAGGCCTATTGGCAGGACCGCAATCTGTTCGGCGGCGGCGAAAGCCTGCGCTTCGAAGGCGAAGCGTTCCTGCCGCCGCAGACCTACTCCTCGTTCATCGACAGCCTCGACACCTTCGGCTGGTCCGACCTCGGCGGCCGCTTCAAGGCGAGCTTCGTCAAGCCGGCGCTCGCCGGCACGCGCAACGACCTGCTGCTCAATGCCCTGGTCGAAAAGGACCGCACCGGCGGCGACCAGTACGGCGGCTATACCGCCAAGCGAAGCCAGGCCAGCGGCGCCATCCGCCACCGCTTCAGCAACACATCGTGGGCGCAGATTGGTTTCCTCGGCGAGAAGGGCGAAACCACCGACTCGCTGGGCACGGTCGATTATCGCCTGTTCGGCATTCCGGCCTCGGTGACCTACGATTCCACCGATCGGCCGCTCGACCCGACCCGCGGCGTGCGCGCGACCGCCTCGATTGCCGCCTATCCGACATTCTTCGGCTCGTCGGTCGGGTTGCTCGAAACCAAGGTGCAGGGCTCGACCTATTACGCCGTCGACGATGACGCGCGACTTGTGCTGGCGGCGCGCGCCACGGTCGGCTCCGTCACCGGCGCGTCGCTTGCCGCCATTCCCGCCAACCACCGCTTCTATGCCGGCGGCGGCGGATCGGTGCGCGGCTATCGCTATCAGAGTCTGAGCCCGCTCGATTCCAGCGGCCAGGTGATCGGCGGCCGCAGCCTGTTCACGGCCTCGTTCGAGGCGCGCTGGCGCGTGACCGATACGATCGGGCTGGTGCCGTTCCTCGACATGGGCCAGGCGTTCCGCGCGGAGTATCCGGATTTCAGCGAGCCACTGCGCTACGCGGCAGGTCTCGGCTTCCGCTACTACACCGCCATCGGCCCCATCCGTGTCGATGTGGCCTTGCCGCTCAATCCGCGCGAGGGCGATGCCGGCTATGGCATCTATTTCGGCATCGGACAGGCGTTCTGACATGCGGCGCTTGAGACGATCGACGATCATCGGTGCGCTTGCGATCCTGGCGATCGCGGCGGCGCTGACGCTCGGCTCGACGCTTGCAAGCCGCAGCGCCGACGACAGCAAGGGCGTGCTGGCGAGCTTGTTGTCACGCGTACTGTCGACGCCGACGACCCAGGTGTCGATCGGCCGGGTCGACGGCGCCTTGTCGTCCGACGCCACCATCCACAACGTCACCATCGCCGACCGCGACGGCGTGTGGCTGAAGCTCGACAAAGCGCGCATCGTGTGGAGCCGCACGGCGCTGCTG
Source organism: uncultured Pseudomonadota bacterium (assembly GCA_963829785.1). Taxonomy (GTDB): domain Bacteria; phylum Pseudomonadota; class Alphaproteobacteria; order Rhizobiales; family Xanthobacteraceae; genus Pseudolabrys. Next base: position 46,006 of record CAWHJZ010000051.1, on the reverse strand, counting down.
CTGCATCAGCGGCTCGAGGTCGACAAGCTCGAAGTCGGCGACCTCGAGATCCTGCGCCGCCCGCTGCCGTCGGATCAGCCGGTCGCCGGCAGCGACCAGCCGATCCTGCCGCAACTGCCGGTGAAGATTGAGATCAAGGCCTTCGCGTTGAAGCAACTGGCGCTGGGCGCGCCGGTGGTCGGGCAAGCCGCGCGCCTCAGCGCCAGCGGCAGCGCCAGTCTCGGCGATCCCTCCGAGGGGCTGAACCTGCATTTCGAGGCGCACCGGCTCGACGCGCCCGGCAGCGTCACCGCGCAGCTTGCGCTGGTACCGAAGACACAAAGCCTGACCCTGAAGCTCGCCGCCAACGAGCCCGCCGGCGGGCTGGTGGTGCACGCGCTCAACCTGCCGGGCCTGCCGCCGCTTTCGCTCGACCTCGACGGCTCCGGCACGCTCGACGCCTTTGCCGCGCAACTGACGTTCGACGCGGGCAAGGACATCGGCGCCACCGGCTCGGCCAATGTGCGGCGTATCGCCGATACGCGCAAAATGACCCTCGATCTTCAGGCCCGCATCGCCGGCCTGCTGCCGGGGCCGGCGGCGCCGGTCTTTGCCGGCACCACCAGCTCATCGGCACGTTCGACTTCGCCGACAGCGGCGCCATCGCCATCAAGCCGCTCACGGTCCAATCGCAGACCGCGCGCCTCACCGTGCAGGGCACGCTGTCGCCGGATCAGATCGCCGACCTGACGATCTCCGCCAAGGCGCTCGACAATGCCGGCGGCAAGACGACGGCGGGCAACGTCGCCATCGGCAAGCTTGCCTTCGACGCCACGGTCACCGGCCCCATCACGCGCCCGCGTGTCGTTGCTCATCTGGACGCGGCGAACGTCAGCACGCCGCAGGGCAGCCTGAAGACGCTCGCCGCGCACTTTGCCACCAGGCCTGCCACCGGCGCTAACGCGAAGACGGCGCCGATCCCGTTCACGGCCGACGCCAAAGCAACCGGTGTCGCGCCAAGCGACCCGGCGCTGGCGCGCGCGCTCGGCACCTCGTTCACCCTCACCGCCGCCGGCACGGCGGATGACGGCGTCGCCGACGTGCGGAACGCCCGGCTCAAGACATCCACCGCCGAGATCGCGTTTACCGGCCGCATTGGCCAGCCGGAATTGCATGGCCGCCTGACCGTTCACGCCGGCGACCTCACCCGCTTTGGCGATCTCGCCGGTCTGAAGCTTGCCGGCGCGCTCGATCTCTCGGCATCGCTCAACGGCGTGCCCAAGGACGGTCACATCGAAGCCGTGCTCGATGGCCACGCCGACAAGTTCGCCACCGGCATCGCTGCCATCGACGGCCTCGCCGGCGGCCGTCTGACCCTGACCGGCAGCATCGGCAAGTTGCCGCACGGCGGCTACCGCATCGGCAATCTGCGCCTCGTCGGCCAGCACGCCAGCGCGCGCGCCGATGGCGAAGCCACCACCGACAGCGCCGGCATCAATGTCCAACTCACGATCCCCGAGCTCAAGTATGCGGACAAGCGCCTGACCGGCGCGGCTTCCGGCAAGCTGCGCCTGACCGGCTCAGTCACCAAACCCGACGCCGATGTCGACATCACTGTCACTGACGGCAGCGCCCTGGGCCGGCCGATCCCACGCCTCACATTGGAAGCAACTGCCACCGATCTGACCGGACAGCTTGCGGCCAAGGCTAAATTGAGCGGCTCGGTCGGCGGCAAGCCGGCGCAAGGCGCGCTCGATCTCGCCAAGCGCGCGCAAGGCGGCTGGCAGTTGGACAATCTCGATCTGCGCGTCGGATCGGTTACGGCCAAAGGCGCGCTATCGCTGAACGCCGACAATCTCGCCGCCGGCAGACTTACCATCGACGCGCGCAATCTCGACGATATCTCGCCGCTGGTCCTCACCAAACTGTCGGGCGAGCTGCACGCCGACACGACTTTGAGCGTCGCCAACGGCGGGCAGAGCGGCACGCTGTCGGCGCAAGCCCGCGCCATCAAGATCGGCGCGTCAAGCCTCGACCGTCTCGATGCCGAATTGCGGGTGAGCGACATTTATCGCCGGCCGATCATCGACGGCCAATTGAACGTCGACCGCGCCCGCTTCGGCGGCGAAGACATTTCGCAGGTGCGGTTGACCGCCAAGGGCGCCGGCACTGCCAGCGCGATCACGCTCACCGCACGGGCGCGCGGTTTCGCCGTCGACGCCCGCGGCAAGCTCCATGCATCGTCGCCGGTCCGGCTCGATCTCGCATCGCTCACCGCGCGGCGCGGCAAGCACCGCATCGCGCTCGCGCATTCGACCACCTTCACCTTCCGCGACGGCGGCATTGAGGCCAAGTCGCTGCTGCTGGCGCTCGACCGCGGCCAGCTTGCGATCGACGGCCGTCTCGGCAAGACGCTCGACGTTTCGTTGCGGGCGCAATCCGTGCCTTTGTCCGTATCGGAAATGGTGATGCCGAAACTGGGCCTGTCCGGCACCCTGAACGGCGATGCCAAGATCACCGGCACGGCCAAGTCTCCGACCGGCACCTGGAAGCTGCGCATCGATAAGCTCGTCACCGCGCAGACCCGCAACAACGGCGCGCCGCCGATTACCATCGCCGCCTCCGGCCGGCTCGCCAATCACCGCACTAGCCTCGACGCCACCATCCGCGCCGCCGGCGCCGGCACGCTCACCGCCAAGGGCACGGTCCCGCTGTCCGGCGACGGGTTGGACCTCACCTTGCGCGGGCCGGTCGATCTCGGCGCCGTCAATCAAACCCTGTCGGCGAGCGGACGCCAGCTCACGGGCAAGGCGCGGATCGACATGCGCCTGCGCGGCAGCTTGGCGCGGCCGAAGGTCGACGGCACCGCGACCATCCGCGACGGCGGCTATCGCGACGCCAGCCTCGGCGTGCGCCTGAGCCACATCACCGGCCGGCTCAGCGCACGCGGCGATACCATCCGGATCGAACGGCTGACCGCCCAGACCTGGGATTCCGGCACCATCTCGGCTCAGGGCCAAGTGCGCATCGCGCCCGACGCCGGCTTCCCCGGCACCATCCGCATCACCAGCCGCAACGCCAAGCTGGTCGCCAACGACGTGGTGACCGCGGTCGCCAACCTGTCGCTGACGTTGTCGGGCCCGCTTACGCGCGATCCGAAGATCGGCGGCCGCGTCGATATCGTCTCGATGGACATCACCATTCCCGAGCGCCTGCCCACGACCTTGCAGCCACTCGCCGGCACCCGCCATGTCGATGCCCCGCCCGAAGCGGCGGCGCGACTCGCACTGGAAGCCAAGGCCAAGGCGCGTGCGGGCCGCAAGCCCGCCTTCGACGCGGCGCTCGATCTTGCCATCAGCGCGCCCAACCACGTGTTCGTGCATGGCCGCGGCATCGACGCCGAGCTCGGCGGCCGCTTGCGGCTGCACGGCCGGCTGTCCGATCCGGTGACCATCGGCGGCTTCGAGCTGCGCCGCGGACGGATGTCGGTCGCCGGCACGCGGCTCGATTTCACCCAAGGCCGCATCACCTTCGCCGGGAGCCTGACGCCGGAGCTCAATCTGGTCGCGCAGACCCAAGCCACTGACATCACCGTCACCATCACGGTCACCGGCCGGGCCGACGCGCCGCGCTTCGCCTTCAGCTCCAGCCCCGCCCTGCCGCCGGAAGAGGTCCTCTCCCGTCTGCTGTTCGACAAGGCAAGCGGCGGGCTGTCGCCGGCGCAGGCGCTGCAGGTGGCGCAGGTTGCCGCCCAGTTCTCCGGCGGCGGTGGCAGCGACGTGTTCGAGCGCGTGCGTCGCGCTCTCGGTGTCGACAGCATCGATGTCTCGGTCGGCAGCGGTGGCGACCCCAAAATCGGCATTTCGCGCGCCATCAACCGGCGTATCAGCGTGGGCGTGAAGGCCGGCCGCCAAGCGGCAGATAGCGGCGTCTCGGTCGACATCGACGTCACACGTCATATCCGGGCGCAAGGCGAGGTCGACCGCAACGGCGGCGCCGCCGTCGGCGTCGGCATGGAATGGGAATACTGACGCCTATTCCTGAAGAGGCCGTCCTACCGCACACAAAGATGCACCGGCATGGCCCCGCGGTTGCCAACCCGGAGCGGCAACAAACGCAACGGAAGCGCGTGAATCCTGGAGCAGGCGACGTACTGCAATCCGGTGCGGTTTGGTTGTTTCGCCGGCGAACCGTTCGTTTGTGCGGGCGGCTCAAAACCACTTATGACTTACGAGACGCCCCATCCTCTGTTATCGTCATCTCTCTTCGGATTCCTTCGGACAGAACCGGCATGTTGCATCGCGATGTGAAAAGCGAACGCCAATCAATGCCCGGGAAGCCACCTCTCAGCCACGCGTCGTAGGCAGAATGCACATCCGCGAACACAAGATACCAAGCGCCGGCAGCGCCCCCTATATTTGCGTCGAGGGGCCGGATCGGACTCTATGGTTCTGCGAAAGCGGTGCCGCGAAGGTCGGGCGCTTCGATCCCCGCAACGGGACGTTTAAAGAATTCGATTTGCCGACGGCGGACGCAACGCCGATTGGAATAGACCTCGGGCCCGACGGCAATTTATGGTTCGCGCAGAAACGCGCCAACAAGATCGGCCGCATCACGCCGGACGGCGCCTTGAGCGAATTCGATGTACCGACGGCAAACGCCGGGCCCGACGCCATGGCGCGCGGACCGGACGGTAACGTCTGGTTCTCGGAAACGGAGGTCGCTCAGATCGGCCGTATCACGCCGGACGGAGCGATCACGGAATTCAAGAGCGGAATCTCCGCGGGCAGTAAACCGCTGTCGATCGTCGTGCGCGACGGCGCGCTCTGGTTCAGCGAGGCGGCCGGCAATCGTGTCGGCCGCATCACCGTCGACGGCGAAGTCAACGAATATCGCCATTCCCGGCACCGACCCGCAGCCGCGCGCGATGGTGACCCACCCCGACGGCAATATCTGGTTCGTCGAAACCGGCGCCAATGCGCTGGGACGATTGTCCCGCGACGGCACGTTCAGCGAATTCGTGTTTCCCACGCCGAACGCATCGCTACGCGGGGTCACCGTGGGGCCCGATGGCAATCTCTGGTGCACCGAAAACTTCGCCAACAAAATCGGTCATATGACGCCGGACGGAACGCTGATCGGCGAATACGACATTCCGACGCCGGCGAGCGGTCCGCGCTGCATCGCGGCCATGTCGAATGGCCGCCTTTACTTCACGCAATACGACGCCGGGATGATCGGCGAAATCATTCTCGATTAATTCCAACGTTTCAGGGGGCAAGGTGACGGTCGAACGGATTACGTATCAAGCCGGCAGCGTCGCCGGCAGCGGCGCTTTGGTCTATGACGAAAACGTCAGCGGGCCACGGCCGTTGCTGCTGGTCGCGCCAAACTGGCTCGGTGTGACCGAAGAGTCCATCAATCGCGCGGCAACCATGGCCGGCAGCCGCTATGTCGCCTTCGTCGCCGACATGTATGGCGGCGGCAGAATCGCCGCCGGCCCACCGGAAGCAGGCCCCCTCGCCGACGCGCTGCGCCAGGACGCGCCCGAGCGCCGCCGCCGCATCGGCGCCGCGCTCGAGACTCTCCGCAGCGAAAGCGGCAAACGCAATATCGGCGACCTGAAACGACAGGCTGCCGTCGGATTCTGTTTCGGCGGCGGCAATGTGCTCGAGCTCGCGCGCGCCGGCGCCGACATCCAGGCCGTTATCTGCCTGCACGGTGATCTGCTGACCCCGTTGCCCGCCAAACCGGGCGACATCAAAGCCGCGATCTGCGTCATGCACGGATCGAAGGATCCGGTCGTGCCGAAGAAGGACCGCGACAGTTTCGAAGCGGAAATGGATGCCTGCGGCGCGAAATGGCAGATGACCGTATTTGGCGGCCTGCTGCATTCGTTTTGTGAAATCGAGTCCGACGTACCGGGTATCGCCTGTTACGACCCCGGCGCGGCGCGCCAATGCTTCACCATGATCGACGATTTCTCGACGGCCGCCTTCGAAGGGAAACTTTGAAAGCGGCAGGCGCTAGGAGGCCGGAACAGCCTTCTTGCCGAATCCGGCGTCGTTGGTGCCGCGTTCCGCGACGGAGGAGCCGTAAAGCAGGCCCTCCCTCACCTTCGGCATCGTCCGGGCAACATCGGTGATGACAAGGCCGTGCGTCGGCGCCACGGTTTTCACGCCGAGCGTCTCGATCAAGACATCGAGCCGATCGCAGTAGTGCCGCATGTCGGCCCATTTGGTCCACCACAGCGCCAAATCGGCGAACACGGCGGTGGTGTCCTGCAGATCGAGCGAGTCCGCTTCCTCGGCGACCAGGCCGCAGTGGCCGTCCTCGTGATAGTGGCTGTAGGCGAAGCCGTCGCCGGGGAACAGCACGCGATCGCGCGTCTCGAAGCCCCACCAGGTGGTGCGCATGTCACGCACCACCGGTTCGACGGCGCGGAAGCTGCGGCCGCCGAGGTCGATTTCATCGCCCTCCTTCATGGAGCGCATGCGGTGTTCGTATTGCGGAAAGGCCAGGTGATAGTCGCTGACGTCGCCGCACAGCACCGCTTCCGGATAGCGCGACAGCACACGGCCGAGCCCGCCGGAATGCGGCGTCTCCTGATGCGTGATGAAGAGATATTTCAGCGGCGCCTTGCCGGGCAGCAGCTTGTTGAGCTGTCCTTCGATGATGGGGAAATCTTTCGGGTGGCCGGTTTCGACCAGCATGGACGCCGTCTCGCCGACGATCAGGAAGCAGGCATTGCAGCCGTGATAGATCTTGCCCTGCTGGCGCTGCTCCAGGCACTCGCCCAGCCAGAACACGCCGGGCGCGATCTCGCGCGGCAGCGGATTGGGACGGTTGAGGGTGGATTGAACCGGGAGCTTACGGGCGGGAGCGGCTTGAACCATTTTTCTTACCTTTCCTCGTCGCGGCCGACGTAGCGCGAAGCCACAACGCTCTTGTCCAACGAGCGCAGCACGTCGTCGAGCAGCTTGCATGTGCTTCTCGACCGTCTTCTTGCCGCGCAGAATGCAGCCGTAGCCGGGCGCCAGCGTCTCGATGTCGTGTTTGCTCAGGATCGCATCCATGCCGCGCCGCAGTTTGTCGGTATCGACGCCTTCCAGCCACCAGTAGCGTGTGTTGAGCAGAAACGAGCGCACGTGGTCGAAGTCGGTCGGGTCGTCGTCGCCGTCCTGGATGATCCAGGGGCCGTCCGGCCGGTCGCGCCAGGTGTGGGTGAACATGTCGGAGGTAAACAAGGTCTTGGTCGCCGCGTCGTAGATCCAGCGCGTCGCGATCAAACGGATCGGCGCCTGGTAGACGACGATGGGACGGCCAAGCGCGCCGATCGGGATCGTCTCCTCGCGGGAGAGCGTGGTGATCTTCAGCCGGGCCAAGGTGTCCTGGCCAGAGTCGGAGCCGGCGCCGAAGTCGAACCAGAACGCCGCGTCGGGATTGCCGGTAAAGCATTCCTTGACGTTGAAGTGAGCGTGAACGGGTCGACGTTTTGGATCGACATGAATTCGTTCAGCCGCATCGGCAGCAGCGAGAGCGGCAACGTCCGTGGGATGAGCGATTCGATCTGCGCGCGCAGCGACGGCTCGTCGCCGCCGAAGCCGGTGTCGATCAGCCATGCGGCGTCCGGTTGTTTGAGCAGATAGCAATTCGTAACCGAATAGCCGGTGGCGCTGGCCGGGTAAGAGCTGACCCGTCCATCCAGCAACATCGTGTTTTGCAAGGCGTAGAGCTTGTCTTTGGAAAGCTCTTCGATGTTTGCGTTTCTTATTCGAGTCAGCACGACACCTCCCTCGCCATAGCGCCGCTGGATCGACCTGGTGGATTTTTTTGTACCAGCGGCGGAGAGATTACTACATTTACATGGCGAGGGTATCGCCCCCGGTCGCCCTCCGGCGGCAGGTATGCCTGATATTCCGCGTCTTGCGCCCGAAAGGGCTGATGCCGAAATCCGCTGCCGTTCAGCTTCGTCTTGATGAGAGCAACCCATAGCCGACGTCGATCTGTATAAATCGGTTGCGGCCCGAAATGGGGTTCCGGGAGAATGAAAGGCGCGCCCCTACAACCCCGCCGGGCGGGCACCCCGGCCAAGGCCGCCGTTGCGGAACGGCGCGCCCTACGCCCCATCGGGCGCCGTGCCTCAAACACCGCAAGACTTTCCTCGCTCCAGGTTCGAACACCCTTGCCTCGATGTGTCGTTGCCCCAAAATGCCCTTTGCTTTCAGAGCCGCCGCTTACTCAAGTTTGACGGGACAAGTTGTTGTTGCGCCGGCGTTATTGCATCGCCTGCGCGCTCACCAACCATCGTGATCCGTTGTTTCAATTCTCGGCGGGTGACCGGCTCTCTTCCGCCATCGGCCCGTCGTAATTGAGCGCCTGCCTGAGGCACACATCGCCCGGATCCTCGGCGCGCGCGAGCGCGCCCATCAGGGTGATCCAGGTCTCGTCGGAGGCTTCCGCCGCGAAACGCCGCACCAGCCCCGCCGCATAGATGCCCAAGGTCTCACCTTCGGCTTCCGCGCGCGCGCGCAGTGACGCCATGAGAGGAAGCCCCCCGACGCGCAGGATCGCCTCCGACGCCACGGTCTCGTCCTCGAAGCGGGCCAGCAGATAACCGAGCAGCATGATCGATCCCAACTTTTTACTTTACCGCGTTTCCGGACGGCGAACCGGTTCCCCCTTCGCCTGGAAACGCTCTAGCTGACCCGGTGTGCTTCGGCGCCGTCCAGCGTGAGCCCCGTGATCTCAGCCGCCGACACCAGCCGCGCGACGTATTGCGCATCGGCGCGCCGCCGCACGCTGTCGCGCAAGTAGTCGGCGATGCGTTCGGCCACGGCCTCAAAGGGCAGTTCCCGGCCCTCGTGTTTGCGCGCGAGGTGGATGATGTGGAAGCCGTAGCGCGTTTCGACCGGCTCGGCGCAGAGTTCGCCCGGCGCCAGCGCCAGCAGGGCGCGCTCGAATTCCGGCGTGGTCTGGCCTTTGGTGAGTTGACCGAGATTGCCGCCCTGCGCGGCCGACGGGCAGCGCGAATAGGCCCGCGCCATCGCAGCGAAGGCGTCCGGGTTTTCTTGCAGCGACTCCAGAACCGCAATCGCATCGGCGCGCGCTTGCGCGTAGGCCTCGGCGTCCGAGGGCACGGCCGCGAACAGGATATGCGCGGCCTCGTAGATGTCTGGCGCGCGGAAGCGCGCCCGGTTTTGCGCATAGTAGCGCCGGCAGGTCGCGTCATCCGGCTCCGGAACGGTCACTTCGTGCTCGACGACGCCGCGGATCAGCGCCTCCTCGTCGGTTTCGCGCCGGCCGTCCGTGTCGCTGATCGGTTCCGGACTGAGACCAAGCCGCTGCGCCCGCTGCAACAGCAACTCACGAACGACCAGCGCATTCGCCGCCTGCTGCCAGGCCGCGATCGGCTTTTCCGCCGGATGATGCTGCATTTCGCGCACGATTGTCTCGCGCGGGATGGCCACGCCATTGACGCTCACGGTCACCGGCTTGCCGGCGGGGAATTGCGGATGGACCGAACAGGACATGGCGCTCACTCCGCCGGCACGGCGCGCCGCGTGCGCACCACCTGGTAGCCGCGGCGGCCGAGATACCAGACCGGCGCGCTCCAGATGTGCACCAGCCGCGTGAACGGGAAGAGCAGGAAGAGCGTCATCCCGAGGAACAGATGCGCCTTGAAGACCGGGCTCACGTCCGCGATCAGCGCCGACACGCCCGGCTGCAAGGTGAGAATGCCCTGCGCCCAGGTCATGAACTTCACCATCTCGTGGCCGTCGAGGTGGTTGAGCGACACGAAGATGGTGCCAAGCCCCAGCGTCAACTGCAGCCACAACAGCAGCAGAATGGCGATGTCGCCGAACGACGACGTGGTGCGGATGCGCGGGTCGAACAGCCGGCGATGCGCCAAGCAGCGTGATGCCGATGAAGCAGGCGACGCCGGCGATGCCGCCGACCAGGATCGCCATCCACTGCTTGAAGGTGTGCGAGATGCCGATGGCGTCGAACACCCAGATCGGCGTCAGCAGCCCGACGAAATGGCCGAGGAAGATGACCAGGATGCCGACGTGGAACAGGTTGGAGCCCCAGGTGAGCTGCCGGCGCCGCAGCAGTTGGCTGGAGCCGCTGCGCCAGGTGTACTGCTCGCGGTCGAAGCGCAGCAGGCTGCCGAGCAGGAACACGGTGAGGCAGAGATAAGGATACCAGCCGAAGACGATGTAGGTGATCATGTCGCGCATGGGTCTTTCCTCACGAGCGCGGATTGGGGCGGGGCATGTCGGGCGCCGGGCGCAAGCCGCCGCGGACGCGGGCGATCAGGCCGTCCTTGCAGCCATCGCCGGCTACCGGGACCGAAATGGACGGGTTCGTCCTCCCAGGCGGCGTCGAGCGCGGCAAGATCGGTGGCGTCCGGGTCCGGCAGTTGCAGGAGCGCGGAGACCTCTTCGTCCTTCGGCTTCGCCGCCGACAGCGCGACCAGCGCGCGGAACACCGCCTCATAGGACGACTTGCGCTTGCGCAAGCGTTCCGCCATGGCGGCGAAGATGTGCGCCGGCTGGCCCAGCGTCTCGCACGCTTCCTTCAGCGGCCGCGTCGCCAGGTATTCCAGGAACAGCGGCACGAAATCGGGAAGCTCGGCCACGCTCATGGCCAGGCCCGCCTGCTCGTATTGCGTCTTCAGGTCGATCATGGCCTGGCCGCGGTCGCGGCTTTCGCCATGCACATGCTCGAACAGATGCAGTGACAGCGAACGCGTGCGGTCGAACAGCAGCACGTAACGCTCCTGCAAGTCGTAGATGTCGCCGGTGGCAAGCTCGCTCAGCACGTCATGGAGCTGGCCGCGGATGCGTGCCGGGATCAGCTTATCGGCTTCGAGCGCTTCGCTGATCTCGCCGGCCGCCTGTTGCAGTTCGGCGGTCGGATAGGTCAGCAGCGCGGATAGCGCTTTCAATGTCCTGCTCATCACGCGATCTCCATCGGGTTCTTGGCCCGCTTGGGCGTGCCGAACAGATTGGCTTCGGAGGTGCCGCCCGAGCAGCCGTTGCCGAACGAGAAGCCGCAGGAGCCGCGCAGGTCGTAGGCGTCCTCGTCGAGCTCGCGGTGCGCGGTGGGGATGACGAAGCGGTCCTCGTAATTGGCGATCGCCATCACCTGGTACATGTCCTCGATCGCCTGCGCGGTGAGGCCCACGCGGGTCGCGATCTTCTCGTCGATGACGCCGTCCATGGTCTTGGCGCGCATGTAGGCGCGCATCGCCAGCATGCGCTCCAGCCCGAGCGCGACCGGCTCCTCCTTGCCCGCCGTCAGCAGGTTGGCGAGGTATTTGAGCGGAATGCGCAAGCGACCGCACGTCCGGCATTTCGCCGTCGTGACCGATCTTGCCGGCCTGCGCCGCCGACTGGATCGGCGACAGCGGCGGCACGTACCAGACCATCGGCAGCGTCCGGTATTCCGGATGCAGCGGGAACGCGACCTTCCACTCCATCGCCATCTTGTAGACCGGCGAATGGCGGGCGCCCTCGAGCCAGCTTTCGCTGATGCCGTCGGCGCGCGCCTGCGCGATCACGTCGGGATCGTTCGGGTTGAGGAAGATGCCGAGCTGCGCCTCGTAGAGGTCCTGCTCGTCCGCCGCGCTCGCCGCCTCCTCGATGCGGTCGGCGTCATAGAGCACGACGCCGAGATAGCGGATGCGGCCGACGCAGGTCTCCGAGCACACCGTCGGTTGACCGGCCTCGATGCGCGGATAGCAGAAGATGCACTTCTCCGATTTGCCGCTCGACCAGTTGTAATAGATCTTCTTGTAGGGGCAGCCGGAGACGCACATGCGCCAGCCGCGGCACTTGTCCTGGTCGATCAGAACGATGCCGTCCTCCTCGCGCTTGTAGATGGCGCCGGAGGGGCACGCCGCGACGCAGGCCGGGTTGAGGCAGTGCTCGCACAGCCGCGGCAGGTACATCATGAAGGTGTTTTCGAACTGGCCGTAGATCTCCTTCTGGATGCCTTCGAAATTGACGTCCTTGGAGCGCTTGGCGAATTCGCTGCCGAGGATCTCCTCCCAGTTCGGACCCCACTCGATCTTCTCCATGCGCTCGCCGGTGATCAGCGAGCGCGGCCGCGCGGTCGGCGAGGCCTTGCAGCTCCGGCGCGTTCTGCAGGTGCTCGTAGTCGAAGGTGAAGGGCTCGTAGTAGTCGTCGATCTCCGGCAGGTCGGGATTGGCGAAGATGTTGGCCAGCACCCGCCACTTGGAGCCGATGCGCGGCTCGATCTTGCCGTTCTTCTTGCGCCGCCAGCCGCCGTTCCAGCGCTCCTGGTTTTCCCATTCCTTCGGATAGCCGATGCCGGGCTTGGTCTCGACGTTGTTGAACCAGGCGTATTCCATGCCTTCGCGGTTGGTCCACACGTTCTTGCAGGTGACCGAGCAGGTGTGGCACCCGATGCACTTGTCGAGGTTCAGCACCATCGCGATTTGCGCGCGGATTTTCATTCTGCGGCCTCCAATTTGGTCGTAGCCTTCGGCGCGACGGTGAGGGGTTCGGGTTGGTCGGCGGTCGGCTGGTCGAGCCAATCGACTTTCACCATCTTGCGTATGATGACGAATTCGTCGCGGTTGGTGCCGATCGTGCCGTAATAGTTGAAGCCGTAGGATTGCTGGGCGTAGCCGCCGATCATGTGGGTCGGCTTGACCACCGTGCGCGTCACCGAATTATGGATGCCGCCGCGCTGGCCGGTTATCTCCGAGCCCGGCACGTTCACGATCTTCTCCTGCGCGTGATACATCATGCACATGCCGTCCTTCACGCGCTGCGAGACCACGGCCCGCGCAACCAGCGCGCCGTTTGAGTTGTAGGCTTCGATCCAGTCGTTATCGACGATGCCCGCCTTCTTGGCGTCGTTCTCGCTCATCCAGACGATCGGGCCGCCGCGCGAGAGCGTGAGCATCAGAAGGTTATCGGTGTAGGTGGAGTGGATGCCCCACTTCTGGTGCGGCGTGATGAAGTTCAGGACGATCTGTTTTTCGCCGTTCGGCTTGGAGTTCGATCACCGGCTTGACGGTCTTGAGATCGACCGGCGGGCGATAGACGCAGAGCGCCTCGCCGAAGGCCCGCATCCACAGGTGATCCTGATAGAGCTGCTGGCGGCCTGAGAGCGTGCGCCAGGGGATCAGCTCGTGCACGTTGGTGTAGCCGGCGTTGTAGCAGACCTTCTCCGACTCCAGACCCGACCAGGTCGGCGACGAGATGATCTTGCGCGGCTGCGCCACCACGTCGCGGAAGCGGATCTTCTCGTCCTCCTTCGGCGATGCCAGATGCGCGTGCTCGCGGCCGGTGGTCTTCGACAGCGCCTCCCAGGCCTTCACGGCGACTTCGCCGTTGGTCTCCGGCGCGAGCGAGAGGATCACCTCGGTGGCGTCGATGTCGGTGTCGATGCGGGCGAGGCCCTTGGTCGCGCCCTCCTCCGTCACCTCGCCGTTGAGCCGCTTCAAGAGATCGACCTCGTGCTCGGTGTTCCAGGCGATGCCCTTCACGCGCATTGCCGAGCTTCTGCATCAGCGGGCCCAAGCGCGGTGAAGCGCTTGTAGAGGTTCGGGTAGTCGCGCTCGACCACGGCGACCGCCGGCATGGTCTTGCCGGGGATCGGCTCGACCTCGCCTTTCTTCCATTCCTTGACGTCGAGCGCCTGCGCGATCTCGCCGGGCGAGTCGTGCTGGATCGGGGTCAGCACCACGTCCTTCTCGACGCCGAGCACTTCCGGCGCGACCTCCGAGAACTTCTTGGCGATCGCCTTGTAGATCTCCCAGTCGCTCTTGCATTCCCACACCGGGTCCACCGCCGCTGACAGCGGGTGGATGAAGGGATGCATGTCGGAGGTGTTGAGGTCGTTCTTCTCGTACCAGGTGGCGGTCGGCAGCACGATGTCGGAATAGACGCAGGTCGTGGACATGCGGAAGTCGAGCGTCACCAGCAGGTCGAGCTTTCCTTTCGGCGCGTCGTCATGCCAGGCGACTTCCTGCGGCTTCTTCTTGCCGTCTTCGCCGAGGTCCTTGCCCTGCACGCCATGGTTGGTGCCGAGCAGGTGCTTGAGGAAGTATTCGTGGCCCTTGCCGGACGAGCCGAGCAGATTGGAGCGCCACACGAACATGTTGCGCGGCCAGTTGTCGGGATGGTCCGGGTCTTCGCAGGACATCTGCAGTTCGCCGGACTTCAGCGCCTTGGCGACGTAGTCCTTGGGCTCGAGGCCGGCGGCCTGCGCCTTCTGCGCAATCTCCAGCGGGTTCTGCTTGAGCTGCGGCGCGGACGGCAGCCAGCCCATGCGCTCGGCGCGCACGTTGTAATCGATCAGCGCACCGTCCCACGGACCCGCGGGCGCCGTCGGCGACAGGATCTCCTCCACGCCGACCGTTTCGTAGCGCCACTGGTCGGTGTGGGCGTAGAAGAACGACGTCGAGTTCTGCTGGCGCGGCGGCCGGCTCCAATCGAGACCGAACGCCAAGGGCAGCCAGCCCGATCTGCGGGCGCAGCTTCTCCTGACCGACATAATGCGACCAGCCGCCGCCCGACTGGCCGACGCACCCGCACATCACCAGCATGTTGATGACGCCGCGGTAGTTCATGTCCGAGTGGTACCAGTGGTTCATGGCGGCGCCGATGATCACCATCGAGCGGCCCTTGGTCTTCTCGGCATTGAGCGCGAATTCGCGCGCGACGGTGATGATCTGATCGCGCGGCACGCCGGTGATCTTCTCGGCCCAGGCCGGCGTGTACGGCACGTTGTCGTCGTAGGATTTGGCGACATGCTCGCCGCCGAAGCCGCGGTCGAGCCCGTAATTGGCGACGAACAGATCGAACACCGAGGCGACCAGCGCCTCGCCGTCCTTCAGCGCCACGCGCTTGGCCGGAACCTTGCGCACCAGCACGTCGGGATGGTCGGTGCCGGCGAAATGATCGTGTTCGCGGTTGCCGAAATAGGGGAAGCCGACGTCGGCCAGCTCGTCCTTGTCGCTTCGCGAAGGTCAGTTGCAGGTTGGTGTCGCGGCCGTCCGCCTGCTTTTCCTCCAGATTCCACTTGCCCTTCTCGCCCCAGCGGAAGCCGACCGAGCCGCGCGGCACGACGATGCTTTCCGCGGTCTCGTCATAGGCGACGGTCTTCCATTCCGGGTTGTTGGTCTCGCCGAGATCGTCGGCGAAATCGGAAGCGCGCAGCAGCCGGTCGGGCACGAACTTGTCGCCCTGCTTCACCAGCCGCACCAGCATCGGCATGTCGGTGTATTGGCGGACATAGTTTTCGAAATACTCGGCCTGCCGGTCGAGATAGAACTCGCGCAGGATGACGTGGCCCATCGCCATGGCGAGCGCGGCGTCGGTGCCCTGCTTCACCGAGATCCACAGGTCGGAGAATTTGGAAGCTTCCGAATAGTCCGGGCAGATCACCACGCTCTTGGCGCCGCGATAGCGCGCCTCGGTGTAGAAGTGGGCGTCGGGCGTGCGGGTCTGCGGGACGTTGGAGCCCCACAGGATGAGGAAGCCGGAATTGTACCAGTCGGCCGATTCCGGCACGTCGGTCTGCTCGCCCCAGGTCTGTGGGCTAGACGGCGGCAGGTCGCAATACCAGTCGTAGAACGACATGCAGACGCCGCCGAGCAGCGACAGGTAGCGCGAGCCCGCGGCATAGGAGACCATCGACATGGCCGGGATCGGCGAGAAGCCGATGACGCGGTCGGGGCCGTGCTTCTTCACCGTGTAGGCATTGGCCGCCGCGATGATCTCGGTGACCTCGTCCCAGGTCGCGCGCACGAAACCGCCAAGCCCGCGCTTCGACGTGTAGGCCTCGCGCTTCTTCGGGTCCTCGACGATCGATCCCCAGGCCGCGACCGGGGTGCGCAGCGCCCTCGCCTCGCGCCACAGCTTCAAGCAGCCGCGAGCGCACCAGCGGGTATTTCACCCGGTTGCCGGAATAGAGGTACCAGGAGTAGCTGGCGCCGCGCGAGCAGCCGCGCGGCTCGTGGTTGGGCAGCTCCGGCCGCGTGCGCGGATAGTCGGTCTGCTGCGTCTCCCAGGTGACGATCCCGCCCTTGACGTAGATCTTCCAGGAGCACGAGCCGGTGCAGTTGGCGCCGTGCGTCGAGCGCACGATCTTGTCGTGCTGCCAGCGCTTGCGGTAACCGTCCTCCCAGCCGGCGATCCTCCCGGGTGGTGATGCCGTGGCCGTCGGAGAACTCGTCGGTGGCGCGGGTGAAGAAGGTCAGGCGGTCGAGAAAGTGACTCATCGTCCAAGTCTCCTTATTCGGCCGGTTGCGGGGCGGCGGGCGGCAGCTTGCGGCCCCGTTCGATGTCACGCAGCAGGCCACCGCGGCCGCGTGTAGAACCACCAGGTGATGGCGACGCAGGTTGCGTAGAAGGCCATGAAGCCCCACAGCGCCATTTCCGGTCCGCCGGTCAGCGAGATCGAGGTGCCGTAGGCTCTTCGGGATGAAGAAGGCGCCATAGGCCGCGACCGCCGAGGTGAAGCCGATGATCGCCGCCGACTCCATCTCGCGCCTGTCTCTGCCGTTCCGGCGCACTCATGCCGGGCTCGAGGCGCGGCATTTCGGTGCGCATGATCGCCGGGATCATCTGGAAGGTGGACGCGTTGCCCACGCCGGTCGCGAAGAACAGCACCATGAACATCGCGAAGAAGCCCCAGAACGCGCCCGGCTGGCTCCTTGATGCCGAGGAAGTAGAGCACGCCGCCGACCGCCGCGATCATCACCACGAAGGTCCAGAAGGTGACGCGGCCGCCGCCGTAACGATCCGACAGCCAGCCGGTGGCCGAGCGCGACAAGGCGCCGACCAGCGGCCCGAGGAAGACGAACTTCAGCGAGTCGACGTCCGGGAACTGGGTCTTGGCCAAGCAGCGGGAAGCCCGCCGAATAGCCGATGAAGGAGCCGAAGGTGCCGGTGTAGAGCCAGCACATCATCCAGTTGTGCTTGCGCTTGAAGATCACCGCCTGGTCGGCGAACGAGGCCTTCATGGCGGCGATGTCGTTCATGCCGAACCAGGCCGCGGTGGCCGAGATGGCGATGAACGGCACCCAGATGAAGCCGGCGTTCTGCAGCCACAGCTTGGTGGCGCCGGTCGCCGCCTGCGGATCGCCGCCCAGCCAGCCGAAGACGCCGGTGGTGATGACCAGCGGGATGACGAACTGCACCACGCTGACGCCCGTGTTGCCGAGGCCGGCGTTGAGCGCGAGCGCGTTGCCCTTCTCGGCCTTCGGATAGAAGAAGCTGATGTTGGCCATCGAGGAGGCGAAGTTGCCGCCGCCGAGGCCGCACAGCAGCGCCAGCGACAGGAAGATGATGTAGGGCGTATCGGTGTTCTGCACCGCGAGCCCGATGCCGACCGCCGGGACCATCAGCGACCAGGTGGAGACCGTGGTCCACAGCCGGCCGCCGAAGATCGGCGGCATGAAGGAATAGAAGATGCGCAGCGTCGCGCCCGACAGGCCGGGCATGGCCGCGAGCCAGAACAGCTGATCGGTCGTGAACTTGAAGCCGACCGCCGGCAGTTTGGCGACCACCACGGACCACACCATCCAGACCGCGAAGGCGAGCAGCAGCGCCGGGATCGAAATCCACAGGTTGCGCCGGGCGATGGCCTTGCCCTTCTCGTCCCAGAACGCCTGGTCCTCCGGTTTCCACTCGGTCAGCACATGGCCGGCGAGCGCACCCTCGTGCTTCTCTTCGTGGATAGGCTGCATTTCCGGGAACTGCGGAAGCTTCTCCGAGCCCGGGCGCCAAGCGCCTCGCGCTCCATGCGCTGGATGGCGAGATGCATCCAGACCAGCGAGCCGCCGGCGATCAGGAACAGCAGCATGAAGCAGCTCGTCCAGACGCCGGTGAGGTCGTTGAGCACGCCGAAGGCGATCGGCAGCACGAAGCCGCCGAGGCCGCCGATCATGCCGACCAGGCCGCCGACGGAGCCGACGTTGCCGGGATAGTAGACCGGGATGTGCTTGTAGACCGCGGCCTTGCCCAGGCTCATGAAGAAGCCGAGCACGAAGATCATGCAGGTGAAGGTGACGACGCCGGTCGCCATGATGGAACTGAATTGGCCCTTTCATCCCCTGCACGATGTATTCGGTCGGCGGATAGGCCAGGATGAAGGTGACCAGCGCCGACACGCCGAACATCCAATACATGACGCGGCGCGCGCCGTAGCGGTCGGAGAGATGGCCGCCATAGGCGCGGAACAAACTGGCCGGCAGCGTATAGGCCACCGCCAGCATGCCGGCGGTTTCGATGTCGACTTTGTAGACGCCGATGAGATAGCGCGGCAGCCACAACGCCAGCGCGACGAAAGCGCCGAAGGCGAAGAAGTAATAGAGCGAGAAGCGCCAGACCTGCAGGTTCTTCAGCGGCTCGAGCTCGAGCAAGGCGCTGCGCGGGCGTTCGCCCTTGGCGCGGCGCGCCAGCTCGGCCGGGTCTTCCTTGGTGGTGAACCAGAAGATGACCGCCATGATCGCGATGGCCGCGGCCCAGACCTGCGCCGTCACGTGCCAGCCGTAAGCGACCAGCACGAAGGGCGCGAAGAACTTGGTCACCGCCGCGCCGACATTGCCGGCGCCGAAAATGCCGAGCGCGGTGCCCTGCTTCTCCGGCGGATACCAGCGCGAGACGTAGGCGATGCCGACGGCGAACGAGCCGCCGGCGACGCCGACGCCGAGCGCGGCAAGCAGAATCTGCGGGTAGGTGTGGGCGTAAGTGAGCATGAAGGTGGCGAGCGCCGCCGCCAGCATCACCACCGTGTAGACGCGGCGGCCGCCATACTGGTCGGTCCAGATGCCGAGGAAGATGCGCGTCAGCGAACCGGTCAGGATCGGCGTGCCGACGAGCAGGCCGAACTCGGTCTCGTTGAGGCCGAGATCCTCCTTAATCTGCACGCCGATGATCGCGAAGATGGTCCAAACGGCGAAGCAGACCGTAAAGGCGATGGTCGACATCCACAGCGCGCGGGCTTGGCCGGGCGTGCTGCTGAGCGATTGGTCCTGCATGGAGAAGGCCCCCCTTCAATTTGAGCGTCGGCTGGTGTCGACACACAGAAAATCGGGGATTGGGAGTCGCGGCTTTGAGCTTGATCAAACCGAATACTGTTTTATTTGCAACGACTTAGCTTGCCTTTTGTGACGCTTTTGATTGATGAACCGGCGCGCCAAGCTTGACTTTTATCAAGCCAGGGCGCCACGTTTCGCGTTACAAGATGATCGTCAGGACGAGGAGCAACCGCCGTGCGCCCCGATGAATGGTCGACGATCCGCGCGTTGCCGCTCTTCCACGACATGAGCGAAGAGAACTTCGGCGCCCTGATGAACGCGGCGTTCCTGCAGCGCTTTCCGGCGCGCGTGAACCTGATCACGGAAGGCGATCTGCCCGACTTCCTGCACATCGTGGTCGAGGGGCCGGTCGAACTCTTCGCCCGTCACGATGGCCACGAGACCACGCTGGACATCATCGGCCCGGTGACGACCTTCATCCTCGCCGCCGTCATCCGCGACGCCCCCTATCTCAAATCGGCGCGCACGCTCTCACCCGCCCAGATCCTGATGGTGCCGGCGACGACCGTGCGCGACGTCTTCGACCACGACGCCGCGTTCGCGCGCGCCATCGTCAACGAGCTGGCGCAGCGTTATCGCGGCATCGTGAAAGCGCTGAAGAACGAAAAGCTGCGGACCAGCGCCCAGCGGCTCGCCAATTGGATTTTGTCGGCGGACGCCCGGCAAGGCAGCCGGCGGCAGGTCGATTTAAAATACGATAAGCGCATCATCGCGTCGAACCTCGGCATGAGCCCGGAAAACCTCTCCCGCAACCTGGCGCTGCTCTCGGATCACGGCATCCGCAGCTCCGCGCGCGATATCTTCATCGAGGATCCATCGGCCCTGGAACGTTTCGCCAAACCGAATCCGCTCATCGACGGCTGAGGCCGCTCACGTCTCAGGGCGTTCGCCGCTTGTCCTTGAGCGCCAATAATTCGCATTTTCGCGCGCGAACAAGCGTGGCCCATTGCGAGAACACAGGACCGGCCCGGAGCGGAAGACCGCTTGCATGACTCGATGCGATTGCGGCCGATCGAGGCAAGGCCCCGCCGCCAACGTCACCGCAGCGAGCGGTCGAAATCCTCGAAAGCGATTGGCAAGTGTGGACGCGAAAGCGGCATGACTCGGCCTGCGCCGATTGAGTGCCGGACGCGCCGGCCCGGCGCCTTTGAGGCGAATTTTCCGCGCCTTGTCGCCGGACTCAAAAACTCAACCTAACCGTCATGAGAGTTTCACGCGGCCGTCCTTTCGTCGCCACGATCTCCCGCTATCAGAGAGGCCATGAATTCGGGGGTCGATGAAGAGGAGCCCGCCACCATGCTTCATTGCAACACCGCCAAGCTCGAAGCGTTGCGTGCCTTCGCCAGCCCCGCCCGCTGTCCTCATTGCGGCGACTTCATGGTCGCACCGGTCGTGTCCGAGTTCGTCGAAGGCGGCGAAATCCGCCACCATTGGGAATGCGACGCCTGCGGTAGGCCCTCCTCCAGCTCGATTCCGCCCTGCGGCGACGAATAAGGCGTGGAATAGTCGCAAGCGCCTGGGGTTTGCGCCTTTGTGCGGCCGTTGGCGGCACACAAAAGGCAACCGACAGCGGCCACCAAACGCTGCGCAAGCCCTTTCCAAGGAGGACCCCCATGACGACAACCTTCCCGCGGTTCGGCCTGGCGGCGCTGGCCTGTGCCGCCGCGCTCGCTTTCGCCTCCCCCTCGCTCGCCGCGATGATGCATTTCAAGGCCAGCGCCAACGGCGCGCAGGAGGTGCCGCCCAACGACAGCAAGGGCACCGCCACGGTGAACGCCACCTACGACACCGCCACCCACATGCTGAGCTGGAATGGCACCTACTCGAACCTCAGCGGCCCGGCCGCCGCCGCCCACTTTCACAAGGGTGCGCCCGGCAAGAACGGCGGCGTGGTGGTGCCGGTTTTCGCCGGCAAGACCGCCAAGAGCCCGTTCAAGGGCTCGAAGAAGCTGACCGCCGAGCAGGCCAAAGACCTGATGGCGGGCATGCTGTACCTGAACATCCACACCGCCGCCCATAAGGCGGGCGAAATCCGCGGCCAGTTGACCAAATAACGTCATCGCTTTCGGCCGGTGCAACCGCCGGCCCGCAGTGAGCAGTGAGAAGGAGCCCGCCGGCCCGCGCCGGCGGGTTTTATATTTCGCGCCGGTTCGCCTGGACGTTGCTTTGCCTTGCGCGGGCAGCGGCCTTAATGTGCCTGCCAACAATCCCCATCCGCATGCAAATTCAATGAGGTAAGCGTTATGGCCGGGAGCAATGGCGGTTCGGCGCCCATCATCATCTCCGGCGGCGGCATCGGCGGCCTGGTTTGCGCCTACGCGCTGGCCCAGAAAGGCTTCCCCGTCCGCCTGTTCGAGCAGTCTTCCGAGTTCCGGGAGGTCGGCGCCGGCATCCAGCTCGGCCCCAATATCTTCCGCGTGCTGGAGAAGATCGGCCTGAAGGACGCCATCCTCGCCGACGCCCATGTCCCGCCGGGCCAGGAGATGCGCGACGCGCTGACCGGCAAGCTGGTCCTGCGCATCCCGCTCGACGATGCGTTCTCCAAGCGCTTCGGCGGCCAGCCTTACGCGGTCACCCACCGCGCCGACATCCACGGCACCTTCCTGAAAGCCTGCGAGGGCTCGAACCTGGTGACGCTCGAGACCAGCCGCCGCGTCGACGGCTTCACGCAGGACGACAAGGGCGTCACCGTCACGCTGGAGAACGGCGAGAAGGTGCAAGGCCGCGCCCTGATCGGCTGCGACGGCATGTGGTCGAAGATCCGCGAGAGCGTGGTCGGCGACGGCAAGCCGCGCGTCTCCGGCCACATCGCCTACCGCGCCGTGCTCAAGCGCGAGGACGTGCCGAAAGACCTGTGGCGGCCCGACGTGGTGCTGTGGGCCGGCCCGCGCACCCATTTCGTGCACTATCCCTTGCGCCGCGGCGAGCTCTATAACCTGGTCGCCGTGTTCCACTCCGACCATTACGAGGAAGGCTGGGACGCCGAGGGCAGCAAGGACCTGCTGTGGAAGCACTTCAAGGGCGAGGTGCCCGAGGTGATGCGCATGCTGGAGCGCATCGAAACCTGGCGCATGTGGGTCCTGTGCGACCGCGAGCCGGTGAAGAACTGGACCGACGGCCGCGTGACGCTGCTCGGCGACGCCGCGCACCCGATGCTGCAATATCTCGCGCAAGGCGCCTGCATGGCGACCGAGGACGCGGTGATCCTGGCGGACGAGGCCGCCGCCACGCCCGACGATCTGCCCGGCGCCTTCCAGCGCTATCAGCAGCAGCGTTATTTGCGCACCGGCCGCACGCAGATCATGGCGCGGGTCTACGGCGAGTTCTATCACGCCCGCGGCGTCGCCGCCGAATTGCGCGACATCGCCTTGTCAGGCCGCACGCCGGAGCAGAGTTACGACGGGATTGCGTGGCTTTACGGGGGGCCGTGACCGGACCGCTGGCGGGCGGCCGGCTCATCGCATTGCCAAATGCAGCTCAGATGAATTCACCCGCTCGTCCCCGCGGAAGCGGAGACCCAGCACTTAAGGCCAAGCAGTAAGAACTGGATTCCCGCTTGCGCGGGAATGAACGGAGATTGTCGAGACTGCCGACAATCCTCTAAAGCGGCGCGAAACCGTAAAGCCGCGCCGGGTTGTCGACCAGCAGCTTCTTCTGCAACACCGGGTCGGCCGTGAACTGCGGCACCAGATCGACCAGATCGGCTTCGTCCGCCTCGTGGGTCGGGTTGGGATGCGGGAAATCGGTGCCCCACAGCACGCGGTCCGGCGCCGCGGCCATGATCGCCTGCGCGATCGGCACCGCCTCCTTGTAGGGCGGAAACGAGATGCGCTCGGCGCCGCACACCTTGATCCAGCACTTCTCCAGCTTGGCGAGTTCCAAGAGCGCCTTCAGCGGCGGCTGGTCGACGCCGTCCTTGCCCGGCACCCGGCCCATATGATCGATCGACGAAGGGCAGCGGCAGTTTGCGGATCATGTCCGACAGCGGGATGATGTCGGGCGCGTCGAGATGCAGCACGATGTGCCAGCCCATCTCCTTGATGCGGTCGGCGGTGCGGTGGAACAGGTCCATGTCCGGCGTGCCGCCGAGATGCTTGACGAAATTGAAGCGCGCGCCGCGCACGCCGCCGTCGTGCAGCGCCTTGTATTCGGCGTCGCCGAAGGTGTTGTCGACGATGCCGACGCCCTTGATGTTCGCCGGGTCGTCGGCGATGGCGTCGAGCATGGCGCGGTTGTCGGAGCCGTGGCAGCTCGCCTGCACGATCACCGTGCGCGCGACGCCGAGATGGCGGTGCAGCGCCGCCAGCATCTCCTTGGGCGCGTCCTCCGGCGTGTAGCGCCGGCTCGGGCGCATAGGGGAATTTGTCGCCCGGGCCGAACACGTGGCAGTGGGCGTCGGTCGCCCCCGGCGGCAGCTTGAATTTGGGCTTACGGCGGTGGGCGAGGAAGTCGGGTGGAATGGTCATGAACCCAGCCTTTAGCGAAGCGGCCGGGGCGAGACAATGCCCCTGCCTCTTACCCGTCATTCCGGATTCGCGGCCTACCGGCCGCGCCCCAGAATGACGGTTGGACATTACAGCGGCGGATATCCCCCTGCTCCCAGCCGGCGATCGTGGCGGCGCGGAAGGCCTCGAACGTGCCGCCGGCAATGGCCTCGCGCATGCCGGCCATCAGCGCCTCGTAGTAGGCGATGTTGATGGTGGAGAGCAGCACCGCACCCAGGATTTCCTTGGCCTTGACCAGATGATGCAGGTAGGCGCGCGAATAGGTGCGCGCGACCGGATGCGGGCTCGCTTCGTCGAGCGGACGCGGGTCGGCGGCGTGGCGGGCATTCGCCAGATTGAGCGATCCGAAACGGGTGAAGGCCATGCCGTGGCGGCCGTTGCGGGTCGGCATCACGCAGTCGAACATGTCGATGCCGCGCCCGACCGCTTCCAGCATGTCGTGCGGGGTGCCGACGCCCATGAGATAGCGCGGCCGGTCTGCCGGCAGCGCCGGGGTGGTTTCCTCGACAACCTTCAGCATGACATCCTGCGGCTCGCCCACCGCCAGCCCGCCGATGGCGTAGCCCTGGAAGTCCATGGCGGTGAGTTCGCGCGCGCTTTGTTGGCGCAGTGGGATGTCGTCGCCACCCTGCACGATGCCGAACAGGGCGTAGCCTTCGCGCGCCCGGGCCTCGAACGCCTTCTTGGAGCGCTCAGCCCAGCGCAGCGACAACTCCATGGCGCGGTCCATCTCCTCGCGCGCTCGCCGGCAGCCGCAGGCATTCGTCGAGCTGCATGGAGATGTCGGCGCCGAGCAGCGCCTGGATCTCGATCGAGCGCTCCGGCGTGAGCTCGTGCATGGCGCCGTCGAGATGGGAGCGGAAGGTGACGCCCTTTTCCGTGAGCTTGCGCAAGGACGACAGCGACATCACCTGAAAGCCGCCGCTATCGGTCAGGATCGGCAGCGGCCACTGCATGAAGGTGTGCAGGCCGCCGAGCTCGGCCACGCGCTCGGCGCCGGGGCGCAGCATCAGATGATAGGTGTTGCCGAGCACGATCTCGGCGCCGGTGCCGCGCACCACCTCCGGCGTCAGGCCCTTGACCGTGCCTTGGGTGCCGACCGGCATGAACGCCGGTGTCTGCACGCGGCCGTGCGGCGTGACGACTTCGCCGCGGCGCGCCATGCCGTCGGTCTTCAGGAGGGTGAAGGAGAAGGGGTTGGGCATCTGTAGACTCTTGTCCCGGGCGCAGTGCGGTACGCAGTGCCGCACTGCAGACCCGGGACCCCGGTTAAAGAAAGCTGGGTCCCGGATCAGCGGCGCACCGTTTCACGCTGCGCCGCATCCGGGACACGAGGCTGCGGAAATAGCAAACACGCGTCGCCATAGGAATAGAAGCGATAGCCGCTCTCAATGGCGTGGGCATAGGCGCGCTGCATGGTGTCCAGCCCCGAAAACGCCGACACCAGCATGAACAGGGTCGAGCGCGGCAGGTGGAAATTGGTCAGCATCAGGTCGGTGGCGCGGAAGGTGTAGCCCGGCGTGATGAAGATATCGGTGTCGCCGGCAAAGGCGCTGAGCCGGCCGGTTTCGTCGGCCGCGCTTTCGAGCGTCCTGAGCGCGGTCGAGCCCACCGCCACGATGCGCCCGCCCTTCGCGCGCGCACGCGCTCAGCGCCGCCGCCGTCTCGTCCGACAGGATGGCGAATTCGCTGTGCATCTTGTGGCCGCTGGTGTCGTCGGCCTTCACCGGCAGGAAGGTGCCGGGGCCGACATGGAGCGTGACCTTGTGCAGCGCCACACCGCGCGCTTTGAGCCGCGCCAGCAGGTCGTCGGTGAAATGCAGGCCCGCCGTGGGCGCGGCCACCGAGCCCTCATCGTGCGCGAACAGGGTCTGGTAGTCGGCCTTGTCCCGCTCGTCCGGCGCGCGCTTGGAGGCGATATAGGGCGGCAGCGGCATCTCGCCCCGCTCGGCGATGGCCTGGTCCAGCACCGGGCCATGGAAGGAGAATGAGAGGGTTACCTCCCCGCCTTCATCCTTATGTGAAACTTGAGCATCGAGCTGACCGAGGAAGCAGACCTTGCCCTCGTCGCCGAAGCGCAGCATGTCCCCCACCTGCACCTTCTTGGCGCCCAGGATGAAGGCCTGCCAATGCGAGCCGTCGAGCCGCTTGGTGAGTGTCGCCTCGATCCTCGGTTCCGCGTCCCCGCGCCCGATCCGCCGCCCCTTCAGCCGGGCGGCGATGACCTTCGAGTCGTTGACCACCAGGCAGTCGCCGGGCTGCAAGAGGTCCGGCAGGTCGCGCACCCCCTTATCCTGCCATTCCGGCGCCTCCCCCGGCCGCACGAGCAGAAGCCGCGCGGAATCGCGCGGGCTCGCCGGCCGCAAGGCGATACGGTCCGCCGGTAGGTCGAAGTCGAAGAGGTCGGTGCGCATGCTCTCTTATACCTCTCCCTGCAAGGGGGAGGTCGACCGCCGGCGCGAAGCGCGGGCGGTCGGGTGGGGGTCGTCCGTCGTATGCATCGACGCTGACCCCACCCGGCGCGCTAAGGCGCGCCACCCTCCCCTTTCGGGGGAGGGATTTACGCCCCCATCGTCGCCTTGACGATTTTGTCCGGGTCCTGCACCGGCTCGCCGCGCTTGATCTTGTCGACGTTCTCCATGCCGGAGATCACCTTGCCCCAGGCGGTGTACTGGCCGTCCAGGAAGGTCGCGTCGTCGAAGCAGATGAAGAACTGGCTGTCGCCGGAATCCGGGTTCTGCGCGCGCGCCATCGACACCGTGCCGCGCACGTGCGGCTCCTTGTTGAATTCGGCCTTCAGCTTCTGGCCCGAGCCGCCGGTGCCGGTGCCGTGCGGGCAGCCGGTCTGCGCCATGAAGCCGTCGATGACGCGGTGAAAGACGATGCCGTCGTAGAAGCCCTCTTTGACGAGCTCCTTGATGCGGGCGACGTGCCCCGGCGCGAGGTCGGGGCGCATTTCGATCACCACAGGGCCTTGGGTGGTTTCGAGCGTGAGGGTGTCTTCCGGCTTGGCCATTATGCTTTCCCTTTCAAAATTGCCGCGCGCACTCAGCGCGCGATGGTCGCCTTCTTGATGTAATCGAGCCGCTTGAAGTTCGCCTTCAGATAGCGGTTGCCTTCCGTCTGGATCTTGCCCTGGTCGGGGCCGTTGCCCTGGGGGGCGCCCTCGCCGTAGCCGGCATAGAGGCTATCCACCACTTTCATCCCAGAGATCACCTTGCCGAACGGCGCGAAGCCCATGTGGTCGAGCGACGCGTTGTTGCCGAAGTTGATGAACACCTGCGTGGTGCGGGTGTTCGGGCCCGCGGTGGCGAAGCTGATGGTGCCGCGCGTGTTGCTCATCTTGACCGGATCGTCGGTGATGTTGGCCTGCCGCCACTTCGCCGAGAGCGCCGGATCGCCGTTGATGCCGAACTGAGCCATGAAGCCCGACAGCACGCGGAAGAAGCGGTCGTTGTCGTAAAAGCCGTTCTTGACCAGGTTATAGAAGCGGTCGGCGCCGCGCGGCGCCCAGGCACGGTGCACCTCGATCACGAAGGTGCCCTTGCTGGTGACGAACTGAGCCTTGTAGGTCGCCGGCGCTTGCGCGTTGAGCGCGGCCGGGTTGGCGAGCGGCGACTGCGCCAGGGCCGGGCTCGTTGCCGGCAACAAAGCGGCGAGCAGCAAAGCCGGGGCAAGCGTCAGGATCGAACGGCGGTTCATGGGGCTCCTCGAAGGTTCCTCGAAAGGGGGATCAGGCGCGCGGCTTATTGGATTTGTCGGCGAATTTCGCCTTCAGCCGTGTCACCACGGAAGCCGGCACGAAGGCGGAAATGTCACCGCCCATGCCGGCGATTTGGCGCACCAATGTGGCCGTGATCGGGCGCACCACCGGCGAGGCCGGCAGGAACACCGTCTGGATGCCGGGCGCCATGGCGTCGTTCATGCCGGCCATCTGCATCTCGTAATCGAGGTCGGTGCCGTCGCGCAGGCCCCGGATCAGGAGCGTGGCGCCTTCGCGCCGCGCCGTCTCCACCACCAAGTCGTCAAACGTGATGCAGGAAAGCTCGCATTTGGCTTCGCGCGCCAGCGGCCCGCAGGTCTCGTCCAGCATGGCGAGGCGCTCTTGCGGCGTGAACAGCGGCGCCTTGCCCGGGTGTACGCCGACGGCGATCACCAGCCGGTCGGCAAGCCGGGCGGCGTTACGCACCACGTCGAGATGGCCGTTGGTGACCGGATCAAAGGACCCGGCGTAAAGGGCGGTCCGCAGCATGGGAACGGGGTCTACCCTGCCCGGTTCCCCCCGGCAAGGCCCGGTTCCTGGAGCGTTTCTTGGTGCGTTTCTCGGAGCGGTTCCCCGCACTGAACCTTTCCGCCACCCCCGCGTTAACGGTGTGAACCTTGCGGCCGGTCACCACGACCAAAGGCCAGGTGGCAGACACTGCCAGCGCCGCCGCAAAGGGGAACCGACATGAAACCCAACAGGAAGCCATTGAGCGCCATTCTGGCCGCGGCCGCCGCGGCTGCCTTCATCACGCTGCTCACCGCGCCGAGCGTGCCCGTCACCGCCGACCCGATGCCGGCGGCAGACGCCGTCGCCATGCACGCCTGCGCCAGCCGGCCCTGGCCCTACCTCGACTGTGTCGGCACCAAGTACGGCGACCCGAAAATCCGCTTGGTGACGACGGATCATTTCCAGCCCGGCTATTAGCCGATTGCGCGTTACGCCCTCGCCCGCGTCAGCGACAGCCACACCCCGCCGCCGATCAGCACCAGCCCGGAGAACCGCCCGAGCAATTTGTTGTACTTGGGCTTCATCAGGAAGGCGCGGCCGAGGCTCGCGACCGTCGCCCAACCGGCGTCGATGAAGCCGGCGAGCACCACCGACACCGTGCACATCACCACGAGCTGGCGCGTCAGCGGCAGCGCGGGGTCGATGAACTGCGGCAGGAAGGCGGTGAAGAAGGCGATGGTCTTGGGGTTGGTGATGGCCACTACGAAGCCGCGCCAGGCGAAGACGTGGCCGGCGACTGGCGCCGTCTGCACCGGCGTGCCGGCGTGGCGCCAGGCCTGGATGCCGAGCCAGACCAGATAGGCGGCGCCGGCCCAGCGAACATAATCAAAGACTTCCGCCGAAGCCTTGAGAATCCAGCTCAAGCCCAGCGCGATACAGGCGAGCAGCACCGCGTTGCCGAGGGTGGTGCCGATCACCGTCTGCAGCGCGGCGCGGATGCCGCGGCTGGCGCCGGTCGCGATCACCAGGGTCACGATCGGTCCCGGGATCAGCACCAGGATCAGGGTGATGAATAGAAACGCGGAGAACAGGTGCCAGTTCATGGGGCCACCATTGTCATTCCGGAGTGGCCCGCAGGGCCGAACCCGGAATCCATACGCCGCAGCGCTGGGGTTATGGATTCCGGGTTCGCTCGCTGCGCTTGCGCCCCGGAACGACGGAAGAGATCAATCCTCTTCCTCGCTCAGGTGCCCGACCGACACCACGCGCTCGTCCTGCGCGGTGTCGAGCACGATCACGCCCTGCGTGGAGCGCCCGGCGATGCGGATGCCGTTGACCGTGGTGCGGATCAGCTTGCCCTGGTCGGTGACCAGCATCACCTGGTCGCCCTCCTCAACCGGGAACGAGCCCACCAGCTTGCCGGTCTTCTTGGTGACGTGCATGGCCACGATGCCTTTGCCGCCGCGGCCGGTGGTGCGGTACTCGAACGACGACGTGCGCTTGCCGAAGCCACGCTCCGACACGGTCAGCACGAGCTGCTCGGCGCTCGACAGCTCCACATAGCGCTGCTCGCCGAGCTCCATGGTGCTGCCGTTCTCGCCGCTCTCGCCGTTCTCGAGCGCCTCCTCGCCTTCCGCCACAGGTTCCTCGTCGCCGAGGCCGCGCCGCACGGCGCTGGCGCGCTTGAGATACGCCGCACGCTCGTCGGCGGTGACCTCCACGTGGCGCAGGATCGACATCGAGATGACCGTGTCGCCGGAGCCGAGATTGATGCCGCGCACGCCCATCGACGTGCGGCCCGAGAACACGCGCACCTCCGGCACTGCGAAGCGTATGCATTGCCCGTTCGCGGTGGTCAGCAGCACGTCGTCCTTCTCGGTGCAGATCTGCACGCTGACGATGCCCTCGCCGTCGGCGATTTTCATGGCGATGATGCCGGAGCGGCGCACGTCCACGAAGTCGCTGAGCTTGTTGCGCCGCACCGTGCCCTTGGTGGTAGCGAACATCACATCGAACTCGCCCCAGGTCTTTTCGTCCTCCGGCAGCGGCATGATCGACGTGATGATCTCGCCCACCTCGAGCGGCAGGATGTTGATCAGCGCCTTGCCGCGCGCCTGCGGCGCCGCCTGCGGCAGCCGCCAGACCTTCTGCTTGTAGACCTTGCCGCGCGAGGAGAAGAACAGCACCGGCGTGTGGGTGGAGGCTACGAACAGCCGCGAGACGAAATCCGCCTCGCGCACCTGCATGCCGCCGCGACCCTTGCCGCCGCGCTTCTGCGACCGATAGGTCGAAAGCGGCACGCGCTTGATGTAGCCGAGGTGCGACACGGTCACGACCATGTCCTCGCGCTGGATCAGATCCTCGTCCTCGACTTCGGCCTCTTGCTCCGTGATCACCGTGCGGCGCGGGGTGGCAAACTCGTCCCTCACCTTGCCGAGTTCGTCCTTGATGATGGACTGGATGCGCGCGCGCGAGCGCAGGATGTCCAGATAGTCGGAAATCTGCACGGCGAGCTTGTCGAGTTCCTCGGTGATCTCCTCGCGCCCAAGCGCGGTCAGCCGCTGCAGGCGCAGGTCGAGGATGGCCTTGGCCTGTTCGGCGGAGAGCCGCGTGGTGCCTTCGGGCGACACCGTGTGGCGCGGATCGTCGATCAGCAGCACCACCGGCGCCATGTCCTTGGCCGGCCATTCGCGGTTCATCAAGGCTTCGCGCGCTTCGGCGGCATCCTTCGAGCCGCGGATCAGCGCGATCATCTCGTCGATGTTGGCGACCGCAATCGCCAAGCCCACCAGGATGTGGGCGCGGTCGCGCGCCTTGCCGAGCAGATACTTGGTGCGCCGCTGCACCACCTCTTCGCGGAACGCGATGAAGGCGGTGAGCATGTCCTTGAGGTTCATCACCAGCGGCCGGCCGCCGTCGAGCGCCACCATATTGGCACCGAACGAGGTCTGCAGCGGGGTGAAGCGGTAGAGCTGGTTGAGCACGACCTCGCGCTCGGCGTCGCGCTTGAGCTCGACGACGACGCGATAGCCGTCGCGGTCGGATTCGTCGCGCAGGTCGGCGATGCCCTCGATCTTCTTGTCGCGCACCAGCTCGGCGATGCGCTCGACCATGGTCGCCTTGTTCACCTGGTACGGGATCTCGGAGACGATGATCGCCTCGCGCTCCTTGCGCACGGTCTCGAAGGCGACCTTGCCGCGCATGACGACCGAGCCGCGGCCGGTGTGATAGGCGTTACGAATGCCGCCGCGGCCGAGGATGATGCCGCCGGTCGGGAAGTCCGGCCCCGGCACGATGCCAATCAGATCGTCGACGCTCAAGGCCGGATTGTCGATCAGCGCGTAGCAGGCGTCGATCAGCTCGCCGAGATTGTGCGGCGGGATGTTGGTCGCCATGCCGACGGCGATGCCGCCGGCGCCGTTGACCAGCAGGTTCGGGAAACGCGCCGGCAACACCACCGGCTCGTGCTCGGCGCCGTCGTAGTTGTCCTGGAAATCGACGGTGTCCTTGTCGATGTCGTCGAGCAGCGACATCGCCGCTTTTTCGAGCTTGCACTCGGTGTAACGCATGGCCGCCGGTGGATCGCCGTCGACCGAGCCGAAATTGCCCTGCCCGTCGATCAGCTCCAGGCGCATGGAGAAGTCCTGCGCCATGCGCACCAGCGCGTCGTAGATCGCCTGGTCGCCGTGCGGGTGATATTTACCCATGACGTCGCCGACCACGCGCGACGACTTCACGTATTTCTTGTCGGGCGTATGGCCCTGCTCGTGCATCGAATAGAGGATGCGCCGGTGCACCGGCTTCAATCCGTCGCGCACGTCGGGGAGCGCCCGCGACACGATTACGCTCATGGCGTAATCGAGGTAGCTGCGCTTCATCTCCTCGGTGATCGAGATCGGACGAACGTCGGAAGGGTCTCCCGACTGGGGCGTGTCGCTATCGGACAAGGACGGATTCCTGGAATGGCTCTAGACCGTTTTCTCTAGCTGATTTAGCGGCGCTTAGCCACCTGAAAGCACGCCAGGCATGTGGTATTTTAGCCCCATTTTTCAAGGGTTTATGAGGTTCGCCTGCAAGCCCTTGGCGGACCGCGGCAAAGCTGTGGCAGACCGTCTAGGTTGACGCTTCGCCCCGCCCGTTCGAAGCTGCCCGCCCCGGTCAAAATGGACCGCCAGGCCCGCCCGCAATGCCCACCGACTTCCTCATTTCCGCGCTGGTCACCCTCGTGGTGGTGGTCGATCCGATCGGCCTGGTGCCGACCTTCCTGGCCATTACCAACGGCCTGCCCGACACGGCGCGCCGCGCCGTGGCGCTCAGGGCAAGCCTGATCGCCTGTTGCGTGCTGGCCGGCAGCGCGCTGATCGGCGACTGGCTGCTGCGCTCGCTCTCGATCACCCTGCCCGCCTTCCGGATCGCGGGCGGGCTGCTGCTGTTCTCCATCGCCTCGGAAATGGTGTTCGGCGTGCGCACCGTGCGCCAGTCGCAGCAGGCGGAGGAAGCGGTCGAGGAGCGGGTGCGCAACATTGCCGCCTTCCCGCTCGCCGTGCCGCTGATGGCGGGGCCCGGGGCCATTACCGCCACCATCCTGCTCGCCGGCCGCGGCAACGGCCAGATCGAACGGCTGGCGCTGCTGCTCGCCGTCATAGCGGTCGTGATCGTGGTTTGCCTGCTCGTGTTCCTGGCCGCGACGCGGGTCGCGCGCCTCTTGGGCGCGACCGGTAGCGTGGTGCTGTCACGCCTGCTCGGCGTGCTGCTGGCCGCCCTTGCCGTGCAATATGTGATCGACGGCGTGCGTGCGGCGCTCGCCGCTTGACGCGGCCCTGGCTTGCCACCGCGCGACGGTGTGAGACAATACGGACGGGCGGCCCGCTGCCGGCGGAACCGGCAGGCCGATCTTAAAAGCCGGATCGCAAGAAGCCGGACAAAGGGAACCCGCCCCCGTGCTCAAGGCCACGCAATTCATCGCCGTGGTGCTGACGGCGGTTACGCTGGTGCCGCTCGGCGCCCATCTCGCCGAACTGCCCAACAAGATCGACCTGGCGCAGAGCGAATACTTCATCGCCCAGAACGTCTATCGCGGCTGGGACCTGTTCGGCGTGGTGATGATCGGCGCGGTGCTGGCCAACCTGGTGCTGGCGGTGCTGCTGCGCGGCAATCGCACGGCGTTCGGGCTGGTGCTGGTCAACTTGTTGTGCCTCGTCGGCGCGCTGACGATCTTCTTCGCCTTCACCTACCCGGCCAACCAGGCGACCAACAACTGGACCGTCATCCCCGCTGGCTGGCAGAGCCTGCGGCTGGAGTGGGAGTTCTCGCACGCGGTCAATGCGCTGATCGTCTTCGGCGGCTTCTGCGCGCTGACCTGGTCGCTGCTGGTGGCGCGGGAGTAGAGCGTTTCCAGGCGAAGTGGGAACCGGTTCGCCGTCCGGAAACGCGACGAGATCAAGACTTCCGCCCGCTCAAGCGGCGGCGGCTTGCAGCGGTGCGAAATGGTAGCCGCTCTGCCGGCCGGCAAAGGTAACCGCATGGGCATAGCGGGGCGCCACCTCCACCGACAGACCCGTGCTGAAACCACTGCCGCCCGTGACGAAAGTGTGGAACTCGCCGTTCTCGCCGCACGCATCGACGCCGGCCGGAAGGGACGCCACGAAGGCGCGGTCGAAACGGCGGCCGCAGAAGCTGCCGTCGAGAAAACGGTCGTCGGTTGTCACCACAATCGCCTCGAGACCGTGGGCGAACATCTCCTCGACCAGCGCGCCGCGGTCCTGCTGCCAGAGCGGCAGATGGGCGGTCAGGCCCGCTGCCGTGCAAACCCGTTCCTCGAACGCGCGATGGGCGGCGATATCGATGTCGCCGAACACGACCGTATCGACGCCGCGCCCGGCCAGCGCGCGCAAGGCGGCGACGAGGTTCGTCTCATAATCCTGCCAGGGCGCCCGCACGGTCACCGGTTCAAGCTTGAGCGCGGCCGTCTGCGCTGCCATCAATTCCGGCCGCACCGCATGCGACCGCGAGCGTTCGCCGCTCTCGTCGAACATGGTGAGCGCGTAGCGCACATCGAAGCCGGCGGCGCGCGCGCGCAACAGCGCAAGCCAACCATCCTTGCCGCCGCTCCAGGAAATCGCCGCGACCATCCGGGGCAGTCCGGCGCCGTCGCGCTTAGAACGGAATCTCGTCGTCGAGATCGCCGCCGCGCCCGCCGTCACCGCCGGCCATCGCCGGTTGCCGGCGCGACCCGCCCCCGCTCACACCGGCGGACCCGAAGTCGTCACCGTTGTCACCGCTGGCACCCCCGCCGCCGCTGCGGCCGTCGAGCATGGTGAGCTGCGAATTGAAGCCCTGCAGCACCACTTCGGTCGAATACCGGTCCTGGCCTTCCTTGTCCTGCCACTTGCGCGTCTGCAGCGCGCCTTCGAGATAAACCTTCGAGCCCTTCTTCAGGTACTGCTCGGCGATGCGGCACAGGCCCTCGTTGAAGATCACGACGCGATGCCACTCGGTCTTCTCGCGGCGCTCGCCGGTGTTCTTGTCGCGCCAGGTGTCCGAGGTCGCGACCCGCAGATTGGCGATCGGCCGCCCGTCCTGGGTACGGCGAATTTCCGGATCCGCACCGAGATTGCCGATGAGGATCACCTTGTTGACGCTACCAGCCATAGTGCTCTCCGAACTGGCGATGCCGGCCGCGCTCTCCCGCGCTTTGCAAACCGCTTCGCCGCTTTTGGGGCCCCGCCTGCCGCTCGGAAGGCCCCTCGTTTCAAAATACGTGTCGCGATGCACGCCTTGGCACCCACCCTAGTGCGCACCCCGCAAGCGGCAAGCGCGTTCGCCTTTAATCCACAAGGCTTCTGGGGCGGGCGACCCGCCACGCGGCGGCAAGATCACCTTATCAGATGTTCTCTCTATGTTCCAGCGATTAACTATCTGTTAAGGATTTGATTTCGCTACATTTTTTAGAACGCTAGTGCGTGCGTACTACTGGCGACTCATCCTGCGGTTTTAGCGTCCGCCACCCAACACGTTCTGCGTCGAAAGCGGCCGAGACAACAGGAGGCATCCATGAAGCGTCTCATCCTCAGGGCGTTCACCCTGGTCGCGTGCGCGTGCGTTATGACGGCGGCGGGTTCGGTGGCGCGCGCCACCGACCTCATTCCGCGGCCGGCCCCCATCTACAAGGCCCCGCCGGCCCCGATCTATGCCCCGCCCTACAACTGGACCGGCTTCTATGTCGGCGGCAACGGCGGCTACGCCTGGGGCAAGGCAAATGTCGGCGACGCATCGGACGACAGCAACGGCTGGATGTTCGGCGCCACCATCGGCTTCAACCAGCAGACCGGCAACTTTGTCTGGGGCTTCGAAGGCGACTTGGACTACGCGCTGATCAAGGGCAACCCGACCAACACGACCGTGGCACTCTGCGCCGGCGGCTGTGAAATCAAGAACGCGTTCTTCGGCACCGCGCGCGGCCGCATCGGCTATGCGATGGACCGATTCCTACCCTACATCACCGGCGGCGGCGCCATCGGCAGCGTGAAGATCAGCTCGACGTCCGGCGCCAGCGAAACCAACACGCCGATCGGATGGACCGTCGGCGCCGGCCTCGAATACGGACTCGAAGGCGGCTGGTCGGTGAAGGTGGATTATCTCTACACCCAGTTCGGCAGCACTACCTGCACCGCCGCCACCTGCGGCGTCGACACCGACTACAAGCTCAACTTCAGCACCGTGCGCGGCGGCATCAACTACCGCTTCTGATCGAAGCGCGACCGACGCTCCCCCCAACCGAACGCAAGCGTCGTCTTGCGTTCGGCGCGGGAGCGGACGGCGCGGGCCGCCTAGCCTTCACGGCGATAAGGCCGATCCGCCGCAGGCGCTGTTAACGTCTCGCTAACCAATCGGAAAAAGACTGAACATACGCGCGAATCCCGCGCCGATGCCGCCATCCGGTGCGCCGTATCACCCGGACAAGGATCGCGACCGAGGACTGCGAACCAGGATGCGCCCAAGGATCCGCCAATGAAACGCCTTCTGGTCCTCGCCTGCACGGCGGTCGTGACACCGGCTCTGTGGTCAGCCGCCGTCGCGGCCGACGTGCCGGCCCTGCCCCGCTACCAGGGCTCCGCGCCGATCTATGAGGCGCCGGCCTTCAGCTGGACCGGCTTCTATCTCGGCATCAACGGCGGCTATGGCTTTGGCACGTCCGACTGGTCGAGCGCGACGACCACGGCCAGCCTCGATCCGCAAGGCGCGCTGGTCGGCGCCACGCTCGGCTACAACTGGCAGACCGGCGCCTGGGTCCTGGGCGCGGAGGCCGATGCCGACGCGGCCTGGATCAACGCCAGCACCAGCGGCGGCAGCGGGCTCTGCGCCGGCAGCCTCGGCTGCGAGACCCACAACACCTTCCTCGGCACCGCCCGGGCGCGCGTCGGCTATGCCTTCGACCGCCTCATGCCTTACGTTACCGGCGGCGGCGCCTTCGGCACCGTCAAGATGTCGCCCAACACGGGCGGCGGCGAGACCGCCTTTCAGTTCGGCTGGACCGCCGGCGCCGGGCTCGAATACGCCTACAAAGGTCCCTGGTCGGTGAAGCTCGAATATCTTTATACCGATCTCGGCACCGCGACCTGCGGCGCGTCGACCTGCGGCACCGACACCGACGTCAGCTACAAGACCAACGTCGTGCGCGCCGGCCTGAACTACCGCTTCTGAACGAAACGCCGGCGCTAAGCCTACCTACTTCTTCGCCGCTTTCAGCTCGGCGCGATGCGCGTGCACCTGCTTGGGCGAGAGCTTCTGCTTGCGGATGTCGGCCACCGCCTTGGCGTCGATCGGCTTCATCGTCGCCGGCCGCAGCTTGTCGTTGCCCCAGGCCCCGCGCACGTGGTTGACCGCCGCCGCGATCTGCGCGTCCGATAGATGCGCGAACGACGGCATGGCGCTGGTGATGGTCTGGCCTTCGGTGGAGATCTTTCCCTCCATGCCGAACAGCGCGACCATCGCCGGGAAGGTGCGGCTCAGGAACAGGTCGGGATTGCCGGCGAGCGGCGGGAAGTTACCCGGCACACCCTTCCCGGTCGGCTGATGGCAGCCGCTGCACTGCTCCTTGAACAACGTGGCCCCGTCGATTTTGGCCTCTGTCACAGGCGCCGCCGCTTTCGGCGGCGGATTGGGGCCCAAATAGGTGGCAAGATATTCGAGGATCTTAGCGCGATCGTCCTTGGGGATTTCGAGCCCATACTGCTTCATGTTGTCAAGCAGGTCGTTCCAGGTGCTGCGTGGCACGCCCTTGGACTCGATCAAGTATTGCAGGTCGTGACAGGTGCGGCATTTGCCGTAGACCAGGTCGCGGTTCGGGCCCTGCGGCAATACGATCTCCTGTGCGCATGCCGCGCCAACCGACAGGGCCAACAGGCCGCCCGCGACGGCCCCTGCGATGAGGGTCGCCCTCCGCATCTCAATCTCTCCTCAATGGAATACGGGAGCGCCGACCGGCGCTCCCGCTTCATTTGCCTCGGGTCAGATGTCGATCTCGACGTGATCGACGCCGTTCCACTCGTAGCCGCGCGGGTTCCAGCGCGACAGACCGTCGATCGGCTGGGTACGTCCAAGCGCGTCGGTGGCCCGGCACATGACCATGTTCTTGCCCTTGGCCAGCTTGGCCTTGGCGGAGAAGTGATGCCACGCCCACGGGCTCGCCGGCGGCTTGATGTCCGCGTTGTGCCAGCTCTTGCCGCCGTCGGTCGACACTTCGACCTGGGTGATCTTGGCGCGGCCGTCATTCCAGGCCACACCGGTAATCGTGTGCATGCCCGACTTGGGCTTGTCTTCCGGCAGCGGCGAGAAGATCACGCTCATGATCGCGTGGCCATATGTCGGCCGGCTGTTCTGCCAGGTGTAGTCGTTGGCGCCGAACTTGCCCGGCTCCACCGGATAGTCCGGCATGCGATAGCCGATCGACTGGTAGACGCTCGGGTTCTGCTCGGCCGCATACAGAAGATAGGTAACCATCTTCACATTCATGTTGCCGTAGTAGCCGGGGATGATCAGCCGCACCGGGCCGCCGTTGGTGGCCGGGATCGGCTCGCCGTTCATCTTCAGCGCCAGGATGGCGTGGTCGAGCGCGTCGTCAGCCAGGTGATAGCTCTTGGCGAAGTCGGTGCCGACGGGCGTTGCCGGCTGGTCCCAGCCTTCAGCGGTGAGCCATTTCGCGGTCGGCGACGGATCCATCTTTAGACTGGCGAGCAGCGGCTTCAGCTCCACGCCTTCCCACTCGACGTTGCCCATACCGCCAT
Organism: uncultured Pseudomonadota bacterium; assembly: GCA_963829785.1. GTDB lineage: Bacteria > Pseudomonadota > Alphaproteobacteria > Rhizobiales > Xanthobacteraceae > Pseudolabrys. The sequence continues at coordinate 7,935 of CAWHJZ010000051.1, read as the reverse complement.
GGTGCCACTGGCCGCCGCCGACCTTCTGCTTGGCCGCATAATAGGCGCGGCCGTTGCCGGCGCATTGCAACACGGACTCGCGCTTCACCTGCGGCATCTTCTGCAATTCAGCGATGGTCACATCGCGTGGACGCCGCACCAGGCCGTCGACGCGGATCTTCCAGGTCTTCACCATCTCCGCCGGCGGCGGCTGCGTTGTGGCGTACCAGGACGCATTCCCCTCGTGCGGAAAATGGAAACGGTTATAGAGGATGTCTTTCGGCGTAATCGCGTGCTTGCGCAGTTCGGTAAGCGGGGTCTCCATGACGCCGAGCTTGGCGTTGTGGATGATCAAGCCGCTCTTCTTGCCGTGGATGATGGCGGCGGAATCCGGTCCCGCCGCGTTGGCGATTTCCGGCAGTCCGCCCGCGCCTAGTGCAACGCCGGCGACACCGGCCATCAGGCCGAACTGGCGCCGAGTCACACGTAGCTTGTCGGATCGGTCGAGCATTTCTCTTCCCTCCCAATGCCTCACGACCCGATGCGGATCGCCCTATGGTGGACCCATTCGCCGGCCATCCCTCGATGGCACGGACGTGGGCGAGACAGATGTTGTGTTCTACGTCTTGCGGATAGTTCCGAATTTCAGTGGCCCGATCTTGGGTCTGAGTAGAATTAAATTCAACGTATTTGTTTTAACGAATGTATCGTTCGAAATTATCCATGGATTTGGTGTGAAAATGCTGCGACGCACCGGAGCGCCGTCCATAAATCACACAGAAATCATGCGGAAATGGCTGCCGGGTTTCTTCGCAACCGCAGCAAATATTGTGCGCTGCCGGAAGCCGCGCCCTAGCCCGCGCCGAGCGCCGCCGCGACGTTGTAGGTGAGCAACGAGGCCAAATAGGCCAGCGCCAGCATGTAACCGAAGGTGACAAACATCCACTTCCAGCTGCCGGTCTCGCGCTTGATGACGGCGAGCGTCGAGGCGCATTGCGGCGCGAAGATGTACCAGACCAGAAGCGACAGCGCCGTCGCCAGGCTCCATTGGCTGGCGAGCACGTGGCCGATCTGCTCGGAGGCCTGCTTGCCGCCGGAGATGGCGTAGACCGTACCGAGCGCGGCGACCGCGACCTCGCGCGCCGCCATGCCGGGGATCAAGGCCACGCTGATCTGCCAATTGAAGCCGAGCGGCGCCAACAGCGGTTCGATCCAATGGCCGAGGATTGCGGCCAGGCTGTAGTTGATCGCCGGTCCGCTCGCGCCCACCGGCGGACGCGGGAACGAGGCCAGGAACCAGATCACCACCATCATGGAGAAGATCGTGGTGCCGGCCCGTTCCAGGAAGATCTTGGCGCGTGTGTAGAGACCGAGCGCGATACTGCGCGGTCGCGGCAGCTTGTAGTCCGGCAGTTCGAGCATGAATGGCGGCGTCGGGTCCTCGCGCCAGAAGAAGAACTTGGCGAGGAACGACACGCCGAGCGCGCTGACGATGCCGGCGCCGTAAAGCCCAAACATCACCACGCCCTGTAGGCTGGCGAAGCCCCAGATCTCCTTGGCCGGAATGAAGGCCGAGATGATCAGCGTGTAGACCGGGATGCGCGCCGAACAGGTCATCAGCGGCGCCACCAGGATAGTGGTCAGCCGGTCGCGCGGATTGTCGATGACGCGCGTCGCCATGATGCCGGGAATGGCGCAGGCGAAGCTCGACAGCAGCGGAATGAAGGCGCGGCCATGCAGACCGGCGCCGCCCATGATGCGGTCCATCAGGAAGGCGGCGCGCGCCATGTAGCCGAGGTCTTCAAGCAGCAGGATAAACAGGAACAGGATCAGGATCTGCGGCAAAAACACGAGCACGCTGCCGACGCCCGAGATCACGCCGTCGGCGAGGAAGCTCTGCAACAGGCCGGCGGGCAGCCACGTGTGCACCAAGAGCGCCAGCGCGTCGAAGCCGTGCGAGATCAGGTTCATCAGCGGCTGCGCCCAGGAGAACACCGCCTGGAACATGACGAACAGGATGCCGAGCAGGAACACCAGCCCGAACACCGGATGCAGCAGCACGGCGTCGAGCCGCGTGGTCAGGGTGTCGGGCTTGGCCGGCATGGTGACGGCGAGCCCGATGATGCGGTCGGCCTCACGCTGCGCGGCGCGCAGGTCGCTCGACGTCGGCACCGTCCAGGAGCTCTCGTCCGCCGCGTGACTGTCTGCGGCCATCACCTCGTCGAGGCGGCGCAAGAGATCATCGGTGCCGCCGCGGCGCACCGCCGCCGCCGTCGTCACCGGCACGCCGAGCTCCGCCGACAGCTTGTCGAGATCGATCTCGATGCCGCGCCGGCGCGCGATGTCGATCATGTTGAGCACGAGCAGCAGCGGCCGCCCCACCCGCTTCAGCTCGATGACCAGCCGCAGCGCCAGCCGCAGATTGGTGGCGTCGGCGACGCACAGCAGGAAGTCCGGTGTCTGCTCGGAGGCGAAACGGCCGAGCACCACGTCGCGGGTGACTTCCTCGTCCGGGCTGCGCGCGCGCAGCGAATAGGTGCCGGGCAGATCGATCAGGCTGACGCGGTGGCCGCCCGGTGTCTGCACGGTGCCGGTCTTGCGCTCGACGGTGACGCCCGGATAGTTGGCGACCTTCTGCCGGCTGCCTGTCAGCGCGTTGAAAAGCGCGGTCTTGCCGCAATTGGGCGCGCCGATCAGGGCGAGATGAAGGGGACCGCCCCCGGCAATGACGCTCATGGCTTCATTCAATCAGACAGTTAGACGACGAGGATGGCCATGGCCTCACGGCGGCGCAGCGCGACGGTGGCGTCGTTGACGCGCACCGCGATCGGATCGCGGCCGAAGAACCCCTCGTGCAGAACCTCGACCGTCGCCCCCTCGGTGAAACCGAGCTCGATCAGACGACGCTCCATCTCCTCGGCCGGCAAGGCGCGGCTGTGGTCGCTGGCGTTGATGGTGTGAATGCGGCCCCGAAACCCGCGCGCGGCGTCACCCAGGCAGCACGGCCTCGCCGCCACCGCGGCGTCGCTCGGGAGCGTCTCAACCAGGATCGACATGAATCGGCTTCCGTCTTCGGCGAACGGTGCGGTCCGTTCGCTCTTGTTTTTGATTACCACTCTCATGTGCGCGCGACTTTGCGCTGGGTCAATAGATAATGCCAAATATTTCAATACCTTAGAATTATTATAAGAAGTGGGTCTAGGCCCTGGGCGGCTTTGCTTATTCGCGAACCGCCGCCGGGAACTCGGAATTTTCCCCAGCCGCCATGGCTGCTTTGCCGGCGCTGGACTGGCGCAAGGCCGCCGTTCTCACTACGTTCCACAACGTCCGCGCCCCCGAAAGTCCAGAACCGCCTCATGTCCGACCTGCCCCCGAAAGCCACCGGCCGCGACGCCCGCGCCATCACCATCCGCGGCGCCCGCGAGCACAATCTCAAGAACGTCGACGTCAGCATCCCGCGCGACCAGCTCGTGGTGTTCACCGGGCTGTCGGGTTCCGGCAAGTCGTCGCTCGCCTTCGACACCATCTACGCCGAGGGCCAGCGCCGCTATGTCGAGTCCTTGTCGGCCTACGCCCGCCAGTTCCTGGAGATGATGCAGAAGCCGGACGTCGACCAGATCGACGGCCTGTCGCCGGCCATCTCCATCGAGCAGAAGACCACGTCGAAGAACCCGCGCTCGACCGTCGGCACCGTCACCGAGATCTACGACTACATGCGCCTGCTGTGGGCGCGCGTCGGCATCCCCTATTCGCCGGCGACGGGCCTGCCCATCGAAAGCCAGACCGTCAGCCAGATGGTCGACCGCGTGCTGGAACTCCCCGAAGGCACGCGCATCTACGTGCTGGCGCCGCTCGTGCGCGGCCGCAAGGGTGAGTACAAGAAGGAATTCGCCGAGCTGCTGAAGAAGGGCTACCAGCGGGTCAAGATCGACGGCGAATTCCTCGAGATCCAGGACGTCAAGCCGCTCGACAAGAAGTTCACCCATGACATCGACGTCGTCGTCGATCGCCTTGTTGTCAAAGGCGATATCGGCACCCGGCTGGCCGACTCCCTGGAGCAATGCCTCAAGCTCGCCGACGGCCTCGCCGTCATCGAGCTCGCCGACACCAAGGCCACCGGCGCCGCCGCCAACCGCGGCCGCAACGCCACCCACGAGCGCCTCATCTTTTCGGAGAAGTTCGCCTGCCCGGTGTCCGGCTTCACGATTTCCGAGATCGAGCCCAGACTCTTCTCCTTCAACAACCCGTTCGGCGCCTGCCCGGAATGCGGCGGCCTCGGGCTCGAGCAGCACATCGACGCCGAGCTGGTCATCCCCGACAAGGACGCCACGCTTGCGCAAGGGCGCCATCGCGCCGTGGGCGAAGTCGTCCTCGCCCTATTACGTCCAGACCCTGCAGGCGCTCGGCAAGCACTACCGCTTCACGCTCGACACCAAGTGGAAGGAGCTGCCGAAGAAGACGCAAAACGCGATCCTCTACGGCTCCGGCGACGACGAGATCAAGTTCGTCTACGACGACGGCCTGCGCGGCTATCAGACCAAGAAGCCGTTCGAGGGCGTCATCACCAACCTGGAGCGCCGCTTCAAGGAAACCGAATCCGAGTGGGCGCGCGAGGACCTGGCGAAATACTTCACCGACGTGCCCTGCTCCGCCTGCCACGGCGCGCGGCTGAAGCCCGAGGCGCTGTGCGTCAAGATCGCCGGCGCGACCATCGCCGACGTCTCGGAGCTGTCGGTGCGCAAGGCCGGCGACTGGGTCGGCAACGCTGCCGCAGCAGCTTTCATCCAAGCAGAACGAGATCGCCGGCCGCATCCTGAAGGAAATCCGCGAGCGCCTGCGCTTCCTCATCGACGTCGGCCTCGATTATCTCACGCTTGTCGCGCGCCTCCGGCACGCTCTCCGGCGGCGAGAGCCAGCGCATCCGGCTCGCCTCGCAGATCGGCTCCGGCCTCACCGGCGTGCTCTATGTGCTGGACGAGCCCAGTATCGGCCTGCACCAGCGCGACAACGCGCGCCTGTTGGAAACGCTGCGCCGCCTGCGCGACCTCGGCAACACCGTCATCGTGGTGGAGCACGACGAGGACGCCATCCGCACCGCCGATTACGTGCTCGACATCGGCCCCGGCGCCGGCATCCACGGCGGCCACATCATCGCCGAAGGCAATGTCGACGACCTGATCGCCGCGCCCCAATCGTGGACCGGCAAGTACCTCTCCGGCGAGCTCAGCGTGCCGATCCCGGAGCGCCGCGCGCCCGACCCGCGCCGCATGATCAAGGTGGTCAACGCCCGCGGCAATAACCTGAAGAACGTCACCGCCGACATTCCGCTCGGCCTGTTCACCTGCGTCACCGGCGTCTCCGGCGGCGGCAAGTCGACGCTGCTCATCGACACGCTCTATGCCGCGGTGGCGCGCAAGCTCAACGGCGCCTCGCTCGCCCCCGCGCCGCACGACAAGATCGAGGGCCTGCAGCACATCGACAAGATCATCGACATCGACCAGTCGCCGATCGGCCGCACCCCGCGCTCCAATCCGGCCACCTACACCGGCGCCTTCACGCCGATCCGCGAGTGGTTCGCCGGCCTGCCCGAGGCCAAGGCGCGCGGCTACGCGCCCGGCCGCTTCTCGTTCAACGTCAAGGGCGGCCGCTGCGAGGCCTGCCAGGGCGACGGCGTCATCAAGATCGAGATGCACTTCCTGCCCGACGTCTACGTCACCTGCGACGTCTGCAAGGGCAAGCGCTACAACCGCGAGACCCTGGAGGTGCTGTTCAAGGGCAAGTCGATCGCCGACGTGCTCGACATGACGGTGGAAGAGGCGCTCGAGTTCTTCAAGGCGGTGCCGCGCGTGCGCGACGTGCTGGCGCTGTTGCACCGCGTCGGCCTCGACTACATCCATGTCGGCCAGCAGGCCACCACGCTGTCGGGCGGCGAAGCCCAGCGCGTCAAGCTCGCCAAGGAGCTGTCGAAGCGCGCCACCGGCCGCACGCTCTATATCCTCGACGAGCCCACCACCGGGCCTGCATTTCCACGACGTCGCCAAGCTGCTGGAGGTGCTGCACGAGCTGGTGGAGACCGGCAACACGGTGGTGGTGATCGAGCACAATCTGGAAGTGATCAAGACCGCCGACTGGGTGATCGACATGGGCCCCGAAGGCGGCGACGGCGGCGGCGAGATCGTCGCGCAAGGCACGCCGGAGGACATCGTCAAGGCGAAGCGGAGTTATACGGGGGAGTTCTTGAAGCCGGTGTTGGCGCGCGAGGCGCCGGGGCGACGGAAGAAGAAGGGGATGGAAGCGGCGGAGTAATTGTTGAAAATGCTAATTTGAAAAGTACGGAGACGCTATGTCACATCCATTCGTGCCACCGCAGCTTAAGGCGAAGTCATTCAACTGCCCGCAGTGTCACGCATATGCCCAACAAATCTGGCGCGACATCTTGCGCTCCGACTACCCTCAAACGCCAGACAATATCGACGAATTTAAAGCCTCTTACTGCACGCACTGCCAGCGCTGGCTGTATTGGTATGATGGAAAAATTTTAGTTCCCGATGTCAGCAGTGCACCGCCAGTAAATGACGACTTAGATGGCGACATCAAGACGGATTACGCAGAAGCCGCATCAATCCTAGCAAAAGGCCCTAGGGGAGCCGCCGCCCTGTTGCGGCTTTGCCTGCAGAAGCTTTGCAAACAGCTTGGCGAAGAAGGAAAGAACATTGATAAGGACATAGGTTCACTCGTTGCGAAGGGCTTAGATGTCCGGGTGCAGCAAGCGCTAGATACAGTTCGTGTGATCGGCAACGAGGCCGTACATCCTGGCGAAATGGATTTGCGCGATGACCCAGAAACGGCCGGGGTGCTTTTTGCGTTAGTGAACGCAATTGCCGACCAGATGATTTCTCAGCCAAAGCTACGCGACGAGCTTTACGCAAAGCTTCCGAAGGCAAAGCTTGATGGGATCGCGGCGCGAGACGCAAAAGCGAAGGCCGCCGCGGCAGAAGCGAACCCGGAGGAGTCGAATGGCGAACCAACCTAAGCCACATTCAGTAGCAAGCGTAGCCCGGATAGAGCGCGGCAAAATCCGGAACGGCGTCCCCGCATCCCGCTAACGCCGCCTAGTTGATCGCCGCAATAGTTGCTCCATGGTAAACGAGAACGAAGAATACGCATGTGATAAAAATAAGAAATGCGTCCGGAGTGTATTTTTCTACAGCTAGTTGGAAATGTATCTGACACTTTCGAGGCCACTTCATCCACGTGTGCTCTTCAGGTCGATCCACTTGATATTTTGAATAGTCAAGCTCATCGTGATTGATGCTATATTTTTGCAAGATTGAACTGTACCGTTTTGTGAAATCGACGAGCGTTTCTTTAGAAGGGTTTTCGCCTTCAACAAGGAGCAACCGATGCAATTCATTCACCTCAAGCCCGCTTCGGTGATGCTGCTCCGCTCTGGCGATATTGTTATTTGAATATTGAAGTAGCGATGAAATCAATATTACGACTGCAAATACCAGAGTGACCAAATCGTAAGTGGTTGCGGTTGTTGATGGCAGTTTAAAAAAATATGGCAACGCAGTAAGAATAATCACGTATGATGACGCAAATGCAGTTAGCCGCGTCAGCCGCCGATCGTGATTTTCTAATCGTTTAGCTGCAATAAAATTTGCTCCAGCTGTGGACTTTAAAGACTTCAATAGCTTTTCTGCGGGCGTTTCCATATACATGCTCTTATCAAACGAACTAGCATGGCGGCAAGCAGCCCGTAGGATGGGTTGAGCGCAGCGAAACCCATCGCATTCCAAAACGCCCACGGTGGGTCACGGCGCTGCGCGCCTAACCCACCCTACAAAATCACGCCGCGTCCGCTGACCGCATCCGCTCGGCAATCTCACAGCCCTTCTCACGCTCCACCACCGCGAAGTCATACCAGCTCTCGGGCTACAACCCCGCCGCCCT
>CAWHJZ010000050.1:0-9967 GCA_963829785.1 uncultured Pseudomonadota bacterium | reverse complement strand
GGCAAAGCCTGCTACGACATCGCGCTCAAGCACGGCGACATCGAGCTGGTGCCGTTCGAGGTGATGCGCGGGCGCTCATGGAAGAACGCCTTCGTGCTGTTCGACGAGGCGCAGAACGCCACGGCCGCCGAGATCAAGACATTCCTCACCCGCATCGGCGAGGGCTGCACCATGGTGGTGAACGGCGACATCAGCCAGTGCGATCTCGACAGCGGCAGCGGCCTGCGCACGGTGATCGACATGATCCGCCATCAGAGGCTGCCGGTGCCGGTGGTCGAGTTCAGCCGCGACGACGTGGTGCGCTCGGGCGCTTGCGCCATGTGGGTGCAAGCCTTCGAGGAGGCGCGAACCTAATTCTTGTTGCCCAAGACGGTGGCCGGCTCAGGCGATCGAGCCGCCGCCGTCGATGAAGGCCACCGCGCCGGTGGCGAAGCCTATGCCCATGAATGCGACAATCTGGCGCGCGATGTCGTCGGCGACGCCCACGCGCTTGACCGGCAGGCCGGCGGCCATGTTATCGAGCATCTTATGGCGTGCGTCTTCCGGCATGGCCGCACGGATCGGCGTGTCGATGATGCCCGGCGACACGGCGTTGACGCGTACCGGGGCGAGATCGATCGCGAGACTTTTCACCAGCAATTCCAAGGCGCCATTGGCGGCGCCGACAATGGCGGAGCCCGGCCGCGGCCGCACGCTCAGGAACCCGCTGACGATGGTGAGCGAACCGTCCTGCGCGATCTCGGCGAATTTCGCCACCCGCCAGGCGCCCCAGAACTTGCATTCCATGGTGGCACGCGCGTCCGCCATCGACAGCTGCTTGATCGGCGCTGTTTTCAGCACCGCGGCGGTGACCACGACGTGATCGACCTGCCCGGTGGTGCGGAACAGGCTCTCGACCGCCTCGTCGCTGGTGACGTCGGCGGCAATCGCCTTGACGCCGAGCTGCTTCGCTGCCGTCTGCAGCCGCTCGCCCGGCCGCGAGGCGATGATCACCTCGGCGCCCTCCGCCTGGGCCATCGCCGCGGTGGCATAACCGATGCCCGACGACCCGCCGACCACGACAACTTTCTTGTTCTGAAACTGCACGAAATCCCCCTGAATGGCCGCTGCGCCGACGCGAGACGCTCGTAGGTGCCATGCTGTGAAATGTCAAACCACATGGCGGCAGGCGCTGGCACCGCAGCGTGACCGGACCGCGTTGCAATGCTAGCGTTACCGCCCCGCCGCGATCTTCATCGTCAACCTACAAATGAGACCCGCAATGAGCGCCACTGCGTCCTCACCCCTTTGGCCACCGGCCGCCCTCGATCCCGCCCATGTGGTGGTAACGGAGCCGATGCCAGGCTCGCCGTTTCCGGTCCATTACATGTACGTGGAGATGGTCGACGGCGCCTATATCCCGATCGCGTTGCGCAAGCCGGAGGGACCGGGCCCCTTCCCCCTCATCCTGTGCGCCACCGGCAACGGCGGCGGCGGCGTACGCATGCTGCGCGAACACGTCGAGACCAAGAACTGGACCATCGAACGCTTTCTGGAAGCGGGCTACGCCGCGGCCTGGATGCGCTACCGCGCCGAGGTCGACTACGCCTATGACAGGATCGGCAAGCTGATCGCAAGCGGCCGCCAGGGCCGGCAATTGCTCAATCGCGGCCCGCTCGAATACGAGGACGCCATCGCGGTCGCCGAGTACGTCAAGACCTTGCCGTTCGTCGACGGCGACCGGCTCGGCTACATCGGCGTCAGCCACGGCGGCGAGATGGCGTTTAAGATCACGTCGGAATATCACGGCTTCCGCGCCATGGTGGCGAGCGAGCCGGCCGCGCACGAATTCCTCCGGTTGAAACCGGACGAGACCGCGCAGATCGATCCCAAGACCGGCCTGCTCAATGTCGAGAAGATGCTGATGCGCGAAGCTTCGAAGGTGCGCCCGCGCATCACCGAGGACGTGGCGAAAGCGCGCATCAGCACGATCAAGACGCCGATCTTCGTGCAGGGCCGCGATCGCGACGAGCTGCAAGGCATTTTCCGCGTCAGCTACGATCTGCTGCACGAAGCCGGCAAAGAGGCGCAGTGGAAGAGTTATGACCACGATGTGCACGGTTTCGTCTATCCGGTGCGCAACGCCGATGGTGCCTATTTACCGGACGACATGCAGCGTGAGGCCGTTGCTGACACGCTCGCCTTTTTCGACAAATTTATGCGGCAGTAATTCCAAAATTGGGGCCCATGGCCTCCGCGTCCGCGGGTGTTTCCCACATGATCACGCGCACTTGTTTTTCGCCGTCGCGCTCGTTGATATAATCTGCAGATAAATTCGATAGCATCGGAATACCATCGTGGACGAGGCGGTTTCTCATTTGAATTTGGAATACTACCGCAGGCGTCTTGCGAGCGAGACCAACTCCACCATCCGGCAAATTCTCATTCGCCTGATAGCCGAGGAAGAAGCGAGACTTTCGCAGGAGGACGCGGCACAGGCATGCGGGGAACGCAACTCCTGACCATCCCCGGCGCGGCTTCCGAGATCCATTCCCGCCAATGCGTTGGTCGCACGTCAAGCAGCTCTCCCGACGCGGCGGCGACCCAACCCCTCAAGATACGCCGGCACGGGAAGGCGATTGGGTCGATTCCTCCGGCGCCGATGACGGCTAGCTCGAGGGTGCGGTCGAACGGCGCAACAGCCGCACGCTGCCAGTCCATGCCGCTGCACAGGTTCTCGCTGCGTGTCAGCAGGGCGCGCTCGAGTTGTTCCGACATTTCGTAGCTCTGCGCCAGACGCTTCCAGCTCTCTGCCATGCGAAGCAGGTCGGCTTGGCGCTCGGAATCGGCGGTCTGGTCGGCGCGCCGGCTCAGATCGGCCGCGCGCGCATAACAATTGCTGATGTGGTCCCACATACGTTGAAGCACGATGTCTCTCCTGTCGCTGTGCACATGGCAGCGGCGGGGTGACATCGTCAAGCAACGTGAAGGCGATTTTGTAGCAGCATCATACCCTTGCCGCATCGGCGAGCGCGCCGAACACCGAAAATACCAACGGCTTGCGCTCGAGGTTGTAGGTTTCGACGTCGCGGGCGGCCCGGTTGACTTTGTCCCAGGTTTCCGCGAGCCGCGCCATGCGCGGCAGCGCATTGGCGGCCACGCGCAGTTGCCCCGACAGCCAGTCATTGATCAGGTCCATGAAGGTCTCGAGCGTCTGCGGATCGGTGCCGCCGAGCGCGTCGCCAAGCGCATGCAAGGCCCGCGGATCGGGATCGGGCAACTGCGCGATCAGGTCGAGCACGCGCTGACGCAGCGCAAGTGCCGCGCCGTCGAGCAAGGCCAGCGCACGCGCCACGCTGCCGTCAGCCGCGGCGGCCGCATCGGCCACCGCCGGCTCGTTTTCGTCTCGGCCGACCGCGGCGGCGACCGCGCGCGCGACGTCGTCGACGGCCAGCGGCCTCAGCAACAGGCGCCGGCAGCGCGAGCGGATGGTCGGCAACAGCCGCCCCGGCGCGTGGCTCACCAGCAGCAGCAGGGTGCGCGGCGGCGGCTCCTCCAATATCTTCAGCAGCGCGTTCGAGCCCTGCGGGTATTGCAACTCGTCGGCGGTATCGACAATGCAGATACGCCAGCCGCCCTCGCCCGCGGTCGAGCCGAAGAACGATACCGTGCGGCGCACGTCGTCGACGCGGATCACGGTGTAGAGTTTGCCGGTCTGCTCATTGGTGACGCGCTCGAGTACCAAGAGATCGCCTTGTGCTTGCGCGGCGACGCGGCGGGTGACCGGATTGTCGGGGGCGACAGCAAGCGATGTCGCCTGTTGCACGGGCGGTGCGCCCGGCTCCGGATTCGCCAGCACGAAGCGCGCGAAGCGATAGGCCAACGTCGCTTTGCCGATGCCGGGTGGGCCGCCGATCAGCCAGGCGTGCGGCACACGTCCGCCCTGATAGCTCGACAGCAAGGCCTGCTCGGCCTCGGCATGACCGAACAGCGCCATCGTCTCGCGCGGAAGCTTGGTGTCGCGGTCGCCGTCCTTGCCGCTCACGGCGCCGCGCTCTCGGCTATCGTGACTCGTTCGGGATGCAGCCGCTCGTTGACCGCGTCCCAGATGCGCCTGGCCACCACGTCGCGCGGCGGGCGCCCGTCCACCAGGACGATGCGGTGCGGCTCTTCCAGTGCGATGGCACGGTAGGCCCGGCCAAGGTCCTGGTGGTATTCGACGGACTCGGACTCGAATCGGTCGACCGTCGCATTGCCGCGCCGGTGCTTGGCGCGGGCAAGGCCGATATTGGCCGGCACGTCGAGGATGAAGGTGAGATCAGGCATGGCGGCGCCGACGGTGACCCGCTCCAGGCTGCGGATCAGCTTCATGTCGACCTTGCCGAGCACGCCTTGATAGACGCGCGTGGAATCGATGAAGCGGTCGCAGATCACCCATTTCCCGTCGATCAGCGCCGGGCGGATGACGGTGCGCACGTGATCGTCGCGGGCGGCCGCGAACAGGATCGCTTCGGTTTCGGCCCCGAGCGGCTTGGCGATGCCGGAGAGCAGAATGTGGCGGATCACCTCGGCGCCGGGCGAACCGCCGGGTTCGCGCGTCAGCACCACCTCGATGCCAAGCAACTCAAGATGTTCCACGAGCAGTTTGGCGTGCGTGGACTTACCGCTGCCTTCGCCGCCTTCGAAGGTGATGAAATGTCCGCGCAAGATGATCGAGCCTTTGCCTGTCAGCGGGAGCCGGCTGGAACCATCATAGCCGCGACGCGCCCGCGCGCACCAGCGAGATCACCAGTTCGGTGACGGCGTCGAATGCACGCTCCGAGAGCGTGCCAACCTTGACGCTGCCGGCCGTCTTCAAGGGCGTGGTCAGGATAATCTTGTCGCCGCGCCAGACCTTGAGATTGCCGGCCGGCTGGCCTTCCTTCACCGGCGCCGGCAGCGGGCCGGTATAGACGATGCGTGCGATCAAGTGCTCGCCACCGTTCTTGGGCACCATGACGCGCACCGGCCCATCCGCCTTCAGCGGCACGTAGCTATCGGCGCCGCCGAACACCTTGGCCGAGCCGATGGTCTGTCCCTCGGCAAACAGCAGCCTGGAATCGAAATGGTGGAACCCCCAATCGAGCAGGCGCTTGGCGTCGGTGGCGCGTTGTTTGGCGCTCTTCAAGCCGTTGACCACCACGATCAGCCTTAAGCCGCCCTGCACCGCCGAGCCGACCAGGCCGTAGCCGGCCTCCTTGGTGAAGCCGGTTTTCAGCCCGTCGGCGCCGACGCTCATCTTCAGCAGCGGATTGCGGTTGTACTGGCGTATCTTGTTCCAGGTGAATTCGCGCTCGCCGAACAGCTTATAGAAATCCGGATAGGTCGTAATGATGTGGCGCGCGAGCATGGCGAGCTCGCGCGTGGTCACCCGCTCGCCGGGATCGGGCAGCCCGTTGGAATTGGCGAAGGTCGATTTCTCCAGGCCGAGCTCGCGCGCGCGTTTGGTCAACTGGTGGCCGAACTCGCCCTCGTTGCCGGCGAGCGCCTCGGCGAAGACGATGCAGGCGTCGTTTGCGGACTGGATGATCATGCCGTGCAACAGATCGTCGACGCTGATCCGGCTGTGCAGCTTGGCGAACATGGTGGAGCCGCCCGCCGGCGCGCCGCCGTGACGCCAGGCGTACTCGCTGACCTCGTATTCGTCGGTGAGCTTGATCTTGCCCGTCTTGATCTGGTGGAAGACGTATTCCGCCGTCATCAGCTTGGCGAGGCTGGCCGGCGCGATCAGCGTGTCGGGCTCGTGTTCGTAGAGCACGCTGCCGTTCTCGGCGATCAGGATGGCGTGCGGGGCGCTGATGCGGGGCGCGTCATCCTTGCCGGCGGCCGCAGCCGACCCGCTCACGCCGACGGCCAACAGCGCCGCGGCCAGGACCGCAACGACCGACCGACCAACCTGACGAGACACCTTGCCCATAGACAACGCCCAATTCGGCGCCCCGCGGCATGCGGGAACGCGCGCCTTTTTAGACCCTAACTGGCGGCGATGTGGCGGAAAAACGCGGCTCAGTAAAGGCCGCGGCCGCTCATGAAGCCCGCCGCATGGCCATCATAGCGCATGGGGGCATAGGCGGAAACCGGCGAAACCCGCGGAGTGGCTTGCGCCGTTAACTGTGGCAACTGTGGCTCGGCCGGCGGCAGGGGCACGTGCTTGATGTGGGCCGCGACCCGCTGCGGCTTGGCGGTAGCGGCAAGCTCGGTGGTCCGGGCCCGGGTCACGGGCGGCTCGGCCCGCGCGGCCACCGCGTTATGCCCCGAACTCACGCCATAGGGCCGGTTGGGCGGCAGCACCGCGCCCAGCGGGCGGGAATTGAAATAGGTCCGTGTGAAAGGCGCGTTGGAGGCGACCCGGACGGGCCTCGCCTCACCCGGGCCATGCTGGCGCAGGCTCGCCACCAGTTCGCGATCGCTTGAGCCGCGCAACGGCGCCCGCCCGACATAATCGACCCGCACCTTGGTGATGCCGCGGTCGTGGAATCCGAGCAGCTTGGCGGTCTTACGCGAGACGTCGAGGATGCGGTCCTTGGCGAAGGGGCCGCGGTCGTTGACGCGCACCACGATCGAGCGGTGATTGGACAGGTTGGTCACCCGCACGTAGGACGGCAGCGGCAGCACGGGGCTGGCGGCCGAGATCGACTGCTCGTCGAAGACTTCGCCATTGGCGGTGTAGCGGCCGTGGAAATCGTCGCCGTACCAGGAGGCGTAACCGACCTCGTGATAGTCGCGGGCGTCTATCCTGGGCACGTAAGTGCGGCCGGCGACGGTATAGGGCTTGCCGGTCTTATAGACGCCGCCGCCCTTGGGCGCGCGCTTGCCGATCGGGACTACCCGCTCGCTGGAGCTCACGCCATATTTAGGATCGATGCGGCCGGGTCCGCCGGAGCAGTTGGCGAGCACCAGGCAGCCGGCGCCGAGCGCAGCCAGGCACGCCAAACGGTGAATAGCGCCGTGAGCCCCCAATTGCCCCATCCCAGTTCACGTCCCCGCTGCGGTTTGGTCCAAGACCATTTGGCCCAAGACCCTACGCAGAATACCGTGCACAACCGTTACCGCCTAGCGACGGCCGGCGGGCGTGGTAAAGAATTGGTTCCACACCCTTTTTCGCCATGTCCCCAGGCGAAACGCGAGCCGGCATAGCCTAGATGCCTGCCCGCTTGCAACGTCGGGAGCAATCGACCATTCAATTGCGGCAAAGAAGGGACAGCCGGACACGGTCCGGCCAGAATTCGGGGCCGATTTTGCCGGGTCCCGGGGCCCCCGGGCGGCGGGGAATCGGCCTCAAGCGGCGTCGAGGAAGGGTGGCCGAGCGGTTTAAGGCACCGGTCTTGAAATTCGAATGTGCCGGTATCGTTCTATTTCGCTCTGTCTCGGATCGTCCTGAAAAAACTGCCGTTTTCTGTGTCGCCCTAATCTCTCGTCATGGCCCGTATTGGTGCGTGCTACCGAATTGGGTAGCAAAATGGTAGCAAATGTTCCCGGTCCGTTTTGCCTCCTCCTAAGCCGGACCGTCCCTCGATGCTGCACACGCCAGTCTCCGGCCGTCCGGGAGGCGGACTGCAATACGAACACCGTGTGCACGACGCAAACACTCCAACAGAGCCGGGAATGACAAAGTCAGCACCGCCACGGCAGGTCCATAACGCCGCCAATTTCGATAGCGCGATGATGGCTCGATGCTCCGCGCTTTTGGATGCTCGTAACCAATCAGGGCGCGTCATAGAAAAATTCAAGAAATTCGAGAGCGCGCGCGTTGGCATTTGCGAACGCCTTAGCGTCGAACGACGCCTCGCCGAGACGGACATATCCGGGCAAGTCTGCCAGCAGCTTGTCATCGATATTCTTGAAGCCCATCGCCCATTTGCCGAACAAGCGATCCGGGGTCTCGCCTTCGCTCAACACAATTTTGGTATGGTGGCGCTTATCGCGCTTGATCTTGTCATAGAGTGCGCACACGCGCTGTTCGTCACCCTCCAACATTTGGATGAAATGGCCACTTTTCGTGTCGGGCGAGTAGCGATAGATGAGCATGCCAGTGACGCCTTGCCCGCTGTTGTACTTGCGGCTTTTATCGAGGATCGCTTCGAGCTCGACAACATCCATAGGCTTAGTAGCTTGGCTGACATAGACGAGATAGTGCATTTGGTGGTCCCGTTATCTGATCGCTACGCATTTACAGTGGGATCAAAGGCGTCCCCGAACGGCTCAAGGCCAATCTTGATCAGTCGTCTTGCGCCTTGCAATGTCGGTTTTGGGTCAAATCCCATCATTGACATTCTGTTGGCGCCTCGAACAACGTCCGTGTCGATCCAAAAGCGGCCGCTTCGCCACAAAAAGGGCTGTCTTGAACGTCTCGACCACCGCGCTGCCGCCTTCTTTCGAGCCGGCACCACCTAGCACTTGGCTTAGGCAGCGAGATCGATCAATAGCGCCGATCGTCGGCAAACATCCGCTCTTCACGATCCGGACTTCGCCCCGCCGCAGCAGAGTTTTGCCACTCGACCACTTTCAGAAATTGATGTCGGCTGTAGGGCCATCAAGCGGACCGACTTCGCCTAGTGTCAAGGGGCAGAGTTGGGCCAGAAGCATTCTCATACGCATCAGGTTCGGAAGTTGTCGAAGTTACTTGCTCTCCAGCGCAGCCGCATTGAGCTACCAAGCGCGATCCACGGAGAAAATCCTCGTCTTACTTGCTGTCTTTGGACTTTTGAGGCGTCATTTTCTTCTGAATGTCCGACTTAGATTTTCCAGATTGCCCATTCTTCTCCCCCACCCAGTCGGGGGCTTTTGGCTTGTTCTTTGCAGAGTCCGCAATCAATTCAATTTGTTTCTTTCCGATCCCGTTTTCGCTGAGCAGCGGACCGTCAACCTATCGTACGTTCAAGCAGGTCCAGCCAATTGCCGGAGCCTAATTTCGTCAACAAAGGCTCGGAATATCCCTTGTCACGCAAGGCGCCCATCAGCACCGGCAATCCGGCGGCCGAGCCGATTTTCTCCGGTACCACCGCGCCATCGAAATCCGAACCTAGTCCGACGTGATCTTCGCCAAGTTTTTCGATAAGATGGTCGAGTTGACGAACCATCAAGTCGGTGTCCGTGTCCGGCCTCATGTTGCCGTCAGGCCGGAGAAAGCAAGTGCCGAAATTGAGACCGACCATACCTTGCGTTTCTCGAATCGCCGCCAGTTGTTTGTCGGTCAGGTTTCTTGGCGAGGGGCATAAGGCATGTGCGTTTGAGTGCGTTGCCACCAGCGGAGCTTTTGACAAACGGGCGACGTCCCAAAACCCCTTTTCATTGATGTGTGACAGATCGATGAGAACCTTCATTTCATTGCAGGTTTGAACCAGCCTTTCCCCCGCCTCCGTCAGGCCATCGCCAATATCAGGGCTCGAAGGAAAGCGAAACGGGACGCCGTGCCCAAAGATGTTGCTTCGGCTCCAAACCGGCCCCAGCGATCTCAATCCCGCAGCATAGAGTACTTCGAGGAAGGTCAGGTCGCCATCGATGGCCTCTGCCCCTTCGATGTGAACGACCACGGCCAGCGCCTCGCGTGCAATGGCTAACTTAACTTCGGTAGCAGTACGGCAGATGGCAACAGCGCCCCTGGATGCTCGCTCGATCTTCAACAAAATTGCCAATTCAGCAACGGTCGATTTTCGTGCCTCGTCCATGCTCAAAGGGGGCGGAAGCGGCAAAGCGTACTGTTGGCCCGTCATTAGTCGACCGTAACCAGCTGACCTGGCAGTTGACGGAGAGTACAGGGCAAACAAGCCGCCGACTAGAGAGCCAGCCCTCGCCTTTTTCAGATCGATATGGCCAGCCGTTTCGCCCTTTAGGAAATCCGACACCGGATCTGACGAAGTCGACTTGTAAAGACGCAGCAGAACATCATTGTGACCGTCAAAAATGAAAGTCTGTTTCGTCATGGTAACGTCCAGAATTTTCGCGTTAG
>CAWHJZ010000049.1:0-574400 GCA_963829785.1 uncultured Pseudomonadota bacterium | reverse complement strand
AACATCTATCCGTTCGTCCCCGCGAAGGCGGGGACCCAATGCCTCAATTGCTGACATGGTTCTGGTCCCTGGATTCCCGCTGGAGCCTGTGCTCGGGCCGACCGAGGGTCGGACCCGAGTACGGGAATGAACGGGGAAAGCTTCTGTGTCATGATTGGCCATGCCGCTTAAGAACCGCGTCGATCCCTTCGGAGACTTGTTCGCGACTCCCGCGCGCGGCACGTTGATGGGCAATCGTGGCGGGCGGATACACGACGCGCATAAACAGCTCGGTACGCGGCGCTGGGCGTCGAAGCAGTGGATCTGCTGCCAACTCGATTTTAAAGACCGTCATCGCAAAGTGTGGGGCGACGGCTACACCGAATTGTTCTTTCTCGACGAGGTGACGGCTTTCGCCGCCGGCCATCGCCCGTGCTTCGAATGCCGGCGCCGGGACGCGGAACAGTTTGCGCGTCTGTTCAGCGGGGTACCACACCGCGCCAGCGCACCGGCTATGGACAAGGTGCTCCACGCCGAGCGCCTCGACCGCAAAGCCAAGCGCACTCACCAGCGCGATATCGATACGCTTCCCGACGGCGCCATGGTCGTCCTCGACGGCACCGCCTTCGCGGTGCGCGGCGACAAACTGCTGCGCTGGACACCATCCGGCTATGCGGAAACGGCATCGCGCCCACGCGTCATCCCGGTCGGCGCGCTCACCCCGCCGTCGATTCTGGCAGTCCTGGAAAGAGGTTACCGGCCGCTCTGGCATGCAAGCGCCGGCTGACCCTTGCCGTCCGGCTGCCGGAACCATGCGCTGGATCAAAGTGGGAGCAAGCGCTTTGGGCTAGGGAAAGGGCGCTGAAGGTTCCAGGAGGCCCCCATGTCGACACCTGCCGCCCTGCAACGCCGCCGCGACTATGACGGCCCGGCGCTGTTCGCCTACGGCTTCCGGCCATTCTTCCTCGCCGCCGGCTTGTGGGCTGCGTTCGGCATCCTGCTCTGGCTGCCGCAGTTCCTTGGCTTCATGACCCTGCCGACCGTCTTCGGCCCGCTCGACTGGCACATCCACGAGATGCTCTACGGTTACGTGGCGGCCTCGATCGCCGGCTTCCTGCTCACCGCCATCCCGAACTGGACCGGCCGGCTGCCGGTGTGCGGCTGGCCGCTCGCCGGCCTTGCCGCCTTGTGGCTCGCCGGCCGCCTCGCGATCCTGTTCTCCGCCGACATCGGCGGTGTATGGGCCGCCGCCATCGACGTCAGCTTCCTGGTGACGCTCGCCGCCGTCGCCGCGCGCGAGATCATCGCCGGCAAGAACTGGCGAAACCTGCGGGTGCTCATCGTGCTCGGCGTGCTCGCTGCCGGCAACATCGTCTATCACGCCGAGGTGCTGACCGAAGGCGCCGCCGATTACGGCGTCCGCATCGCGCTCGCTGCCGTGGTCGGGCTGATCATGTTGATCGGCGGCCGTATCGTGCCGAGCTTCACCAACAACTGGCTGACGCGCAACAACCCCGGCCGCAAGCCGGCGCCGTTTGCGCGCTTCGATATGGTCACGCTGGCGGCCAGTGTCATTGCGCTCGTCGCGTGGATCGCCGCGCCGTACGCGGCGGCGACCGGCGTGTTGCTGCTCGTCGCCGGCATTCTGCACGTCGTGCGCCTCGCGCGCTGGGCCGGCGACCGCACCTTGCGCGACCGCCTCGTGCTGATTCTGCACATCGCCTACGTCTTCGTGCCGCTCGGCTTCCTGCTCACCGGCGCGTCCAACGTGTGGCCGCAGGTGCCGGCGAGCGCCGGCATCCATGCCTGGACCGCCGGCGCCTTCGGCTTGATGACGTTGGCGGTCATGACCCGCGCCACCCTCGGTCACACCGGCCACGCGTTGCGTGCCGGTCCTGCGACACAGGCGATCTACGCGCTGGTGCTGCTCGCCGCGGTTCTGCGCATCGTTGCCGCCTTCACCGGCTCGCTGACGCTGATGGACTATGCCGGCGGCGCTTGGGTGGCGGGCTTCGCCACGTTCGCCGTCGTCTACGGCCGGCTGCTGATCATGCGTAAACCCGCCTGGGTCGAGGCGCGCTGCTGACGCGCGTGATCCCGAAAAGCATGTCCCCGGCTTGATCGGGGATGGGAACCGGTTTTCGGAAAAGATCACGCGCCAACTAAATTGATCACGGCGGTTCGACCGCGGGCGCCTCCGGCGTTGCCGCCACGCGCGGCGTCCAGCCGAAATAGACGATGCCCGCCATGATCAGCAGCATGGCCACCACCAGGGCGACGCAGGCAGGCCACGCGCCGAATGTCCAGGCGAGGCCGCCCAAGGCCGCGCCGAAACTGCCGCCGACGTAAAAGCTGGTGACATAGAGCCCGACCGCGGAGGAGCGGCCGGCCTTGGCGGTGATGGTCACGCTGGCCGTGGAAATGGCCTGGCAGATCAGACCGCAGGCGGCGCACAGCGTGAGGCCGAGAATGATCAGCGGCAGGGGGGACGCCAGTGTCAGCGCCATGCCGACGATCCATAGCGCGATCACCCGGATCATGAAGCGGCGGCGCCCGAAGCGGTTGACCGCCCAGCCGGTCCAGGGCGTCAGCGCCGAGCCCGCGAGGTAGGTCACGAACAGCACGCCCAGCCAGGTGGCCGAGAGATTGTAGGGCGCTGCTGCCAGATGGAAGCTGATGTAGGTGAAAGTGGCGATGAAGTTGAACAGGACGCCGAAGCCGACCGCGAAGATCCCGACCAGTTGCGGGTTGCGGAAATGCGCCAGCATCTGTTTGCCGGAGGCGAGCAATCCTTCCGAGCGCACGAATTTGCGTTCGCGCGGCAGCAGGAACATGACGCCGATGGCGCCGGCCAGCGCAATGGCCGCGAGCGCGAAAAAACCCCAGCGCCAGCCGATCCAGTCGGCGAAGAAGCCGGTCACCAGCCGGCCGGAAAAGCCGCCCACGCTGGAGCCCGAGGAGTAGATGCCGGCGGCGGTGGTGGCCTCGTTGTGGGGCCATTCGTCGCCGATATAGGCGACGGTGACGGCGAAGATCGGCGGCAGCACCAGCCCCTGCACCCCGCGCCAGAAGATCATCCACGACAGGCTGGTCGACAGCCCCACCATCAGGGTCGGGATGACCAGCGCGAACATCGCCGCCACGATCACCCGCTTGCGGCCCAGTACGTCGGCGACCGTGCCGGTGAAGGGCGCTGTCACCGCCACGGCCAGCGTGCTCACCGTGATGATGGTGGAGACCTGCGCCGCGGTGGCGTGGAACTCGCCTGACAACAGCGGCAGGATCGCCTGCGGCGAATAGAGATTGATGAAGCAGCAATAGCCGGCGAGGCCAACCGCGAGTTGGCGCGCAGAGAAAGTTCGAGCGGTCGCGGCGTTCATTCAGGTGTTCGGCGTCCCGGCGCGCATGATCCCGAAAAGTGGGAACCGGTTTTCGGACAAGATCATGCGCAAGCAAAAATGTTAGGTGCGGTGCGGTATTGGTTTGGGTGGATTGGTCTCCAACGAGGCACGGATAGCTATGCATGGTTTTGCCCGGCCGCGCCAAGGGGCCGGGCCTGCTTGGCCGCTGGCCGCGTGGTGCATAGCTCCGTCAGACCAGCCCCAACAGCTGTTTCGCCCGCTTGAGCGTCTCCGCCGGGGTGCCCGCGGCATCGACCTCATCCCAGTCGAGCGCGCCGAGGTGGTATTGTTCCTGGGCGCGCGCGACCGCGGCATCGGCGTCCGATGCGTCGGCGACGCGCGTGCCGACGCGGGCGAGGCGGGTTGCGAGATCGGCGGTCA
Source organism: uncultured Pseudomonadota bacterium (assembly GCA_963829785.1). GTDB lineage: Bacteria > Pseudomonadota > Alphaproteobacteria > Rhizobiales > Xanthobacteraceae > Pseudolabrys. The sequence goes on along the minus strand of CAWHJZ010000049.1, from coordinate 570,639 downwards.
GGAACAGGCCGTGAAAACTGAAACCCTGCGCGGCTTGCGCCACGTCCGCGCGCTCGAAGTCTTCGGCGAAGACCGCGTCGACGATCGCCGAATGCCCGGCCGCCAGCACGCGCCGCGCCTTCCCGGCCAACGACCCATAGACCCGCGCCGTCACCGCCTTGGTGTAGGCGTCCGCCGGCAGTTTCTCGGTTTCGGGGATGCCGAACAGGCGCTTGCGCGCGATGTCCGAGCGCAGCACCACCGCGCCCGGCGCCGGGGCTAACGCCGGCGCCAGGCCGCGCGCCAGCACCGACTTGCCGGTGCCCGACAGCCCGCCGACCGCGACGCATCGTGGGTCGACGGGCGCCAGCAGCGTCTGTGCCAGCCCGAAATAATCGCGCGCGCTCTGCTCGGCGACCCTGCGGTCTTGTGCATGTTTGGCGCGCGCCGCCGTCACCTTGGCGCGGATGGCGGCGCGCACGGACAGAAACAGGGGCAGGGCGGTCAGCGCATCGAGATCGTCGTCGCGGCCGCGCTCGACCAGATAACGGTTGAACACGATGTTGGCGGCGGCAGGGAGCCCGCGCTCGATCAGGTCCATCAGCAGGAAGGCGAGGTCGTAGAGCACGTCGCTGGTGGCGATCTTGGGATCGAACTCGATGGCATCGAACAGCACCGGCGCATCGTCGATCAACACGATATTACCGAGATGCAGATCGCCGTGGCAGCGCGCGACCTGGCCGGCGCGCTCGCGCGCTTCGAGCAGCGGCCGCACGCGGTCGAACGCGCCGCGCGTCGCCCTGTCGAGCGCCTCGACCTCCGCGCCGGGAAACAGCGCCGGCTCCCCACGCAATTCGGCGGTGTTCTGCGCGATGATCTCCTTCAGCACCGCGGCGAAGCCGAAGCCTTCGGCCCCTTGCACCACGTCGTGGGCGCGCGCCACCGCGCGCCCGAGCGCGTCGGCAAGCTCGGCATCGATGCGCCCGCCGTCCGCCAGGTGATCGAGGGTCTCGTTCTCGTCGAAGCGGACCATCTCCACCGCCCATTCGACCGGCTCACCTTTGCCGCCGAGCGCCAGGCGGCCATCCGGCTCGCGCGTGATCGGCACCACGCGGCGGTAGATCGCGGGCGCGAAGGGGCGGTTGACCGCAAGCTCGGCCTCGCAGGCCGCCTTGCGCTTGTCGAGCGTGGAGAAATCGAGGAACGGAAAGCACACCGCGCGCTTGATTTTCAGCGCCCGGTCGCCGGCGAGAAACACCGACGCCGCGTGGGTGTCGATGCGGGTCACCGGCCCGCCGCCATGGCTGGCCGGGTCGGCCAAGAAATCCATGACCGGCTGCTGGCTCTCGGACGCGTCCATTACCGCCTCATTCGCGGGCCGTTATTAATCCGCCGCCGTCCGCGCCGGCCTGATCCAGATCAATACGCAGGTTTGCCCGATCTGGCCAAGATATGGCAGAAACTTGCCCGACCAAGATTTGGAGACCGACCCCGTGACCACCCTGCCGCACAATTTCAAGCGCATTAGGCTCAACCTCGCCCGCTCCAAGGAGTTCCCGCAAGGGTCTTCCAAGCATGGTTACGAGTTCGTCGCCCCGCTCGACGCCGAGGGCCACATCGACGCCGAGGCTTGGCGCAAGGACCGCGATCACTGCCGCGTGCGCCGCTTCTGGGAGGGCGAGGACGACCAGATCGGCTTCCTGGTCCACAAGAGCGGGGGCAAGCGCGGCCGCTGGCTGTTCGACTACGACCCGCAGGACGTGGACGACGACGAAGCCGGCTTCCGCTTCGAAAGCCATGCCTTTCGCCAGGGCGATTACGTCTCCATCCGCGGCGAGGACGGCGAGATGCACACCTATCAGGTGATGTCGGTCATCGCGGCGACCTGACGGCGCGGCGCATTGGCGCCTGCTGTCGCGCAGCCGGCAATTCGGAAACGGGACTAGGCCGGCTCCATTTCGCGCCGCGCGGGCGAATGATCGGACGCTGCGATCAGGGCCGCGAGACGGGCGCGCTGCTGCGCGGTGAGGAGATGCTTCCAGTCGCCTTCGCGGTAATCTGACACGTGTCCCGACTGGAAGCCGGTCGCGGTGTCAAAGGCGCGCGCCTCTTGCGGGCCCAGCACGACCACTTCATCGGCTGAGATCGCCCTGCCGTCGCGGCTGCGCTGGAGCAGGTCCTGTTCGGCCTGCTGGATCGTGTGGGCGACGTTTTGCTTATCGAGGCCGCTTGCGATGGCGTCGCTCGTTTCCGGCGCAAGCGGCGCTCCCAAAAATTCCCCGATCATGTCCACGACCGCGGCGGGGCGCGCCACGATGTCGGCATAGTCGACGAAGAGCGCGCGCTCCGGCGGGAAGCCGTCGTAGTGACGCGCGGACGCTATCGCGTTGCGCACGAACGCCAGTCCGGCGTCGAAGTCGCAGCGCATGAAGCGCATGAACGACACCATCGCGTCGCGAACGTCGCGGCGCGGCAGAATGAAGCACGAGTTTGGAATTTCCGGGTGCAGATTGTTGTGCACCTTCACGACGCGGATGCGATCCGGTGCCGGATCCAGCACGCCTTCCATGGCGGCGGCGGTCATGGCCTCCTGCGTCTGCGGCACCGCCGCGGGCAGGACGTCCAAACCGGCGGCGCGCGCGATCTGGCGCGTCACGTTGAAGACCCACATCGACCCGCAGCGTGGCGGACTGGCGATCCAGACGGCTTTGATGTCCGTTCCGAGCTTCATTGCGCCCCATGCTTGGCTCGTTTCGAGCGACACTGACCGGGTTGGGGTAAACATCGCGACAAGACTTGCGGTAAACAAATCGCAAACAGGCGTGAATTGCTGCGCAGAGATCGAGGTGGCGACGCGAGACGCCGCGCCTGCACCCAGGCCAGCCAGCCGATTGGCCAACTAAAGGGTTGAATCCGCGCCGTAAATCGCCAAGTGTTGGAGGAGGGCGAGATTGAAGGAACTCATTGCCCATGCGCGCATTGACCGTCCAGCCCGGCCTCGCCAATTCCGCCCAGCTTGAAGACGTGCCGCCGCCGCCGCTCAATGAAGGCGACGTGCTCGTCGACGCGCTCGCGCTCGGCATCTGCGGCACCGACCGCGAGATTCTGTCGGGCGCCTATGGCTGGCCGCCGCCGGGACAGCAGCGCCTCATCCTCGGTCACGAATCCCTCGGCCGCGTGGCGCAAGCGCCGAGCGGCAGCGCCTTCAAGCCCGGCGATCTCGTCGTCGGCATCGTGCGCCGGCCCGATCCGGTGCCGTGCCCCGCCTGCGCCGTCGGCGAATGGGACATGTGCCGCAATGGCCAATACACCGAACGCGGCATCAAGCAGCGCAACGGCTACGGCTCCGAACAGTGGCGCATCGAACACGACTTCCTCATCAAGCTCGATCCCTCGCTTCACCGGCTTGGCGTGCTGATGGAGCCGACCAGCATCGTCGCCAAGGCCTGGGAAGGCGTCGAACGCCTCGCCAAGCTCAACGACTTCTGGCAGCCGAAAGTGGCGCTGGTCACCGGCGCCGGCCCGGTCGGCCTGCTGGCGGCGCTCATGGGCCAGCAGCGCGGCTATGAGATGCACGTGCTCGACCGCCGCGCCGACGGCCCCAAGCCAAAACTCGCGCGCGCGCTCGGCGCCACCTACCACAATGGCGATCTCGACGGCCTCGAACCCGACATCGTGATCGAATGCACCGGCGCCGGTTCGGTGGTGCTCGACGTCCTGCGCCACAATTCGCCGGCGAGCATCGTCTGCCTCACCGGCGTCTCCTCCGGCGGCCACAAGCTCGATTTCGACATCGGCGGCTTCAACCGTGAGATGGTGCTGGAAAACGATCACGTCTTCGGCACCGTCAACGCCAACCGCCGCCACTACCGCGCTGCGGCGGAGGCGCTCGCCAAGGCCGACAAGGACTGGCTCGCCGGTCTCATCACCCGCCGGGTGCCGCTCGATCGCTGGCGCGAGGCGCTTGAAGTGCGGCCCGACGATATTAAGGTCGTGCTGGATTTCAATTAACGAGTCGGCATGGCCTCACGCATCGAAGACTACGCCCTGATCGGCGACCTCGGCACCGCGGCGCTGGTCGGGCGCGACGGCTCGATCGACTGGTTGTGCTGGCCGCGCTTCGATTCCGACGCGTGCCTCGCCGCCATCCTGGGCGACGATCAAAACGGCCGCTGGCTGATCGCCCCACATCAGGCCAAGGCGCGCATCACGCGGCGCTACCGCAGCTCCACGCTGATCCTGGAAACCCGCTTCGAGACCCGCGAGGGCGCCGCTACCCTCATCGACTTCATGCCGCCGCGCAACGGCGGCTCGCATATCGTGCGGATTGTGGTCGGCGAGCGCGGGCGCATCGCTTTCCGCAGCGAGTTCGTGCTGCGTTTCGGCTACGGCGCCAATGTTCCCTGGGTCACGCGCATCGACGATTCGACGGTGCGCGCCATCGTCGGTCCCGACATGACGGTCTTGCGCGCGCCGGCGCCGGCCCACGGCGAGAACTTCAAGACGATGGTGGACTTCACTGTGAATGCCGGCGACAGGCAGGCCTTCGTTTTGTCCTATGCGCGCTCCAACGAGCCGCTGCCCGCGCCGATCGACGCCGAGGCGGAGCTGCGCGACACCGAAAGATTCTGGACCGAGTGGGCGAGCCGCAACCAGATCGTCAGCCCCTGGAACGAGGCGGTGTGCCGCTCGCTGATCACGCTCAAGGCGCTCACCTACGACCCGACCGGGGGCATGGTGGCGGCGGCAACCACCTCGCTGCCGGAGCAGATCGGCGGCCCGCGCAACTGGGACTACCGCTATTGCTGGCTGCGCGACGCCACGCTCACGTTGCTGGCGCTGATGAACGCCGGCTATTACGAAGAGGCGCGCAAGTGGCGCGACTGGCTGCTGCGCGCCGCCGCCGGCTCACCGCGCCAGATCCAGATCATGTACGGCATCCGCGGCGAGCGGCGATTGACCGAATGGGAAGTGCCCTGGCTTGCCGGCTATGAGAAATCGGCGCCGGTGCGCGTCGGCAATGCCGCGCACGGGCAATTGCAGCTCGATATCTTCGGCGAGGTGATGGACGCGTTGCACCAGGCGCGCGAGGGCGGCCTCGGCGGCTACGAGGCGGGCTGGGACCTCGAACGCGAACTGCTCGCGCATCTGGAGACCATCTGGAAAGAGCCCGACGAGGGCATCTGGGAAGTGCGCGGCGGGCGCGAGCACTTCACCTATTCGAAGGTGATGGCCTGGGTCGCCTTCGACCGCGCGGTGAAGAGCGCCGAAATGTTCGGCCTGCACGGGCCGGCCGAACAGTGGCGCAAGGTGCGCAACCTCATCCATGCCGACGTCTGCGCGCGCGGCTTCGATTCATCGTCCAATACATTCGTGCGTTCATACGGAAGCAAGGAGCTCGACGCCTCGCTCTTGTTGCTGCCGGCGGTCGGCTTCCTGCCGCCGGAGGACCCGCGCATTCGCGGCACCATTGAGGCGGTCGAGGCGCGGCTGATGAGCGACGGCCTGGTGCTGCGCTACGACACCGCCACCGCCAGCGATGGGCTGCCGCCGGGGGAGGGGGTGTTCCTCGCCTGCAGTTTCTGGCTGGTCGACGCCTATCAGATGCTCGGCCGCCAGGACGATGCCGCGCGGCTGTTCGAGCGGCTGTTGGATTTGCGTAACGACGTCGGCCTGCTGAGCGAGCAATACGATCCGCAGGCGCAGCGCCTGGTCGGCAACATGCCGCAGGCGTTCTCGCATCTGGCGCTGGTCAACAGCGCCAGCAACCTCGGCCATTACCGCAAGCCGGCCGAGCAGCGCTCGCAGCACCCGGTCGACGAAGGGCCCGCGCAGGAGAAGCTGGAGGTCTATTAGGGCGTGCCGGCGCTTTCAGCGCGCGCGTGCAGCCCCATCGCGAGCAGCGCGGCGCCTCCGAGGATCATGTTGATGCCCACAAGCAGCCCCATGGTCCAGGCGGACGTTCCCGGAAGACCGAATATGATGATGCTCGCCAGGACGATGTCGACAACGCCGCTGGCCGCCATCCAGGCCCAGCGCCCAGAGAACTGGCGCCGGTGTTCCACCGCGAACATGATGGACGCGCCGCCTTCGACCAGGAAGAACAAGACCAATATCAGGCGCAACGGCCCGGCGATCTCGAATGGCCATCCAAGCAGGCCGCCGAACAATTCATGCGGTTCCTTGGCAATCAGGATCACGCCCACGAGAATGGCGAGCAGAGCCGATACGAGGGACCACCAGAATCCCGGCGCATGCCGTGCCCAGAAAGTTGTCGCCAACCCTATGGCGCCGCTGCCGAGAAAGACCCACCCCAGCGCAACGGCCAGGGATGAGGTGGCGATCGAGGGAACGATAACCGCCACCAGCCCCAGCGCGATAAGGGCCACGCCTTCGGCCACGAAGAGGACCCAGTAGTCGCGGATCGGCTTCGCGGCGGATGCCGAGGTCCGGTCGCTTGCCGAAGAGCTGTCCGTCGTCATTTGAGATCAGCTCTCCGGCCGTTTAGATTTCGCCTGATCGCACGCGGCGATCCGCTCATGGACACGGATGACGGAAGCCATCGTAACCGAGATACGTGCCGCTGCGCGGGTCGTACGACTTGAACCGCCGCATGCAGTAGCCCACCGCGTCGCCACCGCCGTAGCCGGGGCCGTAAGCGGGGCCGGGAGCATACCCATAATAGCGGGGTCCTGCGAGCATTCCACCCAGCATCATGCCGCCGATCACCCCTGCGGCCACGCCGGCGCCACCGCCACCGCGACGGTAGTACCGTCCGTGGTATCGGCCGCGGCGGTATTGCACGGACTGGATATTGGTCGCGGCTGCATTCTTGAGAGCAAAGGCATTGCCGACCGGCATCGCCGATGCAACGTTCGCGACCGGCGCAATGCTCACTGCGAACAATGCCGCCGCCGCGACGGTTAAAGATCGAATTTTCATGTTTTTTCTCCGCCGCCTTGCGGTCCGCTGATGTCAGCAGGCATTTTGCGCAATAGGTCGGCTGGACAAGAAACCATGCCATGCGAACGATCGTGTGGTGTTGATGCAGATCAAGCGGTGTGAGGTCTTTCTTGCTGGCGGCGGCGAGCCCTCTGATACCGGCAGAGTCACGCCGGGCGGGCACTCCGATACCGTCCCCGCGCCGCCATAGCGGCACCCGCTGCCACTCTCCAGCGAAGCCCGAATATCGGGCGGTCGGCAACAATGCCATGAGCGACCCGAGGCTATAGCCAATGAATGCCCAAAATCGGCAACACCCGTTGCAGGATCGCTCCCAGGCAGACCAGCACCACGAGCAGTTTGAGGAGATTTGCCAAACGGCCATCATTGACGAACTTATCGATGGCCCAAAAGCAAATTGCGCCGACGACGCAGATAATCAGAATGCCGATTAGAATCGAGATCATGGCAGCCTCTTTTGTTGGGGGTTCACCGAAGTTCGATCCGCTTCAACAGCTCCCACATCGGCAACGCTGTCACTCCGCCGACAACCCCGCTCAGATAGCTCGGAATGTCCGTGCTGAAGAGCCAGCGCCACAAGAGACCGGCGACGAAACTCGTCACCAGCATGGTCGCGATTGTGATCAGCAGTCTTTGCCAGAGCGGCATGTCATCGTTCCCTGGATTCTTGGTTCCCTGGATTCTTGAAGGATCGCCATTGACGAATCCTGCCCAATCCCGTCGGCGCGCTCGATCTTCACACAACCGTACCGAATAATTTCCCGATACCGGCGGTGAGCGCCATCGCCAGCGCACCCCAGAATGTCACACGGGCCGTCGCGCGCAAAATGTTTGCGCCGCCCGCTTTCGCCCCGATGGCACCGAGCAGCGCGAGAAAACCCAAAGACGCGGCCGAGACGATGGGGACAAGCGCCGCGGCGGGCGATACCACGACCATGAGCAAGGGCATGGCCGCGCCGACCGAAAACGTGGCGGCGGAGGCCAGCGCAGCCTGGACGGGACGCGCGGTGGTGATTTCCGAAATCCCCAGCTCGTCGCGGGCATGCGCGGTCAAGGCATCTTTCGCCATCAATTGCTGCGCAACTTGCCGGGCCAGTGCCTGCTCGACGCCGCGCTCGACATAGATCGAGGCGAGCTCGTCGAGCTCAAAGGCGGGGTTCTCGCTCAACTCCGCGCGCTCGCGCGCGAGATCCGCCTGTTCGGTGTCGGATTGCGAGCTGACGGACACATACTCGCCGGCGGCCATCGACATGGCGCCGGCCACCAGGCCGGCGACACCCGCGATCAAGACTTCGCTCTGCGTGGCCGTTGCCGCGGCGACGCCGACGATCAGGCTGGCGGTCGAGATGATCCCGTCGTTGGCGCCGAGGACCGCCGCCCGCAGCCAGCCGATGCGGCTGACGAAGTGGTTCTCGGGATGCACGCGAAGTCGGCTCATCCGGCTTAAACTCCCGTCGGATCAGAGCCGCCCAAGCAGCACGAGGACCACAACGATGATCAGGATCGTACCGAGTACGCCGACGCCGCCGTGACCGAAGCCGTAGCCGTAGCCGCCGAAGCGGCCGCTGAAGCCGCCGAGCAGGAAGATGACGAGGAGGATAATGAGTATGAGTCCAATCGACATGGCCTTATCTCCTTTGGGTGAATCTGACTAAACTTTCGCTTCCGCTTCTCCGCATTCCGTTATGAGAGCCTTGATCGGACGTCCCGAAGCGCCGTGCGGTGACGGGCGCTATCCAGAAACCACCGGCCTATTTCTTCTCAATCGAAATTCCGCTCTTGCCGACGTTTATTTCGATGCCGGCCGTCTTCTGCCGCTCCTGGTAGAGTTGATAGCCGAAGACCGCGGCGGCGACGGCGAGAACGCCGATGACGAGATAGAGAATGTTGCGATTCATGGTCTGGTCGACTCCGAAATCAGCATTGGCGCGATGATTGGCGAGTGGTTGAGCCGGCGAGTTGACTTAGATCAACGCAGTGCACAAGCGCGCCGCATTTGTTGGCGATGGCCTCGGCGCACATTGCAAATACGTCGTACTTTCGCACCATCGTTAGACCGCGGCGATAACGCGCTGAAGCCTGTCGGTGACCGATTGAGCGATGGTTTTGAGCGTCGGATTTCCGACCTGCTCCATGGATATGGCCGGGTCAATGGCCGCGACCTCGATCTTTCCGCCGCCGAGGTCCTGCACGATCACATTACACGGCAACATCGTTCCGATTTTGTCATCGGCGGTCAGCGCCTGGTGCGCCAGCGGAGGATTACATGCGCCGAGAATTCGGTAGTCCCGAAAGTCGAGATCGAGCTTTTTCTTCATCGTCGCTTTGATATCGATATCGGTCAGCACACCAAATCCCTCGGCTTTGAGCGCCTCGATCGCGCGATCGACGACGGCCGGGAAATTGCCGCTCACGGTTTTGGCGATATAATATTTCATTTCGACCTCAACGGCGCTGGGAATGGGAACGGTTGATTCGGCTTACGGCGTGCGGCGGCGAAACGCCATGACAGCGATACCCAGGACGACAAGAGCAACCAGAAGCAGGCCGATCCCGCCGAATCCGCCCATTCCGTAACCCATGCCCCATCCCCAATTCCCGCCCATCATGCCGCCGCCGCCCGGACCCGGCCCCTGACCGTTCATCTGTGCTTGGGCAACGGACGCAAGGCTCAAGGTCGCGAGCGTGGATACGGCGAACAAGCGCGCCGCGGCGTGTCGGATGCGAGTCATGGTGAATCTCCTGGAGAGATCGGATGAAGAAATAATTTTCCGATTGGCCGCGCTCACAGTGAAGCGGATCAATCGTGTAAGTTTGTATCCGGTCCCTCTATGACAACGCCGGTCTGATCGATTAGTTCCATTTCGCCATGGCGTATTGTCATGGGGCCTTACACTGCCGCGAGGAGGGGCCGCGACCGTTCAAGCGGCCGGCGAAGGGCCCGCGCAGGAGAAACTGGCGGTTTATGGGCGCCGTCGCCCTGCGGCGCCTGCACGGCCCGCGCCGGGCCCGCTCGCTAAACCGGGTGCGGCGTGGACAGAGTCGTGTAGACTGCCCAGGCAATGCACCTCGACCGTTTCGATTCCTTCCCCGACACGCTTCTGGATCTGCCGGCTTCCGAATTATGGCGGCAGTTGCGCGGGCCCTCGCTCTTCCACCTTCAGGGCCGGCAGGCGCAGCCGCTGTTTGTGACCGTGCTCCTGCACGGTAACGAGGATTCCGGCTGGCGCGCCATCCAGTCGGTGCTGCGGCAGCACCGCGGCACGCCGCTGCCGCGTGCGATGCTGCTGTTCGTCGGCAATATCGCGGCCGCGAAGGCCAATGTGCGCACGCTGCCGGAGCAGGAGGACCACAATCGCGCCTGGCCGGGCACGCCCAACCCCGATACGCCGACCGCGCGCCTCTTGGCCGAGGTCGTCGAGAGCGTGCGGCGTGAAGCGCCGTTCGCCAGTATCGATATTCACAACAACACCGGCCACAATCCGCACTATGCCGGCGTGAACAGCCTGGAGGAGCCGTATCTCCACCTGGCGCGTCTGTTCAGCCGGACGGTCGTCCATTTCAAGCAGCCGGTCGGCATCCAGTCGGCGGCGCTTGCGGCCATCTGCCCCGCCGTGACGGTGGAATGCGGCCGCGCCGACGACGCGACGAGCGACGAGCATGCCGCGGAATTCATCCACGCGGCGCTCGCCCTGCAGCACTTCCCGGACCATCGCCTGCCCGACGGCGACCTCGACCTGATGCGGACCTTCGCGATCGTCAAGGTGCCGGCCGACGCCAGCTTCTCCTACGACGGCGCCGATGCCGACTTTCGTCTGCGCGCGGATCTCGATCTCTTGAACTTTTCGGAGCTGGATCCCGGTGTTCTTTTCGGGACGCTGGGCGGCGGCGGCAAGCGCCGCTTCGACATCGTCGAGGCCGACGGCGGGGCGCCCGCGGGCGGCTATTTCGATTATAGTGGCGGCGAGATTCGACTCTCGCGGCCCGCCATTCCGGCTATGCTGACGCTCGATCCCAATGCCGTGCGTCTCGACTGCCTGGGCTACCTGATGCATCGGATCGGACGCGACGGCCGGCGTATCGCAGAATAGCTTGCAAGAAGAGGGGGCGCGACCGCGTGTCAACAGCCGACCGGCATCCGGCCATCGACGACATCGACGCGCCCGCCACCGCGGACGAGCTGGCACGGTTTCGAGACTTGCAGGCGCAGTTCGCGCGCTCGTTTGAGGCGATATTCAACGATCCCGCCGCGCCACGCACCGTCCTGATCGTCCCCAGCCTGAGCCTCGATCAGGAGGTCTTGGCGAGAATCACGGGCGTGCATCACTACGAAGAAAGGATGCTGTGCCTGCTGCTGCTGCTGCGCCTGCCGCGCACGCGGGTGATCTTCGTCAGCAGCGTGCCGATTCCGGATACCATCATCGACTACTATCTGCACATGCTGCCGGGCGTGCCGAGCGTGCATGCCCGCCGCCGGTTGACGCTCGTGTCCTGCGACGACACCTCGCTGGCGCCGCTCTCGCACAAGATCCTCGACCGGCCGCGCGTGCTCGATCGCATTCGTGAGGCGATCCCCGATCTCGCCTCCGCGCATATGACATGCTTCACGGTGACCGAGCTCGAACGCAAGCTCGCGCTGGCGCTGGGACTGCCGATCTACGGCTGCGACCCGTCGCTCCAGCACTGGGGATCCAAGAGCGGCTCGCGCAAGATTTTCCGGGAAGCCGGCGTCGCCATGCCGTTCGGCTTCGAGGATCTGACCGACGCCGGCGACGTCGCCCACGCGCTGGCGGAATTGAAAAGCCAAAAGCCGGATGTCGAACGGGCGGTCGTCAAGCTGAATGAAGGGTTCTCCGGCGAGGGCAATGCCGTCTTTGACTTCGCCGGCGCCCCGGCCGGTCCGGCGCTGGGGCCGTGGATTCGCGATTCTCTTCCGGGCCTCGCCTTCGAGGCGCGCGGCATGACCTGGGAGCTCTATCAATCCAAGCTCGGCGCCATGGGCGGTGTCGTCGAGGCGTTCATCCCGGGCGCCGTCAAGCGTTCGCCTTCCGCGCAATTCCGCATCGATCCCGTCGGCGGGATTGAAGTTCTATCGACACACGATCAGGTGCTCGGCGGCGCCAACGGGCAGATCTTCTTAGGGGCCCGCTTTCCGGCCGACCAGGACTACCGGCTCGACATCCAGGCGCGCGGCGTCAAAGTCGCGCAGGCGCTCGCCGCAAAGGGCGCCATCGGCCGCCTCGGGGTCGATTTCATCTCGGTGAAGGAGGGCGGCGGCTGGCGTCACTATGCCATCGAGATCAACCTGAGAAAGGGCGGCACCACCCATCCCTTCCTCATGCTGCAATACCTGACGGACGGACACTACGATCCGCAAACCGGCGTGTTCCTGACCCCGTCGGGACAGCCGTGCTGCTATTACGCGTCGGACAACCTCGAGTCCGAACGCTATCGCGGTCTCACGCCCTACGACCTGGTGGACATCTCCGTCGTCAACGGGCTGCATTTTCACGCCGCCACCGGCGAGGGCGTGGCGTTCCACCTGATCGGGGCCCTGTCGGAATTCGGCAAGCTGGGGGTCGTTTGCATCGGCCGCACCCCGGAGCAGGCGGAAGCGCTCTATCGCAGCACGGTGGACATTCTCGACCGGGAGTGCGGGGCCGCCGCGGGCGGCTCGCGCTGACGACCCGAGCCAATTCTTCGACGATTGGCGCGGGCACCAGGGTGCCTTGACCCGCCCTTGCCGCGCCGCAGAGACTCTCCCGTATCGCCGCCATCATCCGGGCCGGCAGAACATAAGGGAGACGTGAGCCGTGATTATCGACCTTCGCACCTACAAATGCCTGCCGGGCCGGGTGCCCGCCCAACTCGAGCTTTACGGCAAGCTCGGTTATCCGGTGCAGCAGCGCCATATCGGCGACCCGCTGTGCTATCTCGTCACCGAGAGCGGCGGCCTCAACACCATGGTGCACGCCTGGGTCTACGAGAGCGCCGCCGACCGCGAGGCGCGCCGCGCCCGCATGGCGCAGGACCCGGAGTGGAAGACCTTCCTGGTCGAGAACGCCAAGGCCGGCCATCTCCTCGAGCAGAACAACTGGCTGATGACGCCGGCGCCGTTCGCGCCGCCGCTGACGGTCGCCAAGCCGAAGGGGTGAGTGGATCGGTGTCCCGGGCGCGGCGCGACGCTTGCGCTGACCTCTCCGTTCCCCTCCCCCCGCGCGCGTTAGCGCGTGGTGGGGAGGGGTCAGGGGTGGGGGGACGATATATCCGCAGACGCCGCGCTCGACCTTATCCGAGGAGCCCCCCACCCCGGTTCACATTGCTTGCGCAATGTGAACCGACCCTCCCCACCGCTTCGCGGGGGGAGGGTAGACCCCGCTCGCGGGGGGACGCGTGATCGTCTATAGGTTTTCGCCTGTTTGGCGTTCTTGAACTCGGAGCCTTCTCGCATGCGATCGAACGACGGCACGCGCACCGGCGGCGAAATCCTGATCGACCAGTTGCTGGTCCACGGCGTCAGCCACGCCTTCTGCGTGCCCGGCGAAAGCTATCTCGCCGCGCTCGACGCCTTCCACGACCGCGACATCAAGCTCACCGTCTGCCGCCACGAGAGCACCGCGGCGATGGCGGCGGAAGCCATCGGCAAGGCCACCGGCCGGCCCGGCATCTGCTTCGTCACCCGCGGCCCCGGCGCCACCAACGCCTCCGCCGGCATCCACATCGCGCGCCAGGATTCGACGCCGATGATCATGTTCGTCGGTCAGATCGGCCGCTCGATGCGCGACCGCGAGGCGTTCCAGGAGCTCGACTACCGCGCGGTGTTCGGCTCCATCGCCAAATTGGTGACCGAGATCGACGACCCCGCGCGCATTCCGGAACTGGTCTCGCACGCCTTCCACACCGCCTGTAACGGCCGCCCCGGGCCGGTGGTGATCGCGCTGCCCGAGGACATGCTGGTCGAGCGCGTCGCGGTGCCGGACGCCAATGCCTTCGATCAAGTGGAGACCTGGCCCGGCCTCACCGACATGAGCCGGCTGCAAAAACTATTATGGTCGGCGAAGAAGCCGGTGGCGCTGATCGGCGGCAGCCGCTGGTCGGAAGCCGCAACCGCCGCGCTCGCGCGTTTTGCCGAGCGCTTCCAGTTGCCGGTCGCCACCACCTTCCGGCGCGGCCATCTGTTCGACGCCGAGCATCCGTGTTTTGCCGGCGACTTCGGCATCGGCCCCAATCCGAAACTGCTGGCGCGCGTGCGCGCCGCCGATCTGGTGCTGCTGATCGGGGACCGCATGAGCGAGATGCCGTCGCAAAGCTACACGCTGTTCGACATCCCCGAGCCGCAGGTGAAGCTCGTGCACGTGCATCCCGGCGCCGACGAACTCGGCCGCGTCTATCACGCGCATCTGGCGATCAACGCGTCGCCCACCGCCTTCTGCTCGGCGCTGGAAGGCTTGCAGCCGCCGAACGAGATTCCGTGGCGCGGCGAAAGCGATATGGCGCACGCCGACTATCTCGCCTGGTCGGACAAGGCGACGCCGGTGCCGGGCGACGTCAATCTCGGCGAAGTGATGGTGTGGCTGCGCGAGAACCTCGGTCCCGACGCCATCGTCACGCTCGGCGCCGGCAACTTCTCGGCCTGGATCCACCGTTTCTATCGGGTGCGCCAATTCGGCGGCCTGGTCGGTCCCACCTCCGGTTCGATGGGCTACGGCTATCCGGCCGCGCTGGCGATGAAGACGCTTTATCCGGACCGCACCGTGGTCTGCGTTGCCGGCGACGGCGACTTCCTGATGACCGGCCAGGATTTCGTCACCGCCGTGCATTACGGCCTGCCGCTGATCGTGGTGATCGTCGACAACGGCGTCTACGGCACCATCCGCATGCACCAGGAGCGCGAATATCCCGGCCGCGTGGTCGCCACCGCGCTCACCAATCCGGACTTCGCCGCCTATGCAAAAGCCTTCGGCGGTTTCGGCGTCAGCGTCGAGAAGACCGCCGATTTCCCCGCCGCCTTTGCGGCCGCGCAAGCCTCCGGCAAGCCGTCGATCGTCCGGCTCAAGATCGACCCGGAAGCGGTGACCCCCATCGCGACGCTCGCCGGCATCCGCGCCAAATCGCTGGCGGCGGGCAAGGGGTGAGGGCGGGAGTTAGATATGTCTGACGACGACCGGAGTCCGAGAACGTATCGCCTCACGAAGGAGCAAATCCGTGAGGTTGAACGCATTCAAAAGCAAGTGCGCGACGGCACTGCGAAGTTTGCGACCGACGCAGAAATGGCGGCGTTCTGGAAGAAGTGTGGTTTGGAAGACTGACCCCGGAGTTGAGACGCGGCTTCAACCCTCCCCCCGCGAAGCGATGCTGATCGGGATGGGGGGCTCCTTCTTTATTCGGACGGCGCGGCCGCTTCGTCCCCCCCACCCCCAACCCCTCCCGACCACGCGCAAGTGCGCGCGAGGGGAGGGGAGTGACGCCGTGGCTTGCCTTGGCGACGTGAATCATCATTCACTGGTTCCATGCCCTACCGCCGCACCGAACGCGTGGTCCGCCGGCTGGCCGCGCGCGAGCAGGCCATCCTGGACGCTGCGCGCGCGCTCGCAATCGAGCACGGCATGGCGGCGGTGCATGTCGCCGCCGTCGCCGAACGCGCCGGCATCGCGGCCGGCACGGTCTACCGTTACTTCTCGTCCAAGAGCGATCTCATCGCCGATTTGATCACCAGCGTGGCCGTGCGCGAGCTTGAAGCGATGCGCCAGGCCGCCGACGCCGCGCCCGGTCCGCTGTCGGCGCTGGCCGCCTCGATCGCCACCTTCGCCGCCCGTGCGCTTGATCAGCGCAAGCTGGCCTGGGCCGCCATCGCCGAGCCGGTCGACCTCGAGATCGACGCGCTGCGGCTCGACTTCCGCCAGTCGCTCGCCGCCGAGCTCGAGGCCCGCATCCGCGCGGCCATCGCCGGCGGCGGTCTGCCCGACCAGGATGCCCGCGTCTCGGCGCCGGCGGTCATCGGCGCGCTGATGGAAGGACTGATCGGCCCGCTGGCCCCGACCTATGACGAACCGGCGGCGGCCCGCGAAGGGGTGCAATTGGCGACGCTGCTGGCCCTGCGCGCGCTCGGCGTGGTCGATGCCCGCGCCCGCGGCCTGGTGGTGCAGGTGACGTTGCCTTAGCCACTCTTCACCCTCCCCTGGAGGGGGAGGGTCGGTCGGCCGTTAGGCCGATCGGGGTGGGGTGACAGCATTGCAGTAAAATTCTCGCGTGTCCGTTCGCTTCGCGATTCACCCCCTCCCGATTGCGCTTCGCGCAATCGACCTGCCCCCTCCAGGGGGAGGTGAAGGAGTTTCAGCGCACTGGCGCTAATTCACCCAGCGGCAGATCCACCTGGCGCACGCCGCGTTCTTCCGGATCGTCCTTGTTCTGAAAGCCAAGTTCCTCGCACATGATCAGCATGGAGGAATTCTCCGCCAGCACCTGGCCGTGCACATGCTTGAGGCCCTTGTCGCGCGCATAGGCGATCATGTGCTTCATCATCAGCCAGCCGAGGCCGCGGCCCTTGAGCCGCGAGCGCACCAGGATGGCGAATTCCGCGGTGTCGCCGCCCGGATCGTCGTGCAGCCGCACCACGCCGAACATGCGCCCCGTCGCCTCATCGATGGCGATGAAGGCCATGGCATGCGCCGGATCGTAGTGGATCAGCTGGTCGATGAGCGCGGGGCTTACCTGCCGCATGGGCGCGAAGAAGCGCAGGCGCAGGTCGTCGGCGGTGACTTCACGCAGGAAATCCGGATAGAGCTTGGCGTCCTCCGGCGTCAGCGGCCGCAGGAACACTTTCGTGCCGTCGCGCAAGGTGACGTGGCGTTCGAGCAAGGGTTTTCTCCGGTCATTCCGGTGCCTGCGCGAAGCGCACGACCCCAGAATCCATAACCACCGACCGGGAGTATAAGTTCCGGGTTCGCCGCCAATGCGGCGCCCCGGAACGACCAGGCATGTCAGTGCGACATCAGAACCGGCACCGTCATCGATTCCAGCAGCCCGTGGGTCACGCCGCCGAGGATGAATTCGCGCAGGCGTGAATGGCCATAGCCGCCCATCACGATCAGGTCGGTCGAGGCGTCGGCCGCATAGGAGAGGATCGTGGAGGCGGTGTCGATATCGGGCGAGGTGATGCGCTTGACGTCGACCTTGATCCCGTGCCGCGCCAGATGCTGGCCGAGGTCGGCGCCGGAAAGCTCGTTGGTCTTCGCCTCCTTGGCGGCGACGATCACCACGTCCACCTGCTTGGCCTTTTCCAGGAACGCCATGGCGTCGCCGATGGCGCGGGTGGCGGCGCGGCTGCCGTCCCAGCACACCATCACGTGGTCGAGCTTGAATGCGTCCTTCTGGATGAACGGCACGAACAGCACCGGCCGGCCCGAGTCGAACAGCACGCCTTCGTCGAGCACTTCCTCCGGCATGCCCTGGTCGCGCTTGGGCTGGCCGACCACGGCGAGGTCGAAGCGGCGGGAGAGCCGGCCGATCTGGTCGGCGGCGCCGGCCACGGTCGAGCTCATCAGGCGGGTTTCATAGGAAACGCCGGCGCGCTTGGCCGCTTCTTCGAAGCGGGTCATGGCCTTGCGCGCGCTCTTTTCGGATTCCGCGCGCTGGCTCTCGAGGAATTCCGGCGGAATGCCGCCCATCACCGAACCCGGGATGACCGGCTCATAGGCGAGACCAACGCCCAGCACATGGGCCTCGAAGGCCTGCGCGACGGAAATGGCATAGTCCCCGGCGGGATCGCGGTCGCCCAGCCCGAGATTGACGATAAGGTCCTTAATCATGATGCTTATTTCTCCTGACCGAGCGTTGTCCTCAATGTCTTTATGCGGGCCCGGCGGGGCGGCGGCTTTGACCAAGGTCAAAGGCCTGATTTTTCACCCTTTCACCTCCGCCGGGCGGGCCCGTTCGTTCTCAACTCACTTCTTGCTGCCGTCCGCTTTGAACTGCTTGAGAAAGGCCCACAGGTTCTCGATATCCGATTGCTTCTTGATGCCGGCAAAGAACATCTTGGTGCCGGGGATCATCTTGCGCGGGTCCTGAATGTATTTTTCGAAGGTGTCCTTTTTCCAGACCACCCCGGACTTCTTGTTGGCGGCCGAGTAGTTATAGCCGGGGGCGGTCCCTGAATGGCGGCCGTCGAGGCCGTTGAGTTCGGGGCCGACCAGGTTCTTGGCGCCCGGGCCGATGCGGTGGCAGGCCATGCAGATGCGGAACACCTTGGCGCCCTTGGCCGGGTCGCCCTCGGCCCGCGCCGCTTGGCTGAGCGTCCCCATGGCCAGAACCATCGTGGCCAATGCGGTCATTGCCCGTCTGAACTTCATCAATTTGCTCCCGTTGCGGCGTTTTTGCCGTTGATGAGGGGCGCCCCGAGAACCTCGCCCCGGTACCGGGACAGTTTTGCCAGCCCTATATGTGGAACGTCAAATGGCTGTATCGTGTATCTGTTCTTGGGACCCGAACCCGCCGGGAGACGCCTGATCCATGTCGGTCAAGATGCCGGAAGCCGATGCCGCCGTGCTGGCGCGGCGCGCCAAGATCGTCGCCGCCCTGCGCAACCTCGTGCCGGGCGAGGGGGTGATCGCCCACGAGCGCGAGATGCGCGCTTACGAGACCGACGGGCTCACCGCCTACCGCCAGCTCCCCATGGTGGTGGTGCTGCCGGAGACCACGGCGCAGGTCTCCCAGGTGCTGAGCTACTGCCACGAGCAGGGCATCAAGGTGGTGCCGCGCGGGGCCGGCACCTCGCTCTCCGGCGGGGCGCTGCCGCTCGACGACGGCGTGCTGCTCGGCATGGCCAAGTTCAACCGCATCCGGGAGATCGACTTCGCCAACCGGGTGGCGGTGGTCGAGCCCGGCGTCACCAATCTCGCGGTCTCCACCGCGGTGGCGCATGAGGGCTTCTACTACGCGCCCGACCCGTCCTCGCAGATCGCCTGCACCATCGGCGGCAACATCGCCGAGAACTCCGGCGGCGTGCACTGCCTGAAATACGGCATGACCACCAACAACGTGCTCGGCTGCGAGATCGTGCTGATGAACGGCGAGGTGCTGCGCATCGGCGGCAAGCATCTGGATGCCGCCGGCTACGACCTGCTCGGCCTCATCACCGGCTCGGAAGGGCTGCTCGGCGTCGTCACCGAGGTCACCGTGCGCATCCTGAAGAAGCCCGAGACCGCGCGCGCGCTGCTGGTCGGCTTTCCCTCGTCGGAGGACGCCGGCGAATGCGTGTCGCGCATCATCGGCGCCGGCATCATCCCCGGCGGCATGGAGATGATGGACCGCCCGGCGATCAAAGCGGCGGAGGAATTCGTCCACGCCGGCTATCCGCTCGACGTCGAGGCGCTGCTGATCGTCGAGCTCGACGGGCCGGCGGCGGAGGTCGATCACCTGATCGCGCGGGTGGAACAGATCGCGCGCGACTGCAACGCCGGCGAATGCCGCGTCTCGAATTCGGAAGCAGGAGCGGCTGCTGTTCTGGGCCGGCCGCAAGGCGGCCTTCCCGGCGGTGGGGCGGCTCTCGCCCGACTACTACTGCATGGACGGCACCATCCCGCGCGCCCAGCTGCCGCGCGTGCTCGCGGCGCATGCGAGAGATGTCGGAGAAATACGGTCTCGGCGTCGCCAACGTGTTCCATGCCGGCGACGGCAACCTGCATCCGCTCATCCTGTATGACGCGAACAAAGAGGGCGAGCTCGATCGCGCCGAACAATTCGGCGCCGAGATCTTGAAGCTCTGCGTCGAGGTCGGCGGCGTCTTGACCGGCGAGCACGGCGTCGGCGTGGAAAAGCGCGACCTGATGCCGGTGATGTTCACCGAAGACGACCTGAACCAGCAGCAGCGGGTGAAATGCGCCTTCGACCCCAAGGGCCTGCTCAACCCCGGCAAGGTGTTCCCGACGCTGCACCGCTGCGCCGAACTCGGGCGCATGCACATCTCCGGCGGCAAGCTGCCGTTTCCGGATATTCCGCGGTTTTGAGTACACTTCGATGAGCAATGGATCGCCACGTGACTGGTGGAGCAAAGTCCGTGATGGCGCTACTGCACTTGCAGCAGTCGCTGTTCCTATCGTGGTGGCGATTTTGGGGAATCAGATCAACGTTAGCTTGAAGGATCGTGATGTAAGACTAAAAACGGTCGAGTTGGCGATTTCAATATTAAAGGATGACCCCAAGAAGAACCCAGAATCGCCCGTGCTACGTAGTTGGGCCATGAATGTTATCGACCAATTTTCTGGAATTCCACTGCCAGAATCTGCACGCGAGGAATTGCAAAAAAACCCGATAGTCCATTCTAGTGTTGTCGCGACCTGCTCAAACTTTCCTGCTTCTGTAGTCGCTGGAAACTCGCACACTATTTCAATCACAGAGACGGCTAGCGGGTGTCATATATCGATTGACGGGGCCACTGAAGTTGACACTGCGCTCAAGTGCTCGAATTTCCCGGTGGTCATTTACTCGAAATCTACGGTTTCCAAATCTGAAGATCCTAGAGAGTGTAGATTTGCAGTCGAGTGAGGTTCGAAAACGCGGATGGGCGTCGCCAGCATCTTCGCTGATCTCGGTCTGCCCGACGCCCGGCGGCATTACCTTCACGCAGGAACCGGCGTAGCCTAGCCGCTAGTACAGCGGGAACGGCAGAAGAACCCTTGTCGATGCAATTCGGACTGTTCTGTGCAAGCGAGCAACTAGTCCGGCTGAAGCGGAGCGCAACCTCGGAGTGATTGAGAGGGCGGCCCGGGTTTCAGCGGCGTTCCACCCGGGCTACGCCTGCTAGGCGCCAAGCGAACTCCAGCCTACAACGCCCCCTGGATCGCCCGCATCAGCCGGAAGCGCAGCGCGCCGGTGTTGCCCTTGAGCGAGATCACGAAGCGCACCTTTCCGTGCTTGGCCGTGTCGGCATAGCCCGCCAGCGTGCGCACGCCGTCGAGGGTGCCGGTCTTATACGCGGCGCCCTTGCTGCGCTTGAGCAGGTTGGCGTGGGGCGCGAACAGGCCGAGCACCTTGGCGAGGCCGCGCGCCGTGAAGCGGTTGCCGCGGCTGATGCCCGAGCCTTCCTCGAGATGGATGGCGCCGGCCAGATCGTGCGCGGCGAGCATCCCGTTGGCGACTTTCAGCGACTTCGCGAGGCTGACAGGACCGCCGAGGCGGTGCGCGCCGGTCTCCAGGAAAACCTGGTTGGCGATGTAGTTGTTCGAGCCGACGAGCAGTTCGTGAAGAACCTCCGACAGCGGACGCGACTGCCGGTGCACATAGACCGGCGCCAGGCCATCGGGCACGGCCCCTGTCGTGATCTTGCCCTTCACGCTGCCGCCGGCCTTTTTGATAAACGCGGCGAGCAGTTCGCCGGCGTATTGCAGGCTCAGCGCGGGATCGTGGGCCAGACTGATACGGTCACGGCCCTTAGGTCCCCGCTTGCGGAACTGGCTGATCGCCAGCGGTGTGATTGGGGTCTGCTTCTCGGCGGAGCGGACTTTTCTGCCGCGGCGCACGGCATAGATGGTGTTGAAGTTGACCGCCAGCGCGGAGTTTAGCGCGTCGTAGGACTCTGCCGAGTTCTCGATGCCGGGGATGCGGAGGTCGGCCGGGTAGTAGCTGGCGTCGAGCACGATGCCGGTGAGCGGCGCTTTGCCGGTCGCCGCGACCAGCTTGGGCGCGAGCAGCGCCAGCTCTTCGGAGATCAGGAACGGATCGCCGCCCCCACGCACGTACAGCACCCGCTTGTCGTCCAGGTAGAAGCGGGTCTGGAAGCGGTAGTCCGCGCCCAGCACCGCCAGCGCCAGCCAAGCAGTCACGATCTTGGTCACCGAGGCGGGAACGAAGGGCTTGTCGGTGTTCTGCGCCACCAGCGCGGTGCCCTCGGCGTCTACCACCAGCACCTGCCCCGACGGCGCCAGCGCCGCAACCGTCTCCTTGACCCCGGCGAGCGCCGGGGCGGGCGAGAGGACCAGGGCTATGAGCAGCAGGCGAGACCACATGGTGATTTCCGCACGGGATCGGTTCAACGTCCGGTTCGGGGGCGTGCAGAGGAACCGCTCTGCACCAGCCCGCACGTTGATGATGCAGATCGCATCTTAGCGCGGTTGGTCAAATCCGGGCGATCCCGGATGTGTCGCTGTTCTAATACATCATCGGTTGTGGCACGGCGCTTTCGAGTCGCGAAAACATCAGCAATTGCTGATTTGCCAATCGCGCTGCTTTCCGCCACGTTCCCCCGCATACCGCGCGGCTTCCAAACTCAGTAGGTTGAAATGCAATTCGGACTGTTCTGTGCGCCCAAGGCCGACGCACCGGGCTTCGGCCCCGAAACCGGCCAGGGCTATCGCGACTATATCGAGCTCAACGTCGAGGCCGAGGCGCTCGGCTACAACGCCAGCTTCTCGGTCGAGCATCATTTCTCCGGCTGGAACCAGATCTCCGCCACGCCCATGCTGCTGATGGCGCTCGCCGCGCACACCAAGACGCTGCGGCTCGGCACCGCGGTGCTGGTGCTGCCCTGGCACAATCCGGTGCTGCTCGCCGAACAGGTGGCGACGCTGGACGTGCTTTCGGGCGGCCGTTTCGATTTCGGCATCGGCAAGGGTTACCGCCACAGCGAGTTCAACGGCTTTCAGCTCGCGCCGGACGAAGCCGAGGCGCGCTTCGAGGAAGCCATCGAGGTCATCACCAAGTCTTTCACCTCGCGCGAACGCTTCTCGCACAAAGGCCGCTTCTGGCACTTCGAGGACATCGTGGTGGAGCCGCCGCCGGCGCAATCGCCGCATCCGCCGTTCTGGGTCGCCGCCGGCAACCCGCATTCGATCGCGCGCGCTGGGACACGCGGCTTCAATCTCATCCTCGACCAGTACGCCTCGCCCGCGGTGCTGGCCGAGCGCATCGCCATCTTCAAGGCCGCGCGCGAAAAGGCCGGGCTCAAGTTCGATCCCATGCAGATCACGGTCGCGCGCCAGCTCTATATCGCCAAGGACGCCGCCGACCGCGACGCGGCCAAAGAGCGCCAGGCCGCCTACACGAAGCGCACCATCGACGTCTCGCGCAGCCCCGACGCCGGCAACAAGAAGGGCCCGGCCGGCTCGCACGTGCTGGCCTACGCCGACAAGAAGGGCGCCACCGAGGAGAATGCGCTGTTCGGCACGCCCGACGAGATCGCGAAAATGCTGGAAGGCTTACGCGATGCCGGCGTCGCCTCCATCCTGCTGACGTTCTCCGGCCCCCGCGACCAGCTCGGCCGCTTCGCCCGCGAGATCATGCCGGCCTTCGCCGGCACCCGCGCCGCGGCGGCGGAATGACGTGAGTTGTTGACATGCGGCCTGGCCACGGGCACGGCAGAACTCCCTCTCCCCTTGTGGGAGAGGGCTGGGGTGAGGGGGCAGGGGCTTTTCGATAGATTGCTCCCCCTCACCCGGCGCACTGCGTGCGCCGACCTCTCCCACGAGGGGAGAGGTGAAAGAGAGTTTGTGGCGATCGATGACCGACACCCTCAAACCCCGCGACGCTAGGCAAGTCGGCGAGGCCGTGCAGTGGGCCTTGTCCGAGGAAAAGCCGCTCGAGCTGATCGGGCAGGGCACCAAGCGCGCGCTCGGCCGCCCCAGCCAGACCGACCTCACGCTCGACCTCTCCGGCCTCTCCGGCGTCACCCTCTACGAGCCGGCCGAGCTCATCCTCTCGGCCCAGGCCGGCACGCCGCTCGCCGAGATCGAAAAGCTGCTCGCCGACAATAACCAGGAGCTCGGCTTCGAGCCGCTCGACTACGGCCCGCTGCTCGGCGGCGAGGCCGGGCAGGGCACCCTCGGCGGCGTCATCGCCGCCAATCTCTCCGGCCCGCGCCGCATCAAGGCCGGCGCCGCCCGCGACCACTTCCTCGGGGTCAGCGTCGTCACCGGCCGCGGCGAGACCATCAAGTCCGGCGGCCGCGTGGTGAAGAACGTCACCGGCTACGACCTGTGCAAGCTCTTCGCCGGTTCCTGGGGCACCCTCGGCGCCATGACCGACGTCACGGTCAAGGTGCTGCCGCGCGCGGAAACCGAAGTCACCGTCATCGTGCAGGGCCTCGACGACGCCCGCGCCGGCGAGGCCATGGCTGCGGCCATGGGGTCGCCGTTCGATGTCTCCGCCGCCGCCCATCTGCCCGACCACATCGCGTCCTTTTTCGCCGGCGTGCCGAAGCCCGAGGCCACCACCGCGCTGCGGCTGGAAGGCCACGCGCCGTCGGTCGCCCACCGCCGCGAAACGCTGCGCGCGCTGATGGCGGCGTTCGGCCCGGTCGAGATCCTCGCCGAGGAGCAGTCGCGCGCGCTCTGGCGCGACGTGCGCCAAGTCAAGCCGTTTGCGGTCGGCGCGGCGCGCGCGCGCCCGGTGTGGCGCATTTCCGTGCCGCCGGCGCGCGGCCACGAAATCGCCGCTGCTGTCACGCCGGCCGCGCAGATGTTCTACGACTGGGCCGGCGGGCTGATCTGGCTCGCCATGCCCTTTGCCGCCGAGCCCGGCGCCGCCGCCGTCCGCGAGGCCGTCGCCGCCATCGGCGGCCACGCCACGCTCATCCGCGCCGACACGGCGTTGCGCGCCGCGGTCGACGTGTTCCAGCCGGAAAACGCCGCCGTCCGCGCGCTCAGCCAGCGGGTGAAGGAAAGCTTCGACCCCAAGGGCCTGCTCAACCCCGGCCGCCTGTGGGCGGGGGGCTGAGATGATGATTGGAGATGCCACATGCACGGAGCCACCTCTCCCCTGGTGGGAGAGGTCGGCGCGCCTTAAGCGCGTTCACGCGCGTCTTCGACGCGCTATGGCGCGCCGGGTGAAGGGGAGTGGGATTATTGGGAGTCACTTGCCCCCTCACCCCAACCCTCTCCCACCAGGGGAGAGGGAGCTCGCTGTGCTCGCGGTTTCGACGGTGGCAATTCTGGTGCTTGGCTGATGCAAACCCACTTCACCCTCGCGCAGCTCGCCGATCCGCATGTCGCCGAATCGGAAAAGATCCTGCGCGCCTGCGTGCACTGCGGCTTCTGCACCGCGACCTGCCCGACCTACGTGCTGCTCGGCGATGAGCTCGATAGCCCGCGCGGCCGCATCTATCTCATCAAGGAGATGCTGGAGCACGACCGCCCCGCCTCCCGCGAGGTCGCCAAGCACGTCGACCGCTGCCTGTCGTGCCTCGCCTGCATGACCACCTGTCCCTCCGGCGTGCATTACATGCACCTGGTCGATCACGCCCGCGCCCACATCGAGAAGACCTACAAGCGCCCGCTGGCCGACCGGCTCGTCCGCGCCATGCTCGCCCGCGTGCTCACCGACCCGCGCCTGTTCCGCCTCGCCTCGGTCGCCGGCCTCATGGCCAAGCCGTTCGCGCCGGTGCTGCGCGCCGCCGGCCTGACGCGGCTCGCCGCCATGGCGCGGCTCAGCCCCCGCCGCATGCCGGCGCCCAAGCCCGATCCCCGCGGCACCGTCTATCCGGCGATCGGCACCCGCCGCCGCCGGGTCGCGCTGCTCGCCGGCTGCATCGGTCCGGTGCTGGCACCGTCCACCAACGAGGCCGCCATCCGCGTGCTCAACCGCGCCGGCGTCGAGGTGGTGGTCGCCCCGGGCGAAGCCTGCTGCGGCTCGCTCGAGCACCACATGGGCCGCGAGGCCGACGCGCTCGCCAAGGCGCGCAACAACGTCGACGCCTGGACGCGCGAGATCGAGGGGGCCGGCCTCGACGCCATCCTGATCACCGTCTCCGGCTGCGGCACCACGGTGAAGGACTACGGCTTCATGCTGCGCACCGACCCGGCTTACGCCGCCAAGGCCGCGCGCATCGCCGCGCTGGCCAAGGACATCAGCGAATATCTCGCCACGCTCGAATTGCCGCCCGCGGCGCCGTCGGGCCTCACGGTTGCCTATCACGCGGCGTGTTCCCTGCAGCACGGCCAGAAAGTGTTGTATGAACCGAAAGAATTGCTTTCCAAGTCGGGATTCGTCGTCAAAGATATTCCGGAAGCTCATTTGTGTTGCGGCTCGGCGGGCACCTACAACATCCTCCAGCCGGCACTGGCCGACGGATTGCGCGCGCGCAAGGTCGCCAACATCGAAGGGCTTCAGCCGGACGTGATCGCCGCCGGCAACATCGGCTGCATCACGCAGATCGCCGCCGGCACCGAGATCCCGGTCGTCCACACCGTCGAATTGATCGATTGGGCGACGGGCGGCCCGGTGCCCGAACCGCTCAGCCATCTGCCGGGCCTCGATCCGGCGGAGGCGGCCTCCGGCTGACCACGGGCCGCGCCGCGGCGGCGCGGCTGAAACGTTGCAAACGTTGCGCAGGTCTTAGGTGAACCGATCCGGAGGATCACAATGGCTAAGTCCAAGAAGCGTAAGAAGGCGAAAGCGAAAAAGTCCAAGAAGACCAAACGCGCCGCCCCCGCGCGCAAAAAGAAGGGGCTGAAGAAGGCGGCGAAGCGAACGACAAGGAGAGCCGCCAAAAAGACCAAGAAGGCGGCGCGCAAGACCAAGAAGGCCGTCAAGAAAGCGGCCGGCAAGGCGAAGAAGAAGGTCAAGACGGCCAAGAAGAAAGCGAAGAGGACCGTGAAGAAGGCGGTCGGGACGGTGGCGAAGAAGGTTGCGCCGCCTCCACCGCCGCCGCCGCCGCCCGTGGCCACGCCCGAGCCGCCGCCGGCACCGCGTCCGGAACCCGGACCGCTGTTCGGTTCGACGACGTACGGCAGCGTCTTCGGTGGCGGCAGCAAGCCCGACGACGGCGACTAGGCCGTCCAAGACAAGAACCGAACATCAACCGGCGGCCGCCCCCATAAGGGCGGCCGTCTTCTGCATTGTGCTCATGCCAGCGGCTTGGCGCCGGCTTGGCCAACGGCTTGATCGAATCCAATCTTGATCAGCCGGCGGATGTCGTCGTCCGTTCGACTTCGCCGATAAAGCTCACAACCGCGTCATTGAAGATTTTCGGCTTCTCGATATTCGAGATATGGCCGGCCTGCTCGATTTCGAGAAAGCGGGAGCCCTCGATCATGGCTTGCATCTGCCGGGTATTTTCCGGTGGCGCGCCATGGTCTTCCGCACCGCAGATCAGGAGGACCGGGTGTCTGATCTCATGCAGACGATGACCGTAGTTCAAATTCGCCAGCGCCGCGGCACAGCCGCAATAGCCCGCCGCCGAGGTATTCCGGACCATGGTTTCCATGCGCCGGACCACCGCCGGGTTCCGCTCGGCCAGCCCCGCGCTCGACCAGCGCGTGACGGTCGATTCGACGACCGCCTCAATGCCGCCTTTGCGGACGGCGTCCGCGCGCGACAGCCAGGCCTTGGTAAACTCGGGCTGCGTCGTATGCCGGGAGTCGGCGATGACGGCGCTCTTGATGCGCTTCGGGTGATCGAGCATCAGGCCCTGCGCGATCATGCCGCCCATGGACAGGCCGGCGAAATGCGTCTGGCCAATGTCCAGCGCGTCGAGAATGCCGGCCGCGTCGGCGACGAGCATGGCGAGGGTATAATCGCCCGCCGTGGCCGCCGATCTCCCGTGGCCGCGCGCGTCATAACGCAACACGCGATAGCGGTTCTTGAGCGCATCGGTGAGCTCGTCCCACATCGTCATATCGGTCGCGAGACCATGGCTGAGCATCACCCAGGGCCCTTGGTCGCCATCGATACGGCAATGGAAGGTCGACCCGTTGCTTTCAACTTGCATGTCCCGGTCTCCGTGACGTCAGCATCTCTTCGGCTTGGTCGCCCGCGTCCATTCGCGGAAGCGCCCAGCGCACGACTCCTGCGATCCATAGAAATCCCAGCACGCCGCCAAGGTAGACGTTCATGGCGCCACCGGGCGCGATGAAACCGGTCTGTCCAAAGACGGTGACGGTTTCGATGGCCTGCTCGAGAAAGAAGACGACGCTCAACCACGCGAGCCAACGCGGAATGATGGGCGAGGCACCAAACCCGAGCACGGCGATCGCGGCCGCCATGGTCGTCGTCGATCCGTTGACCAACGGGCCCCAGAAGGTGGTTATGCCGAAGATGGTGCGCGCGGCCGCCGGGTCGAGACCTTGCGGATGAAACGCCAGCCCCGCCCAGAACCAGGCTTGGACTTGTGCCGTGATGGCAAAGCCGAGCACGCCGGCCATGAAGATGTAGCGATGCGGTTTGGGGAGCAGGGCCGACACTTGGCCGCCAAAGATGGCGAGCCCGAGTGAGATGAACGCCGCTGTCCAGGCGTAGATCCGCGCTTGTGCGCCGTTATGCGAAAACCAAGCGACGATCTCTTGCCCGCTCGAGTCGATCGTCGGAAATGAGCTGCCGAGCGCGACAAAGCTGCCGACATAGAGCGCGCCCGTCGTCAGGATGGCGATCAGCAAGATGCGTGACGGTTTCATGGGCGCGTCCTCTTCCTTGCTGGGTTCGCAGTGATGACCCGCAAACTAAGCCGAAGTCCGCCGCTGATCCAATAACGCCGGCCCCAAGCGGGGATAAGTTTTTTTCCCTAATTTCTATTGACGGCTTTTAATCCGCGACTATATTCCTCGCTATCCCGCCCCTCGCTGCCGAGGGGTCTGCAGTCTCCAGACGCGGGGCGGGGAGCGGTGGCCGGTTCGGGGGCGTCGGAGATGCGGCGCTGAATTTCCCCAACCGGCGGTCCAAGCCGCGCCGGTCCCGGCGTGCCATGCCGCACGCGGAGACTCCGGCTGCCGTCGGCGGCGATCTGTCGGAGATCGCGCCGCCGGCAAGAAGCTCTTACTCGGTGGACTTGCCGCGGTGACGCCTAACCGGCAGACGCGGCTGAAAGGATCGACCACCGGGGACCGGCACGGAGCAAACCTAAAAACACCGCGCGCGGGACGCCGAGGGACTGGCGGACTTGCGGCAATACCGCTTCGACAAGCCTCGATGTCGCGAGGCGTCGAGGCCCGTGGGTCCGGTAGACCCGACAGCGTCCCGCGCGCCCTCGGTTCTTATTCGAAGGCGGGCGAAAACGTCGACGGCTTACCCGGGGCCGCAAAGAACACGGGCGATGGCGCGCGGCAAGGTCGCATCCCTCGCCCCGCAAGCGGGGAGAGGGAAAGAGCGTGCCCGTTAGCGCCGCCTCACTTCGACCACGGGAACAGCACCGAGGGGAAGTCCGCGGCGTAGCGCCCCTCGTGTTGTTGCGGTTCGTGCTGGGTCGGATGCGGGCTGTCGCCGGTGTCGATGGTGCGGCGATAAAGATGCCAGGTGGCGTGGCCGAGGATCGGCACCACCACCGCCAGCCCGAGGAAGAACGGCAGCGAACCGATCAGCAGCAGCGCCGCCACGATCAGGCCCCACGCCGCCATGGTGACCGGGTTGTCGAGCACCACGCGGATCGAGGTGCCGAGCGCCACCGCCGCCCCCACGTCGCGGTCGAGCAGCAACGGGAACGAGGTCACGCTGACCACCAGCGCCAGCACCGCAAAGACGAAGCCGACGATGTTGCCCGCGACGATCATGCGCCAGCCGGCCTCGGTGGTGAACACCTCGCGCAGGAAGCCGCCGATCGAGGCCGGTGGCGCGTAGCCGAAGGCGGCGATGTAGATCGCGTTGGCCGCCATCATCCACAGCCCGAACAGCACCAGGAGCAACAGGCCGAGCGCGACGATGGCGCCGAGCGACGACGAATACACCACGTCGAAGGCGTGCGTCGCCGAGACGTCGAGCCCCGCCTCGCGCCGCCGGCTCAGTTCGTACAGCCCGATCGCGGCGGCCGGCCCGATCAGCGCAAATCCCGCGGCCAGCGGATAAAGCAGCGGCAAGACCGAATAGCCGAAGGCGAGCCGCGCCAGCAGCAAGCCGACGATCGGATAGATCGCGCCCATGAACAGCGCATGCGTCGGCATGGCGAGGAAGTCGTCGGCGCCCTTGCGCAGCGCGTCCTTCAGGTCGGCGATGCCGATGCGGCGGATGGTGAGTTTGGCGGGGGCGTCGCCCGCGCCGAGGAGTACGTGTGAATGCGCCATGATCGTAGCCCTCCTGGAGCGCTGTCGCTCCGAAGCGGGTCGTGGCGCTTCCCTCGGCCAGGGCCGCACTGGAACTGGCCCTTGGGCACACGGGATGCCACGAGCCGTATGAGAATCATAGCACGGCCGGGCCATGCTGTTGTCTTCACAACGGGGTGGGGGCGAGAAAAGTTCCGGGCGGTATTTCTGCACTCATTCCCGCGCAAGCAGGCCCTTAAAACGAAATGGCCGGGCAAAAGCCCGGCCATTGAAACGTTTTGCAGGAACCGCTTAGTGCGCCGCGAGCTGAGGCTCGGCCGCCGGCTGCTCCATGGCGGCCATGCGGTTCTTCACCGCCTTCTGCACCTTTTCGAAGGCGCGCACCTCGATCTGGCGCACGCGCTCGCGCGAGACGCCGAATTCCGAGGCGAGATCCTCGAGCGTGATCGGATCGTCCGCCAGTCGGCGCGCCTCGAAGATGCGCCGTTCGCGCTCGTTGAGCACGTCGAGCGCGCCGATCAGCGCCTCGTGACGGTTATCCTTCTCCTCGCTCTCGGCCAGGATGCGTTCCTGACTGGGCGCGTCGTCGACCAGCCAGTCCATCCACTCGCCGCTATCGCCTTCCTCGCGGATCGGCGCATTGAGCGACGCGTCACCGCCGAGCCGGCGGTTCATGTCGATGACGTCCTGCTCGGTGACGCCGAGGCGCTTGGCGATCAGCTTGACCTGATCGGGATGCAAGTCGCCTTCCTCGAGCGCGGAGATCTTGCTCTTGGCCTTGCGCAGGTTGAAGAACAGCTTCTTCTGATTGGCGGTGGTGCCCATCTTCACCAGCGACCACGAGCGCAGGATGTACTCCTGGATCGCGGCCTTGATCCACCACATGGCGTAGGTCGCGAGCCGGAAGCCCTTCTCGGGCTCGAAGCGCTTGACCGCCTGCATCAGGCCGACATTGCCCTCCGAGATGACCTCGGAAATCGGCAAGCCGTAGCCGCGATAGCCCATGGCGATCTTGGCGACCAGGCGGAGATGGCTGGTGACGAGCTGGTGCGCGGCATCGCGATCGCCGTCTTCGCGCCAGGCGCGCGCCAAATTATATTCCTGCTTCGGTTCCAGCATGGGGAACCGGCGGATTTCTTCGAGATAGTGCGACAGGCCGGATTCGGCCTTGAGCGCCGGAAGTGTGGCAGTGCGGGCCATGATAAGCGCCCTCCTTATTGCCCCCGAATATCGGCGGGCGGTTTGATGCCGCCGCTCCCCGAGCCGACGGCCAAGAGGTCATTTCGCGACCGCGAGAAGAGCGGAACGCAAGTGCAACATAGCGGACAAGCGGTACGAAAGAAAGGCAAGCTGTCTCACGTCGCTGTGAGCCGCTATGTCACTGTTTTCGTGCATCTATTCGAGGCGCGCCCGCCTGGGGAAAAGCGGAAACGCCCAATTCAGGACATAAACGACGCAAAGCGCCCGGCGTTCCCTCGGGAAGGCCAGGATATCCAGGGTTGGTTACGTCTTGATGTTCCCGATATGGGAGTTTCAGGCCTATTTCGCAAGGGGCGCCCCTGGCGCCTCAAGCGCGGCCCGCAAGGCGGCCAGATCGGGCGGCAAATCGGCCTCGAATTCCATCATTTCCCTCGTCACCGGGTGCTCGAAGCCGAGCCGGTAGGCGTGCAGGGCCTGGCGGCCGAGCGCTTCCAGCGCGGCGCGGGCCTTGGACCCCAGGCGGCTGACCTTGGTCTGGAAGCCGGTCGCGTAGGTCTGGTCGCCCATAATGGGATGGCCGATATGCGCCAGATGCACCCGGATCTGGTGGGTGCGGCCGGTTTCCAGGGCGCACTCTACAAGGCTCGCCACCGGCTTGCCCTCGGGATCGTTGAAGCGCTCCACCACCCGCCAATGGGTGACCGCTTCGCGGCCGCCCTCGCGCACCGCGCGCTTGTCGCGGGCGTGGGGGTGGCGGTCGAGCGGCGCATCGACGGTGCCGCGCGGGCGCTCCGGCGCGCCCCAAACGAAGGCGAGATAGCCGCGTTCCAGCGGGCCTTCCAGCTTGTCCTCGAACTGCTTGGCCAGCGCCTTGTGGGCCTTGTCGCTCTTGGCCACCACCATCAGGCCGGTGGTGTCCTTGTCGAGGCGATGCACGATGCCGGGGCGTTTGACGCCGCCGATGCCGGAGAGGCTGTCGCCGCAATGGGCGATCAGCGCGTTGACCAGCGTGCCGCTCGCGTGTCCCGCGGCCGGATGCACCACCAGGCCGGCCGGCTTGTCGATGACGACCAGCGCGTCGTCCTCGTAGACGATGTCGAGCGGGATCGCTTCGCCCGCCGGCTCCGCCGGTTCGGGCGGCGGCAGGGTCACCCGCACGGTCTCGCCGGAATTGACGCGGGTGGCCGGATCGCGGACTGTGCGCGCCTCGATCGCGGCTTGTACCGTGGCTTCTATCGTGACTTGGCCGTCGAGGATCAGCGCCTTCAGGCGCGAGCGCGACAGCGCCGGGATGCGCGCGGCCAGCACGCGGTCGAGCCGCTCGCCCGTTTCCTCGGGCGCGACCGTCACCGTTTCGCTTGCGCTTTCCGTCATGGCTTAACCAATGTCCAATCCAAATCCGACCGATGCCGATGCTGCGCAGGTGATCGCCAAGGCGCGCCGGCTGATGCTGACCGTGATGGGCGCCACCTTTCTGGCGCTGGCGGTGGTCCTCGCCATTATCGGCTATCGCCTTTTTCGCAGCGGGGAAAGCGCCATGCCGCCCTGTGGCGCCGGTGGCCGCGACCCTGCCGGCCGGCGCCAAGGTGCTCTCCAGCGCCGTCGGCGATGGCCATATCGTACTGACCGTGGAGGTCGACGGCGCGGTCGAACTGCGCACCTTCGACCTCAAGACGCTGAAGCCGCTGGGGCGGTTGCGGCTGGAACCGAAACGGTAGCCTCCGTCATGGCCGGGCTTGTCCCGGCCATCTCGCTTAGGAGGGTAAAGGCTGTGCGTCCCTAAGCGGGATGCCCGGCATAAAGCCGGGCATGACAATGGAAAGTCACTGCCCCCTGATCTTCTCCAGCACCGGCAACAGATACGACACGAATTTCTCGTGGTCCTCGCTCATCGGAAAATGCCCGAGCCCCTTCATGACGGTCGCCGGCGCGCCGGTGCGCTCGGCGATCTCCAACGTGCCTTCCGCCGTGCAGGAATAATCGTATTCGCCGGTCAGCAAGTAGAGCGGACAGCGCGTGATGTCGATCTCGCCGAGGCGGTGGCGGATGTCGCCGTCGGCGGTGGTGTAGAAATGGAGATCGCCGGCGAACACGCCGGG
Organism: uncultured Pseudomonadota bacterium; assembly: GCA_963829785.1. Taxonomy (GTDB): domain Bacteria; phylum Pseudomonadota; class Alphaproteobacteria; order Rhizobiales; family Xanthobacteraceae; genus Pseudolabrys. The sequence goes on along the minus strand of CAWHJZ010000049.1, from coordinate 537,443 downwards.
CCCGCTCTGCATGTAATGCCACAGCGTTTCCCAGCGCTCGGCCGGCGCCACCGTCGGCGCCACCAGCCCGGAGATGACGCCGGCGCAGACCATGCCGCCGTGCACGTCGGGCCGGTTGAGCCAGGACAGATCGTAATAGGCCTCGGCGTAAGCCGCCGACTCCAAGCCGATCAGTGCGCGGAAACGCTCCGGATGCTCATAGGCGAGATGCAGCACGATGCGCCCGCCGATCGAGCAGCCCATCGCCACCGGCTTGTCGAGCGCGAGCGCCTCGGCAGACGTCGAGGATCATGCGCATGTAGTCGCTGGCGGTGAGCTTGTAGTCGCGGTCCTGCCAGCCGGCCGGCGGCGAGGTCTTGCCGTGCCACGGCATGTCGAAGGCGATGACGCGGAAATGGTCGGTGACGCGCTTGTCGTTCATCAGCCCGCGGTATTGCCGCGTGTCGGCGCCGGCGGTGTGCAGGCAGAGCAGGGGAATGCCTTGGCCGGCTTCTTCGACATAAAGCCGGTGCGGTTCGCCGAGGATCACGCAGGGCAGATAGCGTCCGGCGATGGCTTCGTAACGCGGGCTCATCGCGCCGCCCCTTTGATTGCGTTTTCTTTTGCGTCTTCTTGGCGCGGCGCCGCGATCACGTCCTTGAAGTAGAGCAGGTTCGCCATGAACGGATGCAGGTCGCCTTCCACCTTCATCAGCTTCTGTTTGACCAGCGCGAAGATGTCGGTGAAGCCGCGCGGCGGCAGCGGCTGCCAGAACGTGTCCCAGACCTCGCGCGGCGCGCGCAGGGAAAAGCTGTAGTTGGGGGTGATGAAGGGCCCGTGCTTCACGTCGGTGACGCGGCCTGCCTCGATCCGCACGAGGGAATAGTCGTCACCGACGGCGATCATGAAGGTGGTGTCGACGAAGCGCCCGCGATGCACCAGGCGGGCGTCGGCATTCACGCGCGCGGGAATTTTATCGATCATCGACGGCCTCCCCTCGTCGTTTTCTTGGCCGGCAGGGTGGCGGCTCGGGGCTCGCCCCGCAAGCCGCCGTTAAGCTTGCGCGCCCGGCGGATCGGGGTTATCTCCAGCGCCTTGGCCTTTAGCTCCCTTCGTCTAGCGGTCTAGGACGCGGCCCTCTCAAGGCTGAAACAGGGGTTCGATTCCCCTAGGGAGCGCCAAAAATTCAAGTAAAATCAAAAGGATGATGCCGTGGGGCAATTCCGGGCGCGCTCGATGCGCCCGCTGCCGCCATTCGGTCGTGGCACGATTGTTGATTGCCGTCATACTCGGTCCGGCAACCGCCACGAAAACGAACTGAAATGTCCCAGCCACGCACCATCACCTGCGCTTACGCCATCACCGCGCCCGACCAGCGGGTCGCGCGGCGAAGCGCGATCACCATCGAAGGCCGGCACATTACGGGCGTGGCCGATGCCGCCGGCCAACCGGTCGAGCCCTTGCTGGCGTTGCCGGCGCTGGTCAACGCGCACGACCACGGCCGCGCGGTGCGCACCTCGTCGGTCGGCGCCGGCAACAAGCCGCTGGAGTCCTGGCTGCTTCATCTGGCGTTGATCCCGTCGGTCGATCCTTATCGTGCGGCGATCGTCGCGCTCGGCAACGCGGCGCTCGGCGGCGCCGGCGCGGTGATGATGCATTACACGCGTGCGCAAGGTTTCACGGATTTGCCAACCGAAGCGGCGCAAGTGGCGCGGGCGGCGCGTGACGTCGGCGTGCGCGTGGGTTTCGCGGTCGCTATGCGCGACCGCAATCCGCTCGTTTACGGCAACTCCGAGCCCGTGTTGTCGATGCTGCCGGTGGCCGCGCGCGCGGAAATCGAACGGCGTCTGCTGCGACCGCCGTTGCCGCCGAAGGACTACGTCGCGCTGGTTGACGATGTCGCCAATGCCGCGGCCGGCCCGCACTTCGACGTGCAATATGGGCCGAACGGCGTGCAATGGTGCAGCGACGCGCTGCTCGAAGCGATCGCCGAAGCCTCGGCGCGCACCGGCCGGCGCGTGCACATGCATCTGTTGGAAACCCGCTATCAGCGCGCCTTCGCCGATGCCAACTACCCGGACGGCATCGTGAAGCACCTTGATGCAATCGGCCTGCTGTCGTCGCGGCTTTCGCTCGCCCATTGCGTCTGGGCGCGGCCGGAGGAGCTCGACCTGCTGGCGTTGCGCGGCGTCACGCTGGTCAACAACAACAGCTCCAACTTGCATTTGCGGTCCGGCATGGCGCCGGTCGCGCGCATGGTGGAACGCGGCTGCCGGGTCGCACTCGGCATCGACGGCAGCGCGCTCGACGAAGACGACGACTAGCTTGCGCGAATTGCGGCTCGCGCATCTGCTGCATGTCGGCACCGGTTTCAAGCCGGTGGTCAGCCGGCAACAGGCGCTGCGCATGGCCTTCGGCAATGGCCGCTTCTCGGTCACCAATGTGGACGATGGCGGCGCGATGTCCCCCGGCGCGCCGGCTGACCTGCTGCTGCTCGACTGGGCCGCGCTCGACGACGATCGTCTGGTCGAGGCAATCGACCCGCTCGATCTTTTGTTTTCGCGCGCGACGGCGAGGCACATCCGCGAGCTGATCGTCGACGGCCGCACGGTGGTGAAGGAAGGCGCGGTGCTCGGCGTCGATCTGCCGGCGGCGCGCGCCGAGGTGATCGGCCAGATGCGTGCCGGCATGCGCGACGATGCCGCGCTCGCCGCCGCGCTGCCAGCGCTCGAGCGGGTGGTGGCGGCGCATTTCGAGCCGGGTTGCTGCTGAGCCGCGTCTATCTGGTTGGCTAATTGCGTGCCCATTCGGCGGAAAAATCATACAATGCCAGCGGTGACGCCTTTGGTAATGGCCAAAATGTGTGAGGGTTAGTCGTGAGACCGTTGCAAGGCATTTTGGTCCTGGATTTCACCACGCTGTTGCCGGGGCCGATGGCGACCCTTCTGCTGGCCGAGGCCGGCGCCGAGGTGCTCAAGATCGAACGTCCCGGCGGCGAGGATATGCGCGGCTATCGCCCGCATTGGGGCCGGGACAGTGCCGGTTTCGCGCTGCTCAACCGCGGCAAGAAGAGCCTCACGCTCGATCTCAAGAACCCGGCCGAACGCGCCAAGCTCGATCCCTTGCTGGCGCGCGCCGACATCCTGGTGGAGCAATTCCGCCCCGGCGTCGTGGCGCGCCTCGGCCTCGATTACGACAGCGTCGCCAAGATCAATCCGCGCCTCATCTATTGTTCGATCACCGGCTTCGGCCAGACCGGACCGAAACGTGACGTCGCGGCCCACGATCTCAATTACATCGGCGACGCCGGCCTGCTGGCGTTGTCGATGGGGCCGCGCGAGCGGCCGGTGGTGCCGCCGGCGCTGATCGCCGACATTGCCGGCGCCGCCTATCCGGCGGTGATGAACATCCTCTTGGCGATGACCGAGCGCGCGCAAACCGGCCAGGGCCGCTATCTCGACATCGCCATGACCGAGAACCTGTTTCCCTTCATGTATTGGGCGTTGGGCGAGGGCCATGCCACCGGTCATTGGCCGCGCAACGGTGAGAGCCTGCTCTCGGGCGCCACCGCGCGCTATCGGCTCTATCCCACGCGCGACGGAAAGATTCTCGCCGCCGCGCCGATCGAGCAGCGCTTCTGGGTGGTGTTCTGCCGGCTGATCGGGCTGGAAGCCGAATTCGTCGATGAGAAGGATCCAGCCGCCACGGTGGCGCGCGTTGCCGACATCATCCGTGGCCAGGATTCCGCCCATTGGCGCGCCCGTTTCGACGGCGAAGATTGCTGCTGTTCCATCGTGCAGACCGCGCAAGAAGCGCTCGCCGATCCGCATTTCGCCGCGCGCGGCGTGTTCGCGCACCGGCTCAGCAATGCCGAAGGTCAGAGCATGCCGGCACTGCCGGTGCCGATCGATCCCGGCTTCCGTGGCAAGCCGGAGACACCGCTGTCGGCGCCGGTGCTCGGCGCCCACAACGACGATTACTTGAAATGATCTGAAGTTTGATCTGACAAGCTTGAAGCATTCTCCGTTCATTCCCGCGGAAGCGGGAATCCAGTTCTTTGGCCTCTGGGTCCCCGCTTTCGCGGGGACGAACGGGGTTGTGAATTCAGATTGAATGGATCTGCTTTCGCCGATCAGAACCGGTTGGCCGGAATCTTGAAGTAGCTGTGCCCGTCGTTTTCCGGCTTCGGCAACCGGCCGCCGCGCAAGTTGACCTGCAGCGCGTGCAGCATGCGGTTGGGCAACGCCAGCGTCTTGTCGCGTTCGGTGCGCAACTTCACAAACTGCGCTTCCGAAACGCCGTCATGAACGTGGATGTTCTTCGCCTTGTGCTCGGCGACGGTCGCTTCCCACTGTGGCGCGCGGCCGTCCTTGCCGTAGTCGTGCCCGACGAACAGCCGTGTTGCCGGCGGCAGCGCCAGGATCGCCTGGATCGAGCGGTAGAGCATGGCGGCATCGCCGCCGGGAAAATCCGCGCGTGAACTGCCAGAGTCCGGAAACATCAGCGTGTCGTGCACGAAGGCGGCGTCGTCGCCGACCACGTATGTGATCGAGCCCAGCGTATGCCCGGGCGACAGCATCACGCGCACCGGCAGCGCGCCGATCCGGAACGTGTCGCCGTCGGCGAACAGGCGGTCGAAGCTGGCGTCGACGTCGAAATCTTCCGATGCATTGATAGGTCTTGCGCCATAGCTCCGCGATCTCGCGCACCTTGCTCGCCGATCGCCTGCGGCGCGTTGAATCTACCCTTGAGATAAGCACCCGCCATGAAATGGTCGGCGTGCGGATGGGTATCGAGGATCCATTCTACCGTCAGACCGTGGTCGCTGACGTGCCGCACGATCTCGTCGGCCGAATGGGTCTCGGTGCGCGCATTGCGCGGATCGAAATTCCACACCGCGTCGATGATCGCCGCCTTCCCGCTGCCGGGATCGCTGACGACATATTGGATGCTGCCGGTGTCCGGCTCGTAGAAGCCGGTCACCGCCGGCGAGGTCGGCCCGCGTGATGCGCTGGTCTGCTGGTTGCTCATTTTCTTCTCGTGATGATAGCCAATGGATTCTTTCTAATCGTGATCAGGCGCAGCGGAGTTTTCGAGATGGACAACCTGACGGATCGCTTTTCCATCTGTCATAACGGTTTTCCCCGCAATCGACCGACTCAGACCACTTGATTCCGGCTTCAGCGGCCTGTTTTCAGTGAAAAATGACCATCATTTCATAGCCTTAGGCTATTTCTTGCTAAGTCCATCATTGGTAATGTAATTTTGCACACATACAAAAAATAGCTGCATGAATTTGCAGGATTAATCATGCAACTCTTCACAACCGCCGAAGCTGCCGCCTATCTCCGGCTTAAAGAGCGGAAGATCTACGAAATGGTGGCGGAAGGCGCGGTGCCCTGCACCAAGGTCACCGGCCGTTGGCTGTTTCCCAAGGTCGATCTCGACCAATGGCTCGCCTCCAGCGTCACGCGCCCACCGGGTATGATGCGACCGGAGCCGGCGCCCATCGTCGCGGGCAGCCACGACCCACTGCTGGAGTGGGCACTGCGCGAGAGCGGCTCAGGGCTGGCGACGCTGGCGGTGGGCAGCGAGGCCGGTTTCGCCCGCTTCCTCGCGGGCGAGAGTGTCGCCGCCGCCATCCACCTGCATGCCCTGGAAGACCCGGCCGCAGACGCCAACGTGGCGAATATGCGCAGCCGCAGTGACGTTCAGGAGGTGGTTCTGATCGGCTTCTGCCGCCGCGAGCAGGGCTTCCTGCTGGCGCCCGGCAATCCGCTCGGTATCAAGACCATCGAGGACGTCATCGCCAAGCGCGCCCGTATTACCATGCGGCCGAAGGGCGCCGGCGCCCAGTTATTGTTGCTTTCGCTGCTGCATGGCGCGAAGGCATCGCTCGACCAACTCGACGCCGTCAGCCCGGTTTCGCCCACCGGCCCCGACATCGCGCAGGCCGTGCGCGCCGGCCGCGCCGACACCGGCATCGCCACCCGTGGCGTCGCCAATGCCGCCGGGCTCGATTTCGTGCCCATCGTCTGGGAACATTTTGACCTGGCCATGCGCCAGCGCGACTACTTCCACCCGCCGCTGCAGGCGCTGATCCGCTTCCTGCGCTCGGCGGAACTCGCCGCCCGCGCCCGGGAACTGGATGGCTACGACATGAGCGGCGCCGGCACGGTGCGGTTTGTGATCTGAGGCGCCGCGCGCTAAGACACCCGCCATGAACGCCCCCGATACATCCGCCTGGCCGGACGAACTACGCCTGCACAAGGACCGCAAGACGTTGACCGTCAGCTTCGAGGGCGGCGAACGCTACGATCTCGCCGCCGAATATCTGCGCGTGAAAAGCCCGAGCGCCGAGGTGCAGGGCCATTCCGCCGAGGAGCGCAAGACCGTTCCCGGCAAGAAGAACGTCGCCATCCTCGAGGTGCTGCCGGTCGGCAATTACGCGGTGCGCCTGGTGTTCGACGACATGCATTCGACCGGCATCTATAGCTGGGACACCTTGCGCGATTTCGGCCGCAACCATGATCGCTATTGGAAGGATTACCTCGACGAACTGGCGTCGCAGAATTTGAGCCGCGACCCGCCGGTCAAGCGCTGAAGGACTCATTTTTGCGGCTGGCCCTCCTTCGCCATCCGCCGCATAGCATTGCCGAAAACGATGACCGAATGCACGACGCGCCACACTTTGTCGAGCAGGACGGCCGGCGTCATCGGCAACGTGATGGAATGGTACGATTTCGCGCTGTTCGGCTATTTCGCGCCTATCATCGCCAATCATTTCTTTCCGGCCGCCAATTCGCTGACGTCGCTGTTGCAGACCTACGGGGTATTTGCCGCCGGCTTCCTCATGCGTCCCTTGGGGGCGATCGTCTTCGGCTATATCGGCGACCGTTTCGGCCGCAGCCGGGCGCTCGTTCTTTCGGTCATCATGATGGGCGCACCGACCTTCTGTCTCGGCCTGCTGCCGTCCTATGACCGCATCGGCCTGTGGGCGCCCGGCCTGTTGGTGGTCATCCGGCTCGTTCAGGGCTTGTCCGTCGGCGGCGAGTTCAGCAGCTCCGTAACCTACATGGTCGAGACGGCGCCGAGCGGCCAGCGCGGTTACGCGGGCAGCTGGGCGAACTTCGGCAGCCTGAGCGGAACGTTGCTCGGCTCGGGCACGGCCGCCGCATTCGCCACGCTGCTCCCGACGGCATCGCTGCATAGCTGGGGCTGGCGCGCTCCCTTCCTGCTCGGCATTCTTCTGGCGGCTTTTGCGCTCTACATGCGGCGCAACCTGCCGCATACGCAGCTCTTCAAGGAGCATGAAAAGAACCACACCGACGACAACCCGCTGCACGAGGCGCTAACGCGCAATCTTAAGCAGACCGTTCTGGCGGTGCTGTTCGCCTCCGGTTACGGCGTCTTCTTCTACATTCCGCTGGTCTACCTGCCGAGCTACGCCGACACGGTCGCCAACATCCATCTTGCGGCCGCCTTGCGGATTAACACGCTGGGCACGGCCCTCATGCTGCCGCTGATTCCGCTGATCGCGATCGTCTCGGATCGCTGGGTGCGACGGAAATATCTGCTGATCGGAGCCTTCTCGGCCATGGCGCTCGCTGCCTATCCGGTCTTTGTGGCGCTGGCGGGCGGCAGGTCCGGCGCGCTGCTGGCGGGACAGCTTCTGTTCGCCGTCCTGGTCGCGTTCTCCGTTGCCATTGCGCCGGCCATGTTCGTCGAGATGTTTCCGACCGAGGATCGCCTGACCGGCTACAGCCTCGCGTTCAATATCGGGCTCGGCCTAGTCGGCGGCACCGCGCCAATGATCGCGACCTGGCTGATCGAGACGACCGGCATGCCGGCGGCGCCAGGGCTCTATCTCGCGGGATTGTCGCTCGTGTCGGTCGCGGCGCTGGTCTTTATGCGCGACCGCAGCCGCGAGCCGTTGCTGTAGGGGGCCTCGCCCGGAACGGGATCAAGCAAAACGTCACTAAAAAAGCCCGCTTGAAGCGGGCTTCTTCAATCGTGCCGTCTTTGCCGGATGAATGGTGGGCGGTGCAGGGATTGAACCTGCGACCCCACCCGTGTGAAGGGTGTGCTCTCCCGCTGAGCTAACCGCCCGCCCGTTCAGGCCGGGCGGATATAAGGATTGCCGCCGAGGCCTGTCAAGCGAAGGGGCCGAGCCCCATTAGTGGCTCTGCGGCTCGTCGCCCTGCGGCACGCGCGAGGCGTGGGTCTGCAGCGCCCGGATGCGGTCGGCGAGGTTGCCGCCGGCCTCGGCCTCGTTGAGTGGAACGTCGGCCATGCCGGTGACCGCCACCGGGCCGGCAACGCGGTCGCGGGCGGTTTCGGCGGCCAGGATGGCGTCGATCGGCGAATTCGGACCTTCCAGCGTGGAGGCGAGCCGCGCCACTTCGGCGGCCACGTCGTTGATGCGCTCGCGCAGCAGAGAGTTCTCCACCCGCTCGGAGGCCCAGGCCTCCTCGGTCTCACGCTTCATGGCGGCGAGATCGCGTGACAGCCGGTCGCGCTCCTCGCGGGTGCGCTCGAGTTCGTTCTGCAGTTCGGACCTTTCGGCCTTGAGCTTGGCGGTCGCGGAGCTCGAGCGGCCGTCGAGTTCGGCGATCGCCGCGCGCAGATCGGTCTCGGTCTTGCGCGCGTTCTCGATGTCGTCTTGCGCGTGCTTCAGCTCGGTCTCGGTCTGGGTGAGCAGACGCGATTGTTCGGTGAGCCGGTTTTCCAGGTCCTGGGCACGGCGGCCGAGCAGTTCAGCTTCCGTGGTCTGCGCCACCAGTTGCTGCTCGAGTTCGGAAACGCGACGGCCGAGGTTCTCGACCTTGCCGCGCTCGTCGTCCAGTTCGCGGGTGGCAACCCCGAGCGCGACCCGCTCGGCTTCGCGGCGGTCTTCCACCGCCTTGACCTCGCGGCCGGCATCGGCGAGCCGGTCCTTGAGCGCTTCGATCTGCGCCTTCATGGCGACGATCTCGACCTTCTGCGCGTCGGCGAAGGTCGAGCGCTCGTCGAGCTCGCCGACCAGTTTGGCGAGTTCGGATTCTTTGTCGGAGAGCGTGCGCTCGGCGTCGTGCATGGCCGAGGTCTTGACCGTGACTTCTTCCTCGGTCGCGCGCAACTGGTCGCGCAGCGCCTTGTCGCGCGCTTCCAGGGCGAAAATGGTGGCGGTCTTCTCGCCGAGCTCGATCTTCAGGCGGTTGATGGCGTCGCCCTTCTTGCCCAGTTCGGCGAGCTGGCCGGTGCTCTTGGACTTGAGTTGCTCGACGCTCATTTCCAGGCGCCGCGTCGACATGGCGAATTCCGCGCGCAACTGGTCCTTGTCGGCCTGGATCTCCGCCATCGAGAGCGGGGTGGCCGCTTCCAGCCGGCGCATGGTTAGGCGCACGGCGCGGCCATGGACGAGCGGGATGATCACCAGCCCGACGAGGGCGGCAACCAGAAAGCCGATCCCGAAAAACATGATCGGTTCAATCATGAAACGAAGCCTCCAACGCGACCCTTACCCGCCAATTCCCCGCCAAAACCATTGCACGGCGGTACAAGGTTCACCAGCGCAAGCCGCCATTAACCTAAACCCCGGACCGGGGCTGAGCCTAGCACGAAAAGTGCCGTGTTCAGAACGGGTTCCAGGTCGCGCGCGGGGTGAACTTGAGATAGCCGACATTGGCGCCGAGCCGGAATCCGACGCCCGAGCGGATGGGCACCACCACCACCTTGTTATAGGTCAGCGCCGTCATGCCGAAGCCGCCGATAAAATAGGCGGAGCCGTCGATGCCGCCGAAGCGCTGATAGATCGCGTCGGTTGAGGGCAGGTTGTAGACCAGCATCATGGTGCGCGCGCCCTCGCCGCCGGCGTCAAAGCCGATCGAAGGACCTTCCCAGAACACCCGCCGGTCGCCGGCATTGCGGGTATAGAGCTTGCCGTCGCCATAGCGCACCCCGACGATGAAGGCGCCACCGCCTTCCTGGCCGAGTACGTAGCCATTGGGCTCGCCGAAGCGGCTGAACGCCTCCTGCACCACCTGGGCCAGGCCGCGCGAGACGGTGCCGAAGAACTTGTGTCCTGCACCAATGACCTCGCCGGCGGAGAAAGTGTCGCGCTGCCGCGGCGGTGGCGACGCGCCTTGCGCCAGAGCCAGATCGGCTCCGAAGACGAACAAGCAAAGCGTCAGGGCCGTCAGGCGCAAGAGGACGCGCATTCGAATGCTCCTTTTTCGAGATGGGCTCCCGGCCCGAGATTTAACCGGATGCTCATGCGCCGGCTTTAAGCCGTTGGCGGTATCGAGCAATCCGAATCGTGGCAATCTCTCTTGGGACTATGACTGCAGCACGGCAGCCGCGGAAATTTGGACGGGGCTTGGCGCGGGGCTCAATGCCGGCCTTGGCGCTGGGGCTCGCGCTGGTGGGGGCTGGTCTTATTTTACCACCCGTCGTCCGGTCCGCCGCCGGGCCCGTCGAGGTCAACAGCAAGACCGGGCTTGCCATCAGCGGTTTCGACCCGGTGGCCTATTTCACCGACGGCAAGCCGGAAATGGGCCGTGCCGGCCTGGAACTGAGCCTGGGCGGCGCGGTTTGGCAGTTCACCAACGAGGGCAATCGGGCCGCGTTTGCCGAGCACCCGGACGTCTATATGCCCCGTTTCGGCGGCTACGATCCGGTGGCGGTGGCTCGTGGCACGACGGTGCCGGGCCATCCCCTGATCTGGGCGCTGACCGGCCAACGCCTCTATCTCTTCTATGACGCCAAGGCGCGGGACACCTTCCTGGCCGATCCCGGCCGCATCATCGTCGCTGCCGAGCGCAAATGGCAGGCGATCGCCAAGGGCCTCGGCCGTTGAACGATTTTGCTCGGTAGCTCGCAGCAGCGGGATGCCGATGTCGGAATTGGACCGCTAGGGCCGCATCGAAGCCGCCTTGGCGGGATCGCCCCAGGCGACGAAGGCCGGCAGCCGGAAATTCCGGTCGGCGTGCCCGAAACTGAGCGCCCCGCCGTCCGGCGCCAAGACCGCACCACCTGCTGCGGCGACCAGCGCGTGGCCGGCGGCCACGTCCCATTCGCAGGTGGTGCCGAGCCGCGGATAGACATCGGCGCTGCCCTCGGCAATCAGCCCGAACTTGAGGGCGGAGCCGCAGGATTGGTGTGCGATGGGGCCGAAGGGTTTCAGAAAAGCATCGGTCTTCGGGTCGTAATGCGATCGGCTCACCATTGCCACCGCGCTCTCTCCTGGCCAGGCGCGCGCCCGGATCGGTTGTGGCTCATCGGCTCCGTCCGGCTTGAGCCGCAGGCGCTCGGCGCCATGACCGACGACCCCGCGCCAGACCCGGCCGCGGTTTGGCCCCACCACCAGGCCGGCGATCGGCGCGCCGTCGGTCACGATCCCCAGCAGCACGGCGAATTCGTCGGTGCCGGCGAGGAATTCCTTGGTGCCGTCGAGCGGGTCGACGATGAAGAAGCTGCCGTCGATCGAGGCGGGCGCCTGTCGGCACGGCGCTTTCCTCCGAGATCACCGGCATCTCCGGCATGAGCCGCGCCAGCCCTTCCAGGATCACCGCCTCGGAGGCTTCGTCGGCGGCGGTGACCGGGGACTGGTCGCCCTTCGTCCGGCGCGCGACGGTAGCCGGAGAGTATGCGCGGACCTGCGCGGCCGCGTGGGCCACGATCCGCGTCAAATCGTCCATGAGCCGGACCGCTTCGGCCGGCGAAATCGTAACATTGGCAGGCAAATTGCAGTCTCCCTTTAGTGCGCGCATCTTGGCGCTCAGCCGGGTGCGGTGTATCACGCCAAATAACCGACGCCACCAGCGATTCGCCGGCAGCTTTGCGGCTCCTGCACGCGACAGCGGAGACAGTTTCATGTCCGAATCCTCCATCGACGCACTCGATCTCGCGGCCTTGCTGTGCTCGCGCGTGTGCCACGACCTGATCAGCCCGGTCGGCGCCATCGTCAACGGACTGGAAGTGCTGGAAGAGGAAAAAGACGAGGAAACCAAGCAGTTTGCGCTCGACCTGATCAAGAAGAGCTCCGACACCGCGTCCGCCAAGCTGCAGTTCTGCCGCATTGCCTTCGGTGCCGCCGGGTCGGCCGGCGCGCAGATCGATGTGGGCGACGCCGAAAAGATCGCGCGTGGATTTCTTGAGGACGACAAGACCAAGCTCGCCTGGAATCTGCCGCGCCTGCTGCTGCAGAAGAACCGCGTCAAGCTCTTGCTCAACATGTTGCTGATCGCCGGCCAGACCATCCCGCGCGGCGGCCAGCTCACCGTCGATCCGATCGGCGAGGGTGAGACGATGGGCTTCAAGGTCACCGCCGCCGGGCCCAATGCCAAGATCGGGCCGGCGGTGCCGCCCCTGCTGGCGGGCGAGGCCGGGGCCGACCCACTCGACGCCCATCGCATCCAGCCGTTCTATGCCGGCATGCTGGCGCGGGCGTGCGGCATCGAGGCGAGCCTGGCGATGGAAGGCGACGCCGTCGTGGTCAGCGCGAAATAGGCGGCTTTTCGACGGTTAACAGTCGCTTAATGCAGGCGTCCGCAACGGTGTCCTGCAACCAAAATTAAACCCTTCATCGACCACACTGTTCCGGCTTCGACCGAGAGCGGGGGACGGCCCGGCCGGTCGTCGATGAAGGCGTTTGTCCATGGACGACCTGCTGCGGGAATTTGTGACCGAGACTAATCGAGAGTCTCGATGTCGTCGACCTCGAACTCGTGCGGTTCGAGCAGGATCCCAATAACGCCGATATCCTCGGCAACGTTTTTCGCCTCGTTCACACCATCAAGGGCACTTGCGGCTTCCTCGGCTTGCCGCGGCTTGAAGCGCTTGCGCATGCCGCCGAAGCGCTGATGGGCAAATTCCGCGATGGCGCGCCGGCCACCGGCGAATCCGTGACGCTTATCCTCACCACCATCGACCGCATCAAGGAAATCCTCGAGGCGCTCGAGCAGCACCAGCGCGAGCCGGAAGGTTCCGATAGCGATCTCATCGCCGAGCTCGAACAGATGGTCGCACGTGTTGCGCCCGACGCGCCCGCATCGCCCGCGCCGCCAACGATCGAGACTTCCGCCTCGGCGCCGGACCAGGACACTCTCGACAAGCTCGAGCGCGCGTTCCGCGAGACGCCGGTGGACGCGCCGGCCGCGAGCCCGGCTGAAGCGCCGCTGTCCGGTGCCGCGGCGCAGAGCGACAACAACGGCAAGGGCGGCCATCAGTCGATCCGGGTCAACGTCGACATGCTCGAACACCTGATGACCATGGTGTCCGAGCTGGTGCTCACCCGCAATCAACTGCTCGAAATCGTGCGCCGGCACGAGGATTCCGAATTCAAGGTGCCGCTGCAACGGCTGTCCAACGTCACCGCCGAGCTGCAGGAAGGCGTGATGAAGACGCGGATGCAGCCAATCGGCAACGCCTGGCAGAAGCTGCCGCGCATCGTGCGCGACCTGTCCAACGAACTTGGCAAGAAGATCGACCTCGAAATGCAGGGGGCGGAGACGGAGCTCGACCGGCAGGTGCTCGATCTGATCAAGGATCCGCTCACCCACATGGTGCGCAATTCCGCCGACCATGGACTGGAAACGCCCGAACAACGTCGTGCCGCCGGCAAGCCCGAGCAAGGCTTGGTTCGCCTCGCCGCCTATCACGAAGGCGGCCACATCATCATCCAGATCGCCGACGACGGCCGCGGTCTCGATACCGAGCGCATCAAGACTAAGGCCGTTGCGCAGGGGCTGATCACCGAAGCTGACGCCGAGAAGCTGTCAGAAGGTCAGATCCACAAGTTCATCTTCACGCCCGGCTTTTCCACCGCTGCCGCAGTGACCTCGGTGTCCGGCCGCGGCGTCGGCATGGACGTCGTGCGCTCCAATATCGATCAGATCGGCGGCACCATCGACGTCAAGTCGGTGACGGGCGTCGGCCTGAGCTTCACCATCAAGATCCCGCTGACGCTGGCGATCGTTGCCGCGCTGATCGTCGAGGCCGGCGGCGACCACTTCGCCATCCCGCAGGTGTCGGTGGTCGAACTGGTGCGTGCGCGCAACGGCGGCGACCACCGCATCGAGCGCATCCGCGACACCGCGGTGCTGCGCTTGCGCGACAAGCTAGTGCCGCTGGCGCGGCTGACCGACCTGCTTGGCACCGACAACGGCGGTCGGCCGGAAAACGGATACATCGTCGTCACCCAGGTCGGCAGCCAGACGTTCGGCATAATCGTCGACGCTGTGTTTCACACCGAGGAAATCGTGGTGAAGCCGATGTCGAGCAAGCTACGTCACATTCCGATGTTCTCCGGCAACACCATTCTGGGCGACGGATCGGTGATCATGATCATCGATCCCAACGGCGTCGCCAAATCGCTCGGCAGCACCGTCACCGCGCAACTGGCCGCTGAGGAAGCCGCCATCACGCCGGAAGAGGACGCCGGCGCGCAGATGACGTCGCTCTTGGTGTTCCGCGCCGGCTCGACCCGTCCGATGGCGGTGCCGCTTTCGCTGGTCACGCGGCTGGAGGAAATCGACGCCCGCAAAATCGAAGTGTCGAACGGCCGCCACATGATGCAATACCGCGGCCATCTCATGCCACTGGTGAGCATGAACGAGAGCGTGCAGGTGAAGGGCGAGGGCGCCCAACCACTGCTGGTGTTCTCCGACGGGAGCCGCTCGATGGCGCTGGTGGTCGACGAGATCGTCGACATCGTCGAAGACCGCCTCAATATCGAAGTGGCCGGCGACAATCCGGGCGTGCTCGGCTCCGCGGTCATCAAGGGGCAGGCGACCGAGATCGTCGACGTCGGCCATTTTCTGCCGCTGGCGTTCGAGGACTGGTTCCGCCGCAAGGAGCAGCCGGCGCATACGCGCCCGCGCAGCGTTCTGCTGATCGACGACTCGCCGTTCTTCCGCAACATGTTGACGCCAGTGCTGCAGGCCGCGGGCTTTACGGTGAGCGCGGTCGGCTCCGGCCGTGAAGCGCTGGATCTGCTCAAGGGCGGACGCCGCTTCAATGTCGCCATCACCGACATCGAAATGCCCGAGATGGACGGCTTCGCATTCGGCGAGGCGGTACGCGCCGATCCGCAGCTCGCCGGCCTGCCGGTGATCGGACTCTCCTCGGTGATTTCAGCCGAGGCCATCGAGCGCGGCCGGCGCGCGGGCTTCTATGACTTCGTCGCCAAATTCGACCGTCAGGGGCTGATCGCGTCGCTCAAGGAGCAGATCGATGTCAGCTGTGCGGCCTAGAACGGATCGATCATGAGCAGTGAGAGCGGCAACCTGAAAGAGCACGTCACCGCGATGGTCGGCGGCCAGCTGTTCGGCCTGCCGATTCTGGGCGTGCAGGACGTGTTCAAGCCGGAGCGGGTGACCCGCGTGCCGCTGGCGCCGTCGGAGATCGCCGGCGTGCTCAATCTGCGCGGTCGTATCGTGACGCTCGTCGATTTGCGCCGGCGGCTCGATTTGCCGCCGCCGGAAGACGACAGGCCGCAAATGGCGGTTGGTGTCGAGTGGCGCGGCGAATCCTACGGTCTTCTGATCGACAGCATCGGCGAGGTGCTCAAGCTCGACGACGAGGCGCGCGAGCCGAACCCCGTCAATCTTGACGAAGGACTGGCGCGCATGTCGGCCGGCATCCATCGGCTGGACGAGCAATTGCTGATCGTGCTCGACGTTGAACGCGTGCTCGACGTCGCCGTCGCGCCGGTCGCGGCGTGATGGACGAAAACGTTATTGGAATAGCCGGTGCGGACAGAGTCCGGAACAGATGAGGTTGTGCGATGAAAACGTGTTTGGTCGTTGACGACTCGAGCGTCATCAGAAAAGTGGCGCGGCGAATTCTCGAAGGCCTGGACTTCGAGATCACGGAAGCCGAGGACGGCGAGCAGGCCTTGGAACGCTGCCGACACCAGTTGCCGGAAGCGATCCTGCTCGACTGGAACATGCCGAAGATGGACGGCTACGAATTCCTGCGTAGCTTGCGCCGTCTGCCCGGCGGTGACGGGCCGAAGGTCGTGTTCTGCACCACCGAGAACGATGTCGCGCATATCGCGCGGGCGCTGCATGCCGGCGCCAACGAGTACATCATGAAGCCGTTCGACAAGGAGATCGTCGAGGCCAAGTTCCAGGAAGTCGGGCTGCTCTGACCGGCCGACGCGCAACCGAACCGGTCAAGAACAGAACACAAAGCCCGATGAGCCTCGCTTTCGCACCGACACCGTCGCTTGCCGCAGGCCAGCGGATTCGTGTCATGATTGTGGACGACGCCGTGGTCGTGCGCGGCTTGTTCGCGCGCTGGGTCGAGGCGGAGCCGGACCTGGAGCTGGCGGCCTCGCTGCGCACCGGCCGCGAAGCCGTGAGCCAGCTCGAGCGCGCCGACCCGGACGTGGTGGTGCTCGACGTCGATATGCCGGAGCTCGACGGCATGGCGGCGCTGCCGCAACTGCTCGCCAAGAAGCCCGATCTCATCGTGATCATGGCGTCGACGCTGACGCGCCGTAACGCCGAGATCAGCCTGCGGGCGCTGTCGCTGGGCGCCACCGATTACATCCCCAAGCCGGACACCAATCGCGAAGTCACCACCTCGGCCAATTTCCGGCGCGAGCTGATCGAAAAGATTCGCCACCTCGGCCTGCGCGCCAAACGTTTCCGCGCGCCGCCGCTCCAGCCGGCTCATCCTGCTCATCCGGCACCGAAGTCGGTCACCCCGCGCTCCGCGCTGCACGCGCCAGCGCACGATGTCGTGTTGCGGCCCATGCCGGTGATGCCGCCGCGCGTTCTGCTGATCGGCGCCTCCACCGGCGGCCCGCAGGCGCTCAACGCCGTACTCGCTCACATCGCCGGCGTATTCGAGCGCGTGCCGGTGCTGATCACCCAGCATATGCCGCCGACCTTCACCGCCATTTTGGCCGAGCATCTCACCCGGTTGACCAATCGCCCGGTGCACGAGGCGGTCGACGGCGAGCCGGTCGAGGCCGGCGGCGTGTACATCGCGCCCGGCGGCAAGCATATGCGCGTGGTCCGCCGCAACGGTACCGCGGTGATCGCGCTCGACGACGGCCCGCTGGTCAATTTCTGCAAGCCGTCGGTGGATCCGCTGTTTACGTCGGCCGCGGAGCTGTGGGGCAACAGGGTGCTGGCGCTGGTGCTCACCGGCATGGGGTCGGACGGCTTGCAGGGTGCCAAGGCGATCGTCGGTGCCGGCGGTCACGTGCTGGCCCAGGACGAGGCCTCGAGCGTGGTCTGGGGCATGCCCGGCCAGGTCGCGCATGCGGGACTGGCGTCCGCGCTGCTGCCGCTCGACGAGATCGCGCCCAAGCTCGTGCGCCTGTTCGGGGGAGAGGCGCCGTGAGCCCCGAGGATTTCGACTATCTGCGCAAGCTCTTGAAGGAGCGCTCGGGCCTCGTGCTGGCGGCCGAGAAGCAGTATCTGGCGGAAAGCCGCCTGCTGCCGCTCGCGCGCCGGCACGGCATGAGCTCGCTCACCGAACTGGTCGGGGCGCTGAAGGCGCGCAGGGCGCCCGCGCTCGCCGGCGAGGTGGTCGACGCCATGACCACCAATGAGACCTTCTTCTTCCGCGACAAGGTGCCGTTCGAACACGTGCGCGACGTGGTGCTGCCGGCGCTGATCGCGGCGCGCGCGCGCGAAAAGCGCATCCGCATTTGGTGCGCGGCCGCCTCCACCGGCCAGGAGCCTTATTCGATCGCGATGACGTTGAAGGGAATGGAGGCTCAGCTTGCCGGCTTCCGCGTCGACATTCTCGCGACCGATCTCGCGGGTGACGTGCTGGAACGCGCCAAGGCCGGTATCTACAGCCAGTTCGAGGTGCAGCGCGGGCTGCCGATCCAGATGCTGGTGAAGTATTTCCGGCAGGCCGACGAGAGCTGGCAGATTGTGCCCGAGCTGCGCAACATGGTGCAGTTCCGCACGCTCAACCTGCTCAACGACTTCTCGCCGCTCGGCCGCTTCGATCTGGTGTTTTGCCGCAACGTGCTGATCTATTTCGACCAGCCGAGCAAGACCCAGGTGCTGGAGCGGCTGGCGCGCCAGATGCCGGACGACGGCTATTTGATCCTGGGCGCCGCGGAGACGGTGGTCGGCCTCACCGACGCCTTCAAGCCGATGCAGGAACGGCGCGGGCTCTACGTGCCGAACGCGGAACGGCGCTTGAGCGGCAGTACGCTTGGCACGGTGACGCGGCTTGTGGCGAAGGTGTGAGGCGGTTGGGTGTTGCCGTGGATGTCGGGGCGGTGTTCCCCTAGATGTCGATTAGCCCGAGCGCGATGCAGTTAGCGACCGCGTGGGTCTTGTTCGTGGTGTTCAACTTGGTCAATGCGGTGCGAATGTAGGTATCGACGGCCGGTTCTTAAATGTTCTGAATGTCCGCTTTGCTTTGAAAATGGGCGAATTGCTTCATCACCACGAAATGACGTAACGGGTCTATAGTCGGCGTAGCGACGCTTTCATAGCTTGTTGTGGCTTCATCCTGCGACACGCTGCGTGTGCCAGCACACTCACGATCGTTTGAGGTGCTCGTCCGACGCTTGAAGAATCCTTTCCGCGTCTTTCCTGGCCAATTCGAAAATAATTGCTAGGGTATCGAGACCATTCTTGAACGCGACTTTAGATAGTTTTTCACTCATTCCCGCCAAGTATTCACATGTGCGGAAGCGTGTTAGCTCCTCATTTCGAGCCAGCAATTTCAGGCTGGACGGCGCGCCTCGTATTTCGCTCATGCCACTGCCAATTGTGCGAAACTCGCCTGCTCGATCACTGGTTCGTTAATTCCAGATGCCTTGCGGAGATTTTCCAGCATGCGTTCGCTGATTTCGAACAATGCGGCATACCCCATAACTTTGCCAATGCGCGCAGGTTTTCCGATCAACTCGGCCGGGCAATTCGCGCGTTTGAGGATGCGAGCGAACATCGCATCGTAGACCGAGACAACCTCCGTCAATCCGGCAATTAAGCCGACTTCCACGATGCCGATCAGAAGCTCGCCCGTCGTCCTATTCAGCAAGTTTTCCGAGCGTTCGGCGGCTGCTTCCTGGTCGACTGAGAAACGTGAGGATTCCCAGACCGTCGCACTCTCGATGCGCATCCCGTCCGGAAGCAATTCCGGGAATACGTCCGCCAGCATATTGGGGCCCGTGGTCGGCAAGAGACGAAGCGCCCCGCGAACATTGCCGTTCGGCCCGATCGAAATCAGGTATAGCGGATCAAGGGCATCGAACTCGTCAATTTCCCAGCTGCGGAGTGTTCTCACCTGCCAGTTCAGGCGATCATGGAATGTACGTTTCCGGATTTCGTGCATTTGCGCAATTTCACGTGGAAATTGTGTACGTTGGGAGCCGGAAATGAGCCTAATCATTGGAGTAGCCCTCTTACTAACTGCTCCAATCTTTGGGCCGATTTTCCTAAGACTCAATATGTCAAATTTGACATACGCGTCGCAATTTTCGCTTGTGCGCCCGAATTAAGACAATCACGCGCTCGCCACGATACCGAGTGCAACGGCCTTCGCGACGGCTTGCGTCTTGTTGAGACATTCGAGTTTATGGCGCGCGATGTCGAGATAAAGCCTGACCGCCCGCTCGCTCAAGTTTAAGATTTCGGAAGTCTCCCAGATCGTTTTGCCAGCAGCTGCCCATTGCAGACATTCTTTTTCGCGCGGCGAGAGTATTGACTCGTAATGGGGAATTTGTCCGCCTTCGACCCGAATTACCATTTGGTGGAAATAGTGCGCCAGTAATTGCAGATCGCGCATCGAGTGCCGCTTTAGGTCGTTCCACTCCGTGTCGGATAAGTCGCTGTTGATCGAAAACAGTGCGGCCTCAGGGCCACGACCTCTGATCGGAATGGTCAAACCCTGCCGGCCAAGCCCGAATTCAGTGGCTTCTCCGAAAAACTTCCGTAGCTGCGGTTTTGAATAATCAAAAGTCTTCCAGTCAATTGGTAGCAGGCCCGTAAGTCCAAGCCTAATGACTGGATCGATGTCGACGTAGTCAGAGTGTTCATAGTGCTTACACCAATCCGAAGTATAAGTTGCAGAATAGAACGGTGAAGTCTTGCCAATTCGCGGAATATTGATCCCTAGGTAGGCAACATGCTTCAAGCCATACGTCGACGCAGCCGACAATAAAATGCCGCTGCCTTCTTCGAACCGTGTTACGCAGTCTAACTTTGGCGCCAAAGATTCGAAAAGCTTGTCGAGCATAAGGGGCCTGCTTGAAACCTTTGCTAGATGATAATGCTGATTTCCCACCGGCAGCGCAAGATTTGCAATTGGCCGAATTTGTGCCCGAATTTGCTGGGTGGGCGGACAAAATCCAGAGAACAGAATTGTGAATTGATTCAAGGCCGCAGCTTCGAGGAGGCGGCGGCCGCCCGAGGAAAATCGCAATATCGTCAACGGCATCTTGTGGCAGCCGGTGGCATGTCTAGCTTTTGTGCGTTGCCACCGTCATGTGGCTTCAACTCAGGGGCATTTGCGGCCCGGGCGGGGCGTGCACAAGAAGCACGCGTGAGGGCAGGGCGCCGTCGGCGCCCGGACCCGATTGCCTCGGAAACTTGTAAGGCGCTAGGAGTCCCGTCATCAACGGGTCATGGCCGGACGGCGGGTGTTGAAGCTCTGCCGGTCCGGCCCCGCCGCATCCCGAGAGCCACGCCATGACCGACGAGGACGATGCCCTCAGCGCCAAGTTCAGCGCCAAATTTCGCCCGCGCTTGGAAGCGGCGCTGGCCGAACTGACGGCCGAACGTGACGCGACCGCCGAAGGCCGCGCCCCGGTCCAGCTTGATCAGCAGAGCGTCGGGCGTTTGTCGCGCATGGACGCGATGCAGATGCAGCAAATGGCGCTGGCCACCGAGCGCCAGCGCAATGCCCGGATCAGCCGCATCCGCAATGCGCTCGACCGGATGGAGCGCGGCGAATTCGGTTCCTGCATTGAGTGCGGCAACGACATTCCCGAGGCCCGGCTGGAGGCCGATCCGTCGGTTCCTTTGTGTGTGGCCTGTGCGTCCGCCAAATGATGTGAGCGGCCGGCTCGAATACCCGGGCCGAAAGAACCGGATCAAAAAACCCCGGGCTCGATCGAGCCCGGGGGTGAAGTTGGGAGGAGGGAGCCCAACCGGGGCTCCAGTTCAAGATGGACGCAACGCAACAAGGGGGATTCCGAATTCTGCCCTTAAACGGTTGCGATCGACCGGCAATTTCAAAAACTGGATGCGCGTTCTGCGCCTGTCGCCGTCTTCCTGAGGCACAAGCCGCGTCGTGCGGCGAGCCTCGAAGGATGATCGGCTGAGGTTGAGCTTAACGTCCGCTCGGCCCCATCCCGCCACGCCTCTGCCTCTTGGGCTTCGGTGGGCAATTCTTTCCCTCCAGGGGAGGGGAAAGCACACGCTAGAAACAAAACGGGGCGCCGAAGCGCCCCGTCGGGAATTCCGATTAAGCGGGGATCCGCTCTTCGGTCTCGGCCGGCTCTCGCAAGACGTAGCCGCGGCCCCAGACCGTCTCGATGTAGTTCTTGCCGCTCGAAGCGTTGGCCAGCTTCTTGCGCAGCTTGCAGATGAAGACGTCGATGATCTTGAGCTCCGGCTCGTCCATGCCGCCGTAGAGATGATTGAGGAACATCTCCTTGGTGAGCGTCGTCCCTTTGCGCAGGGAGAGCAGCTCGAGCATCTGATATTCCTTGCCGGTCAGGTGCACGCGCTGGCCGCCGACCTCCACCGTCTTGGTGTCGAGGTTGACCACCAGGTCGCCGGTGTTGATGACCGACTGGGCGTGGCCCTTTGACCGACGCACGATGGCGTGGATGCGGGCGATCAGCTCGTCCTTGTGGAACGGCTTGGTCATGTAGTCGTCGGCGCCGAAGCCGAGCCCGCGGACCTTGTCCTCGATGCCGGCGAGGCCGGACAGGATCAGGATCGGGGTCTTGACCTTGGAGACGCGCAGCGAGCGCAGCACCTCGAAACCCGACATGTCGGGCAGGTTCAAGTCGAGGAGGATGATGTCGTAGTCGTAGAGCTTGCCCAGATCGACCCCTTCTTCGCCGAGATCGGTCGTGTAGACGTTGAAGCTCTCCGACTTGAGCATCAGCTCGATCGACTGAGCGGTCGCGCTGTCGTCTTCGATAAGTAGAACGCGCATGCCAGTCCCCTTCTCGCCGCAACCGGGCCCCTTAGGTCAGCGCCGCGATGGCGGCGAAGGTCAAAAACGCTTTTGGGACAAACTGATTCGACACTATCCAGCCATGGTTAACAAAACCTGATTCTCTCAAGCAAGCGCGCCGTAGGCAAGTGCCCCCGAATCGGCGTAAGTTATTGCCAGAGAGTGGTTTTTTGACCAAACCGTGTTCGTGCTCCAGTTCTGGGCCGGTTGTCCCGGCCGCGTTTGCGAACCGCTGATTTCGTCCGGCCGGGCGATTCTGGCGGCCGCTGTCCCACGGACGATGACCCAATGATTAATGACGCGGGTAAACATCGGGTTAAAGCGGACGTCCGGGCGGTAAGCCTAAGGGCGGGTTTACGGCATTTGGCGGGGATTTCCGGGCTCGGGCGGTATCATCGTCGGGTCGGGGTTTGTGCGTATGAGGAATTGGCCCGTCTTGGGCGGGGGCCATCTTGGTTGGTCGCGCCGCCGGAGGCGAAACCGGTCCCCCCTTTTGCTGGCCGCGCTCTATGATCAAAGCCCTCGCCGAACAGATATCCGACCTCGATGCCGTCGAGATCTATGGCCGCGTGGTCGCCGTGCGCGGGCTGATGGTCGAGGTCGCCGGCCCCATCCATGCCATGTCGGTGGGCGCGCGGCTGACCATCGAAACCGGCTCCGGGCCGGGGGTTCCCTGCGAGGTGGTGGGCTTTGCCGGCGGGCTGGCGCTCGCCATGCCGTTCGCCGCGCTCGACGGGGTGCGGCGCGGCTGCCGGGCGGTGGTGCAGAGCGCCGCCGGCTCGGTGCGGCCGTCCGAAGCCTGGCTCGGCCGCGTGGTCAATGCCATGGGCGAGCCGATCGATGGTCTCGGGCCGCTGCCGTCCGGGCCGGCGCCCTATGCGTTCCGGACCTCACCGCCGCCGGCGCACGCCCGCCAGCGCGTCGGCGAACCGCTCGATCTCGGCGTGCGCGCGCTCAACACCTTCCTCACCACCTGCCGCGGCCAGCGTATGGGCGTCTTCTCCGGCTCCGGCGTCGGCAAGTCGGTGCTGTTGTCGATGCTGGCGAGGAATGTGCACGCGGACGTATCGGTCATTGGCCTAGTCGGCGAACGCGGCCGCGAGGTGCAGGAGTTCCTGCAGGACGACCTGGGGCCGGAGGGCCTCGCCCGCTCGGTGGTGGTGGTCTCCACTTCCGATGAACCTGCGTTGATGCGCCGGCAGGCGGCCTATCTGACGCTCGCCATCGCCGAATTCTTCCGCGACCTGCATAAGGACGTGCTGGTGCTGATGGACTCGGTCACCCGCTTCGCCATGGCCCAGCGCGAGATCGGCCTGTCCGCCGGCGAGCCACCGACCGCCAAGGGCTATACGCCGACCGTCTTCACCGAGCTGCCGCGTCTGTTGGAGCGCGCCGGGCCCGGCATCGACGCTGGCACTATCACCGGCATCTTCACGGTCCTGGTCGACGGCGACGACCATAATGAGCCGGTGGCCGACGCCGTGCGCGGCATCCTCGACGGCCACATCGTGATGGAGCGGGCGATCGCCGAGCGCGGGCGTTATCCGGCCATCAACGTGCTGAAATCCATCTCCCGCACCATGCCGCGGGCGGCCGATCCGGCTTTTCTGCCGGTGCTCAACCGGGCCCGCCAGGTGATGGCGACCTATTCCGACATGGAGGAGCTGATCCGGCTCGGCGCCTACCGCCCCGGTACCAGCGAGGAGGTCGACGAAGCCATCCGCCTGCACCCCCCACTGGAGGCGTTTCTGGGCCAGAACAAGGACGAATCCTCCACTTTGGCCGAGGGATACCACCAGTTGGCCGAGATTCTGGGGTCGGCGGAAACCGAAAACTAACGTTATTGCGCCAGTCTCGCTCCACTGAACGGTCCGTACCGTCCGCGCGGGGCCGCTTTGCTTGTTCGCTGGGGCCATCGCGGGCCGAGATCCGGGGCTTCGGGGGAGTATTTAGTCGATGAAGTCACGCGAAACCCTCATCCGCCTGAAAAAGTTTCAGGTCGACGAGAAGCGGCGCAAGGTCGCCCAGATCGAGGCGATGATCGCCGAATTCGAGCGCATCGCCACCGAGCTCGACCGCGAAATCAAGGTGGAGCAGGACCGCGCCGGTATCCACGATCCCGGTCATTTCGCCTATCCGACCTACGCCAAGGCGGCCATAACGCGCAAAGAGAACTTGATGCGCTCGGCCGGTGAGCTGAAGACCCAGCTCGACGAGGCGCAGGCCATGCTCGGCGAGGCCTTCGAGGAACTCAAGAAGGTCGAGATGCTGGAAGAGCGCGACCACGCGCGCGAACGCGCCGAGGCCAATGCCCGCGAGCAGGCCGAGCTCGACCGCATCGGCGCGATGCGCTTCAATACCGGCGGCGTGCGCGCCTAAATCTTGACGCTCCCGCTGGCTGCCTCCTTAATCGGGTGCATGAGCGCCTGAAGTCCGGGAGGTGAACAGCCATGTTGAAGACCAGCAATCCGTCGAGCATCGCGCCGCCAGCGGCGATGTACAGCCACAGCGTCGAGGTGCCGCCCAATGCGCGCTGGCTGTTCACGGCCGGCCAGGTCGGTATGCGTCCCGACGGCACGCTTGCCGAAGGCTTCGAAGCGCAGCACGAGCAGATCTGGCGGAACACGCTGGCGATCCTGGCCGATGCGGGCATGGGCCCGGAAGACATCGTGCGGCTCAACGTCTATTCGACCGACCCCGATGGGCTGAAATATGTGAAGGCCCACCGCGAGAAATTTCTCAAGCCGGGCCATACGCCGGCGTCGACCTGGGTCGTCGTCAGCCGGCTGGCAAATCCGAATTGGGTTGTCGAAATGGAAACCGTCGCCGCCAAGGCATGAACGGGCGGCCGCGCAATCCGCGCGTTCATCCGTCTCCGCGCTGCGTCAGCGCTCGGTCAGCGCCAGCTTGATCCCCAGCGCCACGAAGGCGGCGGCGAAGCCGCGCCGCATCCAGGCCATGACGCGCGGCCGCGAGATGACGTGGTCGCGCACCGCGGTGGCGAACAGGCCGTAGCCGACGAAGACGACAAACGTCAGCAGCATGAACAGCGCGCTCAGCATGAGCATGTGTGCGAGCGGGTGCGCTTCGTCGCGGGCGATGAACTGAGGCAGGAAGGCGAAAAAGAAGATCGACAGCTTGGGATTGAGAAAGTTGATCAGGATCGCGGTGGTGATCACGCGCAAGCCCGAGCGCGGAGCGATCCCGCTTTCAACGCGCAGAGCGCCGTGTTCTTTCAGCGCGGTCCAGGCGAGATAAAGAAGATAGGCGACGCCGGCATATTTGAAGGCCTCGAAGGCGAGAGCGCTTGCGTGCAACAGCGCCGCCAGCCCGAGGATGGCAGCGGCCATGTGCGGGACGATGCCGAGGGTGCAGCCGAAGGCGGCGATAACGCTGGCGCGAAATCCGCGCGACAGGCCGGCGGCCAGCGTGTAGAGCACGCCGGTGCCCGGCGACACGATGACGATTAGCGACGTGATCAAAAAGCCCGTGGTCATGGCGGTCTCCCCCGCTTTCGCGAGCCTACCAGACTGGGCAGGGACGGGCGACCGGACCCGCCCGCTTATTGCGCCGCCATAATCTGGCTGACCACCAGGTTATTCGAAACCGCGCGGACACCGGGCGTGACTTCGGCGGCGACCCTGATCGCGTTCTTCTCGGTATCGGACTTGACCACGCCCCACAGCTCCACGGTGCCGTCCTTCACATAGACGTTGACCTGCGACGTGTCGGCCCAAGCGTTCGATTCCAGTTCGGCCAGCACGCTGTCGCGCAGCGCCGTATCCGTCGCCGATGTCGGGCGCGGCGTGCCTTCGCCGACGCGCACCAGCGCCTTGAGCAGATTGGCGCGGCTGACGATGCCGACGATCTGGCCTCCGTCGACGACCGGAACGCGCTTGATCTTGTGCTTTTCGAGTAACGACGAGACCTCACTCAAGGGCGTGTCCCGCTTCACGGTGACGACTTGGCGGGTCATCATATCGCCGGCCTTGCGGGCGTGCGATTTGATGAAGTCCTGCGCCATTCTTTCGCGATCGGCAAAAAGTTCGAGCCACCAGGAGCGGCGGCGCTCGGTCTCGTTCTCAACGCGATGGATGAGATCGCCCTCGCTGACGATGCCGATGAGGGCGCCCGCCGCGTCGACCACCGGCACGCCGCTGATGCCCTTTGCCAGCAATATCTCGGCGATTTCTTTGACAGTGGCGTCGGAATGGACGGTCACAACGTCGTGGGTCATGACATCGGCGGCAAACATGGCTCCCCCCTCTCTCTGAATTGGGAAAATGCGATCACAAATTCGCGGCCATTGCCTTGATGTACGTCAAAGGCGTGACGTCACGGTATAGCGTGAATCACGATTGGGCTGCCGTCAGCCTTGACCTGTTCAATCAAGCGGTGGCGGCAAGCGGCGCGCCGCTCACGCGCCTTGCTTGATGACGGCTTCGATCGCCTGCAGCGTCGCCTTGGTGAAACGCCCATCAATGGGCCCCTTGTAGACGCCGGATTGCTTCAACTGCGTCTGCACCGCCTTCCAGAACGCCGGGCTCGAATCCTGCGGCCGTTGCAGAATGGTGTCGCTCTGCACGGCATTGCCGCGGAACGCCTTGATCGCCCAGCGCGCCGCCTCGTACGAATTTTGCGGGCCGCCGGTGCCGTGTTCGAACATAAAGGCGAGCCAGACCATCGCTTCCGGCTCGCCGGCCCGTGCCGCCCGCGTGTACCAGCGCCGCGCCTCGGCCTCGTCTTTGGCGATATTGACGCCGGTCTGATAGAACATGCCCATCTGATACATCGAGGTCGGATGGCCTGCCGCCGCGGCCTTGCGGGTTAATGCCATCGTTTGCTGTGGATTGCTGCGCCCAACCAGGGCGGCGGCATAGAACATCGCGCCGGGCACGCCTTGCCTGGCCAGATGGAGGAACATCGCCCGTGCTTTGGCGACGTCGCGTTTGACGCCGATGCCGGAGAGATGGAGCTTGGCCTCCTGGTAGCGGGCGGATAGCAGGCCGGCCTTCGCCGCCTTGCCGATCCAGGCGGCGGCTTCGGTTGGATTCTTAGGCACGCCATTGCCGTTGAGCTGCGCCATGCCGAGCGCATACATGCAGGCCGCATCGCCGCCCGTGGCGGCTTGCCGGGTGAAATGTTGCGCCCGTGCGTTATCCTTATGGTTTCGGTAGTAGCTGGCCAGCGCGCAGGCCGCCGCGGCGTTCTTGTGTTGGGCCGCCATGGTGAGCCAGTGCAGCGCTTGACGCGGATCGGGGTTGACCCGGGCGGCGGTCAGCGGGATGTCGCCGAGATAATGTTCTCCCAGCATCAGCATCGCGTCGGTATCGCCAGCCTCGGCCCGGGTCCGCAAGCCGGCGAGCATGGCATTGGCCGCGACCTCGAGTTGTTTGGCATTTTGGGCATGCAGCGGCGTTGACGTGAATGACAGCAACGCGAAGCTCATCGACGCCACGCCAAACGATACGAAGCCGAGCACCGCAAGACGGCCAATCCCTATGAGTCTTCCGAAATTCGTCATGGCGGTACCCGGAGCCTTTCTTGGCGATTCAAAAGCGGACGTTTCACGATTGTTATCGCGACAGCGATTGCAGTCCCTGCAGGCGACGCTGGGTCTCTCGGAGGATGCGATCCAGATCGTTGGAGCGGTGACGCGTGCCGGGCGCCGCGCGGCGCTGGTTCGCCGGCCGCCGCCGGACCGGCGGATGGGGCGACGGTCTGACTTGCTTCGGTGGCAGCACCGCCGCGTGCAACGCTACCTTCGTCACATAGTTGGCGACCGCGGTGTTGAATTCGTCGCGCAACCGATCGACTTCGAGGCTTTGGAAAAAGGCGGCCGCCTCAAAGCCTCGAATTAAGGTCGAGACATTGCTAATGGCGTCCTGGTAACCCTCCCTGATCTTGCGGCACTTTTCCGCGGTCCCGGGGATACCCTTGTCGCATTGAGCCATGAACAGACGCCAAGATTGCTCTTTCATTATCTCCCACCCCGCCCGGGATGCTGCTTTCTCCTTTTCTTGAAAAAACCGCTGCATGAGCTGCGCGTTTTCCAACTCGACCCGCATCAGCAGATAAAGACGGCGCTCGTTTTCGAACTCAGCGCGGGCAGGCGTGGCCGCCGTCAGCACGCCGGTGGCGGTAACGATGGCGGCAATCGCCAAGGGCACGCTGCGGACCAGGGACCTTCGCATCAGGAAGCCTTTCGTGCAGAATTATACGGAAATACACCGCGTCCGGCCTCGGTCGACATTGACTTCGGTCAATTCGTCTGACGAGTGGATCTCAAATGGTGCGCCGCCGGGACCCTGTGAATTGCGCTGCATCAAGACCGGCGGGCCGGGCGCGGCTAGATTTGCCGCTGCGGCGCGAGACGAGCAGGAGTGGGCGATGGCGCGACGAAGGCAGAGTGGAATTGTGGCGGGCGTGGTCGTTTGGGCGGTAGGCGCGGCCATCGTTGGCCTCAGCGCGATGGCCGGGCCGGCGCTGGCCAACGACTCCTCGGCCAATCTGGCCGCCGGCGGTCTCGTGCTGTCGCGCAACGATGCCATCGAAATGCGGTCCGAGGATCTGTTCGTGTCGATGGCCGAAATCCGGGTGCGCTACCGATTCCATAACCGCACCGACAAGGACGTGACCACCCTGGTCGCTTTTCCCCTGCCGGAGATCACGGCGCCGTCGGACGAGAACAATTTCTCGGTGCCGGTGCTCAATGCCGACACCAACTTCCTTGACTTCCACACCATGGTCGATGGCCGGCCGGTGGCGATGCAGGTCGAGCAGCGTGCCTTCGCGGTCGGCGTCGACCGCACCGATTTGTTGAAGCGGCTCGGCTTGCCGATCGCCCCGCACAATGCCGCGCTTGGCAAGCTGATCGTCAAGCTGCCGGCGGCGGCGCAACGAGAGCTGCGCGAACTGGGCATGATCAAATATGAGGAATACGGCACCGGCGGCGCGATGCAGCGGGTCGGGCAGCCGCTGTGGTCGGCGCGCACCACCTATTACTGGAAGCAGACGTTCCCGGCTCGGCAGGATGTCGTCATCAAGCACAGTTACAAGCCGTCGGTCGGCGGCTCAGCGCAAACGTCCGTGGGTGCGGACTATGCGAGCGAACGGACGCGGGAGGAATACCGCGATCGCTATTGCGTCGATGCGCCGTTCCTGCGCGCGGTTCGTTCCATGCGCCGCCGCTATCCGTCGCAGGGCGGCGGCAACGTGATCAGCGAATACCGGCTCGGCTATATCCTAAAGACCGGCGCCAACTGGTCCGGCACCATCCGCCGCTTCCATCTGACCGTGGACAAAGGCCGGCCGTCCAACTTGGTGAGCTTCTGTATGGACGGCATCCGCAAGCTATCGCCGACTCGTTTCGAGGCCACCAAGACTGACTTCTGGCCGGAGCGCAATCTCGACGTGCTGATCCTGGCGCCGCCGCGCGGGCAGTGACGGTGCGCGCGGCGAGCGGATTGTTTGGTGTAAACGCAATCCGCCTTAAAACGCCGCCGCCAGCTCTTGCGCGCCGGGGTTCTTTTCGGCGCGGTTGATGTGGTTCTGGATCTCTGCGATCAGCCCGGCCACCACCTTGGTGCGGCGCGCGATCGGGTTGCGCCAATAGCCGGACGCGACGAAGAAGTTCGACGTCGGCACCTTCTCGCGCAGGCTTTGCGGCATCAACACCATGTCGATGCCGTTGCCGGCGCCGGCGAGATTCATCAGTTCGAGTTCGGCCGCGCTCATGCGACCCTGGTAGCCCTTGACGCGCGCGAAGTGCAGCGAGTTGGAGAGGTTCTGCACCTGCAGCAGCGGGCCGATGTCGACGTCGAGCAGCACGGCGTGCATCCCCAGGCCCTTGGCGCTGTGCTTGGCGAGCCGCTGGTAGGCGCTCCAGCGGTGCGGCACCGAGCGGGCGACGGCGATCATGCGGCGCACCGCGACGATCTTGCGCGCCATGCGGTGGCGTTCTTCGCCGGAAAGCCGCCGCTCTTTCTCGCGCAGCGCCGCGACCACATGATTGCCGTGCTCGGCGAGCAGCGAAATGGTGAGCGTGCTCAGGAGCTGATTGTAGCCGAGCGCCGGCGAAATCGCGCGCGCGCCCGGGCGGTCGAAGAGCAAGCCGGCCTGCGTGTCGTAGGCGCCATGCCCGCCGGTCTCGAAGGCGTAGATGCCGACCACCTGGTCCTTGTCGAGCCCGGCCGCCATGGCCGCGGCCGCGTAGGCGCGCTTGAATTCGAGCTCGTTGCGCGGCCGGTCGGGCACGAAGGCGTATTGCTCGCGCGCGGCCTCGAGGAAATCGGCGACCACCGGAATTTCCTTCTTCTCGCCCGGTGACTTCGGCGGCGCGAACGGGTCCTTCGGTCTGGGCGGACCGTTATAGACCGGCGGTTGGGTGAGCACGTAGTCGTTGGCGGCGATGCGCTGGTGCTTGCGGCGCTTGGCGCGGCGCAGTTTCCGTTTTTCGGTGATCGCGTTCCAATAAGCTTTGGCTTCCGCCGCGTAGGCGCCATGCGCCTGTTCGTAAGCCGCGAGCTTGCCTTGATAGGCCGCTACCGCGGGGTCAGCGGCATCATAGGCGCGCGCGGCCGGACCGGCGGCTTGGCCCAGGGAGGTCGCGGCGCAGGCCGAGACGCTCAGCGCCGCCAGCACGATGGCGAGGCCCTTCGCCCAGGACTGGGTCCGATCCTGGATCCAGGACCGGGATTGGCGCGGAAGAACAGAATGGCGATGCATGTGCGGCCCCGGCACGGTGCTTTCGTTGATTCGGTTCCCTCAATACGCCAGCCGCCGTTTGGGGCGGGTTAACCCGGAGGAAGCCGGCACCCGACTCACGTCACAAAAAAACACGCCGCAAATGCGGCGCGGGAGGGGGGAGGTAGATGAAGCGTGCAGGAAACGCCGGCCTCGCGGCCGGCGGCGGTTAACGAATGGTTACGCCATCGCGCGCGCTGAAAGCGGTGGCCTTGTGGGCCTGGATCACGGTCGGCCCCTGCGCCGTCATGATGTCGGTGCCGAGATTGAACTGATGGGCGGAGAGCCCGATGACGGCGACCAACAGCGCGAACGACAGGCCCACCACCACGATCTTGAGGTGGGTGTTGCGATCGGCGGAATAAATCGACCAGTTCATGGTGTCCTCCAAGGTCCTTTGGTCTTTGGTCGGCCGGACCTGGAAAAAGGTTCAACGGTGTTTGGCTATTAAACGTGGGGACCGCCCAGTCCGTTCCACAGAGCGCATCACGTAGCTTTGAAAGGCGCAGAACCGCGTCAAAAATCGCCAAAAACTGCCAAAAGCGCCAAAAAGGCGGTGCGCCGGTGGAACCGGCGGCGTCTGGGCGCGTTTCGCCGCGGGGCGCGCCTGACGAGGCTCGGCCTGAGAACGCGTGCGTCGTCCTGATCGGGGCCAAATAGGCGGCGCGCAGCCGGCGGCACGCCGGGCCTGCGCGCAGAGAAGTAATCGCGCGGGCCGCCAGGCCCATAAAAAACGGCGGGCTCGGTTCTGGCCGAGCCCGCCGTTTTTGGTTACGTCGGTCGCGCTGCTTTAAGCCGCTTCTTTGGCGCGCTTCTTCAGCGGATAGGCGTCGCTCTCGTACAGCGCGCGAATGTCCTTGTGGCCGTACCGGCCGTTTTCCACCTCGATATAGGCGCCGAGCAGTTGCGGCTCCGGCAGCTCTTCGACGGCAAAACGGATCGCGTCGGCGACGCGGTCGAAGCGGCGGTATTTGACCTTGCTCATGACCCGGCGGTTGCGCGAGGGAAACAGCTCCGCAGGCGCGGAATAATCGAACTTGTCCATGATCGCTCCATTACACTCCAAACCACTCAATTAACATTCATTATATGGGGGCTGAGGGGCGCTTTTTCCAGTGGCGGCAGGCCGTTTCGCGAATTCACCGTAAACGCGACGAAAACGGCGCTAAGCGCCGGGAACAAGGCGTAAAGCGCGGTATTTCAGGCGGAAATCGCATCTTGCATCTCTGAGCGCGCGTTGGTGCGGGCGTGAGCCTCAAATACGCCCCGCCGTCTTCAGCCGCCCGCGCCAGACCTTCAAGAAAACCCCGCCTTGCGAAGATCGGAGAGCAACAGGTCGAGTTGTCTCCCACGGGCCATGGGATAAGCGTTGCTCCAAACGTTTAGATTGAAATCCGGTTCGATGTTTCTTACTTCATCCGCCTCCCAGCCCGCATCGTCGGCTTTGTTCAGCCGTAAAAGTGTCGCGGCGCGATAGAGATGCGCCTCGACATTTTGCGGATTGCGAGAGAGGGCTTCCTTCAGATTGATCTCCGCCTGTTCGAAATCGCCGAGGAAATAGTAGGCGCGTGCGAGCAGCAGGAAATAGAGATAGCCGGCATGAGGATTGAGCCGAATGGCCTTGCGCAGCAGCGGAACCGTCTCCGCCGGATGGCCCCGATAAGTCTCGATGCCGCCGGATAAGGCATAGGCGTCGGCAAATCCGGGATCGATGTCGATAGCCTTCTGGAGGGCCGCGCGCCCTTCGTCATATTTGCGTTGCTGGGTATTGACGTAGCCGACGACCCAATGCTGCTCCGGCAGATCGGGCGCGATCCCGATCGCGGTTTTGGCGTATTTCAGCGCGGCACCGAGTGCCGCTTGGCGGTTCTCCACCCAGCCATTGCGGTATTCGGCGGCATAGGTCAGCGCAAGGCCGCCATAGGCGCGGGCAAAATTCGGGTCCTTGTCGATTGCCTGACGATACAGGGTCCGTGCGGTGAGGTTGGTTTCACGGGTGCGGACAAGCAACGAGCGCTGGGCCTTGAGAAAGAGATCGTAGGCCGCGAGGTTTTCGGTATAGCCGCGTGCCTTGCGCGAATGCTCGGCGGTACTGATGCCGCGTTTCAGCTTTTCCAGGATATTTTCACGGATCTCGTCTTCGATGGTGAGCAGATCGGCAAAGGGGCGATCGAACCGGAGCGAGTTGAGAACCCGCCCGCTCTTGACGTCCACAAGGCGCGAGTTGATCCGAATGACGTTGCCGCTACGCAGGACGCTGCCTTCAAGGAGATAGTCGAAAGCGGGCGACGTGTCGCCGGCGCGGGCGGGATCGTATTGTCGAACGGCCAGGTCCGGCGCTTGCGCCAGATCGGTCAGGATCGAATTCGCAATCCCGCGCGCCAGATAGTCTTGGGCCGCATCGCGGCTGGCGTTGACAAAAGGCGCCACCCCGATGGCGACGCGGTCTTGCGATTGGGCTGCGATCTTCGCTTCAATCTTGGTAGGGGAGGTAGGCCAATAGAATGCAGTCCCGGTCACCACAAGCGCCACGGCCAGGATTGCGAAAACCGCAAAAGCCAAGCGCCGCGAACGACGCTGCGAGAGCGCTGGGTTGGCCCCTTCAGCGAAGGTGGCGCCGGTTTCGTGTACCGGCGCGATCAAGCGGTATCCGCGTTTCGGGATCGTCTCGACGTATTGAGGATCACGCGCGTCGTCCGCCAGCGCCCGCCGGATCTTGATGATGGCGGCGGTGAGCGAATCGTCCCCGACATAAACATCCGGCCAGACCTGCTCGTGCAACTCCTCGCGGCTGACCACCTCGCCACGACGTGCAATCAGGTAGGCCAGGATCTCCATGGACTTCGGCTCAAGGCGCAGCGTCTCTCCGTCGCGAACGATCTCGTTCGTACTGAGCCGCACCACGCAATCGCCCACAATGAACTCCGACCTGCCGGTTTGTTCCTCTCGTTCGCCCAAGGCGTTTTCCGCTCCGCTTGCTCGCTCAGCGAGCCACTGCCTTCACAGCCGACAGCCGCTCGGGTCATTTTCCCTGTTTTTCAACGCGATAGCAAAAACATCGGAAAACCGTCGGGCAACCATCGGGACCGGATTCCCCCACCCAGGCTAATGCGAAGGGCACCTTGCGGCAGCGGAGCGAAGGCCCCGTGCAAAGCGCTGCACGGTCCTGCAACGACATCATGGGGGAACGACCGATGGCATTTGATGCAAACCTCTACAAGTCGACGACGCGCCAGCAATGGCAGGATGCGGCAGAAGCCTGGAATGCCTGGGGCAAGCTGTTGGGCGAATGGCTGGGTCCGGCCACGGAGGCAATGCTGGACATGGCCGCAATCGGCAAGGGCAGCTGGGTTCTCGATGTGGCCGCCGGCGCCGGGCAGCAATCGCTGGTCGCTGCACGGCGGGTCGGGCCTACGGGCTTTGTTCTGGCGACCGACATCTCGCCGAACATCCTCGACTATGCCGCGGAGAACGCCCGTATCGAGGGCTTGAATAATCTCGGCACACTCGCTGTCGACGGCGAGGAGCTTGACGTCGAGGAGAGTACCTTCGACGCGGTAATTTCGCGGGTGGGGATGATCTACTTTCCCGACCAGCAGCGGGCACTGGCAAACATCAAGCGGACGCTGAAACCCGGGGGACGTTTTTCCACGATTGTTTATTCGACGCCCGACAAGAATGGCTTTTTCTCCAAACCGGTTTCGATCATCCGCGAGCGCGCCAAGCTGCCGCCACCGGCAGTGGGCCAGCCGGGGCCGTTCAGTCTGGGTAGCCCCGGCGTGCTGGCGGGCGTGCTGAAACAGGCGGGCTTCCGCGATGTCGAAGAAAAGGTGATCGACGCGCCGGTGATCCTGCCGACCGCCGGCGATTGTGTCCGGTTCGAACGCGAGTCCTTCGGCGCGCTCCATCAGATGTTGAGCGGCATGGACGCCAAAGCACAGGAAGCGACCTGGGACGAGATCGCCGCTGCGCTCGCCGCCTACGAAACCGCGGATGGTTTTCGAGGGCCCTGTGAGCTGGTCGTCGCCGCCGGCACGAAGTGAGACACGCCTGCGCCTATGAATTGCAGACGCACCTGAAATCGAAAGGAACTGATCATGAAAATCTCCGTCGTTCAGCAACCGCCGGTCTATCTCGATCTTGAAAAAACCATGGCGCGCGCCGTCGATCTGATCGCGCAGGCCGCCGGTGACGGCGCCGGATTGGTGGTGTTTCCGGAAGCCTGGTTTCCCGGCTATCCCACGTTCGTCTGGCGCTTGCCGCCGGGGGCCGGCATGGGAAAGACGGACGAGATCTACGCCCGCCTTCAGGCCAATTCGATTGACCGCATCAATGGCGGGCTGAAGCCATTGCAGGAGGCCGCACGCGAACACGGCGTCGTGCTCGTGCTCGGCTATCAGGAGCTCGACAGCGGTGTGAGCGGCAGCACGCTGTTCAATAGCTGCGCGATCATCGACGCCGACGGCACCATCGCCAACAACCACCGCAAGCTGATGCCGACCAACCCGGAGCGGATGGTCTGGGGCTTCGGCGATGCCTCCGGCCTCAATGTGGTCGAGACCGCGGCCGGTCGCATCGGCGCGCTGATTTGCTGGGAAAATTATATGCCGCTCGCGCGCTTCGCGCTTTACGCCCAGGACATCGACATTCTGGTGGCGCCGACCTGGGATAGCGGCGACACCTGGCTCGCCACGATGCAGCACATTGCCCGGGAGGGTGGCTGCTGGGTCGTCGGCTGCGCGACGTCGCTCGAAGTGTCGGATATTCCGGCCGACGTTCCGTACTATGACGAATTGTTCCCGAACAAGGGCGAGTGGATCAATCCGGGTGACGCGGTGGTCTACAAACCGTTCGGCGGCGTGCTCGCCGGACCGATGCGGCGCGAGAAGGGCCTCTTGATGGCTGACATCGATCCGGGCGCCGCGCGCGCTTCACGGCGAAAATTCGATGTGAGTGGGCATTATGCCCGTCCCGACATTTTTACCCTCACGGTCGATCGCAGGCCGCAATCGCCGGTCGCGTTCAAGGATTGACTATGCCGGAATCCCGATAGGGCTGGGTGGATGTCGGCGTACCAATGAAGGCGCCATGCCCATCCGCTTCTAAGCCCCTCAGATACGCCCCACCATCTTCAGCCGCACGCGCGGGTAAATCTCGCTCTGCGACATCACCGGCGCTTCGCCCTCGCGCGCGGCGGCTTCGATGGCGTCGCGCCACCGGCGTGATGAACTCGGTGAGCCTCGAAGGGGGTTGTTGCGTCGGCTCTGCACCAATAAACGTAACCCCGTTGTGATTAGAAGCGCACGCGCACATGCGGAAGGCCGGGCGTGAGGCTCTTTGCAACGGAAAGCCCGAGATGCCAGCGCCGTTTCCGGATGGGCTTGCGCCCACGACATTTCGTCGCAGTGCAGCAATCATTTATCCAACAAGCGAGTTGCGGGAGTCCTCCTGATATGCCGGCCCGTTCGGTTGACAAGCCGCCAGCTTGGACGATGATCGAACGTGCGTCATATGTGGGAGGAAACAGCGATGTCAAAAAGCGGCGCAAGCATTCTCATTGCAAGTCTCGGTCTGGCCGCGGCGCTCTGTCTGGCCGCAGCGGTCCCCGTCAAAGCGGAACAAGTCCTCGTCACCCAATACAAGAACGATCCCACCGGCGCTCCATTCGCGGTCGCCATTGAGAAAGGTTTCTTCAAGAAAGCCGGCATCGATATCACCGGCGTCATCAGCGGCCATGGCGGCGGCGCTTCGCTGCGTGCGGCGATGGCGAGCCCGCTTGGCTACGGCGAGGTATCGCCGGCAGGCGCAATCGCGGCCATCAATCAGGGGCAGGACATCAAGATCGTCGGCATCGGCTCGCGCCTGCTCGACCTGAACCTGATCGTGATGCCGAACTCCAGCATCAAGACGCTGAAGGACCTCAAGGGAAAGACCTTCAGCATCAGCAACCCGAAATCGCTCACCGAGCTGACCGCGGTGCTGGTGGCGGAGAAGGCCGGCCTCAAGCCGGGCACCATGAAACGGGTCGCGCTCGGCAGCCTGGGCGGGGCGCTCACCGCTTTGGAGAAGGGTGTCAGCGACGTGACCGCCATTCCGGCGATCCTGTATCGCGTCAAGCACGGCGATACCAAGTACCGCAGCATTCTCGGCCCGAAGGACATGCCGACTTTGCCTCCGGGCATCGAAATTGCGACCGGAAAGATGATGAAAGAGCATCCCGACAAGCTGCGCGCGCTGCTTGCCGGCCGGCGCGAAGGCGTGAAATACATCTACGAGCACACCGACGACGCGATCAAGATTCTCGCCAAGGTCTATGCGCCGCTGAAGCCGGATCAAGTGGCCGATATGGTGCATGAACTCGTTGCCGCAAAGTTCTGGAGCGAGGGCAACATCGAGATGAACCTGCTCGAGACCTCCGAGCGGGCGATGCTTGACGTCGGCATGCTCAAGCAGAAGGTGGACCTGAAGAAGATGATCGACACCTCGTTCCTGCCGAGCGACTTGCAGAAATGAGGGGGCCGCTCGCGGCTGACGAGGTTCATGCCAGCCTGTCGGGCGTCACGCGCATCTATCCGGCCGCAGCGGGGCACCAGCCGGTGCATGCGCTCGGACCGCTCGACTTCGACCTCAAGCGGGGTGAGTTCTTCGCCGTCGTCGGGCCGTCCGGCTGTGGCAAGTCCACCCTGTTGGAGATCCTGGCCGGGCTGCAGCCACCCACGGACGGCGCGGTGACGTTTGAAGGCCGCGCCGTCGCCGGAGAGGTTCCCGACGGCGTCGGTGTCGTCTTCCAGGAAGACGCCACTTTTCCGTGGCTGACCGTGTACGACAACAGCGCCTTCGGCCTGCGCCGCAGCGGCATGGCGGACGCCGAAGTGCGCCGCCGGGTCGATGACGCGCTGGCCTTCATGGGGCTGAAGGACTTCGCCCGGGCCTATCCGGCGCAGTTGTCCGGCGGCATGCGTCAGCGCGTCTGCATCGCCCGCACGTTGGTGCTGCAGCCGCGCCTTATTCTGCTCGACGAGCCGTTCGGGGCACTCGATGCGCAGACCCGGTTGCTCATGGGCGACGAGGTACTGCGGCTGTGGCGGCGGACCGGCGCCACCGTGT
Source organism: uncultured Pseudomonadota bacterium (assembly GCA_963829785.1). Lineage (GTDB taxonomy): Bacteria > Pseudomonadota > Alphaproteobacteria > Rhizobiales > Xanthobacteraceae > Pseudolabrys. The sequence continues at coordinate 499,457 of CAWHJZ010000049.1, read as the reverse complement.
TCCTGATCACCCACGCGCTCGACGAGGCGGCCATGCTGTCCGACCGCATCGGCGCCATGTCGTCGCGTCCCGGGCGCTTCATGGAGATCATCGAGACCGGCTGGCCGCGCGAGCGCGACAGCACGATCGTGAGTGAAGCGGCGTTTGGCGAAATAACCGGGCGGCTGTGGGACAATCTGCGCGGCGAATCGATGAAATCGCTCGGCCTTCCTGAGATGGCGGGGGAATGACGAGAGTCGGCTGGATCAGGCTCATTGTCATCGTCGCGATGATCGCGGCGCTGGAGCTGGCGTGCCGTGTCGGTTGGATCGATCACCGTGTGCTGATCCCGCCATCCGAGATGTTGACGTCGCTGGTGTCGTTGCTGGCATCGGGTGAGGTCAACGGTGACATCATCCGCACCCTCGGCGTGGTCGCGGCCGCGATTGCGCTGTCGGTCGTGTTTGGCTTCGCCTTCGGTCTTGTTATCCATGCCTTGCCGCGCATGCGCGTGGCGCTCGATCCGTTCTTCGCCACCTATTACGCGGTTCCGGTGTTCATCTTCTATCCGGTGCTGATCGCCATCTTCGGCTTGTCGCCGATTCCGATCGTGATGATGGGGGTTGCCACTGCAATCGTTGCGATGATCATCGCCACGCTCAACGGTCTCGACCGCGTGCCGCGCGTGCTGACCAAGGTCGCACGCGTGCATCGCATGGGGCGGATCGCAACCGCGCTGCAATTGCAGCTTCCGGCCGCGGCGCCCTACCTCTTCACCGGCGTCAAGCTCTCGGTCAGCTACGCCTTCGTCGCGGTGATTGCCGCCGAGTTCATCCTGTCGCCGGCCGGGCTCGGCCGGGATATTGCCGATGCCTATGCCGACTTCGACAACCGCCGTATGTATGCGTTGATGCTGTTCCTGCTCGCCATAGCGACCGTGGTCAATGGCGCACTGCATGCCTGGGATGTTCGCTGGGCAAAACGGCGCGGAATGGCAACGTCATGAGCGGGGGGAGCGCCACGGTTGTCGTCAGCGCGACCCGCCGCGCCACCGATACGCTGATCATTGTCGCCGCGGTGCTGCTGATCTGGCAGGGTCTCGCCCAATGGGTTGGGTCGACCGCCTTGGCGGGCCCCGTTCCGACGCTCACCTATCTCGTCCATTTCGTGCCCACGGCGCGATTTGCCGTCAACGCCGCCTCGACCGCGGTCACCTTCGGCTGGGCGCTGCTTTACGCCTATGGGTTGGGTCTTGCGATCGGCATCTGGATGGGCGTGCACCGTCTCTCGGGCGCGGTGGGCGAGCCGATCCTGGTGACGCTGTATTCGTTGCCGAAGATCACGCTTTATCCGGTGATCCTGCTCATCTTTGGGCTGACCCTCAGCGGCAAGGTGACGTTCGGCGCCATCCACGAAGTCTTGCCGGTCGCTTTGCTGGCCATGGCGGCGATCCGCAACATTCCGACGGTCTATCTGAAGGCCGCGCGCACGATGCATCTGTCGCCTTGGCAGACCATCCTGACGGTGCTGCTGCCGGCCACCCTGCCGGAGGTCGTGGCGGGCTTGCGCATCGGCTTCACCGTCACGCTGCTCGGCGTGCTGCTGGCGGAGATGTTCGCCTCGGAAAACGGTCTCGGCTTTCTGATTATCAATGCCATGAATCTGTTGCAGACCGAGGAAATGATCAGCGTCGCGGTCGTGTTGTTCTTGTTCGCGGCCGTGGCCAATGCGTTGCTGCTGTGGATGGAACACCACCTGCATCGGCGCGCCCGCTGAACGCGAGGCCGGGATCGATCGGCCGCCTTCTTCAGATACGCCCCACGGTCTTCAGCCGCACCCGCGGGTGGATCGCCCACCACCGCTTTGAAAAGGTCACGCGCCGGGGTTGGAGCGATCGCCGGCAGCCAGCCCCGTGGTGACGCCGCGGGGTAAGCGAAACCGGTTAAGACCGATCATTGCGACCGCGCCGGCAATCGCGGCCAGATCAACGATCGGCTCCGGAACGATGAGCGCGGCGGCGATGGCCAGCCGGACAGCCGTTTCGAGCCAGCTCAGGCGACGCGCGTCGAAACGGTTTGCCGCCGACGTCAGCATCCAGATCATCAGCCCGGTCCGCAAGATGACCAACGCGACATTGCCGATGCCGGCATTCACCGCGGCTTGCGTGACAAGAAGCATTTCGGGGTTGAAGGCGAACATGAAGGGGATGGCGAAGATCGCCGCGCCGATACGCACCGCCGCCAGACCGGTCATGATGGGATTTCCGCCCGAGATCGATGCGGCCGCGTAAGCCGCGATCGCCACCGGCGGCGTGATCGCCGACGCCACCCCGAAGTAAAAGACAAAGAAATGTGCCGTCAGCGGCTTGAGCCCGAGCGCCATCATGGCGCTGCCGCTGATGACGATGATCGTCAGATACGCGGGCAGTGTCGGCATGCCCATGCCGAGCGCAATGCAGCCCAGGGCGGCAATGATGAGCGTGAGCAGCAGGCTTTGCGAGGCGAACATGTCGAGCCAGAGGGCCAGCATGGTGGGCAGGCCGGTCGAAGATAGCGAGGCGACAATGATGCCGATGGCGCCGACCGCCATCATCAAGTGCGCGAAGCTCAATCCCCCGCGCGCGAATCCCTCGACAAGGGCAAAAGGTTTTTGCCGGACCGCGGGATTGAGAAAGCTGAGCGGAATCAACACAGCGAGCGCGATGAGCGCGGAGCCGGCCGGCGACGCGCCGAGCGCGAGCGCGGCGATCACCGTGGCAAGCGGCCCGCCCACCAGGATGAGGTTGCGCCAGTCCTGCGTCGTCACGGCCATATCGGCTTCGATGGTCTCGGCAACTTCGACACCGAGGCGGCGGCTTTCAAAGACCACCGATGCGAACAAGGCCGCGTAGTAGGCGAGCGCCGGAACCAGCGCCGCAATGATCACATAGAGATAGCTCACGCCCACCAAGTCGGCCATCACCAGCGCCGCGGCGCCCATGATCGGTGGCATGACCTGTCCCCCAGCGGAAGCGGCGGCTTCCACGCCGCCGGCAAAGGACGCGGAAAAGCCGCGACGTTTGATGAGCGGAATGGTGATGACGCCCGTTCCGACCACATTGGCGACCGCGGAGCCGGACACCGCGCCGAAGAGGCCGGAGGCCAGGATCGCGGCGTGAGCAGGGCCGCCGCGAAAGCGGCGCATGAGATGGAAGGAGACGCGGATCATCGAGGCGCCGGCACCGCTGCCTTCGAGCATGCCGCCGAGGATGATGAACGGAAAGACGGTGCTCAGGACAATGTCCATGATATTGCCGAGCACGCCGTCGTCGAGCACCATCCAAAGGTTCTCGGTGGTGGCCTGGACGAAATCGCCCTGGAAGCTCCACAGAAACCAGGTCAGCGCCACAACGGCGACCAGCGCCAGCGGCGCACCCCAGACCCGCCAGGTCATGATCAAAATGACGATGCAGCCGGCGAGCGATGTCCAGGCCTGCCACGGCTCGAAGAAGACGATGTTGGTGTGCATCGCCGTGACGTCGACGTAGAAGCGCCAGCAGGCCCAGGTGCCGACGGCAACGATCGCCCCGTCGAACAGGTAGCCGAGCGGCTTGAGACGCCCGCGTGCCTGGCGTCCGAACGAGAAACTGATGACGCTGATGAGAATGCAAAGGCCGAGGACGCTGGCCCGCAGGGGCTCCGCTTCGAATGGCCCGATCCGCGGGATCGGGCCAAAGGCGGGCATCTTATGCCCGAGCGGAATCAACGCCATCAAGAAGGCGAGGGTGAGAGCGATCCGCTCAGGGGTGATGGAGCGCCAACGAACGTCTTCGGTATCAGGCATCCGATGGCGCCCCGATTCCGGCTAAGCTCTTTCCAGTGATTTTATTTGGCCGTCAGCAGGTCGGCCGGGATGGCGATGCCTTTTTCCTTGTAGTAGCGCACCGCGCCCGGATGCAGCGGAATGTTGTTGCCGGCAAGCGGACTGTCGGTCGGGAGCTGCGCCAGCACGGCCACCGATTTCTTGTAGCCTTCGACGCTGTCCCAATAGGTCTTGGTGATCTTGTAGGCGAGATCGTCCGACATCTTCTTGTTCACGCCGAACACCATCGCGTAGGCGGCCGTCTTGAGCGGAGCGTCGTTGTTGACCTGACCGTCGTAGCTCTTGGGCGCGATAACCGCATTCGTTTCGCCCATCTGACCGAGGTACTTGGCCCATTCCTTCGCCTGGAGGGTCTTGTCGGGCACACCGATGATCCGGATCTTCCGCTGCAAAGCCAATTGCTGAACCGCCGCCGCGCCGACGGGAAACGCGCCGACCAAGACATCGAACTGGCCGTCCTGGAAAGCTTGCACGGCTGCACCCCAACCCAGGCGAACGGGCGTGTAGTCCTTGCCGGCTTCAAGCCCACCGGCGAGCCGGATCAAGCCCGAGATCTGGCGGTTGGCGGCGCCGGCCGGAGGACCGATGAAGATGCGTTTGCCCTTCATGTCGCTCCAAGTCTTGATGCCGGAGTTGGCCCAGACGATGGGCTGGAACACACCGCCGGCGAAGGGAAACAGCGAGCGGATGTTGGCCGCGGCCTTCTTGGCCATATCGCCCGCCTTCTTGTAGGGGCCGACCGCGCGGGTCATGGCGTTGAACGCCGGCGGCGGAACGATCGCCGCGTTGATGCGGCCCGTTCCGAGACTCAGCGCCGAGCGCGTCAACGTCTGATCCGAATTGATCCGGAAGCTGACGCCGGACCCTTCCAGCGATTTCGCCAGAAGCTGCGGGATCAGCGTCGTCAGGCCGGCGGAATTGCCGGTTTCGACTTTCAATGTTTGGGCAATGGCGCTTTGGGCGCTTAACGACAATCCAACGGCGGCGACGATGCCGACGAACTGACGGGTCATCTGCTTCATTGGGTTCCTCCCTGCTGCTGAATGGCGTGTTCGCCCGCCACTTTTAGGTAACCGTCGCACAAGATTGTATGCAATTCAACCGGATCGCTTGCATCGGCCATTAAAACCCGCGAATATAGCGTGCATATCTTCTCTCTTCTGGAAAATTGCATGCAATCCGTGGAGTTTAAGAGCAGCAGCAACAACACCGAGGCGGTCACCGTCCGGTTGCGGGAGCTGATCATGGGCGGCACGCTCCCGCAGGGAGAGCGGGTGACGGAAGCGGGTCTTGCCGCGCTGCTGAACGTCTCGCGCACGCCAATTCGGCTCGCGCTCGCGACTCTGGCGCAGGAGGATTTGGTCCATGGCGCGCCCAACCGCGGCTTTCGTGTTCGCCGATTCACAATCGACGACATGCGGGAGACACTGGAGGTGCGCGCCACGATGGAAGGCATGGCCGCTCGCCTCGCCGCCGAAAAGGGCATCTCGGCGGATCACCAGGCCGCGCTGGCCGAGTGCATTGACGGAGTCGCTGCTCTGATTGCCTCAAGAAAGCACGACGAGGCGGTCTTTCGCAGGTTCTCGGATATAAATGTCCGCTTTCATACGACGATCATGGAGGCCGCCGGCAACGCCGCGCTGATCAGGCTCATTGAGCGCAACCCGTTTCGTTCGGCGCCGCTGCTGCATGTCCTGCCCGCTGAGGAGGCGCTTGGCACCTTGGCGGAAGCGCAACGCGACCACATTCGGCTTGTCGAGGCCATTCGGAGCGGTCAGGCGGTACGCGCCGAGTTTCTCATGCGCGAACACGCACTCCTGCCGTTGTCGAAGGCGGAGCAACTTTTCAGCTACGTCAATGCGAACGCGGCGATGCATGGCGCCCGCGAGACCGCCTGACCGGACAGAGGTACAAAGTGCGCAAGCCGAATTTTCTCGTGTTCGTGACGGACCAGCAACGGGCCGACTGGCTCGGCTGTTACGGCCATCCCGTGTTGCGCACGCCGCACATCGATGCGCTCGCCGCCCGCGGCACCCGCTTCGAGGAATTCCATACCGCGCTGCCGGTCTGCATGCCCAACAGGGCCTCGCTGCTGACCGGACGATATCCTTCCGTTCATGGCCTGCGTCACAACGGCTGTGTGCTGTCGCAGCGGGCCAATACCTTCGTCGACGTGCTCGCGGCCGGAGGCTACCGCACCGCCGCCATCGGCAAGAGCCACCTGCAACCGTTCACCGGTATTCCGCCAAAAGGCGTCCGCCCGTTCGAGAGCGGTCCCATCGAGGAAGCGTGGAAGCCGGAGCCGTTCACCTACGACGAGGAGGAGCCGGACACCTATGACGGCGACCGGCCCTACGCGATCAAGACGCCCTATTACGGCTACCAGCACGTCGAGATGGTGACCGGGCACGGCGACCGCTGCGGCGGCCATTACGGCCAGTGGTTTCGTCGCACGCACGCCAACTGGCGGGCGTTGCACGATCCCGCCAACGAGCTGCCGCACAACTATCGTTGCGCGCAGGCCTATCGCACGCCGGTGCCGGAAGACAGCTATCCGACGGCATGGATTCGCGATCGCGCTTCGGAATGGCTGCGCGCCCAGGCTGGCGAGGATACGCCGTTCTTCGCCTTCGTGTCGTTTCCGGATCCGCACCATCCGTTCAATCCGCCGGGACGATACTGGTCCCTGTACGAGCCGGAGCAGTTCGACATCGGCCTGCCCTATGCGGCGCACCGCAACCCGCCACCGCCGTTGCGTCGTCTGCGCGAGAAATGGGAACGCGGCGAACCCCAGGAGACCCCGCAGTCCGCATTCTACACGGACGACCAGGCGCTGCGCGAGGCGATGGCGCTGACCGCGGGCATGACGGCCATGATCGACGATGCCGTCGGCGACGTCATGGCCGCACTGCAGGACTCAGGGAAGGCGGAGGAGACCGTCGTTGTTTTCACCTCCGACCACGGCGACTATCTCGGCGACTTCAATCTGCTCCTGAAGGGGGCGCTTCCCATGCGCGGGATCACGCACGTTCCGTTCATCTGGGCCGACCCGCAAGATCCTGCGCTGCGCACGCGGACGGCGCTCGCTTCGACCATCGACATCTCGGCAACGGTGCTGGAGCGGGCGGGCTTGCGGCCCTATTGGGGAATGCAAGGGCGCAGCCTGATCGACTGCATGCAGCGGGATGAAGCGCCGCGCGATGCGCTTCTCATCGAGCACCACGACGGCGGCGCGCGCATGGGCTTTGCCGAGCCCGCCCGCGTGCGCTGTCTGCTCACCGACCGCTGGCGGCTGACCGTCTACAAGGATCAGGATTGGGGCGAGCTATACGACCGCCAGTCCGATCCGGGGGAGACCAATAACCTTTGGGACGACGCCGCGCATCGTTCGGTTCGCGGCGAGCTGATGGAACGGCTGGTCCAGGAGATGGTCAGGGCGATGGAAGAAAGCCCAAGGGCCAAGCGGACGGCCTGACGTCGTCAGGGGCCGGCCGGCGGGTTGTCCGCCATATTAGATGCTTCCCACCGTCTTCAGCCGCACGCGCGGGTGGATTTCGCTCTGCGACATCACCGGGGTCTGCGAGCGGAAGCGCTCGACGATGCCGCGCACGAACGGCCGGACGTGGGCCGAGGTCACCAGCACCGGCGCTTCGCCTTCGCGCGCGGCGGCCTCGAAGGCGTCGCGCACCAGCGTGATGAATTCGGTGAGCTTGGACGGCTGCATGGCGAGCGAGCGGTCGTCGCCCTGGCCGACCAGCGATTCCGCGAAGGCCTGTTCCCACTGCGCCGACAGCGCGATGATCGGCAGATAGCCGGCGTGGCTGGCGTGCTGGGCGCAGATCTGGCGGGCGAGCCGCGCGCGCACGTGCTCGGCCAGGATGGTCGGGTTGCGGGTCGAGGCGATGCCGTCGGCGATGCCTTCCAGGATCGTGGACAGGTCGCGGATCGAAACCCGCTCGGCGAGCAGAAGCTGCAGCACGCGCTGGATGCCGGAGACGTTGATGGTCGCCGGCACCAGGTCCTTGAGCAACTCGGCCTGTTCCTTCGGCAGTTCCTTCAGCAGCTTCTGCACCTCGCCGTAGGATAGCAGCTCCGCCATGTTGCCCTTGAGCAGCTCGGTCAGATGCGTCGACAGCACGGTGGCGGCATCGACCACCGTGTAGCCCCTCATGGAGGCGTCTTCCTTGAGCCCGGCGTCGATCCAAGTCGCCGGTAATCCAAATGTCGGCTCGGTGGTGTGCGTGCCGGGCAGGTCGACCTGGCCGCCGGCCGGGTCCATGACCATGTACTGGCCGGCCCAGATCTGGCCGGTGCCCGCTTCCACTTCCTTGATCTTGATGACGTAGTTGTTGGCTTCCAGGTGCACGTTGTCGAGGATGCGCACCGCCGGCATGACGAAGCCCATCTCCATCGCCAGTGAGCGGCGCAGCGCCTTGATCTGCTCGGTGAGCCGGTCGTTGCCGTCGGGCGCGTTGACCAGCGACAACAGCGCATAGCCGAGCTCGACCTTGAGGTCGTCGATCTTGAGCGCCGAGGTGATCGGCTCGTCCGCCTCTTTCTTCTCGGCTTCGACCTCCGCATCCTTGGCTTCGGTGGCGGCGCTCGCTTTGGTGCGTTTGTCGAAGATGAAGGCAAGCGCGGCGGCGCCGGTACCGAGCGCCATAAACGGGATCATCGGAATGCCGGGCAGCAGCGACATCACCATCATCACGGCGCCCGACATGGCGAGCGCCTGCGGATAGCCGGAGAGCTGCTTGAGCAGCGCCTTGTCGGCGGCGCCGGCGACGCCGGCCTTGGCCACCAGGAGGCCGGCGGCGGTGGAGACGATCAGCGCCGGGATCTGCGTCACCAGGCCGTCGCCGACGGTCAGCAAAGTATAGGAATGCGCGGCCTCAGAGAAGGTGAGGCCCTGCTGCGCGATGCCGATGACCATGCCGCCGATGACGTTGATGAACACCACCAGCAGGCCGGCGATGGCGTCGCCACGCACGAACTTGGAGGCGCCGTCCATGGCGCCGAAGAAGCCGCCTTCTTCCTCCAGCGTCTTGCGGCGGGCGCGTGCCTCCTTCTCGTCGATCATGCCGGCGGAGAGGTCGGCGTCGATCGCCATCTGCTTGCCCGGCATGGCGTCGAGGTGGAAGCGCGCGGCCACTTCCGCGATGCGCCCGGAGCCCTTGGTGATAACCACGAAGTTCACGATCACCAGAATGGCGAACACGATGATGCCGATGACGAAATTGCCGCTCATCACGAAGTTGCCGAAGGCCTGGATGACGTGGCCGGCGGCACCGCCGCCCTCGTGGCCATGCGCCAGAATGAGCCGGGTCGATGCGAGATTGAGTGACAACCGCAGCATCGTCGAGATCAGCAGCACGGTGGGGAAGGCGGAGAACTCGAGCGGCGTGTGGATGAACAGCGCCGTCATCAGGATCAGGACCGAGAAGATGATCGAGATGGCGAGCGCGAAGTCGAGCAGCAGTGGCGGCAGCGGCAGGATCAGCACCACCAGGATGGTGAGCACGCCGACGGCAAGCCCGAGGTCGCCGCGCTTCATCAGGGCGCCGAGGTTGCCGACTCCGGGTAGCGTGATGCCGCGGGGGGCGCGGGCGGCGGAAGTTGGTGCGGCGGTGGTAATGTCGCTCATGCCTGCCTGGTGCCGCCACGCGCCCGGCGGCTGGGACGTGACCCGTTACGGAAAGCCAACTCGAGACGGCAGCCGGGCACCGGCGCCGGTGCCTGCGTAGCGAACCGCGGTGTGCCGGTACGGCCCCCCGGCAATATTTGCCCAGCTTATGGTTAGCAGCTGGTTAATGGAGGTAACCCCTTGTGCCAAAAGGCGAACGGTCCTCTCCCCGGGGATGGGAGAGGACCGGTGGGCGCCGAGAATGGCGCCCGGTCGCCGGGCGGGGTTGAGAGGAGGATCAGCCCGGCAGCAGCACGGTGTCGATCACGTGGATGACGCCGTTCGACTGCATGACGTTGGCGATGGTGACCTGGGCCGTGTCGCCCTTGGCGTCGATGACCCAGAGCTTGCCGTCTTTCATCTTGAAGGTGAGCGGCTCGCCTTCGACCGTCTTGAGCGAGGCCTCGCCGTCGCCGGCCTTCACCTTGGCCATCAGCTGCTTGGCGGTGATGCGGCCGGGCACCACGTGATAGGTCAGCACGTTGGTGAGCGTCTTCTTGTTTTCCGGCTTGAGCAGGGTCTGCACGGTGCCGTCCGGCAGCTTGGCGAACGCTTCGTTGGTCGGCGCGAACACCGTGAACGGCCCCTTCGACGACAGCGTCTTCACCAGGCCGGCGGCCTTCACCGCGGCGACCAGGGTCGTGTGGTCCTTCGAATTCACCGCGTTCTGCACGATGTTCTTGGACGGGTACATCGCCGCGCCGCCGACCATCTTGGTCATTTCCTTGGCGAAGGCCGGCGGGGTGACGGCGGCGCCAAGGCCGAGCGCCAGCGCGGCGGCGCCGGCGAGCGCGATGGTGTGGATGCGTTTCATGAAAAATCTCCCGTTGCTCTGTTTGCGCGTCCCCGGGGGTGGAGACGCTCGGAGCTACGGAAGCGGGACGCGGCCGGATGCGAAGCGCGCGATCACAGGGTCGTGAGCTTGCCTTGGGCGATCACCGGGCCGGTGGGCTGGCCGGTGGGCGAGCCGCCCGGCGGTTCCAGCGACACCGCCAGTACCGCGTTACGCGTGGTGTGCGGGATCAGGGAGCGCGGAATGGTGATGGTCACGGTGCGGTCGGCCTGCAAGAGGCCGAGCGGATGGGGCTTGCCGCCGGACGGGATCAGCCACAGCTCCGGAACCTTGGCCGGCACCGCGGCGAATGCCGCCGGCACCACCGCGATGGTGCCGCGCCCGGTGTCGACGGTGGCGACGAAATGATGATGGCCGCCGCCGTCGATGGCCGCGACCAAGGGCGAGGGTTGCGACAGCGTGCCGAGGTAGATGAGCGCGCCCAGGCAGGCGGCGGCCAGCGCGCCGCTCGCCAGCGTCAGTCCGCGCCAAAAGGCCAGGCTCTGCCACAGCCCGGCGCGTTTCGGCACGGAGGCGGGCAGGGCGACGACGATCGCGTCCCAGACGTTTGGCGGTGGCGTGGCCTCGTCGATCTCACCGGCCCAAGGCGCGAGCCGTTCCTCCCAAGCCGCGACCAGCGCCGCGAACGCCGGCTCGCGCGCGGCCCGCGCGGCGGCGGCATTGCGCTCTTCGCCGGCGAGCACGCCAAGTGCGTGCTCCGCGGCCAGCAGCTCGTCGTCCGGCATGCCGGTATGGTCGTCGACGTCGCTCATTGTTCCAGGCACGTTTTCAGCTTGATCATGGCGCGGCGGATCCAGCTTTTCATGGTGCCGAGCGGCACTTTCGTGCGTTCGGCCAGTTCTTCATAGGTATTGCCGTCGAAAAAGGCCGCGCGTAGCGCACGGCGTTCGTGGTCGGCAAGGCCGCCGAGGCATTCGTGCAGGCGGGCGTTGTCCTCCGCCTGCTCCAGGGTGCTGTCGGCCGCCGGCGCGCTATCGGCTATTTCGGTGGCGGCATCGATCGGCTCCATGCGGCGGCTCACGCGGCTCGCGCGCAACCGGTCGATGGCGCGGTTGCGCGTGATCGCGATCAGCCACGTCATCGGGCTCGCCCGCGCGGCGTCGAAGTCGGCGGCTTTGCGCCACACCGTCACATAGACCTCCTGCAGCACGTCCTCGGCCTCACTGCGTTCACCCAAGATACGAAGGCAGACGCCAAAAAGCTTCGCCGAGGTGAGGCGGTAAACAGTCTGTAAGGCCGCACGGTCACCGGCCGGAATGCGGGCAAGGGCTGAGACAAGCAGATCGCGGTTGGCGTCGAGGTCCATGAGCGGGTTGGCATCAAAATCGGCATTATCCGAGACCGGACAATATTACACGTGGCGATGCGACGACCAACGTCGCGCGACCATCCCGGCGGCCGCGAGCAGCTTGCACAAAACGACGCCAATTTGGCAGAGATTGGCTCAATCGAATACGAAAAGTGCCGGATAGCATGACGAAATGACCGGATAATTCGGCAAAAAAACTTCCGTTTGTCGTCCCAAGAGTGCAAAATTTGCGCTGAAATTGCTTATGGGGGCGGTGTTATGAGTTCGATTGCCATCGATGGCATGGGTTTGCCTTGTGCGAATCCACGTTCCGCAAGAATCAGCTCTTGGTTCGGCCTTGGCTTGGCCGCGGTCGTCTTCATTGTGCTGACTAGTTGGGGCGGCGTGGCGCGCGCGCAGGAATGCACCGACGAAGGCACGGTGAAATCGGCGCAGCTCGGCACCGCGACGGTCAATCTGTCGTTCCGCAACGCCTCCCCGGAACGCCGCCGCATCTATTGGCTCGACGCCGACGGCCAACGCAAATTCTATGGCGTGGTCGAGCCCGAGCACATGCTGCAGCAGCCGTCTTTTCCAGGTTTTGCCTGGCTTGTGACCAACGATGCGGAGAAATGTCTGTCGATTTATACCGCGACCGACGCCTCCGCGACCGTCGACATCGGCGGTAACGCCACCGCGCAGGTGATCGCCCCGCCGCCCGGCGCCGCCGTCGCGATCGCGCCGCCGCAGGCTGCTGCCGCCGCGCCACAGGCCGCCGCCGCGGTGCCGCTACCATTCCTGCCGACCGGCGATCAGCCCGCCGCCGCCGATCAGACCGCGGCCGGCGACGCGGTTGCCGACCAGGCTCCGCCGGTCGTGTCGCCGGTCGAGCAATTCCAGTTGAGCGGCAACTACCGGCTGATCCCGCCCGACGATCCGAAAAAGGCGCTCAACAACGAGTTCGAGCGGCAAGAGCGAGATCACGCGCGTCAAGCCGCGCTGGGACAGCGCCAAATGGACGTTCGTGGAAGTGCCCGGCACGCCTTATGTGCGCATCAAGAACGTATGGAAGCACACTTACCTCACCGACCGTGACGGCCAACTGCGTTCGGTGTTCGCGAAAGAGGAGTCCGAGGAGTCGCAGTGGAGCATCGAGCCGCTCGACGGCACGCCTTATGTGCAACTGCGCAACCGCGGCAGCAAAAATTATCTGCTGACGGTGCACGGCCGGCCGGTACTGGCCGATCACGTGCCCGAAAAACATGAGAACCGCAGCCGCTGGAACATCGTCTCGACGTCGGAAGACCCGGTCGCCACGGCGCTTGACAATTCCTATTCGGAGGCGGTCGCCGACTGCCGTGCCGTCGGCGGTTACTGGACCGGCTCGTCGTGCCGCGCGCCCCGGAAAGATGTGGTGTTGTCTTGTCCGCGTGGTTCGCGGTGGTCGGGCCTGACCGGCGAGTGTCAATGGGTCGGGCGCGGCGGCGCCTGCCCGCCGTGGCAGATGCGGCACGGGCGTTGTCTGACACAGGCGGATCTGACCTGCCGGGGCGGCGTGGTGCGCGCGTCCGGCCGCGGTCTGTCATGCCAGTGCCCGCCCGGCATGGCGGCCTGGGGCCGCTATCCGCACTTGAAATGCGTGCCGTCGCTGGTGCGGGTCGTGCCGTTGATACAACAACTGATCGGCGGCGGCGGACAGAAGTCGGGCAACAATACGGGCAGCCGGCGCGCCGGCGGCAACCGGCCGGGCAAAGGCTCGGGCAATCGTGCGGGCAACGGACGGGGCAAGGGCCAAAACCAGATCACCGGCAACAAGGCGCCGGCCACCGTCACCACCATTGTGCCGCCGCCCGCGCCGCCAGTCGTCAAGCAGACGATTGCCCCGCAGACACAGCCGCAGACGGCCACCGTGGCGAAGAAGAAAACGGAGGCGGACAAGCTCCTGTCCAAACTCAAGGGCGGCAAGAAGACGGTCAAGGTCGATCCCAACACCGGCGTCAAGACGACGATCGTCACCGGCATTATTCCCCAGAACGGGAACAAGGGGACCTACGTCACCACGATCGATCCGAAGACCGGGATCAAGACAATTACACAGACTGCCATCGATCTGAAGACCGGCAGGGGCCTGACAATCAAGTCGGTGACCGATTTCAAAGAAAGGAACGAAGTCGGCCACGCAAACCGAGTTCGTAAACGGCAAGGTCTCCACTTCGACCACAAGCGTCAATGTAACGGACCCAAAGACGGGTAACCGGACGAGGCGGACATTCTCGACCGACCCGAAGACGGGGTCGACGCACACCGTGGTAGTTGTCACCGACAAGAACGGCAAGGTGGTGGCGAAAACCTCGTCAATGTCGCCGCCGACCGTGAAGCAGGTGCAGAAGCCGGCCGCGCCGCCAGCGCCACCGGTCGTCAACAAGCCGCCGTCGGTGAACACCGCCTTGCAAAAAGCGCGGGAGGACGCTGCCGCAAAAGCGAAAGCTGCCGCTATTGCTGCGCAACGAAGAGCGCAGGGCGCGGCCGCCAAGGCGAAAGCGGATGCGGCGGTCAAGGCTGCGATTGCGAAGGCCGACGCCGCAGTGAACGCCGCGAAACAGAAAGCGGCGCAGCAGAAAGCGCAGCGGGACGCGGCCGCCAAGGCGAAAGCAGCGGCTGCTGCCAAAGCCGCGCAGCAAAGCGCTCAAGCGGCCGCCGCCGCCAAGGCAAAGGCTATCGCCGCAGCCAAAGCCGCGCAGCAACGCGCTCAAGCGGCCGCCGCCAAGGCAAAGGCTATCGCCGCAGCCAAAGCCGCGCAGCAACGCGCTCAAGCGGCCGCCGCCAAAGCAAAGGCTATCGCCGCAGCCAAAGCCGCGCAGCAACGTGCTCAAGCGGCCGCCGCCGCCAAGGCAAAGGCTATCGCCGCTGCCAAAGCCGTGCAGCAGCGCGTTCAAGCGGCCGCCGCCAAGGCAAAGGCTATCGCCGCAGCCAAAGCCGCGCAGCAACGCGCTCAAGCGGCCGCCGCCAAGGCAAAGGCTATCGCCGCAGCCAAAGCCGCGCAGCAACGTGCTCAAGCGGCCGCCGTCAGGGCAAAGGCTATCGCCGCGGCCAAAGCCGCGCAGCGGCGCGCTCAAGCGGCCGCCGCCAAGGCAAGGGCCATCGCCGCTGCCAAAGGCGCGCAGCAGCGTGCTCAAGCGGCCGCCGCCAAGGCAAGGGCCATCGCCGCGGCCAAAGCCGTGCAACAGCGCGCTCAAGCGGCGGCGGCGGCCGCCAGGGCGAGAGCTCAAGCGGCGAAAGCGCAGCAACAGGTGCAACAGGCCATCGCCAGGGCAAAAGCCGCCGCCGCGAAATGCCCGAACGGCAAGCCGAAGGTCAACGGACGTTGTTCGTGACGGAATGAAAGTCGCGGGCTAGCTCATCGTCCGTCGCGGCGACTGTCGTTCGGTCGGCCGCGACGGTGATGAAGTTCGCCGCAGGTGGGGCAGCGCAAGCGGGCGCGCGGTTTATCGAGCGCGGCGATCGTCACGTCGTCGGTGACGCAGACGAAGCTGTCGGTCACCGGGCACCGGTAACGCAGTGCCCCGTGCGGGCGTGGCGTGGCCTCGACCCAGCGCAACAACGCGCGGCATGGCTGTAGGCGCTGGGGTGGATCATCTCCCAGTCATCGCTTGCGATTGTCATCGGGCGACCGTTTTTTTGGCGGGGTACGAGCCGGCATTGGATTTTCAACACCCGTGGCGCGGCCCCGGTTCCGTAGATCGGGCATGGCAAGCATGCACGGCGCCTACTCAGCCGGTGCGCGGCGGAATGACGTGTCGGCCGTCGGGCCCGAGCGGCAGCGGTTCCACCCGCGTGACGGCGGACAGCGCCAGATCGCCATAAAGATGCGGAAACAGGGCGCCGCCACGCGAGGGCTCCCATTTCAGCGATTCGCCGAGGCGGGCGGCGTCCACGCTCACCAGCAGCAGGTCATTCTGGCCGGCAAAATGCCTGGCGGCGGTCTCTTCCACCTGTTCGGCGGTCGAAAAATGAATGAAACCGTCGCTGAGATCGACCGGCGCGCCTTTGAAGACGCCTTGGCGTTCGGCCGCCTGCCAGAGCGCGGCGGGGCAGATCTTGTAGATCGTCATCGGGGCGTCCGTGCCTATGAGGTTGTAAAACCGGGACAATTTAGTTTTTGCACAAACAACCTTGAATTGCCGCAATCAAATCCGATATGCCGCGCCAGTGCTGAAGCGGAGATACCATGGATACCGCCGACTACCTCATTGAAACCGCAGACCGGTGTACCCGGCTGGCGCGGGTGGGGCGTGAGCTGGTTGCCGATCTGGAGGCCATGAGCAACGAACTGATGGCCAAAGCGGTCGAGCTCGATACCGACAAGAGCAAGAAACGGAAACAGGCGGGTGGCGGCAACGCCATCTGAGGAACTGGGAAACGCGACGACAATAGAAAGCCCGGCATCGCGCCGGGCTTTCTGCTTTTCGGGGGTCAGGGAGGGGCTTACGCCGCGCCGCGCAACTCGGTTCCGCCCGCCGGCGGGATCGGCGCGCCGTCGGCGGCGTATTCGTTGAGCTTGTTGCGCAGCGTGCGGATCGAGATGCCGAGGATGTTGGCGGCATGCGTCCGATTGCCGAGGCAGTGCTTGAGCGTCTCCAGAATGAGATCGCGCTCGACCTCGGCCACCGTGCGGCCGACGAGGCCGCGGGTGACCTGCTCGGCCGCCATCGCCGCGTGGGCGGCGACGTCCGCGCCACGCGCCTGGTCGAGCCGGCCGCCGTCGGGCGTGAGGATACCGTCGATGCCGATCTCCGGTCCGCTCGAGAGCAGCACCGCGCGGTGCAGCGTGTTCTCCAGTTCGCGCACGTTGCCCGGCCAGCGGTGCAGGGCCAGCGCGCGGCGCGCTTCCGCCGACAACGGCCGCACCGGCAGGCTGTTCACCTCGGCGTATTTCTTGATGAAGTATTCGGCGAGCTCGTTGATGTCGGCGGGCCGCTGGCGCAACGACGGGATCTTCAGGTTCACCACGTTGAGGCGGAACAGCAGGTCCTCGCGGAATTTACCCTCGCTCACCGCCTCCGTCAGGTTGCGGTTGGAGGTCGCGATGATGCGGATGTCGACCGGCACCGGCCGGGCGCCGCCGACGCGGTCGATGACGCGTTCTTGAATCGCGCGCAGGAGCTTGGCCTGCAGGCGCACGTCCATCTCGGAGATTTCGTCGAGCAGCAGCGTGCCGCCGTTCGCTTCCTCGAACTTGCCGATGCGGCGGCCGAGCGCGCCGGTAAAGGCGCCCTTCTCGTGGCCGAACAGCTCGGACTCCAGGAGGTTTTCCGGGATGGCCGCGCAATTGACGCTGATGAACGGCTTCTTCGCGCGCGGCGAACGGCCGTGCACGTAGCGCGCCAGCACCTCCTTGCCGGTGCCGCTCTCGCCGGTGATCAGCACCGAGGCGTCGGAGCCGGCGATCTGCTGGGCGAGCTTGACCACCTGCGCCATGGCGTCGTCGCGGTAGATCATCTCGCGCGTGTCGTCGGCGACGGCGGCGAGCACGGCCGCGATCAGGTCGGGGTCCGGCGGCAGCGGGATGTATTCTTTGGCGCCGGCATGGATGGCGGCGACGGCGGCGCGCGCGTCGTTGGAGACGCCGCAGGCGATGATCGGCACGTGGATGCGCTCGGCGTCAAGCCGCGTGATCAGGTCGCGGATGTCGAGCGCGACGTCCACCATCACCAGGTCGGCGCCGCGGCCGGAGCGCAGCACGGCGAGCGCTTGGCCGTTGTCTTCGGCGTGGGTGACGCTCGCGCCCTTGTTCATGGCGAGCTTGGTGGCCGCGGTGAGCTGGCCCTGCAGCGTGCCGACGATCAGGAGTTCGCATGGGTTAGCTCCTTGCACTTCCGAACCCTCGTCCGCGCGCGGAGAGGGAATGAAGGGCGGAAAACCGATGAACGGCGTTCATCAATTCTTATCCGCCTTGATGATTTCAGTCATGGTCACGCCAAGCTTGTCCTCGACCAGCACCACTTCGCCGCGCGCCACCAGCCGGTTGTTGACGTAGATATCGATTGCCTCGCCGACCTTGCGGTCGAGCTCGATGACGGCGCCGGGCCCGAGATTGAGCAGTTCGCCGACCTCCATGCGCGAACGGCCGAGCACGGCGGAAACCTGCACCGGAACGTCAAACACGGCCTCCAGATCGGCGGCGCCATGAGTCTGCTGGTCGTCGTCCTCGGGCGCGAGCGAGCCGCCATCCTCGACGGTCGGCATGCCGCTGTTTTCGAGATCGGGCAGCGGCACTTCGTTGTTGTCGTTGTCGTCCTCACTCATGGCCTGGCTCTCCGGAAATTACTTGTCTCATTGGCATGGCGCGTTTCTCGTTGTCTCATTCGAACTTGGCGTCGGCGCTGCGGGCGGTGACGTAGCGGCTGACCAGCTCGTCGATGGCGGCGCGGGTGGCGGTCTCGTCGCGGTTGACGCCGCCCTCGGTCCATTCCATGCGGCAGTCGCCGGGCGCAAGCTGCGCGTCGGCATGCACCACCAGCCGGCCCTCGAAACCGCGCGCCTGCGCGATCTCCATGAGTTTGTCTTTTGCGGCCTCGTGGATGTCGGCGCCGACGTACACGGCCACGTGCGGCGCGCTGACGAGATGGCGGAAACAGTCGGTGGCGAGTGCCGTCACTTCCGCCATGGGTTCGCGCGCGATCAGTTCGGGCGCGAGCTTGGAAGCGACCGCCACCGCCACCTCGACCGCCTCGATCTCCAGCCGCGCCTCGATCGCCTTGAGCGCGTTTTCAATTCGGCCCAGGCCTCCGGCGACCACATCGAGCGTGGTGGCGATGTGCCGGGTGGCCTCTTCCTGCGCCTGGGCGTGGCCGGCGGCAAAGCCGTTGCGGTGCGCGATCGATTCGGCGTCGGCGCGCCGGCGCTCGTGCTCGACCAAGGTGATGGTCGGCTTCTCGCTGGCGGCGAAGTCCTCGTCGAACAGATATTTGGCGGTCGCTTTCATATGCCCTTCAGTCGGTCAGATCAGTAGATCAGCTCTTCGTCGCCGCGGCTCTTGGAGATCAGGATTTCGCCCCTGGCAGCCATGTCCTTGGCCATGTTGACCAGCATAGCCTGCGCTTCGTCGACGTCGCGCAGCCGTACCGGCCCCAGCGCCTGCATGTCGTCGGCCAGCATCTTGGCTGCGCGCGACGACATGTTGGTGAAGAAGAACTGGCGCACGGTGTCGTTGGCGCCTTTGAGCGCGACCGCCAGCTTGTCCTTGTCGATGTTGCGCATCAGCGTCTGCGCCGAGCCGGCGTCGAGCTTGATCAGGTCATCGAAGGTGAACATCAGCGCCTTGATGCGCTCGGCGGATTCGCGGGCTTCAATTTCAAGCGCGGACAAGAAACGGGTTTCGGTCTGGCGGTCGAAATTATTGAAGATTTCGGCCATCACCTCGTGGGCGTCGCGCCGGCGGGTCTGCGACAGGTTGGACATGAATTCGGTGCGCAGCGTCTGCTCGACGCGCTCGATCACCTCTTTCTGCACCGCCTCCATCCGCAGCATGCGGTTGACCACGTCGAGGGCGAGGTCCTCGGGCAGGATGGCGAGCACACGGGCGGCGTGTTCGGATTGCAGCTTGGAGAGCACCACCGCCACCGTCTGCGGGTATTCGTTCTTGAGGTAGGTCGCCAGCACCTCTTCCTGCACGTTGGCGAGCTTCTCCCACATGTTGCGGCCGGCGGGGCCGCGGATATCGTCCATGATGCCGTGCACGCGCTCGGGCGGCAGGTACTGCAGCAACAAGCGTTCGGTGGCGTCGTGGTTGCCGAGCAGGGCGCCCGACGCCGACAGCCTTGAGACGAATTCAAGCAGCAGTTTTTCGACCGCGCTCGATTCGATGACCCCGAGCGAGGACATTACGACCGAGATTTCGCGCAGCTCGTCGTCGTCGAGCATGCTGAAGATCTTGCCACCGTATTGCTCGCCGAGCGACAGCATCAACACCGCGGCGCGCTCCGGACCGGTGAGCTGGTGTCCCGCCTCGCTGCCGGGCTGGCGCTTGGCGAGCTCGACCATCAGCTCGCCGATCCCCTCCGGCACTTCCTCTTCGCTGGTTTGTTGTTCTGCGGGCGGCATGGCCTAGGCGGCGTCCTCGTGTAGCCAGCTGCGGATGATGGCGACCGTTTCGTGCGGGTTCTGATCGGCGAGCTCGCCCACCTTCTGCACGGACTTGGCGTGTACCTGGCCGTGCACCTGGGCGATGTCGATCATCTCGGAAGTGCGGTTGGAGATGGCGACCTTCTGCTCGCTGCTGACGACCGAAACGGCAGGCCCGTTGTTGTTGTTCTCGTTGACTCCGAGCGCGCCGGCGACGCTGCTGCGGCCGGTCTTGCCGGCGTCCGCGCTTTCGGGCGTGATGATGCGGCGCACCAGCGGCCGCACCACCATGAGCAGCACCAAGAGCCCGAGCAGCCCCATCACCGCGATGTCGGCGGCGCGCATGATGTCGTTCTTGGTGAGGTTCAGCTTGGCCATCCAGCCGGTGGGCTGTTCTATCGGCGCTGGCGCCGACCCGGCGAAGCGCAGATTGACCACCTCGACCTGATCGCCGCGCTTGGCGTCGAAGCCGATGGCCGAGCGGACCAGAGCGGCGATGCGGTCGATCTCCTGCTTGGAGCGCGCCTGATAGACCATCTCGCCCTTGGCGTTCTTGGTGTAGATGCCGTCGACCAGCACCGCGGCGGAAATCCGGTTGAGGCGGCCGGGTTCGAGCACCTCGGTCTTGCTGGTGTGCGAGATCTCGTAATTGACCACTTCCTCGCTCTTGTGGCTGCGGTCGCCGGTGTCGGCGGTTTGTCCGCTCGCGCCGGTGCCGGGCAATTGGTTGCTCACCGACACGGCGCCGCCAACCTTTTTGCGGCCGCTGGTATCCTCTTCCTCGCGGGTCTGGCTCGAGCGGATCACCCGGCCGTCCGGGTCGTATTTGCTGGAGGTCTCGGTGATGCGCTTGAAGTCGAAATCGGCGGTGACCTGCACGCGCGCGTGACCCGCGCCGACCACCGAGTCGACGATGTTCTTGACCTCTTTGCGCATGCGGCTCTCGAACGCGACCCTGCGTTCGTCGGCGCCTTGCGCGGTGAGCTCGTCATCGCCGGAGCCGTCGGCGAGCAGCTTGCCGCTCTCGTCCACCACCGAAATACGCGCGGGCTTCAGGCCGTTGACGGCGCTCGCCACCAAGTGGCGGATGGCGCGCACTTGCTGGGCTTGCAGGGTGCCGCGCACCTTGAGCACGATGGAGGCGGACGGCTCGGCCTTCTCGCGCGAGAACAGCTGCCGCTGGGGCAGCACCAGGTGCACGCGGGCGGCCTCGACCTGGTCGATGCTGCGGATGGTGCGGGCGAGCTCGCCTTCCAGCGCGCGCAGGTGGTTGATGTTCTGGACGAAGCTGGTGGCGCCGAGGGTGTCGGACTTGTCGAAGATCTCATAGCCGACGCCGCCGCCCTTGGGCAGGCCGTCTTCGGCGAGCTTCATGCGCAGGCGGGCAACCTTGGACCGCGGCACCATGACGACGGTGCCGCCGTTCTTCATCTCGTAGGGTACGCCCTGCCGGTCCAGCTCTTTCAGGATCGAGCCTGAATCGCTGAGGGTGAGGTCGGTGAACAGCGGCACCATCTCGGGTGTCGTCATGCGCACCATGATGAAGGCGAAGAAGCCGACCAGGGCCAGCGTCACCGCGGCCATGGCGCCCATACGTGCAGCACCCAGCGACTTCACAAAGGCGAAGAAACCTTGCACCGTTTTATTGCCTCACCGCGTGCGGGCGCCGATGTGTGGCGCCGACCCGGCAAGTTTTGCCCAGTTTATGGTTAGCGTCCGGTTAACACTCGGCAACTTAACGAGAAAACGGCTAAGGAGCGGTGAGGGCATACCTGCATGCCGCGCGCGCGGCGGCGGCTGTAACTTCAGGTAGGCGTTGGCGCTTCCGCCAGCTGCGGTTCGGGTCAGGCGCTTCCAAGGTCCGCTAGGCCCCTGATAGCGGCGCGAAAGCGGACATCCTTGGAAGTCCGAGTTGGGCCAGAAGCGGATATCGTTGCGATCACACGATTTGGCGCACTCTCTCATCGATCCGCAATGGGGCGCGGCTGTGTTCGTTATTGAGAAGAACCAGCTTCTTCAGCATGCGCATAAGCGCAGTTCTCTCACTTGTGGAAAGCGGTGCAAGAATACGCCTCTGCGTGGACTGAACGGCGGATTCGATATCATTGATTAACTTGCGACCTGCGGGCGTGATGCAAAGCTGTTTCGTGCGCCGGTCCGTCGTTCCGGGGGTGCGCCTAATGAGCTTCTTGCGCTCCAACCGCGTGACCACCTCGGCAACCGTAGAACGATCGATCGCGATGATGTTGCAGAGCGCCGTCTGATCGATGCCGGGATGATTCTCGATCGCGAGGACCGCCGAATACTGGATTGGCGTAATGTCGAATCCCTCTGTCTCCTCCATGAAAAGCGCAAGGGAAATCTGCTGAAGCCGCCGGATGAGATGCCCCGGTTTTTCATAAATTCGGCGATCGTCATTTCGCATTGCACAAACTCAATCTGGCGGGCCGTGATTGCGAGTTGTGTAACACGAAGATAGTGAAACCGGCAAAATCGACCGAGGTTGCAGCGTAGGAGGCGGTTGACCTCAAACTAAATCGTCAGTAGCCTGAACAATTAATCAGTTGGCTGATCAAAAAATGCTCCGTGCAGAGAGCAGAGCCGGGAGGAAATCGCGTGAAACGAAGCACTGGTCGAATTCTGATGACGCATGTCGGCAGCCTGCCGCGCCATGCATAATTCGTCGCTCAACAAGCAATTCGTCGCCGCCTTCAATGCGGAGTTCAAACGTAATCCCGACTTCTTTGCGGTCGGCGGGTATGACGGCGCGCACTTGATCTACGAAGCGCTGAAGAAGACCGCCGGCAAAACCGACCGCGAAAGCCTGGTGACCGCAGCGAAAGGGATGAAGTGGGAAAGCCCGAGGGGCCCGATCTCGATCGATCCCGAGACGCGAGACATCATCAACACCGTTTACATCCGCCGGGTGGAGAAAATAAATGGTCACCTGCAGAACGTTGAAATCGACAAGTTCGAGAACGTCAAAGATCCGGTAAAAGCGCGCATGAAACGATAGAAAGGACCGTTTTTTGCAGTTCCATTTCGAAGGTTTCCAGCCCGGCGATCCGGAGATTTCTGATCCGTCAGAGCGACATCCGGCGCCGGGCGCGGCGGGGCCGTTACCCGAGGAAGTCGATGTTCTCATCGTCGGCTGCGGGCCGGCTGGGCTCACCCTCGCGGCCCAACTTGCCGCGTTCGCCGATATCAAGACCTGCATCGTCGAGCAGAAATCGGGCCCCCTGCTGCGCGGACAAGCCGATGGCATCGCGTGCCGCACGATGGAGATGTTCGCGGCATTCGGCTTCAGCGAACGCGTGCTGAAGGAAGCCTGCTGGATCAACGAGAGCCGGTTCTGGAAGCCCGACGACAAACAACCGGAAAACATCGTCCGCGGCGGTTGGGTGCAGGATGTCGAGGATGGGCTGTCGGAGTTTCCGCACGTCGTTTTGAATCAGGCGCGCGTTCATGATTTCTACCTCGATCTCATGCGCCGGTCGCCCGCCAAACTCGCGCCGCACTACGCGCGGCGCTTCGTCGATCTTCAAATCGCGGAGAAGGCCGACGGCCATAACGCCGATCCCTATCGCGTGACCGCCCGAATCGAGCGCGTTGATCCCGAACATGCCGGCGAGATCGAAACGGTGAAGGCCCGCTATGTTGTAGGCTGCGACGGAGCGCGTTCGGGCGTGCGCAAATCGCTTGGATATGCGCTGCACGGCGATTCCGCCAATCATGCGTGGGGCGTGATGGACGTGCTCGCGGTAACCGACTTCCCCGACGTGCGTTGCAAGTCGCTGATCCAATCAGCCAACGATGGCAGCATCGTCATCATCCCGCGCGAGGGCGGCTATCTCTTCCGCCTCTATATCGAGCTCGACACGCTGGACGTCGACGAACGGGTCTCCAACCGGAACATCACGGCTGACGATCTGATCGCGAAGGCGCGGCGGATCTTCAATCCCTACACGCTCGACGTGAAGGAGATTGCTTGGTGGTCGGTCTATGAGATTGGTCAGCGGCTGTGCGACCAGTTCGATGATGCCGCCGGGGATGGTGCCGATCGGCTGCCCTGCGTTTTCATCGCCGGGGACGCATGCCACACCCACAGCCCGAAGGCGGGGCAAGGCATGAATGTCTCCATGCAGGATGGCTTCAACCTCGGCTGGAAGCTCGCTTCGGTACTGCGAGAGCGCTGTGCGCCGACCCTCCTCCATTCGTATTCGGCGGAGCGTCAGGTCATTGCCAAGGAGCTTATCGACTTCGATCGCGAGTGGGCCCAGG
Organism: uncultured Pseudomonadota bacterium; assembly: GCA_963829785.1. Lineage (GTDB taxonomy): Bacteria > Pseudomonadota > Alphaproteobacteria > Rhizobiales > Xanthobacteraceae > Pseudolabrys. The sequence continues at coordinate 475,388 of CAWHJZ010000049.1, read as the reverse complement.
TCATCAGCTCCGCCGGCGCGAACGCAAACGGCAAGGCGTCCGACCCCACGGAGGTGCAGCGGTATTTCGTCCAGCACCTGCGTTACACGGCGGGAACGCTGGCGCGCTATCAGCCCTCGACGCTCACCGGCGAGGCGACGCATCAGCACCTGGCCAAGGGCCTGACAATTGGCATGCGGTTCCATTCGGCGCCGGTCATTCGCGTCGCCGACGCAAAACTCATGCAACTCGGCCATACGGTCACGGCGGACGGGCGTTGGCGCATCTTCGCTTTCGCGCCGGCGGAGGGTGCCGTCGGCCCGGGCTCCGGCATGGGCGCGCTATGCAGCTTCCTCGCCGAGGCGCCGGAATCGCCAGTTCGGAAGTACACGCCCGCCGGCGAAAACATCGATGCGGTGATCGACGTCCGCGGGATCTTTCAGCAAGGCCATCATGACCTTGAGATCGGCAGCATGCCGCCTCTGCTCGCCCCGCAGAAGGGACGGCTTGGGCTGCGTGACTACGAAAAGGTGTTTAGTGCGGACCTCAAGACAGGCCGCGACATCTTCGACATGCGCGGCATCGACCGGCAGCGCGGGTGTCTGGTCATCGTGCGGCCGGACCAGTTTGTCGCGCACGTTCTACCGCTCGATGGGTATGCCGAACTTGCGGCATTTTTCGAGAGGTTCATGCTGCGAAAGCATTGAATGATTGTGGTCGGTCGACGTGCACCGCCTTGAGAATGACCGCTCTGGGTCAAACGTGGCCATGCTCTGACCGAGCGCATGCTTTCCGCTTTTTTGCCCCAAAAGCCGGACGTGCGCAAAGCCGCGCTCGCGCGCGCGCCCTGGGCGCAAACGCAAACGCCGGCCCTCAGGGGCCGGCGCTTCCGAAATCAGTGAGACGGTCCGGCTACTGCCGGTATTGCTGGATGCGCGTGGTGCGTAAGCCCGCGAGGCCGTGCTGGTCGATCGAGTACTGCCAGGAGAGGAATTCCTCGACGGTCAGCGTGTAGCGCGCGCAGGCTTCCTCGAGGGACAGAAGGCCGCCACGCACCGCTGCTACGACCTCCGCCTTGCGGCGGATGACCCAACGCTTCGTGGTGGGCGGCGGCAGGTCCGCGATGGTGAGCGGACTACCATCGGGCCCGATGACATACTTGACCCTCGGGCGATGGGGCTCGGTCATAGGGATATACTCACACTCGACTGACGAATACTGTGCGGAAAATACCCGTCGCGGCTTAAAATTTGCCTAAGCACGACAAAGTATCCGGCGGCGGTTTGCCCCTTTCCCGCTAACGTTTTGGTTACGAATGGATCATGCGATCCCTTGGCCGGGAGCGCAAGCGGCTTGCCGTTCTCGGTATTATGAGAGGCGCCGTGGCGTTTTGCGGGGGCGAAGGGCACGAAAAAGCGGCCGGGCGAACTCTGTTTGATGCTCACGGCTGCGTGCGCGGCGCGCGGTGCGGGGTTTTACGCCCCCGCCCGCACGATCCGCTTGATCTTGTCGAGGGTGTAGTTCTGCCCGTTGACCGTCAGCGTCGGCGGGGTTTGCGTCAGATCGACGGAATCGACGGTTCCCTCCGATTCCGTGGAGACCGCGACCGGCTGTTTGCTGGCGTCGGTGGCGGTGACGCTGATGGTATAGACGCCGTCCGGCCGCTGGACGCCGTTGTTGCTCTTGCCGTTCCAGGTGAAGGCCTGGCCGCCGGTATTGAGCCCGATGGTGCCGGTATAGACGGTCTGGCCGGTCGAATCCCTGATGACCACCGAGGCGTCCACCGGCTTGCTGGTGGTCAGTTTCCAGTTGGCGGTGCCATTGGCGAGCGTGCTGGAGGAGCCGTCCACCACCACGGTCGAGCCCACGTAATTGAGCGCCGTGGTCGCCTGCGCGCTCTGCTGCAGGGCGACCAGCGCCTTGAGCTGATCGTTGCCCTTCATCTGCTGCTCGACCTGGGCGAACTGCACCAGTTGCTGGGTGAACTGGTTGGTATCGAGCGGATCGAGCGGGTTCTGGTTCTTGAGCTGCGTGGTCAGCAGCGTCAGGAAGGTGTTGAAGTTGTCGGCGATCGACACGGTGCCGGTGGTGGCGCTGGAGCTCGAACCCGTGCTCGATGTCGTCGCTGGCGCCGAGGTCGGCGTGACGGCTGTGTTGGCAGCGGGGGAGACGGCCATGGCTTAATCCTCAGACCCGGATGTCGACGCCGCCGACGCGGCCGAGATAGCGGCCGTAGCCGCTGGGAATGGCCTCGGCGCCGGGCGTCTCGTCGTTGAGCACGATATGACCGGCGTTGCCGCCGCTCGATTGCTGCTGTTGCTGTTGCTGCTGCCCTGAATCCCGCAGCGAAAATTGCATCCCGCTATCAGCCGTCTTGAAACCGGCGTCCTGTAGCGCGCGCTGCAGGCCGGAGGCGTCGCGCTGCAGGAGCGCGAGCGTGTCCTTGCGGTCGGCGACCAGGTGCGAGGTGAGGTGGCCGTCCTTGTCGACCGAAAGGCGGACGTCGACGCGGCCGAGCTCGGGCGGGTCGAGGCGGATCGAGAAGTCGTGCTTGCCGGCGCTGGCGCGCGCGGCGATGGCAACGGCGAGGCCGGGAAGAGGCACGGGCGCCGCCGGTGCCGCCGATGCCGGCGGAGCCGAAGCGCCTGCCGCGGCCTGCGGCGCGGTTTGGCTCGCCGGGTTCGGGGCGTTCAGCGCCTGTGCGGCGTGGGATGACAACTGTGCCGATGTGTTCTGCGTGTTGGCGGCCGCATTGCCCGACGCGTCGGGCAACGTGAAGTGCTGCACGTCGGCCGGCTTTTCGCCGCGCGCGGCGGCGACGGACTTCTGGTCGGCGGCTGCTTGGTTGCTGCCGGGTGCCGGTGCTGGCGCGGAATCCGCCTTGGCCGTTTGCGGTGCGGGATCTTGCGGTTCCGTCGTCGGCGCCTGCTGCGTGGCCGGCGCCTGTTGTTCGATCTGCACCGATCGCTTGGCGGCGGGACCACCGACATCGGCGATACCCGACAAGGCGGTCAGCGGCGCACTGGCTTTCGGTGATGCGTTGTCGCTGTCGGTCGCGGTCTGGTCCGGCGTCGTTGCCGCTTGAGCGGCCGCCGCAACGGCCGCGGCCGTGTTGGTCGGGACCTGTCCCTGCGCGCTGGCCGCAGCTTGCTGGGCCGAGGGTTGCGCGGCGGTCGGATCGGGCGCCGCGGGCGTGGCGTTGGCCGCACTCGCGTCGGCGGGTTTGGCCGCGTCTTCGGTTTCGGCGGTCTTGTCCTTCTTGTCGGCCTTATCGGCTTTATCGGCTTTATCGGCCTCCTTGCCGTCGGACGGAAGCGGCGCGAGCTTGGCTGTATCCTCGGCCTTGCTCGGGTCGGCAGGCTTGGCGGCCTCATCCGTCTTCGGGGTCTCGTCGCCGGTGGGGGCCTCGGATTTGGCCTTACGGCCCTCGGCGCCATCCTTCTCGGCCGGCTTATCCGTCTTGCCCTGCTGCGGGGACTTCGACGGCTTGCTTTCGGCGGAGGTCTGAGCCGGCGGCTGGCCCTTGTCCTGGCTCGCCGTCTGGGACGATTGCCCCTTGTCCTGCGTTGGCGGCGGGGGGAAGCGTCGATCAGGCTCTCAAACGGCGAAATTCCCGCGTTCGCCTGGCTCGGACGGGCCGAGTTGGCGCGGGTAGGGGGCACGCTGCGGCTCTGGACGGGCGTTTCTGACGCGACTTGCGGCACTTCGAGGACCTCCGGATATCCACGGTCCCTTTTGCAATCGGCGGGCCAGCCGCCCTCCGGGAGATATCCCGTGTATTATCAATACGTTGACTAAATAACATTTATATTATGTGTTATAAGCCCGGCAGCGCCTGCAGGCTGGACCGGCAAGATTTGCCGCTATCCCGTCGTTTTGGCGTCGAAGCGAGTTCGGGGGGGCGGGGCTCATTGCGCCCCCTCCCTCGGCACCTATAGTAAGAAGCGTCATGCTCAACAGTCTCGACCTCGCCGGCCGCCCCGAAGCCACCCGTGTCGTCGTCGCCATGTCCGGCGGCGTGGACTTGTCGGTGACGGCTGCGCTGCTCAAAGCCGAGGGCTATGACGTGGTCGGCGTGACCCTGCAGCTCTACGACCACGGCGCCGCCACCCATCGCAAGGGCGCCTGCTGCGCCGGCCAGGATATCTACGACGCCCGGCGGGTCGCCGAGCGGCTCGGCATTCCGCATTACGTGCTCGACTACGAGAGCCGCTTCAAGGAAGCGGTGATCGACCGCTTCGCCGAGAGCTACATCCATGGCGAGACGCCGGTCCCGTGCGTCGACTGCAACATGGCGATCAAGTTTCACGACCTGCTCGACACCGCGCGCGAGCTCGGCGCCAAGGCGCTCGCCACCGGCCACTACGTCGCCTCGCGGGCGCTGCCGGCCGGCGGCCGCGGGCTCTTTCGCGCGCGCGAAGCGGAGCGCGACCAGAGCTATTTCCTGTTCGCCACCACGCGCGAACAGTTGGAGTTGCTGCGCTTTCCGCTCGGCGAGCGCACCAAAGCCGAGACGCGCGAGCTCGCCCGCGAATTCGGCTTGAGCATAGCCGACAAGCACGACAGCCAGGACATCTGCTTCGTACCGACGGGACACTATGCGGATGTGATCGAGCGGCTGAAGCCGGGCGCGGCGGAAGCGGGCAAGATCGTCGATCTCGACGGCCGGGAGCTGGGCGCGCATTCCGGCATCATTCATTATACCGTCGGCCAGCGCCGCGGACTGGGCGTGGCCACCGGCACGCCACTTTACGTGGTGCGACTCGACGCCGAGCGCCGCCAGGTCGTGGTCGGCCCGCGCGAGGCATTGCGCATGAGCCGCATTGTGCTGCGCGACATCAACTGGATCGGCGACGGCACGATCGACGCGGCGCTCGCCGATGACCGGCTCGAGGTGTTCGTGAAGGTGCGTTCGACCCGGCCGCCGCAGGCGGCTTGGTTGCACCGCAACGGAAATGAGTACGAAGTCGATCTTGTGGATGGCGAGCACGGCGTTTCCCCCGGGCAGGCCTGCGTGTTCTACGATGCGCCGGAGGGGCAGGCCCGCGTGCTGGGCGGCGGATTCATTCGCAGCGCGCTGCCGGCGGGCGAGGGGCTGCCCGCACTTGATCGGTCGATGGCGGCGGCCGGTCTGGGCAGCTGACGTTATCGGGTGACCGTCAGGACGGCCGGTTCCACGGAACAAATGACTTCATGACGGCTTCTGATTCAGGAGGGGCGGATCGAAGCGTGATGGATACGGGGGCGGATCTTAACCGGCATAGCGTCGAGCGCGCCTATTCGCGCTGGGCGCCCGTGTACGATCTCGTTTTCGGCGCGGTGTTCGCGCCCGGCCGCAGCGCGGCAATCGCCGCCGCCGAGGAGATATGCGGACCGTCCGGCGGACGCATTCTCGAAGTCGGCGTCGGCACCGGAATTTCGCTGCCCGACTACGCGCCCGTCAACCGGCTGGTCGGCATCGATATCTCCGCGCCCATGTTGCGCAAGGCGCGCGCGCGGGTCGCCGAACACCAACTCCATAATGTCGAAGCGTTGTCGGTGATGGACGCCGAGCATCTCGCGCTGCCGGATGAATCCTTCGACGTGGTGGTGGCGCAGTTCGTGATCACCACCGTGCCGAACCCGGAAGCGACCCTCGACGAGTTCACCCGCGTCATCCGGCCGGGCGGCGAGATCATCCTGGTCAACCACATCTGCGCCGAGGCCGGTCCGCGCTACCTGTTCGACAAGACCATCGCGCCCATCGCGCGCTGGCTCGGCTGGCGCACGGAATTCCCCTTCGCGCGGCTCGCCAACTGGGCCCAGCGCCACGGCGGCGTGCGGGTGATCGAGCGGCGGGAGATGCCGCCGCTCAACCATTTCACGCTGGTCCGCTTCGAGCGCCTGGCCGACCCGATCTCCGCCGCCGCGGCGGAGTAGGGCGGCGGGAACCGCCTGGCGGCCCGGGTGGCAGACGCAGGGCCGAGCCGAATTGACCGCAATTGACCCGAAATGGGACCGTGCCTGGGGAATGGCCGGCTTGCTTGACAGGCTTTGCCCGCGCTCCCTATATCGCCCCATTCCGGCGCCGCGAGCGCCGGATGTCCGGTGGCGGGGTAGCTCAGTTGGTTAGAGCAGCGGAATCATAATCCGCGTGTCGGGGGTTCAAATCCCTCCCCCGCTACCAGTAAAATCTAAATACATTCAAATACTTATCGCGAATCTCGCGTGCGCGCGCCATCAACTACTTCTTCTTCGTCATTGAGAACGTCCGCGAACCAGCAATTTGCCGACCAAGGCGACTGTCCATATTTTTCACGTTCAATGGCACACCTGCTTCATTAGCAATCTTGCGCCACCACCGGCGAAACTCAGCCGGGAACCATGGAAGGTTGTTGCCTTCGTTGACGATCACAGGCCCTAATCGTTTCCGCGATGGAATTGCTGCTAGCTCTAGCTCTTTCATCACCATCGGAGCATCGTGTAGATCAAAAGGATCACTGAGCTTTCCGCCTTTGACCGGCGCACGGCGCAAAATGTGACCATCAACGATTTCATTCCATCGTAGGCCGCGAAGCCATTTACGTCCGTTGTGTAAAATTTCGGACTTACCGTCCTCGTCCTGTGGCACCCACTCTCCAATGACGTCTTTTTGCTTGAGCGGGCATTGAAACTGAAATGCTTGGGCGAGCGCAATTGATGGTCGTTCGAGGCGATGGGCTGCCTCACAAATTGCTTTGACTTGTTCCTCAGTTAGATGCTCGAAACGTGACGCGGGCTTTTCAAATTCCATGCGGCTGAGTACACCGATAATCCGCTCGCATTGCCCATCACCCAATTCCTTTGCACCGAAGCTACACAACCTCCGCAGCATGTAAATTTGGCTAGAGGCCATGGCGATCTTCTCCGTGCCTCCCGCGGTCCACTGCGCGTAAATCTCTCGAATACTAGTTTCGTTCAATTCGGCGAGCTTCCTGCTCCCGCAAGTAGCGACCAATTGCCGATATAGCGACTCATAAAAGCGTCGTGTGGTGTACCCCACGCGATAGAGGGGGGAGCCTTCAGACTGATACGCGTTCACTAGACCTGCTATGTCCAGGCCGCGGGTATTGTCTGTTTCGTCACCCGTGATGATCGACGATGAGAATCTTCCCGCTTCAACATCAACCCAAGGCGGCGAGGGTGGCGGAGCCGTATTTCCTTCCTGCTCAGCCCGAAGCTGGCGGTTCCCGTATGCGCGCTTCCAAGACCACGCGATCCGCGTCAACCTCTCGTCCCACTCGTCGACAGTGATGTCGTCGAGCATCTCGGCAGCTTGGTCCGCTTTATTCGCTGCTAAAGGCATGGAGAATATCTGAACCGACACCCGGTCGGGGTCAATATTTATTTTTCAAAAGCGCTGATATACCAAGGATATCCGCAGTCATCTATAATTATGCAATATAATCAATGATTTATAGGTGATCGTTTATGGAGTCGGGGCTCGTGGGGGGGCTTCATTTAATGAAATATATGAATGAAAAGCGTTTTTTGGCGGGTATGAGCCATTTCCGCAGCGTGAAACCCGATAAATAGCGCCTCGCGCTTGTAGACCGAGCATAGAACCGGAATGCATTATGGACGACGGACAGCCGGCGTTCTTGAACTGGAGCTTGCCGTTCTTTTTGAGATGACTTAGTTCCGTGATTTTCTTGGCGTCGATATCGGTTGCGGCAAAGCAGCCGCCTGGAACGCAGCGGTCGAAATTTGCGGTGATGTCGGCCTGCTGCTTGCCCGTTGAGAGCTCGATGCCGTCCGGCAGCCGCACATTGGCCGGGACCTCAAAGATGATCTTGAGAGGTGGCAATAGGGACTCGGCGTGTGTCCCACCACTCGTAAGCCAGAAACAGAATACTCAACGCCGCCCCGGTAATCTCGACGAACGCGCCGCCTGGCGTCATCACGGTCGGCAAAAGCGCTGCAGCGCCAATAACCATTAAGATCCCCCGCCACAGTGGCGTCATGGGTCGCGTAAAATAGCCGATTGACGCTACTGAGATGGCGTATACGCCGATTATCGCTGTCCCAACGTTGAGCAAGATGTTGTAGTACGAGCCGATCAACAGAAGGCTTGGCGCGAAGACAAACAAGAATGGAATAATGTACGCAACCCAGCCGAGCCGCATGGCTGCGAAACCGATGGCCAACGGGCTCGCCTGGGTCAGCGCTGCCGCGGCGAAGGCTGCCAGGGCGATCGGGGGCGTGATCATCGACATCATGCCGAAATAGAGAATGAACAGATGCGCGGCTAGTTTTTGCACGCCGACTTGCACCAAAGCCGGCGCGATCAGCGCGGCCAGCAGGACATAGACGCCCGAGGTCGGCATGCCCATCCCGAGTACGATGCACGTGAGCGCGGCAATGATCAGCAGCAGGATTTCATTGTTTCCGCCGAGATGGATCAAGAAAAAGGTCAGCGCGAAACCGAGCCCGGTGATGTTGAGTACGCCGATCACGAAACCTGCGGCGGCCAGGATCAACAGCAGGTCCACCGAGAGCCGGCCGGTCTCGATGAAGGCTTCGACGATCTGCCACGGGCGCAGTCGCGCGCCTTTGTAAGAAAACACCATCCCGAGGACGATGATCGCGCCAGTCGCCCATACCGCCGCTTCCTGCGCGCTGCGCAAGAGCTCGAACAGAACGTAGAGTAGCAACGCGAACGGAATGATGAAATGCCAGCCGTGTTTCAACACCTCGCGCGCTCGGGGAACCTCCTTTTGGACGACGTTGATGCCGCGCTGGGCCGCCAATAGGTCGACCTGGACGAACACGGCGAAATAATAAAGTAATGCCGGCACGATCGCAGCGACGACCACTTTGGCATAAGCGATCTCGAGGAATTCGGCCATCAGAAATGCCGCAGCCCCCATGATCGGAGGCATGAATTGGCCGCCAGTGGAAGCCACCGCTTCGATCGCACCCGCCTCCACCGCCGAATAACCGGTGGACCGCATCAGGGGAATGGTGAGGACGCCGGTGGATGCCACGTTCGACGTCGCGCTGCCGGAGATCGAACCGAACAGCGCAGAGGCGACCACCGAGACTTTGGCCGCACCGCCGCGCCGGCGACCCATCGTCGCCATGGCAAGGTCGGTGAAGAACGCTCCGCCATTGGTTTTGAGCAGAAGCTGGCCGAGAAAGATGAAGATCACCACGACTTGCGCACCGATTGTAAACGGCGAGCCGAACGCGGCAGTCGGATCAAATGTGAGATAGATCATCAGCTGTCGAAAGCTGACCGGAAGCGCCTTCAACTCGCCCGGCACTTGATCGCCGACAAACGCATAGATGATGAAAACGACGACGACTATGAAGAGTGCCAGGCCGGTGGCGCGGCGAAGCCCTTCCATGACGAGGAAGACCATGATGATGCCGATCACCAGCACCTCGGTGGTCTGGTCGCCGACGGCAACCAGCAGGCGCTCCCACTGCCACGACATCCAGAGCGCCACGGCGAGACCGAGAACCGCCGCCGCGGCGTCGTACCAAGCCAGCCGTTGTGGCGTCCGCCGCCGCACCGTCGTGGTCAGGTAGCAGGTCGAGAGGGTGAGCCCGAGCACCACCGACAGGAACTGCTCGCGATAGATCGCGAAGCCGAACATCGTCTGTGGGTCGAGCGCCCAAAACACGCATAGCGCCGCGAGCAGGAAGGCGCTTGCGTCTCCCAGCCGCGACGCTATCAAGGTGGCCGCCGGAGCAGTGTCCTCAGACGGCATGGCGGAGATCTGTCATGTCAGGACCGAAACGGCGTGCGCCGCACCATCAGATCAGGTGACGTCACCGATTCCAAATCCCCATCTCCTTGTACGCCTTGATGGCTCCCGGATGGTACGGCGTGCTGTGCTTCGGCGCCATACCTTTAGGATCGAAACGCTTCAATGGCCCGAAGGTATCCCCAAGCATGCTCTTGTTCGCCGCCATCAGCTTGACGACTTTATAGACGACATCGTCAGGCACCTTGGCGCTGGCCGTCAGGAAGAACGGATATTGGATGAAATAGGTATCGCTGTGAACCGTCGAGAACTTGCCCTTCTTGAGTAAGTGGGGGTTTGCCGCCGGATATACTTTATGCATCGCCGCGGCGGCCTCCGCCGAATGGCCGATTGAGATGAAACGCAGACCGCCATGGTTGCGCAGCTGAGCATTGTTCTGCTTTGTTGCGCCGCTGGTTGGCGCCGCCATGGCGAGGTCGACCTTGCCCTGCGGCAGCAGATTCTGGCCTTTGATGTAGTTTGCCACGGGCACGCATTTGAAGTCTTTGGTCGTGAGCCCGGAGGCTGCCAGCATCGCATTCTGCACGTCGGCGAGGATGATCTGCGCGGTGAACTTGCACGGGATTCTCTTTCCCTTGGCGTCAGCTAGCGTCTTGATCCCGGAGTTGTCAGCCACGGCGAAACCGATCCACAACGGATAGATCTTGGCCACGAGCCGAAGATTTTTATTCGGTTTGCCGTTGAACGGGCCCTTCCCAATATAGGCGTAGCGCGCCTCGAGCGCGTTGTTGAATCCGAAATCGATTTGTCCGCGATTCATCTGCGGGACGATTGTCGATGAGCCGCCGCCGGCGCGCACCCGCGCCAACATGTTGCCTTTCTCGTTCAAAAGCTTGGCGATCGCGCTGCCCGAGCCGTAGGCGAGCGAGCCTTGCGGGTTGGTGCCGAAGCTGTAGGTCTGTTGCGCCGATGCCGGTGCGGCGAGCGCCCCGACAAGTACGCAGGCGTATGCGACCGATTTCATTACCGTTAGTCTGGACTGCATGACAGCTTCTCCTCCCGTGTTATTGGCCCGTGATACCCCAGATGACTCCCAGGCCGTTTGAATATTCTCGCCTTTACGGTCGTTCCTGCAAGTTTCCTGCAAGCTTCGTGTAAGTCAGAGGCCATGTGAGTCGTGTAGCTCAGCCGCCACCACCGCGCCGCAATTCAGCGTGTCATCCGGTGAGTGGCGAGCCGATTGCAACCGCCGCTACTGCGTTTGCTGTCTTCCTTGACTTTCTGGCTGATCCGCCCGGCAACCGGGCATGGCCCGGGTGCCGGCGCGGAATGCCACCCGGCTTACTTGCCGGACTTGAATCCGTATTCCTCCCAACGCTTGTCGACCAGGTCGGAGTGCTCCTTGAACGGCACCACCGAACGCGGATAGCGTTCGCCTTGGTATTGCTCCTGCGGCTTGAAATCTAGGTTCATGGTCGCGTCGATCAGCACGCGGCACCACTTGCCGGTGCCGAACAGCAACGGGTCGCGTTCTTCCAAGCGAGTCGAGGGATCGAGCAGCGAGCCGAATGTGGCGGGGTAAAAACACGATGTCGTCTTCGGCGGCGTTCACCCGGTAAGCGAAGGCCCAGTCGATCGAGCCATAGTCGTGAATGTCGATGTCCTCGTCAACGACCCAGATGTGCTTGTAGCGAAGATGCGCGGCGTTGGAGCCCCAGATCGCCGCTGCCGCCTGCTTGGCTTGGCCGCGGTAGGTCTGATGCAATTGAATCACCAGCGTCGTGCCGTTGTTTGCCGCGGGGCAGTGCACGTCGGTTACACCGGGCACGCCGGCCGTCTTCAGTACGTTCCAGGCCACGCCCGCGCGCTGGATCGAACTCGTTACAGAGTTCTCATTGAGGCGCTTGGGCAGGGTGCCCTCCAGCGTACCGCGTAAGATCGGATCCTTGCGCATGGAAACGCAGGTGACCTTGGTCACGTGCTTGGGACCGCGGTCGCCGCCGAAATAGCCGGTGTACTCGCCGAACGGGCCTTCCATCTCGAAGGTCGCAGGATCGGAGTCGATGTAGCCCTCGACCACGATCTCGGCGCTGGCCGGAACCCAAAGGTCGTTGCTCTCGCATTTGACCAGCGGCACGGGTTCGCCGCGGATCGCACCCATCACTTCGTATTCGGAGACGCCGGTCGGGATCGGCGCCGAGGCGCAGTAGGGCAGCACCGGCTCCCAGCCGTAGATATGCGCCACCGGCATCTTCATGCCGCGCTCCTTCCAGCGCTGAAAATGGACGCCCCAGTTCTGCGCGCGCCACAACAGCACCGGAAGCGTGTCGGGATGCTCGCCGAGCATGCCACGATAGATTCCGATGTTATGCTGACCCGTATCCGGGTCCATTGTCACCGTGCCCTGATAGGTGTTGATGTAGCGGCCGCCGTCCATTCCGTGCCAGCGCGGAACGGGAAACTTGTACAAATCGATGTCGCCGCCCTTGAAGATCAGCTCCTTCACCGGACCGGTGTCGACTTCGACCGGCTTCACGCGCTGCGCGAAATAATGCTGCGTGGCCTGGACGAGATCGGTGACCGGCGCGTCCTTCGGAAGGCCGAGCATCATCGCGATGCGCGAATAATTGGACAGGCCGCCGGTGAAAAGCTGACGCGACCAGACGTCATCGTCCTTGCCGTAGCCTTTGATGTTGTTGAACAACAGCGCCGGGCCGTTGCCCTGGCCAAACGCACGTCGCGCGATCGCGCCAATTTCGCCGTCCCAGTCGACCTGGGCGTTGATCTCGTGGAGTTCGCCCGCTTCACGAAGCGCTTGGATCCACCCCCGCAGGTCGCCGAACGGTTTCGGCTTGATGCGCTCGGAAATGTGACCTTGGCTTGGCATGGCTTGTTCTTCTCCCGAACTTTGTGTTCTCCGGGCGGCCGCACGGCTCCCGGCAGATCAGCGGCAATTTATCGTTATCGGCCCGTCTGATCCCGGGCGGCCGGTGATCTCGATGTGATCCCTTGAGGTTGCATCACGAGCTGATACAAATGAAATTATAAATTTGGATGTTAGCGATAAATGCCATGAATATTAGGAATTTCGACCTGAATTTGCTGCTCGTTCTCGATGCCCTCATGGACGAGCGCAATGTCACACGCGCTGCGGAGCGTTTGCGGCTCTCACAGCCGGCGGTAAGCGCCGCCCTCAACCGACTGCGCGTTTCCTTCGGAGATCCGCTATTTGTGCGGATGCAGCGAGGCATGCTCCCGACACCGCGCGCCGTTGAAGTGGCACACGCGGCCAAGGCCGTCCTTGGTCAGATCGAGGAGATCATCGAAGCCCAGCCCTTCGATCCGTCTCATTCGCAAGCGGTGTTTCGGATCGGCGCCAACGACTATGCCCAGCTTGCGGTCGTCGTGCCTTTGGTGCGCCGGCTCGGCGATATGGCGCCGAACATCCACATCGAGGTCGTCGGTCTCAGCCAAAATCTGGGCGAACAACTCGAGCGTCAACGTGTCGATCTTGCCATAACACTGTTCACCGAACCGCCAAAGGGCGCGCGCACGGCGATGCTGTTCCGTGAGACGTATATGTGCGCCGCACGCAAAGATCATCCTCAAGTCGGCAAAACCCTCTCGCTCGACCAGTTTTGTACGCTCCCCCAAGTGGCGGTGGCATCTGCCGATCCCCGTTCGGCGGACCCCGTCGATGAAGCGCTCGCTGCGCTCGGCCGCGAACGAAGGGCGGTGCTGAAAATGCCGAACTTTTTCATTCTGCCGCACATGTTGCAGCACACTGATTTCATATCAGTGGCCCCCGAACGGCTGATCCGATATTTTACTCCGACGCTGAAGGCGTTGCCGCTTCCGATCGACGTGCCAGGCTTCTCGATGAACCTTGTCTGGCATGAGGGCATGCATGCGGGCGCAGCGCATGCTTGGCTGCGCGAACAAATTCTGAAATTGTCGAACGAAAATCCCTGGCGATAAGAGAGGATTTCAGGACATTTCCTCGCCAGCGGTCGCTTGCGGCTAATCGCGGGATCTGTGGCGCCGTCACGTGCTTGATCTCGGGCCAGGCCCGAGATCATTGGCTGCTCTACTCTGTTGATTGAACGGCCGCGCCGTCCTTGGGCCGCACCTTGTCGCCGGTCCAGCGCCGCACCAGGCCCATGTCGATGTCGAAAAGGTCGAGCACCCGTCCAAGCGTGTGATCGACCATTTCCATGAGCGACTTTGGCTGCGCGTAGAACGCCGGCACCGGCGGATAGATGATCGCGCCGGCTTCGGTCACCGCCGCCATCGACTTGATATGACCAATGTGGAGTGGCGTTTCGCGCACCAGCAGTACGACGCGGCGCCGCTCTTTCAGAGCGACGTCGGCGGCGCGCGAGAGCAGATTGCCCGTGGCCCCGGAGGCGATTTCCGACATGGTCTTGATCGAACAGGGCGCGATGACCATACCAAGCGTTCGAAACGAGCCGCTCGAGCAGGCCGCGCCAATATCCTGATTGGAATGCACGAACGACGCAAGATTTTCGACATCGGCTACCTTGAAATCGGTCTCGTAGGCGAGCGTGACCTGCGCCGAACGTGACATGACGAGATGAGTTTCGATGCCGGTGCCCTGCAACAGCTCGAGCAGGCGGACGCCATAGATCGTTCCAGACGCGCCGCTGATCCCGACAACAAGTCTCGCCTTAGGTTGCGCCTCGCGCTCGAATTTCATGAACATTCTCCCATTCGGCCCATTTACCGCCGACTGCTTAGATTGGTCAAGGATATGGCGGACGTGAGCGTGCCACAGCAAGCGGTGTGAGAAATCGGTGCCGGCTCCCGCAACCGGCTTGCGGGAGCGGGCTGCAGCTGACCGTAAGACGTGCGAGTCAAAAAGCCTGGGCCGTGAGCATTAGGGGCAAGGTGCTGTGAGGTGCCGGGTAAGACAACTGGGCGAACACAAGTCAATCGCCGCGCAAGTGTCGAAAGCCCTTTCCGCATAGCCGCGACGTCTTGCCCTAGCGGCTATCTGTCCGAGTCAGTCATGTTGCTTGATGAAGCGTGCTGTGCACTTGGCGTTGCCGTACATGGCGCATAGGTCGAGGGTGAAGTTGAATGTTTCGTCGTGCGCGTCGAAGAACGATTGGGGTGTCGGCCACTCATCCGTGCGGGCGTCACCGAATGCTATTTGTGTGCATGCCTAGGGGACGCGGAATTGCCAGGCCACAATTTGAATCTGTAATTTCACTTGGCCGCAGAACGTCGAAATAAACGGCTTATGAGTTGTCTCGGGCTGCATCTCGAAATGCAGCGTTGCGGCACAGAATAAAATTCACCACTCTCAGTGACATTACAAGCTCATTTTCTTGGTTGTAGACTTCCACCTGCGAAGTCACGGCACCGCGATCGGGTTTGGATCGAGACACGGCCGTCTTCAGTATCGTCACGCGCAGGGACAACCTGTCTCCCGGCCGTACCGGCTTGTGCCAGCGCAGTTCATCGAGGCCTGGGGAAACCGAGACTCGCATTCTGGCTCAAGTAATGTTCGACATAAAGCCGCATCATGAGGCCGGCCGTATGCCAGCCGCTCGCGATGATTCCGCCGAACTGCGTCAGTTTTGCCGCATCCGGATCAGTATGAATGCGCTGAGGGTCGAAGCGCTTGCCGAATGAGACGATCTCGTCTTGCGTAACTTCGACACTGCCGAAGCCGTGGACATCGCCCTCGATATAGTCCTCGAAATATCGATCATCGATGGCGTTTGCGAAAGCCATGTGCGCCTCCGTTAGCGAGGCGTATCGCCGCGCAATCGTCCCCTTGTGAAAGATTGCCGGAATGCGGGCTTTGACGGAACACGCGGCGAGTCCGGGGCAATTTGCGATCTATGGTCGATCTCACTTGAGCCCATGTTTTGCGAGGAACTCCGTCGAAAGCCGATAACATTCTTCGGGCTTTTCGATCTGCATCAGATGGCCGGTGCCCTCTACGCAGCTATAGTCGTAACCGCCTTCGCGGCCGAGGGCCTGATTTGCCGCAGCGGTCGCCGGCGTGCCCTTCATTGCCGGATCCGCGCCGAGCAGCTTGACCGGTCCGCCGAACTCCGTTGCCATGGGCCAAAGATTCAGCGTCATCGCCTCCGCATAGATGCCGGCCTCGTTCTCCGGCGCACACGTCAATACAAAACCATCTCCGTCCGGACTCTCGCGCAACACGGATCGCGCCATCAATTCATGCGCGCCGGGCACCCAGTTCCTCGTCGCCCGCGACTGCAGGTACTCATTTGTCAGCTCGTCTACTGAATCGAACTTCCTACGCCGATTAAGCGCGAATTCGGTCAGGCGATTTTCGAAGGTCTCCATGGCGGCGTAGGTCGGATGGCCCGGCGGCGGGACATCCGGCGGATCGAACAGCATCAGGGCATCCCAGCGCCACCCGATCTCGATAGCGTGCTTCATGGCGGTGCGGGCCGACATCGAGTGAAAAATGCCGATCGTCTTTTTGGTGCCGAGCCGGGAATTGATATCCTGGACAACGCGTTCGAGGTCGCGGCTGAGTTGGGCATAAGTGTGATGCGGTGGATCCACCGGCACGTTCTGCCCGTGGTTGCGAAAATCGAAGATCATGACATCGTATTCGTCGAGCAAAAGACGCCAGTAGGGGAAATAGGTGTCAGCCGCGAAACCATTGCCGTGCGACAGGAGGATGCGTGCTCCCTCGGGGTTGCCGTGACGGCGTACGCGGATCTTGGCGCCATCTTCGAGATCGACATCGAAAACGAGGCTGGGGGTCGGAAGTTCGAAAATCACACTATGTCTCCGCAGTCGTCGTTTGATAGGGCGGTTGGTGTTGCGCGAGGTCAGCGGCGATCTGCTGATGGGTTTTCGACCTACGCTGGGCGTTGTTGATGATCGTGCGTACGGTTACCGAGCGAAGCGTAGCCGAAGTAATACGATCGACTTCATGCAGGACGCGCGCGAGTTCGCTTACCAACGCGTTGCCGGGTTGCAAATCTTGGTCCTCTTCCCTCGGCCATCCGGTCTCGAAAAGACAAATGATGTCGTAAAGCGTGAGGCGCTTTGCGTCGCCACAAAACGAAAAGCCGCCACCCGGGCCGCGTGCGGAGCTGACGATTTTCGCCTTCGCAAGCGCATGCAGAATTCTAACGAGGTGGTTCTGGGAGACGTGAAAGGTCTGCGCCAACTCCTGGGCGCGGATCTGCTCGTTGGGGCGGGATGCAAGCTCGATCACGGCCCAGATTGCATAGCGTGTCGCTTGCTGCAGTTTCATTCTGTCCAAGCCTGTCCAGGAGCGTTCATCGCATTAAGACTCGCCGATCGTCATCTCAAGCTCGACGAAGGGGCCTGCCGACATCCCGTAACTGCGCAGGAACGACATCAGTAGCTGGTCGTCCACGTCGATCACTGTGCGTACCGTTTCAACGCCGTTCCGCCGGAAGCGCGAAATCAGCTCTGTCATGAGGGCCGTGGCGACCATTTGCAGGCGATGGTTCTTCTCGACTCCGATGGCGTAAAGCCAGCCGCATATCGGTGTGCGCACCGGCCATGAGCGAATTTCGCCCAATGCATAGCCGACCAGGACTCCGGAGCTTCGGGCCACCAGGACAAACAAGGTCGAGCCTGCCACCTTCTGGCGAAACAGATCACGCCAGAAATCAGCGCGCGAATACCCTGCAACCTTCTCGTCGAGGTCGATGATTTCGGCGAGGTCCGATGCATCGGCGTCGGCCACGACGAGACTTGGGCGCTCGGCGTCCTTCGCCGCCACCGCGGCCTTTTGATCTTTCCAACGTTGGGTCATATCCGCGTTCATGTCATGGCGCCCATTCTGAAACGGACGCTATCCCAAGAGGCGACCGAAATAAAGTAATTATGATACAGGAATACCTTTACTTCGTTTCGGCGGCAATGTTAGCTTACATACCTTGCCCGGTGGCGCTCGTCGCTACCTGTCAAGGCGGTTGCGTCGAGCGGGCGTGACCGGCACCCGCGCCCTAACGCTCGCGTGAGATTACTGGTGTCACAGCTTCTCGGAACTTCGATTCTGCGGAAGGAAGACCCCGCCCTGCTTTCAGGGCGTGGCCGCTATGCCGACGATCTGCCGACTTCCGCCGGAACCCTGCATGCCCATGTCGTGCGCTCGAGTCACGCGCATGCCGACATCGTCAGCATCGATACGGGGGAGGCGCTCAAACGCCCCGGCGTGTGGGCGGTGATCACCGGCGAAGAGGTCAAGAAGCTTTCCGATCCGTTCCTGATTGCGCTCAAGGCGCCGGTGCACCAGTGGTCACTTGCCGTCGAGCGGGTTCGCTATGTCGGCGAGCCTGTGGCCCTGGTCGTTGCCGAAAACCGATATCTCGCCGAAGACGCCGCCGATCTCGTGCGGATCGAATATCGCGATTTGCCCGTGGTCGTTGACCCGCTCGAGGCGTGTAAAGAATCGGCGCCCTTGCTGCATCCGGAAGCGAAGACCAACGAAATATCGGTCCGCAATTTTTCGTATGGCGACACCAAGGGCGCATTCGAAAAAGCCGATCGGATCGTGAAGCTGACCACGGAGTTTCCGCGGCTCTCCTATACTCCGATGGAGTGCTATGTCGTTGTCGCGCAATACGATCCGACCGACGACAGCTACGACGTGCTGGCCAATTTCCAAGGGCCGTTCAGCACACATCCGGTGATGGCGCGCGCGGTCCGCGTTCCGGGTACACGTTTCCGCGTGCGTATTCCGCCCGACAGCGGCGGCAGCTTCGGTATCAAGCTGTCAGTGTTTCCCTACATGGTGCTTGCGGCCATCGCCGCGCGCGTGACCGGCCGGCCGGTGAAATGGGTCGAGGACCGCGTCGAGCACCTCATTGCCGCAAGCTCCGGGCCGAACCGGATCACCGCGGCCGAAGCGGCGGTTACCAAAGACGGCCGCATTCTCGGGCTCAAGCTCGATCAGCTCGAGGACTACGGTGCCTTTCTGCGCGCGCCCATGCCGGGGCCGCTCTATCGCATGCACGGCTCCGTCACCGGCGCTTACGACATTCCTAATGTCGACGTCGTCAACCGCGTTGTCGTCACCAACAAAATGCCGGCGAGTTTGATCCGAGGTTTCGGCGGGCCGCAGCTTTATCTGGCGATCGAGCGACTGGTGCAGCGGATTGCGGTTGAGCTCGAACTCGATCCGCTCGAAGTGATCAAGCGCAATGTCATTCCGGCGGCAAAGTTTCCTTACAAGACCGCGGCGGGCTCGCTTTATGATTCGGGCGACTATCTCAAGGCGATCGAATTGACGGTCGGCGACGGCCGGCTTGATGAACTGAAGAAGCGCCGCGACGAAGCGCGCGCCGCCGGCCGTCATTACGGCATCGGCTTTGCCGCGGTGGTCGAGCCCGGCATGTCGAACATGGGCTATCTGTCGACGCTGCTGAGCGCCGATGCGCGCGAGAAGGCCGGCCCGAAGAACGGCGCGGTGTCGATGGTGACGGTCAATGTCGATCCGCTCGGCGCCGTTTCGGTCACCGCCGACGTGACGGTGCAGGGGCAGGGGCACGAGACCGTAATCTCGCAGATCGTTGCCGACCAGCTTGGCCTCAAGCCCGATGACGTCAACGTCATCCTCGAAATGGACACCGGCAAGGATCAATGGTCGATCGCCGCCGGCACCTATTCCTGCCGCTTCACGCCGGGCACCGCGGTCGCCGCGCAGATCGCTGCCAAGCAGATCCGCGACAAGCTCAGCCAGATCGCGGCCAAGCAGCTCAACACGCTGCCCGACGACATCGAGTTCATCAACGGCAAGATCGGCAGCAAGCGCAATCCGGATAACGCTATTCCGTTCGGCCGCGTCGCCGGCACCGCCCATTGGTCGCCGGTCATGCTGCCCGAAGGCATGGCGCCGAGCCTGCGCGAGACCGGCGTCTGGTCGCCGCCGGAGCTCGAGCCGCCGTCGTCCGACGACCGCATCAACAGCTCGCTCACCTACGGCTTCATCTTCGACATGTGCGGCGTGGAGATCGATCCGTTGACCGACCAGGTTCGCGTCGACCGCTACGTCTCGATGCATGACGCCGGCAAGATCCTCAATCCGCATGCTGGCCGAAGGTCAGATGCGCGGTTCCTATGCGCAAGGCATCGCCGCCGCGCTGTATGAGGAATTCGTTTACGACGAGACCGGCGCGTTTCTCTCGGGCACCTTCGCCGATTATCTCGTGCCGACTGCGAGCGAGATTCCGCCGGTCGAATTTCTGCACATGGAATCGCCGTCGCCCTTTACGCCGCTCGGCGCCAAGGGTCTGGCGGAAGGCAATTGCATGAGCGTGCCGGCCTGCATCGCCAACGCGGTCGCCGACGCGCTCGGCATTAAGGACGTGACCGTGCCGGTGACGCCGCGCCGCATTCACGGCTGGCTGGCGCAAGCCGAGCCGCCGCCGCCGGCGAGCGCAAAGCGCGAAACCGCCACCGCTGCGCCGGCCTCCGAGGGCGGCCGAAACCTGAGCGGGCAGGGCTCGTTCGATGTGCCGGCCTCGACCGCCGACGTGTGGCGCTCGTTGCTTGATCCGGAAAGCCTCAAGGCGGTGATTCCGGGCTGCCACGAATTGCAGCGCCTGGGCGACAACGACTATCGCGCGCTGGTTTCCCTCGGCGTCGGCCCGGTGCGCGGCAAGTTCGAGGCGACGGTCAAGCTGAGCGATCTGGTGACGGAGAAGTCCGGCCGCATCACCGGCACGCTCACTGGGCCGCTGGGCGGCGCTTCGGGCGCCGGCAATCTGCGGCTGGAAAAGACCGCCACCGGCACCCGCATCGACTACGACTATGCGGTCACCGCCACCGGCAAGGTGGTGTCGGTCGGCGGGCGGCTGCTTGACGGTGCGGCCGCCATCATCATCCGGCAATTCTTCGAGCGGCTGGCGCGGCAATTGAGTCCGGGCGCCGCCGGGACTGCACCGCGCGGTTCGCTGTGGCAGCGCCTGCGCAACATGCTGGGCCTGGGTGGAGGCGGCGCATGAAACCGCATCCGTTCGATTACGTGCGCGCCGACACGGTCGACGAGGTGACCGCGCTGCTGGCCGAGCATGGCGACGCGGCGCGCGTGCTGGCCGGCGGTCAGTCGCTGCTTGGCCATGCTCAATCTGCGCCTGCTTGAACCTGCGCTGCTGATCGACATCAACCGCATCCCCGGGCTTGCCGAAATCAAGGAATCCGGCGGCAAGGTCGAGGTCGGCGCGGCGGTGACGCAGAACCGGCTGTTGGCCTGGCCGGGCCTGAAGGACAAGCTGCCGTTCCTGGCCGTGGCGCTGCCGTTCGTCGGCCATTTCCAGACGCGCAACAAGGGCACCGTTTGCGGCTCGGTCGCCCATAACGATCCCAGCTCCGAAATCCCGCTGTCGCTCGCCATGCTGCAGGGTGAAGTGGTGTTGCGCTCGCAGCGCGGCACCCGCACAGTCTCCGCCAGCGAGTTTCAACTCGGCATGCTGACGACCGCGCGCAGGCCGGACGAAATGGTCACCGCCGTCCGTTTTCCCGTGCAGACCGCGCGCCGCGTCGCCTTTCGCGAGGTGGCGCGCCGGCACGGCGATTTCGCCATCATCGCCGCTGCCGCCATCGCCGACGGTAACCGCATCCGGTTCGGGGTCGGCGGTATGGCCGGCAAACCGTCCATTCGGGAATTCACCGCCGGTGCCGACTTGGCCGACGCCATCAACGCGATAGCCTGGGAACTGGAGGGCTACGAAGACCAGCACGCCACCAGCCGCATGCGGCGCGATCTCCTTCGCCGCCTCGGGCCGGCAGTCATTCAGGAGGCGTTGCAATGCGCCGGGTAAACCGCGACCAGAAAAGCCGCGTCAGCGTCAAGTTCAACGGCCGCAACGTTTCGGCGGAGGCCGAGCCGCGTATGCTGCTGAGCGACTTCATCCGCCAGGCGCTGGGCGCGACCGGCACCCATGTCGGCTGCGAGCACGGCGTTTGCGGCTGTTGCACGGTCCTGATCGACGGTGTTGCGGTGCGCTCGTGCCTGACGCTTGCCCAGCAGGCCGATGGCCGTGAAATCGCCACCGTTGAATCGCTCGCTGGCGCAGACGGCACGCTCAACGCGTTGCAGCAGGCGTTCCGTAAAAATCACGCTCTGCAATGCGGTTTCTGTACACCGGGCATCCTGATGTCATTCACCGACTTCTTGCGGCGGAATCCGAAGCCGACGGAAGCACAGGTCGTCGAGGTGCTGAGCGGCCACATCTGCCGCTGCACTGGCTATGCGGGAATTATTTCGGCCGTTCTCGAAGCGGCCGCCAATACGGGCTCCAACGCAGGAGAGAAGCCATGAATAAGCCGCAGGAAACGCCTCAGACCGGCAAAAAGGTCTACGAGGAACGCGTCACCATTGACGGCAACAACGTCGTGCTCTCGCACAACGAGGCGCCGGTGATCAATGCCGGCGTGCTCGCGAACGAAGACATGTTCCGCATGATCAACATCTTCGCGGAGAAGTTCTCGCCGACCAATATCGACAAAGCGGACGGCACGCCGCTGCGCCTCTACACCTCGGATCACGTCAAGATCGACGTTTCCAAGCGCCGCAAGCACGACATGGGTTTCTGGCATCGCAACATCGATGCGCACGAGATCATCTTCTGCGTGAAGGGCGCGCTGAAGTGGGAAACTGAGATGGGCGTCAAAATCATGCACCCGGGCGACATGTTGCTCATTCCCCGCGGCATCGGCCATCGCTCCATGCTGTGCGAGGATTCGACCGACGATAACGTGCTGATCGAGCTGAAGATATCCGACCCGCTCACCTACGTCGGCGAAAACAAATAAGGCGCAAGAAAAGCGCAAAACAAAAAAGTAGCGAGTGTTCACGTGCAATCAGTTGATCTTGTCGTCACGAATATTGACTGGCTCATCACCGTCGATCCTGGGCGCCGCGTCATCCGCGACGCGGCGATCGCGGTCAAGGGCGGCAAGATCGTCGCCATCGCCAAATCGGCGGAAATCGACAAAGACTATTCCGCGGCGAAGACGGTCGACGCGATGAAGGCGGTGGCGACGCCGGGCTTCGTCGATTGTCACCTGCATTCCTCGTTCCAGCTCTCGCGCGGATTGGCGGACGAGGCCAATGCGCAGGCCTTCCTGTTCGAGCGCATGTACCCTTACGAGGCCGCGCTCGAACATGAGGATGTGCGGCTGTCGGCGACGCTTGGCCGCGGCCGAACTGCTCAGGCACGGCGTCACCTGCTTTATCGACCCTGGCAATTATCATCCCGAGGCCTCGGTCGAAGGCATCATGTCGACCGGCATTCGCGCCATCGTCTCGCGCTCGTCGTTCGATCTCACCAAGTCGGTGCTCGGCATCCTGCCGGAGCGCATGATCGAGTCGACAGAGGTCGCGCTCGAGCGGGCCGAGGAGGTGCTGGAGAAGTATGCCAACACCGGTAATCCTCGGCTCGGCGCCAGCGCCTCCTTCCGCGGTCTCAACAACGCCTCCGACGAGCTGATTCTCGGCCTCGACAAGCTCGCCAAGAAGTACAACACGCTGCTGCAAACCCATGCTTGCTTCAGCTATTCGACGCACGATTCCAGCGTCACCCGCACCAAGATGGCGGAGATCGAGCGGTTGGAATTGCTCGGCGTGCTCGACGAGAGGTTCCTAGCTGTCCATTCCGGCTGGCTCGAGCCGGAGGAGATCGCGATCCTCGTCAAGCGCAAGCCCTCGCTTGTCTGCGCGCCGAGTTCCAGCCTGCACAACGGCTATGGCAATTTTGTTGTCGGCAAGCTCCCGGAGCTTTTGGCGCTCGGCGTCAACGTGACGGTCGGCTCCGACCACGCGTCGTCCGGCATCGTCGACATGCCGCAGGAAATGCGGCTGGCTTGTTGCTGCTACAAGGAAACGCGCCTCAATCCGCGCGTAATGTCGCCCGAGACCGGGCTTGAAATGGCGACGCTCAACGGCGCCAAGGCGGCGCTGCAGGCCGACCGCATCGGCAGCATCGAGGTCGGCAAGGACGCCGATATCGTGCTGTTCGACACCCAGCGGCCGGAATGGCAGCCCCTGATCAATCCGCTCTCCAATCTCGTTTACAGCGCCACCGGCGACTCGGTGCGCGACGTGTTCGTCGCCGGCGAGCAGGTTGTGGCCGGCGGGCGCCTGACCAAGATCGACGAGACGGCGCTTTATCCGGAGGTTCCGGTCGCGGTGGCGCGCTTCGGCAAGCGCCTGAAGATGGACCAGATGGTGCAATTGCGCTGGCCGGTTTCCTGAGGCCGTTGGGTGAGCATGGGACAGGCAGGATGGATACGTTGACGACCAGCGCCGCAGCGAATGCGTCGGCCGCCGACGGCATCACCTTCCCGTTCGCCGATTATCCGGCACCGGGAACGGCGACCGAGGTCGCCGACGGGATCTTCTGGATATCGACGACGGTGCCGTTCAAGGCGCTCAAGCAGGTCAACCTTTGGCTGCTGCGCGACGGGCCGGGCTGGACCATGATCGATTGCGGCTACGGCAAGCCCGATGTCCAAGACGAGCTCAAGCAGGTGTGGTCAAGCGTTCTCGGCGGCCGGCCGATCACGCGGCTGATCGTCACGCATTTCCATCCCGATCACGCCGGGAATTCGGGTTTCATCGCCGACCACTGGGGCCTGCGGCCGCTGATGACCCAAGACGAGTGGTTCACCGCGAATCTGGCGCGCGCCGACCGGGGTACCGACAATATGGGCGCGCGCGAACGCTTCTACCGCCGCCATGGGCTGTCTCAAGCGTATCTCGACAAGTTCCTGGCCGAGGTGCTGCCTTACAAGGACGGCGTCGAGCTGCCGCCCGACCACAAGCGCCTGCGCGGCGGCGACGTCCTGACGATCGGCGCCGACCGCTGGCAGGTCGTCATCGGCGAGGGGCACGCGCCCGAGCATGTCTCGCTCTATTGCCGCGAGCGCCGCATCCTCATCGCGGGCGACCAGATCCTGCCCGCCATCACCACCAATGTGAGCACTTGGCCGGGCGAACCGGAATTCGACGCCGTCGGCGCCTTTCTGACGACTTGCAAGAAATTCCTCGACCTGCTCGATCCCGACACGCTGATTCTGCCGTCGCATCGCAAGCCGTTCTTCAACGTGCGCTACCGCTTGCGCGAGCTGGCGGAGCATCACGCCGAACGGCTCAATCTGATGCTGGCCGGTGCGGGGCGCGAGACATGCGCCGGCGATTTGATCGACGTCTTGTTCCGCTCGGGGCTCGACGGCCACCAGGTCGGCTTCGCCATGGGCGAGATCATCGCGCACCTCAATCATCTCGTCGTGCTGGGGCACATGGAGATGATCGAATCGCGCACTCAGGTTCGCTATCACCGTATCAGCGACGAGGCTGCAAAGGTTGAGCCGCATTTTCGCTGAATAATTCTAGGTATTCCTGCCAACAGGAGGAAACGACGAAATGACCATCGGCGCCAAGACCGTGCCGGCTGCAGCCGGCGCACAGCAACACCTGCAGGATCTGCGCGGCACACTCGCCTGGCTCAAGGCGCGCGGCGATCTGATCGAAACGGACAAGGAGGTCAATCCCGATCTCGAAGTCACCGGTCTGCAGAAGCTGATGGATGGCGGTTGCCCGGTCCTCTTCAACAACGTCAAGGGCAAGCCGAACCATAAGGTTCTCACCAACCTGTTCGGCGACATCAAAGTCATAAACGCCATGTTCGGCTGGGCGGACGACAAGGAGCGCACCCATAAGCTGGCGCGCGCGCTGTCGAAGCCCTTGCCGCCGCAGGAGATTTCGCAGTCCGAGGCGCCGTGCCAGCAGGTCGTGATCGAAAATCCGAAAGACGTGAACGAGCACGTGGTGGCGATCCGGCATACGGCGCTGGAGAAAGAGCTGACCATCGGCTCCGGCATCCGCTGCGTTTCCGGCGCGGCCTTCGGCGAAGGCACCGACGTCGGCTACAACCGCATGAATTTCCGCTGGGGCAATGTCGGCACGTTCCAGATTTCGCCCGGCTCCCACATGTGGCAGGTGGTCAGCGAAGCCTATCGCCGCAACGAGAAGGTGCCGCTCACCTTCTGCTTCGGCGTGCCGCCGTCCTGCACGCTGCTGGCGGGCGGGGCCTTCGACTATGTGATCCTGCCCTATGGCTGCGACGAATTGGGCGTCGCCGGCGCGGCGCAAGGCTTTCCGGTGCGGGTGGTGAAAGCGCGCACTGTCGATGCCTGGGCGATCGCCGACTCGGAAGTGGTGATCGAAGGCTATATCGACCCGCGCGACCGGCGCTTCGAGACCGCGGAATCGGAGGCCGATCAGACGCAGGGCCGCCACCACTTCCACCCGGAATGGGCCGGCTATATGGGCAAGGCCTACAAGGCGCCGACCTTCCACGTCACCGCAGTCACGATGCGCAAGGACGCCAAGCGCATCATCTACTGCCTGGGCGCACACACCCTCGACGAGCACAACATCGATACCTCGATCCGCGAGGCCGCGATGTTCGAGCTGTGCCACCGGCTGCAGCCGGGCATCATCCAGGACGTCAACATTCCCTACTGCATGACCGACTGGGGCGGCGTCATCATCCAGGTCAAGAAGCGCAACCGGCTTGAGGAAGGCTGGCAGCGCAACTTCATGACAACGTTGCTCGCGACATCGCAGGGCATGCGGGTCGCCATCGCGGTCAGCGAAGACGTCGACCCCTACAGCATGGACGACGTCATGTGGGCAATCACCACGCGCGTGAACCCGCAAAAGGACATCCTGAACCCGACGCCGGGCGGCCGCGGCCAGACCTTCATGCCGGCCGAGCGCATGACCGCCGGCGACCGCGAATGGACCGCGACCAATACGCGCTATGAGGGCGGCATGGCCATCGATGCCACCGTGCCCTACGGTTTCGAAGAGGATTTCATGCGGCCGGTCTATCCCGTCGATCGCGTGAAGCTCGACGACTTCTTCACCAAGGAGCAGATCGCCAACGCGAAGGGGCGTTTGCAGGGCTGGACGGAATTGCTGGCAAAGACCGGGCGCTAAAGGCCGGCGGAGGCTAGGGAGGCCGCCATGGCGGGCATATTCGGAAACCATCAGCTCGGCATTCCGTATCAGCCGATTGCCGAGCTGTTCGCGCAATACAAGGCGCGCGACGCGGGCAAGACCGCGATCGTCGATCTCGACGAAAACTCGTCGATTACCTACGGCGAGCTCGATCAGCTGACGACCGACATCGCGGCCTTCCTCAAGAGCAAAGGCATCGAGAAGGGCAGCCGCGTTCTGCTGCTCTCCGACGAGTGCATCGAGAAGCTGCTGATCTGGTTCGGCATCTGGCGCATCGGGGCGGTGGTCTGTCCGCTCAATGTCGAGATCAACGAGAAGGTCATGGTGGAGCTGACGCGGGCGGTCAATCCGGCGCTCATCCTCTGCCACAAGGACCTCGACATGGCCGCCTTGGTCGGGGATCACCCCGCGCCACGCCTGCGCTTCGGGGGCTGGTCGGCCGAGGGCACCGCCGATCCGCAGGACGAGCTCTTTGTCGCTCTGCCGAAGGGGACGAACCCGGCCGACCTGCCGGAGCGCAACAATCCGGAAGACTTGGCCTGCATCTTCTGCACTTCCGGCACGACTGCACGGCCGAAAATGGTCGTCTACGACCACGCCGCCTACTGGCTCAACGGGCTGTCAACGCTGGAATTCCTCGGTCTCAGCGAGGATGACCGCACGCTCGAGTATCGCTCGTTCGGC
This sequence comes from uncultured Pseudomonadota bacterium, assembly GCA_963829785.1. Lineage (GTDB taxonomy): Bacteria > Pseudomonadota > Alphaproteobacteria > Rhizobiales > Xanthobacteraceae > Pseudolabrys. Next base: position 447,974 of record CAWHJZ010000049.1, on the reverse strand, counting down.
TGGAATTCAGCGCAGGTGTTGAGCCTGATGCCCTTCCTGGAGAAGGGCCACACCCTGCACATCGCCAAGCGCTTCTCGCACAGCCGCTTCTTCGAGTGGGTCAAGACCTGCGGCATTACATTTTCGGCCGGGGTGCCGACCGTGCTCAACATGCTGCTCAACAAGCCGCTCGGTTACACGGCCAAGGACGTCCCGACGCTGCGCCTGATGACGTGCAGCACGGCGCCGCTCACCGCGCAGCAATGGACGCAGTTCGAAGAGTTGTACGGCGTGCGGCTCTTGCAGTGCTACGGCATGTCGGAAGCGGGCTGGGTGTGCGGCAATCGCCACTACAAGTTCAAGCTCGGCACCGTCGGCCTGCCGGCGCTGCACCAGGAATTCGAGATCGTCGACGGTGAGGGCAAGCCGGTTCCGGCCGGTGTCGAGGGCGAGATCACCGCGGGCGGGCCGCACACGGCGGTCGGCTACCTGCGCGACGACGGCACAATCGAGCCGCTGCGGCCCCAGCGCATCAAGACGGGCGATCTCGGCACCCAGGATGCGGAAGGCTTCGTGCGCGTTACGGGCCGCACCAAGGACCTGATTATCCGCGGCGGCATGAACATCGCGCCGCTTGAGATCGACGAGGTCCTGCTCAAGAATCCCGAGATTCTCGATGCCGCTTCCGTCGGCGTTCCCGACAAGATCTATGGCGAGGAAGTGGTCTGCTATGTCATAGCCAAGCACCCGGGCTTGACGGAGGCCAGCGTGCGTCAGCATTGCCAGCAACATCTCCCGCCGGCGAAGACTCCGAAGGAGGTCTTCATCGTTACGGACCTGCCGAAAAACGACCGTGGCAAGATTCTGCGCGACAAGCTGCGCGAGGATTGGGCTTCACGCCAGAAAGTCGCAAACTGACGGCTGCAGCAAGCGGAGTTCAGCCGCTATAGCGTCATCGCGGGCGCCAATACGTTACGGCCGCGGATAAGGTCCGCGGCTTTCTCGGCGATCATGACGATCGGTGCATTGATGTTGCCGCCCACCATGTCGGGCATGGCCGAAGCGTCGACAACGCGTAGACCTTGTATTCCGCGCACCCGTAGCTGCCTGTCCAGTACCGCCATTTCATCATCGTCCTTGCCCATCCGGCAGGTGCCAAGCGGGTGATGCGCGGTCCAGGCGGTGCGCCGAATGAACGCGTCAATATCGGCCTTGGAGGTGACGCCCGGGCCCGGTTGGATTTCGCGCCCGCGATAGGGATCGAGGGCCTTTTGCGCAACCAGATCACGCATCATCGCAATGCCTTGCCGCAGCGTCTCCCAGTCCTTCGGCGCACTCAGGAAGTTCTGATGGATCGCCGGTGCGGCGCGGGGATCGGCTGAACGCAGCTTGATCTCGCCGCGGCTTTCCGGATGCAGTATCACCGGCCGCACCATGAACGCATCGTGCGGGCGCGGGCGAAGTCCCGGAAACCAGGGTTGCGATTCCGGCGGCACCAGGCGCGACAGCAACTGAATGTCGGGCTGCGCCAGCGACGGATCGGTCTTGAAGAATCCCGTGAGCGGGCCCGGCATCTCGGTCGCAAATCCGGTGCCGAAGAAATAAGCCTGCGCCATCGCAAGCGCGATCATGTCGTAGCGCAGCCGGCCGACAAACGGGCCATCGCCGACGCGCTGGTATTCGACGCCGACGGAAATGTGATCCTGCAGATTTTGGCCGACACCCGGCAACGGGTGTACGCAAGCGACGCCGTGGCCCGCAAGATCATCCGGATTGCCGATGCCCGACAGCATCAGAAGTTGTGGCGAGTTGACGACGCCGCCGGCGAGAATCACCTCGCGCGCCGCGCGTGCGACCTGAATGCTGCCGCCGGACTCGTATTCAACCCCGACGGCGCGCCCGCCTTCGGTGACGACACGTAGCGCCAGCGCGCGGGTGCGCAGCGTCAGGTTGTCGCGCACCAGCGCCGGCCGCAGATAGGCCACCGCCGCGCTGCATCGTTTGCCGTCGCGGATCGTCCATTGGAAACGGCAGATGCCTTCGTTGTGCGCGCCGTTATAGTCCTCTGTCGTGCCGAGGCCGGCGGATTCTCCCGCCCGCATGAAGGCATCGACCAGCGGATCGGCATAGCGCGAGCGAAACGTGGTTAGCGGTCCGCCGCTGCCGCGATAGGGACTGACGCCCTCCGCCCAATCCTCCTGCTTGCGGAAATAGGGTAGCACCTCGTCATAGGACCAGCCTGTCAGGCCCGCCGCAGCCCAGCGGTCGTAGTCGGCCCGATGGCCGCGAACATAAGCCATTGCGTTGATCGAGGATGAGCCGCCCAGGACCCGCCCGCGTGCGCATTCGATTTCGCGGCCGTCGAGCTGCGGCTCGGGCTCGGTGAAATAGCCCCAGTCGAACAGCCGTTTGAACAGGATGCGGCCCCAGCCTAGCGGCACGCTGATCAAGGGACAGCGATCGGAGCCGCCGGCCTCGATCACCAGCACCCGGACATCGCGGTCTTCGGTCAGGCGATTGGCCAGCGTGCAGCCGGCCGATCCTGCGCCGACAATGACGTAGTCGAACGCGTCGTCCACTGGCGGCATGGCATTGGGACCGATGCGGGAAGCTTTGGCGCGGCGGGATCCCCGGCTGGGGTGCTTTCCCGCCGCGCCAAGCCGGATCAGGACTTGGGTGGCTCGGTGGAGGCCGTGGCCAAGCTTTTCTTCAGCAGCTCGTACATATCTTTGGTGGCCGGGTTGGCCCCGAGGAACTCATTGCCGAGCGGCGCCAGACGCTTCTTGACTTCGGCTTCTTCGGCATTCGAAAGCCTAAGGACCGTACCGCCGTTTTTCGTCCAAACCTTCTCGGCGCGGTCGATGAAGCCCTTGGCGTTGTGACCGGCCCAGGGCTCGAGGTCCCGTCCGGTCTTTAGCACTTGGTCCTGCAACGGCTTGGGCAGCTTGTTGAGCCAGGCCTTGCTGACCCACAACACACTGACGATCATGCCGGATTCGGTGACGGTTACGTACTTGCTGGCGGTGTAGAATTTCAATGCGGCCATCACCGAAATCGCGGTGCGGCAGCCGTCGATGGTGCGCTGCTGTAACGCCGGCAAGACCTCGGTAAAGGGCATTGGAACGCCGGTCATGCCGAGCACGCTTGCAATCTTGCTTTCCATCTTGGTCGCCAACACGCGAATCTTGAGACCCTTCATATCGGCGATTTTGTGGATCGGCGTTCGCGAGGCAATCGAGGTCGGACCGTAGTTCCAGAGCGAGATGCCGACCACGCCGGCCTTTTCGGCTCCCGCCAGGAACTTGTCACGGAAGGCAGGCGCGGTGATCGCGTTCTGGGCATGCCAGAAGTTCTTGTATATGCCCGGAGCATCCGTCACCTCGAATACCTTGTTGATGCCGGAGAAGAAGCCGGCCGGCGAAAGAAACGCCGCTTGTGCGCCGATCTTCAGGTTTCCGATCTGGGTCGGGATCTTGCCGAGCTGGGCCGCCGGAAACACCTCGACCTTGATCTTCCCGTTGGTCCTCTTTTCCAACTCCTCGGCATATTTCTGGGCGAAAGTGTGCTGCGCGTCGTGGATCGTCACCATGCCGATGCGCATGGTGAAATCCGCGGCCTGCGTCGTTGCCGGCAGCAAGAAAGCCATAAGCGCCGCCGCAGCGACCTCCGGCAGTCCTTTTATTGTGGTCCTCATTTTGTCCTCTCCCTTTCCGAACGCGTAGATCGTCTCTGCGTCATCTTGTTCGGGTACCAATCTAGCCCAGGGCGTGCACGAGCGCGAGGGTCAGCCAGGGCCAGTTGCTGATGATCGCCAGCGCCACCAGGTTGACGACGATCAAGGGCGCGAGCCCGCGGTAGAGCACCTTTAGCGGTACCTTGAACATCGCCTGGGTGACGAAAATATTGAGCCCGAAGGGCGGGGTGAACATACCGATGCTGAGGTTGACCGTCATGACGATGCCGAAATGCACCGGATCGAAGCCCGCGGCCACGACCACGGGTTTCAAGATCGGTGCCAGCACAAGGATCGCGGATGCCGGATCGAGCACGCAGCCGACGGCCAGCAGCAGGAGGTTGATGATCAGCATCACCATCCAGGGCGAGAGCTGGAGCGCCTGGATCCAGGCGACGGCGGTCTGCGGCACTTCGGCGATAGTCAGCAAACGGGCCATCAAAGTGGCCGCGCCGACGATGATCAGCACTTGCGCGGTCAGATAGATCGATTGGGTCGTCACCTTCCAAAGGCCCGCGAGCGAAAGGTCACGATAGATCAGCACCGTCACCACCATCGCATAAAGGCAGGCGACGCCGGCCGCCTCGGTCGGCGAAAAGACGCCGAGGTAGATGCCGCCCAATATGATCAGCGGCGTTCCCAAGGCCCAGCCACTGCGCACCGTCGACTTGCGAATTTCCGACAGCGACCAACTACCGCTCTCGCGTGTGTTGTAACGGCGCGCGGTGAAGTAGATGTAGATCGCCATCAGCAGCGCCGTGAGCAGGCCCGGCAGGATTCCGCCAATGAACAGATAGCGTATCGATTCTTCCGCGGCGACACCGTAAAGGATCATCGCAATCGAAGGCGGGATGATGCCGGCGATGGCGCCTGAGGCGGTCAGCAGGCCGCTTGCGACGGACTCGGGATAGCCCTTCTCGCGCAGCGAGGGGTAAAGCATGCCGCCGATGGCGGCGACCGTGGCAGGGCTCGACCCGGAAATCGCGCCGAATGCCGTGCAGGCGCCGACCGTCGTGAGACCGAGACTGCCGCGTACGCCACCGAAGATCGACAACACCCAGTCGACCAGCCTTTTCGAAATACCGCCTTGCGTCATGATCGCGCCGGCCAGAATAAAAAACGGGACGGCGATCAGGTTGTAGTTGTCGATGCTGCCGAACAACGTCGTCTGAATGAGCCCGATCGGCAAATCCATGACCCAGATCAAGGTCACCGCGCCCGTGGCCATCAGCACTGTGAAGATCGGCAGGCCCATCAGCAGCAAGACGATGGGGAGAAGGACCATGGCGAAAATCATACAGGCGGCACCTCGGTTGGATGCTTCTGTTTGCCGTCCGCATCGCCCATGAACGCGATCCGGATGCAGCGCGCCGCTACGATGAGGAACATCAAAGCGAAGGCGATCGGGATGACCGTGTGCAGCGCGTTCATCGGTAGTCCGGCGATCTGACTATAGTAGTCGAAGCTGGAAATCACGCCCATGGCCTGATAAATGATCAGCGCGCAGACAGCGAGAAATACAAGATTGTTGACGAGCGCGATCGAACGACGCGACCATGGTCGCAACGACTGGGTGATCAGGTCCATGCTCAAGTGACCGTCGTCTCTGGTGACTTCCACCGCTCCGAGATAGACGAGCCACACCAGGACATAACCCAGCACTTCCTCTGCCCAGATGATCGGCGCATGCAGCACATAGCGGCCGAACGCATTGGCGCAGATCAGCAGGACGCTGAGCAGCAGACCAGTACCGAGCAGCAACCGAATAAACTTGAAGACGAGTTCCGTCAGAACCTGCACGAGCCCCCCCGGCTCCAACATGTGCCTTCCACGACAGCACCTTGCCGTGCGCCGACCTCTTTGCCAAGCGCTGACTGGGCCGAAGACCGGCGTACGCTGACGATTGGGTCGGTAATTACGCCGATCCGTCGGTTGATACGAGTCTCAAAAACCGGGACAGAAGCTTGGTCGGCATGCGCTGGCGTGGCGCCGCTCAATCATTATTTTAGGCGCGGGAGGTCGCGACGCCCCATGACCAGATCGGCCGGCCTCCGCACCGCGGTGAGGCATTGAAGGGTTGCACAGGCAGCGGGCCAAATGCCCTCGCGAAATCGGCTGGGACCAGGCGAGGGCTGACCGGGATTGGTGAAGGCCGATCGGCGCTCGAATGCTCGGCAACATCACGGTCGATGCTACAACCGGGGCATGTGGCCGTCGAATAGGGCGCGCATCGCGATGCAACGCCCTGACCGCGCCCCGGCATCGCGGAATCGAAGCCATGGGAAGAAACCAATGAAAAGCGCCGGGCGGCACGCGCCAAAAAGAAGGGCGCCGCTGCGCTGGCGGCAGAGGATCACGTGCTCATCCGCTTCACGTTCGCGGACCTGTTCGCCGATGCAGAAGTGTGCAAGCGGACCATTGGGTTGTTCTGATGTTGCTGATGGCCACGCTTCGTCGCAGCCCTGAGGCCGCTGTTCGCCGGACTGCCGATCTCACAATTGGGCCGCTTCAGCAAAGTGGCGGTGTCTTGCCAATTGATCTACATTCCTGCATTCGCGGTGGTGCCGTTCCTACCCGAAACCAAGGGCAAACCGCTACCGACACGGCAACTTGTGCCATCGGGGTTCGCGCCGGTTTGTGCGGAAATAGAGGTGATTGACTTGGGGCTCACGCTCGACAATGCCTTTTGGCAATTTTCAATCAGGGTGTATTCCACATCGGGCGTCGCCGACGAATGTTTGGCGGTGCAGGAGCAATATGGCATTGACGTCAATGCTCTTCTGTTTTGCGCTTGGATCGCTCAAGCACGCAGAATCGAGCTGGCGGCGCCGGATATCGTTGCGCTCGATGCCGTGGTGGCGTCGTGGCATGAGAGCGTCGTCAAGCCCTTACGGTCGGTACGACGCTACATGAAGGGCCTGCCGGACGGCGAGATCAACGCGCTGCGCACGCGCGTGAAGGGCGTCGAAATCGACTCTGAGCAGATCGAGCAGGCCATGCTGTTCGCCCACGCAGAACAACAATTGGCGGCTAAAGGACACGCGCCAATGCCCGCAGCCGCCCGCGGCAATCTCGAGAGCTATTTGCGGGCCCACGGATACTGCGGTGGCGACTGGCCGCTCACGCGCATGGTTGAGGCCGTGACCGCGTTGAGTGCGCCATTGTGATTCCTCCCACCCCGCCGAACTCTTTTGCTTGAAGCCCTGTCTCGTCACGCATGTCAATCCAATCCGTAGGTTCAGTGAAGAAAATCGAAGTTGCTTGTGCCGGTGCCGTGCGGGAGTTTATCGATGAACTCGTGCACGCATTCACACTGACGTCCGGCATCGAAGTGTCGGTCAAATTCGATCGTTCCGGCGTGGTCAAGACCAGGGTGCTAGACGGTGAGATCGCCGACGTCGCCATCACGACCAAGGCTGCCGTCGATGAGCTTGCACGCCAGCAGAAGATCGCGCCGGGAAGCGCTACGATCATTGCGCATTCGCGTATTGGCGTCGCGATCAGGGCGGGCGCGGCGAAACCGGATATCGGCTCCGTCGCGTCTTTCAGGCGCATGCTTCTCGATGCGAAATCGATCGCTTGCGCCGATCCCGGGACCGGAAGCCCGAGCGGAAACCATTTCATTGCAATGCTGCGCCGGCTCGGAATCGCCGTAGAGATAGAACGCAAATTAAGACTGATCGGCGGGGGTGCAGGCAGTGTCGTTGTGGTTTGCGAGGCTATAGCCAATGGAGACGCCGAAATAGGTATTCAGCAGATCGCCGAAATTCTGCCTGTTCCCGGTGTCGATCTGGTCGGTCCGTTGCCAGCCGAATTGCAGCAGGTCACGGCTTTTTCTGCTGCCGTCGCTGCGAACGCCAGAGAGCCCGAACTGGCGCGCCGTTTCATCGGATTCCTCGCATCCACGGCCGCCGCGCCCGTCATCACGGCGCACGGTATGGAGCCGCCGATCTCATAGGCTGAACCAGCGGAATTGGCCTACGTGCCCGCTGGTTATTCGCGTGGTGTCTTGCGCATAGCGTCACATTATCCAAACCATCGGTGGATCGCCTTGAGAGCGTGCGGCCGACCCGGCATTCGACCCGATCCGTTAGGTTCCGGGCTCGGGCGGCTTGCGCAAGCCGAGCTCGGGAAAACGCGCATAGGCCGCCTCGACATCGCGTTGTTCTGGCCACACGAGCGGCGGAAAGCGGGCGCCGCCCAGGTCCGGGTCCGGGTCGTAGTCGAGGTTCATGGTGGCGTCGATCAGCACGCGATTCCACTTGCCGGTGCCGAACAGCGCCGGATTGCGGTCGCGCCGGCGTGTCGAGGGGTCGAGCCCGGCGCCGAACGTCTCCGGCATGATGATGACGTCGTGCTCGCCGGCGTTGACCCGGTAGGCGATGGCCCAGTCGACCGCGGCGTAGTCGTGGATATCGATGTCGTCGTCGACGACGGTGATGTGCTTGTAACGCACATGCGCGGCTGACGAGCCCCAGACCGCGTTGGCTGCCTGTTTGGCCTGGTTGCGATAGCTCTGCTTCATGCTGATCAGGAGATTGATACCGGCATGCACCGGCGGGCACCAGACGTCGGTGATGCCAGGGACGCCCTCTCGATCGAGAACGTTCCAAGCGGTGCCGGCGCGCATGATGGACGAGCAGATCGCGTTTTCCGAGTAGCTGCCGGGCAACGAGCCTTCGATGCTACCGTGCAGGATGGGGTCGTTGCGGTGGGTGATGGCGGTGACGCGGATGGTCGGTTTGGGCGAACGGTCTCCGGCGAGGTAGCCGGTGAACTCGGCGAACGGACCCTCCATCTCGTAGTTTTCGGGATCGAGCTGTAAGTACCCCTCAATGACGATCTCGGCGGTGGCCGGCACATAGAGATCGACCGTCTCGCATTTGACCAGATCGACCGGTTCGCCGCGGACGGCGCCCATCACGTCGTATTCGCAGGTTCCCTTCGCGATCGGCGCGCCGCCGGTAAAGCCGAGCGACGGCTCCCAGCCCATCGCCACCGCAATCGGCATCTCTTTCTTACCGGCATTCTGCCAAGCGGTCGCGTGCTGGCCCATATGCTGGGCGCGCCACATCAGGACCGGGATGCGATCGCGGCTCGCCAACATCCCGCGATAGATGCCGACGTTCATCACATTGGTGGTCGGGTCCTTGGTGACAAGTCCGCCATAGGTAAGGATGTAACGGCCGCCATCGAGCCGGTTCCAATAGGGGACCGGAAAATCATAGAGATCGATGTCTTTGCCGGTGATCACGTTCTCCTTCACCGGACCGGTCTTGACGACCCTGGGAGGAATGCTGTCGCCAAGGCTGCCACGGCCCATCTTCACGAGCTCGCGTGGATGGGTGTCGGGCGGCAAGCCCAGCATCATGGCAACGCGCCGGTAGCTTGACAGGCCATTGCCAAACAGACGCCGGCAGCGGCTGTCAGCCGTGTTGTAATCTTTGATGTTGTTGAATAATAGCGCGGGACCGGTTCCGGTGCCCTGCGCGACGCGCATGATGGTGCCGAGCTCGATATTCCAATCGACCTCACCATCAATCTCGTGCAATTCGCCCGCTGCTTCCAGCGCCTTGATCCAGCCGCGTAGGTCGCCAAAGGCGACCGGCTTTCTCCCTGCACTCATTCGACTCTCCCGTGCTTATGTCCGCCTTGTCTCCGGCCACATGCCAAGGTTGAACCGTGCGGCATGTACAACGCAGACCCCGTGCCGGGGGCGGCGAACGCCTCCGCTGCGCTGTTGCACGATTTAATGACCTAGGCCGAGACTAAATCTCACTATGTTGTACGATAATGCATTTTTAGGGATCGGGTCTAGTCGTTTAGAGACTTCGGACCTGATAGCAATTCGCAGACAGCCGATTGTCCGCCGTGTCGGCCGCTCCCTCGTGTCGAATGCAGCCCGCAGATGAGCGACAGCCTCGCGTTGGGAGCAGGCATCACCAGCGCTTCATCGTCTGGTCCGTCCTGTTGGGCCAGACTCCAGTTCAACCTGGATAAGCCACAGGGGCAACGTCACCAATTTGCCCGTGGAACGATTCTGCCGTGATGTTCCAATATTGCAGGCGCCGACGAGAATCGGTGTCCGGTTGTTGCGCGCCATCTGTGATCGGTCCGCGCACAGCACGTCCAATTGCGCATCCTCGGAGATGGGTGCGAAGTCGAGCGCCTGTCGACAGGGTCACGATGGCGGTGCTGCACCGGCGGATGTCGTCGGCGGCCGGCGCGTGACAATATATTCGCGCCCGAGAACGGCCAGCACCAGCAGGATTCCCGCGCCGTCGATGATGTGGCCGGCGCCGATGGCGGTGTCCGGGAACACCGCGGCCAGGGCGCCGATGCCCAACAGGGTGCGCGGCACGATCGTGAGCGGCCGGGAGAAATAGCCCACCATGACGACCGAACCGGCGAACACACCCACGGTCGCCGTGGCGACATTGAGCGCGATCGCCCAGGGCGCGCCGATCATGAGCAGTGTCGGCGACAGCACGAACAGGAAGGGAATGACATAGGCCACCCAGCCCATGCGCATCGCCGCAAAGCCGGTCTTCATCGGATCGGCGCGGCTGATGGATGCCGCCGCAAAGGCGGCGAGCGCGATGGGTGGCGTGATCATCGACATCATGCCGAAATAGAGGATGAACATGTGCGCCGATAATCTGTGGACTCCCGCTTCCACTAAGGAAGGGGCAACGAGCGCGGCCAGCAGCACGTAGACGCCGGTGGTCGGCATGCCCATGCCGAGCACGATGCAGATGAGGCCTGCGATCAGCAACAGGACATAAAGGTTGCCGCCGCCGAGTTGAACCAGAGCCAGAGTGAGAGCGAAACCGCCGCCGCTCTTGTTGAGGATACCGATGACGAAGCCGGCCGCGGCGACGATCATCACCAATTCAGCGGTCGCGATACCGGCATCCCAGAACGAGGCGCCGAGGCGCCATAGGTCCATGCGCATGCCCTTGTAGCTGCGAAACAGACCGAACACCACCATGGTGGCGACGGCGTAGAGCGCGGCGATCTCGGCTTCGGCTTGGAGGCCGTAGAGGGCATAGAGCAGCACCACGAAGGGTATGATGAAGTGCCAGCCTTCGCGTAGCACAGTGCCCGCATTGGGCAATTGCTCGGCAATGAATCTGATGCGGTCGCGGGCGGCAACCAGGTCGACCTGCACGAAGATTGCAAAGTAGTAGAGCAGGGCGGGGACCAGCGCCGCGATGACGATTTTCGCGTAGTCCATCTCGAGAAATTCGGCCATCAGGAATGCCGCTGCGCCCATGATCGGCGGCATGAACTGGCCGCCCGTTGAGGCATTGGCCTCGATGGCACCGGAATCGACGTCCGAATATCCCGATCTCTTCATCATGGGAATGGTGACCACGCCGGTGGTCGTGACGTTCGAAATGGCGCTGCCCGAGATCGAGCCGAATAGTGCCGAGGCGACCACCGCCACCTTGGCCGAGCCGCCGCGTCGGCGGCCCATGGTCGCCGATGCGATGTCGGTGAAGAATTCGCCTCCGCCGGTGTTGAAAAGTACCTGACCCATCAGGATGAAGACCACCACGATGGTGGTCGCCACACCGAGCGGAATGCCGATCAGCGCGTTGGTGTCGAAGGCGAGATAGACGGTGAGTTCCTCGGGTCCGGTGCGGGTGCCCGTCAGCGGCGCTGGCACCAGATGGGCGAGCAGGCCGTAGGCGATGAACAAGACGACGATGCCAAACAGTACCCAGCCGGAGACGCGGCGCAGGCCTTCCATCACCAGCACGATCAACATCGCGCCCAGGATGAGCATTGACGGCGGCGCATAGGCGGCGTTCAGCAGGAACCACTCGTAGTTCCAGGCGACGTAGAAGGTCACCGCCAGCATGACGAAGGCGAGCACCCAATCGTAGAGCGGGGGCGCGGCCAATTTCGTCCGGTCGTAGCGGGTGTTGAGGTAGATGACGGCACCGGCGAGGCCGAGGCAGAGCAGCATGAACTGCTCTTTATAGATGCTGATGCCCAATCGGCTAGGAACCTGGAATGCCCAAATAACGGCCAATACGACGAATGACGCGCCGCACAGGCGCGCCACCCACTGCGCCGGCGTGGCGCGGTCGGGCTCGATGGTTTCGCTGCTCACCTTTGTTTGCTCCTACCTCAAACAGGTCGCCGCCGGCCCGCATTCCAGGCCGGCGGCGATGATCCGCGTCGGGCTCTTCGCCTAGGCCGTTACTTCGCCGGCCAGAGACCCAATTCCTTGTACGCCTTGATGGCGCCGGGATGATACGGCACCGTGCTCTTGCGCACCATACTCTTGGGATTGAAGCGGGCGAACGCCCCCAGCGCCTTGGCCAAGTCCGATTTGCCGCCGTAAACCGCCTTGACGATCTTGTAGACCACGTCGTCCGGCACGTCTTTGTTGGTGAACATGGCGACGTCGATGGCGGTCATGGTGGTCGGGTTGTCCACCACGCCGGTCGCCTTCTTGCCGGGCTTGATTTTTACGGTGCGCGCAGTCGGCAAGGCCGCCTCTGCTCTGGCGTCGGCGTCCGGAGCGGTGCCGGTAGACAGATAACGCCAGCCGCCGGGGATTTTCGCCATCGCTTGCTTGCCGATACCGGAATTAAGCGGGATGTAGCCGGCGTCGGTGCGTCCGCCCATGAAGGCCTTGACGCCAACGACGAAGTTGGAAGCCGGGACGATCGTTACGTCCTTTTCCGTCAAGCCGGCGGCGGCGAGCCACGCCCTCTGCAGGTAGTTGAATATCTGCCCCGAGCTGTACACGCCGGGAATCTTCTTGCCCTTGAGGTCGGCGGCGGTCTTGATGTTCGAATCCTTGCGCACCGCGAAGCCGTTGGTGAGCGAAAATGTGAACATCACGCTACGCAAGTTCTTGTTCGGGCGGTCCTTGAACAACTCGGTGCCGGCATAGGCGAAGGAATACTCGGCGCCGTTGGACATGCCGAAGGCAAGCTCGCCGGCGTTGACCTTCGGGATATAGGTGGACGAACCGGAATAGGGCGCCACCCGGAACTGCAGGCCGGTCTTGTTGACACCGACCTTGGCGAGCGCGGCCGCCGCCGCATAGAACATCGACCCCTGCGGGTTGGCGCCGATCGTGTAGGTCTGCGCCGCAGCCGGCGCGCTCAATCCGACGATCGCACTGAAGGCGGCCGCCAATGTCTTTACCTTTAGATTCATGATCATGATCCTCCCTTGGCAACATGTGGGTCTTGGCACGATGTTGCATTTACTCAATTCACTTGCACTCGCTTCTACGTGGGCTCGACATGTGTTCTTGTCTGGACCCCGTTTCCGCGCCGAATGCTGTGGCTGTGATCATTTCATTGTTGCATGGGCGCTGGTGACCCATGCCGCACGCGTTCATCCGGTCGTCAGCCCTCACGAATAACCGCAAAACTACCACTAGCAGCATTTATAGCCTACTCGAACACCACCCCTCATGTCCACATAGCGCCGTTGCGATGAACCGCTCCGCATGCGTTGTTCAGGTCCACATCGCCGCGCTTGCGACAAACTGCAGCGGGGATCATGTGGGTCGACGTAATTCTTGACTCACCACTGCATGAATTTAGCGAGGTTCTGCGGCACTGCCGCAGTCACCGCAGATGGGATCGGCCCGCGCCGTCATCGAGGCATATAATGTCGTGCGCTTGGCCGGCTTCAGCCGCTCGAGACCAAGCGCATGATTTCGATTAGGTTGAATTGGGTAGCGCCTTAAACTCGCTATTGGCGCACATTTCACGGCGGTTCACTCACGCAGCGCCTTGCGGTCGATCTTGAGCAAGGTTGTCCGTGGAAGCTGGTCAATGAAGCGAATGGATTCCGGGATCTTGTAGGAGCCAAGCGAGGCGACAGCCGCCTTGAGCTCTTCGATCAACTGCGTGCTTTGCGAGCAGCCGTCCCGGAGCACCAAAAAGGCCCGTGGTTTTGTGAGCCCATCTTTGTCCTCAAATGGTACCACGGCCGCCTCGCGAACCGCCGGGTGGCGGGTCAATGCCGCCTCGATGTCGATCGGCGACACCCACAGGCCCTTCACCTTGAACAGGTCGTTGTTGCGACCGCTGAACCAGAAGAAACCGTCTTCGTCAAAGCAGAGGTTGTCGCCGGTGCGCGCCCATTCGCCGACGAAGGTCTCGCGCGATTTATCGTATTTGCGCCAGTAGTAGGAGCAGACAGTCGGGCTTTTGACCCAGGCTTCGCCCGGCACGTTCGCTTCGGTCACGTCGTCGCCGTCGGCGTCGATTAGCCGGATGGCGCAACCGAACACCGGCTTGCCCAGGCTGCCACGTTTGAACACCTTGGGGCGGTTGGCGATCCATTCATAGGTGATTTCCGAGCTGCCGATCGAATTGAACAGCTCGACGCCGGTGAGATCGTAGAAACGTTCGAACATTTCCGGCGGCATTTTCTCCGACGCGCTGATCACCAGGCGAAGCGCGGGAAACCGCACCGGCTGCTTCGCCTTCATCATTACTTCGATCATGTTCTTGAGCACGGTGGGTACCGTTATGAACTTGCTCACCATGTGCTCGCTTAGCGTGGCGAGCACCACCTCGGGTGTCGGCGGCCGGCGGTCCAGCACGATGGTGGCGCCCCAGAACAGCGGAATTAGCACGCCCGGCCAGAGGCCGTGGGTGAAGTATTTTTTCGAGGTAGCAAACACTACGTCGTCGGCGCTGTATTCCCAAAAATGACCGTGGCGCGCGGGAACGAGCACGAAGTCATGAGCGAGATGGGTGATGCCCTTGGCCGTGCCCGTGGTGCCGCCGGAATAGAACATGTAGGCGACGTCGTTGGCGTGGCGCTTGAAGGGCGCGACCGCAGGCCCGCCTTGCGCCAGCGCCGATTGCAGCGCGACGACCGTGCGGCCGGGCAACCGTGCCGCAAGGTCCGCCGGTACGTCGCCGCGCACCAGGATGGTTTTCAGTGAAGACGGCAGGTCGTTGGCAATATCGAGGAGCTTGGGCAGTTGTTCCGCGTCGATGAACAGGAGGCGCACTGCCGTGTCGGTCAGAAAATAAGCGAGGTCCTTGGGCTTGTAGAGATCGGATATGACAACGGGGATTGCGCCGATCCGAACCGATGCAAGCCAGAGCGTCACGTAGTCGAGGCTGTCGGTGCCGAACAGGAGGAGGCGTTGTTCGGGCGCGAGCCCGAGGCCCGCGAGCGCCGTCGCATAGCGTGCCACCTCGCCAGCCAATTCCGCGTAAGTGACGGTTTCGTCGCCGCAGACGATAGCCGGCTTGGCGGCGATCGGCGTGTTCTGGTGGCGGTCGATCAAATAGCCGACCGGATCGAGCGTTTGCGGAACATCAGGGTCGCGCCACTGACGCCATTCGTCCGAATAGATCCGGTCGTCGTAAGGGGTCGGTACGCGGGCGAGGAGATTGCTCATGGGGCCTCAGATGAAAAATCCAGATGTCGCGTCGTCCAAGTGGCCGGCTGTGAAAGCGATGGTGTCGCATTCATGGCGATTGCGCCCATGACCGGCCGCCCATGACCGGCGGCGTCGGCCGCCGCCGTCGGGCGGCATGCGTGCGCCGCGCCCCGCAAAATGCGTCGCGGCGCACCGGCATGACGCTTACACCGCAAGCATAGTGCCGGTCCTGATCAGGTGGCTAGCCTTTATTGTACCGGCGCGGCAGCAACTGGAGCGCCGGCACACACACAGCGCCCCGCAAGGCGGGGCGCTGTGGCGCATGCGTGTGGTTCGATCGGTGCCGTCGGGCGGCAACGATCGCTATTTGAGAATATTGACGTACTTGCCGTTCTCCACCTTGAGGATGGCGGTGATGCCCGTGCCGTCACCGTGGTTGTCGAAGGTGATGTCACCCGCGGCGCCCGGGAAGTGACGGGTCTTGGCCATGCACTCGCGGATCTTGTCGCGGTCCGAAGCGAGATCGGCGGGCTTGTTGGTGACGCCCGTCGTTTCGATGCAGTGCTTGAACAGGTAGATGTTGTCGTAGGAGCGCGGGCCGCCATAGTTCGGCTCTTTGCCGCCGCTCGCCGCCTTGTACTTCTTCAGGTAGCTCACCGCCGCCGGACGCGGATCGTCGATCCAGGCGGCCGTCGACAGATACGTGCCTTCCGCCGCCTTGCCCGCGATCTTGATGAACCCCGGCGTGCTGGTGGCGGCGCCGGCCACGAACGGCACATCGAGCCCTTGCTTGCGAGCTTCTTTCACGATGGCCCCCGCATTCTGATAGGAGGCGCCAAGCGCGATGCCGTTGGCGCCCAAGGACTTGGCCTTGGTGATCTGCGCCGAATAGTCGGTGTCGCCGGTACGGTAGGTCAGCATGCCGACCACGTCGACGCCGTTGGCCTTGAGTAGCACCGGCAGGATCTTGGCGCCTTCGGCCGTCGATACCGCGTCCTGGGCGTCATAGATGACGACGACCTTCTTCGGATGATAGGCCTTCACCCAGGCGGCAACCACTGGCTTGAGTTGCTTGTCGCTGGTGAGCGTATTGCGGAACGCCCAGTTGCTCATGGCCGCCAGACCGGGCTTGGCCGAGCAGAACGAGTTGATGACGGTCTTGAACTGCGAGTTGAGCTGCGGCGCAATGGTCTCGTAGACCGAGCTGTAGCACGGACCGGAGATCGCCAGCACGTTGTCGCGCTGGACCAGGCGGCTGAGGGACTTCAAACCTTCCGACTCCTTCGTCTGCGTGTCGTAGCAGATGAGGTCGATCGGCAGGCCTTCGACGCCGCCCTTGGCGTTGATTTCCTTGACCGCGATTTCCATCGACGTCTTGGCGGCCTGGCCCCACTCGGCGCCCTTGCCGGTCAGCGGCACCATGCAGCCGATCTTGACTTTGCGTCCGGCGAGCTTCGCCGCTTCGGCGTTGTGCCCCGAAGACGCAATGAATACGAAGGCCGTGACGGCCGCCGCTGTTACGAGTTTAGAGAAGAGTCTCATTGTTTAGCCCTCCCACGATTTCTTTCGATGACCACTCTGACCAATCTACAACGCCGATTTTCCACACGGCGTGCTTCGTCGAATTAGTTGCATGCTAGCTCAGATTTTCGGTTCTCGCACCTCCATTGCGCTTGGTTGATTGTCTGCCGCGTGCCGTCATGCGGCGTGTTGCCCAAGATATGTGCTCTGTACCTCGGGCATATTCAGAAGCTCCTGGCCCGACCCGCTCAGCACGATGCGGCCACGTTCGAGCACGTAGCCGCGGTCTGCCACCTGCAGGGCGTGGCGCGCGTTTTGTTCGACCAGCAGGATCGTTTTGCCTTCCTTCTGCAGTTCCCGAATCGTGAGAAAAATCCGGGTAATAAACTTAGGCGCGAGTCCCAGCGAGGGCTCGTCGAGCAGTAGCAGTTTCGGCCGCGCCATGAGCGCGCGCCCGATCGCCAGCATCTGCTGCTCGCCGCCGCTCAGCGTGCCCGCCAGCTGGTCGCGCCGCTCCGCCAGCGCCGGGAAACGTTCCATGACGGCCGCGATGTCGTCGGAAATCTGCGGGTCGTTGCGCTTGAAAGCGCCCATCAGCAGATTTTCCATCACTGTCATGCGCTTGAGAATGGCGCGGCCTTCGGGCACCTGAATCAGGCCGAGCCCGACGATCTTGTGGGGAGCACGCCGCGCGATGCTCTCGCCCTGGAACTCGATCGTTCCCGCGGTCGGCCGGATGAGGCCGGAAATGGTCTTGAGAAGCGTCGTTTTTCCGGCGCCGTTGGCGCCGATCAGGCTGACCGTTTGTCCCTGCTCGATCGTCAAGTCGACATCATGCAGCGCTTCGATCTTACCGTAGCCGGAGCGCAGACCGTGAACCGTCAGCATCGTCATAGCTCCACATCTTCGCCTAGATAGGCTTCGATGACGACCGGATCGCTCTGAATCTCGCTCGGCGTTCCTTCGGCGATCTTGGTTCCGAAATTGATCACCGTGAGGCGGTCGGAAATGCCCATGACCAGGCCCATGTCGTGTTCCACCAACACGACCGTGATGCCGCGATCGCGAATGCGCGTGATGACCTCGTCGAGTTCCTCGGTCTCGTGCGGGTTCATGCCCGCTGCCGGTTCGTCGAGCAACAGCAGCTTCGGTCGCGTGGCGAGCGCGCGCGCCATTTCCAGCTTGCGTTGCTCGCCGTAGGGCAGATCCGAGGCCTTGTTGTCGTGCTTGCCGGCGAGTCCGAGAAATTCGAGCAGCTCGAGCGCGGATTCGCGCATCTGGACTTCTTCGGCGGCCTCGACAAACGGCGGCTGGAACAGTGCCTTGCCGAGCGCTTTCCACGCCGACGGGAACACGCGGCAATGCTCGCCGATCATGACCGACTCCAAAACAGTCAGATGCGGAAACAACCGGATATTCTGAAAGGTGCGGGCGATCCCGCGCGCGGTACGTTTGGAGGGGCGGACGTCGTCGACGACTTCGCCTTCGAACACGATTCTGCCGGTGTCGGCGGGCAGCACACCGGTCAGGAGGTTGAAGAAGGTGGTCTTGCCGGCGCCGTTCGGCCCGATCAGCGCATGAATGTGGCCCTGGGTCACCTCCATGCTGAGGTCGTTCAGCGCGTAGAAGCCGCCGAAGCGCTTGGTCAAGCCCTCGATCGCAAGGCAGATGCTGCTGGTGACGGTTTCACGCACGGTGCGTCCTCCAGCGCCAGAACTGCAGGGGGCGCAGCGAGTCGCGCGTGACCAGCCCATCCGGTCTGAAGATCATCATCACGATCAGAATGATGCCGAAGGCGATGAGACGCTTGGCGTTTTCGAAATCGAGGAAATTATGGAGCCAATCGTAGATGTTGTTCATCGGGTAGAAATTGGTCCAGGAGACCGGCACGAGCTCCAGCCAGTCGCGCAGCGAGCGCAGGATTTCCGGTATGGCGTTGAGTGCCGCGGCGCCGACGAACGGACCCCAATAGGTGCTGCCGCCGCCGACCACCACGAACATCAGGATCTCGACCGAGACCATGATGCCGAACGTGCTGGAATTGAGATAAGTGGCCTGATGGGCAAACAGCGCGCCGGCCACGCCTGCGATGAGGGCGCCGAGCCCAAAAGCGAGCAGCTTGGTGCGCACCACGTCGACGCCCATGACTTCGGCGGCGGTCTCGTCCTGGTGGATGGAGTCCATGGCGCGGCCGAGGCTGGAGCGTTCGAGCCGCGCGAAGAGGAAGATGAGGATGACAACGATCGCAGTGACGTAATCCAGCGAATTCTTGTTGAACGAGATATTGGGAAAGCCTTGCGCGCCGCCGATGTAATCCCAGCTCAGGGCGATCACCCCAATGATCTCCGAGAACCCGAGCGTCAGCAGCAGCAGATAGACACCCTTGATGCGCAGGGCCGGAAATCCGACGGCCACCCCCACCACGCCGGCAATCACGCCGGCAACGACCAGCGAAGCGGCGATCGGCATGCCGAATTTCTGCGTCATGACCGCGGACGCAAAGGCGCCGACCGCCATGAAGCCGCCCTGGCCGAGCGAAACCTGGCCGGTCTTATAAGGCAGGTAGAAACTGTAGGCCGAGATGGCGTTGATGCCGGCAAAGATCAGCAGCGAACGCGTATAGCCGTCGAAGAGGCTGTCGAGCATGTGCGGCCCTACCTTTGTTCCGTCGTGCGGGTGCCGAACAAGCCTGTCGGTTTGTACAAGAGAATGAGAATGAGGATCGCGAACGAGAAGAAATCGCGCTGGGTGGTGCCGATATAGGCGGACGTGAGGATCTCGATCATGCCGAGCAGGAGGCCGGCGACCATGGCCCCGAACACGTTGCCGAGGCCGCCGAGCAGCATGACGATCAGGCCCTTCACAGCCGCACCGATCCCCATGAACGGAGAGATGCCGCTGTTCTTGATACCGTCGAGGACGCCGGCGATGCCGGCGATGCCCGATCCGATGATGAACGTTATCAGCACGACGCGGTTGACGTTGACTCCGAGCAGGGCCGCCGTTTCGTGGTTTTCGGCGGTCGCGCGGATGGCACGCCCCATCTTGGTGCGCTCGATGAACAGCCAGAGCAGCACCATCAGCGTGACGGCGACCGTCAAAATGAAGATTTGCACCGAGCTGATGCTGATCGGGCCGAAGTGATAGAGCGTCTCCTCGATGGTATCCGGAAATGCCACCTGCTGGCCGCCGAAAATATAGATCGCCAGGTTCTGGATCACGATGGTCAGGCCGATGGTGCTGATCAATGGAGCCAGCGGATGGTCCTTGCTGACCGGGCGGACGGACACATAGACGGCAATGACGCCGACCAGCGCGGATACGATCGTGGCGCCGATCAACGCCACATAGATGTTGGCGCCTCCGAGCGTCACCATGTAAAGCCCGACAAAGGCGCCGATCATGAAGACTTCGCCGTGCGCGAAATAGAGCAGGTTGAGCACGCCGAAGATGAGCGTGTAGCCGATCGCCACCAGCGAATAGGACGCTCCCAGCATCAGGCCATTGATCAGCTGTTGGTAAAGCATGTCGAATTCTATCAGACCGGGTTCAATTGTTCTCGGCACTGTGCCGTCAAATCAATCGCCGCGAGAGATGCATGTTTCATGCCAGTATCGCGCCCTAATGAGCCGTTGCGGAGAAGTCTTGCGTGATGCGCGAAACCGCCACACGGGCCTTGCGCGTCGTCGCGGGCGTATTGCGGCTGCGCCCGACAAAACGCGGAATGCCGGCCGTGATCACGCCACCAATCGCCGCGATATCGCCATGCTTGATGGCGTTGAGCGCGGTCTGCTGGGTGCCGCCGTCCGGTGCGTCAAGCAGAACGATGTCGGCCGCCTTGCCGGGTGCCAGATAGCCGCTGTCCAGGCCATAGACGCTGGCGTTGTTGCCGGTGGCCGCGCAAACGAAATGTTCGGGCGGCATGTCGGTCAGGCTCGCTAGGTGCGCGATCGTGTAAAGCATGCCGAGGGGCATGATGCCGCTGCCGGTCGGCGTGTCGGTAGCAATGATGAAGCGGTCGAAGGCGTCATGGGCTTGCGCAACCTTGGCGCAAAGCAGGGTCGTGCGTAGGTTTCCAGCGGTACACACCTGCAAGGCGATCTCGGATTCGGCGACGACCCGCTCGAAGTCGGCATCCGGCATGGCAGTGGGACCGCCGTTGATGTGGAAGGACACGTGCGGGTGCATCGCCAACAGATGGTCGCCGGTGATGGCGCCCGAGCCCGGAATCGACGACCCGCCGGTGTGGCAGGTCGTCGTCAGGCCCGCCGCCTTGGCATCGGCCACCAGCGGGACATAGTCGAAGGAGTTCTTGACGGCTCCGAAGCCCGCTTTCGCCAGTCGCACGCCCTTTTGCTTGAGCTCGTCGAAATCCTTGCGCTGCAATCCAGGCTCCAGGATCACGGAGCCGGCGATCACTTTCATGCCGCCCGGCCGCCAGTCGGCAAAGCAGCGTTGCGCCGCCACCGCCAGCGCCTTGACGCCCTCGACGTCGCGTGGCCGGCCGGGCACATGCACTTCCGAGGCGGAGATCGCAGTGGTGGTGCCGCCGTGCACATAGCTCTCCAGATAGCCGACGGTTCGCTGGCGTGGCGTGTAGTCGCCGAACGTGATGTGCACGTGCGAGTCGATCAGCCCCGGGATCGCCGTCATGCCATCGGCATCGATGACGACGTCGGCCGTTTCGACCGCATCCGAGGATGCGCTGCCAACGGACGCGATATGCTCGCCATCGACAATGATCGCGTCGCCGGCCGCAAACGGCTCGCGCCAGTTGCCAGTGACGATTTGCCCGAGGTTGACGATGGCGACTTTCATTGTTTGCCGATTTCGTCCGCAAGCTGATAGCTGTCCATCAGGCCGTCGACCAGGCTGGTGGCGCCGTCCCAATCGAAGGTGCGGTAACTATGGCCGGTGGTGACAAAGCGCGCCCCTGCATAGAACATTTCGTACTGCATATGACGCGAACCGAACTCGGAGCCGATCGCGTCCCATGCTGCCTTGAGGAACTTGACCTTCTCCTCCGGCTCCATCTTCGCCGCCCGTTGCGTCACTTCGATGATCTTCTTGAGATGCGGGTTCTCGAAGTCGTGGATCGAGGATGGCAACATGATCAGCGCGCCGCCGGAGAGATCGCGCAGCGTATTGACGATGCGGGGGTAGAGATCCTGGGTCAGCACCTGAGCGGAATACATGAAGTGCTTGTTGGGCACGTACCATTCGCCGCGCATCGAGCCTTCGGCTTCCATGCCGGCCATCATGGCATTGACCATGCTGGTCTGGGCCGCGAGGTAGCCGAGCTGTTCGCGGACTGACGGGATATTGGTGGTGCCGATCGCCTCGGTGAGCCGGAACGCAAGCCCGGTGAGAAACTTGATTTTCACCGAAAGCCGGATCTGGGCTTGGTAGTTCTGATAGGCGTGGCCCGGCGTATCGTGAAATTGTGCGCGGCACATATCGCTGTCGCGGTAAACGAACACACGTTCCCACGGCACCTTGACGTCCTCGAAGTAGACCAGAGCGTCGTTCTCATCGAAACGCGACGAGATCGGATTATCGAAGATGGAAACCGCCGATGCCTCATAGGATTTGCGCGAGAGCACGCGCAGGCCTTTGGCGTTCATCGGCAGCGCGCAGCAGAAGGCGAGATCTTCTTCGCCCGGCTTCAGCGGCTGCAGGTTGGCGACGAAAACCTCGTTGGCCATGATCGCGCTGGTGCCCAGCATCTTGGCGCCGCGGATGGTGATGCCTTCGGAATCCTCGTCGACGATGCGCGCGACCAACTCTTCCTGCTGATCGCCCCAATCCTTGGCGCGTTCGGCCTGCGGGTTGATGATCACGTAAGTCAGGAAGTAGTCGTTGCTGCTCGCCTCCTCGAAATAATCACGCAGCGCCTTGGCGCGTGGTGCCCCGTGCTTCTCGAAAACCTCGATGCCCATGCGCTGTCCCACAAGCGCGGAGGCAAGGTGATCGGGGGAGCGGCCCATGAAGCCGTAGGAGAGTGCGGCCCAGGCCTGCATCGCTTTGCGCCGCTGTACCATTTCGCTGTAATTGCGCGGCATCTGCCAAGAGCGGTTGATGCGGCGATTTGAGCCGTTCGGAACGAACGTCATCAGCTCGGTGTTTTCGGGCTTTGCCTGGAAGTCATAGAGCATTGCCGCCGATTTCACCGAATTGCGGAAGGCGGGATGCTCGGTGACGTCGGGAACGAGCTTGCCGTCAATATAGACGGTACGGCCGTCTTTGAGCGATTTAATATGATCTGCGCCGGTCTTGCAAGTTGTCATAGTCGACTCCATTGCCGGTTTTGCCGCGTCGCGTCCGGCCTTCTTTAATTCAACCCGTCGGTGCCCTTGATGTCGGCGGCCGCCAGGCCGCCCACGCGATGATTGGGCCTGCCGCGGTTGGCGAACGCACAAAGGATCGCGATTTCGTTCGGCAGTGGCGCGTCGGGTAGCGTTACGGTGATCCCGTCGTAGTGCGAGCGGACGTAGAGGGCGTCCTTGTGCGCCAGCGGAATGTCGATAGCAGTTCCCGGCGCGGCGCGCTTCGTCAGCGACGAAATCCAGGCTTTGCCGCCGCCTGCCGCCTCGCGCATGACGTTGCCGTAAACGGTCGTCAGCATGGCGACGCCGTGTTCCTGCTCGCCGTTCATCCCGATGATTGCAGCCTTGCCGTAGCTCGCGGCCTTGTAAGGCGACAAGAGGCCAATCGCGATCTGACAGATATGCCGACCGATTTCCGCGCTCGCATCCGTCAGCGGGCTGAGGTCGGATTCATAGCGCCCGGCAAACGGGTTATCGACGATGGCCGCAACGGCGACTTTGCGCAGCGGCGGATCGAGGTGCTGGCCGGCCTCTATCGCGACCTCATCGACGAAAGTCAGCGTCCGTTTGATTTGCATGTCACCCTCCAGCGCCGCGCTCTCGTTCCCAATGTCGATCCAATAATTGCTTAACTAGATTAGCTTTTCAAGCTTGGTATTTGGCCCGTCGCCGCGTTGCCGCTTGCGGCGATCGTTGGCGCTGCCTTGGCTTCGCGCTGGCGACGGGGCCTTGCCGCAGTGCCGCGGCGCGCGGTCCGGAGTCGGTTTGGTTTGCAAGGAAGTTCTGCAGTCGGACGGCCTGCTCGCTGCTTTCAATCAATCGCTCGGTTATCTTCAGCAATTGAAGAAATTCACTTGAACTGAGGCAGCCGAACTGTACGTCGTTGACTTGGCGTTGGACTGGAGCGAGTTCGGCCAGCAAATCGTCGCCCTTCGCGGAAACCTCCAGCTTGACCCGACGCCGGTCGATGGGATCGACGGTCTTGTGAATGAGCCCGCGCTTGAGCAATTTGTTCGTGACGGTCGTAACGAACGCGCCGCTCAGATGCAGGTGATTGGCCACGCGGTTGACGTTGACGTCTCCCTCTTCCGACGACAGGTGGCGGATCGAGATCAGGACTGTGTATTCGATGCCGACTAGACCGATGCGTGCGGCGTGACCGGCGCGCACGGCCTCGTGGCGGGCAAAAAATCCGAATAGCCCATGGACCAGCCGCCGGAATTGGCGGTCCGAACCATCGAAGAGCATTTCCGGCCGGGAGATCGTCAACGGCGGTGTCTTGGCGGACCGCTCCCGCCGGCGCGACAACCTGACCTTGGCGCCGCTCAATTTCTTGTTTCTTGCCATGATATTTGGCTTACCGCATCTGCATCGATTGTCAAAATATTCTGGGTCTGCGGCTGGCCGCTCGGCCGTACGGCTCTTCTTTGCAGCGCAACATGCAACTACATTGCGCGCCCGTCATGCGAGCCTTTTAGCTTGAATAGCTTTGTAAGATAGCTAATATTGAACTGGTATACGGAGGGCGCGGGCGATGAAACACGCTGGGCGCATAAAAGGTCGCTCGTGGCGGTCGCGACAGCCAGACCAGGCTGGTCTGCTCGGCCACTCCTCCGCGCCGTCGCAGCGTGAAATTTCACTTTGTGCAGTGCCGGTGTCCCCAGTACGCGGCGTATCGCGGGCCGATGCCGGATGCATATTCGGGCAATCGAGGGGAGCGCAATGTATCTGAAAAATGCTTGGTACGTAGCGGGTTGGTCGAGCGAGTTCACCAACAAGCCCATGGGACGCACGTTTTTGGACGAGCCCATTGTTTTGTATCGGGGCACGAATGGCCGCATCGTCGCGTTGGAAGATCGATGTTGTCATCGAGCCATGCCGCTGTCGCATGGTGAAGTTGTCGACGACAACATCCGTTGCGAGTACCACGGACTGGTGTTTGACGGCGCCGGTCGATGTGTCGAGATTCCTGGCCAGCAGATGATTTCTGAGAATACCAAGGTCCGAAGCTATCCAGTCGAGGAACGTGACGATCTGGTCTGGATATGGATGGGCGACCCCCAGAATGCCAACGCCGATGAGATCGTCCGGTGGACTTGGCATGGCGCTTGGCCGTACAAGGCCAAGAGCGAGGTTCTCAAATGCAACTACCTGCTCGTGTCCGACAACCTCTTGGACCAGACGCACGCGGCCTACGTCCATAAGTCAACTCTGGCAAGCGATCCGGACGCCTATGCCAGGGCCGAAATGGAGACGACACCGACCCCCAACGGTGTCAAATTCGTGCGGTGGATGCTCAACTGCATTCCGCCCGGCCTCTATGCCAGCGCCGTGAAATTCAATGGTCGTGTCGATCGCTGGCAAGAGTTCGAGTATGTGGCTCCCTCATGCATCTTGCAATTTACCGGTGCGCTTGACGTGGGAAAGGGCGCGTACGAATCCGGCGTTCGCGAGGGCGGTTTCGGCTTACGCATCTTTTACGGGATCACACCTGAGACCGAGGACACGACCTGGTTCTTCTGGTCGACGGCCAATGGCTACCGTCAGAATGAGTCTGATGCCACTGAGCAGCTTTTCCACGCAATTGAAGTTGCCTTCAAGGAGGACGAAACCGTTCTCGAAGCACAAAACGAAACGCTACGGCGGTTGCGCGATCGTCCGCTCGTCAACATAAATTCCGATGCGGCCCGCATTCATGCGCGGCTTGCGCTCGAGCGTAAAATCTCGGCTGAACGTGGAATCCCGAGGGATCAGGTTGTCACGACCGCCTAGCGCGTCGTCACGCCGTCTTGTTCGATCACGGCCGGCCGACCTGGTTTCTTCGGCCGCCCGTCCTCCTTGGGGCGGTGGCTCAGCCGATAGCTCATGTCTTTGGCGTGCAGCGGCTTTCGGCACTTATCGCAGATGATGGTTGCCTGAAAATTCGCGCCACAGTCGTAATGCGTGAGAATGGGGGGGCGGCTCGTCACGCGACAGCCAGCGACCCCCCACCGCAGCATGGCGATCAACGCGCCGTACAGGTCCTTGCCCATTTCGGTGAAGCGGTATTCGAACCGCTCGGGCAGATCCTGATATTTGCGGCGCTCGAAGATGTCATCCGCAAACAGTCGGTTGAGGCTGTCGGTCAGGATGTTGGGGACGATGCATGATACCTAGTCTATTTATGAAAGTCATATAGCGGCCGGCGAGAAAATCCGGACGCGCACGAATCCCCCCATCGACGACGGCCGGACGTGAGTGCGATCGAGATGTTGTGGACCGACTTCGGCTCTCACGCCGGATCGTAGTAGTGAATTTCCAGAAGCATGCAGCCCTTCTCGGACTTGAAGGGGCCGTGATAGACGCCAGGCGGACGGCAGGCATAGGTGTTGGGTGGGAACGACTCGCCGCCCTGGCCATTGGCGTCGTTGCCGACGATGAGATCGCCCGAGACCTGGAAGACCTCTTCCCAGTACTCATGCACGAACGGCGCGGTGGTGTAGACGCCGGGCGCAAACCGCAGCAGCCGCGTGCGGGTGCCGCGCTTGTTCGTTTCGTCGAGCGCCCCCGAGAGGATCTTCTGCTGAATGCCCGCCGGATAGCCAGCCGGCGTTTCCCAGCCGGCCGACATATCGAGGGTATGGAATTCCGAATGCGCCTTGTTCACGCTCATTGACGATCTCTCCGTTGGCGGCGACAGCCTGTCGGCTACCACCCGTAAAGGATATGGGCCCCCGGCGGCGGCGCGTGCGCCGCGCCGGCGACAATTTGACGGTATCGCCCGCCCGAGAAAACGAGCGGCTGGCCGTGCTTGGCCATGTTTTCATGCAGCTCGACGATGCGGCCGACAAAGATTTCATGGTCGCCGCCGTCGTAGCGGTCATAGGCCTCGCATTCAAAGATGACAACGGCGTTCGGCAGCAGGGGCACGCCGGTCTTTCCGCTGCGCGTCGTCAACCCAGCCCATTTGTCGCCCTTGGCGGTCGCGAACCGGTTGGAAAGCTCCTCCTGCAACTCGCTGAGGACGTTGACTGCGTAGTGGGTGACCTGCTGCCAGGCGGGGAAGCTGTGCGCCCGCTTGTGGATGCTGAACAGAATGAGCGGCGGATCGAGCGACAGCGAATTGAACGAGCTGACCGTCATGCCGAGACGCTCGCTCCCGCCGGTGACGGTCGTGATGATCGTGACGCCGGTCGGAAACTGACCGAGCGCGTTGCGCAGGCGTCGGGCATCAAGGGTCACGGGGATATTTCCTCACTCGTCAACGGGCACACTTCTTTCGCAAATTATGTTACGAGACCGCAATCGCTAACTCAAGAACATGAGGCCGATCCATGCTCACCTTCGTGCGTCAATCCCAAAGCGGGAGCAGTCGCATCGACATTGAACCGCAAGTCTTGATTGTCGCGGGCTGGACCGGCCGCGACGAAGCGGCGCTGCGCCATCATATCGAGGAACTCGCCGCGATCGGCGTGCCGCGCCCGTCATCGGTCCCGGTATTCTACCGCATCAGTACGGCCAATGTGACCCAAGACCCGCGCCTGCAGGCACTCGGTCCGGATACCTCCGGCGAGGTAGAGCCCGTCATCGTCGCCTTGGACGACGGGCTGTGGCTCGGGCTGGGGTCCGACCATACCGATCGTAAGGCGGAAACCATGGGAATCGCGCTTTCCAAGCAGCTTTGCGGCAAGCCGCTTGCTAACGAGCTTTGGCCTTTTGACGAAGTTGCCGATCATTGGGACCGGCTTGTCCTGCGGGCATTCGCCACCATCGACGGTCAGCGGGTCAAATATCAGGAAGGCCCGCTGTCGGCGATGCGTCATCCATCAGATCTGATTGCGAAACTCAAGCCGGACGCTGCCTTATCGCCCGGCACCATCATGTTTTGCGGCACACTCGGCGCCATCGGCGGCATACGGCCGGCGACACGTTTCGAAATGGTGCTGGAGGATCCCGTCCTGTCCCGCAGCATGAGCCATGCCTACGCCATCGAGGTGTTGCCGGTGATCAGCTAGGCAGCGCCGGCGCCGCCCAAGCTTTCAGGTTCCATTAAACTGCGCCGGCCGCTTGGCGTGGAAGGCCTCGACCCCTTCGCGGAAATCGTCGGATTGCCGCAGCCGGCTGTAGCAATGGCCTTCCAGCTCGATGGCGACCGAGAGGGTTGCCTCTTCGGTATCGTTGAGCAGTTTCTTGGCTGTGCGCTGGGCTAGCGGGGAAAACGCGCGCAGCTCGTCGACCAAGGCGTTGGTGGCGGTTTCCAGCTTGTCGTCGGGCACGCATTCGGTGGCGATGCCCCATTCATAGGCTTGCTTCGCCGGAATGCGCCGCGACCGCATCACGATGTCCTTGGTGCGCGTGATGCCGATGATTTTCTGCAGTCGCGCCGATCCGCCGGAGCCGGGAATCTGGCCGAGCCGTTGCTCGGGCAGGGCGTATTGGCCGGTCTCCGAGATCAGGCGGAAATCGCAGGCAAGCGAGATCTCAAAGCCAACGCCGAAACAATAGCCGCGATTGGCCGCGATCACCGGTTTGGCGCAGCGCGTCGGCGCTGCGATGTTCCAGGCCAGCTTCGATACGTGCTCGGGCGAGGCCTCCATGAAGCCCTTGATGTTACCGCCGCTGGAGAAATGCTCGCCGGCCGCGCGCAGCACGATGATGCGGACCCGGGAATCCTCGTCGAGCGCCTCGAAGACGAGCCGTAACTGGTCGCGCTGTGGCATCGAGATGATGTTGAATGGCGGCCGGTCAAGGACCACGTCGGCGCGCTCGTGCGCCTCGTCGAGCTCGACGCGAAAGCCGTCCAGCGCGGACAGGCGCGCATCAGCGAAAGTCATGGCGGCGGTCATCGGAAATTCCTTCCAATACATGGGACGGGCGGCGCGCTGGCGGCACGCCTTGGCGCCGTACCGCAATGCGCGCTATCGCACCACGATTATGGCAGATTGAGCGCGCGAGCTAGTCCTGGCCGACGCTCTGCCGCTTCGGGCGTTTTTTCGCTGTCGCTGTCGCCGCCGCCCGCTGGGGCGGCCGGCCACTTTGCCGCGCATGCGGTTTTTCGGCAATTTCGTCGGCCAGGAAGGATGTCAGCTCCTGCTCCATCGCGCGATACTGGGCGACTTTCAGTTGCAATGAAAGCAACTGAAACCGTCTCGCCTCGTGTCTGCGGCCCGGGTGGGCCTCGATGCGCGCTTTGGTTGCCTCCAGATAAGCCCGCTCGTGTCGAATGCGGTCCAGGTAGGACTCGAGCTCACGCCTGATGGTTTTCTTGTTGCCGAAATTGCCGAAGAAAATCCGCAGCAGAACCTCGTCGCGCGTCACCGAGGCGCGCACCGGTTCGCTGACATAGTTCTGCAGCGCGGCCTGACCTTTGGGCGTGATCGTGTGGATCTGCTTGTCCGGCTTGCCCGTCTGGGCCTGCGACTTGCTGGTGACGTAGCCTTCCTCACGCAGCTTGTGCAGCGTGTTGTAAATCTGAGGACCGGTCGCGTTCCAGATGAAATAGGTCGAGCGGTCAATGGCGCGCTTCAAGTCGTAGCCCGATGCCGGTTCGACCGCGAGCAGGCCAAGGAGGGCAATGCGGAGCGACATTCTATCCGCCGCCTATGGGTTCGCGCGGACGCGGAGCTGGCCGCAGCTCAGTCATAGGCATCGGCTCCTTTGCGCAGCGTTGCCCATTGCGCGGCGTCGTGGCTGCACACAATGGTGGCTCCCGAGGCTTCGATGCGGCGGATTTCGGCCAGCGATTTCAGCAGCACATCGCCGTTCCAGCTATTGCGCGGGATGATGTCGGTGTCGAGCGTTTCGCGCAGGCTGACGGTATCGCCGGCGAGCAGGAAGGTGCCGCTGCGCTCGAGCCGGGTCAGGGCGCCAATGGAGCCCGGCGTGTGCCCGGGCAGCGGCAGCAGCACGACCCGACCGTCGCCGAACACGTCCCGCTGGCCCGCGATCTCGTCGACCGGCATCGGCAGATTCCAGTCGACGGCGATGTAGCCCATGGCTTCGCTGCCCGGCGCGCGCGCGGCGGCCATCTCCTCGGCGTGGACAAGGAAGGTCGCATTGCGGAAAAATTCATTGCAGCCGCAGTGATCCGGATGAAGATGGGAGTTGATGACCACGTCGATATCCTCGGGGGCGAGGCCGAGCGCGGCAAGGCCGGTCAGCACGTGCTCGCCGGGCTGCATGATGGGAACCATCAGCTTGGCGAGGCCGCCCCAGCGCGCTTCCGGGGCTTCCGCCACGGTTGGATGGCAGCCGGTGTCGAACAGCACGTTGGCTTGACCGTGTCGTAGCAGGACGCTCGAGACCGGAAGCTCGATCGTCTCGCTGCGCTCGGCAGCCGGCAAGAAGATGTTCTTGCGCATGCGTAGGCGGCCGCCGGACAAGAAATGCATCTTCATCGAGGATGTTCCTCTCGCCGTTGGGTCACACCATGCAATAGCCGCCGCTCACGCTGATCACTTGGCCGGTGATCCAGCCGCTCTTGGGCGATGCCAGCAGCGTCACCGTCGGCGCGATGTCTTCCGGCTGGCCGAGCCGGCGCACCGGGTACATCTTGATCAGTTTCTCGCGGTTGGCCGCCAGCCATTCCGGATCGTGTCCGGTCTCGACCATGCCGAGCGAGACGGTGTTGGCGGTGACACCGGCGCGGCCCATTTCTCGCGCCAGTGACTTCATCAGCATGATCACGCCGCCACGCGCGGCGGCCACGATCGACAGGCCGGATTCGCCGACGCGTGAAGAATCGCCGACCATCGCGATGATCCGTCCATTGCCGCCTTTCACCAGATGAGGGCCGGCGGCATGACAAAGGTGGATGGCGCCCAGCAGGTTGACGTCGATCTGGCGGCGCCACTCCTCGGGCGTGGTGTCTTTGAACGGCTTGCGGATGGCAAGCCCGGCATTGCTCACCAGGATGTTGAGACCGCCGAGATCCGCAACGATGGCGTTGATTGTCTTTTGCACCGCTGCATTGTCGGCAACGTCGGCCTGGTAAGACTTGGCCTTGCCGCCGTTTTTCTTGATTTCTGCAACGACGGCTTCGGCAGCATCGGCTGCGCCGTGATAATGCACCGCGACCGTCGCCCCTTCGGCGGCGAGCGACAGGGCGATTTCACGTCCGACGTCGCGAGTCGCTCCGGTTACGAGGGCAACACGATCCTTGAGTTGCATTTCCATGGTGGACGCCTTTTTGACGTTGCAGCGCGGCATAACCGCCGGTGCCGATCGATGACGGCTCTGGCCGATCGCGCGCGGAAGCTTGACCCTTGACACCGTCGCGGCGACGATCACTATAGTAAAGTACTTACATAGTAAAGAGCTGAGCTATAGAGTACGGATACGGATGATGAGCGCGACGAACGCGGCCCGCGAGAGATCACGCGGGTTTTGCGCGCGCGTAGACGAAGGGTCGGGAAACTCGTGAAGCCGGCAGGGTTTGACTATTACGCGCCGAGCAGCGTCGACGAAGCGCTGCACGTCCTGGCGGATGCTGGCGACGACGGCCGGGTCTTGGCGGGCGGGCAAAGCCTGATGCCGATGCTCAACTGTCGCATCATCAGCCCGGCGGTGCTGGTCGACATCAATCGTATCGAGGAGCTGGATCGTTTCAATGTCGCCGACGACGGCCTGACCCTCGGCGCGCTGGTGCGCCACGCCGATCTACTGCGTTCTCCGCAAGTCCGTGAAGGCTGGCCGCTGCTGGCCGAGGCGACAACTTATGTCGCGCACCCGGCGATCCGAAATCGCGGTACCGTCTGCGGCAGCGTCTCGCACAACGATCCCGCAGCCGAGCAGCCGAGCGTGCTGGTCACGTTGGACGGCACCGTGATGATCGCCGGCGGAGCAGGGCGGCGCGAAGTGCCCGCGGAAGAATTCCTCACCGGCATGATGTCGAACGCGCTCGAACCGGGCGAGATGGTGGTCGGCCTGCGCTATCCGCGTCCGCCCGCCGGCACCAGCGCCGCCTTCGTCGAATACGCGCGGCGCCTCGGGGACTTTGCGCTGGCCGGCGCCGCTGCCATGCTGACCATGCGCGAAGGGGTGTGCGAGAAGGCGCGGTTGACCATTGTCGGCATGGGCGACGGTCCCGTGCGCGCGCGCGATGCGGAGGCCGTGCTCACGGGACGTGAGTTGAGCGGCAAGCGAAGCAAAGACGCTTTTGCCGAAGCGGTCTCCAAAGTCATCGCCGCCGTCGAGCCGACGGACGATGTCCATGCCTCCGCCGCTTACCGGCGCCATCTGGCCGGCGTGCTGACGACGAGGGCTTTGGAAACGGCACTGGCGCGCAGCGGAGGAGCGTAACGTGGCGAAGGAGCAACGCATCCGGGTGACGGTGAACGGAACGGTCTATGAGAGGACCGTGCCGGTGCGGCTGTCGCTGGCGGACTTCATCCGCGACCATCTCTATCTCACCGGCACGCATCTCGGCTGCGAACACGGGGTGTGCGGCGCCTGCACAGTCTCGCTGAACGGGCGCAGCGCGCGCTCCTGCCTGACGCTGGCGGTGCAGGCCGATGGTGCCGAAATCGTCACCATCGAAGGACTGCGCTCGGCTGACGGCACGCGCCACCCTATGCAACAGGCCTTCCATGAGAAGTTCGCGTTGCAGTGCGGCTATTGCACGCCGGGCATGCTGATCACCGCGATCGAGCTTTTGCAGGAGAACCCCGATCCGACCGAGCAGGACGTGCGCGAAGCACTGTCCGGCAATATCTGCCGCTGTTCCGGCTACCAGGCCATTGTCGACGCGGTGCTGGCGGTAGCGCGCAAGGAGTTCGCGTAATGCCGGACGTTTCGGATAAGCGTTTCGTCAATCAGCGAGCGGTCGGCTCGCCGATACTGCCCGACGAGGCCATCCCGCTGGTCGAAGGATTCGGCCGCTTCCTCAACGACATCCAGTTGCCGGGCATGTATCATGTGGCATTCCTGCGCAGTCAGCACGCGCATGCGCACCTGCGCTCGGTCGATGCGAGCAAGGCGCGCGAACTGCCCGGCGTGATCAAGGTGCTGACCGGCAAGGAGCTGTTCGGCAAGGTCGAACCCTTCCGCAGCATGCCCAACCGCTTCTCCGGCGGCGAGTTGGTGCAGCACTGGCTGGCGGTCGACAAGGTACGCTTCTGCGGCGAGGCGATCTGCGCCATTGTCGCCGTCGACCGCGCTACGGCAGAGGACGCTGCCGAGCTCATCGAGGTCGATTACGATCCGCTGCCGGTTGTATCCGATCCGCGCGGGGGCGAGCTGGACGACGCGCCGCTGGTGCACGATTCGTGCCCGAACAACTATCTCATCAAGCGCGAATACGAGCGTGGCGATGTGGATGAGGCGATCAATAACGCCCATCTGACCGTCAAGCGCAAGTTTCGTATCGGCCGCAAGCAGGCGCTTTGCCTGGAAAGCCGCGGCTGCGTTGCTGCCTACCGGGAAAGTTCCTTCGTGCTCACCGTGTGGATGAGCCACCAACTCCCTTACGTCTTGCGTCATTACCTCGGCAAGCATCTCGGCATGCACGAGAATGATGTTCGCGTTGTCATCCCGCACACCGGCGGTGGCTTCGGGCAGAAAGCGTCGATCTATCCGGAAGAGTTCGTCTGCGCCTATCTCGCGCTCGAGCTGCGCCGTCCGGTGAAGTGGGTGGAAGACCGGCTGGAGAACATGGTCGCGTCCACCCATGCCCGCGACCAGTACATCGAGGTGCAGGCGGCGGTCGACCAGGAAGGGCACCTGCTCGCGCTCAGCTCCGACATCTGGGTCGATGTCGGCGCCTACTCGACCTATCTCTGGTCGGCAGGCATGGAACCATTGCAGACCGCAGGCCTGATGCCCGGCCCCTACAAGGTTCCGGCGATGCGATATCGCACCCGTGGCGTCGCCACCAACAAGACGCCGGTCGGCCCCTATCGGGCGGTCGGGCGTCCGTCGGCTTCGGCATCGCTGGAGCTGCTGCTCGATGAAGTGGCGCGCCGCCTCAAAATCGATCCCGTGGAATTGCGCGCGCGCAATCTGATCCCCAATGAGGAGATGCCTTTTCGCAACGCCAACAATCTCGTGCATGAAAACGTGAACTATGTGCCGTGCCTGAAGCTTTCCACCGCCAAGGGGGAATACGCGCGGCTGCGTGAAGAGCAGCGGCAGGCTCGGGCAGACGGCAAGCTGCGCGGTATCGGCGTTGCCTGCTTTGCGGAACTCACCGGTCTGGGCACCACCACGGCGGTCGGTCCCGGCACGCTACTGCAGCCCGGCCGCGATGCCGTCACCCTGCGCCTGGAAACAACCGGCGTGCTCACCGTAGCGGCGGCACTTCCCTCGCAGGGCCAGCGCATCATGACGGCTATGCGCCAGGTCGCGGCTGACGAGCTCGGCATCAATCTCGAAGAGATCGCCTGCCTGACCAACGATACCTCAACGGCGCCGTATGGCTTCGGCACCTTCGCCTCACGGACCGCCGTGTTTGGCAGCGGCGCGGTCATCAAGGCCGCAAAGGAGCTGCGGCAGCGCATTCTGGCGCTCGGTGCCTTCCTGCTCAAGGTGCCGGTCGAAGAGGTGACCATCGCAAACAGCACGATTCAAACGCTCGACCGCTCCAAAAGCATTTCGCTGCGCGAGTTGGCGGAGAAGAGCTTCTTCTCTGCCAAGGACATTCCGGAAGAGCTCAATCCCGGTTTCGAGGTCACGTCTTTCTACGATCCGAAACGCGGCAGCTTTGCCGCCGGAGCGCATCTGGTCGTCGTCGACGTCGATCCGCAGACCGGCGATGTCAAGATCGTGCGCTACGTAGCGGCTGAAGACGTCGGCACCATAATCAATCCGTCGGTGGTTGAAGGACAGATCATCGGCGGCATCGTGCAAGGCATCGGCGAGGCGCTGCTGGAAGAGATCGTTTACGACGAGCAGGGCCAGCCGCGTACCGTGACCTTGGCCGACTATCTCGTGCCGTCCGCCCTTGATGTTCCGCGTATTGAGCTTCATCACGCCAACACGCCGTCGGCCGCGCTGGGCGGTTTCAAGGGTTGCGGCGAGGGCTCGATCATCGGCGCGCTCGGCGCGATATCTTGTGCGGTGGCCGACGCATTGAGCCAACGCGGCGGCGACATTCACGAGTTCCCGGCGACCCCGGAGCGAGTGTTGAAAGGGTTGGGCGTGCTGCCCGGCGAGGCTTGAGTGGCGCGCAGCGATGTGAACGCGACGATCTGCAGGCCCAATGGCGCGGGCCTCGAGCTGGAGTGAACGCGCATGCAAAGCGATAGCCGAGGGCTTGAACTCACCACCACGAGCGAAGACGCCGCCAAGCACATCGACCAGGCCGTCGACGCTTATATGGATTATCGCACCACGGCTTCCGCGCAGGTGAAAAAGGCGCTCGATGCCGATCCGGATTTTGCGCTTGCCAAGTGCTTCCGCGGCTATTTCCTGCTCATGCTGGAGAACAAGGCGGTCCTGCCGAAGGTGCAGCAGGTGCTCGATGAAATCCGGCCGCGGCTCGATGCCTTGACCCAACGGGAGCGACTGCATGCGAGCGCGCTGGAGGCATGGGCGGCGGGTGACATCATAAAGGCCTGCCTTCATTGGGAGCGGCTTCTCACCGAAAGTCCGCGCGACCTTCTGGCGCTCAAGCTGCATCACACCATGAGCTTCTATGCAGGGCGCAGCCAGGTCATGCGTTCGGTGCTGGCAGGTGTCCTCGGCGAGTGGGACGACGATGTGCCGGGCTATGGCTGCGTGCAGGGCATGTATGCCTATGCGCTGGAGGAGTGCGGCGACTATGTGGACGCCGAGCGCTGGGGCCGCCAAGCCGTCGAGCGCAATCCGGGCGATCTCTGGGCCATCCATTCAGTCGCCCATGTGTTGGAGATGCAAGGGCGTTCGGCCGAAGGCGTCAAATGGCTTGATTACACGCCGGATCAATGGGCGGAGAAGAACCCGTTCAAGGCACATGTGTGGTGGCATGCCGCGTTGTTCTTCATGGCGCAGGGCGAATCTGAGCGCGCGCTGCAAATCTACGACAACGAATTGAACTCGGTGAATTCCGAAACCTATGTTGACGTCTCCAATCAGGCCGCGCTGCTCAAGCGCCTGCAGATGGGCGGGGTCGACATCGGCAATCGCTGGGAGGCGCTGGCCGAGCATTCCGAAAAACGCATCGACGACCACATGCTGCCGTTCAGGGACGCACATTTCGGTCTCGCGCTCGCCGCCAACGGAAATTTCGACGTGGCGCGCCGCCACGTCGAATCGATGGCCGAGTTTGCCGGGCAAGGTCAGGAGCTGGCGCGCGCAAGTCACCAGAAATATCCTGATCCCTTTGTGCGAGGGCATGATCGCCTACGAGGAGGGGAATTACGACCGCGCGTGCGAAATCTTGTGGAGTATTCGCAACGAGACCGTTTCGGTCGGCGGCAGCCATGCGCAGCGCGACTTGTTCGCGCAGATCATTTGCGATGCCGCGGTGCGCGCGCGCAACCTGCCGGTGGCCCGCAGCCTGCTGTCGGAGCGGGTGCTGAGCCGCGGCACCCACAAAGGCAATTGGTTGACTTATGCCGATGTGCTGACGGAGCTGGGTGAGAACAAGCGGGCGGAAGCAGCGCGGCAACGCGCGGAAGCCGCTCTCGAATGGGGCGCGTGAAGGCGGGTAACCAGTTTGTCGCATGAGCGGCCGGACGGCGGCCGCAGGAGACCGGTATGAATACGATGGCTCTTCCGAAGAAGGTCGAAACGGTGCCTTCCAACAAGTATGGCGCTTTCCATTGGGACGATCCGCTGCTGCTGGAGAGTCAGCTCACGGAAGACGAGCGCATGATCCGCGACACGGCGCGCAGCTATTGTCAGGAAAAGCTGATGCCGCGGGTGCTGATGGCGAACCGCAACGAGGAGTTCGACCGCAATATCATCCGCGAGTTCGGCGCGCTCGGCCTGCTTGGGCCCACGCTGCCGCAAAAATACGGCTGCGCCGCCACGAGCTATGTCGTCTACGGGTTGGTGGCGCGCGAGGCGGAACGCGTCGACTCCTGCTACCGCTCGGCCATGAGCGTGCAAAGCTCGCTGGTGATGCATCCGATCTATGCCTACGGCACCGAAGAGCAGCGGATGAAATATCTGCCCAGGCTGGCGAGCGGCGAATGGGTGGGCTGCTTTGGCCTGACGGAGCCCGACCACGGCTCGGATCCTGGCGGCATGACGACGCGCGCGCGGTCGGTCGACGGCGGTTTCCGCGTGACCGGCAACAAGATGTGGATCACCAATTCGCCGATTGCCGACGTCTTCGTGATATGGGCCAAGACCGATGACGACGTAATCCGCGGCTTCGTGTTGGAACGCGGCATGAAAGGGCTGTCGGCACCGAAGATCGAAGGCAAGTTGAGCCTGCGCGCTTCCATCACCGGCGAAATCGTGATGGAAGACGTGTTCGTGCCGGCGGAGAACTTGCTGCCGAATGTGACGGGACTCGCTGGACCCTTTGGTTGTCTCAACCGCGCCCGCTTCGGCATAGCATGGGGCGCGATGGGGGCGGCCGAGTTCTGCTGGCATGCGGCCCGCCAATATGTGCTGGATCGCAAGCAGTTCGGCCGGCCGCTTGCGGCCAATCAACTTGTCCAGAAGAAGCTCGCCGACATGCAGACCGAAATCACGCTCGGCCTGCAGGCCTGCCTGCAGGCGGGCCGTCTGTTCGACGCGGGCAAGATTGCGCCGGAGGGTATCTCGCTGATCAAGCGCAACAACTGCGGGAAGGCGCTCGACATCGCGCGGACTGCCCGCGATATGCATGGCGGCAACGGCATCAGCGACGAATTCCACGTCATGCGCCACGTGGTGAACCTGGAAACCGTGAACACCTATGAAGGCACGCACGATGTGCATGCCCTCATCCTGGGCCGCGCGCAGACAGGCATTCAAGCTTTCTTCTAGGCGATTTCGATCGCCAAACAAAAAATCGAACGAGGGAACGTCATGCTGAACGAAAGCATCGATGAGTTGCTGCCAGCCACTGCTGCCCGCCTCCCCAACAAGCCGGCGCTGATCTTTGGCGACCGGACGTTCACCTTCGGCGAGCTGGAACGGCTGACCAATCAGGCGGCCAACGGACTCAAGGCGCTCGGCGTCAAGAAAGGTGATCGGGTCACGATATTCGCTCAAAACAGCCCGGAATGGGCGATCAGCTATGCCGGCGTTGCCAAGGCGGGCGGCGTCATCAATCCCGTCAACGCCATGCTGACGGCTGACGAACTGTCTTACGTGGTCAAGGATTGCGGCGCCAAGGTGCTGATCACCACCCCGGACCGCGCCAAGGCCGTGCTCAATCTCAAGACCGAAGGTTATCTCAAGGAAATCGTCGTCATCGGCGCGCCGCTCGCCAGTACGATGGCGTTCGACGATCTGCTCAAGGGCCAAGCTGAAACCATCGAGGCGCCGGGCAACAAGGCCGACGAGCTGTCGACCATCTGCTACACGTCCGGCACCACCGGGTTCCCCAAAGGCGCGATGTTGAGCCATCGCAACGTCGTGCTCAATGCGGCGCTGACCGCGGCGATGAACGTGCGCACCGAGCACGACGTCCAATTCACCGGCCTGCCGCTGGCGCATGTCTACGGCACTGTGGTGATGGATCTGAGCTTCATGCTCGGACTGACTTTCGTGCTGCTGGAAAAATTCGACGCCCAGCAGGCGCTCGAAGCGATCCAGCGCCATAAGGTGACCATCATCGACGGCGTGCCCACCATGTATCTCTACATGTTGGCGCATCCGGACTTCGATAAATACGACCTTTCGTCGCTCAGGGCGGCGGTCGTCGGTGGACAAGCCATGCCGGCGGCGAAGTCGACCGAATGGTTGGAGCGTACCGGTAGCGAGATGCTTGAACTCTGGGGAATGACCGAGCTCGCAGGTCCAGGCATTATGCAGCATTCCTATTGCGAGAACCGGTTGGGCTCTGTTGGAATCATGATGCCGTTCATGCAGGGGCGCATCGCCGACCCGTCAGATCCATCGAGAACCCGGCCCGCCGACGAAGTGGGTGAGCTCATGGTGAAGGGCCCGCTCAACATGCTCGGCTATTACGGCAATGAACAAGCGACACGAGAAACCATTGAGCCAGATGGCTGGCTGCATTCCGGCGATCTCGGAAAGATGGATGCCGACGGCTACGTCTACATCGTCGATCGCAAGAAAGACATGATTCTGACGGCGGGCTATAACATCTATCCGGCCGAGATCGAGCGGGTCATCGCTGGGCATCCCGCGGTCGCCATGGTGGGCGTCGGCGCGAAAGCCGATCCGAACAAGGGCGAGATTGCCAAGGCGTATATCGTGCTCAAGGCAGGCGCCAGCGTGGAGGCGGAAGAGATCATCGGGTACTGCCGGGAGCATATGGCGGCTTACAAGGTGCCACGGGAGGTGCAATTCGTCCCGGCGTTGCCGACAACATCGTCGGGCAAGATCATGCGGCGCGAGCTGAAGACGCTGGACCAGGCGGAGCAAGTTACCGCAGGATAGCTGTGCGCGCGCTGCCCGGCCCACGAAACGTGTGATCACTCCCTGTCTTCAGGTGCGCGACAACGAGACCTATCTGCACCGCCTCGGCGAACGCGTGCGGACCCTGCGCAACCAGCGCGGTATGTCGCGCAAGGCGCCGACGCCCGGCAACAATCAAAATCTCCGATAGGTCTGGGGAGGCGCGCCGCCCCCCTCAGTCGCCCATGTCCTCCGGCTGCCCGGCCGCAACGCGTTCTTGCTCCCGCTCAGCCGCGCGGGGCTTTCGGCCCAAACCCCGGTTCGTAATGCGCGCCGCGGTCGACGCCGTCGGCCGGCGCGCCGGCGATGCCGTGCGTCAGGTCCTTGACGACGTAGAAGATGACGTCTTCCTCCGGCGTTGCCACCATCCAATGCACGGTGTTTGCCGGCACGAAGATGGCGGTGCCGGCCGGGCACAGTGTTTCGGCCGAGTCGCCGATCTTCACGCGCAATGTGCCTTGCAGGACGTAGTTGAATTGTTCGTTGGGGTGGCTGTGCGGGCGCGAGCCGGTGCCGCGCGCCTTGTGGATGAGGCCGATCTGCATGCGCTCGCCTTCGACCACGCCGCCGCGCGCGGTCGAATAGGTCGGACCCGCGTCGATCGGCTTGACCTCGTCCATCTTGAAGAAATAACCGTCGCGGCCGGCCTTCGCGGCGCCTTCGTTCTTGGTCTCGTTGTCCGTCATGGCGCGCTCCTGCCTTCCTTCCCGTTACTTTTTTGAATTAGAGCGCCGGGTCTGATTGACTGTCAACGCGGAAGCCGTTGATCGGTCGGATCGACGCCGTCAATGGACGGCAGCTAACCTGCCGTCACCACCAGCGCGTCGGCGGCCACCACGCCCTTGCCCTGCGGACGCACGAACAACGGGTTGATGTCGAGCTCGACCAGGCGCGCCTCCTGCGCGGCCAGCACCGACACGCGCGCGATTGCCTCGCTAAGCGCGTCGACGTCGAGCGCGCCGCGGCCGCGGAAAGGACCGAACAGCGCGGCCGAACGCAATTCGCCGATCATGGCGCGGGCCTGATCGACGCCGAACGGCGCCACCCGGTAGGAGATATCCTTCAAGACTTCAGTGGCGATGCCGCCGAGGCCGAACGCCACCACCGGCCCGAACGAGGGATCGCGCACCACGCCGACGATCGTCTCCAGGCCGTCGGTGATCATCTCGGCTACAATAAAGCCGTCGATGGCAGCATCCGGCCGGTGTTGTTTGACGTTGGTACGGATGGTGCGGATCGCTTCCGCCAGTTCATCCAGGCTCGTCACACCAAGCCGCACGCCGCCGGCCTCACTCTTGTGTGCGATGTCGGCGGACAGCACCTTCACCGCCACGGGGAATTTGAGGTCGAGCGCCGCCGGCTTTTCGGTGTCGGCCGACAGCACCACTTCGCGCGCGACCGGAATGCCGGATTGCGTCAGTAAGGCCTTGCTGCGCGCTTCGTCCAGCGCGCCACCGCCCGCCGGCAATCCGACGCGCGCGACCTTCGGCGGCGCGAGCGGAGTGGACGCTGCGCGCGCCGCGGCGAAACCCGCCAGCCACGCAGAAGCTTCCGCCACCCGCACCGGCGATTCATAGATCGGCACATGGCCCTCTTCGAGCAGCGCGTAGGCCGCTTCCGCACGGTTGCGGCGCGCGGACCAGGCCAGCATGACCGGCTTGTGATACCGGTCGATGGCCGCGCGGACGGCCTTCGCCGTGCGCAGCGCCGCGTCGCCGGGGATCGACGCCAGCAACAGCGCCAGTTGATCGACCTCAGGATCGCCGAGCATGCCGTCGATCACGTCGGTCAGGATCTTGGCGTCGTTGAACACGCTGGCCGTGACGTCGACCGGATTGGAGATGGAGCCGAAGGAGGGGATGACGCTGCGCAGCACCTTGTTGGTGTCGTCGCTCAAGGTGGACAATTGCAGGCCGCGTGCATTGACGCGGTCGGCGAACAGGATGCCGGCGCCGCCGGAAATGCCGACGGAAGCCACGCGCGGGCCCGCCGGCAATTCACCGCCGAGAAAGGCGCGGCAGGCGTCGGCGAGATCATCGATGTCGAAGATCTCGATGATGCCCGATTGCCGGAACGCGGCGCGGTAGACATCGTAGCGCCCGGTCATGCTGCCGGTGTGGGAAGCCGCGGCGCGCGCGCCGTCGGCGCTGTTGCCTGATTTCCAGATCAGCACCGGCTTGCCGGCCGCAACCGCCCGCCGCCCCACATCTTGCAGCCGCCGTCCGTCGGCGACGCTTTCGATATAGGCGCAGATGATGCGGGTGCCGGGATCGTCGATCAGCGCTTCGATCACCTCAGGCGTGGTGATGTCGATCTCGTTGCCGGTCGACAGCCCGATGCGGAAGCCGATGCCGCGCTGGGTGCAGCTCATCAGCACGGCGAAGCCGAATCCGCCGCTTTGTGTCACCAGTGAAACGGAGCCGGCCAGCAGATCGGGTTCCAGAAACGGCGAACCGAAGCCGGCATAAAGCCGCGTGGTCAGATTGAGCAGGCCCTGGCAGTTCGGCCCGACCAGACGGGTGCCGGATTCGGCCGCGGCCTTGCGCAAGCCGTCTTCCAGCGCGGCGCCTTCCGCGCCGGTCTCGCCGTAGCCGGCACTCAATACAATGCAGAACGGAATACCCGCCGCGCCGCAGGCGCGTACGGCTTCGCTCGCCGCCTTGGCCGGCACCGCGATCAGCGCAAGATCGCACGGCGCGTCGATTTCGCCGACGCTGGCGTAGCAGCGCAGGCCATCGATCTCGGGATATTTCGGATTGACCGGAAACACCTGGCCGCGGAAACCGAAGCGGTGCAATGCGCGCACCGGCTGCCCACCGATGCGGGTGACATCGGCGGAAGCGCCGATGACCGCCACGCCGCGCGGCTCGAACAAGGGCGAAAGAGCGTGCAAGCAACCCCCCGGATGACGGCGCGGCTCAAATCATGGCGCGCCGGTTTTCGCTTGAGTTCTTGGTTCGAAAACGCTTGTTGTATGCTACAGGCAAGTTCAGCCTGTAAACGGATCGAGTGGCCGACGAGGATATAACAGGTATGACCGGGCACGAAGGACAATCGTCCGCCGAGCGGGTGACGTTGATCACCGGCGCGACCCGCGGCATCGGCCGCGCCATCGCCGACAGACTGGCTTCGCAAAATCACCGCATCGTCGGCATCGCGCGTTCCGCCGCCGGTGCGGGCTTTCCCGGCGAGGTCTTCACGGCCGACCTGACCGACCGGGAGTCGGTTGCCCGCGCTCTAGCGGATATCGTCAAGCGCTACGCGGTGAACGGGCTGGTCAACAATGCCGGCCTCAACCACATCCAAAAGCTGGGCGAGATCGATCTCACCAAGTTCGACGAGGTGGTCAGCGTCAACCTGCGTTCTGCCATCCAGTGCGTGCAGGCGGTGCTGCCCGCCATGGAGCAGGCGCGCTTTGGCCGCATCATCAACATCACCAGCCGCGCGCTGCTGGGGCGGCCGAATACCTCATCTTACTCAGGCGCCAAGGCGGCGCTGGTCGCCATGACGCGGAGCTGGGCGCTTGAGCTCGCCGACAAGGGCATCACCGTCAACGCCGTCGGGCCGGGGCCGACCGAAACGGAGATGTGGAACAAAAACAACCCGCCTGACAGCCCGGCGACGCGCGCGCATGTCGCGGCCATTCCCATGGGCCGGCTCGGCAAGCCGGAGGAGATCGCCGGGGCGGTTGCCTATTTCATGTCGGAGGAAGCGGGCTTCACCACCGGCCAGCATATTTTCGTCTGCGGCGGGCTCAGCCTTGGCTCCCCCATGATAATGTAAGGCTCCTTCCAATGACGCCGGGACGCTGAGCCATGACCGAGCCGGATCCACTGCTGGTTGAATATCCTTCCGACGACATTGTCGTCTTCAGGCTCAACCGCCCGCAGGTGCGCAACGCGCTCAATCTCGACATCCGCAAGCGGCTGTCGGCCGAGGTCGCGCGCTACGGCGCCGATCCGGCGATCCGCTGCCTGATCATCACCGGCTCGGATAAGGTGTTCGCCGCCGGCGCCGACATCGGCGAAATGGCCAACGCCGGACCGATGGAGGTGATGGCGCGCAACGTGCAGCAATACTGGCGCGTGCTGATGGATTGCCCGAAGCCGCTGATCGCCGCGGTCGAGGGCTTCGCGCTCGGCGGCGGCCTGGAGATGGCGCTGTGCGCCGACATCATCGTGGCGGGCGAGGGCGCCAAGCTCGGCCTGCCCGAGGCCAAGCTCGGCATTCTGCCCGGCGGCGGCGGAACGCAAAAGCTCGCACGCTTGATCGGCCGCCAGCGCGCCATGCTCTTTTTGATGACCGGCCGCCTGTTCGGCGCCACTGAAGCATTCAACATGGGCGTCGTCAGCGAGGTGGCGCCGGCCGGCGGGGCGTTCGCCCGCGCGCTCGAGATCGCGCAGGAGATCGCGGCCATGCCGCCGATCTCGGTCAAGCAGATCAAGGAGGTCGTCAACGCCGGCCTGAACGCGCCGCTCGAGACCGCGC
The DNA here is from genome assembly GCA_963829785.1 of uncultured Pseudomonadota bacterium. Taxonomy (GTDB): domain Bacteria; phylum Pseudomonadota; class Alphaproteobacteria; order Rhizobiales; family Xanthobacteraceae; genus Pseudolabrys. The sequence continues at coordinate 404,065 of CAWHJZ010000049.1, read as the reverse complement.
TCATGCTGGAGCGCAAGGCGTTCGAGCTGCAGTTCGCGACGCAGGATCAAAAGGAAGGCATGAAGGCCTTCCAGGAAAAACGCAAACCTAAGTTCGAAGGGAAGTAAGAAGAGTGGCAAGAGATCTTTCCGCGCCGAATCTGACGGTGACGGTTATCGGCACCGGCACCATGGGCCGCGGCATCGCCCAGGTGTGCGCACAGGCCGGGCTGAACGACGCTGATGTTCGATGCGCGCGAAGGCGCGGTGGAAGAGGCGCTGGCCGCGATCGACAAGGGCCTCGACGGCCAGGTCGCCAAGGGCCGCATGACGGAGGAAGCCAAACAGGACGTCCTCGCACACCTGAAGCCGATTGGTTCACTGGATGAGGCCGCCAAGTCCGACGTGGTGATCGAGGCCATCGTCGAGAAGCTCGAGGTCAAGCGCGAGCTGTTCCGCGAACTGGAAAAGCGCCTGGCGGGTGACGCCGTGATCGCCACCAACACCTCTTCCTTGTCGGTGACCGAGATCGCCGCCGGCTGCGACAAGCCGGAACGCGTCGCCGGCCTGCACTTCTTCAATCCGCCGCCGGTGATGAAGCTGGTCGAGGTGATCGGCGGCTTGCGTACCGAGCCGGCGCTGGTCGAGGCGCTGGTCGGCTTCGTCAAGCGGATCAAGAAGCATCCGGTGGTCGCCACCGACACGCCCGGTTTCGTGGTCAACCACGCCGGCCGCGCCTACGGGCCGGAGGCGCTGCGCATCATGGCGCAGGGCATTGCCTCCCCGCGCGAGGTCGATCTGTTGATGAAGGAAGCCGCCGGCTTCCGCATGGGGCCGTTCGAGCTGCTCGATCTGGTGGGCGGCGACGTCACCCACGCGGTGATGGTCAGCATCTTCACCCAGTATTTCAACGAACCGATGTATCAGCCCTCGGCCGAGATGTCGGTGCGCGTCGCCGGCGGCCTGCTCGGGCGCAAGTCGAAGCAGGGCTTCTACGATTACTCCGGTCCGCCGGCGGGCGAGGCGCCGAGCGTGCCGGTTATCGAGCAGCCGAAGCCCGCGTCGGCCTGGGTCGCCGACGAGGATGGCGGCAAGGAGTTGGCCGAATTGCTCGACGGCGCTGGCGTCAAGGCGCAACTTGGCGGCGCGCCGGGCGCGCATCCGGTCTGCTTCGTCACGCCGCTCGGCGAGGACGGCTCCAGCGCCGCCGTGCGGCTGAAACTCGATCCGGCCAAGACCGTCGCGGTCGACATGCTCGGCCGCTTTCAAGGCCGGCGCACGCTGATGAAAAATCCGCTCACCACGCCCGAGGTGCTGGGCGCGGCCTACGCCGCGCTTGCCGCCACCAACGCACCGGTGACCGTGATCAAAGACAGCCCCGGCTTCGTCATCCAACGGCTGCTGGCCATGATCGTCAATATCGGCACCCGCATCGCGGAATTGCGCATCGCGGCGCCGGCCGACATCGACACCGCGGTCGAGCTCGGCCTCAATTATCCGAAAGGGCCGCTCGCTTTTGGCGACACGCTCGGGGGCGCCCGCGTGCTCGCCGTACTCGACGGCATGCACGCCATCACGCTCGACCCGAAATACCGCGCCACCGCCTGGCTGCGCCGCCGCGCGCGGCTCGGCGTCTCGCTACTCACACCGGACTGATTTCGAAAACGGAGTTGCGCCCATGCCGCTCGATCCCGAAACGATGGGCCAGTTCCGCGACACCGTGCGGCGTTTCACGCACGAGCGGCTCATCCCCAACGAGCCCAAGGTGGAGGAGAGCGACGCCATCCCGCCCGACATCCTGGTGGAGATGCGCGAGCTCGGCCTGTTCGGGCTGACGATTCCGGAAGAATACGGCGGGCTTGGCCTCAACACCGAGGAAGAAGCGCAGATCGTCTACGAGATCTCGCACGCGGCGCCCGCCTTCCGCTCCTGCTTTTCCTCCACCGTCGGCATCGGCTCGCAGGGCATCGTCATCGACGGCACGCCGGAGCAGAAGCGGAAGTACCTGCCGCGCCTGGCGAGCGGCGAAATGATCGGCTCATTTGCCCTGACCGAGCCGGACACCGGTTCCGACGCCGCGCATCTCAAATTGTCGGCGCGCCGCGACGGCGATCATTTCGTGCTCAACGGCACCAAGCGCTTCATCACCAATGCGCCGGAGGCGGGCCTGTTTACGGTGATGGCGCGCAGCAATCCGGATGAGAGCGGCGCCAAGGGCGTCACCGCTTTCCTGGTCGAGGCCGGCACGCCTGGTCTGCATATCGGCAAGGCCGACCGCAAGCTCGGCCATCGCGGCGCACACACCGCCGACGTGGTCTTCGAGGACCTGCGCGTGCACAAGGACAATATCGTCGGCGGCCAGGAGGGAAGGGGCTTCGTCACGGCCATGAAGGTGCTCGATCGCGGCCGTCTGCACATTACAGCGGCCTGCTGCGGCGCCGCCGAGCGGCTGATCGGGCTGATGCTCGATTACGCCACCGAACGCATACAGTTCGGCAAACCGATCGCAGAGCATCAATTGGTGCAGGCGCTGATCGCCGACTCAAAGCGCGACTCGTATGTCGCCTGGTGCGCGCTCACCGACGCCTGCCGGCGGCGCGACGCCGGCGAGCAGGTCACAATGCTGGCGGCCTGTGTCAAATACTTCGCCAGCGAGATGGTCTGGCGGGTCGCCGACGCCGCGGTGCAGGTGCACGGCGGCAACGGCTACATGCAGGACTACCGCGTCGAGCAGTTCCTGCGCGACGTGCGGCTGTTCCGTCTCTACGAAGGCACCTCGCAGATCCAGCAACTCATCATCGCGCGCGATCTCATCAAGGCGCATCGCGGCTAACGCAGCTCCACCGAGGACTATCCCTTGGCGAATGAAGGCGCGGGGCCGGATGCGGTCTTCCGCGGGCATCTCAAAGACGGCCGCTTCATGATCCAGAAATGCGGCGCGTGCGGCGCGTTCATCTTTTATCTGCGCCTGTTGTGCACCGGCGGCGGCGCCTCCGACCTCGATTGGCAGGCGCAAGATCGACGCGTAGGGCCGCCTTAAACCGCTTCGGCGGCGAAGGCGTTGATCGGCGGGCTCTTCAACGCGTTCGTGCCTGCGCTTTTGGGGACCTCGTGGCCCCTCCAGTTGGCCTTGGCGAGCAGGTCGCCGAGCTCGAGCTGAACCAGACCGGCGAGCTTGTTGGTCACCAACGACAAGGCGCCGTTCGGTCGAATTGCAAAGCCGAGCGGGCGTACGAGATCCGGCTCGACCACGCGTGCCGCCGACAGCAGGCCACCCCGCACCTCTTCACAGACGACCGCGTAGGGCAGGACGGTATACCCGACGCCGTCCATCACCGCCTGCTTGATGGCCGGCAGCGAATCGATGTCGGTCTCGCAATGGGCAGCCTGCCCAAGCCGCGTCGCCGCACCGGTGATGCGCTCGCGCAAGTTGCCGCCGAGCTCGGGCAGGATCAACGGCAGTTGCACGATGTGGCGGAACGGCACGGTCTCCGACGCCGTGATGCGGTCCCCCGTCGGCCCGACGAGATAGAGCGTTTCCTCGACCACCATCTTGATGGGCAGGGTATGGTAGTCCTGCGGATCGTAGATGAAGCCGGCGTCGAGACGCGAGGACTGCAGCCACTCGGCGATCTGCGCGCTGCCGCTTTCCGCCACGCGGATGCGCGCGCTCGGATAGCGGTTGCGGAACGATTGCACGATTTGCAGGATGAAACGCGGGCCGAGTTCCGTCGGCACGCCGAGCGCGACCTCGCCGGTCGGCGCGTCGTCGTCGCCCTGCAGTTCGGCGCTCGCCTGGTCGAGCTGCCGCAGTATTTCGGTGACGCGCTCATAGTAGCGCTGGCCGTGCTCGGTCAGGATGGCCCCGCGGCCGTCGCGGTAGAACAGCGCGACCCCCATCTCCTCCTCGAGCTTGCGGATGTGGCGGCTGAGGGCGGGCTGCGCGATGCGCACCGCGAGCGCGGCGCGGCTGAAGCTCTTGAAGTCCGCAACCCGTAAGAAGTAACGCAGCTGACGGAGTTCCATGTGCGTACTGCCTCTAATGTGCGCGCAAGTGGCGCATGATCTCACGTTGGGTTTCCACGAAAGGTTCGCTGAGTGGGTCGCGCGGCCGCGGCAGGTCAAGCGCGAGCTCGGCCTTGACCGTTCCCGGATGCGCGTTGAGCACGATCACCCTATCGCCGAGGAACACCGCCTCGGAGACATTGTGGGTGATGTAGACGATGGTCTTCTTGGTCTTCTGCCAGACGTCGGTCAGCAAGAGCTGCATGTCGTCGCGGGTCATGGCGTCGAGCGCGGCGAACGGCTCGTCCATCAGCAGTACCTGCGGGTTATACGCGAGCGAACGCGCGATGGCGACGCGCTGCTGCATCCCGCCCGAGAGCTGGTGCGGAAAGACGTCGGCGAATTTTTCGAGACCTACCAGCCGCAGGAACTCCATCGCCGTTTCCTCGCGCTCGGCCTTGGCGACCTTGCGCGTCTCCAGGCCGAATTCGACGTTGCGCCGCGCGGTGCGCCAGGGGAACAACTGCGCGAAGTCCTGGAACACGACGCCGCGGTTCTGCTTGTTGGCGCCGAGCGGCTCGCCGCTGATGCGGATATCGCCGTGGGTCGGCCGCAACAGGCCGGCCAGGATGTTGAGGATGGTGGTCTTGCCGCAGCCGCTCGGGCCCAGCAGGCAGACGAATTCCGACGGCTGGACGGAAAAATTGATGTCCTTGATCGCCAGGACCGGGCCGCTGTCGACCTGGTATTCGAAAGTCACGTTCCTGACGTCGATCTGGTCCGACACGTACGACCTGCCTGTCTGCCTTGGACGTCCTCAGCCAGCTACCGCCAGCGCGGCCGGGCCCGGCCGGTGACGCCGCCAGAGGGCGGTGGCCCGGCTTTCTCGCCTGGGAGGCACGCGCGGTCGTTCGATGCCGTAGGCTGGCAAAGGCATCTCTCTCCCATCGTGGCCGCTCTATTTATTGGCTCGGGGGCGACCGTTGGGACACAGCCTAGAACGGTCGTTGGATAGAGCAAGAACATTCTGATTATGTATCCAATAGAACATATCTATTATGCCCAGCGGAGGGTGGGCGACCTGGCCTAGTATCCCCCGCCCGGGCAGGGAGGGTTTCAATGGAATTGCGGCACGTCCGTTATTTTCTCGCGATCGCGGAGATGCGCAGTTTCACACGCGCGGCCGAACGGCTTCATGTCACGCAGCCGACGCTGTCGCATCAAATCAAGCAGTTGGAGCAGCAGATCGGCACCGTGCTGTTCGAGCGCGGCACCAAAGAAATCGAGCTCACCGCCGCCGGTAAACTGTTCAAGCCCTATTGCGAGCGCATCCTCAAGGAAATCGACTCCAGCATGCTGGCGATCTCCGAGCTGGAAGGGCTCATGCGCGGCACGTTGCGCGTCGGCGTCTTCCACTCGTTCTCGCACTCGGTACTGCCGCCGATCCTGTCCGAGTTCGCGTTGCGCTATCCGGGCGTGCAGGTGACGGCGCAACTGGTGCCGCGCGTTGATCTGGAGCGCCAGCTCATCAACGGCGAGCTTGATTTCGCCATCTCCTATCTCTCCGACACCAACGAGCAGATCGTGGCCGAGCCTTTGTTCGAGGAGGAGCTGGTGTCCATCGTCGGCTCCGCGCATTCGCACGCCGGCCGCAAATCGATGCCGATGCGCGATCTCGCCACGTTGCCGCTGGTGCTGCTGACGCCGGAATTCGGCGCGCGCCAGTTCATCGACCGCTATCTCGCCGACAACGGGCTTACGCCGCACGTGGTGCTGGACATGAACGCGGTCGAGCCGATCCTGGCGACCATCCGTAATTCACGGCTCGCCACGGTGCTGGCGCCAGGCGCGATCGCCGACCCCACCGGTTTGCATCTCGTTCGGCTCACCGATCCGGTGCCTAAGCGCAGCGTCGGCCTGTTGTGGCGGCGCACCGGCCATCGCTCGGCGGCGGCGCTGCGCATGGCCGAGATGATCAGGGCCGCTCACGGCGCAACACCGGGCATTGTAAAGACCCCAATGACTAAACCGGCGGATGCGCGTTCGCCCGCGCAGGCTTCGGCCGGCTAGCGCCGTTGCTTCACATCGGCCGCGCATCTTCAGCGCATCGGTGCGCGTCGCACGACGCGTTCCGTGTTTGCCGTGCTTCGCTCCAGCCGGTCGGGCGCGGCCGTTCGATCCACATCGCTGCACTGCAGAATGCCGCTCGCGTCATCGATTTTGGCAAATTGCGCAATCTCAAACAATGAGATTTCCTATCGGATAGACCGAGCCAGCATTCGATTTTCTTGCGTGGTGAGGCCAAAAACGCCATAGGATCGCGCCAGAAAATGAAGAGGACCCCCTAATGAGTGCGCAGCCAGTGAAACTCGGCATTGTTGGCCTCGGCCGTTGGGCCAAGGTGCTGACCCGAGCCGTGGCCAAATCGGACAAGCTCAAGATCGTCGCCGGCTACAGCCGAACGCAGGAAAAACGCGACGCTTTCGAGCAGGAATTCGGCGTCAAAGGCGTGCCGGACATGAAGACGATGCTGTCCGACCCTGAAATCCGCGGCGTGATCATTACGGTTCCCAATGAGCAGCATCTGCCGGTCGCCACCGAAATCGCCAAGGCCGGCAAGCACGTTTATACCGAGAAGCCGATCGCGGCCACGCTTGAGGACGGCATCGAGATCGCGGCGCTTGAGAAGCAACACGGCGTTACCATCACCGTCGGCCACAGCGCGCGCCTGATGGGCAGCATCCGCCGCATCCGCGAGGCGATCGACGCCGGCGAACTCGGCCGTGTCGCCTTCATGGAGGCGAACTTCTCCAACGAGCGCGCGCTCGAGCTCACCCCCAACACCTGGCGCTGGTATAAGGCCAAGGCGCCGGGCGGCCCGTTGTCGCAGCTCGCCATCCACCAGTTCGACATTCTGCATTTCCTTGGCGGTGAAATCGCGGAGGCGGCCTCGATGGCCTCCAAGCTGTCGCCGGTCGGCGCCGAGGTCGACGACCAGTCGATGACGACGCTGCGCTTTGCCGACGGCAAGCTCGGCTATGTCGGCTCGTGCTGGACGTCGCCCGGCATTTTCTCGGTGCGGGTGTTCGGTTCCAAGGGCCTGATGCACAGCGAAACAGACTTCTCGACCTGGGACACGCCGGACAAGCTGCATCTGTCCTCCGCGCTCTATATCCAGCGCGGCAAGGATGGCTACGGCAAGCGCGAGGACCTGAAAGTGCCGGCCAGCGACATGTTCAGCGCCGAATTGGAGCTGTTTGCGGAAAGCTGCCGCACCGGCAAGGCAAACGAGTTGACCGCCAATAACGGTAATGTCGCGGTTGCGGTGGTGAATGCGGCGCTGCGTTCGATCGACAACCAGGGGCAGTATGTGCGCATTGCCGACATTCTTGGCGAGGCGCGTCAACGTGCGGAGGCGAGAAAGGTCAATGTGGCCTAGCCGCTTCACGCGGCGTGGGTTATCAATAGAGAGGCTCTTCACCTTGCTCGTTCTGGGGCGGGTGAAGGGCGCGCCGCACAAAATCGGCGTCAAAATGACAAGCTCTGTATGGGCGCAAACAAAAATCGTCTGGGAGGACGAAGGCAGGGAGTTTCATGTCTAACAAGACGCTTAGTGCGGCGCGCGATCTCAGGCGTGCGTCGGCTCCGGCCAAGGGCACGCCGGTTATCGTCTCTGAAGGTCTGACTATCGGCTATACGCTGCACCGCGAGCGCAAGCGGCTGACGGCTCTGCGCGACATCTCGCTGACAGTGAACCGCGGTGAATTCGTCGTGCTTGTCGGGCCGTCGGGCTGCGGCAAGACCACCTACATCAACGCGATTTCGGGCCTGGTCGAGCCCTGGGAAGGCACCATCGAGGTCAACGGCAAGCCGGTGACCGGCCCGGGCCCGGACCGCGCGATGGTGTTTCAGGATTACGCCCTGATGCCCTGGCGCACGGTGGAATCGAACGTGCGCATGCCGTTCGAATTCCAGAAGCTCGGCCTGTCGAAGACGGAAATGGACGAGCGCGTCGACCGCTTTCTGGAGCTGGTCGGCCTGTCCGCCTTCAAGAGGTCCTACCCCTACGAGCTTTCAGGCGGCATGAAGCAGCGTGTCGGCATCGCCCGCGCGCTGGTCACCGAGCCGGACATCCTGCTCGCCGACGAACCCTTCGCGGCCATCGACGCCATGACCCGCGAGGCGATGCAGAGCGAGCTCGAGCGCATCGTCTCCAAGACCGGCCAGACCGTGGTGTTCATCACCCATTCGATCGACGAAGCGATCACGCTCGCCGACCGGGTGGTGGTCATCTCTTTCCGCCCGGGCCGCATCAAAGAGATCGTCGACATCGACCTGCCGCGGCCACGGTTCGACCGAGATCTTAAGATGCTGCCGGAATACGGCAAGCTGTACGACCATATCTGGCGACTTGTGAAGGATGAAGCGTTCCAGGCTGCGCGCGGAGAAAATCGATGACTGCAATGGAGCGAACCGGAAAGCCCGTCGCGACGGAAGATCCCGATCGCATTGAATACACGGGATGGACGCTGGCCGAGGTCTGGCGGCGCGTGAGCCCCTTCCTGGTCACGGTCGTCAATATCAGCTGCTTCTTCATCATATGGCAGCTGTTTGCCCGCTCGGGCGCCATCAGCCCATTGTTCTTCCCCAAGGCCTCGAGCATGTTCGAGGCGCTTTGGCACGGGGCTGACCACCACGGCGCCGCCCGGCGCGGTGATTTCGGGCAGCATCCGCGACCATTTGTTCTACAGCCTGACCAATCTCGGCATCGGGCTTTTCATCGCTTGCGTGATCGGCATTCCGGCCGGGTTGTTGATGGGCGGCAACAGGATCGTCGAGAAGATCCTCAGCCCCTATGTCTGGGCGCTCGCATCGGTGCCGCGCATCGCGCTTGTGCCGCTGTTCATCTTGTTCCTCGGCTTTTCGGTCAAGATGCAGGTGACGATCATCACGCTGTCGGCCGTGTTCCCGATCATCATCAATTCGTGGGCGGGCGTGAAGACGACCGACAAGTCGCTGCTTGCCGCCGCCAAGGTGTTCGGCGCCAAGCGGCGCGAGCTCTACATGAAGGTGGTGCTGCCGTACACGCTGCCGTTCATCATTTCGGGATTCAACAGGGCGTCGGGCGCGGCCTGGTCGCTGTGATCATCGCCGAAATCTTCGGCGGCTCGCGCGGCCTCGGCTATCTGGTGAACCGCTCGGCCGACACTTTTGATTCCGCATTGATGTATGCGGTTCTGCTCTTGCTGGTTGTGGTCTCGTTGTCATTAGTGCAGCTCACCCGCTGGCTCGAGGCGTACGTTGCCCCATGGCGACGTTTGGAGGGGCTGTGAGCGGCGGCTACGCCGTCCATAGTTAGGTTTGCTGAAACACACGATGGGAGGAAAAAGGGATGAAGGATAAAATTGTTCTGCCGCGCCGTGACGTCCTGCTGATGGGCGGCGCCGGCCTGCTGGGAACGTTCATCGCGGCGGCGACGACCAAGGAAGCCGGCGCCCAGATGGCGAGCATCAAGAACATCAAGGCCAACCTGCACGAACTGCGGATCGGCGAGTTCAACCCGAACTACGCCTCCGCCCTCGGTTACCGGATGGCGCAGGCGCTCGGCTATTTCAAGGAACATGGGATCGACGACATCAAGGTCACCCTGTCGGACCAGTACATTGCCGGCCTGATCGGTGGCAGCCTGGATGTTTCCCGTACGGACACCGACGCGATCATGGCCGCGGCCGCGCGCAGCGGTAAGCCGTTCAAGATGATCTCCTGCTACCGTGACCGGGAATGGTGGATCATGGGTGTCCGCAAGGGCATCAACAAGCCCGAGGACCTCAAGGGCAAGAAGATCACCGGCGGGCCGATCGATGGGCACAATACCTGGGTTCAGCGCCAAATCGTCAAGGCGATGGGGCTCGACCCGGATAAGGACGTTCAGTTCGTTCCGACCTCGGGCGGTTCGGACAAGCGCCTTCTGGCGGTGATCAACGGCACGGTCGATGCGGCCAGTCTGTTCCCGCGCCACGAGAACGGGCCTGAAGGACGCCGGCGGCAAGTTCATCTACCACAAGGCCCAGGCGGCGCCGCAGGAAGGCTACGGCGCGCTGGGCGACTGGCTGGCGAAGAACGAAGACACCGCCTATGCCTTCGTGCTGGCCGACATCAAGGCCCGTCAGTGGGTGTTCAAGCCGGAGAACAAGGAGAAGACCTTCGAGACCATGGAGAAGCTCGGCTACAAGATCACGCCGGCCTTCAAGGCGGGCTTCGATGAATCGCTCGCGCAGATGAGCCCCGACGGCGGTTTCGAGAGCGCCGCGTCCATGACCCGGTTCCTGGATCCGGAAGTGAAAACGGGCAAGATCCCGAAGAACTTCGACTGGCACAAGGTCGTCGACATGAAATACGTCTGGGCGGCGCAGAAGGCGCTCGGTCTGCCGCAGCGTCCGGCCAAGCTCTGATCCTGAAGCAGGATCGGTTTCATTGACGCCAATGTTTCCCGGCGGCATCAGCCGCCGGGAAATTTATGAGGCGCGCGCGCCATGCTGACGCTCTACCATTACGACCGTTCGACCGCCGCCCAGCGCGTGCGTCTGCTGCTGGAAGAAAAGGCGATTGCGTGGAAGAGCGTGATCGTCGACACCGCGCGCGGCGACGTCGAGGAGCTTCCCGCCGACTATCACCGGCTCAACCCCAAGGGCCTCGTGCCGGTGATCATCCATAACGGCGCCGCGACGCCGGAATCCCTGGTCATTCTCGAATATCTCGAAGACTTGTTTGCCGAGCCGTCGTTCCGGCCGGCCTCGCCGGAGGCGCGCGCCAAGATGCGGCTGTGGATGCGCCGGATCGACGAAGGCGTGCACGTCGCCAGCCGCACCATCGGCGTCTGTCTCGTCAACCGGCATATCTACAAGGCCAAGGGCGCGGCCAAGATCGACAAGTACTACGCCGAGATGCGCGACACCGTGCGCAAGACCAACGACCAGATCAATATCGCCGGCGGCCTCGAGTCGCCGCTGCTGCCGGACGCGGTGGCGACCTTTCGCCGCCTGTTCGAGGAGATGGATGCAACGCTCGCCGCCAACGCCTGGCTTGCCGGCGACAGCTATTCGCTCGCCGACATCGCGCTGGTCGTCTATGTGCGGCGGCTTGAATCCTTCATGATGGCGCCGCTCTGGCAGAACCTCAAACATCTCAACGCCTGGTACGCGCGCATCTCTGCCCGGCCGGCCTATGAGAAGGCCATCGTCGCTTGGGGCGACGTCACCGGCAGCCAACGCACCGAGCACGGCCAGGCGGCGTTCCCGCGGCTTGCCGCGCTCTGGGAGGCGGCCGACGCCGCCGGTGCCTGACCGTGGGTGCTCTGGAATCCCTGTACGGCGAGTTCGGTTTCTGGATTCTGCTCGGCGTCGTCATTGCCGCGCTCATCACCTCGACCATCCACGGTACCGTCGGCGTCGCCGGCGGCACGCTGATGACCGCGGTGCTGGCGCTGCTGATCGGTGTGCGGCCGGTGGTGCCGGTCATGAGCGTCGCGCTGGTGGTCAGCCATTTCTCGCGCAGCATGCTCAATGTGCGCGCCATCGACTGGCGGTCGCTGGCGATCGTCATGGTCGGCGCCACGCCGATGATCGTGGTCGGCGCGCTCGTCTACGGGATATTGCCGGTACGGGTGATCGCGGTGGTGCTCGGGGTCCTGATCCTGGTCGCGATCCCGCTTCGGCATTGGGCGCATTCGCGCCAGATCAAGGCCGGTCGCGCCATGCTCGGCGCTGTCGGCGGCGTCTTTGGCTTCCTGGCCGGCGGCTCGATCGGCTCGGGGATGCTGCTGACGCCATTCCTGCTGGGGTACGGCTTGAGCAAGGAGGCGTTTGTTGCGACCATGGCCGTCATTGCGCTCGCCACCAATGCGGTGCGCATGGCCGCCTTCGGCGGCAGTCAACTGCTCGACGCCCATTATGCCTTCATGGGGCTCCTGGTCGGTCTGGTGATGATACCGGGCAATTGGATCGGCCGCACTTTTCTGCGACGCATGGCGCCCGGGACCCATAGCCGGCTGATCGACGTGTTCGCGTTGCTCGCCGGTTTGAACTTTCTCTATCTCGCCGTCCGTTAGGCGGAACGCAGAGGACGTCTCGACCATGACCGACATCACCTTGGAATCGATGGACGTGCCGCTCATCTACCGGGCCGCCAACGCGGAGGCGGCCGGTTTCGTGCCGCCCGACAACAGGCACGGCCAGTCGGCGCGCACCTGGGTGCGCTCGCTGGAAGCGATCCAAAAGGAAGCGCTGGTCACCTCGGCGATGACGGGCCTCTCCTGGCGCTTTGCTTCCGACGAGGGGCCGCACCTGAACGGCCGCGACCAAGCGCCCAATCCGCTCAGCTTCCTCAGCGTCGGCATGGTCTCCGCCTTCATGAACGAGATCATGGCGCTCGCCGCCCAGCGGAATGTCGCGCTCAGCGACGTCGAACTCACGCTGGAAAATTTCTATTACCGCGCTGGCTCGTTCCCGCGCGGCACCATGGTGTCGGGCGCGCTGTCGCCGGAGCTGACGCTCACCTGCGAGGCCAATTGCGACGATCGCGTCATGAGCCAGTTGCTCTACGAGGCGGTGTCGGCCGCGCCGCTGCACGGGCTGATGACCGGCGTCCACAACAGCCTTTTCACCATCACCCACAACGGCCGCGGGCTGACGCCCACCCATGTGACGCCGCTTGATACCGCGCCGCCCGCCGATCCGGGCGATTGCTTTGGCGCGCTTGAGGTCGACAACGAGCCGCGCGTGCGTCAGCCGCTCGCCGAAAAGATCGGCGAGGTCGAGGAGATCATGCAGAAGATCAAGCAGTCGCCGCCGGTGGGGCCGCGGCTGGAAGAGGGCCAGCACCTGCTGCATTTGCGTAGCCGTTGCCGGTTGCTGCCCAACGGCGTGAAGGAAATCGTCCGCGAACAATATGCCGGTCCAAGCCCGACCTGGCGCTTCCTCTGCGACGAAGCGCCGGACCACGGCGGCGAGGGCAGGGCGCCCGACGCCGCGAGCTACATCGCCGCCGGCATCGCCTTCTGTTTCATGACCCAGCTCGGCCGCTTCAGCCACATGGCGAAGATTCCCCTGGAATCGTACCGCGTCATCCAGGACACGCATTTCTCGCTCGGCGGCGCCTCGGGCAAGACCGGCAAGGCCGGCATCACCGATCCGATCGAGACCCACGTTTATCTGGAGACCGGTACGGACGATGCCACCGCTGAGGATATCGTGCGGGTGGGCGAGCGCACCTGCTTCCTGCACGCGCTCTGCCGCGATCCGGTGAAGCCGCGCGCGGCCTATCGCCGGCGGCGGTTGGAGGCGGCGTGATGAGCGGCGTCAGGCCGGCGCTGTTTCGGCCTGCGCGACCATGTGCCGGTGCGAGCCGCGGCCGAGCTTGAGCTCCGGATATTGGTCCGACAGGCGGCTGCCGGTGTAATAGGCCTTGCCATAGGCCGGTCGCGCCTGCATGCGCTTGAGCCAGTCATCGACGCGCGGATAGTCGTCGAGCCAGAGCGCTTCCAGCCCTAAGTCCTCGACCCGGTCGATGAGTGGCGCCACCGCGATGTCGGCGAGGCCGTATTGTTTGCCCATGAGCCACGGCCCGCCGTTCTCACCGAACATCCAGTCCATGCGCGCCGCCGTCTTGCGCAACGCCGCATAGGCTTCCGCCATCTCGGCGTCGCTGAAGCCGGTCATCCGGTCCATTTTCCGGTAGAAGGCGGCTTTGATCGGCCGTTTGGTGACCTGCTCGTCGAACTGCTCGTCGGTCATGGCCTGGAACTTATGCAGCAGCCCGCCGAACTGGAACGAGGGAAAGCGCACCGCCGGCGTCGGCACCGCGTCGACGAAAGCGAGCCAGGCGCGCAAGCGAGCTTGGCCGTAAGGATCGGCCGGCATCAACGGAACCTCGGGAAACACCTGATCGAGATATTGCAGGATCACCGAGGATTCGAAGATCGAGCGTCCGTCATGAAGCAGTGTCGGCACCACCCCGTTGGGATTGAGCTTGAGATACCAGTCCGACAGATGGTCGTGGTTCTTGGAAACGAGCGGATGGTCGACCCAGTCCAGCGCCTTCTCGTGCAGGCAGATGCGGACCTTCAGGCTGCAGGTCGACTGGGCGAAATTGTACAATTCGAGCATGGGGCTCTTCTCAGGGAACGGGATTTGACTATCAGCTTTACCGACCCAGCATGGGCTGGCATTCGCGCCGATAACAGCATAATAAGCTGAAAAAATCACCGATGGCGCGAGAGGAAAGTCCATGCTGCCGAGCCGCTATTTCATCGAATTGTCGCAGCCCGAAATCGCGGCCCAGCTCAAGGCCAATCCGCTGGTGCTGTTGCCCGCCGGCAGCGTGGAACAGCACGGCCCGCATCTGCCGACCGGCACCGATACCTTCGCCGCAAACGTCATATCCGCCGCGGTAGCCGAGCGCATGGACGGGCTGGTATTGCCGGCGACGCCGTTCGGCGTTACGCCCATGCACATGCCGTTCGAAGGCACCATCACGTTCACGCCCGATACCTACATGCGGGTGGTGACCGAAACCTGCGTGTCAACCGCCGTGCATGGCGCCAAGCGGCTGCTCATTCTCAACTGGCACGAGGGTAACATTCCCTCGCTCGCCATCGCCGCGGAGTCGCTGCACCGCGACCACGGCATGAGCGTGCTCACCGTGCAGGCCTGCTACGTCGCGGAGGAGCTCTACGGCCATTCCTGCAACGGCCTCACCCACGGCGGCGAGATCGAGGCGCTGGCGGTGCTGGCCTATCGGCCTGAACTCGTGCATCTCGACCGCATCGATTACTCCTCCGATCACAGCCACGGCCACAAATGGGACAAGCTGCGCCGCACGCGCAGCTATCAGCCGGTCTTGACCGACATCCGCACCATCGCGGCCACCGGCTGGTTCGGCAGCCCGCAAGCTGCCACCGCCGAGAAGGGCCTGCGCATGCTCAACGACATTTCCGACGCCATCGCCAAGGAAGCGACCGAAATCTTCACCCAGCTTGATGCGGTGCAGGGCGGCACCGCCGAGATCAAGCATCTGCGGCAGGCCGGCTGATGACGCGCAAGATCAAACAGGGTGAAGGCAAGCATATGGGGCTGCCTGGCCGCGCGGCGGTCGAGATGGTGTCGGGCGAGATCGGTTCCAATGTGACCTTCCGCGTGGTCGAGATCCCGGTGCACCAGCCGGGCGAAGCCTTGCGCGGCCCGCATCTGCACCACGGCTATGAGGAATGCATCTACGTGCTGAAGGGCACCGGCCTCACGCTTTATGAAGGGGGCGGCGAGCTGCCGGTGAAAGCCGGCGACGTCATCCTGGTGCCGCCGGAGGAAAAGCACGTTACCCGCAACACCGGCAATGAGCCGCTGGTGCTGCTCTGCTTCTTCCCGACGCCCGACATCGCGCCCACCACCGAAAACTTCCCGTCCTTCTGAGCGCAACGCTCGACCCTTCGAGACTTTCCATGAGCACCAATGTTCTTTGCCTGCGGCCCGAGGCCGATTTTACCCGCGTGGACGCGCCGGCGCCGTCGACGTTGAAAGTCACCTACCGCAAGCCGGACGACGCCGACGTGCCGGACCTGATGAAGGCAAGCGACGCGCTCATCATCCCGGCGGTCGGTCCCAAGCTTTCGCCGGCTTTGTTCGACGGCGGCAAGATCAAGCTGGTGCAGGTCACCGGCGCCGGCCTCGACCGGCTCGACCGCGATGCCATGACCAAATTCGGCATTCCGGTCGCCAATGTCGCCGGCGGCAGCAACGGCGCGCTCGCCGAATACGCGGTCACCACTGCTTCGCTGCTGCTGCGGCGCTTTGCCTGGGCCGATGCCGAGATCAAGGCCGGCAACTACGCCGCCTTCCGCGCCCGCATGGTGTCGGACAATCTCGCCGGTCTCGACGGCCTGCTCGTCGGCCTCATTGGTTTCGGTACCATCGGGCTGGCGGTGGCGCAGGCCTTCCATCGCATGGGCTGCCGCGTCTGCTATTTTGATCCGGCGCCGCGCGATCCCGCCGCCGCCAAGGCGATCGGCGCCGAGTCGATGGCGCTCGACGATCTGCTCAAAACAGCCGATGTGGTCAGCCTGCATGTGCCGCTCATCAAGGAGACCACGGGCCTGATCGGCGAACGCGAATTGTCGCTGATGAAGCCGAGCGCCGTGCTGGTGCAGGCCTCGCGCGGCGGCGTCGTCGACGAGGCCGCGCTCGCCGCGCACCTCAGCGCCGGCAAGATTGCCGGCGCCGCCGTCGACGTCTATTCGACCGAGCCGCCGACGCCCGACAATCCATTGCTCAAGCTCGAAGGCGAGGGCGCCAAGCGTGTGCTGTTCACCCCGCACATCGCCGGCGTCACCCGGCAGTCGTGGGCTTATCTCTTCCGTTCGTCCTGGGAAAACATTGAGCGCGTGCTGTTGCGAAGCGAAGCGCCGCTCAACCGGGCTTACTGAGCCGAAACCCAAGTGGGCCCGGCCGCGCACTGAAATAAAGTGCGCTCCAATAAATTTTTGTCATATTGGGTCGCCCGCGCGCCACGCCCGGCCTATTCCATTCGACATTAGTCGAGCGATTTGAAGACGTTATCGCGGTACCGCTGGGGCCGCCCATCACAAAGTCGTCAGTCCACAAGCGGTGCGAAGGTTCGAGGTTGCCCCTGCTTGCCGGGGATGGAACAATTCGCCCCATCGTTCGTAATCACGGACACAGACCGCCATTCCTACAAGAACAATGCAGTGGAGGCCGTGATGGCGCGCACCGCAACCTCTTCCATTCCGCGAGATGCCGCCAACGGGGCGGCGGCATCGTCGGCACAGGCGCTCGATGCGGCGCGCGAACGCTGGCGCGCCGAATTCCGCCGCGTGCGCGGTGAAACCGAAGCGCGTGCCGCGCATCTGTCGGCGGAAGACCAGATCGTGCAGTCGATGGCCGACGCCAGCCCGACCAAATGGCATCGCGCACACGTCACGTGGTTCTTCGAGCAGTTCCTGCTGGTGCCGAACGATCCGGGCTATGAGATTTTCGACGAGCGTTTCCCCTTCCTGTTCAACTCCTATTACGTCGCCGCCGGTCCGCGCCACGCGCGCCCCGAGCGCGGCCTGATCACGCGCCCAAATCACGGCGACGTCAGCCGCTACCGCGCCCATGTGGATACCGCGGTGGCAAAGCTGATCGAGACCGTGCCGGCAGAGAAGGCCGGCGAGGTCTTCCGGATTTTAGAGATCGGTCTGCATCACGAGCAGCAGCACCAGGAATTGCTGCTCACCGACATCCTGCACGCCTTCGCGCAGAACCCAACCCATCCCGCTTACAATCCCGATTGGCAGCCGCCGAAGCCGGCGCAAGGCCCGCGCGGCTTCGTCGATGTTCCGTCGGGTATTCACGCCGTCGGCCACGACGGCGACGGCTATTGCTTCGACAACGAAACGCCGCGCCACGACGAATTGATGCCGGCGGTGCGCATTAACCGCCATCTGGTCACCAACGCGGAGTGGCTTGAATTCATCGCCGCGGACGGCTATGCGACGCCCTCGCTCTGGCTGTCGGACGGCTGGGCATGCGCACAGGCGGAAGCTTGGCAGGCCCCCGGTTATTGGCACCAGCAGGACGGCGCTTGGTTTGCAATGACGCTCGCCGGCCTCAAACCCATCGATCCAGCCGCGCCAGTTATGCATGTCAGCTATTACGAAGCCGACGCCTTCGCGCGTTTTGCCGGAAAACACCTGCCAAGCGAGGCAGAATGGGAGGTTTCGGCCCGGTCCGGGCTGCTGGCGGATGCCTTCGGAATCACTTGGCAATGGACGCGCAGCGCCTATCTACCTTATCCAGGCTACCGCGCGGCCGAAGGGGCGCTCGGCGAGTACAACGGTAAATTCATGGTCAACCAGATGGTACTGCGCGGCTCGTCGCTGGCGACGCCGGAGGGGCATGAACGCGTGAGCTACCGCAACTTCTTTTATCCGCCCTCGCGTTGGCAGTTCAGTGGCGTAAGGCTCGCCGAATTCGGCGCCTGATCCGGCCGCGGACGAAAAGCGCATTCAGTCATACTCAGGAGGACCGATGGTCGCCGTCGCACGTTCACCCCGTTCACAGCCGCCGAGCGCGGAAGAGTCGGCGTTCGCCGCCGACGTTCTGCGCGGCTTGAGCGCGACGCCCAAGCGCATTCCGGCGAAATATTTCTACGACGACACCGGCTCGATTCTGTTCGACCGCATCACCGACTTGCCGGAGTACTATCCCACCCGCTGCGAGATGAGCATCCTCGAGGCGAATGCATCCGAGATCTGCAAGTTGATCCCGGACGGCGCGGCTCTGGTCGAGCTTGGCGCCGGCTCCAACAAGAAGGCGCGCATTCTCTTGAAGGCCGCGCCGACTCTTGCCGCCTACGTGCCGGTCGACATTTGCGGCGAGATGATCGAGCGCGAGGCGGTCGAGCTGCGCAGCGACTTCCCCGATCTCAAGGTCACGCCGGTCACCGCCGATTTCACCAAGGAATTCGAGCTGCCGCCGGAGGCCAAGACGGCGCCGGCGCGGGTCGGTTTTTTCCCCGGCTCCACGATCGGCAACTTCGAGCCGCACGAGGCGGCCGCGTTCCTGAAGAACGTCGGCAAGATTCTTGGGGCGGGCGCCATCCTCATCGTCGGCGTCGACCTGATCAAGCCGGTCGAGGTGCTCAAAGCCGCCTACAACGACAAGCAGGGTGTCACCGCCAAGTTCAATCTCAATCTGCTTAAGCGCATCAACCGCGAGCTCGGCGGCACCTTCAATCTCGACGGCTTCGAGCACCACGCCATCTACAACCGCGAGCGCAACCGCATCGAAATGCATCTCGCCAGTCTCAAGCGGCAGAAGGTGAAGGTGGCGGGCGAAACGATCGACTTCCGCGCCGGCGAGAGCATCCACACCGAGAACAGCTACAAGTACAGCATCGAGTCGCTCACCGCGCTCGCCCGTGGCGTCGGCTGGTCGCCGCTGAAGGTGTGGACCGACGCCGACAAATATTTCTCCATCCAGGCTTTCAAGCTCGATCCCGAGGGTGCGGACGGCAAGGCTTAGTGTCCCGAACCGGAAATTCGTTTCATTTTCAGCGCGCTCCGCACGAATTTCGGATTCGATCAGGGCACTAGCAACTTTATGATTCTAGTGCGGTTTTGGCTTTGGAGTTCGTTTTCGGACTTGCTGCAAGCGATGCAGCGAACGTCAAATCCACCGTAGTAGCCTGCCCACCGCTATTTCCGCTATTCCGGGACGGAGCCCCTGTTGGTCCGCGCGTTGCTTGGCCCAACGATGAGCGCTGCGTGTGGGCCGGGAAGGACGCGTTGGCGGTGAATCTCACCCTATGACACGCTTGGCACAGGCCCTGGATTCCTGCGGCTTGCCGCGCTAAGCCTTGCGGCCCGCGCGTGCCGGCCGTCTCGATGGCCGGCCACGCGCGCCGGGTTCAATTTGGCGCATTCGAATGTTTGCGCTCCGTGAAATGGCTAGGCAGGAACAATCTCATGAAGATCGTCAGTTTTGAAGACAGCGGCCCGCGGCTCGGCGTGGTCGAGGGCGATAACGTCATCGACCTGCAGGCGGCTGACGCCAGTGCGCCTACCGGTCTCGGCGACTGGCTGCGCCGCAGCAACGGCGATCTCAAGGCGCTCGCCGATCTCGCGGCCAAGGCGCCGCCCGCCGCCCGCCGCCCGCTGGCGGGGCTGAAATTCGCGTTGCCGGTGCGGACCCCGGGCAAGATCATCTGCCTCGGCCTCAACTACCTCGACCACGTCAAGGAAGGCCCGCAGAGAGACAATATCCCGAAATTCCAGTCGATCTTTTTCCGTGTGCTCACCTCGCTGACGCCGCATCTGCAGCCGCTGATACGGCCGCAGAAGTCGATCCAGTTCGACTACGAAGGCGAACTGGTCGTGATCATCGGCAAGCGCGCCAAGCATCTCACCATGGAGAACGCGGTCGACTGTGTCGCCGGCTACTGCTGCGGCAACGAAGGCTCCATTCGCGAGTATCAGCGCCACACCACGCAGTGGGGCATGGGCAAGAATTTCGACCTCACCGGCAGCTTCGGTCCCTGGATGGTGACCGCCGACGAATTGCCGCCGGGCGGCAAGGGCCTCAAGATCGAAACCCGGCTCAACGGCAACACCATGCAGTCGTCCAACACCGACAACTTCATGTTCCCGGTGGCCGAATCGCTGGTCTATCTGACCGAGGGCATGACGCTGGAGCCGGGCGACATCCTGTTCACCGGCACGCCGTCGGGCGTCGGCCACGCCCGCAAGCCCAATCCGGTGTGGATGAAGGCTGGCGACAAGGCCGAGGTCGAGATCGAAGGCGTTGGCACGCTGGTCAATCCGATCGAGGACGAGAAGGCGTAAGGGGCAGACCGATGGCCGATCAGCTCAACGTCCTGGTGATCTGCGGTTCGCTGCGCAAGGGCTCATACAACGCCGCGCTTGCGCGCACGCTGCCGTCGCTCGCGCCGCCGGAGATGAAGCTCATACCGGCGCCGTCGTTTGCCGGCTTTCCGCTTTACAACGACGACGTCCGCATCGATCCCGGCCCGCCCGCCGACGTCGAGGCCTGGGCGGCGGCGATCCGCGACGCCGATGGCGTCATCGTCGTTTCGCCGGAATACAACTGGTCGATGCCGGGTCCCTTGAAGAACGCGATCGACTGGGTCTCCAAGCTCGAGAAGCAGCCGTTCAAGGACAAGCCGGTGGCGCTGCAATCGTGCTCGAGCGGACAAATGGGCGGCGGTCGCATGCAGTATCACCTGCGCATGACGCTGACCGCGCTCGACGCGCAGCTGCTCGGCAGGCCGGAAATATTCGTCAATTTTGAGGCCAAGAAGTTCGACGAGAAGACGCTCGAACTCACCGATCAGGCGGTCAAGGATATCGTCAAGACGCAGCTCGCGGCCTTCGCGAAGTTCGTTCAGCGCGTGAAGGTGTAGCGGCGGCCGGCGCGGCGTGAAGAGGCAACGGCCGGGCTTTTGCCCGGCCGTTCTTCATTGTGGTCGCTTCAGTGCGTTTATGTTGCCGGCTTGTAGTTCGGGAAAATCATCGGGCGCAGTTTGGGATGCGCCGGCGTCATGCGCGGCACGATCGGCGGCTCGGCGCCCAGTTCCATCGCCGCGTGGATCGGCCAGCGCGGGTCGTACATGGCGCCACGCGCCAGCGCCACCATATCGGTCTTGCCGGAGGCGATCGCGTCTTCGGCGTCGCGCGCGCTTGTGATCAGGCCGACCGACATGGTCGCCAAGCCGGTTGCCTTTTTGATCGCTTCCGCGAAGGGCACGTTGAAATTCGGCGCGAAGGGAATCTTCTGCCGCGAGTCGAGCTGACCGCTGGACACGTCCATGTAGTCGCAACCGAGCGCCTTCAGTTCATGTGCGAACTTGACCGTGTCCTCGATGGTGGTGCCGCCGTCGACCCAATCGACCGCCGACACGCGAATACCGAGCGGCTTGTCCTTGGGCCAGACGGCGCGAATGGCGGCGAACACTTCCAGCGGATAGCGCATGCGCTTTTCGAGCGAGCCGCCATATTCGTCGCTGCGCTGGTTCGACAGGGGCGACAGGAACTGATGCAGCAGGTAGCCGTGCGCGGCGTGCAGTTCGAGCAGATCGTAGCCGATCCGCTCGGCGCGCCGGACGTATGAGACATAGTCGTCGAGCGTCGTCTTCATCTCGTCCTGGGTCATGGCGCGCGGCACATGCCAGCTTGGATCATAGGGGATGGCGGACGGCGCCAGGGTTTCCCAGGCGCCTTCGTCCTTGCCGAGCGGCGTGCCGCCGAGCGCCGGCGGCTTGGTCGAGCCTTTGCGTCCGGCGTGGCCGACCTGCAAGCCGAGCTTGGAGTTGCCGTACTGGCGCGCGAAATCGACCACGCGCTTGAGTGACTTCTCGTTGTCGTCGGAATAGAGCCCGGCGCATTTATGGGTGATGCGGCCGACCGGATTGACGTTGGTCATTTCCGCGATGATGAGCCCGAAGCCGCCAAGCACGAACTGACCGATATGCATGACATGCCAGTCGTTGGCGTTGCCGTCGGTCGAGTTGTACTGGCACATCGGCGACACCGCGATGCGGTTCGGGATCGTCAAGCCGCGCAGGGTGATGGGTGAGAACAGCACGCTAGCCATATTTGATATTCCTTTCAGTGCAAGACGACGCCGAACAGGCCGATGGTGCCCGGGGCGGCCGTATAGAAGGCGTGCATGGCGACCACAAGGCAGCAGATCGCCCAGAACACGCAGAATTCGATGCCGCCGATCACCCAGATCCACTTGTGGGTGAGCTTGTAGGTGGCGGCGGCGGCGACCATCAGATGAATAAAGCCGATGAAGCCGAAGAACCAAGTGTAGATGTCGAAGAACAGAGTGATGAACAACACCGTTTCGATCGAACCGGCAAGGTACATCCAGAACGCCGGCGGCTTGAAGCCGACGTCGACGTAGAATTGCAGCGCTTGCGGCACGGTGAACTTGGCAATGATGTGGGGGATCAGGAAGAGGGCGCAGATGATGCGCAGGATGTTGAATTCATTCAACAGGTTGAATTTGTCGGCTCAGCGACATCGCGCCCCCCTCGTTTCCTCGGTGTGGCCGTTTGCGGCCCGTTAGTTTGGGGTCAAACTGGCATGTCCCGTGGCCGCCGCCAAGGGCGGGAACAAACGTGTGACCGAGCGCAAGAGTGGGCCATCTGCGCGAGAAAGGATGGGACGGGGCTTATAACGCGCCGCCTTTCAACCAGCGGGCGCCGTCGGCATAGAGCGCTTCGAGCGCGGGCCCCTCGACGTCGGGCATGTCGCGTTTGACGTCATAGCCGACCTTGGTCTGCAGATAGGCGAGGTGGCGATAGCCTTCCGGGAATTGCGCCAGCAGGTCGGGGTCGAGCGTGAGCTTGGCGCCGGGCTCGACCGGGTCGATCCGGTCCCGCTCGTAGATGTGCCGGCGCCGCACGATGCCCCAGCGCCCGTCGCGCTTTTCCAGGAAATCGTAGGCGCGGCCCATGCAGGCGACGTCGCACAGCACGCCTTCCACCATCGCGCGTTGCGTGATGGTCAGCTTGGTCTGCCCGATGGCGCGGGTGCCCTCGATGTCGGCGGTGTGGCCGCCGAGCTGGTGCACGATGCGCGCGCCGCGGTCGAAGCCCTCCTGGCTGACCTTGATGAAGTCCTCATAGCCGCCCTGGAACCAGGTCGCCCACATCTCGCCTTCCGGGTGCCAGAGCGTGCGGAAGCGCTCCCATGCTCGCGCGTCGCGCCACAGCGCCCAGTTCTCGACAATGTCGCGGATGGCGAGGCGGTTTTCGATATCACTTGCCATGAGGGCCCTCGGTTTTTCTTGTCATAGCTGATATGGAGTCCGCCGTCACCGCGCAGATTGCGGGAGGGAGGAAAAACGAATGCCAAGACTTGCGGGGAAAGTCGCCATCGTCACCGGGGGTGCCTTGGGCATCGGCCGCCATTATGCGCTGGCGCTGGCCGCGGAAGGCGCCAAGGTGATGATCGCTGATATTGCCGATGGCAAGCCGGTCGCCGACGAGATCGCCAGCCGCCACGGCGCCGACGTGGCGGCCAGTTCGGTCACCGACGTCAGCGACGAAGCGGCGGTCGAGAGACTGGTCGGGCAGACGATCAAGCGCTTTGGCCAGATCGACATCCTGGTCAACAACGCCGCGCTTTACGCCAAGCTTAAGCCCCGCAATTTCGACGAATGGGACATGGAGACCTGGGACAAGGTGATGGCGATCAACGTGCGCGGGCCCTTCCTCATGATAAAGCATGTGGCGCCGCACATGAGGGCGCGCGCCAGCGGCAAGATCATCAACATCGCTTCCGGCGCCGCCTACAAGGGCATCCCGCGCATGTTGCCTTACGTTACCTCCAAGGGCGCCATGCTCGCCTTCACACGCTCGCTCTCGCGCGAGCTCGGGGCCTACGGGATCGCGGTCAACTCATTGTCACCCGGCTATATTCTCAGTGACACCGGGCTCGATAACGCCACCCATGTCGAGGAAGAACGCATCCCGGTGCGCAATTCCCGCGCCTTCAAACGGGACGGTTACCCGGAAGACCTGCTCGGCACGCTGGTGTTCCTGGCTTCAGGCGAGAGCGATTTCGTCACCGGCCAGTCGATCGTGGTCGATGGCGGTTCGGTCAATAACTAGCGCGGAATTGGTTTGATGCGGCCGCGGAAGGGGACAAACGCATGCCGAGACTCGCAGGGAAGGTCGCCATCGTCACCGGCGGGGCCGTTGGGATAGGGCGGCATTATTCGCAGGCGTTGGCCGCGGAAGGCGCGCGGGTAATGATCGCGGACATCGAAGATGGCAAGCCGTTGGCCGACGAGATCGCGGCCCGCCACGGCGCCAATTCGGTCGCCAGCGCGGTCGCCGACGTCACCGACGAACAGGCGGTCAAGGATCTGGTCGCGCAGACGATTGCGCGCTTCGGCCGTATCGACATCCTGGTCAACAACGCCGCGCTCTACGCCAAGCTCGATCCACGCAACTACGACGAATGGGACGTGGCGACCTGGGACCAGCGTCATGGCGGTCAATGTGCGCGGGTCTTGGCTGATGGTGCGGCACGTCGCCCCGCACATGATTGCGCAGAAGAGCGGCAGGATCGTCAACATCGCGTCCACCACGGCGTACAAGGGTACGCCGCATCTGTTGCCCTATGCCGCCTCCAAGGGCGCGATCCTGGCCTTCACCCGCGCGCTGTCGCGCGAACTCGGCGCGCATGGCATCGCGGTGAATTCGCTGTCGCCCGGTTACACGCTGAGCGAAACGGGCCTGCAAAACGTCGCGCATGTCGAGGAGTTGCGCGATCGCACCCGCGCAAGCCGCGCGTTCAAGCGTGACGAAGTCCCTGAAGATCTTATCGGGCCCCTGATCTTCCTGGTTTCCAGCGACAGCGATTTCGTCACCGGTCAGTCGCTTGTTGTGGATGGCGGCGCGGTCAATAACTAGGCCGGCGTCTTGCCGGCTTCGCCGTTTTGCGGGAGACTTGACGCCAACAAGCAAATAACAGCGGAGGGTTCGCCATGGACGTTGTTCCTCTGGGCCCGGGATTTGCGGCGGAATTGCGCGGCGTCGCGCTGGCCGACGTCGCCAACGACGATGCCGCTTACGACGCGGCGCGCGCCGCTTTCGAAGAGCACTCGGTGCTGGTGTTCCGCGGCCAGGATGTCACCGACGACATCCAGATCGCGTTCTCGCGCCGGTTCGGCCCGCTCGAAATCACCAAGGTCGGCTCGCAAGGGACCGGCACGCACTTGGTGATCCTCACCACCATCGATGAGAACGGCAAGGTGGTGCCGGCCGACCATCGTCTGGCGATGCGCAACAAGGCCAACCAGCTCTGGCACACGGACTCGACCTTCAAGGCGGTGCCGGCGCTCGCCTCGGTCTTGTCGGCACGCATCATCCCGGCCGCGGGCGGCGAGACCGAATACGTCTCGACCCGGCTGTTTTGGGAGCGGCTCGATCCCGCGCTGCGCGCGAAGCTGGAAAACGCCTTCGCCTGGCACGACTACGCCCATTCGCGCGGGCAGATCGCGCCCGGCCTCGCCACCCCCGAGGAGCGCGCGGCGCTGCCGGCGCAGCGCTGGCGCATGATGTGGCGAAACCCGGTCAACGGCCGCTCCGCTCTTTATCTCGCCTCTCATGCCTACGCCATCGAGGGGATGGAGCAGGGTGAGGCGAGTCAGCTGCTCGGCGAGTTGATGGACGCCGCCACCGCCCCGGGCGCGAGCTACGTGCATGCCTGGCGCCCCGGCGACGTGGTGATGTGGGACAACCGCGCCACCATGCACCGCGGCCGGCCCTGGCCGGCCCACGAGGCCCGCTATATGGTCCGCACCACCATCTCGGCCACCGCCGCCGACGGCCTGGAGAGCATGCGCTTCCCATCGCCGCAGGCGGCCGAATAGAGCGTTTCCAGGCCAAATGGGAACCGGTTCGCCGCCCGGAAACGCGATAAGTGTCGAGGGCGGCGCTGGACGCGAGCCGGCGTAATAGCTAGCTGTCTGGCAGGACGCCGGGTCGAAGCGGCCCATTTCCGCCCGGCTCTGGACCGGTTATACTGGTTTCAAATTCAACTATCTCGTTCCGAACGGAGGAACCCATGGCGGTCGCCGAAGCGCAAGCCGACAAGAAACACAATATCCAAGGGGCCCGGCAGGCCTATTACGACAAGATTTCTAAGCACCACCTGACGCCGCTTTGGGAGGTGCTCAAAGGCCTGGTCACGCCGGAGCCGAAGACGCAGATGGTGCCGGCCTTGTGGAAGTTCCCCGAGGTCGAGAAGTTCATGCTGGAAGCTGGCGACGTCATCACCGCCGAGGAAGCCGAGCGCCGCGTTCTGGTGCTGGAGAACCCCGGCGATCGCGGCAAGTCGCGCGTCACCAACACCCTGTTTGCCGGCATCCAGCTCATCATGCCGGGCGAGATCGCCGAAGCGCATCAGCACGTCGCCTCCGCCATCCGCTTCGTGCTCAAGGGCAAGGGCGCCTACACGGCGGTCGAAGGCGAAAAGTCGATGATGGAGCATGGCGATTTCATCATCACCGCCAACTGGGCGCCGCACGATCACGGCAATCCCGGCAAGGAGCCGGTGATGTGGCTCGACGTGCTCGACATGCCGACGATCAATCACTTCCAGACGTCGTTCGCCAATCACTTCGACGAGAAGATGCAGAACGTCAATCACGAGGACGGCAACTCGTTCGAGCGCTACGCCATGGGCGTGCTGCCGGACGGCAAGCCGGCGGTGACCAACCGTACGCCCGTGATCAATTATCCGTACGCCAAGATGAAGCCGATCCTCGAGCGGCTGAAGAAGACCGGCGACGTCGACAAGCGTCACGGCGCGCGCGTGCACTACGCCAATCCGATCAACGGCGGCCCGGTGCTGCCGACCATGGGCGCCTGGCTCGCGCTGCTGCCGAAGGGCTTCAAGGGTGCGCCCTACCGCTCGACCGACGGCACCGTGTTCGCGGTGGCCGAAGGCAAGGGCCGCACGGTGATCGACGGCAAACCGTACGACTGGGCCGTCAACGACGTGTTCGTGGTGCCGCCGTGGAAGCGCTACCATCACGAAGCCGACGACGAGGCGGTGCTGTTCTCCATCTCCGATAAGCCCGCGCAGGAATCGCTCGGCATCTGGCGGGAAGGGGAGTGAGCCGAAACTTTCCGGGCCCATAGACGTTGACAGTCACGGCCGCGCCCACCCGGCGCGGCCGTGATCGTTCTTGCGCCGGTCACGACAGTGCGGTTTAACGTCGATCGGGCGCGCGAAGTGTGGGAGCCGATCGCATGCAGTTCGAACAACTGACCGCCGGTCATGGCGCGCTCACCGCCGTGCGTACCGGCCAGGGCCCCGACCTGGTGCTGCTGCATTCGCTGCTCGCCGACCGTCACGCCTTCGATCCGGTGCTGCCGGCGCTGGCCGCGAAATTCCGCGTTACGCTCATCAACCTGCCGGGCTTCCACGGCTCGCACCCGGCGGTGCTGGCGCTGATGGACGCCTATGTGGCGGCGATCCAGGGTGGCTTCGACGAGTTCGGCATCGCCAAGGACGCCGTGCTCATGGGCAACGGCTTCGGCGGCACCGTGGCGCTCGCCTTCGGCATCGCGCACCCCGAACGCATTTCCAAACTGGTGTTGAGCGACGCCGCCGCCTGCTTCCCGCCCGAAGGGCGGCAGGCCTTCGCGGTGATGGCGCAGAAAGTTGCCGAGGGCGGCCTCGGCGCGGTCGCCGAAATCGCCGCCAAGCGCGTTTATTCGCCGGCCTATCTCGCGGCCCACCCGGAAAAGATCGAGGAGCGCAAACAGGTGCTGCTCGAAATTCATCCCGAAGCGTTCCAGGCCGCGTGCCGAATCCTGCAGGAAAGCGATCTCACGCCGCTGTTGTCCCACCTGCGCGTGCCGACGCTCGTTCTCTGCGGCGAGATGGATCAGGCGACGCCGCCTGTCCTCAACAAACAGATCGCCGAGCGCGTGGCGCACGCGCGCTATGTCGAACTGCCCGGCTGCGGGCACTGCCCGCCGCTGGAACAGCCGGAGGCTTTCCTCGGCGCGATTGGGGACTTCATCGGGCCCTGACGGGCTAGTGGAGCGAAATTGAAATTTGCTCGGGTGCCTGCAGCAGCGGGATGCCGATGTCGGGATCGGACCACTGGTGATTCGCTTCAATCTCCGGCTATGAAGGCGGCATGAAACGCCTGCTGATCATTGCGGCTGGCCTCGGCCTGGCCCTCGCCGTCGCCATCATCGCCTACGAGGGCTTTGGCGCGGTGACGAAGGCCTTTGCGGCGGTGGGCTATGGGCTCGCCGTCGTCACCGTGATCCGCGCCGTCGAACTGGCGGGCGCCGGCCTCGGCTGGTGGATCCTCTTCCCGCCGGAGGCCAAAGCGGGCTTACGCCAATGTGTCTGGGTGCGCTTCATTCGAGAGGCGATCAACGTGCTGCTGCCGGTGGCGCAGGTCGGCGGCGAGATCGCCGGCGCGCGCATCATGACGTTCTCCGGCATCCCGGCGGGACTGTCCGGCGCCGCCGTGCTGGTCGACATCTTCATGCAGGTGGTCGCGCTCTTTCTGTTCACGCTGGTCGGGATCGGCATCTTCGCCATGGACGGCGGCGACGATGCGCTGCTCGGGCCGATCATGGTCGGTGCCGCCGTCATGGGCGCGGCGCTTGGCGGGTTTTTCCTGGCGCAGCGCTTCGGCGGCGCCAAGCTCCTCGACCGCGCCCTGATGGCGATGGCAGAACGAACCGGCTGGTCCGCGCTCGCCAATGTCGCCAGCCTGCATGACAATCTGATGCGCATCTATGCCGATCTGCCGCGGCTTACCGGCAGCATGGTCGTGCACATCATGGTCTGGTTCGTCGGCGCGCTCGAAATCCTGGTGGCGCTGCACCTGATGGGTTACCCGGTGTCCATCGCCGACGCCGTGGTGATCGAAAGCTTGAGCCAGGCGGTGCGGGCGGCGGCCTTCCTGGTGCCGGGCGCCCTCGGCGTGCAGGAGGCGGGTTTCGTGGCGATCTGCTCGGCCTTCGGCATTCCGCCGGCGCCCGCGCTGGCGCTCTCGCTGGTGAAGCGGGTGCCGGAGCTCCTGCTCGGCCCGCCCTTCCTGTTCGCATGGCACGCGCACGAGGCGAAGGCGCTCAAGCGGCGGCGGGCGACTGAATCGTAAGCGGCATACCCGGCGCTCACCCTCCCCTGGAGGGGGAGGGTCGCGCGCTGAAAGCGCGCGGGGTGGGGTGACAGCATCGCAGTTGGAATCATGGGCCGCAGGATCGCTTCGCGATTCACCCCCTCCCGATCCCGCTGCGCGGGATCGACCTCCCCCCTCCAGGGGGAGGTGAACCGAGTGCGTGGCACGCAATTCGATTCAATCCCAAGCAACGTCTCTCTAGAACTTCAGCAACCAGGGAATCTGCTCGAACACCGCGTGCAGCGAGCCGCCATTGCCCTTGCGCCCGAGCGCCTTGGCGGCGCCTGCAAGTTTGCCGCGCTTGAGCGATTGCGCCGCATCGTGCACCGACACGGCGATGTGCTGCATGGTGCTGGCGTCGCGGTAACAGTCGATCGTGCAGCGCGTGCAGCCGTCGCGCACCAGCTTGCTGTCGTCGAAGTCATAGATCGAGCACAGCGGCTCTTCCCAGTAGTGGCAGCGCCAGAGCTTGAGGTGCCAGTCGAGATAGAAATAGCGGTAGCCGCCGAGGCAAGGAAAATGCTGCGGCTCGCCGCGCACGAAGCGCTGCATCTCCTCGAGCGAGCGCGTCGGATTGACCACGTGCATGCGCTTCTTGACGGTCTTGACCTTCTCGTACAGCGCGATCAGTTCCTCAGGCGTGAAATCGACCAGGTTGGTTTCGCGAAAGCCGAGGAAGCTCGAATTGAGGTTGGTCAGCGGATAGGAAAACGTTACGGACTGGAAGCCGAGATCCATGAGGAAGTCCGGCAGCGCGTCGAGATCGAGCAGCCGGCTCAGCGTCACCGAGGCGGTGGCGATCATGCCGAGCTCGGTCAGCTCCTTGTTGGCCTCGCGGATCTTCTCGCACACGCCGGGGAGCCCGCGGTTTTCCTCGTGCAGCTCGGCGCTGGCGGCGTCGATCGAGATCACGAAGCTCGATAGTCCGGCTTCGGAATATTCCTGCAGCTTCCGCGGCTTGAGCAGGCCGGCATTGCTCACCATCATCACCTTCATGCCTTTGCCCGAAGCGTGGGCGATGATGTCGGTGATGTCGGGATGCAGGGTCGGTTCGCCGCCGGTGAGGATCAGATAGCGGATGCCATTGCGGTAAAGGATGTCGATGGCGTCGAAAGCGCCCTGCCGCTCGACATATTCCCAGCGCTCCTTCGGCAGCGCGTCGCGCGCGAAACTGCAGAAGCCGCAATTGGCGTTGCAGGCGTTGTTGAGCGCGAATTCGGCGCGTCCCGGCCCGCCCGACGACAGCACCAGCCGCAGGGTCTCGAAGGCGGGCGGCCGCGCCTCGGGACCCTTCTCTTCGAGGGCGTCGCGCGCTGATGGTGGCAGAGGCTCGTGCATGGGAGGCAGGTTAGACCAATTCCGCTGCTTTTGACACCCGGGCGGCGCCATTGGCAAACGTTTCCGCGATGTTCCAACGCTTTCGGACCCGCCGGAGCGGAATCTGGCGGCGATCGGAGTAGAGGACGGGCCTACCCCGTCCGCTTGTCGAAGCGGCGGATCTCCACCTGGCCCCACACCGCCTGCAGCGGGTCGTCGCCGTTGAACTTCTCCACCGCGGCGCGGTCGGCTGCTTCCATCACCATCAGGCTGCCGAGCGAGGCGGCGGCGGTATCCTCCACCAGCGGCCCGCCGACGGTGAGCGTGACGCCGTAGTCCGGCGCCTTCTTCAGATGCGCGACATGGTCGGCGTGGACCGCCTTGCGCGTGTCGGCGCTGCCCGGCTTATCGAGCGCGAATACTGCAAACAGCATGTTCTTCCTTCCCAGTGTTCAATCCAGCGCCGCCAGCACGGCCTGGCCGATCGCGGCCGTGCCGTCACCGCCGCCGAACTCCATCGGTTTGATACCGCCTTGAAACGCCTTGTCGACCGCACGCTCCAAGCGCAGCGCCGCTTCCGCCGCCGGTTGATGATCGTGCTTGTCGGCCAACCAATCGAGCATCATCGCGGCCGACAGGATCATCGCGCTCGGATTGGCCTTGCCTTGGCCCATGATGTCGGGCGCGGTGCCGTGGCAGGGCTGGAACACCGCATGGGTGTCGCCGATGTCGGCGGACGGCGCCATGCCGAGCCCGCCGATCAAGCCGGCGGCGAGATCGGAGAGGATGTCGCCGAACATGTTTTCCATCACCATCACGTCGAAGTCCCAAGGCTTGCGTACCATCATGGCGGCGCAGGCGTCGACGTAGAGCAGGTCGGTCTTCACATCGGGGAATTTCGCTTTGCGTTCGGCGAAAATGTCGCGCTGCCAGTTGAAGGCCTTGAACACGTTGGCCTTGTCGACCAGCGTTAGCCGGCCCGGTTTGCCGCGCATCTTGCGCCGCTCGGCGAGCCGCAGCGAGAAGTCGAACAGGCGCTCGGTCTTGTTGCGCGTCACAACAAGCGTCTCGCGCGCTTCATCTTGCGTCACAACACCCTTGCCCATGGAGGCGAACAGGCCTTCGGTCGATTCGCGGATCAGCACGAAGTCGATGCCGTGCTCCTGCGCGCCGACGATCGGGCTCGGCACGCCCGGCACCAGCCGCGCCGGCCGCACGCCGGCATAGAGATCGAAGATGAAGCGAAGCTCCACCTGCGGCATGATCTCGGTGTTGTCGGGATAGCGCACACTGGGTAATCCACATGCGCCAAGCAGGATGGCGTCGGCGTCCTTGCATAGCTTGACGGTCTTGTCCGACATCGACTTGCCGGTGGCGCGGTATTCTTCCGCGCCGGCCGGCGCTTCGGTAAAGCGGAATTTGAGGCTCGGCGTGGTCGCCTCGATGCGGCGCAATATCTCCAGCGCCGGCTGCATCACCTCGGGGCCGATGCCGTCGCCGGGCAATACGGCAATGTGAAAAGCGGAATTGGCGGACATCGGGTTTTCCCAGGGATGGCGTTCGACGGCGTGGCCCGCTAATCAATACGTCCGGGCCGCCATGTGCAAGGGATGATCGGGGGAACATCGATGCCGCGCTTTGCCGCCAATCTCGGCTATCTGTTCACCGAGCATCCGCTGCTCGCGCGCATCGACGCCGCCGCTGCCGCCGGCTTCAAGGGCATCGAGCTGCAATTTCCCTATGATGTGCCGGCCACCGAAGTTAAGGCGGCCATCGCGCGCAACGGCCTCACCATCCTCGGCGTCAACACGCCGCGCGGCACGGGCGAGGATGAGTTCGGCCTCGCGGCATTGCCCGGCCGTGAGCGCGATTTCGAGGCCGCTTTCGCCAGGGCGCTCGACTACATCACGGCCATCGGCGGCCGGGCCATCCATTGTCTCGCCGGCCATGTAACGCCCGAGCAGCGCCCCGCCGCGGAGCGCGCCTACATCGCCAATCTTTCCCGCGCCGCCGACCGGGCCGCCGAACACGGCATCACGCTGCTGATCGAGCCGATCAATCCACGCGACCGGCCCGGCTATTTCCTCAACCATATCGAGCACGCTGCCGACATCATCGCCCGGGCCGGCAAGCCTAACCTGCGGATGCAGTTCGATTTCTATCACGCGCAGATCGTCGGCGGGGACCTCATCACCCGGTTGGAGCGCTACCTGCCGGTCGTCGGCCATCTGCAATGCGGGGCGGTGCCCGGCCGCCACGAGCCGGACGAGGGCGAGATCAACTACCCGGCCGTGTTCGAAGCGGTGGATAAGATGGGCTACCAGGGCTGGATCGGGGCCGAATACCGCCCGCGTGGGCGCACCGAGGAGGGCCTGGGGTGGGCTGTGCCATACGGGGTTACCCCCCGCGTTAACTAGCAATCGTCTTGAAATGGAACACTTTTTTGGCTTTGCGCCGGGTCCTGGGGTTGCTAAATTAACCTTATGTTCGGACGGGGTAAGAAGGCGGAGGCCGAAAAGGCCGAGGTTCCGCATGCGCTGAAGGACGCCGTGCGCGAGGCGCGCATCGAGGCGGCCGAGCGCTCGGGCGTGGTCGTCGACCTGCGCGATGCCGATGTCGCCCGCCTCGACCTGCTCAACGACGCCCTCGACCCGCTGTTCAAGGACGTACCCGAGAACGTCGATCTGTTCGACCGCGGCGTCAGCCGGGGCGACGTGCCGCGGCTGTGGATCGACGTCATCGCCCATGTCGAGATGGGCCGCGACAAGCGGCAGTACCGCTTCGTGCAGGACACCCGCTATGGCCGCGCCGTGCTGGCGGAAAGCTACGACGTGCCGGAGATGGTGCAGGCCGTCACCCGTTACGTCGCGCGCCGGCTGGTGGAGCGTGAGCGCGCGCTCGCCGACGATGCCGCCTCCGGCATTGCCTCGGCGCAGAAGATCATGCAGCAGGAACGCCGCCGCCGCCGCTGGCACGCGTTCGGCACCTTCATCTATGGCCTGATTGCCGGCGTCGCGCTGCTGTTCATCCTGGCGCTGCTCACCGGCAATTCGTAATAGCTTTCCACAATCTCGGCGTCATGCGCGGGCTTGACCCGCGCATCCATGATGCGTTGCTGCAATTAGAAGCTTTACGTTCGGTTCTTGAATGTGGCGCGTCTTCATGGATTGCCGGGTCAAGCCCGGCAATGACAGCGGAGAGGTCGTGCCGTACCATCAGGCTGAGTGTTAAAGCACCATCCGCTTCTGCTCGACCACATCGCCTGACGGCGTCATGCCGCGCGCGATCATTTCGCAGGTCCACGCGCCCGTCGCACCATCAATTTTGTAGAGATTATACGCCGCCGCGTCGTGGCTCATGCCCGGTGCGGCCGACGCCGACGGCACACCCACCGCCGGCACGCCGTTGCCGTCGGGATCGGAAAGCCAGTTCAGCATGGCGAGATGGTCGTGGCCGTGCAGCAGCAATTCGGCGCCGTGCGCGGCGATGACGGCATTGAGCGCAGCGGCATCGAGCAGTCGCTTGTGCGGCCTTGCGTGGCTCACCGGGGGATGATGCACCATCACGACGCGGAAGCGGCCTTCCTTCTTTTCCGCATTGAGCAGGGCGCCGAGCGCCGCCAACTGACGCTCGCCGATCTTGCCGGTCGCCATGAATGGCGCGGTGGCAATGCCGCTCGACAGCCCGATCAGCGCCAAGTTCCCGCGCCGGCGCAGATAAGGAAAGCCCGCCGCGCCATCGTCGCCCGCCATATACGGGCCCCACTGCTGCCGCGCGAAGCCTTCGCCCTCCGCCACATAGGCGTCGTGGTTGCCGGGGATGACGCTGACGTCGTCGGCGCTGCCCAGCCCCTCGAGCCAGGCTCGCCCGCGCACGAACTCTTCCCTGAGTGCGATGTTGGCGAGATCGCCCGTCACTGCGATGTGGTCGGGCGCCTGTGTCTTCAAGTCGGCCACGAGCCGGTCGAGCACGCCGCGGTCATGAACGAAGCGCCGCTTGCGCCGCCAGTTGATGTAGCCGGTGATGCGCTTGTTCATGAGCTCGCCCAGGCGCGCTGCCGGCAGCGGCGCCAGATGCGGATCGGAGAGATGGGCGAGGGTGAAGGCCATCGTCGCGTCATACTCAGGCTGTCATGGCCCGCGAAAGCGAGCCGTCCAGTATCCACTGGCGCGACCAAAGATGCGAGGCCCGTGCCCTGACCGCGTCCGCGGTGATTGCTGGGTCGCCCGCTGGCGCCTGTCCCCGCGCAGGCGGGGACCGGCGACGGCAGGGCGTCGATCACGCACTCCCGATAATTATCCCCGCCAGGAACACCAGCACACCGCCGACCACCACCTGGAACGCCGCCTGCAGGAACGGCGTGTCCATGAAGTGCGTGCGGATCCACGCGATCGCCCACAGCTCGATCATCACCACAACGGCGGCGATGCTGGTCGCCCACCAGAAATGCGGAATGAGATAGGGCAGGGTATGCCCGAGACCGCCGACCGTGGTCATGGCGCCGCAGATGGTGCCGCGAATCCAGGGCGTGCCGCGCCCGGTGAGCGAGCCGTCGTCGGAGAGCGCCTCGGCGAAACCCATGGAGATGCCGGCGCCGATCGACGCCGCCAAGCCCACCAGGAACGTCGCCCAGGTATCGTGCGTCGCGAAGGCGGCGGCGAACAGCGGCGCCAGCGTCGACACCGAGCCGTCCATCAGCCCTGCCAGCCCCGGCTGCACGTATTGCAGGACGAAAATACGGCGCGCGGTTTCGTCTTCGGTCTCGCGCGCGTCTTGGGTGAGGATCGACTTTTCCAGCTTGCCGGCCAGGTGCTCGTGATCGGCTTCGGCTTCGGCGAGCTCGATCAGCAACTGCCGCACCGACGCGTCGCGGGCGTTCTCCGCCGCCTTGCGGTAGAAACGCTCGGCCTCGTATTCCATGCTCTCGGCGTATTTGCGCACCTCGTCGAGCTGGAGCGGGCGCATCAGCCACAGCGAGGGCTTGTTGCGAATAAAGCCCTTCACGTCCTGGCGCCGGATCAGCGGCAGATAGTCGCCGAATTTCTGCCGATATAAGTCGTAAAGACGGGTACGATGGGTGACCTCCTCGTCGGCCATCTCGTCGAATACCTTGGCGGAGGCGGAGAACTGCTCGCGCAGACCCTCCGCGAAGCCGCGGTAGATGCGGCTGTCCTCTTCCTCGTTGGTGATGGCCAGCGCCAGCACTTCCTGCTCGGTCAGGTCGGAAAATCGTTTCAAAGGGGTCCTCTGGGTCGGGCTCGGGGAGGGTTGTAGACTAAAACCATTCTAAACGAAGATGGGCTCCATTTGATAGCTTGGCGGCCGCCATCGGGCCGCCTATCCGGACTCAAACCACAAGGGATTCCCGCGTTTGCCCCGCCGTCTGCGCCGTCTGTTCAAACCCGTGATCCAGCCGCTCTTGCATGTCTTCTGGCGCTGGAAGCGGCCGATGACGCTGGGCGCCTTTGGCCTGGTCATTGACGGTCACAACCGGGTCTTCCTGGTCAAGCACTCCTACATCGACGGCTGGCACCTGCCCGGCGGCGGGGTGGAGACCGGCGAGTCCGTCCTGACCGCGCTCGCCCGCGAGCTTTCCGAGGAGGGCAACATCAAGCTCACCGCCACGCCCACGCTGCACGGCGTGTTCTTCAACAAGCGCATCTCGCGCCGCGACCACGTGGCGCTCTTTATCGTGCGCGACTTTTTGCAGGAGGGGCCGCCCAAGCCCAACCGCGAAATCGTCGACCACGCCTTCTTTCCGCTCGACGCGCTGCCGGAGGACGTCGGCCGCGCCACCCGCGCCCGCATCGCCGAGGTGTTCGAGGGCGTGACCGTCAGCGAGCTTTGGTGAGTGATACATTCTCCGCTCATTCCCGCGTAAGCGGGAATCCAGCGCTATAATGGCGGCGCGGAGAACGGGTCCTGGATCCCCGCTTTCGCGGGGATGAGCGGGAGAGGAAGTTCATGCCCATCACCGACTGGCTACCGGCGCCCGCGCGTCAGCAGGCGCGCGAGCGCAAGTTGAAGGCCGGCGAAGCGCTGTTCCGGCTCGGCGACAAGAGCGCCGGGCTGGTCGAAGTCGTTTCCGGCCGCGTGCGGCTTCGCCGCATCGACCGCTCGGGGCGCGAAATCGTGCTCTACGTCGCCGCGCCCGGCGACACCATCGCGGAAGCCTCGCTGTTCTTCCCGCGCTATCACTGCGATGCCGTCGCCTCCACCGACGCCGCCGTGCGCGTCTATCCTAAGGCCGCCGTGCTTGCCGCCTTCGCCGAGGATCCGAAGGCGGTGCAAGGCTTCGCCGCGACGCTTGCGCATCAGGTCATGACCCTGCGCACCCGGCTCGAGCAGCGCAACATCCGCTCCGCGCGCGAGCGCGTGCGCCATTTCCTCGCGCTGCATGTGGGCGAGGACGGCCGCACCGTCGATCTCGGTGGCGCCACGCTCAAGGAAACCGCCGCCGAGCTCGGCCTCACCCACGAGGCGCTCTACCGCACCCTTGCCGCGCTCGAGCGCGCCGGCGAGATCAAGCGCTCAGGGGCCACGATCACATTATCGCGAGCGCGCGCCGCGACATGACCAGGGTCATATGGGATTGATACGGCGCCGCTAAGCTTTGTCCACGCAAAGACCGCGCCGGAGCCGGCCTCGATCGCAGGTTGACCTTTATCAAAGCGGCCGGCGCAGGTGCGACACATTGTATCCCGGTGAATGAACCCCTTTTGGAGCCTTGCCATGCGCAAGTTTCTTTTTGTTACGGCGGTGCTCGCGGGCCTGGTCGCAGCGACAGCCGTTATCGGAACGGCCGCCAATGCCCAACCCTACTACGGCGGCATGATGGGCGGTTATGGCGGTGGTTACGGGATGGGCCCCGGCATGATGGGTGGCTACGGTCCCGGCTATGGCCACAGGGGCGGCTACGGCCCCGGTTACATGATGGGCCCAGGTTACGGCCGTGGCGGTTACGGTAATAACGAGCGTTACCGCGGCAAGCGGCTGTGCTGGCATCCGACCGATTCCGACGGCGACGAGGGCTACTACGCGCCGTGCAAGTGAGCTGAACGCATCATCGTCAAATTCCGCTTGTACCTTCGAATCTGTTGTGGGGCGGCAAGCAACCAAGGAGCCATGCTTATGCGCAAACTTCGTTACACGACGATCGCCGCGGCACTGGCAGGTCTGGCCGTCGCCAGCCCGGCGGTCGCCCAACCTTACGGCGGATACGGTCCCGGTTACGGCATGGGCCCTGGCATGATGGGTGGCTATGGCCCGGGCTACGGCATGATGGGCGGCTATGGCCCCGGCTACGGCATGATGGGTGGCTACGGCCCCGGTTACGGGATGGGCCCCGGCATGATGGGACCCGGTTATGGTCCTGGCATGATGGGCGGCTACGGTCGCGGCTACGGCCCCGGCATGATGGGCGGTTACGGCCCCGGCTATGGCCCCGGCTACGGCCGCGACCTCAATCTCTCCACCGACAACGTGAAGGATTATCTCGAGCGTACTATGCGTAATCCCAACCTCAAGGTCGGTGAGGTCAAGGAGCGGGGCAAGGACGAGATCACCGCCACCATCGTGACCAAGGATAAGGACGCGCTGGTGCAGAAGCTCGTGGTCAACCGCCACACCGGGTTCTTCCGTCCGGAGGCGCAGTGATGTGGGGCTATGGACCCGGTTCCGGCTACGGCATGATGGGCGGCGGCTTCGGCTACGGTCCGGGGCCGATCGGCATGATCATCTGGGTGGTAATCCTGATCGCCGTCGTGGTGGCGATCGTTTGGCTGGTGCGTTCGCTTGGCACGGCCGGCCATCACCATCCGCCGCCGGGACCGCGCCGCTCGCCCGGCCTCGACGTGCTGGAGGAGCGCTACGCCAAAGGCGAGATCCAGCGCGAGGAATATCTCGAGAAGAAGAAAGATATTACGGGATAGCGGTTTTCGCTTCCGAGTGACCAACGCAAGCTTGTCATGGCCGGCCTCGTGCCGGCCATTTTGTTGCGAAAGCCAGAGAGACTTAATCGCCCCGCGTCGCGGTCCAGATGAAGTGCCGCGCGCCGCCCTGCGGCCCCTTGGCGCGCACGGGATTCTCGACCACGTCGAAACCGGTCTTGCGCAGCCGCGCCGTGAACTTCGCGTCCGGTGCCGACGACCACACCGCCAGCACGCCGCCGGGGCGCAGCGCCATGTAAGCGGCCGTCAGTCCGTCTTGATCGTACAGTCTGTCGTTGGCTTCGCGGGTCATTCCCTCCGGCCCATTGTCGACGTCGAGCAGGATGGCGTCGTATCCCGACCGCGCCGCGCGGATCAGGTTGCCGACGTCCGTTTCGCGGATGCGCACGCGCGGATCGGTCAGGCTGTCGCCGAACAGCTTTGCCATCGGACCGCGCGCCCAGGCCACCACCGCCGGCACCAATTCGGCGACGATGATCTGCGCCTGCTCTCCGAGGACGACGAGGGCCGCCCGCAGCGTGAAGCCCATGCCCAATCCGCCGATCAGGATTTTCGGCCGCGCGCGGGTCCGGATTTTGTCACAGGCCATGGTGGCGAGCGCCTGTTCGGTTGCGCTCAGCCGGCTGTTCATCAACTCGTTACTGCCGAGCTTGATCGAGAATTCGGCGCCGCGCCGCATCAGGCGCAGTTCGCCGCCGCCGGGCACTTGGGCCGTATCGAGGTGCAACCAGGGGATCATGGGGTCTCTTTCCGTCTCCTCGACCTGTTATGCAAAGCACGCCCGCCTCGCAAGCCGGACGACGTGCTCATCGCCCGTAACGGCCGCTTATGCCCGATACTGTTGAAAAAAATCGGGTGTTTAAGCGGGATCCGATGCAACCAAACAAGGTGTTGCGCGTTGAGAAGCGCCCCCAAGGAGGGGGATAACAATGAAAATGAAACTTATGGCTGCCGCCGCTCTTGTCGCGGCATTCGCAATGCCGGCCCTCGCCGCCGACACGTTCTATCTCGTGCAGGATTCGGCGACGATGGAGTGCTCGGTCGTTGATGCCGCGCCCACGAGCGATACGATGAAGGTCATCGGCTCCGCTCATGAGACGATGGAGCAAGCCGAAGCTGCGCTGAAAGCAGACGCGAGTTGCGCCACAAAGTAGGTGATAGCGTCAGGTTGCGTATCGCAGTTACCTGATCAAAGCACCCGATCTGATTTTGGAGAGACCGCCGCGAGGCGGTCTTTCTTTTCGCGCTCAAAGAACGGGAGGTGAAATGAGGCAGACGGTCGCGATTGGCTCAATCCGCTCGATTCCCGCGCAAGCGGGAATCCAGCTCATTGGCCCGTCGGTCCTGGATGCCCGCTTGCGCGGGCATGAGCGGAGAGGGTGTCAGGCGCCGCAACGCCGGCCGCGGAGTCTTACCCAAACCTCGCCCGATCATGCGGCGCGGAGAAATCCAGCTGCGGGCCCACCGGCACGATGCCGGTCGGGTTCACCTTCAACTGGCTGTGGTAATAGTGCCGCTTGATCTGTTCGAGGCTCACGGTCTCGGCCACGCCCGGCACCTGATAGAGGTCGCGCACGTAGTTCGACAGGTTGGGATATTCGTAGATGTGCCGCCAGTTGCACTTGAAGTGCGAATAATAGACCGCGTCGAAACGGATCAGTGTGCAGAACAGCCGCCAGTCGGCTTCCGTGATCTGGTTGCCGACGAGATAACGCTGCCGCGACAAGGTCTGCTCGAGCTCGTCGAGCGTGTCGAACACGTTGCGGAACGCGAGCTCATAAGCGTCCTGACCGGTGGCGAAGCCGGCGCGATAGACGCCGTTGTTGATGTTCGGATAGACGATGTCGTTGATGCGGTCGATCTCCTTGCGCAACGGCTCCGGGTAGTAATCGGTGTGCTCGTTGGTGAAGGCGTCGAACGCCGTGTTCAGCATGCGGATGATTTCCGACGACTCGTTGCTGACGATCGTCTGGCGCTGTTTGTCCCACAGCACCGGCACGCTGACGCGGCCGGTATATTTCGGGTCGGCCATCACATAGATTTCGGAGAGCTTGGCTCTGCCGTTGAGCGTGTCGCCGCTCGAGCCTTCTTCCTTGTTGAAGGTCCAGCCCTGATCGAGCATGTCGGGCGAGACGGTCGACATGCCGACCACGTTCTCCAGCGCCTTCAGTTTGCGGAAGATGATGGTGCGGTGCGCCCACGGGCAGGAGAGCGCGACATAGAGATGATAGCGCCCGGGTTCGGCCTTGAAGCCGTCGCTGCCGCTCGGGCCGGCGCTGCCGTCCGCCGTCACCCAGTTGCGGAAGCTGGTGGTCGGCCGGATGAAATGACCGTCCTTGGTGCGAACCCCATCCTGCTGCCAGACGCCGTCAACCAGAAGTCCCATGCCGTCCTCCGTTCGAGCCGTTGTTGGAGACACATTTAGCCGTTAACGCCTTCGATCGCCACCGATGGACCGAAATCGGGCAAGGTGCTAATCGCTTTTCGCCGAGTGTTTCACCATGTCGGCATCGAAGCCGGCATGCGCCGCTTGCCGCAACCAGCACGGGCCAAAAGCGCCACCATGAGCGAGCTTTCGCTGACCATTCTGCCGGAAACGGCCGCCGACGCCGACGCCATCGAGCGTCTGCACGAGCGCACGTTCGGTCCCGGCCGCTATGCGCGCAGCGCCTACCGCATCCGCGAGGGGCGGGGGCACGAGCTGGCGCTGTCGTTCACCGCGCGCATCGGCACGCTGATGGTCGGCTCGGTGCGGCTCACCCCGGTGCGGGTCGGGGAGACGCCGGCGCTCCTGCTCGGCCCGCTGACGGTCGAGCCGCCCTTCCGCGAGCGCGGCATCGGCGCTGCCTTGATCGCGCGTTCGCTCGAAGAATCGAAGACGCTGGGTCACAAACTCGTGCTGCTGGTCGGCGACGAATCCTATTACGGCAAGTCCGGCTTCAAGCGTATTGAGAAAGGCCGCGTGAAGTTGCCGGGCCCGGTCGACCCCGACCGGCTCCTGGTCGCCGAGCTTGCACCCGGCGCCTTCGACAAGGTGTCGGGTATGATCTTGCCGGACTGGCAAGAAACTGCGTAACGCCTGACACGATCATACCACAACGGACATCGCAACGCTTGCCCGCGCCGCGCATGCGCGCGAAGCTTTTGTCCCGCGCAACAGCTGCGCATTGGTATCGGGGCGTGCGATGAAAATTATTCCGATGTTGACGGCGGCCGTGGCGATCGCCGCCGCCGTTCCGGCCCAGGCGCAGACCAACGGTCAGACGCCGAGCGTGCCTGCCGCTGAAGGCTGGACCCACAAGGTCGATCTATCGAGTATCTTGTGCAAGGAGCTTCCCGGTCTGCAGAAACCGCAGGTCGAGCAGATCGTCACCTGGTTGCAAGGCTATTACACGTTGGAAAAAGCCCCGCGCATCGTCGACCCCGATAAGATCAAGGCGGACGTCACAAAGCTCGACACCTACTGCAAGCAGAATCCGGAGGCGAACCTGGTCGCCGCCGCGGACGATGTGATGGGTGAGCCGTCTGGCCCGGCGCCTGCGGCGAAACCGCTTTAACGCCCTTCGCGCGCCCACGCCGCGGCAAGCGATCCGATCAGCAGCAGCAAGCCGATCAGTCCGGCGAAGATCGGCAGCACGCCGATGCCGCGCACCACGCTGACGTCGCGCATCCTGAGGCCGATCCAGTCGTCGCCGGCGAACCGGGTGCCGCTGCGCACCGGAACGACGCGCGGAATGTCGAGCGCATTGCCGCTCATCAGCCGCCGCGCCGAGCCGCCGGTCGCGGCCGCGATCTTCTGCAGAACGTTTGTGGTCGACGTCACTTCCTGGAATTCTCGCGGATTGGCCGGGCCGACGTTCACCAGCGCGGTGAGCTTGCCGTCGGTCGCGCGCCACAGGCCGAGCTCCTTGGTGGCGAGCGTCGCCTGCCACAGGCCGGGCTTGTCGGGCTTCAGCGTCAGCGTCTCTTGCTTGCCGGTCGGCGAGGTCAGCGTCACGTCGTTGACGCTGTCGGCCATGGTCTGGCGGTGGATGATGAGATTATGGCCCTGCACGCTCAGCCGCAGCGCTTCCTCTTCCAGGTCCGGCTGCTTCATCAGCCAGTGTGACAGCCGCCGCAACAGGTCGAGCTGCGGTCCGCCGCCTTCGAAGCCGCGCGCCCACAGCCAGATCTGGTCGGAGAGCAGCATGGCGACCCGCCCCTTGTCTTTATGCGCGAGCACGAGAAGCGGCTTGCTGTCGGGCCCTTGCAACAAGGACGTGCCGGTGTTGCGCCTTGTATCGATGATGCGGAACCACTGGCTCCACTGCGGCGGGTTGCCTTGCGCGCCGTGCAGGCCGCGCGTCACCGGGTGGCGGTCGCCGAGCTTGGTCAGCGTCGGCCGGAACGGCTGTTCGGTGACGTCGCCGCTTGGCTCCGCCGGCAGGATG
Organism: uncultured Pseudomonadota bacterium; assembly: GCA_963829785.1. Lineage (GTDB taxonomy): Bacteria > Pseudomonadota > Alphaproteobacteria > Rhizobiales > Xanthobacteraceae > Pseudolabrys. Next base: position 361,139 of record CAWHJZ010000049.1, on the reverse strand, counting down.
ACGTCGAGCGGCGTGCGCCAGATGCTGGTGGGGCTGGCGTAGTCCGGCCCGGCGGCGACCAGCAGCGCGCCGCCCTCGCGCACATAGCGCGCGATATTGTCGAAATAGATGGTCGGCAGCACGCCCTGGCGCGAATAGCGGTCGAAGATGATGAGCTGGAACTGCGAGATCTTCTGCTGGAACAATTCGCGCGTCGGAAACGCGATCAACGACAATTCGTTGATCGGCGTGCCGTCCTGCTTTTCCGGCGGACGCAGAATGGTGAAGTGCACCAGATCGACCGAGGCGTCGGATTTCAGCAGGTTGCGCCAGGTGCGCTCACCCGGCGAGGGCTCGCCCGACACCAGCAGCACGCGCAGCTTGTCGCGCACGCCGTCGATCGACACCACGGCGCGGTTGTTCACTTGGGTGAGCTCATTATCGAGCGGGGCGGCCTCGACTTCCACGATGTTGGGGCCGGCATGCGGGATCGGGATATCGATATTCACGTCGGTATGGACGGTCACCACCCGTTGTTCCAGCACCTCACCGTCGCGCCGCACGGTCACTTGCGCGGCGCCGACTTTGGCGCCGTGGTCCTCGATGCGGAAGCCGATGGTCTGCGACTGGCCGACAATGCCGAAGCGCGGGGTTTCGGTGAGCACGACGCGGCGGTCGATCTCGCTGGCGTGGCCGGTGATCAGCGCCTGCACCGGCGCGGCAAAGCCGAGGGCCTTGGCGTCGGCCGGCACGTCGTGCACGCGGCCGTCGGTGATCATGATGGCGCCGGCGATGCGGTCGGGCGGCACGTCCGCGAGCGTCGCCGACAGCGCCGAGAACAGCTTGGTGCCGTCGTTATCGCCGGTGGCCTCGCCGGCGTTGGCGACGCGCACCTCGAGGCCGGGAATGCGCTTGAGCGCCTGGGTGAGGGCGTCGGCGGCTGACGCGGTCTGCTTCTCGCGGTCGCCGAAGTTCTGGCTCGGGCTCTTGTCGACGATAATGGCGGCGACCGAGGGGATGGGGTCGCGGTCCTCGCGGGTGAGCGAGGGGTTGGCGAGCGCCAGGATCATCAGGCCCATGGCGATGGCGCGCACCATGGCGCCGCGCCCGCGCGTCAACAGCAGCAGCACCGAAATGACGATGGCGACGGCAAACGCCGTCCACACCACGTAGGCCGGCACCAGGGGAGCGAATGAGACGCCGAGGTTCACGGATTGGCTCCTACTGTCCCAGCCGCTCGAGCAGGGCCGGGATGTGCACCTGGTCGGCCTTGTAGTTGCCGGTGAGCGCGTACATCACGATGTTGACGCCGGCGCGGAAGGCAAATTCGCGCTGGCGTGGCTCGCCCGGCACCATCGGCAGCATGGCCTGGCCGTCCGGCCGGATCGCCCAGGCGCCGGCGAGATCGTTGGAGGTGATCAGGATCGACGACACGCCGTCGCCGGCGCGCACCGGACGCTCGGTCCGCTCCGCTTTCTCCGCCGGCAGCGCCTGCACCCACATCTGGCCGCTGTCGAAACGGCCCGGGAAGGCAGGCAGCAGATAGAAGGTCTTGGTCAGCACGTGGTCGCGCGGCACCGGCTCGAGCTCGGGAATATCGAGCGAAGCGAGAATCAAGCGCAGCGCCATCATGCCGGGCGAACGGTTCTCGCCGCCGGGGCCGGGCGGCGCCTCGATGGCGTCGCGGGTGTCGAACAGCACTGTGCCGCCGCGCTTCATGTAAGTGTCGATGTGTTCGAGCGCTTCTTTCGACGGCTTGGGCGCCTTCAGCGAGATCGGCCAGTAGATCAGCGGGAAGAAGGCGAGCTGGTCGCGCGCCGGATCGAGACCCATCGGTTCGCCGGGCTCGAGCGCGGTGCGTTGCGCCAGGAATAGCGTGAGGCCCTCAAGGCCCGCCTTGGTCACCGCGTCGACCTCCGGGTCGCCGGTGACGATGTAGGCGAGGTGCGTCTTCTGCGTCGCTTTCAGCGCGAAGGCTTGCTGTTGCTCGGTCAGCGTCGGCGGCGGCTTTGCCGGCGTCTGCGTCTGCGTTTGCGTCTGCGCCTGCGCCGGATGCGGCAGGCCCAAGGCTAGCGTGGCGCCGACCACGAAGCCGAGCGCCAGCAAGGCGGCGGTGGCGCGCCGGCGCGGCAGCAGGGCGCCGAAGCCGCCGGAGAGCCAGAACACCAAGAACCCATCGAGCATCAGCAGGACGAGCGCGGCAACGAATACAGGTCCCCGCAGGTCGAGCGGCTCGCCATGGCGGTAGACGTCGAAGGTGGCGCCTAAGCCGGCGAAATCGAGCGGTGCCGGACGGTCGGCGGGCGCCAGCGTATTGACCGCGACCAGGCCTTCCGGCGGTCCGTAGAAGCCGGGCGGATGGTCGGCGGTGCCGTGGCCGGTGAAATTCACCGGTAGCGGACGCGCATCGGGCGGCGGCGCCGAGAAGGCGCCGAAGCCGTCGAGCATGCGGCTCGGCGGCACCACCTGGGCGGTCTGCTCGGCGGTATTGGCGGCGCCGGCTTCCGTCGCAGCGGTCTTTGTCACGGTGCTCGCGCCGGCAAGCGACACGACGCGTTTGAGCATCTCGACGAACGAGCCCGACAGCGGCAGATCCGACCAGCGGGTGTCGGCGGTGACGTGGAACAGCACGATCATGCCCTTGCCACGGCGCTGGGCGGTGACCAGCGGCGTGCCGTCGGTGAGCGTCGCCCAGGTTCGGTCGGTGAGCAGCGCATCGGGCTCCGCCAGCACCTGGCGGCGCACGGTGACGTCGTTGGGCACGGCCATGCCGGCGAAGGGGCTGGCGGGCGAGAAGCCGGCCAGGTGCTGCGGCTTGTCCCAGCTCAGCGTGCCGCCGAGGGTGCGGCCGCCGCGGCGCAGCCGCACCGGAATGAGGTTGTCGTTTTCGAGGCCGGCGAGATGCGGCCCGGCGAAACGGACGAGCACGCCACCGTCATTGATCCACTTCACCAGCGCGTCGTGCGCCTCGCCGACATTGCCGACATCGGCGAGGATCAGCATCGGCAGATGCTGGTCGAGAAAGCGCGTGATCGCTTCCGCCGGCGCCACCAAACCGGCGGCGCGCACGTCGGCGAACGGGTTGAGCGCGCGCATCAGATAGTAGCTGGCGCCGAGCAGCGGCTGCGACTGGTCGGCGTCGGTGCCGGAAACGACGCCGATGGTGCGGCGGCGCCAGCGCTTGTCGAGCAGTTGCACCGCGCCGGCGGAACGCTCACCGACGATTTCCAGCCGCGCCACCTGGTTGCGGATCTCGACCGGAAGATCGATCGAGGCTTGCGCCTCGCGCTCGCTCGCCTTGAAGGTGAAGGGCGCTTCGCCGAGCGGCAGGCCCTTCAGGTCGATGGCGCGCACGATGCCGTTTTCGGCCGGGCCGGCCTGCGCGCGCAGCACTTTTACCGTGAGCGCGCCGGCCGCGTTGTCGCTGGCGGCCAGCGCATGCGGGATGGCGATGCCGCCGTTGATGATGGTGAGCGGATGGTCGCCGACGATCTCCTTGAGGCCGGCGACGAAGGTCGAGCCCTTGCCCATATCGACGCCGTCCGACAGCCAGACGATCTCGACGTTGGGTGAGGCCGCGAGGAAGCGCTTGAGCGTCGGGAGCACCGCGCTGCGGTCGACGGTGTAGGGCTTGGGCTTGAGCTCCCTGGCTTCGACGCGCGCGGCATCGGCGACCTGCAGGGAGATGTCGCGCCCCGTCCGCGACAGCGGCAACAGCGCCACGCCGCGGTTGTCGGCCGACGCGCGCGTGATCAATTCGTCGGCCGTGCGCAGGCGCTCGGACCAGGCGGCGGCCGCCGACCAGCCGTCGTCGATCATGATCAGGAGCGGCGCGTTGCGGTCGTTGGCGGCAAGCGGCGGATTCCACATCGGTCCGGCGGCGGCGATAATGACGATGGCCGCGAGCGTCAGCCGCAGCAAGGTCAGCCACCACGGCGTGCGCGCCGGGGTTTCCTCCTTGGGCGCGATCTCGAACAACAGCCGCGTCGGCGGGAAGTCGATGCGCCGCGGGCGCGGCGGCACCAGCCGCAACAGCCACCACAGCGCCGGCAGGCTGATGAGGCCGAGCAGGACCAGGGGCTGTGCGAAGGCGAGCGGCAGGGAAGGGATCATGGCGCGGCTATCGCGCCGGCGCGCGTCGGCTTGCGTTTAGGGACGATGGCATGGGCGCCTGCGCCCATCCGGGCATGGATCGCAAACAACAGCTCGGTCGGGCCGCGGTCGGTGCGGTGAATGGTGAAGCTCCAGCCGAACTGCTCGCACTCCGCGCGCAGGGCCGCGCGGTGATTGGCGAGCAGCGTCAGATACTCGGCGCGCCAGGTCTCGGCGCGGCCGGCGGTGACGCTGCCCAACCCTTCCGGTTCGATGAACTCGATCCTGCCGCCATAGGGAAAGGCTTCTTCCGCCGGATCGACCACCTGCACCACATGGCCGCGCGCGCCGTTGGCCGCCAATTGGCCGATCATGCGGCGGAAATCGGCGATCGGGCTCCAGAAGTCGGAGAGCAGCAGGACTTCCGAAAACGGCGCCGGTGCGAAGTCCGGCGGCACGCTCGGGCGCTCGCCGGTGTCGTGCACGATCGCCTGCGCCATCTTTTCGATGACGTTGCGGTTCGCTGTCGGCCGCATCAGTTCGGGGACGCCGATGCGCTCGCCGCCCTGCACCAGCACTTCGGCCAGCGCGAACGACACCACCAGCGCGCGGTCGAGCTTGCTCCATTCCGTCATGTTGGACGAAAATTCCATCGACGGTGAGCGGTCGGCCCAAAGCCAAACCGTATGCGAGGCTTCCCATTCGCGCTCGCGCACGTAGAGATGGTCGTCGCGCGCCGAGCGCCGCCAATCGATGTTCTGCGCCGGCTCGCCCGAGATGAAATGGCGGTACTGCCAGAAATTCTCGCCCGGCCCGGCGCGGCGCCGGCCGTGCAAGCCGTGAATGACGGTCGTCGCCACGCGGCGCGCTTCCAGGATCAGCCGCGGCACGCGCGCGGCGAGCTTGCGGCTCTTGCCGACGGCTGCCTGGACCGCTTTATCGGTGTCGCTGCGTTGCGGCTCCGCCATTGGCTCTACCCGATGCGCGCCTTGAGTTGGGCGATGACGTTGCCGATCGTCTCGCCCTCGGCACGGGCGGCGAAGGTGAGCGCCATGCGATGCTTGAGCACCGGCTCGGCCAGTTCCAGCACATCGTCGACCGACGGCGCGAAGCGGCCGTCAAGCAGGGCGCGGGCGCGTACCGCCAGCATCAAGGATTGGCTCGCGCGCGGGCCCGGGCCCCAGGCGATCAGCTTGGAGATGTCGCCGGCGTCGCTCTCCGGGCGCGCCGAGCGCACCAGTTTGAGGATCGCTTCCACCACCGATTCACCGACCGGCAGGCGGCGCACCAGCCGCTGCGCCGCGATCAGCTCGTCGGCGGTCATCGCCGCCTTCGCCTTGCTGTCGTCGGCACCGGTGGTGTCGAACAGGATCTTCCGTTCGGATTCGAGGTCCGGATAATCGACGTCGATTTCCATCAGGAAGCGGTCGAGCTGGGCCTCGGGCAGGGGATAGGTGCCTTCCTGCTCGAGCGGGTTCTGGGTCGCCAGCACATGGAACGGTTTGGGCAGGTCGTGGCGCGCGCCCGCAACCGTGACATGCTGTTCCTGCATGGCCTGCAGCAGCGCGGACTGGGTGCGCGGAGAGGCGCGGTTGATCTCGTCGGCCATCAGCAGCTGCGCGAACACCGGGCCGGCGATGAAGCGGAAGCTGCGTTTGCCGCCCTGGCTTTCCTCCAGCACCTCGGAACCGAGGATGTCCGACGGCATCAGGTCGGGGGTGAACTGCACGCGGCGGGCGTCCATGCCGAGCACGGTGCCCATGGTCTCCACCAGCTTGGTCTTGGCGAGGCCGGGCACGCCGACCAAAAGCGCATGGCCGCCGGAGAGGATGGTCACCAGCGCGCGTTCCACCACCACGTCCTGACCAAAGATCACTTCGCCGATGGCGGCCTTGGCGGTGCGCACATGAGCGGCCGTCGATTCGGCCGCGCGAACGATCATATCTTCCAGCTTTTCGAGGCTTTCACCGCTTGCCGACGCCATGACGTCCATATCCTTTCATCGCGCGAGGTCTGGGCTCCGCTTTCGGCGCGGTACACCCCTTTGAGGCCCAGGCAACGCCATGCAACAAATGCACCAGCTCGATTCTTGGTGCCGCCCGGCAGGCCGAATCTGCCTCAATTAACGGACCAGCTTACGCTATCCTTTGCCGTCACCAGGGACCATTTACGACCCTGTGAACAGCTCCGAGGCCGCGTCCATAACGTAGGCAAACAATGGCGAAGACAGGGCAGGGAACTCTCGATGCGATTACCGCGGCGCTCCCCAGCAAAAAACGGGGACCGCCTCCTGTCGAGCAGTGGAATCCCCCGTTTTGTGGGGATATCGACATGCGAATCGCGACCGACGGCACCTGGTTCTATCAAAAGACCCCGATCGGCCGGCACGCCCTGGTCAAGCTGTTCGCCTCGGTGCTCAAGCGGGAGGGCGACAAGTATTTTCTCGTCACCCCGGTGGAAAAGGTCGGGATAATCGTCGAAGACGTGCCATTCCTCGCGGTCGAAATGCGCCGGGAGAACGGAAACCTCAGTTTCAGGACCAATATGGACGAGTGGATCGATGCCGGCCCCGCGCACGCCCTCCGTTTCGAGCCGGAACCGGAGACCGGCGGCATGAAGCCCTACGTGCATGTGCGCCGCGGCCTCTGGGCCAAAGTGACGCGGGCCTTGTTCTACGACCTGGTCGAGGCCGGCGAGGAACGCGTGGTCGACGGCACGCTCATGTTCGGCGTCGCCTCGGGCGGTGAATTCTTCGTGATGGCGGAAGCTGACGCGCTCAGGGAGTTCGCCTGATGGAGCAGGCGGCGGAGACGGCGCTGTCGGCCGGGGAATTCTTCGACCGCGTCAGGGCGCGGCTGACCCTCGACGTGCCGCCGGGGTTGACCGACCCCAACATCACGCCCGCGCGCGGCGACCACGACGCCGATCCGGTGATGCAGAAGATCGCGGAGGTCAGGCCGATCCGCCCGGCGGCGGTGCTGGTGCCGGTGATCGACCATCCGGAGCCCACGGTGCTGCTGACACAAAGGGCGCAGCACCTGCCGCAGCATCCGGGGCAGATATCGTTTCCCGGCGGCAAGATCGACGCGACCGACGAGAGCCCGCTCGACAGCGCCTTGCGCGAGGCAGAGGAGGAGATCGGCCTCGATCGTGCGCTGGTCGATCCGCTCGGCTATCTCGATCTCTACATGACCACGCTCGGTTATCGCATCATGCCGTTGGTCGCGCGCATCGCGCCGGGCTTCGAGCTCACGCTCAACATGGGCGAGGTCGACGCCGCCTTCGAGGTGCCGCTATCGTTCCTGATGGACCTCAACAATGTCGAGCGCCATTCGCGCGACTGGCAGGGCATGACCCGGCATTACTATGCCATCACCTTCGGCGAGCGTTACATCTGGGGCGTGACGGCGGGGATCATGCGCAACATGTACGACCGCATTTACCGGGATTGATCCATGGGACGCTCGCTGGTCACCGAGGCGCTGCTGTTCCTCACGCCGTTCGCGCTCTACGCCGTGTTTCTGTGGGCGACGCGCGCCGGTGTGATGGAGCCGAAATCGTGGCCGCTGTCGCGCGTCATCTGGCTCGCGATCTGCGCCTTCTGCCTGATGATCGGCAGCTTCCTCTATTTCGCCAACTACACCGGCTCGCCGCCGGGCTCGACCTACGTCCCCGCGCATATGGAGAACGGCAAGTTCGTGCCGGGCAGGACGATCAAGAAATGACGCGCGACGGACAAACGTCGCGCAAGCTGGCCGGCGTGCCCTGGCTTGCCGGCGGCGCGTTGCCGAAATTGCTCGCCGTGCTGAACGGCGACGGCGAAGAAGCGCGCGTGGTCGGCGGCGCGGTGCGCAATGCGCTGCTTGATCTTCCCAGCCACGAGATCGACGTCGCCACCACCGCGCTGCCGGAAGAGGTCAAGCGCCGCGTCACCGCCGCCGGCTACAAGGCAGTCCCCACTGGAATTGAGCACGGCACTATCACCGTGGTGGTCGGCAACGCGCCGTTCGAGGTGACCACGCTGCGCCAGGACGTGGAGACCTACGGCCGCCATGCCAAGGTCGAATTCGGCCGCGACTGGCGCGCCGACGCCGAGCGGCGCGACTTCACCATCAACGCGTTTTCGGTGGCGCCCGACGGCACGGTCTACGATTATTGCGGCGGTCTCGCCGACCTCGCCGAGCGGCGCGTGCGCTTCATCGGCGATCCGAAGAAGCGCATCGAAGAAGACTATCTGCGCATCCTGCGTTTCTTCCGCTTCGATGCCGCCTACGGCACCAGCCAGCATCCTTATGCGGAAGGCATCGCCGCCTGCATCGCCGGCCGCGACGGGCTCGACCAGCTTTCGCGCGAGCGCGTGCGGCAAGAACTCATGAAGCTGCTGGTGGCGCCGCACGCGCTGCCGTCGCTGATCTCGATGGCCGATGGCGGGCTGCTGCTGCGCGTTCTCGGCGGCGTCAGCTATCTCGGCTCGTACGAGATGATGGCGAAGGTGGAAGCGGCGGCCGGATTGCCGCCCGATCCGGTGCGCCGGCTGGCCGCACTCGGCGTTGCGGTGGTCGAAGACGCCGAGCGGCTGTGGCAGAAGCTCAGGCTCAGCAACAATGAACAGACACGGCTGATGTCGATGGGCGAGGGCTGGCGCCTGATGTCGCCTGAACTCGGCGAAGCCGAACAACGCGCGCTGGTTTATCGCCTGAAGCCACAGACTTACACGGACCGCGCGCTCTTGGCCTGGTCGCGCGCCGATGCGGGCGCGCACGACCGGGCCTGGCTCGATTTCGTCACGCTGCCGGAGCGCTGGGCCCCGCCGGCCTTTCCGATCAAGGCCGCCGACTTCATCGAACGCGGTATCGAGAAGGGCCCGGCGCTGGGCGCGGCCATGCGCGCGGCGGAGGAAGCCTGGATCAAGGCGGATTTTCCGCAAGATGCGGCGGAGGTGGCGGCGATTGCAGATGGGGTGACCCGGGCGGGCTGATCGCTTTCCGTCGGCGCGTGACGGACCCGGCCGGTGCCGGAGAGATGGGCGCCGTCTGGCCTGCCGGCTGCAACGGGCTTATATTACCCGTCATGAGCGAATCTCGCCGTCCGGCCGATCTGGCAAACAGAATCGCCCGGCGCTCGGCTGCGCAGAAGTCGCGCGGCCAGGCGTTCCGGCGCGAAACCTTTGCATTGCCGCGCGAGGCCGCGCGCGCCAAGGCACGCGAGATGTTCACGCGCTTTCCCAAGGCCGCCTACATGACCGAGATCGAAAGCTGGCGCGTGCTGCCGGACGACCGCATCGAGTTCACCATGCGGCGGCTGCCGAGCGCGGATTAGCACCCGGCGTCCGATCGGCCGCGCAGGCGTTCAGCGCGCGTCTTCGGGAGGATGCGTTCCTTCTGGGTGAGGTGAATTGGGCCCTTGTTGCACGCGTGTTTTGCACGCCCTGTGCGCTCGTGGCGGCGCAAAAATCAGCGCATTCTGGTGCTGTTTCGTTCACCGCGCTGAAACCTGTGGCGTCTAGCGTGAGCCGATCTCGAACCTGAAGGCCGCCGATGACCGCGCCCCGCGCCGCCCTTGAAATCCGCAATCTGTGCAAGCGCTTCGAGCGCCCCGCCGTCGATCGCCTCGATCTCACCGTGCGCCAAGGGGAGTTCTACGCGCTGCTCGGCCCCAATGGCGCCGGCAAGACCACGACGCTGCGCATGGTTAGCGGATTATTAAAGCCCGACGCCGGCGCCATCACGATCGAGGGCATCGATGCGCTCGCCGATCCGGTCGCCGCCAAGCGGCTGGTGGCCTGGGTCTCCGACGAGCCGATGATCTACGACAAGCTGACGCCGGTCGAATATCTCGATTTCGTTGCGCGGCTGTGGAGCGTCGGCGCCGTGACGGCCGAGATGCGCGCGCACAAGCTGATCGAGTGGCTGCAGCTTGACGCTTACGCGCACGAGCGCTGCGAAAGCCTGTCCAAGGGCATGCGGCAGAAGGTGGCGCTGGCCGGCGCGCTGGTGCATGAACCGAAATTGCTCATCCTTGACGAGCCGCTCACCGGGCTCGACGCGGCGTCCGCGCGGCAGGTGAAGAGCGTGCTGCGCGAGCGCGTTGAGGCCGGCGGCACCGTCATCATGACCACCCACATTCTCGAGATCGCCGAGCGCATGGCCGATCGTATCGGCGTCATTGACGCCGGCCGGCTGATCGCCGAGGGCACGCTCGCGGAACTGCACCGGCAGGCCGGCATCCGCCACACCTCGCTGGAGGACACCTTCCTGGCGCTGGTCTCGCGGCGGGACGCGGCGGCGGCCGAGGTGGCGGCGGCGTGAGCGAGACCGCAACACTCTCCTGGTTCGCCGCTCACGAATTTCGCCTGGCCTGGCGCGACTGGCTGTCGATGATGACCGCGGGCAAACGCGGCCGCGAGCGCGTGGTCGCCGTCGTGCTCGTCGTCTTCGTCGCGCTCATGCATCTGTTCGCCTGGTCGATGGTGGCGCGTGTCGCCGGTGTCGGCGCGCATCCGGACAAGGCGGCGCTGGTCGGCATCACCGGTTCTCTCTTGCTGTCGTTCTCGCTGATGCTGTCGCAGGCCATGGAATCGGTGACGCGCGCCTTCTATGCCCGCTCGGACCTGGAACTGATCCTGTCCTCGCCGGTCGAGACTGCCCGCGTGTTCGCGGTGCGCATCGGCGCGCTGGCGGTGTCGACGGCGCTCATCGGGTTGGTGCTGGCGGCGCCGGTGATCAACGTGCTGGCGGTGATCGGCGGCGCTTATTGGCTTGCCGCCTACGGCGTCGTGGCTGCCATGGGTTTCATCGCCTCGGCTCTGGCGGTGGCGGTCACCGTCGCGCTGTTTCGGACCATCGGAGCGAAGCGCACGCGGCTGGTGGCGCAGATCGTCGCGGCAGTGATCGGCGCGGCCTTCGTCATCGGGCTGCAGGTGGCCGCGATTCTCTCTTATGGCACCATCTCGCGCTTTTCCGTGCTGGAGTCCGCCGGCGTGGTGAGCCATGCGCCGGCGCTCGCGAGCTGGTTCTGGCTGCCGGCGCGCGCCGCATTGGGCGACCTTGGCGCGCTCGGCGTCGTTGTCGGCGGCGGCGTCGTCATGGTGGCGCTGGCGGTGGCGGTGTTTTCCGGCTCGTTCGGCGACCACGTGGTCGCGGCCTCCAGCGTCGCCTTCAACCAGCGGCGCCAGCGCCGGGCGACGGCGTTCCGCGGCGGCTCGCCGCTCGGCGCGCTGCGGCGCAAGGAATGGACCTTGCTGAGGCGCGATCCCTGGCTGGTGTCGCAGACGCTGATGCAGCTTCTGTATCTGCTGCCGCCGGCGCTGCTGTTGTGGAAGAGCTTTTCCGGTGGCGGCGGCGCGCTGCTGCTGCTGGTGCCGGTGCTGGTGATGGCGGCGGGGCAGCTTGCCGGTGGTCTGGCCTGGCTGGCGATTTCCGGCGAGGACGCGCCCGATCTGGTGGCGACCGCGCCGGTGCGGCCAAGCGCCATCGTCCGCGCCAAGATCGAGGCGGTATTGGCGGTGATCGCGTGTGTGTTCGCGGTGTTCCTGCTGCCGCTGGCCTGGGCCGCCCCTTATTTCGCGGTGGTGGCGGGCTTCGGCATCGCGGTCGCGGCGATGTCGGCGACCACTATCCAGCTCTGGTTCCGCACCCAGGCCAAGCGCAGCCAGTTCCGCCGGCGGCAGACGTCGTCGCGCATGGCGACCTTCGCGGAAGCCTTCTCGTCGATTACCTGGGCGGCGACGGCGGCGCTTGCAGCTGCGGGCACCTGGCTTGCGCTGGTCACCGGGCTGATCGCGTTGCTGCTGCTCGCCGGCACGCGCGCGGTGGCGCCGCGCACGGCGGCCTAAGCCGGCAGGCCGGGTCGTCGCGCCGCGCGCCAAGTGCCGTTTCTCGACCGGCGGATCCTTCGATCGCGCTCAATCGCTGTGCTTTATCGCGTGAGGGGGCTAGTGGTCCGATTCCGACATTTGCATCCCGTTGCTGCAGGCTCCCGAGCAAATGTCGGAATCAAAGGACCACCAGCAATTATTGCATTCTAGTGGAGCTTTGAATTTGACATTTGACGCGCGGCTTGCTGCAGATGGGTATCGAATGTCAAATTCGCTCCACGTAGCGGGGCGCGCGCTTCTCGTTACAAATCGCGTTTCCAAGTCTGAATGTGCAGGAGGCGCAAGCCAGCGGCGGCCCTTGTCATCGATCTTTGCCGACATTTCCCTTGCGCAGCTCGTGCTCATTGCCGGCTGCGCCGTCGTTGCCTCGCTCATCGGCGGCGTCGCGGGCTATGGCTCCGGCGCGCTGATGCCGCTGGTCCTGGTGCCGATCGTCGGGGCGGCACCGGTGGTGCCGATCATCGCGCTGGCGGCCGTCTTCACCAACACGAGCCGCATGACGGCGTTTCGCGTCCATGTCGGCTGGCGCAAGGCGCTGATCGTGCTGGTATGCGCAATCCCGACCTGCGTGCTCGGCGCCTGGGGCTATTCGCGGCTCACGGGACGCGGCGCGCTCTTTGTCATCGGCGGTATGATGGTCGCCAGCGTGCCGCTGCGGCGCCTGTTGAAGAGCCGCGGCTTCAGCATGGGCGAGCGCGGGCTCGCGATCTCGTCGATCGGCTGGGGTGTCGTCGTCGGCGGGACCACGGGGTCGGGAATTATCCTCCTTTCAATGCTGATGGCGACCGGCGTATCCGGGGCGGCGGTGATCGCGACCGATGCCGCGGTCTCGATCGTCATCGGCATTATCAAGGTCTCCGTCTTCGGCGTCGCGGGGGTCGTCGATACGCGGGTGATTGCCGTCGCGGTCTTGATCGGGCTGGCGACGTTTCCAGGTGCCTTCGTCGCCAAGTGGCTGGTCGAGCGCATGCCGATCCATATTCACACTGCAATTCTCGACGCCGTCGTCCTCGTCGGCGGCGCGGCGATGGTCGCGCGCGCGTTCAAAGGATAGCGGCGATTGGGTCATTTCGCCGGCAGATTTAGCGGCGGAGTTGCCCCGATATTGTCGGATAAATCGGGTGCGGTTGCGCGCTCGCGATGTGTCGCCGTGAATTGCAACGGCACTTGCAGATTGTTGAGCTTGCGGATCAGCTCGGGCATGCGGCGGCAGCCGGTCTTCTCCTTGATACGGCGTAGATGCGTATAGACCGTGTTGTGGCTGAGTGCGCATTGCCGTGCGTAATCGGCCAGCGGAACGCCCTGTTGAAGCGCCTGCGCCAGATCTGCTTCGGCGGGGGTCAAGCCCAGCACGTCACGCTGTAATCGATACGCGCCGGCGTCGCGGCTGAGCGGATCGCGCACGAAAGCAACGGCAATGGCCTGGGTTTGTAATTCCTTTTCGCGCGTACGGCGCGACAGTGGTCGTAACCCCACGACATAGGGCGGACCGCCCGAGCGGCGCACAACCAAGAAGTCGGTCTTGTCGGGAACGGAGGTGACATCGGCCCGCAATCGCGCGACACCGCCAAGAGCCGCTTCGAAACGACCACGGGCACTCGCCGCATGAAACTCGATATGATTCTTCACGATTCGGAGGCCGTCGTTTTGGCGTGAGATTTCCTCCATCGCGTGGTTGGCATAGGTGATCTTGCCATTGGCGCGCAGAAGCACAACGCCATCGGTCAGCCAGTCGAACGCATCCTTTAAGGTGTTAGCTTGTTTATTGGCGTTCCGTAGCCGCATTGTCGTATCAAATGCCAGCCGAAGGTGCGGCGAGATGCGCTGCATCAGTGCGATCTCGGCATTGTCGACATGGCCCTGCCGCGGCGAGCGCTGTATTGCGCAGGCGGCGAGGTCTACCGGCGTTGGATTGACCGTGACCGAAACGAAGTAGCGCAAGTCGAATTGGGGGATGAACTCCGAGTAGAACACGTCGCGGTTCATCTCTTCTTCGCTGAGCATCATATAGTCGTAGCCGATCGCCCCCGGCGCCTGGCGGTAGCCGAACGTGACCCGCGGGCTGACCGACAAGAAGTGGTCGAGATAACCCATCTCGCAGGCTTGCGGCAGTCCGAAGGACCAGAAGTCGCGTAGCGCGCGCGTCGGCTTGTGGACGACCTCGAAGCTCGCGCCGACGGCGCCGAAAAGCGTGGTGAGCGAACCGAGTGCCGTCGGCCACAGAGTTTCGTCGAGGCCGGCGGTTTGCAGGGCTTCGATTGTCTCCAACAGCCGATCGCGTTGCGCCATCTGCGCTTCCCTCAGCGGCAGCAAGTAGGCGTGCAAGTTCGGTTCCAGGCAGCAGCATAGAGCACTCCCGGCCGCGGGCAAACTGCCGCGCAACACGATCGCGTGTTGGCCTGAAGTCTCACCCCCGGGGTTAGGGTCCGTCATCACTGGTTTTGGTGACGCGGGCCGTTCGGTCGACTGCTAGCGTCGAGGTGAGACGAACGGTGAACAAAGCAGCGAGAGGGAGATATTGGCGATGAGGATTCGATCTCTAGGTTTGGCGATCGTGTGCGGCTTGGTGCTGGCGGGGAATTATCCGGCGGGGCAAGCTGCGGCGCAGGTCACGGCCGAGGATCTCTATCTCGTGCAACAGGAGCGAACCCTTGCTTACAGGAAAAAAGTAATCGCGGACCATGAACGCGCGGCGCGAGAGGCTTTTGCTTCCGGCAACTGCAGTAACTACCAAGCAGAGCTGAACCAGCTCAATCATTTGGTATCCCGCTACGGCGGCGATAACCGGTTTCCAGAACGCACGCGGAATGAACTCGTCGCGCAGGCGCAAGGCGCGCTGGATTCCTTGCCTGATTCCTGCGATCCGGATGCCTTCATCCGATCTCAGCTCGAGCAGGACAGCAATTCCAGCGAAGGTGGCGACAGCGATTCCGAATGATCGGTTCCGGACTCGAATAGCCACTTTCAAGGCCGCTTCACTGCCGGCGAGGACAACACCGCCGCGCGTCACGATCGTGTATTGCCGCAAAGTCTCAACCCGCCGGCATTTGGGAGTCATCATCAATTTTGGCGACGCGCGGGAAGAGGCGATCAATCTCCTCGAGGAGACAATCGTCAAGCGTGAAACGCGGGCCAGAACGAATGATCCGGATCCCTTCATCCGAAACAAGTTGGAGCGCGAATTGGACCCTGACTTTAGTGGCGGCGAGCGACGCAAAGGCGTCGCAGGAGATCAGGCGCTGTCACGCGCCGAATTCACGGCCACTTCACCAGCGGCGGCATGGAGGAGAGGATCGAGTCCACGTTGGCGCCGGTCTTGGGCCCGAAAATCGTACCGCGGTCGTAGAGCGGGTTGAACTCGACATAGCGGCCGCGGCGCCTCGCAGGCCGCGCGCATGGCGGCGGTCCCCGGTTTCAATCGGGGCGCAGCGGGACGCCCAGGTCGTTGAGCTTGCGGATCAGCTCCGGCATCCGGTGACAGCCGGTTTTCTCCTTGATCCGGCGCAGATGCGTGTAGATCGTGTTGAGACTCACCGCGCGCACCCGGGCATAGGCTGCCCGGCGTTATGCCGGCCTGCAGTGCGCGCGCCAGGTCCGCTTCGGCTTCGGTCAGGCCGAACAGGTTGCGCAACATGCGCGCGGTAGCCGCGTTGCGCTGCATCGGATCGTGCACGAAGACGATGATGTCGGCGCTCGCGTCTGGCGCCGCGCGCGGCCGGTCCGCGACCAGCGGGCGCACCGAAACGATGTAGGGCGGGCGCCTGCCTCGCCGCGGCACGGCGATGTCGTCACGCGACCGCGTCCGACCTGACACGGCTTTTTCGACTTGCCGATGGCATTGGCGAACTGGGCGCGCCCGGCGGCGTCGGCAATCTCCATCATGCCGCGCCGCGTGCGGATGCCGTCGCCGCGCCGCGCGATGGCGAGGAAGGTTTCATTGGCGTGGAGCACACGGCCGTCGGCCCGCAGCAGGACGACGCCGTCGGCGAGCCAGTCCAGCGCGGCCGTGAACGAGCGGTCTACGGCACTGCTCCCGCGCAGCCGCTGCGTCATGTCAAAGGCCTGCCGCACGTGCGGCAGCAGCATGCCGCATCTTTCTCGTCTCGTCCTTGCCGACGTGTCCCTGTTTCGCAGCGCGCTGAACGGAAAACAGGAATGCTTCGTGAGCGGATGCGTCGAACATCGCGCCGATGAAATAGCGATAGCCGGTCGGCCGCAGAAAGCCGGCGTAGAAGGCGTCGCGGTTCATGGAGCGCTCGTCGAGCACGGTGTAGTCGGTGACGATGTTGCCGGGTTTTCCGCCGATGAGCGCCGGGATGCGCGGGTTGAGCGAAAAATAGTGATCCAGATAGGCGAGTTCGTTGCCCGGCGGCAGGTCGTGGTAATGGAATTCGGTGAGGCGCGCGGTGTCGCGTTCGAAGACTTCGAGCGTCGCGGCGACGCCGCCGACGGCGCGCATCACCTCGGCGAGGGCGTTCGACCAAAGCGTCTCGTCGAGGCCGGCCGCATAGATGGCCTCGATCGCGGTCAATAGCGAGTCCGGTGTCGCCATGCGCTATCCTTTGGCGCGCATTCCAAGAATTGGACTTTGAATCGGACTTTGAACCGGGCCTTTGCCCCGACACCGGAAGCATATTCCACCCCCGGCCACGCGCCAACCGGCGCACGGCACCCCCTGATACCTTTTCATCACAAGGCGCGGTGGCGCGGCTGTCGTCATCAGTTCTGGTGACGCCCCGGGGGTTGCCTCTTGTTAGCGTTTGGCGAAGGCGGCCGCCGAGCCGGACGATGCGGTCGTTCAATTCGAAGCAACAATGCGCGACGCGGATAGCAGAGGGGGTGTTGCTATGCGGATTCGATATCTCGGTTTGGCGGTTGTCTGCAGCTTGGTGTTCGGAGCATGGATCGCGGCGAACCCGGCTGTTGCGGGCCCCAAGATGGTTGTTGGAGGTGGCAGCCGTGCCCATATTTCTTCGGGGCATGACTTGGCAAAAGGAGACAATGTCCTCGACACTTTGGGCAAAATCTTCGGTGGACCAGATGTGACCCGAACGCGGCGGTCTAAATCGCGACACAAATCGTCACCGGCAACGGGCAGGATTGACGCAACAATAAAAGATAATACGAACATTACGATGTCCGGCGTCATCGTTACGCTTACGCCAAAATCTGGTCAGAATAACGGGTTGCAGATCGTTCAAGTCTCGAACGACGATGGACAAATTCGATTTTTGGGGCTGGCGCCGGGTCGCTGGACGCTTACAACCGCCCGAGATGAGTATTCGGCCGCGACCTATGACATTCGTGTTCGCAACGGCCGGAAGGTGACCCTGGCGGTGCGTCTCGATCCTGAACCGTACTCCAAAACTCTTGAAAGCAAGGCCTCCAAGCGTCGGTACTCGCCTGAGGTCGCAGCGCGAATTCAGCAACGGGCGAAGGCGGCTCTGGCTGACCTGCGTAAAAAGTACACCCGCGGCGCCAAACATCGCACGCCTGCACGGGCCTCCTCCAAGCGGACGCGTGCCCGCGCGGCACCGAAGACTGCTGCCCGGTCCGCGACCAGGGCGCTTAACCCGGCGCAGCGCCGCGCTATAAAGGCCCTGAGAGCCGAAGATATCGGAACTCGGGAATTGTTCCGACTTGCACGGATCGCCAAAACCGAACGGCGGTGGGAAGACTTCGGGATCATCATGGACGAGCTTCGGCGTCGGAACAGCCGGTTAATAATCCACGATGCACCGCCCATAAGCGTGCAGGATTTCGTTAATTTTATCGCGGATTTCATCACTCCCCCTGACATAGGGAAGGTCGAGACCGTCAGCACTTTCGGCTCTCGCGACCAAGCCGAATACGAAAAGCTACAGCATCGGACCCGCGTACATCGGCCCACCAGCCGGAGAATCCAGCGGAACCGCTACCCGGCCGATAACGACCCTTTACCCGGCGGCGGCGGCGATTGACCAACATCCAGGAGTCAATCGAATGACTTCAAAGCCACGTCACCATCTGTCGCGCATCAATCGGCGCGCGGCGCCCCTATCCATGGCTGTATCACCAGCCGAGGAGCAACCGCTATCGTCACCAAATTCTCCGGACGCGCATCGGTTCGCCGCCGCTGACGTTCGGGCGATGGCGGCGGGTGTTGCTGCAAGCCGCAAACCAATGGCCAAACATGAGAGGTCGGGCATGCGCAAATTGATCGCCGCTCTTCCACCATTGTCCGCCGTCATTCTTCTTGCCGGTGCCGCTCAGGCAACAGATGGCTCGCCGATGAATCGCGGGTTGGATCAGTCTCCAGCCATTGCGAAGTCGACGGGCGGATTGCTGATTGCGGGGGCAGGCGGGTCCGCGCCGGAATCGGCCGGGGAAAACATGCCGCCGGACAAGAATAAGCCAACGGGTGAGCGGGAGCCAACGGCCAAGAAGAAGCCAAAGGCCAAGAAACAAGTCGGCAATGCCAAAAATAACGTCCTCAACGGGACCAAGGGGCCCGACATCATGTCTGGGGGGCCAGGCAACGATGTATTCGGGTTCAACTATTTTCCGAACAACCCCAGCATAAATACCTTGGACGATGGGGAGCGCATCACGGACTACGAGTTCGGCGAGAGGATCGTGATCCGTGGTGTTCGCATTGAGGATGATAAAGACATCAAAGTGGTCTACGACGCCAAGAAAAATGAAACCCGCATCGAAATCGACTTGCCGCACAAGAACGACAAATTTGAGATCGATGGCAAGGTCCACAAGACCATCATCTTGACCGGCGACAAGCGCGGAACGCTGAATATCGACATCCCATGCTGCGTCAGCAAATCGACGGAAATTTGGATCTACAATGAGAAGGCGGCGAAGGCTGCGAAGGCGGCGAGGATAAAAGCAGTAAGGGAAGCGAGGAAGAAAGCAAAAGAGGCAAAAGAGGCAAAAGAGAAAGCAAGAAAGAAAGCGAGAAAGAAGGCCAAAAAGAAAGTGAGCAGGAAGAGGCGGGTGAAACGGAGTCGGGTGAAACGGCGTCCAGCCACGACGCATCGGCCCACCAGCCGGAGAATCCAGCGGAACCGCTACCCGGCCGATGACGACCCTTTATCCGGCGGCGGCGGCGATTGACGTAAGCCTAAGGCCATTTCACCACCGGCGGCATGGAGGAAAGGATCGATTCCACATTGCCGCCGGTGCGCAGGCCGAAGATCGTGCCGCGGTCGTAGAGCAGGTTGAACTCGACATAGCGGCCGCGCCGGATGAACTGCTCGTCGCGCTCGGCCTCGTTCCAGGGCGTTGTGAAATTTTTCCGCACCAGCATCGGATAGACGTCGCGCAGGGCGCGGCCGACGTCCTGGGTGAAGGCGAAGTCGGCCTCCCAGTCGCCGGAGTCGTGCCAGTCGTAGAAGATGCCGCCGATGCCGCGCGGCTCGTTGCGGTGCTTGAGAAAGAAGTAATCGTCGCACCACTTCTTGTACTTGTCGTAGGGCGCGACGGCTGCGTGGGCGTCGCAGGCCGCCTTCATGGCGGCGTGGAAGGCGAGGCTGTCGGGATCATCTTGTTTGCGGCGGCGGTCGAGCACCGGCGTCAGGTCTGCGCCGCCGCCGAACCAGGCTTTGGTGGTGACCACGAAGCGCGTGTTCATGTGCACCGCCGGCACGTGCGGGTTCTGCGGATGCGCGATCAGCGAGATGCCCGAGGCCCAGAAGCGCGGATCGTCGGCGGCGCCTGGGATATCCTTGCGGAATTCCGGCGCGAACTCGCCGAACACGGTCGAGCAGTGCACGCCGACCTTCTCGAACACGCGCCCGCGCATCATCGCCATGACTCCGCCGCCGCCATCAGCGCCGGAATGGTCGTTGCGGTGCCAGGGCGTGCGCACGAAGCGGCCGGGGCGCCGTCGCCGAGCGGCGCTGAAGCGGGCAGGGCGTCTTCCAGTGTCTCGAAGGCGGCGCAGATCTCGTCGCGCAGGGCCTCGAACCAGCTCCGCGCGCGGGCTTTGCGCGCTTCCAGATGTCCAGTGTCCATTATCGGCTCGACACAAAAGTTGGCGCGAAAGCCTTACTAACGCCGCGCAATCGGCTTAAGCCAGCGATCGATATAGCAAGCATACCTATTCACCCCGGTGGTTAGCCAGTAGACTATTTCCGCTCACAAGGAAATTGGAGGGCACAACATGCGCGAGGTCATTCGCTATCCGGAATCAATCGACTGCGACTTTCACACTGGACGGATCAACCAGAGCAGCCGCGTGTACCCTGGTTATGCCTTGATGAGTGGTAGCAATCCATCGAATTCAATTGACCGGGTTGTGAATCCCATCGTTGTGCCGGCGCAAAGCCGAAAGATTTTGTCGGTCCGACTGATGCTGAGGGGGCGCGAAGGTACGACGTCCAATTCTCTTCAATTCACATTCTGCGTTATGGACTGCAACACCGGCGTGATTGTTACTCAGTTGCCAACCGCGCCTGCGCTGCTGGATCCGTTAGATCTAAATTTGTTTCCGGACCTGATCTGGCAAACGGTTTATCAGGCAAGCTCTCCGGGGGCAGCACCAGTGATCAACGTCAACGAATTTCTCGGCGTTGTCTTCACCGGAGTTGCCGGAGTATGGGCTCAGGGCTCAAATGACTTTCGCGTTTACGCACTGATGGAAGCCTTGCTGGAGTCCTGATTCGATGCGGCGCTGGCGGTCATAAATCGCTGAAGCCCCCCGTCTGGCGCAGCGCCTCGCCGGCCACCATGGCGGCGGCCATGGCGACGTTGAGCGACCGCAGGTCCGGCCGGATCGGCACCCGCAGGCGGGCGTCGGCCGCCCCGTGCACGGCCTGCGGCAGGCCGGCGCTCTCGCGGCCGAA
Organism: uncultured Pseudomonadota bacterium; assembly: GCA_963829785.1. Classification (GTDB taxonomy): domain Bacteria; phylum Pseudomonadota; class Alphaproteobacteria; order Rhizobiales; family Xanthobacteraceae; genus Pseudolabrys. The sequence goes on along the minus strand of CAWHJZ010000049.1, from coordinate 340,355 downwards.
CAGCAGGACCTGGTCGGGCTCGTAGCGGTGGTCGAGATAAGAATCAGTCGCAGCAGTGGTCAGGACGACCAGCTTGAGTCGCTCGTGCCGGCGCCAGTCCTCGAAGGCGGCGAATGAGTCGTGACGGACGAGCGCCACCTGGTCGAGATAGTCCATGCCGGCCCGGCGGAACGCGCGGTCGGAGACCGGAAAGCCCGCCGGTTCGATGATGTGGGCCTTGAGGCCCAGGCAGGCGCACAGCCGCAGAATCGTGCCGGTGTTCTGGGGAATATCCGGCTCGTAGAGGGCAATTTGCATGGAGAACGCCTCAGGGGGGTCCCGGTCGCTGCCGGCGCCGTGGAAAACCACCGGTCTTAACGCAGATTATGCGCCCCTTTGGCGCGGGCCGGTTGGTTACGAATCGGCGCGTGCGTTTCGGCCGCGGGCCCGTCCCGGGGTCGCGTTGCCATTTATCAACAAATGGCCGCTTCCGCGCAAAACCGGCGGGTTCTGGGGCCTTGGAACCGTTCTTGGGCTTGCGCTCGCTCCACAAGGGTGCCAATAGAACGCCACCGATGTGCCGTACTGCTCGCCAGGGCAGCCGCCAATCGGTCCGCCACGCCGCCCGTAGGACTTGTCCTGCCGGTCCCAGCCGCGGGCGGAAAGTCCAAGCCAGCGGGGGAGAGGACTAAAGACGTGACGACCGTGTCTTCGGCGGCACATACGCGCCGCGACTTTCTCTACATTGCCACTGGTGCCGTCGGCGCCGTAGGTGTTGCAGCGGCTCTGACGCCGCTGATCTCACAAATGAACCCGGACGCCTCGACGATCGCCGCGGGCGCGCCGGTCGAGATCGATCTCGCCCCCGTCGCAGACGGCCAGATCGTCAAGGTGTTCTGGCGCTCGAAGCCGATCTTCATCTTCCACCGCACCAAGAAGGAGATCGAGGAGGCTCAGAACGTGAAGGTCGCCGACCTGCGCGATCCGCAGCCCGACTCCGCGCGTGTCAAGAAGGGCCACGATCAGTGGCTGGTCGTCATCGGCATCTGCACCCATCTCGGCTGCATCCCGCTCGCCCACCAGGGTGAATATGGCGGCTGGTTCTGCCCCTGCCACGGTTCGGACTACGACACGTCGGGCCGCATCCGGCAGGGTCCCGCGCCGAAGAACCTCCACCTGCCGCCTTACACATTCCTCTCCGACACCAAGATCCGGATCGGCGAAGAAAAAGCACCGGCCTGATTGAGAATTTTTCAAAGGTTCGACCATGAGCGGACACGCCACCTACCAGCCGCAAAACAAAGTTCTGCAATGGCTCGAGAAACGGCTGCCGATCGGCGGCCTGATGTATTCGTCGTTCGTCTCCTATCCGACGCCGCGTAACCTGAATTATTGGTGGACCTTCGGCGGCATCCTCACTTTCATGCTCGGCGTGCAGATCATCACCGGCATCGTGCTGGCGATGCATTATACGCCGAATGTGGCCTTGGCCTTCAACTCGGTCGAAGGCATCATGCGCGACGTGAACTACGGCTGGCTGTTGCGCTACGTGCACGCCAACGGCGCCTCGATGTTCTTCCTGGCGGCCTATATCCACATGTTCCGCGGCATGTATTACGGCTCCTACAAGGAGCCGCGCGAGGTGTTGTGGATCCTCGGCGTCATCCTGCTGCTGTTGATGATCGCCACCGGCTTCATGGGCTACGTGCTGGTCTGGGGCCAGATGAGCTTCTGGGCCGCCACCGTGATCACCAACCTGTTCTCCGCCATACCAGGGGTCGGCGACGCCATCGTCACCTGGCTGTGGGGCGGCTATGCCGTCGGCAATCCGACGCTCAACCGCTTCTTCTCGCTGCACTACCTGCTGCCGTTCGTGATCGCCGGCGTGGTCGTGCTGCACGTCTGGGCGCTGCACGTCGTCGGCCAGAACAACCCGACCGGCGTCGAGCCGAAGTCCGACAAGGACACCGTGCCGTTCACGCCTTACGCCACGGTCAAGGACGCCTTCGGCATGATGGTGTTCTGCATCCTGTTCGCCTGGTTCGTGTTCTACATCCCGAACTTTCTCGGCCATGCCGACAACTACATCCCCGCCAATCCGGCGGTGACGCCGGCGGAGATCGTGCCGGAATGGTACTACCTGCCGTTCTACGCGATCCTGCGCTCGATCCCGGACAAGCTCCTGGGCGTGATCGCGCTGTTCTCTTCGATCGCGATCCTCGCCTTCATGCCCTGGCTCGACACTTCGAGGGTGCGCTCGGCGCGCTACCGGCCGCTCTACCGCCAGTTCTTCTGGCTGTTCGTGATCAGCTGCGTCATGCTGGGCTGGCTCGGCTCCAAGCCGCCGGAAGGCATCTACGTCATCCTGTCGCGCCTGTTCACCATCTATTACTTCGCGTTCTTCCTGGTCATCCTGCCGTTGCTCGGCATATTCGAGAAGACCAAGCCGTTGCCGAATTCGATTTCGGAATCGGTTCTGGGCGCCAAGGCGTGAGCGGGAGAACGGACATGAAACTCAAAGCTACCATCTTCGCGTTCGCTCTCGCTGGCTCGCTGGTCGCGCTGTCCGTTCCGACACGGGCCGCCGAGCAAGTGGCGCCGCCGCGGGAAGCCTGGTCTTTTTCGGGGCCTTTTGGCCAATACGATCAGGCCCAGCTTCAGCGCGGCTTCAAGATCTATCGCGAAGTCTGCTCCGCCTGCCACTCGCTGAACCTGGTCGCGTTCCGCAACCTGGCGGAGCCGGGTGGTCCGGGCTTCACCGAAGACCAGGCCAAGCAGATCGCCTCGGAATACAAGATCAAGGACCTCGACGATAAGGGCAATCCGATCGAGCGTCCGGGCCGGCCGGCCGATCATTTCCCGGCGCCGTTCCCCAACGATCTGGCGGCGGCGGCGAGCTTCGGCGTAGCCCCGCCCGACATGTCGACGCTGGCCAAGGCGCGCACCTATCAGCGCGGCTTCCCCTGGTTCGTGTTCGACATGTTCACGCAGTATCAGGAGCAGGGGCCGGACTACATCGCGGCGCTGCTGACAGGGCTATAAGAACCCGCCCAAGGGCTTCAATCTGCCGCCGGGCGGCCACTACAACGAATATTTCCCCGGCCACAGCATCGCCATGCCGCCGCCGCTCTCGGCCGGCCAGGTGAAATACGATGACGGCTCGCCGGAAACGCTGCCGCAGTATTCCAAGGACGTCGCCGCCTTCCTGATGTGGGCCGCCGAGCCGCACATGGTCGCGCGCAAGCGCGTTGGCTTCCAGGTGATGATCTTTCTGATCGTGCTGTCGGGCCTGTTGTACTTCACCAAGAAAAAGGTGTGGCACGACGTGCACCACGAGGAAGGGTCGAAGACGGCCGCCTGAGCTGTGCCGGTCAGATTGACGTTCGAAGGGCCCCGCTTCGGGGCCTTTCGTATGAGGGCTTGTCATGGCCCACGAAACCGGGGCATCCACTGTTGCGTGGGGCGGATATTGGACCATCCGTGCGGCGCGCCTGACGAAGCAGAAGGACGAGGCTAGCCATGACCAAAGCGGTGCTCGGCATCATCGGCGGGAGCGGCATCTACGATCTGCCAGGCCTGGAGAACGTGCGCGAGGAGCGCTTGGCGAGCCCCTGGGGCGAGCCGTCCAATCCGCTGCGCAGGGGCGAAGTCGCGGGCCTGCCGGTGGTGTTTCTGTCGCGCCACGAGCCGGGCCATCGGCTGTCGCCGTCCGACATCAACTACCGCGCCAATATCGACGCCATGAAGCGCGCCGGCGTCACCGACATCGTTTCGCTGTCGGCCTGCGGCTCGTTCAAGGAGGAACTGCCGCCCGGCACCTTCGTGCTGGTCGACCAGTTCGTCGACCGCACCCACGAGCGGCCGAGCTCGTTCTTCGGCAAGGGCTGCGTCGCGCATGTTTCGATGGCGCATCCGGTCTCGCCGCGCTTGCGCATGCATCGGCGAAGCCGCGCGCGCGGAAGGCATCGATATCGTCCGCGACGGCACCTACGTGTGCATGGAGGGCCCGCAATTCTCCACTTACGCGGAGAGCATGACCTACAAGCAGCTCGGCTATTCGGTGATCGGCATGACCAACATGCCGGAGGCCAAGCTCGCGCGCGAGGCGGAGATCTGCTACGCCACCGTCGCGATGGTCACCGATTTCGACTGCTGGCACCCGGACCACGACGCCGTGACGGTGCAGGATATCATCAAGGTGCTGACCGAAAACGCCGATCGCGCCAAGAAGCTGGTGGCGCGGCTCGCCGCCGAATTCCCGCGCGAGCACGAGCCGTGCCCGATCGGCTCCGACCGCGCGCTCGACACCGCCATCATCACGGCGCCGGAGGCGCGCGATCCCGCGCTCTTGAAGAAGCTCGACGCGGTGGCGGGGCGGATATTGAACGGCTAAAAGAGGGGCTGCGCGAGACCGCGGCGCCATGAAAGCTCGCTTTGGCGGGCGTACTCGTGAACGAGAATTGAAGAGACAGGCCGATGAGCTCAACCGACGTTGAAACCGATCTGCGCGACGCCATCCGCTCGATCCCCGACTATCCCAAGCCGGGTATCGTCTTTCGCGACATCACCACGCTGCTCGGCAATGCGCGCGCCTTCCGCCGCGCGGTCGACGAATTGGTGCAGCCCTGGGCCGGCATGAAGATCGACAAGGTCGCCGGCATCGAGGCGCGCGGCTTCATCCTCGGCGGCGCGGTGGCGCACCAGGTATCGGCCGGCTTCGTGCCGATCCGCAAGAAGGGCAAGCTTCCTCATAAGCGCGTGAGCATGACCTATGCGCTGGAATACGGTGAGGACGAGATCGAGGTGCACGCCGACGCGCTGGTCGCCGGCGAACGCGTGGTGCTGGTCGACGACCTGATCGCCACCGGCGGCACGGCGGAGGCGGCGGTGAAGCTGCTGCGCCAGCTTGACGCCGAGGTGCTGGCCGCCTGCTTCGTCATCGACTTGCCGGCACTCGGCGGCGCCGACCGCCTGCGTAAGATGGGCGTGCCCGTGCAGACGCTGGTCGCGTTCGAGGGACATTAGCCCTTGGACACGTTCGCCGTTTCACAGAAACGGTGAACGTGTCTAAGTTTTTGTTTTGTCGTGTTTCCGGACGGCGAACCGGTTCCCACTTCGCCTGGAAACGCTCTAGCGACGCGGTCCCCACGGCCCGGGCACGCCCGGCGGGAGGGGGCCGGGCGCGGGTCCCCAAGGACCGGATGATGGACCAGATGATGTCCCGGCTTGACCGGGCGCATTGCCGCCCGGTTTGGGCCCCCATGGCCCTGGCGTCGGCGGCGGCTGTTGCGGCTCGCCCCAGGGGCCTTCGGCGCCCTCATCGTAACCGAGCTGGTCGTGTGCCTCCGGTTCCGGCAGCGCCAACGGGCCGGGATCGTGTCCACCGGCGTATTTGATCAGCGCCTCGATGCGCGCGTCGATCGGCGGGTGGGTGGCGAACAGGTCGGAAAAGCCCACGCGCGGGTTGTCGATGCACATCTCCATCACCGCCGAGGTGGCGTGGGTGAGCTCGCCGCGGTTCTCGATCTTGCGCAGCGCCGAAATCATGGCGTCCGGGTTCTTGGTCAGCTCCACCGCGCCGGCGTCGGCAAGATATTCGCGCCGGCGCGACAGCGCGAAGCGGATCATCACCGACAGCACCCACGACAACACGATCAGAGCGATCGCAATGGCGATGGCGATGGCCGCGCCACGGCCCCCGCCTTCGCCGTCGCCGCCGCGCCGGCGGCGGCCGAAACCGCCGAAGAAGCTCGCCTGGAAGAACAGGCGGAACACCATTTCGCCGAAGAACGAGATCACGCCGGCGATGACCACGGCGATCACCATCATGCGCACGTCGCCGTTGCGGATATGGGTGAGCTCGTGGCCGAGCACGGCCTCCAGTTCCGCGTCGTCGAGGCGCTCCATCAGGCCGCGCGTCACCGTGATGGAATATTGCTTGTCGTTCAGTCCGGTGGCGAAGGCGTTGAGCGCGTCGTCATCGGTGATGCGCAAGCTCGGCATGGTGATGCCGCGCGAGATGCAGAGGTTCTCCAGAAGATTATAAAGTCGCGGCTCTTCGGCGCGGCTGACTTCGTGCGCGCCGGTGACGGCGTCGATCATCGACTGGTGGAACTTGTAGGCGATGAAGATCCAGATGAGCGTGCCGACAGTGGCCCAGGGCGCCGCCATCGCCCAGTCGTAAAGGGCGGCGCGCATCAGATAGTCGAGCGGGGCGTTGACCGAGAGCGCCTCGGCCAGCAGCGCGCCGGCAAACACCAGCACGTAGACCAGGATGAACAGCCCAATCAGCAGCGCGATCGAGCGTCGTTTGTTGGACTGGATGTGCGTGTAAAGACCGTAAGCGGCCATGATCTTTGCCTGACTCTCAACATCGTCATTCCGGAGCACGACCCACCGGGTCCGGCCGAAGGCCGGCCCGATGGTGAACTCCGGTCGCGAACCCGGAATCCATAACCCTCGTGCTGCGGCGTATGGATTCCGGGTTCGGCGCTTCCGCGCCGTCCCGGAATGACAACGTTAGAACTTCACGCTCGGCGCCTGTTCCAGCGTCGCGCGCTGCTCGCCGAGATCGAAGAAGGTGCGCTGATGGAAGCCGAAGCTCGCCGCAAACAGCACGGCGGGGAACTGCTGGATGCCGGTATTGAATTCCTGCACCGCGTTGTTGAAGAAGCGCCGCGCGGCCGCCAGCTTGTTCTCGATGTCGGAGAGATCGGTCTGCAACTGCTGGAAGTTCGTGTTGGCCTTGAGGTTCGGATAGCTCTCCGACAAGGCGAACAATTGTCTGAGCGCGCCGGTCAGCATGTTTTCGGCGGCCACCTTCTGCTCCACGCCGGGGGCGGCGATGGCGGTGTTGCGGGCCTGGATGACCGCTTCCAGGGTGCCGCGTTCGTGGGCGGCGTAGCCTTTGACGGTTTCGACCAGGTTGGGGATCAGGTCGTGGCGTTGCTTGAGCTGGACGTCGATGTCGGCGAAGGATTGATCGACGCGCTGCCGCATGGCGACCAGACCGTTGTAGATCGAGATCGCCCAGACGATGAGCAGCACGAGGACGCCGATGACAATCCAGGCGGTGGTGGACATGAGGGTTGGGCTCCTGAAGGTCGCGATTCCTGGGGTAGTCAGCCTATCCTAGATGGGGACGCGGCGAAAAACCGGCAACAGACGGTTCCGCGCAACGTGGCGGGTCTTCAGCCAGGGCGCGCTATGGCTCGCAAGCCCTTGGCCGGGCGCAAAAAAAGACCCCAAGCCGAAGCTTGGGGTCCTTCGCCAGACGGCTTTTCGGGGGGTAAGGGGGGAGCCGCCCGACTTAAAAGTCACGTGGGCTCAACGCACCCCCGGGGGATTGGTTCCGTCCCCGTTGCCGGCCGGTCCAATTATTTTTTGGGGTGGCTGGTACGGGGCCAGGAGGCCCCGCTTTGCGCCATTGCTCAATGTTTATAGGCGGATGCGGTGGCGCGGGTGCCGTGGCGCGTCAGGCCGGGCGGGAGGCGAGGCGGCCTAACTCGCCTCGCGGAAGCGCACCGCGGCTTCGAGGTCGACCGATACCAGCTGCGACACGCCGCGTTCGGCCATGGTGACGCCGTAGAGCCGGTTCATCCGCGCCATGGTGATCGGGTTGTGGGTGATGATCACGAAGCGGGTGTCGGTCGAGCGGATCATCTCGTCGAGCAGATCGCAGAAGCGCTCCACGTTGTGATCGTCGAGCGGCGCGTCCACCTCGTCCAGCACGCAGATCGGCGCCGGATTGGTGAGGAACACGGCGAAGATCAGCGCCAGCGCGGTCAGCGCCTGCTCGCCGCCCGACAACAGCGACAGCGTCGCCGGCTTCTTGCCCGGCGGCTTGGCCATGATCTCCAGGCCGGCTTCCAGCGGATCGTCACTTTCGACGAGCTGCAGCTCGGCGGTGCCGCCGCCGAACAGCTGGGTGAACAGGTGCTGGAAGTGCTTGTTGACCTGCTCGAATGACGCCAGTAGCCGCTCGCGCGCCTCGCGGTTGAGGCTCTGGATGCCGAGGCGCAGCTTCTTGATCGCCTCGACCAGATCGTCGCGCTCGGTGGTCAGCGACGTGTGCTGGGCCTCGACCTCCTGCAATTCCTCGTCGGCGCGCAGGTTGACCGCGCCCAGCCGTTCGCGCTCGCGCCGCAGCCGCTCCAGCGTCGCCTCGGTCTCGGCCACGTCGGGCAGCGCCTGATCGGTCTTGAGTTCGGCAAGTTCGGCGACGGCGGAGGGCTCGACCTCCAGCATCTCGTGGATTTCGTGCTCGATATCGGAGAGCCGGCGCTTGGCGCCCTCGAATCGCTCCTCGGCGCGCGCCAGTTCCTCGCGCGCGGCGCTCGCCGCTTCGAGCGCGGCGCGGGCGTCGCGGTCGGCTTCGGCGAGCGCGTTCTCGGCTTCCTGCAGCCGGTCGGCGCAGGCCCGGCGCTCGGCTTCCGCCTGCTCGACCTCGCTGATCAGCGCGTTGCGCTTTTGGGCGAACTGTTGGGGCGCGTTTTCCAGTTCCGCGCGGTCGCGCTCGGCTTCGACGCTGCGCTGCTCGAGGGTGGCGATCTGGCTGGCCGCGCTTTCCTGCCGCTGCTGCCAGCCGGCGCGGTCGTTCGCCAGCGTCGCGAGCCGGCGGTCGGCGAGCTCGGCCTCGCGCACGATCGCCTGCTGCTCGGCGCGCACCTCGGCGAGCTTGGCGCGCTTGCCGGTGATGTCGTCGCGCACGCCGGCCAGTTCGGACTTCGAGATCGGCGGCAGGCGCAAGCTCGGACAAGAAGCGTTCGGCCTCGGCCTTCGCGGCCATCGCCTCGTCGCGGTTGGCGGTCAGGCGCACGCGCGCTTCCGACAGGGCCGAGACGCGGGCGGCGTGGCGGTTGGCCTCGCGCTCGGCGACGTCATGGCGTTCGCGGGCGGCGTCGACTTCGCGCTGGCGTTCGCGGGCGGCGTTGCGCGCTTCGGTTTCGGCGCTGCTGGCGGCCTGCAGGGCGCTTTGCGCGGCTTCGACCAGGCCGCGCGCGGTTTCGGCCTCGACGCGCGCGAGCTGCAATTCGGCCTCGATTTCGGCAAGCCGCGCGCGCTCGGCCAAGCGCCGGGCGGCGCCGGTCGGCGCATGCGCGGCGGCGGCAAAGCCGTCCCAGCGCCAGAGATCGCCTTCGCGCGACACCAGCCGCTGGCCGGGCTTGAGCCCGCCGGCCAGGCGATTGCCCGTGTCGCGGTCGACCACGCCGATCTGCTGCAGCCGGCGCGTGAGCTCCGCCGGCGCCTGCACATAGGCCGAGAGCGGCTCGACGCCTTCCGGCAGTTTCGGATCGGCCGGATCGGCGGACGAGCCCATCCAGCGCATCGGCGCCGACGGATCGATCGGCGCGTCGAGGTCGTCGCCGAGCGCGGCGCCGAGCGCCTTCTCGTAGCCCTTCTCGACCGCGATGTTGTCCATCACCGGCGGCCACATGTTCTTGGTCTCGACCGCCAGCACCTTCGACAGCGTCTTGGCCTCGGTCTCCAGCCGCTGCACCTTGCGCTCGGCTTCGGAGAGCGGTCCGCGCGCGGATTCGAGCTTCTGGCGCGCCACGGTGTGGGCGACTTCGGCATCGACGGCGGCGGTATCGGCGGCGGCGACCGCGGCCTGCGCGGCGTCGACCGCCGCGGTCAGCGCGGCGAGGTCGGGGCCGCCGGTCGGCCTGCAACGTCGCAAGCTCGCGCTCGATTTCGGCCAATTCGCCGTCCAGCTTGGCGGTGCGCTCGCTGTGCTGACGCACGGCGCTTTCCAACTGGTTGCGGCGCGCGGTGAGGTCGGCGAGCTTGGCGGTCAGGTCGGAGAAGATCTTTTCCGCCGCGCTCAGTTCGCCGTCGGCTTCCGTCACCTTGGCTTCGACGCCGCTGCGGCGGCTGGCATTGTCGTGCGCCTCGCGGCGGATGGTCTCTTCTTCCTCGGCGATACGGGCCAGCGCTTCCTCCGCATCGGCGGCGAGCTTCTGCTCGCGCTCGCGGTCGGCGGCGAATTGCGTGAGACGCATGTCGAGTTCGGCCAGCCGGTCGCTTGCGCGCGCTGCTCCTCGCGCTCGAGATCGGCCATCGCCACGTTGAGCCGGTTCAAGGCGGCGCCGGCGCGCGCTTCCGCCTCGCGCAGGTCGGGCAGCGCCGCTTGCGCGGTCGCCTGGCGCTTGGAGGCCTCGGCTTGCGCACCGGTGCGCTCGGCAACGGCGCGCTGGCAGGCGTCCTTGGCCTGCTCGGCATCGCGTACCTCGATGCCGGCCGCGCTCCAGCGCAGGTGATAGAGCGTCGCCTCGTTCTTGCGCACCTGCGCCGATACGGTGCGATAGCGCACCGCCTGGCGCGCCTGCTTCTTCAGGCCGTCCATCTGGCGCGGCGAGCTGGCCGATCACGTCTTCCAGCCGCAGCAGGTTGGATTCCGCCGCCTTCAGGCGCAGCTCGGCCTCGTGCCGGCGCGCATGCAGGCCGGCGACGCCGGCGGCTTCTTCCAGCACGCGGCGGCGCTGCTCGGGCTTGGCCTGGATGATCTCGCCGATGCGGCCCTGATGCACCAAGGCCGGCGAGCGCGCGCCGGTGGAGGCGTCGGCGAACAGGATCTGCACGTCGCGGGCGCGCACCTCGCGGCCGTTGATGCGATAGGTGGAGCCGGCCTCGCGCTCGATGCGGCGCGCGATGTCGAGCGCTTCCTCGTCGTTGAAGGCGGCCGGCGCCGAGCGGTCGGCATTGTCGATCGCGATCCCGACTTCGGCGTTGTTGCGCGCCGGCCGGGAGTTGTTGCCGGAGAAGATCACCTCGTCCATCGACGAGGCGCGCATGGATTTGTAGGAGGATTCGCCCATCACCCAGCGCAGCGCTTCGACCAGATTGGATTTGCCGCAGCCGTTCGGCCCGACCACGCCGGTCAATCCCGGCTCGATCAGGAAGTCGGTGGGCTCCACGAACGACTTGAACCCGAGCAGGCGCAGCCGTGTGAGCTTCATATTTCAGGCCTCGTCCCGGCAGGCTGGCAGCGCCCATCCCGCCGGGTCCTTGAATAACAGATTCGCTGTGCGATCCGGGACTTGGCCCGGACTACTATCCTCAAGCGCCGCATCTGGCGGGAGAATGTACAGCCGCGTGCGCCGGGGCAATGACGAAGCGCCGGGCGGCGGCGGTTTTCCCAATGTTTCGGCGGCTTGGGTGGCGAAAAAAGGGCGGAACCGCCCGCGCGGGCGGTTCACCGGGTAGGATAAGGCCTATTTTCCCTTCAGCCGCGCGTCCATCAGCTTGGACATGGTCTCGTAGGTGAGGGCGCCCTCCTGCAGAGTGCCGTCAATGAAGAAGGTCGGCGTCGACTTGACCTTGAATTTGTCGATCGCGATCTGGCGCACTTTTTGAATCTTGTCGAGCATCTTCTGATCGGCCAGGCAGGCCTTGAAGCTCTCTTCGGTCATGCCGGCCTGCTTGGCGATGGCCAGCAGCGGCGGGATCGGCTTTTCGACCGCCCAGGTATCCTGCTGATGGAACAGGGTGTTGACCATGTCGTAGTACTTGGCGGCATCGCCGTTGGCGGTGCAGCGGGCCAGCATGAAGGCGGCCGCCGCCAGCGGGTCGAGCGGGAACTCGCGCAGGATCCAGCGCACCTTGCCGGTATCGATGTAGTTCTTCTTGATCTGCGGATAGGTGGTCTCGTCGAAATGCGCGCAGTGCGGGCAGGTCATCGAGGCGTATTCGACCACGATGACCGGCGCGGTCTTCGCGCCCAGGACCATGTCGGGCAGCGGCTGCGGCGCCATCAACTCGGTCAACGGCACGGTTTCGGCCAGCGCCGGAACCGGCATCAGCAGGGAGCTTCCGAAAGCGGCGGTAACCAGCGCCGTGGCGGCGGCAGTGCGGCAAAATTCGCGGCGATTGATCGGCAATGGAAACTCCTTGAAGCTTTGAATGGCGGTCTCGATGAAGGCCTGCCTAGCTGGACAGGGCAATTGTGGCAATGGCGGGCCGCCCTGCCAAGGCAGGGGGCGCCGACGCCTCACTTTCGGTTGATGGCGGCGCCCAGGCGGGCAAGCGCCTGGCGCAGGCTCTCGTCCTCGACCTGCGGCAGGCTTGCGGCGATGCGGGCTGTGACGGCCGGATCGGGCGGCGGCGGGACCTTTTTCGGCGTGCGCCGCCGGAGCGGGGCCTGGCGCAGCGCCAGGCGGCCGATGGCGCGCCAGCCGAAGAATTGGTTGACCCGCTCCAGGATCACCGCGGACAGGTGCTGGATCTCGATCGCCGCCGGGCCCTCCACCCGCAGCACCAAAGTGGCGGGTTCTGCCGTGTCTTCGTTGGCCTGACGCGGCCAGTTGATCTTGAGCGGCTCGCTGTGGGCGGCGATCTCCGCGCCGACGATGTCGGCCCAGCGGGCGACGATTTCGGCCGAGGCGAAGCCCTGCGCCTTGAGTGCGCCGCTCAAGGTGGCGCCGGCGAAGGTCGCCAGCGGCCGGGGAAAACTTTGCGTAGGCTTGTTCATATCGGGACTGGTCTCATGCCATCGTCGCCGCCATGACCGTAGCAGTCCGCCCGCCCTTGCGAAAGAAAGCATCCCGCCTGCCGGACCCGGCAGACGCTGCTCGCCTGGTACGACCGCCACGCCCGCGTGCTGCCGTGGCGGGCGCGTCCCGGCGAGCGGCCGGACCCGTACCGGGTCTGGCTGTCGGAGATCATGCTGCAGCAGACCACGGTGAAGACGGTCGGCGCCCTATTACGCGCGCTTCCTCGAGCGCTGGCCGACGGTGACGGCGCTTGCGGAGGCGAGCCTCGACGACGTGCTGCGCGCCTGGGCCGGGCTCGGCTATTACGCCCGCGCGCGCAACCTGCACGCCTGCGCGCGCGCGGTGGTCGAGCGCCATGGCGGCATTTTCCCGACGATCTTGAGGCGTTGCGCGCGCTGCCCGGCATCGGCGACTACACCGCGGCGGCGATCGCGGCGATCGCCTTCGACGCCGCGGCGGTGCCGGTCGACGGCAATGTCGAGCGGGTGGTGACGCGGCTGTTCGCGGTGGAAGACGAATTGCCGGCGGCCAAGCCGACGATCAAGGCGCTGGCGGCCTCGCTGTTGCCGCCGCACCGCACCGGCGATTTCGCGCAAGGCTTGATGGACCTCGGCGCCTCGCTCTGTTCGCCGAAGCAGCCGGCCTGCGCGCTGTGTCCGTGGAGCGGTGTTTGCGTCGCGCATGCGCTGGGTACGCAGGAGACGTTCCCGCGCAAGGCGCCGAAGCGCGAAGGCCGCTTGCGGCGCGGCGCCGCCTTCGTGGCGTTGCGCGCCGATGGTTGCGTCTTGCTGCGGCAGCGGCCGGACAAGGGCCTGCTCGCCAAGATGACGGAAGTGCCGGGCAGCGACTGGACCCACGACTTCGATGGGACGAAAGCGCGTCAGCAAGCGCCGCGTCTACGCGCCGGCATGAAATGGCGCCGGCTGCCCGGCGTGGTGCACCACGTCTTCACCCATTTCCCGCTCGAGCTGACCGTGTTCGTCGCCCAAGTGCCGCGCGGCACCCGCGCGCCCAAGGGCGCGCGCTTGGGTCAAGCGCGCCGATCTCGCCGGCGAGGCGCTGCCCGAACGTGATGCGCAAAGTGCTCGCGCATGCGCTCGACTGACGCCAACAAAAACTTGGGGGAGGAGCTCAATGTCATCCGACAGCAAATCGGCCGTCATGGCCGGGCAATGGGCGCCGAGCCTGCGCTATCCCGATCCGCTGATCACCGCGCTCGACCCGCGCTTCAAGCAATATCAATTGCCGCTGGCGAGCGTCGAACGGCTTTATACCGGGACGCGCTGGTCGGAAGGCCCGGTCTGGTTCGGCGACACCCGCTCGCTCATCTGGAGCGACGTGCCGGGCGATTGCATGTATCGCTGGGACGAGGAGACCGGCAACGTCGCGCCGTTCCGTAAACCCTCGAACAACGGCAACGGCAATACCCGCGATCGCCAGGGCAGGCTCGTGACCTGCGAACATCTCACCCGGCGCGTCACCCGCACCGAATATGACGGCACCATCACGGTGATCTGCGACAATTTCGAGGGCAAGCGGCTGAACTCGCCCAATGATGTGGTGGTCAAGTCGGACGGCTCGATCTGGTTCACCGACCCGCAATTCGGCATCCTCGGCAATTACGAAGGCAACAAGGCCGAGCCGGAATTGCCGATGAACGTCTATCGCGTCGACGGCCAAACCGGCGCGGTGACGGTGGTGGCCGACGGCATCAATGCGCCGAACGGGCTCGCCTTCTCGCCCGACGAGAAGAAGATCTACATCGTCGAGTCGCGCGGCGAGCCGCGCAACATCCTCGTCTACGATGTGGCGGCGAGCGGCGACAAGATCGCCAACGGCAAGGTTCTGATCGACGCCGGCCCCGACGGCACGCCCGACGGTTTCCGCGTCGATATCGACGGCAATCTGTGGTGCGGCTGGGGCATGACCCCGGAGCTCGACGGCGTGCGGGTATTTTCGCCGCAGGGCGAACCGCTCGGGCATATTTCATTGCCGGAGCGCTGCGCCAATGTCTGTTTCGGCGGCAAAAAGCGCAACCGCCTGTTCATGGCGGCGGCGCATTCCCTGTATTCGCTTTACGTCAACACGCAGGGCGTGGCAGGTGGATGATCAGCGAACGCAACGCGACAAAAGAGGAAACGATATGAGTATCGAACGCAAGGAAGTCGGCCCGCGCATGAGCCAGATCGTCGTGCACGGCGATACGGTCTATCTCGCGGGCGTCGTCGCGCAGGCCAACAAGGGCAAGAGCGTCACCGAGCAGACACGCGAAATCTTGGCGACCATCGACAACTATCTGGCGCAGGCCGGCACCGACAAGTCGAAGTTGCTCAGGGCCAATCTCTGGATCACCGACATGGCCAATTTCGCCGAGATGAACGCGGTGTGGGACGCCTGGGTCTCGCCCGGCAACACGCCGGCGCGCGCCTGCGTCGAGGCCAAGCTGGCCTCGCCCGATTACAAGGTCGAGATCATGGTGGTGGCGGCGAAGTAGCGCCGCGAAGGAGGCGTCATGGCGTTCGATTTCGAGCCGCTCGTTCCCGCCGATGCGCCGGCGCCGGCCGCGAAATGGACCGGTCTCGCGCGCTACAATTTTATCGGCGGCAACAACGATCCGGACGGCGTCCCGGTCGAAGCGCTGACGGCGGCCGCGCAAGCCGTGCTGGCGCGCGAGGGCCACACGCTTGCCACCTACGGCCTCGACAGCGGTCCGCAAGGCTACAAGCCGTTGCGCGAATTCCTCGTGAAGAAACTCGCGCGTGACGCCGGCATCAAGACCACCATCGACGACATCCTGATCGTCTCGGGCTCGTTGCAGGCGCTCGACCTCGTCCATGGTGCGCTGCTCGCCCGCGGCGACACGGTGATCTGCGAGCGCGACTGCTACGAAGGCACGCTGAACCGCTACAAACGGCTCGGCGTCAACGTCGTGGGCATTCCGCTCGATAAGGCCGGCATGAAGGTCGATGCGCTGGAGGCCGCGCTTGCCGAGCTCAAGGGCAAAGGCGTGCGGCCGAAATTCATCTACACCATTCCGACCGTGCAGAATCCGACCGGGACCATCCTGAGTCTCGAACGCCGCAAACAGTTGTTGGCGCTGGCCGAGGCCCATGGCGTGCCGATCTTCGAAGACGACTGCTACGCCGACCTGATTTGGAATGGCGAGCGGCCGCCTGCGCTTCACGCCCTGAGCCAGTCGCAGAACGTCATCCACATCGGCTCGTTCTCGAAGTCGATCGCGCCGGCGCTGCGCGTCGGTTTCATCGTCGCGCCTTGGCAGATCCTGTCGCGGATGCTTGCGCTCAAGACCGATGCCGGCTCAGGCGCGCTGGAGCAGATGGTGCTGGCCGAATATTGCGCGCCGCACTTCGAAACCCACGTGCCGGAGCTGCGGCAGCGCCTGCAGAAGAAACTCGACACGCTGGTCGATGCGCTCGGCGAACAGTTCGGCACGGCGGCGGAATTCGACTATCCGCCCGGCGGCATTTTTCTCTGGGTCAAGCTGCCGGACAACGTCGACATCATGAAGCTCGCCAATGCGGCGCTCGCCGCCGGCGTCGCCATCAATCCGGGGCCGAACTGGTCCGCGGACAAGGATTGGAGCAGGAGCCGGATGCGGCTTTGTTTTGCCAGCCCTTCGCATGAAGACATACGCGCCGGTGTCGCGGTGCTGGCCGATGTCTGCAACAAGGAATTCGGCGTGCCGACGCGTAGCGCCAATGTCGCGCGGCGCGGAAAGGCGTGAGCCAGGAAGGCCTGAACCATGAGTGAGCCCGGCATCCTGGCGATCTGGAACGATTGCACCGCCGGCCGCGAGGCCGATTTCGAGGCCTGGTTCCAGGGCGAGCATCTGTTGGAGCGCCTGGCGGTTCCCGGCTTCCTGTTCGGCCGCCGGCATGTGGCGATCTCGGGTTCGAACCGCTATTTCAATTTCTATCTGACCGAGTCCCCTGCCGTCCTGACCTCGCAGGCCTATCTCGATCGGCTCGACAATCCGACGCCGATGACGCGCATGGTCATGTCGGAGGTCTTCATCAACATGAACCGCACACTGTGCCACCGCAGGCTGCGGCGCGGCGCGTTCCGCGGCGCCTATGCGGTGACGGTGCGTTTCAACGATCCGCCGGATGAAGCAGCGATCGCCGCCGAGATCGACCGGCTCATGACCAATCCGGCGGCAGTGGCCGCCGGTGAAATTTGGATCGCGACCGATCCAGCCGGCCAGCCGGTGTCGATGGAAGAGAAGCTGCGCGGCGGCGACAAGAAGATCGCCGGCTGCCTGATGATCGATACGCTTCAGCAGAGCGACGCTGAAAAGATCGGAGCGGCATTCGCCAGAACCTTCCCCGGCACCGAGATCGGTGTCTTCCGCGTGCTCTGTCAGCTCGGACGCGGCGATTTATAGGACTTGGAAATGGAAACCTTGTTGCCTTTGGCCGAGAAAGTTGCGGCGCTGCTGAAGCGGCGCGGTGAGACCATCGCGGTGGCGGAATCCTCGACCGGCGGATTGATCTCGGCCGCGCTGTTGGCGCAAGCCGGCGCTTCCGCCTATTTCGTCGGTGGCGCGGTGGTCTATACCTACAAGTCGCGCGCGGCGCTTCTGGGGATCGGCGAGGCCGACATGGCGGGCATGCGTCCGTCGACCGAACCTTATGCCTTGCTGTTTGCGCGCCGCATGCGCGAAAAGCACGAGACCACCTGGGCCATCGGAGAAACCGGCGCGACCGGACCGACCGGCAACCGCTATGGCGACGCCGCGGGCCATAGCTGCATCGCGGTCGTCGGGCCGGGAATCGAGCGCGCGATCACGCTCGAAACCGGCGCAAGCGACCGGCAGGCCAACATGCGGGCCTTTGCCAGACGGGCACTCGACCTGTTTCTGGAAGTTGCGGGCCCATAGGCAACCTTCCGTCGCCGTGTAAGCGCCTCAGCCGCGCGGCGCCGGCTCCATCGTCCATGCGAGCGCGTCGTGGCCCTGCGCATAGTGGCGCGCGATTTGCGCCGGGTTGCGGTTGACCAGCGGGCGCAGGCACATGGGATGCGTGAAGCTGCGAATCTCGTGCTCGATGGTGAACAAATGCCCGCCGCTGTCGAGGTCGATGATGTCCTTGAAGCGGTATTGAAACTGATTGTCCTCGCGGCTGACAAGGCCGCGTTCGCTGAGCCTGCGATGCGGACCGGAGAAATCCACGACATAGATCTGCACGTGATGCGAATCGAATTCCGCTTGCGGCTTGTCGGTTTCGCGGAAGCGAAGAAATTGTTTGTGGCCGACGGTGACGCGGGCCACCGCTCCGCCGTCATTCGTGACGTCGGCCGGCACTGCGATCATCTCGCGGTAGAAGCGGGCGATGGCCTTCGCGGTGCCGACCGGCACGTCGAATTCGACATAAGGCATGCCGAGCACGATACGGCCGAAGCGCGCGGCGTCGGGCTCGAAGCAACGCATGCGGTTGCCCCACGGGCACGTCACGTCGACGAAATCGTTGTGCTCGCGGAAACTGTAGTGCGTTCCGTCGAGCCGCGCCTTCACGTTGGCGAGCCTTTTTAAGAGGGCCGCGCGGTCGGGCATGACGAGCCCGACATGCCCGCGCAGCACCTGTGCGTGGCCGGTGGGCAGATGGAACTGGCTGCGGCCGACGTTCATCCACATGTTGTCGTCGGACGTCATCATGTAGGGATCGCGCGTCAGCCCGAGCGCCGAGCCGTAAAAGACCTGGGCGACGCGCTGGTCGGGAATGTTGACGTTGACGTGCTCAAGGTGGACCGAATTGCCGAGATCCTCGGCTGCGCGATCGAAAGTATTGCTCATCATCAGGTTCCAGCAGCGCGGTCGCCGCGCCGCCTCGATCTTATACCGTTGCTGCGGCTTTTATCGACCGGGTCGAGCGGGTAAATGGCGCTTCGACCGCCCTGAGGAATGACGAGCGGAAATCTACTCCGCCGCTTCCGCCATTTCGGCGCGCACCTGGGCGCGGAAGGTGTCGATGGGCTCGAGACCCTTCTTGGTCTCTACGTGCCAGTAGGTCCAGCCGTTGCAGGCTTCGAGCCCCTGCGCAAGCGCGCCGATGCGGTGAATGGAGCCGACCCGGTTGCCGAGCGCGAGCGCGCCGTCGGCGCGTACCAGCGCCTTGTGGCGCCTCTTCGCGTCGGTGAGGATCGCGCCGGGCGTCACCAGCCTGCGCTCGACCAGCGTCGCGAAGGCCACCCGCGGCGCCTCGCGCGCGGTGACGAAGGGCGCCAGCGTGGGCGCTTCCAACAGTTCGGTCTCGGCGATGCGTTTTTCCGCCGCCTTGGCATAATTGGGGTCCCGCTCGCAGCCGACGAAGCGGCGGCTCAGCCGCTTGGCCACCGCGCCGGTGGTGCCGGTGCCGCAGAACGGGTCGAGCACCAGATCGTCGAGCCGCGACGACGACAGCAACACGCGCGACAGCAGCGCTTCCGGCTTCTGGGTCGGATGCAGCTTCTTGCCGTCCTTGCCCTTCAGCCGCTCCTCGCCGGTGCACAGCGGGATGGTCCAGTCGGAACGGACCTGAATGTCCTCGTTGCCGGCTTTCAGGATCTCGTAATTGAAGGTGTAACCCTTCGCGTTGGGCTCGCGCGCCGCCCAGATCAGCGTCTCATGGGCGTTCGTGAAGCGGCGGCCGCGGAAATTCGGCATCGGATTGGTCTTGCGCCAGATCACGTCGTTGAGGATCCAGAAGCCGAGATCCTGCATGATAGCGCCGACGCGGAAAATGTTGTGGTAGGAGCCGATCACCCAGATGGTGGCGGCCGGCTTCATCACCCGGCGGCAGGCGGCGAGCCAGTCGCGGGTAAACGCATCGTAAGTTTTGAAGCTCTCGAATTTGTCCCAGTCGTCGTCGACGGCGTCGACGCGCGAATCGTCGGGACGCTTAAGGTCGCTCTGGAGCTGCAGATTGTACGGCGGGTCGGCGAAGACCAGGTCGACGCACTCGGCCGGCAATTGTTCCATCGCGGCGACGCAGTCGCCGCTCAGAACGCGGTAAGATGGGGTGGAGTTTGAAACTCCACGGGGCGCCCGTGAGGGCGCCCCGCGACGCGAGACAACCATGACTCAGAACTCTGACTCAAGGACGACGCGGTCGGCGACGCGGGACCTACAACCGACTGATCGGCATCATGAGCGGGCAAGGTGAAAAAACGGTTTATGAACAACGCGCTGTGATGGGCAAATTCTGCCTATCGCACAGGTGTTTAGGGAGTGTCGGCGTACCGAAATGGGACGCCCGCAAGGCGCCCAAAAACATCGCCGTGTCGACGATTGCATGCGAATGCGCGCGCCGTTTCACGTGCTCGTGTCGCGGAAAGTCGGTATATGGTGCGGCAACGTGAGGAGGCTTTGAATGCGTTGGGACGATTTTCGCCGCAGCGACAATATCGACGATGACCGCGATAGCGGCGGCGGTAACGGCATGCCAGGCGGTGGCTTTCGCATCGGTGGCGGCCGCCTCGGCATCGGCGCCGTCATCGTACTCGGCCTGGTCGGCTGGGCGCTCGGCATCGATCCGGCCGTGCTTATCGGCGGCGCCGAACTGGTCAGCAATACGGCGACTCAATATCAGCAGCCTTCGCGGCAGACCACGACGCGTAGCGGCGCGCCGAGCGACAAGACCGGCGATTTTGTCGCGGCTGTCGTCGGTAATACCGAGGACGTCTGGAGCGCCATCTTCCAGAAAAGCGGTCACCGCTACCGGGCGCCGCGTCTGGTGCTCTACCGCGGCGTCAAGCGCGACGCTGCGTGCGGCTTCGCCAGCGCCGCCATGGGGCCGTTCTATTGTCCGCGCGACCAGCGCATCTACCTCGACACCTCATTCTTCAACGACATGCGGGTCCGCTTCCACGGCTGCACCGGCAAGGCGTGCGAGTTCGCGGAAGCCTATGTGATTGCGCATGAGGTCGGCCATCACGTGCAAAACCTGCTCGACGTGTTGCCGAAAGTGGCGTCGGCGCAGCGCGCCGCCGGCAGCAAGGCAGCCGCCAACCGGCTGCAGGTGCGGGTGGAGTTGCAGGCCGACTGCTTCGCCGGCGTGTGGGCGCATCATTCGAACCAGCGTTGGAACACGCTCGAGCCCGGTGACGTGAACGCCGCGCTGCAGACGGCGGCGGCGATCGGCGACGACCGTCTGCAGAAGCAGGCGCAAGGGTACGTGGTGCCCGACGCCTTCACCCACGGCACCTCGGCGCAGCGCCAGCGCTGGTTCAGCCGCGGGCTGAAGGACGGCAAGGTATCCGCGTGCAATACCTTTGCCGCAACATCGCTTTGAGGACACGGCATCATGCCCGGGATCGATGAAAGCAAGAAATTCGTGCCGCTGAAAATCGCGGTGCTGACGGTGTCCGACACGCGCGAACTCGCCGAGGACAAGTCGGGTCAGACGCTGGTCGATCGCCTGCAGGCCGCCGGCCACAAGCTGGCCGACCGCGCCATCGTCAAGGACGAGGTCGATGCCATCCGCGCGCAGGTGAAGACGTGGATCGGCGACAAATCGATCGACGTCGTCATCTCGACCGGCGGCACCGGCTTCACCGGCCGCGACGTCACGCCGGAAGCGGTGGAGCCCTTGTTCGAGAAACGCATGGAAGGCTTCGCCACGCTGTTTCTCATGGTCAGCCACGCCAAGATCGGCACCTCGGCGATCCAGACCCGCGCCACCGCCGGCGTCGCCAACGCCACCTATGTCTTCTGCCTGCCGGGCTCGCCCGGCGCCTGCAAGGATGCCTGGGACGAGATCCTGGTCCACCAGCTCGACTACCGCTACCGGCCATGCAATTTCGTCGAAATCCTGCCGCGGCTCGATGAGCATTTGCGGCGGGAGAAGGCGAAAGGCGCGACGGTCTAAAGTTCCAGATCCCAGAACTCCGCCACCACGTCCACGCCGAAGCTGTGGCGCGGCTCGCTGGACGTGAGCGTGAAGCCGGCTTTCTCGTAAATGTGGCGCGCGGCGGTGAGCACGCTGTGGGTCCACAGCGTGATCTTCTTGTAGCCGGCGGCGCGCGCGAACGTGACGCATTCGTCGACCAGCCGCGCGCCGAGGCCGAGCCCGCGCGCTTGTCGATCGACCAGCAACAGCCGCAACCGCGCGACGTCGTCCGAATCCTTCACCAGCATCACGCAGCCGACATTTTCGCCGTCCATCTCGGCGATCCAGCAGCGCTCGCGTTGCGGATCGTTCTTGTTGGCGAAGTCGGCGACGATCTGCGCGCACAGGCCTTCGAACGGCTCGGTCCAATTGTATTCCTGCGCGTAAGCTTGAGCGTGCGCAGTCACCATCCAGCCGAAATCGCCATGCTTGGGTCCGCGCAAAGTAAACTTGCGCGCCTTGCCGCTGCCGCCGTTTTCGCCGAGCAGGGTCTCGATCGTTTGCATGGCCTCGACCAGCCGTCTCTGCTCGTCGGGCTTGAGCTTGTCGAGCATCTTGGCGACGTGACCCTCCGAGCGCCGCTCGATCGGTTCGAAGGTCTTGCGGCCCTTGGCGCTGAGCGTGAGATGGCTCTGGCGCGCGTCCCTGGCGGAGGTCTTGCGCGCAATCAGCCCGCGCTTTTCGAAATTGCGCAGCACGCGGCTCAAGTAGCCGGCATCGAGATCGAGCCTACGGGCGATGTCGCTGGCGGTGGGGCCATCGCCAATTTCCGTACCTTGGGAGATCTCGTAGAGCACGCGCATCTCGCCGAGCGAGTAGGGGCTGTCGAGATAGGTCTTTCGCAGCACGCCGATCTGCCGCGTGTAGAAGCGGTTGAAGCCGCGCACGGCGGCGATGGGTTGCGGGCTCGGGCCGGGCATAGCGCAAGGCTCGGCCAAATAGTTGACAAAGTCAAGTATTTGCATGGAAGCGCGGCGCACAGGGAGAAAAGCGGAGAGGCGCGCGTAGGGGGGAGGGCCTTAGCGCGTGGCGCTGGCCGCGGCCGGCAGCATGGCGATGCGGCGGCGGCCGAGCTTGCGCAGCAGGGCGGCGTCGGCCTCCGCGCCGTCCGGATGGCCGCCGAGCACCAGGTACAGGCTCTTGTTGATCAGCAGGCCCTGCTCGGGCCCAGGCCGTCCGCCGCAGGCGATGCGCAGCACGTTGAAGAGCTCACCCCAGCCCGGCCGCAGCGGTCGGCGACGCCGGCCGGGCGGAACATGGCGGCGCGCCCGGCGCCGCCGTCGAGGTCCCCGCTCTGCATGAAACGCTCGCTGGCGGCGATCCAGCCCGGCTCCGGCACGCAGCCGGCGCGCAGGAACATCAGCCAGGGCGTGCGGGTCGTCTCCGCCGCCGCTTTCAGCCGCGCGCCCTGCGGCGCGCTGGAGCTCATGAAGCGGCAGCCGGCGATGTCGGCGATCTCCTCGGTGTCGTCGCTCGAGCCGGCGTCGGCCACGATCACCTCGGCGATCAGCCCGGCGGTGGCGCCGGGCACCAGCGCGGCAAGCGTGCGCACCAGCGCCCGCTCTGATTCGTGCGTGTCGATGATTGCGCTCAGCATTGAACCGTCGGCCCCAGAATACCGCCGCACCATATCATGCGGGGTCCGCCCCGATCCCTACGACATCCGGCGCGGATTGCTCAAATTGTGGGCCCGGAAAAGAGAGTTCTTGTTTTGTTCACAATTGGCCACTAAGTTGCCAGCCATGGCTCGATCGAACGCAGCCCACAAGCGCCCGCCGGAAAAGGAGCTGCCCTCCGCGCCGGCGGGCGCCTCTGGCGCCAACGCCTATGACGGAATCAGCGAGCTGCTCGGCGTGGCGGTCGAGTTCGAGCGCCGCCGCGGGCGGGGCGCGCAGTCGAACGCCTCCGGCCGCTACGAGCCGATGGCGCGGGTCGCCTTCGACGACGGCTGGCGCAGCCTCGATGAGTTGCCGCCGTTCAAGACCACGGTGGCGGTCGACGCCACCCGCAAGATCATTGCGCGCAACAACTCGCCCGACATCGGTTTCGACCGCTCGATCAATCCCTATCGCGGCTGTGAGCACGGCTGCGTCTACTGCTTCGCGCGACCGACCCACGCCTATCTGGGTTTGTCGCCCGGGCTCGATTTCGAATCCAAGCTTCTGGTCAAGCCGGAAGCCGCCGACCTGCTGGCGCGCGAATTGTCGGCGCCGAACTACCAGCCGAAGGTGATCGCCATCGGCACCAATACCGATCCCTATCAGCCGATCGAGCGACGTTACCAGGTGATGCGCCGCATTCTCGAGGTGCTGGACCGCGCCAATCATCCGGTCGGCATCGTCACCAAGTCGGCATTGATCCTTCGCGACCTCGATATCCTCGCGCGCATGGCCGAACGCAATCTGGTGAAAGTCGCGCTGTCGGTGACCACGCTCGACGCGGGCATCGCGCGCGCCATGGAGCCGCGCGCGGCGACGCCGACGCGGCGGCTGGAGGCGCTGCGCCGTCTGTCGGAGGCTGGTGTCCCCACCGCGGTGATGGTGGCGCCGGTGATCCCCGCGCTCAACGACACCGAGATCGAGCGCATTCTCGATTCAGCGGCCGCTGCCGGTGTCAAGGAAGCCGGTTACATTCTGCTCAGGCTGCCGCTCGAAGTGCGTGACCTCTTCCGCGAATGGCTGAAGGCGAACTATCCGCACCGCGAGGAGCACGTGTTCAAGCTCATCCGCGACACGCGCGGCGGCAAGGATTACGACTGCCAAGTGGGGCGAACGTATGAAGGGATCGGGCCCTTACGCCTGGATGATCGGCCGGCGTTTCGAGATGGCCTGCGAAAAGTTCGGGCTCAACCAAGACAAGGTCACGCTTTCCACCAAACGTTTTCGTGCCCCCAGGCGCGACGACGCGCAGTTGAGTCTGTTCGACGCATGAGCGCCCCCGAAGCTCTTTTGACTCTGGTAACGCTCGGCGTTGCCGATCTCGAGCGCAGCATCGCTTTCTATGAAACGCTCGGCTTTCGCCGCAAGGCAAGCAACGCCGGTGGCGTGGGGTTTTTCCAAGCCGGTGCCATAACCTTTGCCGTGTGGCCGGCGGATGAACTTGCCAAGGATGCGAATGCCGCCATGGCTGAGGCCCCGTCCTTTCGCGGTGTGGCGCTTGCCTGGAATTGCCGGTCGGAAAGCGACGTCGACGCGGCGATCGAACGCGCCCGTGCCGCGGGCGCCACGGTGCCCAAGCCGCCGCAAAAAACGTTCTGGGGCGGCTATGCCGGCTATTTCGCCGATCCCGACGGCCATCTCTGGGAAGTCGCGCATAATCCGGGCTTTCCGTTGAGCGACGACGGCCGGCTATTGTTGCCGGACTAGCTGCCACCACTTTCTATTTTATTCCCGCCTAATTCTCTTTTTTGTCGCGAACGGTCGCCGTTCGCCGGCGTCGTGGGCGGCAATGCCGCAAGGGTCCTGCCTTGCGAGCGATTTCAAAACCATGCAACCTATCGTTTGAAGGGCCATCTTTTTGAGATATTGGCCCAAAGGGCCGCCAACCATCCTTCGTTGGGGCAAAGCAAAAAACCGGGAGGCGACAATGGTTCGTACTTCACTGTTCGTGGGTGCGTTGCTTGGGCTGATGGGTATGGCCGCACAGCCGGCCATGTCTGCCAACGTCAAGATCACACCGCTAGGCGCCATTGACGGCGAGTTTTGCGCGCTCGATCGCGCGATGGTCTTCGAGGATCCCGACGGGACGCGGATTCTTTATGACGCAGGGCGTACCGTGTTCGGCGCGAAAGATCCGCGCCTGGGCAAGATCGACGGCGTGCTGATCAGCCATGTGCACGGCGACCATCTGGGCGACATGCATGCGTCGAAGGCAAACCTGGGTGAATGCGGCAAACCGAAATTCGACGTCAAGGATGTGCCGAGCTCGAATACCGAAAAAATCGTGGTCGCCAAGAAGGCGAAATTCTTTGTCGGCGGCGAAATGAACAGCCTATTCGGCGCGCGCATCCCGGCGGCCGGCGGCGACAAAAGCCAAGTGGTCATTCTGCGCTTCGGCGCCATGAGCAAGCTCGGCGGCGTCTCCATCTGGAGCGTGCCGGCGGTGCACCCCAACGGACTCAGCCCGGCCTTCCTGTCCGGCGACCTCGCCAAGCAGATGAAAGCGAATGGGCTGACTGCCTATGTCGGCGAGGCCGGCGGCTACGTGCTGCGCTTTTCAAACGGGCTCACGGCCTATCTGTCCGGCGACACCGGCGTGACGGCGGCGCAGGACGTCGTGGTGCGGCGTGAGCTCCACGCCAATCTCGCCGTCATCAATATCGGCGACGTCTTCACCACCGGCCCGACCGAAGCGGCGTATGTCATCAACGAACTGGTCAAGCCGGCTTCCGCCATTCCCTCGCACGCCAATCAGGCGTCGACCAAAGGCGGCAAGGTCCTTCCGAACTCCCGCACGGCCAAGTTCATCGCGGCGGTCAAGGTGCCGGTGCACGTGCCGCTGAGCGGCAAGACCATGGAGTTCGACGGCAACGGCAAGTGCGTCGGCGGCTGCTGACGTCCGAACCGCAGCTTGCACATGAAAGCGCGAAATGTACCCGATCCCGGCTTGATCCGGGGTCGGGTTTCGATTGTGCCGTTCACATCTTTTCCTTGATGCCCGCTCTGATCAGCCACCAGTTCACCGGATAGCTGGTGACGAAGCCGCACAGCATCGCGATCTGCATGGTGAACCAGAATTCGGGCGTGTTCACCTCGATCGGCCTGCCGATGAGCGGCCGGAAGTAGGCGAACTGCGCCAGCGCCATGAAGCCGTACATGCCGACCTGCCAGGCGGTGAGCGACAGCGTGTCGGCCTTCACCGCCGCAACGAGACCGTCCCAGAGCCCAAGCCCGCGCATCGGCGCGATGGTGAAATACTGGAACACGATGCCGAACGCGAAGGCGAAAATAAAATCGACGATCCACACCGCGAACATCTTGTCGGCAAAGATCGATTGGTAGCCGAACCACACCGCAATCGCCGGCACGATGAACACCAGCCATTCCGCCACGATATCGCCGAGCGTGCAGCCGGAGCCGCAATGCGCCGCGCCCTTGCCGACGATCACCGGGAACGGCGTCAGCTTCTTGCTCGGCATCTTCTCGCCTTTGTCCATCGCGGACTTGGCGACTTCGTGTGCCGCGAGCCGGCCGTATGAATAATAGGCCCACAGCGCGGCCGGCCCGGCGAACAGCGCCACCACCGGCCACACCACGTTCATGATCCACATGTGCTGCGGATGGCGCACGACGTCGATCGCCGCGATCAGCGCGGAGACGAACCCGAGCGCGAGCGCGCAGATAGACAGCACATGCAGCCAGAGCGGAATCATGCCTCAGCCCTTTCGAATCGGTATTGGGGAAACGCCAGCGCGCGGGCGGGGTTCCGCTCGCCATAACGTAACCGGCGGCGCGATAATCCCCGGTTTTCACCGCGCTTCTGCCGGTGCCGTTGACAAGCGCGCCTGCGGCAGGGCCATGATCGCGGCAATGGCCAGCAAGCCCCGCAAGCTTCTGAAGAAAACGGCGCAGCGATTGCCGCTCGCCGAATCGGTGCTGCGGCCGACCTTCCGGCGCGAGCGCCGCGCGCTCAACAACGGCATCTGGCCGGTGGCGGGCTGCGACGAGGCGGGCAGGGGACCGCTCGCCGGTCCGGTGGTGGCGGCAGCCGTGGTGCTCGATCCCAAGCGCATTCCGCGCGGCCTGAACGATTCCAAGAAGCTCGATGCCGCCGCGCGCGAAAAGCTCTACGCCAAGATCTGCGCCAGCGCCGAAGTGGCCGTGGCGTTCGGTTCGACGGAGCGCATCGACCGCGACAATATCCTGCGCGCCTCGCTGTGGGCGTTGTCGCGCGCCGTGAAGGCGCTGCCGGTCAAGCCTCAACTCGTCTTCGTCGACGGCAACATGAAGATCGACTGCGGCTGCGACTGCGAGGCGGTGATCTCCGGTGACGCGCTGGTCTTGTCGATCGCTGCCGCTTCCATCGTCGCCAAGGTCACGCGCGACCGGCTGATGACCCGGCTCGGGCTTGCCCATCCCGGCTACGGCTTCGAGCGCCACATGGGTTACAGCGTACCGGCGCATGTCGAGGCGCTGGATGCGCTCGGACCCACCATTCACCATCGCCGGTCGTTCGCGCCGGTCGCCGCCCGCCTCGCCGCCCTGGAAGAAGGCGCCTCCGAAGAGGTGGCGGCCAAGTTGTTGCCTCTTTAACCGGCGTTCTCTATCTCTGCCCGCCTGGTCTCGTCACCACCAACCCGCCTGGGCCGATGCATTACGTCTCCCTGATCGTCGAAGCCTTGCGCGGGCGCCCGCGGCTGGTGTTCTGGACCGTGGCGCTGACGCAAAGCCTGCTCTGGGTCGTGGTGCCGTCGCTGTTCTACAGCGCGCCGCCCGGCGAAGTGCCGACGACGCTCGCCATCGGCCACGAATTTCTGCTCGGCAGCTATCAAGGACCGCCGCTGGCGTTCTGGTTCGGCGAAGTCGCCTTCCGCATCGCCGGAATCGTCGGCGTCTACCTGCTGGCGCAGGTCTGCATCGTCGTCACCTATTGGGCCGTGTTCACCCTCGGCCGCGCCATCGTCGGCACCCGTCACGCCGCGCTCGGCGTGCTGCTGATGGTGGGGATTGCCGCCTTTACGGTGCCGAGCGTGGATTTCGGCCCCGCGATCCTGGCGGCGCCGTTCTGGGCGCTGGCGCTGATGCATTACTGGCGCGCCCTCGGCGAGGAAAAGCGCGGCGCCTGGTTTCTGCTGGCGCTTGATCTCGGTCTGCTGCTGCTGACGAGCTATGTCGGGCTGATCCTGATCGTGCTGCTGGCGCTGTTCACCGTCGCGACGTCACAGGGCCGCCATGCGCTCACATACGCGGAGCCTTGGGTTTGCGCGGTGCTGCTGGCGATCGTCGTCTTCCCCCACGCCTGGTGGCTGGCGCACCAGGGCGGTCTGGTCCTTTCCGGCTGGGAGGCGAGCGCGGCGATGGTTGGCCGGGTGCCGTCCTGGGCGTGGCTGGCGGCGTTCTTGGCGGCGAGTCATCTCGGCCTGGTGCTGCTGATCCTGCTCGCCACCGGCTGGCCGCGCGGGCGGCGCGAACGCGCGCGCGCGCCGGAGATCGACCGCGCCCCGGCGACACCCTTGGGCCGCGCCTACGTCTACGTGTTCGCGCTGGCGCCCGCGCTGACCGCCGTCGCCGTTGCGGCAGCGAGCGGACGGCTCGGACCGCTCGGCGAGGTCGCGCCGCTCCTGGTGCTGTCGGGCCTCGCGGTGATCACCGCCGCCGGCGATCGGGTGCTGCTCTATCGCGAGCGGCTGGTCTCGTCGGCCTGGGTCGGCATCCTGGTGGTGCCGCCGCTCATTGCGGTGGCCGGTATCGCGGTCATGCCATGGATCGCCTCGGTCGATCCCAAGGTGGCGCAGCCGGTCATGACCGAAGGGCAGTTCTTCGGCGACACCTTCCAGCGCCGCACCGGCAAACCGCTGCAATACGTCGCCGGAGATCAACGGCTGGCGCCGCTGATCGCGCTCGGCGCGCCGAGCCGTCCGCACGTCTATTTCGACTGGGCGCCGGGATGGAGCACGTGGGCGACCGCCGCCGAGATGCAAAAAGCCGGCGGCGTCCTGGTCTGGCCGGCGACCGCCGCCAGCACCGCGCCGCCCGCGCGGCTGAAAGCGCAGTTCCCGTCGCTGGTGCCGGAAGTGCCGCACTCGTTCAGGCGCGCGGTGCAGGGCTTCCTGCCGTCCATCCGTCTCGGCTGGTCGGTGCTGCGCCCGCAGGGCGAGAGCAAGCCCTGACCGTTTCTCCGGTTCGGTTCAGGCCGCCAGCCAGCGCGCCAGATCTTCCTGCTTCGGCAGACCGCCGGCATGCACGACCTTGCCGTCGATGACGAGGCCCGGCGTCGCGGCAATGCCGTAGCCGGCAATCGCCGCGTAGTCGGTCACCTTTTCGATTGTGACCGGAACGCCGAGTTTGTCAGCCTCACCCTGCACCATCTCGGCGGTGGCAACGCAACGTTTGCAGCCGGGACCGAGGACTTTGATGTCTTTCATGGATCGTCTCCGTTACCAGAGCATGATCCCGAAAAGGGGGTACCGGTTTTCGGGAAAGATCATGCTCAAACAAGAACCCAAAGCGGGATAGCAATTCGAAGAGAAGTCATCCTGCTTTAGAACAGCAGGTTGAACAGGAAACCGACGGCGAGGATGCCGGTGCCAACGACGCCGACGAACACGGCGATCAGGCGGATGCTCAGCACTTTGCGCAGGATGATCATCTCGGGCAGCGACAACGCGATTACCGACATCATGAAGGCGAGCACGGTGCCGATCGCGGCGCCCTTGGTGATGAGCGCTTCGACCACCGGGATAATGCCGGCGGCGTTCGAATACATCGGGATGCCGAGCAGCACCGCGGCAGGCACCGACCACCAGGCGCCGCGGCCCATGATCGTGGCCAGGAGATCCGAGGGCACGAAACCGTGGATGAAGGCGCCGACGGCGATGCCGGCAATGATCCACGGCCACACCTTGCCAACGATATCGCGCACGGCGTCGATGCCGGCCTTGATGCGGTCGACCGCGGTCAGGCTTTCCGGCGGCAAATCGGCGGCCGTGGTGCGGAGATTGCGCACCCAGTCTTCCAGCCAGTGTTCGAGATGCAGCCGGCCGATGACCCAGCCGGAGACGATGGCGACGCCCAAACCGAAAGCGAGATAAGTGACCGCCACTTTCCAGCCGACCAGGGCGAACAGCAGCCCGAGCGCGACCTCGTTCACCATCGGCGCGGCAATCAGGAACGAGAACGTGACGCCGAGCGGCACGCCGGCGCTGACGAAGCCGATGAACAGCGGCACCGCGGAGCAGGAACAGAACGGCGTGAGGATGCCGAGCCCGGCGGACAATACATTGCCGACGCCCTCGCGCTTTCCCGCCAGCAGCGCGCGCGTCTTTTCGGGCGAGAAGAAACTGCGCACGAGGCCCATGGCGAACACCACCAGCGTGAGCAGCATCAGCACCTTGGGCGTGTCATAGGCGAAGAAAGCGATTGCTGCGCCGAGATGACTGTCGGCCTTGACCGGCAGCGAGGCGACGATCCAGTCCGACAACGGGCTCAACTGGCTGTAGACCAGGCCCCATAAGACCAGTGCCGCAAACGTCGACGCGAGCCATTTCGCGGTCGAAGAATCTTTTGAGCGCGGCACGATCGGCGCCGGAACAGGCGTTGGCGTGCATTTGGCGCAGGACACGGTGCTCATGCGGCTTGCCTTTCCTGATCGGCCGGCAGCGCCAGCGCGGCATCGACAAGGGCGATCACCTCTTTGGGCAGGTTTGCCGCACGGGTGTAGCGCACCCATTGCGCGTCGCGGCGGTCGATCACCAGCCCGGCCAATTTGAGCGTCGCCATGTGGCGCGACATGCGCGATTGGGTCGCGCCCAGCGCCTGCATCAGCTCGCAGACGCAATGTTCCTTGCCGTCCCATACCAAGCGCAGGGCCTCCAGCCGGGTGGGTTCGGCGAGCGCGGAGAGAATGTTGGCTGAATTCATGAGGTTATCCATATAATTTGCTTATGCGCATGAGCGCATATATAGCCCCCTTTTGGTCGCCGGGCAAGGGGTGGGTACAAACCAGGCTAGTGGCTAGTGATAGCCCTCGCCCTCGGCCACCTTGCCGCGGAACAGCCAGTAGACGAAGGCGACGTAGCCGAGGATCAGCGGCAACAGCACCAGCGTGCCGAGCAGCATGAAGATCTGGCTCGCCGGCGCCGCGGCCGTCGCCCACACGGTCAGCGAGGGCGGCACCGAGATACGGGTAGTTGGAGATCACAAGCCCCAGATAGCCGAGCAGGAACAGCGCGATCGCCGCCAGGAACGGCGGTACCTCGCGGCCCTTCTCGAGCCACCACCAGCAGAGATAAGCGACCGCCACGGTCACCACCGGCACCGGCCACAGATACAGAATGTTCGGCATGGTGAACCAGCGCGCCGCGACGCGCGGCTCCAGCAGCGGCGTCCATAAGCTCACCACGCCCATGAATATCAGCACCGCGCCGAGCAGCATCTTTGCCTGATGACGCGAGCGCAAGGCCACCGGTCCTTCCGTCTTCATCGCGAGCCAGGTGGCGCCGAGCAGGCCGTAGCCCGCGATCATCGCCAGGCCGCAGAGGAAGGCGAAAGGCGTCGCCCAGTCGAGCGGGCCGCCGGCATAGGCGTTGTTCTCGACCTTGATGCCCTGGATCAAGCCGCCGAGGATCACCCCTTGCGCGAAGGCGGCAAGCCCCGAGCCGATGGTGAAAGCGACGTTGAGCCAGGTCTTGCTGCGCGACACGGTGCGGAACTCGAACGCCACGCCGCGGAACACCAGCGCCAGCAGCATCACGATCACCGGGATGTAGAGCGCCGGCATGATCACCGAATAGGCTAGCGGAAACGCCACCCACAGGCCGCCGCCGCCAAGCACCAGCCAGGTTTCGTTGCCGTCCCAGAACGGCGCCACCGAGCGCATCATCTGGTCGCGCTCGCGCTCATTGTCGGTGAAGGGAAACAGGATGCCGACACCGAGGTCGAAGCCGTCGAGGATGACGTACATGGCGACGGCGGTGCCGATCAGGCCGGCCCAGATCACGGGGAGATACCATTCCATGGCGTTCCTCCTTAGCGATCGGTTCGGCCGCCGGCGGCGGTGATCGGGCTGCCGGAGAAGTGCTCGAGTGCGTCGGTCGGCGGCTCCGGCCCCCGGTTAATCAGCCGGTTAATGTAGTAGATGCCGAACGAGAACACGACGCCATAGGCCAGCACGAACAGGATCAGTGTCGTGAGCACACTTTCGCCGGGCACCGGCGAGGCGGCGTCGGACGTGCGCAACACGCCTTCAACGACCCAGGGCTGGCGCCCGACCTCGGTGGTGATCCATCCGGCAATCACCGACACGAAGCCGATCCACCAGCAATGCGACATGATCCATAAGTACCAGCGCGTCTCAAACAATGTGCCGCGCCACCACAGGAAGGCGCCATAAAGGGCGGCAGCGATCATGAACAGGCCGAGCCCGACCATGATGCGGAAGGCGAAGAACACCGGCGCCACCGGCGGCCGGTCCTGCGGCGGCACGCTTTTCAGGCCCTTGAACTTGCCGTCCCAGCTATGGGTGAGCAGCAGCGAGGCGGCATGCGGAATCGCGATCGAGTAGTCGTTGCTTTCGGTCTTCTCGTTCGGCCAGGCGAAGATCTCGAAGGGAACGCCGGCCTGGTTGCTGTCCCAATGCGCCTCCATTGCCGCCACCTTGATCGGCTGGTGCTCAAGCGTGTTGAGCCCATGCTGGTCGCCGATGAAGAGCTGCAGCGGCGCCAGGATGACGACCAGCCCGATCGCCATGCGCAGCATGGTGCGGCTTTCTTCGAGATGGCGGCCGGCGAGCAGATAGCGCGCGCCCACCGCCAGCACCACGAAGCCGGTGGTGAGATAGGCGGCGTTGACCATGTGGGCGAAGCGGTAGGGGAAGCTCGGATTGAAGATGGCCGCCAGCCAGTCGGTCGGGTAGGCGATGCCGTCCTTCATCACGAAGCCGGCCGGCGTCTGCATCCAGCTATTGGCCGACAGGATCCAGAACGCCGAAAAGGCGGTGCCGACGGCGACGAACAAACCCGACAGCACGTAGAGCCAGGGCGGCACCCGGTCGAAGCCGAACAGCAGCACGCCGAGGAAGGTCGCTTCCAGGAAGAAGGCGGTGAGCACTTCGTAGCCGATCAGCGGCCCGACGACGTTGCCGACCACGAGCGAGAAATGGCTCCAATTGGTGCCGAACTGGTAGGACATGACGATGCCCGAGACCACGCCCATGGCGAACGACACCGCGAAGATGCGGGTCCAGAACCGCATGATGTGGAGGAAACGCTCGTGACCGGTACGCACCCAGAGCGCGCCGAGCACCGCGATGTAGGCCGACAGCCCGATCGTGAAGGTCGGAAAGATGATGTGGAATGTGACGACGAATGCGAACTGCAATCGGGAAAGTAAAACGGGATCGAAGTCCATAGCTGAAACTCCAGCCGGGAAAGTGCGTCGCGCATCATAGCGCGTTCGGCGAAATTTTTAAGACGGATTGCGTTCCGTCAACGTGTGAGATCGTCGCGACAAGCGCGCTTGCCGGTATTCTTGTGCTCCACGTTTCGACCCGTTCGGGGCAACCCACCGCGGACGGCGCGGGTGTCAGTTCGCGAGCGCCTTCCTGATCGCCAGGAAATCGCGCCAGGCGAATCGCTTCTGCAACGGGCTGCGCAGCAGGAAGGCGGGATGAAAGGTCGGCATGGCGCGGATTTCGCGTTTTCCGGTGTCGAAGGAGAACCAGCGTCCGCGAATGCGGGTGATGCCCTCCTTGATGCCGAGCAGCGTCTGCGCTGACGGCCCGCCGAGGCAGACCAGGATGTCGGGATCGGCAAGCTCGATCTGGCGCAGCATGAACGGCAGGCAGATCTGCGATTCCTGCGGCGTCGGCGTGCGGTTGCCGGGCGGCCGCCAGGGCACGATGTTGGCGATGTAGACGCTCGTGCGGTCGAGGCCGATCGCCGCCAGCATGCGGTCGAGCAATTTGCCGGAGCGGCCGACGAAGGGCAGGCCCTCGATGTCCTCGTCGCGGCCGGGCGCTTCGCCAACGAACATCACCCGCGCGTCCGGATTTCCGTCGGCGAACACCAGTTGGGTGGCAGTGGCCTTCAGCGCGCAGCCTTCGAAGCGCTCCAGCATGGCGCGCAGCTCGTCGAGCGATTGGGCGGTTTTCGCCGCTTCGCGCGCGGCCATGGCGGCTTCGTCGGGCGCCGGCGGGGCGGCGGCGACTACGGCGCGCGGCGGCGGGGCGACATTTGCGGATGGTCGGGGCGGTTGCTGCGCCGGCCGGCTCGCTGGGGCAGGCGAGGCGATTGGCGCCTCAGCGGCCGCAAAGCGGTCGATGGCTTCTTCGCCGACCAGCGCGTCCGCGCCGGCCTCGACATAGAAGTCGAGCAAATCGCGTGCGGAATGGTCTTGGTCGGGCGTTCGGCCGGGAGTCATGATCCAAGACCAAACACCCGCGCCGCTGGCGGCGCAAGCGGCGCGGGGCGTCCGGTGGATGACGGCGCTACTCCGCCGCCTGCGCCAGGCTCACCACGTCGCCGCGTGGCGGATAGTTCTTCTCGGTGACGAAATCGATCGCGTTCAGCAGATCGGCAAATTGCGGCCGCGCGAACGGCATGGTCTGCACGGCGGCGCAGTAGAGCGTGCCGTCCGGCTTGATCAGGAACAGGCCCGGCTCGTTGAACAGGCTGGTTTCCTCGATGCCGGCCGAGGTCTTGCCGCGGCTGGCGGAAATCCACAGGCCGCAGGCGCGCGCGGTGCGCAGGTCGAGGCTGTAGCCGATGCGCAGGTTGGGCAGGTTCCATTCAGCTTTCGTGCTTTTCGCCGCGCTCCGGCTCGTCGGCGGAAATCGCCACCACCGAAACGCCGCGCTTTTCGAATTCCGGCAGCTTGGCTTCGAGGTCGGTCAGCTGCTTGCGGCATTGCGGGCAATGCAGGCCGCGATAGAACACGACCAGGGTGAACTTCTCCGGCGTTTCGGTGTCGAGATCGAACTTGCCGCCGCCGGCCAGCGGGACGGAGAGCGGCGGCACCGGCTGGCGTGGAATGAGCGGCGTTATATCGGTCATTGTGAATATTTCCCTCATGATCTTGCGGAACCCGCGGTGAGCATAGCGACCTGAACCGCCGCGCCTAGGGGAACGGTTTTCACGCTTCGGTGAGGGCGTGCGGTCGCCGGGGGCCCGATTGTCACGGGAGGAAAATCGTGGAACACATTCTTTAACGTCCGGGTGGCGTGGAAATTTATTGCTAGACCCTGCGTGGCCGGTTTGCGAGAGAGGCCGCGAATTCAAGCGGGAAGGCGCATGAGCGACACGCAGTCTAGTCGAACGCGAGGCGATGGAATTCGACGTGGTGATCGTCGGCGCGGGGCCCGCCGGCCTCGCCAGCGCGATCCGCCTCAAGCAGATCAATCCCGACATCAACGTGGTGGTGGTGGAGAAGGGCTCCGAGGTCGGCGCCCATATTCTCTCCGGCGCGGTGATCGATCCGGTCGGCCTCGACCAGCTGCTGCCGGAATGGCGCGACGAAGACACGCCGATCAAGACCGCGGTCACCGACGACCGCTTCTACTATCTCGGCGAGAAGGGCGCGCTGCGGCTGCCCAACTTCATGATGCCGCCGCTGATGAGCAATCACGGCAACTTCATCGTCTCGCTCGGCAATGTCTGCCGCTGGCTGGCGGACAAGGCGGAAGGCGCTCGGCGTCGAGATCTATCCGGGCTTTGCCGCCGCGGAAGTGCTCTACGACGACAACGGCGCGGTCGCCGGCGTCGCCACCGGCGACATGGGCATCGGCAAGAACGGCGAGCCCAACGCCTCGTTCACCGCGCGGCATGGAGCTGCACGCCAAGTACACGCTGTTCGCGCGAAGGCGCGCGCGGCAATCTCGGCAAGCAGCTCATCGCCAAATTCGGCCTCGGCGACGGCCGCGAGCCGCAGAAGTTCGGCATCGGCCTCAAGGAACTGTGGCAGGTCGCGCCCGACAAGCACCGCAAGGGTCTGGTGCAGCACTCGTTCGGCTGGCCGCTCGACGGCGCGACCGGCGGCGGCTCGTTCCTCTACCACTTCGACGACAATCTGGTGTCGGTCGGCTTCGTGGTGCACCTCAACTACAGCAACCCCTATCTCTCGCCGTTCGAGGAATTCCAGCGCTTCAAGACCCATCCGCTGGTGCGCGACACCTTCGCGGGCGGCAAGCGGCTCGCCTACGGCGCGCGCGCGCTCGACCGAAGGCGGCTATCAGTCGGTGCCCAAGCTCGCCTTTCCCGGCGGCGCGCTGATCGGCTGCGATGCCGGCTTCATGAACGTGCCGCGCATCAAGGGCAGCCACAACGCCATGCTGTCCGGCATGCTGGCGGCCGAGGCGGCGGCTGCCGCGCTTGCCGCCGGCCGCGGCAACGACGAGCTTGCCGATTACGACGCCGCCTGGCGCGGCTCGCCGATCGGCAAGGACCTCTGGCGGGTGCGCAACGCCAAGCCGCTGTGGTCGAAGTTCGGCACGCTCGCTCGGCATCGCCGCTCGGCGGCCTCGACATGTGGACCAACACCCTCGGCTTTTCGCTGTTCGGCACGCTCAAGCACGGCAAGCCGGACTACGCCTCGCTCAAGCCGGCGGCCGAATGCACGCCAGATCGCCTATCCCAAGCCCGACGGCAAGCTCACCTTCGACCGGCTCTCCTCGGTGTTCCTGTCCAACACCAACCACGAGGAGGACCAGCCGGTGCACCTGCAGGTCAAGGACATGGATCTGCAGAAGCGTCCGAGCACGACGTCTATGCCGGGCCGTCGGCGCGCTATTGCCCGGCCGGCGTCTATGAATGGGTGGAAGAGGGCGGCGCAGAAAAATACGTCATCAACGCGCAGAACTGCGTCCACTGCAAAACCTGCGACATCAAGGACCCGAATCAGAACATCACCTGGGTGCCGCCCGAGGGCGGCGGCGGGCCGAATTATCCGAATATGTGATGCTTGGCCGGCGTTGCCGGCCACGATACTGCCCATATCGAGGTCTTCAAGCAGAGAGCGGTCGCTTCCGGGCGTCGTTCTTGCGGGGGCGGCGCAAAAAGGCCATTCTCGGCTCAACACTGGCGATAAGGTGCGCGAATCTCGCCGCTGACCGCCGCATTGGAGCATGCCAGTGACCTCTTCGAGCCTCGCCCGGTGCATCGCCGGCACCGCGCTTGCCGTCATTCTTGCGGCAGCGCCGATCGAGCTTTCCGCCCAGCCGCATCGGGGCGGGACATGTCGGGCCTGACGGCCGCTGGCAGCTATCTCGCCGCCCGCCATGCCAGCCAGATGCGCGATGCCGCGGCGGCGGCGGAATTTTACCGCGACGCGCTCAAGCGCGACCCCAAGAACCCCGACCTGCTCAATCGCGCCTTCCTGTCGCTGGTCATCGGCGGCAATATCGAGGGCTCGGTGAAGTTCGCCGAGCGCGTGGTGCGCGCCGACAAGACCGACCGCGTCGGCCGGCTGGTGCTGGGCGTGCACGCGATCAAGGAGAAGCATTACCGCACCGCGCGCCGCGACCTGACGCAGTCGGTGCGCGGGCCGATCACCGATCTCACCGCCACGCTGCTCACCGCCTGGAGCATCGGCGACGGCGAGCGTCACAGCCGCAGCGCGGTCAACAAGATCGACCAGCTCAGCGGCCCGGACTGGTACGCGATCTTCAAGGACCTGCATGCCGGCATGATCCTCGACCTCGCCGGCCACAAGAAGGAAGCCGGCAAGCGTCTCGAGCGGGCCTACAAGCTCGACTCCTCGGCGCTGCGCGTGGTCGAGGCCTATGGCAGCTGGCTGTCGCGCAACAAGTCGCCCGAGCCGACGCGCTCAAGGTCTTCGAGGCCTTCGACAAGTCGCTGCCGCGCCATCCGCTGGTGCTGGCGGCGATCGACAAGCTCAAGGCCGGCAAGAAGCTGCCGCCGATGGTGCAAGTCGGCGCAGGCCGGCGCCGCCGAAGCGCTCTACGGGCTCGGCGCCTCGCTCGGCCGCCGCGGCGGCGAGGATCTGGGCCTCGTCTATCTCCAGCTCGCGCTCTATCTTGAGCCGCACCATTCGCTGGCGCTGCTTTCGCTCGCCGATCTCTACGAGGCGATCAAGAAGCCGGAACTGGCGCTCAAGATCTATGAGCGCATGCCGGCAGACTCGCCGCTGCACCGCAACGCCGCCATCCAGATGGCCTCCGATCTCGACGCGCTCAACCGGCCGGAAGAGGCGCAAGAAGCATCTCGAGGCGCTGCTCAAGAAGCATCCGCGACGACGTCGAAGCCATCATGGCGCTCGGCAACGTGCTGCGCGGGCACAAGAAATTCGCCGAATGCGCCGACGTCTATTCCAAGGCCATCGCACGCTGATCACGCATCCGGAGAAGTCGAACTGGGTGATGTTCTACTTCCGCGGCATCTGCTACGAGCGCTCGCATCAGTGGCCGAAGGCGGAAGCCGATCTCCAGCAGGCGCTCAAGCTCTATCCCCGAGCAGCCGCACGTGCTCAACTATCTCGGCTATTCCTGGATCGACAAGGGCATGCACCTCGACGAAGGCATGGCGATGATCAAGCGCGCCGTGCAGCAGCGCCCCGATGACGGCTATATCGTCGACTCGCTCGGCTGGGCCTATTACCAGCTCGGCAAATACGACGAGGCGGTGAAGCAGCTCGAGCGCGCCATCGAGCTCAAGCCGGAAGACCCCACCATCAACGACCATCTCGGCGACGCCTATTGGCGGATCGGGCGCAAGCTCGAGGCCCGCTTCCAGTGGGCGCATGCGCGCGACATGAAGCCCGATCCCGAGGAGCTGATCAAAGATCTTGGCCAAGCTGAAGAACGGCCTCCCCGAGGAGCAGTCGTCGCAGGCCAAGGCGGCGAAGAAGGCCGGCGACGGCGGCTGATACGTTTCGCGTGACCACGCCGCTCTCCGAAAAGGCTCCGGCCAAGATCAACCTGACCCTGCGCATCGTCGGCCGGCGCGGCGACGGCTACCATGAGCTGGAAAGCCTGGTCGTCTTTGCCGGCGTTGCCGACACGCTCTCGCTGCAGCCGGGCGCGGACACCGGTCTCGCCATCACCGGCCGCAATGCCGCGGCTTGCGGGCCCGATCCCGACAACCTGGTGCTGAAGGCCGAGCGCGCCTTGCGCGCGTCCGTGCCCGGCCTCAAAGGCGGACAGTTCGGTCTGGAAAAGAAACTGCCGGTGGCGGCCGGCATCGGCGGCGGATCGGCCGACGCCGCGGCGGCCCTGCGGCTGCTGGCGCGCGCCAATGGCCTGCCCGCCGACGATCCGGCGCTCGCTGCCGCCGCGCTCGCCACCGGCGCCGACGTGCCGGTGTGCCTCGCTTCCGAGGCGCGCATCATGCGAGGCGTGGGAGAGATCCTGTCGGCGCCGGTTGTGCTGCCGGCGCTGCCCGCGATTCTGGTCAATCCCGGCATCCCGCTGTCGACCCGCGAGGTGTTCACCGCCTTTGCCGGCATGCGTGGCAGCGACACACCGCTTGGCGGCGTGCCGGACGAGGCCGAGGCGTTGTTCGCTTTCCTCAATGTCCACGGCAACGATCTTACGGCCCCGGCCATCGCCTGCGCGCCGGCGGTCGGCGAGGTGCTCGATGTTCTTTCCGGCCTGCCGGGGTCTCGCGTCGCCCGCATGTCGGGCTCGGGGCCGACATGCTTTGCACTGTTCGACAGCGCTGATCAGGCCGAGTGGGCCGCCCGCCAATTGCAGCCCGCCCGCCCTGCGTGGTGGGTTGCGGCGACCCGCCTCGGCAACGCCGCGCAAGTGCTTTCTTAACGGGCGCGCTCCCACATTGGGGCGCTCCCTTGAAATTGCCGGCTTTGCGGGGGAGTGTGGCGCTAGTGCCCCCGATTCCGAAGTTCGTGATACATTGCAGCGCGCTCTCACACGAACTTCGGAAGCCAAGGGGCACGAGCGGTGATTTGCGACCGGAACCGCCGGCGGCGC
This sequence comes from uncultured Pseudomonadota bacterium, assembly GCA_963829785.1. Taxonomy (GTDB): domain Bacteria; phylum Pseudomonadota; class Alphaproteobacteria; order Rhizobiales; family Xanthobacteraceae; genus Pseudolabrys. The sequence continues at coordinate 300,403 of CAWHJZ010000049.1, read as the reverse complement.
AAAGCGGAGAGACCCATGAAACCCAGATGGATCGTCATCGCACTTGCGGTGCTGGTCGCCAGTGCAGGCCCGGCCGTGGCGCGCGGCAAGTATCGGCATCTGCCGCGCTGCGTCGACCGGCCGATTGAATTCTCCTGGTATAATTTCTTGCTTGGTATCGGCCCGGAGCCGCGTCCGAACGGTTGCGCGCCGCCGGTCTTTTCCGGCGGCAGCTTCCTCGGCCAGGATCCCGATCCCTCTGTCCGGCATGGACTCGCGCGCGACCCGAATACCGGTTACGCCAACGCCCATCGGGACTGAATCAATAGGCCCGCCCGATGCAGAATTCGACGGCCTCTTCCAGTGCGGTCTTGATCTCAGACGGCGGCACCAGCGCCAGCGCGTCGGTGGCGATAGCACCGTAATGGCGCGCGCGGCCGACCGTGTCCTCGATAGCATTGTGCTTGGCGATCAGCGAGATGGCGGTGTCGAGATCGCCGTCGTGCACTTCGCCCTTGGCCAGCGTGCGGTTCCAGAACGCGCGCTCGCTGGCGTCGCCGCGGCGGAATGACAGTACCACCGGCAGCGTGACCTTGCCCTCGCGGAAATCGTCGCCGACGTTCTTGCCGAGCTTGGCCGACTTGCCGCCGTAGTCGAGGGCGTCGTCGATGAGCTGGAAGGCAATGCCGAGATTCATGCCGTAGGAGCGGCAGGCTGCCAGTTCGGCCTTTTCCTTGTTGGCCAGCGCCGGGCCGACCTCGCAAGCCGCGGCGAACAACTCGGCGGTCTTGGCGCGGATAACGCTAAGATATTCGTCCTCGTTGGTGGCCGTGTTCTTGGCGGCGCCGAGCTGCATCACCTCACCCTCGGCGATGACGGTCGCAGCCACCGACAGGATGTCGAGCGCGTGCAGACTGCCCACCTCAACCATCATCTTGAAGGCCTGGCCGAGCAGGAAATCGCCGACCAGCACGCTCGCCTCGTTGCCCCACAGCATGCGGGCGGCCATCTTGCCGCGGCGCATGTCGCTTTCGTCGACCACGTCGTCGTGCAGCAGCGTTGCGGTGTGCATGAACTCGACCGCCGCGGCGAGCTTGATATGGCCGTCGCCGGTGTAGCCGGCGAGCTTGGCCATCGCCAGCGTGAGCATAGGCCGCAGGCGCTTGCCGCCCGAGGCGATCAGGTGGTTGGCGACTTCCGGGATCATGGTGACGTCGGAGCCGGTGCGCGCCAGGATGGTCGCGTTGACGCGCTCCATGTCGGCGGCGACCAGGTCGGTGAGGCGTGCAAGCGAGCCCGCGCCGGGACTCTCAAATGGGACGACGACAGCCAATTGGGTTCTCCGGCGTCAATTCATGCGGCAACAGAAACGGTATGTTAACGCGGTTGTTACGGTAGAGTGCCATATATTCGTATCGACGCGGTGCTTGGGCAAGGGGGCCCCGATTGACGACAGCAGGCATAACCTCGACCGAGGGGCAAACCGGGCAATTCGCCCCATACAAGATTGCCGTTCTGCTCCCTTGCTACAACGAGGAGGCGGCGATTGCCAAGGTCGTCGGCGACTTCCGCGCCGCGTTGCCGGAAGCCACCGTCTTCGTCTTCGACAACAATTCCACGGATAGGACGGCGGCCGTCGCCCGCGACGCCGGCGCCGAGGTATTCCAGGTCAAGCACCAGGGCAAGGGCTTCGTGGTGCGGCGCATGTTCACCGACGTGGAGGCGGACATCTACGTGCTGGCGGACGGCGATGCAACCTACGACGCCGCGAGCGCACCGCGCATGATCGAACGGCTGCTGGCGGAACGCCTCGACATGGTGGTGGGAACCCGGGTCGACAGCGAGCGGGCCGCCTACCGCGCCGGCCACCGCACCGGCAACCGGATCCTGACCGGCTTTGTTGCCACCGTGTTCGGCCCCACCTTCAACGACATGCTGTCGGGATACCGCGTGTTCTCACGCCGCTTCGTGAAATCGTTTCCCGTGCTGTCGGGCGGCTTCGAGATCGAGACCGAGCTCACCATCCACGCGCTCGAACTGGGGCTCGCGGTCGAGGAGATCGAGACGCCGTATTATGCGCGGCCAGAAGGCTCCGCCTCCAAGCTCAACACTTGGCGCGACGGCTTTCGCATTCTGCGCACCATCGTCAAGCTCTACCGCACCGAGCGCCCGCTGGCGTTCTTCGGCGGTATCGGCATCGCGCTGGCGATCGCCGCCATCGGCTTCGCCGTTCCGATCTTCATCACATACGCGCAGACCGGCTTGGTGCCGCGGCTGCCGACGGCGGTGCTATCCACCGGCTTGATGCTGCTGGCCTTCCTGTCGAGTGCGGTCGGGTGGGTGCTCGACACCGTGACGCGCGGCCGCCAGGAAGTGAAGTTGCTCGCCTATCTCGGCCTCCGGGCGCCGGGTGAGGAACGCCGCAATCGCTGACGTCCTCAGTGTGATTTACAGACGGGCAGGCGCTCGACCCGCTTGGCGTTGTGGTAGAGCCCGCACAGGACCTCCGGTCCGTCGCTCTTCAAGAAAGCGTGCTTGACCGGTTCGGCCTGGCTGATGATGAGATGCGCGCCGATCAGCATCATGCCGGCTGCATAGGCCCAGCGGTGCCGCTGCAAGTCCGTCAGCTTCGCGATCAGCAGAGCGGCGGCAACAATGGCGAGCGGATCGGTCAACAGGAAGTACTCCTGCTTCAGGCCGCGGCTCATTCCGAGCGTGTCGACGCCCCAATCGGTCAGCATCAGCACGGCGACTTGGCAAACGAGCGGCCATTCGCGCCTTCGGACGGCGACCACCGTCGCGGCGATGATGAACCATTCAAGGAACATCGCCGGGCGCGGCGACGATTCCAGGAAGAAAGTTCGCCGCAACACCACGTGGCCCATGGCCTCGAACAGAAATTTGATGTCGTAAGCGAGCCCCTGTTTCGCCAATCCCGGCTCCGACCCCGCCGCCCATTTGAACATCTGCTCGAGCGGATGGAACACCACCACGACATCGTTCGGATTGTAGCGCGCATAAAGTGCGAGCAGGCCGATCATGCAGCCGGCGACCGCGGCGAGCGCCGCGGTCAGCGCTTCCAGCGCCGGCACCTTCCAAAGGATGCAATAGGCGGCAAAGCCGAGCGCAAGCCAGGCGACGATCAAAGCCCAATAGGTCTTGGCGCTGAGCGCGAGGGCCGGCAATGCCAGGCTGGACGTCGAAGTGGTCGTCAGGCCGAACGCGAGAATGTCATAGGCCAGATATACGCCGAGAGCCGCGAGTACGGCAGCCGCGACAAGCGCCGCAAGGCTGCGGCCGGAAACGGTCCAGAATTCGCGCGCGCCCGCGCCAAGTTTTTGTTTTGTCGCGTTTCCGGACGGCGAACCGGTTCCCACTTCGCCTGGAAACGCTCCAGCCGGCCCGAACGGTAGCAAGAGCACCGGCAGCGCGCAGATCAGGAAGATGATCTGGATCTTGTTGAGCATCGCCAACGTCATCAACGCGCTCGCCAGACCCACGGCCGCCGGTCGCCACGGCGCCGTTCCGCGCCGGGCGACGATCAGCAGTATCAACAGCGCGGTGAAGAAAAATCCGGAGGCGAGCAACTCCGTGCGCATGGTCCGCATCTGCATGGCCATGCCGCCGGAGAACGCCAGGAACAGCCCACCCAGCACCGCAATACGCCAGTCGCGCACCAGCGCGCGCAGCAGATACGAGAACGTCACCACGAACGACATGGCGTAGATCAGCGACAGCACGCGTCCAGCCCGCGTCGCCGCGTTCCAGGCGGCGGTGAAGTCCGCCATGTGCGCAACCGGCGGCAGCGCATTGAGCGACGACACCTTGAGGAGCCCGAGCCAATGCAGCGCGTTCAGCCATTCGCTCAAGAACAGGATCGACAGATAGCCGGGGTGATCGAAGTATTCCTGCGGCAGATGGGCGTTGAGCAGGAGGCCGTTGTAGACGATCCAGAAGTCCATATCGGCGACGCGCCAATAGGGATACCAGAAGCCGGCCACCAGGAACGACGCCAGCATGACGGCGCAGATGAACAACAGTTCGCCGCGCCAGCTGAACAGGATCAACTTCTCAAACGGCTGGTCGGGGCCTGCGATAAAGGTCAGGGCGCGCGCAAGCGAGCTTTGGAGAGTGCTGCGAATTGTCATTGCTGGGGGTGGATGGCCTGCGCGGACGAGGGTGCGGAGCACCGAATAGAATTGTAAGCTATCCTATAGAGCGGCTTGCGCAGGGGCAATGTTGCCAGCCGCGCCGGGCTCGCGGTCTAGCACCGGAGCACGAAAAAGATCGCGATAGGGAGTGAAACGGTTTGCGCGAACTCGTTCGCACCAACAACATGGTCCTGGTCTCGGCGATCGGCGCGCTGCTCGACGGCGCCAAGATCCCGCACATGGTGTTCGACCAGAACATGAGCGTGCTGGAAGGCTCGCTCGGCATCCTGCCGCGCCGCATGCTGGTGGCCGACGAGGACGTCGACGCCGCGCGCCGGTTGCTGATCGACGCCGGCCTCGGCCACGAATTGCGGCCCGATGACTCCTGAGCCTGCCGTGCTCAAGACGAGCGAAGATGCCGTGCTCGGCGGCCGCTTGCGGCTGCGCCAGCCCTTGCGCGGCCATCGCGTCGGCCACGACGCCATGCTGCTGGCGGCGGCGACCGGCGCGCATGCCGGCGAGCACGCCGTTGATCTCGGCGCCGGCGTCGGCGGCGCCGGTCTGGCGTTGGCGCGGCGCGTCCCGGGCTTGCATGTGAGCCTCATCGAGATCGATGCGGCGCTGGCCGCGCTCGCCGCTGACAATGCCCGGCTCAACGGCCTGGAGGCGCGTGTCGGTGCCTTCGCCTGCGACGCCGAAGACTCTGCGGCGCTGGCCGCGGCCGGCCTCAAGCAAGGCGCCACCGACCGCGTATTGATGAACCCGCCGTTCCACGACGCGCGGCGGCAGAACGTTTCGCCCGATCCGCGCCGCCGGCTGGCCCATGCGGCGGCGCCTGGCCTGTTGACGCGCTGGGCCGCGAGCGCCGCCTGGCTGCTCAACCCCGGCGGCATGCTGACCCTGATCTGGCGTGCCGACGGGCTCGACGATGTGTTGGCGGCCCTCAAGGATGAATTCGGTGCCGTCATGGTGCTACCCGTGCTGCCTGGACCCGACCGGCCCGCGATCCGCGTGCTGGTGCGCGCGGTGAAGGGCGGTGAGGGGACGCCTGAGCATCTGCCGCCGCTTGTCCTTAATGACGCCGATGGCCGGCCGAGCGCGGCGGCCGAGGCGGTGCTGCGCGGCGGCGAAACGCTACCACTGGCGGCTTGAACGCGGGCCGTATCGTGCGGCACCGGGGACTTTGACTTGAGCGGCCATCGCTGCCTAACTGGCGGCCATGGCCAAAGCTCCGACCAAACCAATGTCCGATATCCTGAAGCCCGTGCTCGACGTTCTGCGCCCGGTCCTGCCCGCGCGTTTCCGCCCCGACATTCCGGCGGTGCCGGTGGTGCGTTTGTCCGGCGTGATCGGCGTGGTGACGCCGCTCAGACCCGGCATCATGCTGTCGACCGTCGCCCGCTCGCTCGAGCGCGCCTTCTCGGTGCGCAATGCCCGCGCGGTGGCGCTGATCATCAATTCGCCGGGCGGCTCGCCGTCGCAATCGCACCTGATCTTCCGCCGCATCCGCCAGCTCTCGGCGGAAAAGAACATTCCGGTGCTCGCCTTCATCGAGGACGTCGGCGCCTCCGGCGGCTATATGCTGGCGTGTGCCGCCGACGAAATCATCTGCGATCAGTATTCCATCGTCGGTTCGATCGGCGTGGTCGGCGCTACGTTCGGTTTTCCGAAGGCGATGGAGAAGCTCGGCATCGAGCGCCGGCTCTACACCTCCGGCGACCGCAAGGTGATGCTCGATCCGTTCCAGCCGGAAAAACCCGAAGACGTCAAACGCATCAAGGCGATCCAGAAGGACATCCACGAACACTTCATCGCCCTGGTAAAGGAGCGTCGCGGAACCCACCTCAAGGGCACCGACAAGGCGCTGTTCTCCGGTGAGTTCTGGACCGCGCAGCGCGCCATCGACCTGGGGCTCGCCGACGGCATCGGCGACCTGCGTTCGACCTTGCGCGAACGTTATGGCGACAAGGTGCGTACGCCGCTGATCTCGGCGGAGCGCAACCTGTTCGGCCGCCGTCTGCCTGGCGTCGGCTTGGCCGAGTCGCTCACCCGCCATCCTGGTTTGGCTGATGATTTCGTTTCGGCGCTGGAAGCGCGCGCATTGTGGTCGCGCTACGGGCTGTGATTCGAATGGCCTTGTAATACCAAGGGCTTGGCGGCTATTATGGCCGCTACGACCGGCCCCGAATTCGCCCTGATTATGCGGCTTAAAGGTCGGTGCCGGATATCTTTGAGGGAGCCGTCATGTCGCCGCTTGTGATGTCGCCTTTGCTGAAATGGACGCTCGCCGCGGTGGGCGGCGCCATGGTCGTGCACTGGGTGGTGCGCGAAGTGCGCCGCGTCAACGAGGAATTGGATGCGCAAAAAGCCCGCGTGCGCGTTCGCGAGAACCGGCCGACGCTGCGGCGCGATCCGGTGACCGGCGAATACCGACCCTAGGGGCCCGTCCGATTACGCCGATACCCTGCCGATGTTTCACTCGGCGGCGGATTTTCGCGGCGCATTGATCGCGTCGCGCGGCGCCTTGTCCTCCAGCACATCGATGATGTTTTCCGCGGCGCGCATCTCGATGGCGTGCCGCACGCGCTTAACCGCCGAGCCGAGATGCGGCGTGAACACGGTGCGCGGATGGGCCAGCAGCCGCGGGTCGACAACGCGCGGCCGGTCAGCAAGGGCCCAATCTTCCATTTCGAAAACGTCGGCCGCATAGCCGCCCAGCTTGCCGGCGGTGAGCGCGTCGGCGACCGCCGCCTCGTCGACGACCGAGCCGCGCCCGATGTTGACGACAAGCGCGCCGGGCTTGGCGCGCGCGAGCAGGTCGGCGCCAATGGCGTGTCGGTTGTCGGCGGTCAACGGAGCGGCGACAATGATGAAATCACTTTGCGTCACCGCTTCGTCGAGCGCGGCCGGCGTCACGCCTTCAGGCATTGTCGCGCGCGGGTCGACGCCGAGCATGTTGCAGCCGAAACCCCTGAGGCGTTCGACGATCGCGCGCCCCACCGCGCCCATGCCGATAACGGCGACGGTCGAACCATCAAGCCCGCTGCCATAGAGAACGGGGCGCCAGCCGTCGAAGCTGCCGGAGCGCACCAGCGCATCGCCGTCGCGGATCATTCGGCCCAGGCCGATGGCGAGCCCGACGGCAAGCTCGGCCGTCGGCGCCGTCAGCAGATCGGGCACGATACTCACCCAGACGCCGGCATTCGTGCAGGCCCGGATATCGAAATTGTCGAAGCCCTTGAGCGCGCAGGCGACGACGCGCAGCTTCGGGCAGGCGGCGAGCATCTCGGTGTCGATTTGATCGGTCATGAAGGCGAGGATGGCATCCGCTGCGCGGGCGCGACGGATCACCTCGGCCTGCAGCCAAGGTTCGCTGGCCCCATTGACGTCGACCTCGCCATGGGCGGCGAGCAGATCGCGCACGTCGTCATGGATGCGGTTGGTAACGAGGATACGTGGTTTGGCCATGGTTATTTCAACATCCTGCGCAGGCGCGCGCCCAAGCCGTCCACCACAATCACGCATAGCAGGATGGTGAGCAGGATGGCGGAGACTTGATCATAGCGGATGATGCGCAAGGCCGCGATCAATTCGAAGCCGATGCCGCCGGCGCCGACGATGCCGAGCACGGCGGAAGCGCGAAAATGATATTCCCAGCGATAGACCGTGATGTCCGCGAGTTGCGGCAGCACCTGCGGCAGCACGGCGTGGGTGATGACCTGGAACGGGCTGGCGCCGCCAGCGCGGGCCGCTTCGAGCGACTTCGGGTCGACGTGCTCGATCGCCTCGGCATAGAACTTGCCGACCATGCCCACGGAATGCAGGCCGAGCGCCAGCACGCCGGGCAGCGACCCGAAGCCGACGGCGGCGACGAAGATGATGCCCATGATGATCTCGGGCACGGAGCGCAGCCCGCTGAGCAGGACGCGGCAGCTTTGATACACAATCGGATGCGGCGAGGTGTTGGAGGCGGACAGCAGCGCCAGCGGCAGCGAGAACACCACGGCCAGCACGGTGCCGGCGACCGACATGGCGAGCGTGTCGAGCAGCGGTTTCAGCCACGCCTGCCAGCGGCTGAAGTCGGGCGGCACCATCTCGCTGGCCAACTGGGCGAGCGCCGGGATGCCCTCGAGCAGCCGCTCGGCATCGAAGAAGCCGGTGATCCACAGCGAGGCGATGCAAACGAAGGCGATGGTGCCGACGAGGCCGGCGTGCCGCAGGACGGCACGCCGCTCGTCGGCGAGGATCGCGAAATGACGATCGGCGAGCGCCGTCATCAGCTCATCTTGTCGAGGTTGAGCTTCAGGATCTTGGCGGTATCACGCAGCACGTCGTAGGCCTTGTCGTCGGTGGCGACGAAGCCCTGGGCGCGGAACGACTTGAGGATCTTGGGATCCTTCATTTCGAGGAAGGCCTTGCGGATCGCGTCCTTGAGCTTCGGCGCCAGGTCGCCCTGCATCACGATCGGATAGTTCGGGATCGGGGCGGAGGTGGCGATGATCTTGACCTTGGTCGGGTCGATCGTCTTGCGCTTGACCAGGGTCTCGAAGATCGCTTTCGAGAGGGCGCCGGCCGGAACCTGACCGGCCTGCACGGCACGGGCGACCGCATCATGGGTGCCGAGATGGCGCGGCTGATAGTCCTTGCTGCCATCAAGCCCGTTCTTGAGCAGGAGCGCGCGCGGGATCAGATGGCTCGAGGTCGAGGCCTGATCGCCGAAGCCGAAATTCTTGCCCTTGATGTCGGCGATCGTCTTCACCGGTCCGCCGACGTGTGCGACGACCACCGACTGGTAGGTCGGCGAGCCCTTCTTGACGCCGACGGCGAACGGCTCGATGCCCGGCGCCTTCGACTTCGCCAGCACGTAGGAGAACGGGCCGAAATAGGCGATCTCGATGCGGCCGAACCGCATCGCTTCGATCATCGAGGAATAGTCGGTGGTGACGACGATCTCGATATCCTTGTTCAGCGTCTTGGCCAGATATTGCTTCAGCGGCTCGGCCTGCTGAATGAGGGTGGCGGCATCCTCGTCGGGCAACAGCGCGACGCGGAGCTTGGCGGGGTCCTTGTCCGCGGCGTGGGCGGCAAGCGGCACGGCGAGAAGAAGGGCGGCGAGACCGCCCAAGAGGCTGCGGCGTTTCATGCGTAGGTCCCTGTCATGAGGTGGGGTTCAGTTTCGAATTCATCGTCCGTCGCCGGCGAACGGCTGCCATAGATCCGGACGATCTCCGCTTCGCCGAGACGCGTGGGCGCCCCGTCGAAGACCACGGCGCCCTGCGCGATGCCGACGATACGGTCGGCAAATCGGCGGGCGAAATCGAGTTGGTGCAGGCTGACGATGGCGCTGATGCCGTCGGCCTTGCAGATGCGGTGAAGCAGGCCGAGGACGCGCTCGGCGGTGGCCGGGTCGAGGCTCGCCACCGGCTCGTCGGCCAGCATGAGAGTGGGCTGCTGCACCAGCGCGCGGGCGATGCCGACGCGTTGCTGTTGACCGCCGGACAGTTGATCGGCGCGGCGCAATGCGAAGTCGATCAGGCCGACGCGGTCGATGGCGTCGAGCGCGAGATGCTTTTCGGCTGCGGGGAAGGGCAGCAGCGTGCGCCAGGTGGGATGAAAGCCAAGGCGTCCGGTCAGCACATTGGTCAGCACGCTGGCGCGGCCGATGAGCTGATGCTGCTGGAACACCATGCCGGTGCGGCGGCGATGCGTGCGCAAGCGGCCGCGATGGGAGATGTCACCGACATCGTCGACGGTGACACGACCGCCGCTCGGTGTGACGAGCCCATTGAGGGAGCGCAGCAGTGTCGACTTGCCCGCGCCGGAGGCGCCGAGCAGGACGGTGAACGCGCCGGCCTCGAAGCGCAGCGACGTTGGCGCCAGGCCGCGGGCCCCTGATGGATAGACGACTTCGAGGTCGTCGACATTGATCATATCGCGTTCCCGGTTCGGGGATTAACCGCGATATCCGACCTCTCATCGGCGCATGACGAAGCGATGAAGCTTCGGCGACAGGCCTATGAACGTCACCTGGAAATATCGGCGAAGCGCACGATTGAACACGCAATGTGTAGCGCGCCGCACGCTGGCGGTGCGGTGTCGGCGACAATGCGCCTATGGTGGGAAATGGCGCTTACGGCGGGAAATGGCGCCGGCTGACGCTGCGGCGCAATCCGGCGATCGGCGCATACCGGCTCTAAACTCTAATAGGAAGCAAAGACGCCGCCGCTCAGCGGCCGCCGGGACGTCCGCCGGAAACCATCGCGCCAAAGAACAGTGTCACCAGCGCTACTCCGACCAACTCGAATGCCAGCATGAGACGACCCTCCACTTTCGACCATTCCTGTTCTTGTTGTTTGGTCGCGAGCTTAGCCACTTCGGTTCAAATTTCGGTAGACCCTGCCGTGGCTTGACCCTTTAGGGGGGCGCCGATAGGGTCCAGCCACTTTCCGTGCTTAACAGACCGTCATCACACAATGGCCGAAGCGAATCTTCTCGCCCGGGACCGCTCGCGTCAAGTGAGCCTTGAGCCGACGCGCTCGTTCCAGGGACTTATCCTCACGTTGCAGCAATATTGGGCATCTCATGGATGCGTCATATTGCAGCCGTATGACATGGAGGTGGGGGCGGGGACCTTCCACCCGGCCACGACCCTGCGCGCGCTCGGGCCCAAGCCCTGGAACGCGGCCTATGTGCAGCCCTCGCGCCGGCCCAAGGACGGCCGCTATGGCGAAAACCCCAACCGGCTGCAGCACTACTACCAGTTCCAGGTCATCCTGAAGCCGTCGCCGCCGGACATCCAGGATCTCTATCTCAACTCGCTGAAAGCCATCGGCATCGATGCGCGGGTGCACGACATCCGCTTTGTCGAGGACGACTGGGAAAGCCCGACGCTCGGCGCCTGGGGACTCGGCTGGGAGTGCTGGTGCGATGGCATGGAAGTGTCGCAGTTCACCTACTTCCAGCAGGTCGCGGGTTTCGAATGTGCGCCGGTCGCCGGCGAGCTCACCTATGGGCTCGAGCGCCTCGCCATGTATGTGCAGGGCGTCGACCGCGTCTACGATCTCAATTTCAACGGCGGCGAGGGCGACGCCAAGGTGACCTATGGCGACGTCTTCCTGCAGGCCGAGCGGGAATATTCGCGGCACAATTTCGAATGCGCCGACACCGCCATGCTGTTCGAGCAGTTCAAGATGGCAGAGGCCGCCTGCCAGAAGTACGTCGCCGACGGCTGGGCGGATGCCGAGCATGAGCGTCACCTGATGGCGCTGCCGGCCTACGACCAGTGCATCAAGGCCAGCCACGTCTTCAATCTGCTCGACGCCCGCGGCGTGATCTCGGTGACCGAGCGGCAGAGCTACATCCTGCGCGTGCGCGAACTGGCCAAAGCCTGCGGCGAAGCGTGGTTGGCGACCGAAGGCGGTGGGGCGGGCTAGGGGTTTTCGTTTCGGCGTGAGAACGTTGTAGGCTTCTCCCTCCCCGGAAGAGGGCAAAGCAGGAACGGAGGAGCCACACCATGAGCGAACCCGAGATCGGCGGCCGTGAACCCATTGCAGTCGACGTCGTCGAAGGCGAGACCTATTGGTGGTGCCGCTGCGGACGCTCCAAGGATCAGCCGTTCTGCGACGGCTCCCATCAGGTGACCGACTTCGAGCCGCTGGAATGGACCGCCAAGCGGTCGGGCAAGCGCAATTTCTGCACCTGCAAGCGCACCAAGACGCCGCCCTTCTGCGACAACAGCCATCTGAAGCTCTGATTTGAACCTTCTCCGGCCAGGGGGCGACGAACAGGCATGTTGACCTGGATCATCCTCATCGTCGTTGCGGCGGCGGCGGTCTACGCCGTCGTCCTTTTCAACAGATTGGTGCGCACGCGCCAGATGGCCAACGAGGCCTGGAGCGGCATCGACGTGCAGCTCAAGCGGCGCTCCGACCTGATTCCGAACCTGGTCGACATCGTGAAGGGCTATGCCGCGCACGAGCGCAGCGTGCTCGAAGAGGTGACGCAATTGCGCGGCGCCGCCCGCGCGCTACCGAGCGGCGACGTCGCCGGCCGGGCGCAAGCCGAAGGTGCTCTATCGCTGGCGCTCGGCCGGCTGTTCGCGGTCGCCGAGAATTATCCCGACCTGAAGGCGAGCCGCAATTTTCTCGACCTGCAGCAACAGTTGAGCGGGCTCGAAGACGACTTGCAGATGGCACGCCGCTACTACAACGGCACGGTGCGCAATCTGAATACGCTTGTGCAGTCGTTCCCCAGCAATCTGGTCGCGCACGGCTTCGGTTTCTCCGAACGCGCCTATTTCGAGATTTCCGACGCGGCGGAGCGCGCGGTACCGCGCGTTTCGCTCACAACGGCGCAATCATGACCATTCGAACGATGAAACAGTTGTCACGGTTTGCGGTGATCCCGGCGCTTGTTGCCGCGCTCTGGCTCGGAGGTGCCGCGCCGTCGTCCGCCGCCGAGGTCATCCAGTCTTTCACCTCCGACGTGCAGCTCGCCAAGGACGGCGAGCTCACCGTCACCGAGACCATCCGCGTCACGGCCGAGGGGCGTCAGATCCGGCACGGCATCTATCGCGACTTTCCGCTGTTTTTTCAGGACGCGGATGGCCGTCGCCACCAGGTCACCTTCGACCTGCTCGATGTCATGCGCGACGGCAAGCCGGAAGCGTATTTCACCAAGCGCGTCAACAACGCCATCCGCATCTACGCCGGCGACAAGGACACCTACGTCAAGCACGGCGAGCACACCTATGTGTTCCGTTACCGTACCGGGCGCCAGGTGCGCTGGTTCGACGGCCAGCCGGAGCTGAACTGGAACGTCACCGGCAATTTCTGGCAGTTCCCGATTCTGTCCGCCACCTATCGTCTGCATCTCGTCGACCATCTGCAGCCCGAGCGCTTCATCGCCTATACCGGCCCCATGGGCGCGCGCGGCCACGACTGGCGGGGCACGGTCGGCCAGGACGGCGTGCTGACCATCGGGACGACCAAGCGTCTTGCCGCCCGCGAAGGGCTCACCGTGGTGGCGAAGCTGCCGACGGCCGCGGTGTCGCCGCCGAGCGCGTCGACGCTGCTGTGGTGGTCGCTGCTCGACAACCGGCGCTGGATTTTCGGCGGCCTCGGCTTCGTGGTGGTGTTTGGCTATTATTTCTTCACTTGGCGTGCGGTCGGCCGCGACCCCAAGCCCGGCACCATCATCCCGCTATTTCATCCACCCAAGGGCGTCTCGCCGGCGCTCGCCAACTACATTCATCGCTGGGGCTTCGGGCGAGAGAAATGGCGCGCCTTCACCGCAGCGGCGCTGTCGCTGGCCGTGCGGGGACTGATCCAGTTCGACGACAGCGACGAGACGCTCACCCTGAAAAAGCTGCAGAAGAAGCCGGAAGGCGGGATGGACGCGCTGCCGCCTGGCGAGCGCACCATTCTCGACTGGGTGGAGGGGCGGGGCGGTGTCGCCAAGATCAACAGCGCCAACGGAAAAGACGTCGCCACGGTTGGCGCCGACTTCACCAGCAGCATCGAAAGCGAAAACCGCCACCGCTTCTTCCGGCGCAATTTCGGCTACGTTGTTTTCGGATTGGTGCTGACCGTATTCGTTGTCATCGGCACCGTTGTGTTCGGCGGCTTGCGCGACGTCGATTATCTCATCCTGTTCGGATTTTTCTTCGGCGGCATGATGCTCGGCGCCTTCGTGGTGCCGCTCTTGACCGCGATCGTTGGCGCCCACGGCTTCCGGCGGGTCGTCAGTCTGGTGATGACGCTCATCGTCCTCAGCATCTTCTTCTCCATCGGCGCCAATTTCATCGTGTTCTTCTTCCCGCACGGCTTCGGCGGGTCGCTGTCGGCGCTGTGGGCGTTCTTCGAATCCTATCCGTTCTCCTTCGTGCTGGTGACGTCCTTCGCCGCGCTCAATGGGCTGTTCATCTATCTGATGCGGGCGCCGACTGCGCTCGGCCGGCCGATCATGGACCAACTCGAGGGCTTCAAGCTCTACCTGGAAACCGCGGAGAAGGACCGGCTCAACCTGTCGGCGCCGGAGATCACCGCCGAGCGTTTCGAGGCGCTGCTGCCCTATGCGGTGGCGCTCGATGTGGAAAAGCCGTGGGCGGAGGCTTTTTCCGCCGCGTTACGCCGGGCGCACCCGGCAGACAGCGATCCCATGAGCCATTACCACCCGGCCTGGCATGGCGGGCGGAGCTGGTCGGGCGCCAATTTCGGTAGCGCCATCGGCGCGACGGTCGCCGGCGCCACCTCGGCGCTGGTCAGTTCGATCCCGGTGTCTTCCGGCTCGTCGGGCTTTTCGAGCGGTGGTGGCGGCGGCTCCGGCGGCGGCGGCGGTGGGGGCGGCGGCGGCGGCTGGTAGCGGAGCGTTTCCAGGCGAAGTGGGAACCGGTTCGCCGTCCGGAAACGCGACAAAACAAAAACTTATATCCCGAAAAGTCTGTCCTCGACGTGATCGGGGATGGGTACCGGTTTTCGGATAAGATCACCCGCCAGGAAAAGGTGACATTGCCCGGCCGCCTTGCTAGGCAGACGCCGCGCCTTCATCCGCCTCTCATTCGCCGGCCGCCAAATTCTCGGTTGTTATGCCCGACCTTCTGCTCGAATTCCTGTCCGAAGAAATCCCCGCGCGCATGCAGGCGCGGGCGGTCGATGACCTGAAGAAGATGGTCACCGACCGGCTGGTCGCGGCGGGCCTCGTCTACGAGGGTGCCCGCGCCTTCGCGACCCCGCGCCGGCTGGCGCTCATGGTGCACGGTGTCCCGGCGCGCCAACCCGACCTGTTCGAAGAGAAGAAGGGCCCGCGCGTCGGCGCGCCCGAGCAGGCCATCGCCGGGTTTCTCAAGGCGGCGGGGCTTGCCTCCATCGACCAGGCCAAGATCGAGAAGGATCCCAAGAAGGGTGACTTCTACGTCGCCGTGCTCGAAAAGGCGGGGCGGCCGGCGATCGAGGTGATCGCAGAGATCGTGCCCGATGTAATTCGGAATTTCCCCTGGCCGAAATCCATGCGCTGGGGCTCGGGCCGGCTCACTTGGGTGCGGCCGCTGCATTCGATCGTTGCCACTTTCGGCCCGGAAACCGAAGAGCCTGACATCGTTCATTTCGAAATCGACGGGCTCGCGGCGTCCGACGAGACCCGCGGCCATCGCTTCATGGCGCCCGACGCGTTCAAGGTGCGTCGCTTCGACGACTACGTGGCCAAGCTCGAGGCCGCTAAGGTGGTGCTTGATCCCGCGCGCCGCGCCGAGATCATCCATACCGACGCCAAGAATCTTGCCTTCGCGCAAGGCTTCGATCTGGTCGAGGACGAAGGCCTGCTGGCAGAAGTCTCCGGTCTGGTGGAATGGCCGGTGACGCTGATGGGTTCGTTTGACGAAGCCTTTCTGTCGATCCCCGACGAGGTGATCCGCTCCACCATCCGCGCCAACCAGAAATGCTTTGTGCTGCGCGATCCGCAGACCGCGAAGCTGGTCAACCGTTTCATTCTGGTCGCCAACGAAGAAGCCACCGACGGCGGCAAGGCGATCGTCGCCGGCAACGAGCGCGTCATCCGCGCGCGGTTGTCCGACGCCAAGTTCTTCTACGACACCGACCTGAAGACGAGGCTGGAAGACCGGCTGCCGAAGTTCGAGCACATCGTATTCCACGAGAAGCTCGGCACCATGGCCGAGCGCATCGCCCGCATCGTCTCGCTCGCCGCCGAGCTCGCGCCCATCGTCGGCGCCGACGTCGCCAAGGCAGAGCGCGCGGCGCAATTGTGCAAGGCCGACCTGTTGACCGAGGTGGTCGGCGAATTTCCCGACTTGCAGGGCCTGATGGGCCGCTATTACGCCGAGGCGCAGAACGAGGACGAGAGCGTCGCCCACGCCATCGAGGACCACTACAAGCCGAAGGGGCCGGACGACCTGGTGCCCGGCGATGCGGTTGCGATCGCGGTGGCGCTCGCCGACAAGCTCGACACGTTGGTCGGCTTCTGGCTGATCGACGAAAAGCCGACCGGCTCCAAGGATCCTTATGCGCTGCGGCGCGCCGCGCTCGGCGTCATTCGCATCGTGATCGAGAACGAGTTGCGGCTGCCGCTCGCCATGTTGCTCTGGCACCATTTCGGCGCGGTCGCGCGCGACGAGCGTCTGGCCGAGGCGATCGCGGTGCTGCGTCCGCTCAACGAGCAGATCGTCAAGCTGAGCGAGAGCGACGTCGAGCTGGCGATGAAGCTCGAAGTGCTGGTCTCGGAAAAGAGTAGGCAAACGAGCGGACCGCTCTTGGTGCAGGCCCATTCTTATCTGCGGCAGACCCACGAGCTGCTTGCCTTCTTCGCCGACCGGCTGAAGGTGCGCATGCGCGAGCAGGGCGCCCGTCACGATCTGGTCGACGCCGTGTTCGGCGCGAGCGCGCGGAGTGCCGGAGGCACGACAGGTACCGAAATTGCTCAGGATGACTTGTTGATGGCGGTGCGCCGCATCGAGGCGCTTGCGCGCTTCCTCGATACCGATGACGGCAAGAACCTGCTCGCCGGCGTCAAGCGCGCCTCCAACATCATCCGCATCGAGGAGAAGAAGGACAAGCGCGAATACACGGCCAAGCCCGATGCCAAGCTCTACGCCCAGGCCGAAGAGAAGGCGTTGGCGACAGCCATCGACGCGGCCAAGACGGAAGCCTCCGCCGCGGTCGCCAAGGAGGACTTCGCCGCCGCCATGACCGCCATGGCCAAGCTCCGGCCCACGGTCGACGCCTTCTTCGACAAGGTCACCGTGAATGTCGACGACAAGCCGGTGCGCGAAAACCGCCTCAAGCTGCTCAACGAAATCCGCGAAGCCACCCGCGCGGTGGCGGATTTCTCCAAGATCGAGGGCTAGCTGCTATTTGGTGTGCGTGGGCTTTCGGACGCCCGCGACTCTGCTAATGGAACTCTGACCTACCCGATCGCGTTTCAACAGCTCAATTCAAACGGAGAATCCACCATGCATTTTGGCCTCGCGCACGTGCCGGCGATCCTCGCGCTCGTTGGCGGAATTTTGATTCTGGTCGTCCCGCGCCTGCTCAACTACATCGTCGCGATCTATCTGATCCTGGTCGGGCTGTTCGGCCTCGGCATCATCCACTAGGTCAAAGGCTTTTAGTCTCACGCGCCGGAACCCGGGGCTTGCGTCGCCCCGTCCGGCGGTGTTTGTAAGGGTCGCTCACCCACCCCGAATTTTCATGACCCATGGCTCAGCGTCCAATGGCTAAACGTAAATCGGCTAAACGCACTTCACCGCGCGCCGGCGCCAAGAAGGCGAAAACCAGCAAGCGTCCCGTCAAGAAGGCCGCCGCCAAAAAGGCCGCCGCCAAGAAGTCCGCGGCCAAAAAATCGGCAGCAAAAACGTCGGCCAAAACGCCTGCCAAGAATAAATGGGTCTACTCCTTCGGCGGCGGCCGTGCCGAGGGCAAACCCAATATGCGCAACCTTCTGGGCGGCAAGGGCGCGGGCCTTGCCGAAATGGCCAATCTCGGCCTGCCGGTGCCGCCCGGCTTCACCATCACCACCGAGGTCTGCACGTTCTATTACGCCAACGGCAAGAAATACCCGAAGAACCTGGAAGAGCAGGTCGAGAAGGCGCTCGCCCAGGTCGGCCGCATCACCGGCAAGAAGTTCGGCGACACCAGCAACCCCTTGCTGGTCTCGGTGCGCTCGGGCGCGCGCGCCTCGATGCCGGGCATGATGGACACCGTGCTCAATCTCGGCCTCAACGACGAGACCGTCGCGGCGCTGGCCGCGAAATCCGGCGACCGCCGTTTCGCCTATGACAGCTACCGCCGCTTCATCACCATGTATTCCGACGTGGTGCTCGGCGTCGGCCACGAGCATTTCGAGGAGCTGCTCGACCACCACAAGGAGCGGCAGGGCTACAATCTCGACACCGACCTGACCGCCGACGACTGGGCGGAGCTGGTCGAGCGCTACAAGAAGCGCGTGCTCGACGAATTGGGCGCGCCGTTCCCGCAGGACCCGCATCAGCAGCTCTGGGGCGCCATCGGCGCGGTGTTCGGTTCCTGGATGAACCAGCGCGCCAACACCTATCGCCGCCTGCACAACATTCCGGAAAGCTGGGGCACCGCGGTCAACGTGCAGGCGATGGTTTTCGGCAACATGGGCGAGACCTCCGCCACCGGCGTTGCCTTCACCCGCAATCCGTCGACCGGCGAGAAGAAGCTCTACGGCGAATTCCTCATCAACGCGCAGGGCGAGGACGTGGTCGCCGGCATCCGCACGCCGCAGGAGATCAGCGAGGCGGCGCGCAAGGAAGCGGGCTCCGACAAGCCGTCGCTGGAAGCGACCTTGCCCAAGGCCTATGCCGAACTGACGCGCATCTACAACAAGCTCGAGCGTCATTACCGCGACATGCAGGATCTCGAATTCACCGTCGAGCAGGGCAAGTTGTGGATGCTGCAGACCCGCAACGGCAAGCGCACCGCCAAAGCGTCGCTGCGCATCGCGGTCGAGCTCGCCAATGAGGGACTGATCAGCAAGGAAGAGGCGGTGCTGCGCGTCGAGCCGCTTTCGCTCGACCAGCTCCTGCATCCGACCATCGACCCGCGCGCCCACCGCAACGTGATCGCCACCGGCCTGCCGGCTTCGCCCGGCGCCGCTTCGGGCGAGATCGTGTTCTCGTCCGATGAGGCCGCCGAGCTGAAGGCCGAGGGCCGCAAGGTCATTCTGGTGCGGGTGGAAACCTCGCCGGAAGACATCCACGGCATGCACGCCGCCGAAGGCATCCTCACCACCCGCGGCGGCATGACCTCGCACGCCGCCGTGGTCGCGCGCGGCATGGGCAAGCCCTGCGTTTCCGGCGCCGGCTCGATCCGCGTCGACTACGCCGACAGGCAGCATGACCGCCGGCAGCCAGACGTTCAAGCAGGGCGACTTCATCACCGTCGACGGCTCCACCGGCCAGGTGCTGGCCGGCAAGGTCGACATGATCGAGCCGCAGCTTTCCGGCGAGTTCGCCACGCTGATCGCCTGGGCCGACAAGGTGCGCAAGCTCGGCGTGCGCGCCAATGCCGACACGCCGGCCGACGCCAAGGCTGCCGTGCGCTTCGGCGCCGAAGGCATCGGGCTGTGCCGCACCGAGCACATGTTCTTCGACGAGGGCCGCATCCAGGCGGTGCGCGAGATGATCCTCGCCGACGACGAGAAGTCGCGCCGCGCCGCGCTCGCCAAGCTGCTGCCGATGCAGCGCGGCCGACTTCGTCGAGCTGTTCGAGATCATGGGCGGCCGCCCGGTCACCATCCGCCTGCTCGATCCGCCGCTGCACGAGTTCCTGCCGCACGGCGAGGAGGAGATCGCCGAAGTTGCGCGGCCATGGGCGCCGATCCCGAAAAGCTCGCGCACCGCGCGCGCGAGCTTGCCGAGTTCAATCCCATGCTCGGCTTCCGCGGCTGCCGCATCGCCATCGCCTATCCGGAGGTCGCCGAGATGCAGGCCTGCGCCATTTTCGAGGCGGCGGTCGAGGTGCAGAAGCGCACCGGCAAGAAGGTCAAGCCGGAAGTCATGGTGCCGCTGATCGCCACCAAGGCCGAGCTCGATCTCGTCAAGGCGCGCATCGACGCCATGGCGGAGGCGGTGCGCAACGAGACCGGCGCCAAGTTCGACTACGACGTCGGCACCATGATCGAACTGCCGCGCGCCTGTCTGATGGCCGGCGAGATCGCCGAAAGCGCGGAGTTCTTCTCCTTCGGCACCAACGACCTGACGCAGACCACCTTCGGTATTTCGCGCGATGATGCCGCGAGCTTCCTCGGCATTTACACCGCGCGCGGCATCCTGCCGGCCGATCCGTTCGTGTCGATCGATCAACAGGGCGTCGGCGAACTGGTCAAGATCGGCGTCGAGCGCGGCCGCGCGGTGCGCCGTAAGCTGAAGATCGGAATCTGCGGCGAGCACGGCGGCGACCCGGCTTCCGTCGCCTTCTGTCACGAGGCCAAGCTCGACTACGTATCGTGCTCGCCGTTCCGCGTGCCGATCGCGCGGCTCGCCGCAGCTCAAGCGGCGCTCGGCAAGACCGCGGCGAGCCAAGCGTAAGTCGTGATCTCGCGCCGGGAGCTGACGTTCGGCTTGCTGGTGGGCGGTCCCGCGCTGTGGTCGGGGGTCGCTGCTGCGCGCCCGAGCGAGGTGGCGCTGCATCAGGCGATTGCCGCGCTCGAGCGCAAAAGCACGGCGGCCGGCTCGGCGTCGCCATTCTCGACACGGCAGCCGACAAGCCGTTCGCTTACCGTGGCGGCGAGCGGTTCGCGCTGTGCAGCACCCATAAGCTGCTGGCCGCCGCCTGCGTGCTGGCCCGCGTCGACCGCAAAGACGACAGTCTCGGCCGCCGGGTACGCTACACCAAGAGCGATCTGGTGACTTATTCGCCGGTCACCGCGAACCATGTCGGTGACGGATTGACCCTCGGCGCGTTGTGCGAGGCCGCGGTAACGCTCAGCGACAATACGGCGGCAAACCTGCTGCTCGACAGTTTCGGGGGGCCGGCGGCGCTCACCGCTTATCTGCGCAGGCTCGGTGACGATGTCACGAGGCTCGACCGCCGCGAAACCGCGCTGAACGAGAACAAGCCAGGCGATCCGCGCGACACCACGATGCCGCTCGCCATGCTGCGGACCATGCAAAAGCTGGTTTTGGGGGCGGCGCTGTCGGCCGCCTCGCGCGCGCAGCTCGCAGACTGGCTCGTCGGCTGCAAGACCGGCGGAAAACGCTTGCGCGCCGACATTCCGAACGGTTGGCGCGCCGGCGACAAGAGCGGCGGTGGACACAATAACGCGACCAACGACGTTGCGATCTTTTGGCCGCCGGGCCGCGCGCCGATTGTCGTCACGGCCTACTATACCGGCGCCGACGCGCCCCTTGCCGCGCGTGAGGCCGTGCTGGCGGAAGTGGGCCGCCTCGCCGCGACGGCTTGATGGCGCATGGCGTGCATCGGGCGCGGGCCCCGGATTTTGAATCGCTCAATCTGGGCTACGGTTTTTGCCTGTCATTCCGGGGCACGCGCCATAAGCGCGTTTGCGCGCGTCTTGTCGCTGTAAGGCGCGTGAGCCCGGAATCCACAGCGCCGCGCTCACGCTTCGCCTCTGGATTCCGGGCCCGGCGCTGACGCGCCGTCCCGGAATGACGTGGGTGGGCTGTTTGAGAGTTGAATAGGCGCGCGCAAGGGAGTGCGGAACTGTTAGCAACTGAACGCGAGCTCGGTCTTACACCGCCACCTTGGCGAGGAAATCTTCAACCTCGAGCCGCAGATTGCCGACCGCCTGCTCCACCGACTGCGAAGCGTCGCGCACCACCTCGGCCGAACTGCGGGTTTCGGTCGCCGCGCCCGCCACCTCGTTGAGTACCGAAACCACCTGGCCGGTGCCGGTGGCGGCGCTCGCCACGTTGCGCGAAATCTCGCCGGTAGCCGCGTTCTGCTGCTCCACCGCGGCAGCGACCGCGGAGGTATATTGATTGATTTCCCGCATGCGGGTGGCGATCTGGCGGATCGCGTCGACCGCGCCGGTGGTCGACTCCTGCACTCCCAGAATATGGTTGGCGATGTCTTCCGTCGCCTTGGCGGTCTGCACCGCCAGCGACTTCACTTCCGACGCCACCACGGCGAAGCCCTTGCCCGCTTCGCCAGCACGCGCGGCCTCGATGGTGGCGTTGAGCGCGAGCAGGTTGGTTTGCTCGGCAATGTCGCGGATCAGCTTCACCACGTCTCCGATCTTCTGCGCGCCGGCGGAAAGACCGGTGATCTCGCTGTCGGTGGCGCGTGCTTCGTCGGTCGCGAGGCTGACAATGTTGCTGGTTTGGGTTAGCTGACGGCTGATCTCGGCGATTGAGTGTGACAATTCGTCGGCGGCGACGGCGGCGGTTTCCACGTTGGTGGAGGCATCGTTGAACGCCTGCACCGCGCTCTCGGCGCGCTGGCTGGTCTGTTCCGAGGAGCCGAACAGCGTTGCAGCGGTTGCGCGCATCGCGGTGGCGCTGTTGCTGACGCTCGACAGCAGGGCCTCGACCTGCGGGCGGAATGAGGTGATGGCGAGGTCGATCGCCGCGCGCCGCTGCTCCTGATCACGGATGGCGGCGCGTTCTTCCTCGGCGTGGCGCTGCTCGGTGACGTCTTCATGGGTTGAGACCCAGCCGCCATCGCCCAGCGGCTCGTTCTTGGCAAGCACGGTGCGGCCGTCGCTGGCCTGGACATAGAAGCTCGAATTCTTTCCGTCACGGATGCCGTCCAGGATCTTCTTGCAGTAGGTCGCGACGTCGTCGGAGAAGATGCCGGTGTCTTTGCGGTGCTGGATCAACTGGTGCAGCGTGCAGCCCGGCCGAACGATGTGCTTCGCAAGCTTGTACATCTCGATGTAGCGGCAGTTGACCACGACGATGCGGCCCTGTGCATCGAACATGCAAAGGCCTTGCGACATGTTGTCGAACGCGTCCTCGAGCCGCCGGTTTTGCGCGCGCAGGCGGCGGTGCAGGACGCCGGCAACGCCAAGCGCCATGACGGACACGCCGACGAGCAGGAGGGCATAGCCCCCGTCGGTGGATGGCAAATTGAAAGGCAGCATGCCGGCTCGTTGGTCAAGAATGCCGGATTCTCGGCGGCAGCCATTTCGATATCGTTAACGACTGCGGCGATTTGCTTGCTGCTGCACGGCTTTCACCATTCGCGTGTAAATGGTTGGGACTCCTGCGATCTGGTGTTCGCCTAGGCTCGGACCGCCGGCGGTGCGGCCGGCCGCCGCGGCGCGCGGTTAAGACCTTCGCAAGGTTAATCAGTCCATAAGAAATTCCGTTGCATTCTCGTTGCGCTGGCGGGCTTGGGTTGAAACTAGTGTTGGGTTGCGTACGGGTGCGTTATCGGGGATTCCATAAGCTGCGGCGAAGGCTGACGCGGATCGCTTTGTTCGCGTTGATCCTTGCGCTGTTCCCCAAGCAGGCCGCCTTCGACGATCTCGGGGCCCTGCTGGCGCGTCAGCCCGGCGTCACCGCGCGCGCGCACCGGTTCATTCTGGCCCGGCCGTTTGTCGGCGCCCTCCACACCGCGACCTTCAGCCTGCCGCGCCCGGTCGGCACCCGCATCCCGCATCCGCCGATTTACGCCTTGGCCAATTTCGATCCGGGCGACATCGCCCGTTCGATCGGCGCGCAGTTCCTCGGCGATCCGACCGCGCCGTTGCAATTCCCGACCGTCAACCGCAAGGACAAGGCCGACTCGCTGAGGGCGCGGAAGCGGGCGCCGCTGCCACCGATGCCGCCGCTGCTGTCGGTGCCGCCGATGCCGCCCGCTGGGGCCGACGCGCCGTTCGCGAACGATAGCGCCGCCAGCCGCATCGATCCTTACACGCAATATGAATTCACCAGCGTGACCGACGAACCGCCCGAGGAGACCGGCGCCGTGCCGCCGACCAAGCCGGCCAGGACGCGGGCGGTGCCGGTGAACCCTAAGCTCGGGCAGGATACCGCGCGTATCTATTTCGGCACCGATCCGCTGGTCACCGCGCAAGAGGAGATCACGCCTTGGGCGCCCGGCTACGCCCCGGTGGTGACGGGGACGGACACCGGCGATTTCGACATCAAGCTGGCGGCGCTCACGCAAGGCAACATTGCCAACGACGGCGCGGGCGGTGAATCCATCGCCAACAAGGGTGAAGTGACTGGCGTCGATCAGCGCCCGAAATCGCCGGCCGAGCGCCTCAAGCTCATCGGTGTCAAACGCGCCAAGTCGGAGAAGTGTCTCGCCAACGCGGTGTACTTCGAGGCGCGCGGCGAGCCGGTGCGCGGGCAGATCGCGGTCGCCCAGGTGGTGATGAACCGCGTGTTCTCGCCCTTCTATCCCGACAATGTCTGCGGCGTCGTCTACCAGAACGCCCACCGCCGTCTCGCTTGCCAGTTCACTTTCGCCTGCGATGGCGTTCCCGACGTGGTCACCGAACCGGAGGCATGGCAACGCGCCAAGCGCATTGCGCGCGACATGCTCGACGGCAAGCTGTGGATGCCGCAGATTGCCAAGTCGACCCACTATCATGCCTACTGGGTGCACCCGAGCTGGGTGCGCGAGATGCGCAAGGTGTTCAAGATCGGCGTGCACACCTTCTATCGCCCGCGCGCCTGGGGCGACGGCTCCGACGAGCCGAGCTGGGGCGATCCCAAGACCACGGCGCGCGAAACCAAGTTGCTCAAGAAGATGTGACAGCGGGCCTCGTTTGCGGGAAGGCGCGCGCCGGCACAACCTCATTTCATGCGCCGGTACGTCGCGATGCCGCCTTTCGCGCGTGTATGCGCGGAAATTTCAAAGCGAATTTGCGGCGAGAGAATGAACTGTCTTGCCGGTTGAGAATTTGAACAACAAAGCGCCACGCATGCGGAATCTTTGATCGCTTGCCGCTGTTGACAGTTTTTTGTGCAAACGCAATGCTGAAATCAGCGATCTGAAAAGTCGGGTGACCCAGATCGGCACTGCGCACTGTTCGCGCACTCATGCAGTTTCTTATACGTGCAAAGGAGTATGCCGATGATCCGTTTCTCTCCTGCCATCGTTATCGCGCTGGCCGCCACGCTTGCCGCTCCGGCGACGGCGGAAGAAGTCATCAATTTCGGAGTCCAGCCGTCGACGCAGCCGATCCTGATCGCGCACGGGGCGGGCTATCTCAAGCCGATCGAGAAGAAGTACAACGTCAAGATCGTCCTCAAGTCGTTCTCCTACGGCGCGCCGGAAAACCAGGCGCTCGCCTCTGGCGCTATCCAGATTGCCTCGGCCGGCATGGGCCCTGCGATCGTCGCCGCGGCGCGTTTGCCGGCAAAGCTGATCGCTATCGATATTCTCGACCAGACCGCGATCATGGTGCCGAAGGATTCAAAGATTACCAAGGTGTCCGAGCTCAAAGGCGCCAAGATCGCCTTTCCGGGCGAGGGCTCGCAGCAATATCCGCTGCTGATCAAGGCGCTGGCGGACGCCGGCCTCACCGTCAAGGACGTGCAATTGTTCAAGACGCAGGGCTCGCAGGTCGCGACCCTGCTCGGCAACAAGAGCGTCGATGCCGGCATCACCTGGGATCCGCACGTCTCGCGCGCGCTCGCTGACGGCGTCGGCCGCGTGCTGATGAGCTCCGCGCAGATCATGCCGATCAAGAATGGCCACTATGTCGGTGACGGCACTTATGCGCGCGAAGACTTCATCAAGTCGCATCCCGACCTGGTACAGGACCTGATCAACGCCGAGGTCAAGGCGATCGATCTGATCCTCAAGGATCCCGATAAGGCGATCGACATCTGGGTCAAGGAAAACAAGTTCCCGCGCAAGGTGATCGAATACGCCGTCAAGCAGAAGATCTCCGTGTTCGACCGCAACATCGTACCGGACAAGTCGACGGTCGAGGCGTATAGTTCATTCCTCAAGAAAGCCGGAATCTTGAAGCCGACGGACAACCCCAAGGTCGAGACAAAATTCGCGGAACAGGCACTGAAAGACGTGAAGTGACGCTGACGAGCGAAGCGGCGACGGGCGGGTTCACGCCGGCGGGCTCGAAGTCGCGCGGCTTTGCCGCGCGGCTGCGCCGTCAGGTGGCCAAGCTGTTGCCTTATCTCTACGCCGCCATGGGCGTCATCGCCGTATGGCAGGCGGTTGTCTGGCTTGCCAAGCCGCCGCCGGCCTTGCTGCCGTCGCCGCTATTGACCGCGGAGACCTTCGTCCAGCTCACGGCCAGCGGCGAACTGCCGACCGACGCCGCCTACAGCGTGTTCCGCGTGCTCTCGGCCTGGGTGCTGGCGGCGATCGTGGCGGTGCCGCTCGGTTTCGCCATGGGCCGCTGGCAGCGGCTCGAGGGCGTGCTCGACCCGGTGGTGGAGCTGTTCCGGCCGATCTCACCGCTCGCGTGGATTCCGCTCGCCATCCTCTGGTTCGGCATCGACGAGGGCGGCAAGATCTTCGTGATCTTCATCGGCACCTTCTTCCCGATCCTGCTCAACACCGTCGCCGGCGTCAAAAGCATCGACCCGGTACTCATCCGCGCCGGCCGCATTCTCGGCTGCAACGACAGCGCCTCCCTGTTCCGCAAGGTCGTGCTGCCGGCGTCGCTACCGCAGGTGATCGTGGGCCTGCGCATTTCCTTCGGCACCGGCTGGGCGGCGATCATCGCCGCCGAGCTGGTCGCCGCCCGTACCGGGCTCGGCTACCTGATCTCCAACGGCATGGAAGTCTTGCGCTCGGACCTGGTTCTGGTCGGCATGGTGACCATCGGCGTGCTCGGGGTGCTGTTCGACGCGGTGTTCCGCTGGCTCGACCGGCGCTGCAACTGGATGGTCGAATGAACGCGCTCAGCCCCACCACCGGCAAGCCGCTGACGCTGCGCGGCCTTGCCAAGCACTACACCGGCGCCGATGGCCGCACGGTCGAGGCGCTGTTGCCGACCGATCTCGACATCGCGCCCGGGGAATTCCTGGTGGTTGTCGGTCCCTCTGGCTGCGGCAAGTCGACCATGCTCAACATTCTCGCCGGCCTGACGCCGCCCTCAAGCGGCGAGGCGCGAGTCGGTGACGTCGTCGTGCAAGGGCCCGACATCGACCGCGGCATGGTGTTCCAGGACTACGCCCTGTTCCCCTGGCTCGACGTGCGCGGCAATGTGGAATTCGGCCTCGAGCGCAAGGGCCTGCCGCGGCGCCGGCGCCGCGAGGTCGCCATGCGCTATCTCGACATGGTGGGGCTTGCCGAATTCGCCGACAAGCGGCCGCGCGAACTGTCCGGCGGCATGAAGCAGCGCGTCGCCATCGCGCGCGCCTTTGCCACCGAGCCGTCGATCATCTTCATGGATGAGCCGTTCGGCGCCCTCGACGCGCTGACCCGGCGCCACCTGCAGCACGAATTGCTGCGCATCTGGCAGGAGCACCGCAAGACGGTGGTATTCATCACCCACTCGGTGGTGGAGGCGATCTATCTCGCCGACCGCGTGGTGCTGATGACGGCGCGGCCGGGCCGCATCAAGAGCGTGCTCGACATCGACCTGCCGCACCAGCGCGACCCCACCTCGGACGAATTTCGCGCCCTCGAGCGGCGTATCTATGCCGATCTCGACGAGGAACTGGCCAAAAGCTTCCGCATGGAAGGCCGCGATACCACCGGCTGAGCGGGAATCGGCGTTTCCGCGTCCGTCTGAGCCATGCGTTTCGCAAATGGCTTCGATCACCAATATTCGTTTTGGCCCACCCGATTGGCCCTATATGTTCCCCCGTCCGGCGGGCTACCAAGGCGCGGGCGTGAATGGAACCGGGGGCACCTCAAATGGCACAATCCACGACCGGCACTCCGGCGACCATTGGCTGGCGCACGCCTGCGGTGATCCTGGTCTGCGGCTGCCTGATCGGCGCCATCGGCTTTGGCCCGCGCGCCGCGCTCGGCCTGTTTCTGACGCCAATGTCGGCGGCCAACGGCTGGAGCCGCGAGGTGTTCTCGCTGGCGCTGGCGATCCAGGTCATTGTCTGGGGCACGGCGCAGCCCTTCGTCGGCGCCATCGCCGACCGCTTCGGGACGCTGCGCGTGTTCTTCGTCGGCGCGCTGCTCTACTGCGGCGGTCTCGCGCTGATGGCCTATTCGACGACGTCCAGCACGCTCAATCTTTCCGCCGGCTTGCTGATGGGGCTCGGCATCGCCGGCACGTCGTTCACGCTGGTCATCGCCGCCTTCAGCAAGCTGATGCCGGCGCATATGCGCTCGCTGGCCTTCGGCGCCGGCACCGCCGCCGGCTCGTTCGGCCAGTTCCTGTTCTCGCCGCTGGCGGTCGGTTTGATCGAAGGCCTCGGCTGGCAGCATGCGCTGGTCGCCTTTGCGGTCATTTCGCTGACGATCATCCCGCTCGCCGTCGCCATCCGCACGCCGCCGATGGACATGCACGCCAAGACGGAGGCGGGTGGCACCCACCAGTCGCTGCGCCAGGCCATGATCGAGGCGTTCGGCCACCGCTCCTACGTGCTGCTGGTGCTCGGCTTCTTCACCTGCGGCTTCCAGCTCCTGTTCATCACCGTGCACCTGCCGGCCTATCTGGTCGATCGCGGGCTCTCGATCGACGCCGGCGCCTGGGCGCTCGGCACCATCGGCCTGTTCAACATCATTGGCTCGGTGGCGTCCGGCTGGCTCGGCGACCGCATGCCCAAGCGCTATCTCTTGTCGATCATCTACGTTCTGCGCTCGGTCGCGGTGATTGCCTTCATCACCTTTCCGATCACCACGGCGTCGGCGCTCATCTTTGGCGCGACGATGGGCCTGTTGTGGCTGTCGACCGTGCCGCCGACCTCAGGGTTGGTGGCGCTGATGTTCGGCACCCGCTGGATGGCGACTTTGTTCGGCTTCGCCTTTTTCAGCCACCAGGTCGGCGGCTTCCTCGGCGTCTGGCTTGGCGGGCTGCTTTACACATCCACCGGCTCGTACAATGTGGTGTGGTGGCTGTCGGTGGTGCTCGGCCTGATATCGGCCGTCATCAACCTGCCGATCATCGAAAAGCCGATCGAGCGGCTGGCGCCGATCCCGGCCGAATAGCGAAATCTTCTGATATTTTCGGGTTTGTGCCGCCGCCATCATGCGCCCGGCATAGTGCGGCGCGCATGCTCTCTTTGTGCCTGTAATTGACGGAAGCGGGCGGTGAGATAGGTCCCTTAAACGCAGATGGACCTTGCGATTATCTGTATTTATCAAAAAAGCTATTAAAAAATATAAATGCTCGGGCGTTGGGACGCTGGAAAATCACGTAAAGGTAGAACGATGGGAAGCGGTTGTTCTCGGCTCCGGTTATGTTGACTCGATTTCCTCGCGGGAACGACGGCAGTACGTCTGGACGAGTTGTTGCTTGGGGGCGACAACTTTCAACCGGCGGAAAGACCTATGTTCGCGGTGTGCGATAACGGGAAAGCCGTATCAAACCTGAAATCACTGCAACTTGGCTGCGCAGTATGTCCGGCGGCCAAACATCATATATGTGACGTGTCGGGCAAGACGGCGCCGACGGTGGCGGAGCTGGAGCGGAGGGTCATTCCGCAATCGAGCCACACCATCAAGGCCCGCCGCCTCATCGTCCATGACCAGGACTTTCACGACGCGGTGCCGATTGTCTGCAGCGGTTGGGCAGCGTCGGTCAAATTGCTGGCAGACGGGCGCCGCCAGATCTTGTCGGTTCTGCTGCCCGGCGACGTCGTTTCGATGGGACTGCTGTTCGCGCCCAAGCCGGGGCGTGTGATCGAGGCCATCACCGACGTCTGCTATCGGACATTCAAGCGCCGTGAATTGAAAAGCTACCTGTTCAAGCAGCCCGAGTTTCTCGAACAGGTCCTCAACGCCTGGATCGCGGAGCAGACCAGCAGCGACCGCCAGATCGTCGACCTCGGGCGCCGCTCGGGCGAAGAGCGCATCGCCCGCCTGATCCTGAACCTCGCCCAGCGCCTGAAGGTGCGCGACATGATGCGCGACCCGACCAATATGGACTTTCCACTGCGTCAGCATCACATCGCCGATGCCACCGGCTTGACCCAGGTTCATGTCAGTAAGGTCGTTTCGGACTTCCGCCGTAACGGCCTGGTCGAATTTCGTCAGCGCTCGTTGTCGATTCTCGATATCGAGGGGCTTCGCCGCCGCGCCAATATCCACACGCGTTCGAACGGTGTCTTTTACACATTACCGACGATGTAATCCGGCCGATTGATCGGCGCGGCGACCGCGAAAAATTCACGACGCGAATTTGTTGATGGGGTGCAGCGGCGCACCGCTCATTTAATGGCGCGTGCGCGTAATAGTGCTTCGTTTTATAAAAAATGATTAGTTCTATCGCTACATGCGAGCGATCAAGAACACGAATTTGAGTTAACCACGCGTCAAGCGGGCGCGGACAATTTTACCGTCGTTACTGCATTCAGCCGCATCGCTTCGTTTGGCCGAATAACGCATCGCTTCCCTTTCATCGCCGGGGCAGCCCGCGCGACCCGCATTCGGAATACGCCAATGACATCAGCTTCGCTTTCGCCTGCCTCCGATTCGGCGCCTCGCGACGTTGCAAGAACAGACAGCGCCGACGTCGCCGCCGGTGCGATCGAGTTCATCAGCTTCGCCATCGACAACGATCAATACGGCGTCGACATCATGTCGGTGCGCGAAATCAAGGAATGGTCGAACGTCACGCACCTCCCGAAACAGCCGGAGTACGTGCGTGGCGTGCTCAATCTGCGCGGCGTCGTGGTGCCGATCATCGATCTGCGCTGCCGCTTCGGCCAGGGTCTGACCGAGTGCACGCCGACGCACATCATCATCATCGTGCAGATGGAAGGACGGCAGATCGGCCTATTGGCCGACCGCGTGCTCGACATCGTGTCGTTCGAGCAGAGCGCCGTGCAGCCGGTCCCGAGCGTCGCCCGCTCGTCACGGGCGCGTTTTCTCGCCGGGCTGGTGACGGTCGAGGGCGCCATGATCGCATTGATCGATCTGGTCCGCCTGCTGTCGGACGCGGACGATGAAAAAACCACCGCGCATCTCCTCGACGCCTAGACGCCCCGTTATGCGTTCGCCGCTGAAGCCTTTCACCTCACTTACTCTCGGATCGGAGCCCCTCATGTCCTTCCTTGCTCGCTTCCGCGTACTCACCAAGATAGTCGCGATTGTCGTCCTGCTGTCGATCGTCGCCGTTGGTATCACCTGGCTCGGTGTCAACTCGCTCAAGTCGCTGAGCGAGGCGACGGACCATATGGAATTGCTGGCCAAAGAGTTGGCGATGGCGCAACGCCTCTCCGTCAACCTTCTCGCCCTCAATCGCACTGAATTCCATCTTTCGACCGACCCGCGGCCGGAGAATAGGACGGCAGCGCAGCAGACAATCGAGAAAGAGGGCAAACTCTTTGGTGAGCGGCTGCAATGGCTGAAGGACAATACAAAGAGGGCGGAAATCAGAGCCGAAATTGCCGAAGTCGAGTCCCATTGGGGCAGCTACCAAAACGGGTTGGGTCAGACGCTGCGTGCCGCGCACGCGGTCACCAACTTCCAGGAAACCCCTGAACTGGCCAAGCTGCGCTCGCGGGCGCTTGCAAGCTCCGAGGTCGCCGACAAGGTCCGGGCAAAGTTACTGGCGCTGTCCAGCCGGCTGGAAAAGGACCTGACCACTGCTTCTGCGGCGGCCAACGCGGAATACCAGCAGGTCTCGCGGCTGATGATAATCGCCGCTGCGATCGGCATCATTTTCGGTCTCGGCTTTGGTTTGCTGACCGGTCAGTTCGGGATCGCCAAGCCGATGCGTACGCTGGTCGGCCTGCTGCAGCGCATGGCGCAGGGCGAGGCGGTCGATATCACCGGCACCGAACGCAAGGACGAAGTCGGCGAGACCGCCCGCGCCGTCAACGACATCAGTGTGATGTTGGCTGAGAAGGCGCAGCGGGAGGCCGAGGAAAAGGCCGCGGCGGACAGGGCGAAAGCCCAGCGCGAGGCAGAGGAAGCCGCCCGCACGGCGGAAGAAAAGGCGGAGCAGGAAAAACGTGCCGCCGCCGAACGCGACGCAGCGATGCAGAAGGTGGCCGAGGAGTTCCAGGCCGCCGTCGGCGGCATCGTCAACGCGGCCGTGGCCGGCGACTTCTCCCAGCGCGTCGATCTCGAGGGCAAAGACGGCCTCGTGCTCAACGTCGGCACCGCCATCAACTCATTGTGCGAGAACGTCGCCAAGGCGCTCGATGACTTGGTCAAGATGCTGAACGCGCTCGCCGACGGCGATCTCACCCAGCGCATCACCGCGCAATACGAGGGCAGCTTCGCGCTCCTTAAGGACAACGCCAACAAGACGGCGGAGCGCATCAGCTCGACCGTTTCCGACATCAAATCGGCGGCGCGCGAGGTCACCAACGCCTCGATGGAGATCACCACCAGCACCACCGACCTGTCGCAGCGCACCGAAGAACAGGCGGCGAGCCTGGAAGAAACCTCCGCCTCGATGGAAGAGATCGCGTCGATGGTGAAGAAGAATGCCGACAACGCGCAAGCTGCCAATCAGTCGGCCAGCGGTACCCGCGACGTTGCCGGCCGTGGCGGCGAAGTGGTGGCGCAGGCGGTGAACGCGATGGCGCGCATTGAAGAGTCGTCGCGCAACATCTCGGAGATCATCGGCGTGATCGACGAGATCGCGCGCCAGACCAACCTGCTGGCGCTCAATGCCGCGGTCGAGGCGGCGCGCGCGGGTGACGCCGGCCGCGGCTTCGCGGTGGTGGCGTCGGAGGTGCGCAGCCTGGCGCAGCGCTCCTCGCAAGCCGCCAAGGACATCAAGGACCTGATCGTCAACTCCGGCGGTCAGGTGAAGGAAGGCGTCGATCTGGTCAACCGGGCCGGCACCGCGCTCAACGAGATCACCGATTCGATCAAAGAGGTGGCGGATTTGGTGTCCGATATCGCGAATGCGAGCGCCGAGCAGGCGACCGGCATCGAGCAGGTCAACAAGGCGCTGAGCCAGATGGACGAGGTGACGCAGCAGAACTCGGCGCTGGTCGAGGAGAACGCGGCGACCGCCAAGACGTTGGAGCAACAGGCCAAGGCCATGGACGAGCGCATTGCCTTCTTCCGTCTCGATGAGGTGGCGGCCGGGGGGACACGGGCGGCGGCGCCTCAGCCGGCGGCCGTGGTGCCGTTGCCCGAGCAGAAGGAAAAGCCGGCCGCCGCGCCCAATCAGGCGCCCAAGCTGGCGGCCAACGGCAGCGGCGGGCAGGCGCGGGCCAATCCGATCCGCCGGATGCAAGGCGCGCTCGCGGAGGCCTGGAAGGACTTCTGAAGTCGGTAGATTGAGAAAGGCGGCGGCCACGGGCGTTTCTGGCGCAACGTGGCCGCCGCCATATTCTTTGGTCGCTTGTTTTTGGGGGCGCAATCGCCAGCCGTCCCAACTGTGGCAGTAATTGGCTTCCTCACGGCCATCATCGATTCGCCGCCCGCGCGCGTCGTCACGTCGCGGTCAGGTTCGGATGATAGTCGCTAAAGTCTCTTCTGGCGTATGCTTGAAGGTCTTGGCGAGAGGGGCTGCCCGCATTGGCTGATTCGACCCGCAATTTCATCGTCAACTTCGGGCCGCAGCACCCGGCGGCCCACGGCTGCCTGCGTATGGTCGTTGAGCTCGACGGCGAGGTGGTCGAGCGCGTCGAGCCGCATATCGGCCTTCTGCACCGCGGCACCGAGAAGCTGATCGAGCACAAGACCTATCTGCAGAGCATTCCGTATTTCGATCGGCTCGATTATTGGGCGCCGATGAACCAGGAGCACGCGTTTTGCCTGGCCGCGGAAAAGCTGCTCGGTCTGTCGATTCCGAAACGCGCCCAGCTCATCCGCGTGCTCTACAGCGAGATCGGCCGGCTGCTCTCGCACATGCTCAACATCACCACGCTCGCGCTCGACGTCGGCGCGCTGACGCCCATCCTCTGGGGCTTCGAAGAGCGTGAGAAGATGATGGTGTTCTATGAGCGCGCCTCCGGCAGCCGTCTGCATGCGGCCTATTTCAGGGTTGGCGGTGTGCACCAGGACTTGCCGCCGCAACTGATCGACGACATCGAGGCGTTCTGCGATCCGTTTCTCAAGGTTTGCGACGAGCTGGATGGCTTGCTGACCGGGAACCGCATCTTCAAGCAGCGCAATGTCGACATCGGCGTGGTTGCGCTTGCCGACGCCTGGGCTTGGGGCTTTTCCGGCGTCATGGTGCGCGGCTCGGGCGCGGCCTGGGATCTGCGCCGGGCGCAGCCTTACGAATGCTATTCCGATTTTGAATTCGACATCCCGGTCGGCAAGCACGGCGACTGCTACGACCGCTATTGCATCCGCATGGAAGAGATGCGGCAATCGGTGCGCATTATCCGGCAATGCGTGGAAGCGTTGCGTTCGCCGCAAGGGCAGGGGCCGGTCGCGGTGCAAGACAATAAGATCGTGCCGCCTCAGCGCGGCGAGATGAAGCGCTCGATGGAAGCGCTGATCCACCACTTCAAGCTTTACACCGAGGGCTTCCACGTGCCGGCCGGCGAAGTCTACGCCGCGGTCGAGGCCCCCAAGGGTGAGTTCGGCGTCTATCTCGTCTCCGACGGCACCAATCGGCCTTACAAATGCAAGGTACGGGCGCCCAGTTTCGCCCATCTGCAGGCTATGGATTCACTTTGCCGCGGCCATATGCTGGCGGACGTGCCGGCGGTCCTGTGCACGATCGACATCGTCCTCGGCGAGGTCGATCGCTGAGGCGCCGCTTTTCGGCCCAAGCCCGCCGCTTGCGTCCTCGCGCCCAGCGCGCCATGAATGCCCCAGGTTCGAGCAACGAAAGAGGCTTGGCGTGGGACAATTCAAGGCGATTGTGATTGCGGAGAAGGGCGCCAAGGCCGCGCTCACCGACTTCGACGAAGCCAACCTGATGGACGGCGACGTCACCGTGCGCGTCGAATATTCCACCATCAACTACAAGGATGGGCTGGCCGTCACCGGCAAGGCACCGGTGGTGCGGCGCTTTCCCATGATCGCCGGCATCGATTTCGCCGGCACGGTGGAAGCCTCGAGCCATCCGGCCTGGAAGCCGGGCGACAAGGTCATCGGCAACGGCTGGGGCATGGGCGAGACCCATCTCGGCGCCTATGGCGAAAAGGCGCGGGTCAAGGGCGACTGGCTGGTGGCGCTGCCGGCGGGCCTCACCGCCCGCGACGCCATGGCCATCGGGACTGCCGGCTACACCGCCGCGCTCTGCGTCCTGGCGCTCGATCGCCACGGCCTCGCCCCGGACGGCGGCCCGATCGCCGTCACCGGCGCTGCCGGCGGGGTCGGCTCGGTCGCCACCGCGCTGCTCGCCAAGCGGGGTTTCAGCGTCAGCGCGGTCACCGGCCGTCCGCAGGAGGCTGACTATCTCAAGGGCCTGGGGGCCAGCGAAATCGTCGAGCGGGCCGAACTCTCGGGGCCCGTGAAGCCGCTTGCCAAGGAGCGCTGGGCCGGCGGGGTGGATGTGGCCGGTTCCACCATGCTGGCAAATCTCCTGTCCATGACCCGCTATGGCGGGGCGGTGGCCGCCTGCGGCCTGGCAGGGGGTATGGATCTACCGACTTCGGTGGCGCCATTTATTCTTCGCGGGGTGTGTCTTTACGGCATCGATTCCGTGATGTGCCCGCTGGAACGCCGAAAAGAAGCGTGGAAATGTCTGGAAAACGACCTTGATCGCCAGAAATTGGCCGCGATGACCACGGAAATCGCCCTTTCCGACGTTCTGGAGACGGCTCCTGCCATTTTGGCCGGCCAGGTCCGCGGCCGGATCGTAGTCAAGATCGGGTAAACACGTTCAGGATTTGTCGACGAAGGCTGGGCATAATCCGCTAGGCTTGAAATCGAGCCCTGGGTTCGGTTCGCCGAAACATGTCAGTCTGTGGCGTTAGTCGGAGTCGTGGGAATGTTACGTGCAGTTGCGGTGCTGGTTGGCCTGGTGGCCGCGGTCCCGGCTATGGCCGGTGAGACGATGTCCGCGAAGGAGGCCCGGCACTTCGTTGTCGGCAAAGTGTTCAGCTATAGCTGCTTCGAGGGTACGCGCGGCCAAGGCCGGGTTTTCGACGACGGCGCGGTGGTCGGCTCGATCCAGTTCCAGGGGTCTGGCCGTGTGCGCTACGCGGCGCTGCCCTCCGGCACGCTGCGGGTGAAGGGCGAACGGGTCTGCGCCACCTTGCGCGGCCTACCGTTCGAGCCCTGCTTTAATCTGGAAAAGGTCGGCAACGATTCGTTCGTCGGCTCGGTCTCCGGGCTGGGCTTTGCCTCCTGCACCTTCAAGCGCCGCCACGTGCGCCCGCGCATGGTGCATAGCCGTCTGCGCAAGGAAAATCCGCTGGCGCTGCGGCCTTCGGTCACCGCCGAGAATAATTAGGCCACGCAACTCCGCTCACTCTCGTCCCCGCTTTCGCGGGGACGAGCGGCTGTTGATTTTAGCTCTGCGCGCCGACGTCGCCCGCGGGCAGGTCGCCTATGGGGCCGAGCGCCTGACGGTCGCGGCTGAACAGCGGCTCGCTCTGCATGTACAGCGCCAGCAGCCGTGCCAGCGCGAACAGCGACTGTTCGTGCGCGCGTTCCCAGCCGTGGCTGGCGTCGAGCCCGAAGCAGACCAGCGCGGCGCGGATGTCGTTGCCGGCTTCCACCGCTGACGCCGCGTCCGAGCGGTAATAGCGGAACACGTCGCGCGTATGCTCGATG
Source organism: uncultured Pseudomonadota bacterium (assembly GCA_963829785.1). Classification (GTDB taxonomy): domain Bacteria; phylum Pseudomonadota; class Alphaproteobacteria; order Rhizobiales; family Xanthobacteraceae; genus Pseudolabrys. The sequence goes on along the minus strand of CAWHJZ010000049.1, from coordinate 264,075 downwards.
TTGTAGCTGGCGGCGAGCCCGAGCAGGGCGCGCGTCAGGTGCCAATCGAAGGGCCCGGACGAATCCTGCATGGCGATGGTCACCCCATAGGGTGAGGTGTTCTGCCCCGGGGCGATGGTGCCATTGTCCACCGACACCAGTTCGGCCACGTCGCCGGCCAGCACGGCGCTGGCGCCAACGCCGACTTCTTCCGACAGCGTGAACAGCAAGTGGCAGTCGATCGGCAGCGTCACGTTTTCCTTGCGCACCGCACGCGCGGCCGCCAGCACGGTGGCGACACCGGCCTTGTCGTCGAGATGGCGCGAATTGATGAAACCGTTGGGTCCGAACTCCGGCTGCGGATCGATGGCGATGGTGTCGCCGATGGCGATCCCGAGCGCCCGCGTTTCGGCCGATGACGTGGTATGCGCGTCGAGGCGCACTTCGAGATTGGTCCAGGCCGACGGTTGTTCGTCGACTTCCTCGTTGTAGGCATGTCCGGAAGCCTTCAGCGGCAGGATGGTGCCGCGGAACAGGGCGTCGTCGCTGTGGATGGTGACGCGTGCGCCCTCGGCGAACCGTGCCGACCAAGTGCCGATCGGCACCATTTCCACGCGGCCGTTGGCGCGGATGTCTTTGACCATGGCGCCGAGGGTGTCGAGGTGGCTGACAATCGCGCGGTCAGGGGCGGGCGCGGTGCCGGAGAGCGTGGCGCGGATCGCGCCGCGGCGCGTCAGCTCGAACGGGATGTCGAGCACTTCCAATTCGCCGCAGACCACCGCGATGGCGGCATCGGTCATGCCGGTCGGGCTGGGGATTTCCAAAAGGCGCTTGAGAACGTCCAGGAGATAGGCGTCCTCGATGGAAGGGTCGTGCATTGGACTGGCAGCTTTCCTAAGTCGTTCGTCTGGTGTCCCGAATCCGAAGTTCGTCAAACTATTCAACTTGCTCCGTACGAACTTCCGATTCGGGGCACTAGGCCGGGGTGCGGCTGTGCGGGAACAGGAAATCGATAAAACGCTCGGCGGTCGGTTGCGGTTCATGGTTGGCAAGGCCGGGCCGCTCGTTGGCTTCGATAATGACATAGTCCGGCCCGGCGACGTCGGGAACCAGGAAATCGAAGCCGACCAGCGGAATTTCCAGCGCCTTGGCGCCGGCGACGGCGGCCGCGGCAAGATCGGGATGCAGATCGGCGGTGACATCGTGGATGGTGCCGCCGGTGTGCAGGTTGGCTGTCTTGCGCACGGCGAGGCTCTCGCCCTTGGCCAGCACGTCATCGAATGTACGGCCGGCGACGCGCACCGCGCGCTCGGTTTCGGCGTCGAGCGGGATGCGGCTTTCGCCGGCGGTGGCGGCGGCGCGGCGCCGGCTCTGGGCCTCGATCAGCTCGCTGATCGAATGGCTGCCGTCGCCGAGCACGGTCGCGGGCTTGCGCACCGCGGCGGCCACCACCGCGCCATCGATGACGATGATGCGCAGATCCTCGCCGGTGACGAACTCCTCCACCAGCACCTCGTCGCAGACCTGACGCGCGTTTTCGATCGCGCGCGTCACCTCGTCTTCGGTCGAGAGATCGACGAACACCGAACGGCCTTGCTCGCCGCGCGCTGGCTTGACCACGACCCGGCCGTAGCGCTCGACAAAGGCCGAGATCTCGTGCGCGCGGCTGGAGCTGATCTGCTGCGGCACGCGCAGGCCTGCTTTGGTCAGCAGTCTCTTCGTCAGCGCCTTGTCGTCGCAGCGCGACAGTGCCACCGCGCTGGTCATGTCGGAGAGCGATTCCCGGCAGGAGATCGACCGGCCGCCAAAGGAAAGCCTGAACAGGCCGGCCTCGGCGTCCTCCACCTCCACCGCGATGCCGCGCCGGCGCGCCTCGTCGACAATGATACGGGCGTAAACGTTGAGCTCATGTTCGGGGGCGGGGCCGACGAACAGTGATTCGTTCACCGCGTTCTTGCGCTTGATGCAGAACACCGGCACGCGCACGAAGCCGAGCTTCTCATAAAGCGCGATCGCCTGTTCGTTGTTGTGCATCACCGACAGATCCATGAAGGCGCGGCCGCGTTTGCGGAAGTACTCGGCCAGCGCCAGCACCAGCGCGGTGCCGACGCCCGGCATCTGCGCCTGCGGATCGACGGCGAGCGCCCACAGGCTGGAACCGTTGTCGGGATCGTTGATCGCGACGCGGTGGTCGATGCCGATGACGACGCCCGTGAGCCGGCCGTCGACGCCTTCGGCCACCAGCACGGTGACGCTTTCCGGATGGCCATCGTCCTCGAGATAGCCGTCGCGCAGCGGTACCATGCCGCGCGACAGATAAAGCCGGTTCACTTCCGCCGCATCGTCGGCGCGCGCGTCGCGGATGGTGATCGTCCGGAGCGGGGTCTGCGCGCGCGGCCCGGTGAGGTAGTGCCGGAAGGTGTGTGAGGGGTCGAGGAACAGCGACTGCGGCGCCTCCGAGAGCACCACCTGCGGCTCATGCACATAAAGCGCGACGTCGCGTTCGCCGCTGGTTTCGTCTTCGAGCGTGGCGGCCAGCGCCTGCGGTTCCTGGAAGGTCTGGCCGAAGATCAGTCGGCCCCAGCCGCAATCGACGGAGACCTCCTGCGGGATACCGCTGTATTCCGGCCGCTCGCCCCAGCTCTTGAGCGAGAGCATGTCTTCGGCGGCCTCGCGGATGCGTGGTTTCGTCTGCATGTTAGCGCTCCCGGCTATATGTGATGCGCTTGCAGCCAAAGCTCGAGCAGGGCCACCTGCCACAGTTTCGAGCCCCTGAGGCGGGTAATATGCTCCGTGGGACTCGCCAGCAGGGTATCGACATATTCGCGCCGGACCAACCCACGTTGCCGGGCGGCCGGCGCGTCGAGGGCCTGACGCACGAAATCGAGCACCGGTCCCTCGATATATTTCAACGCCGGAACCGGGAAATAGCCCTTCGGCCGGTCGATCACTTCGGCGGGGATAATCTGGCGCCCGACGTCCTTCAGGACGCCCTTGCCGCCGTCGCGCACCTTTTCGGCTGCCGGCACCTTGGCGGCGAGTTCGACCAGGTCATGGTCGAGGAACGGCACGCGGGCTTCCAGCCCCCAGGCCATGGTCATGTTGTCGACGCGCTTCACCGGATCGTCGACCAGCATGACGGTCGAATCGATGCGCAGCGCCTTGTCGACTGCGTCGTCGGCGCCGGGCATGCCGAATTGCGCGCGCACGAATTCGAGCGCGTGGTCGCCGCCGACCACGCCCGGTTCCATGATGCGGGCGTATTCGGCGTGGTCGCGGTCGAAGAAATTGGCGGCGTAGTCGCCGAGCGGATCGTTGGAATCCATCAGCGGCGGATACCAGTGGTAGCCGGCGAATACCTCGTCGGCACCCTGGCCGGACTGCACCACCTTCACGTGGCGCGCCACTTCCTTGGACAGCAGGTAGAAGCCGACATTGTCATAGGACACCATCGGCTCCGACATCGCCAGGATCGTTTCCGGCAGGCTGGCGATCAGCTTGTCGGATTCGATGAACAGCTTGTGGTGCTCGGTGTCGAAATGCTTGGCGATGATGTCGGAATACTCGAACTCGTCTCCCTGTTCGCCGCCGACGGATTCGAAACCGATTGAAAACGTTTTCAGGTGCTGCTGGCCGCCCTCCGCCAGCAGGCCGACGATCAGGCTGGAATCGAGCCCGCCCGACAGCAGCACGCCAACCGGTACGTCGGCGACCATGCGGCGGTCGACCGCGGTGCGCAGCGCCGCGTGCACCTGATCGCGCCATTCCTCGCTTGTGCGCCGCGTTTCCTCGGAGGTGCGCGCAAACGATAGCGACCAGAAGCGCTCGGTGCTGCGGCGGCCGTCCGGCTCGAACACGGTGACGGTGCCGGGCTCGACCTTGCGCACGCCCTTGATGATGGTGTGCGGCGGCGGCACCACGGCGTGGAAGGTCATGTAGTGGTGGAGTGCAACAGGATCGATCGAGGTATCAACGCCGCCGGCGGCGAGCAGCGCGGGCAGGGTCGATGCAAAGCGGATGCTCTTTCCCGGTTGCTCAGAATAGTAAAGCGGCTTGATGCCGAGCCGGTCGCGCACCAGCGCCAGCCGCCCGCTGTCGCGCTCATCGACCGCGAAGGCGAACATGCCGTGGAAACGCTTGGGCGCGTCCTTGCCCCAGGCGTGCCAGGACTTGATCACCACTTCGGTGTCGCCGTCGGAGAAGAAACGGTAGCCCTTGCCTTCGAGCTCGGCGCGCAGCTCCTTGTAGTTATAGATGCAGCCGTTGAACGCGACCGACAGGCCGAGATCGGGATCGACCATCGGCTGCTGCGCGCGCTCGGACAAATCGATGATCTTGAGGCGGCGATGGCCGAGCGCAGTCGCGCCGTTCGCCCAGAGGCCCGCGCCGTCGGGTCCGCGCGGCGCCATCGTATCCATCATGGCGGAGATGGCGCGCGTGGAAGGCGCCGCTCCGGTGAAATTCATTTCTCCGCAAAGTCCGCACATGCGCGCTTGTTAATCCTCCGTGGTTTGAATTTTGTCCTGCGGCGGCAGGCAAATGACCGAGGGACAGCAAGGGTTCCTTCAGGAAATCCTTCAGGAACTGAAGCACGATCCGTGCCAGCCAAAATCGCACAAATGATTGGAATAAAAGGCGATTTTGTCCTCGCGGGAAAGCTTGCACGCCAAACCGGCGGTGGCGCCACGCCCTCGTATATAGGGAGAAAGTTCCGAAAGTCGACGCATTGTGGACAACAATTGTAGCGGTAAGCCGCGCATATCATTGCGGAATTCATGCCCGCAAATGATGCAGCAAGGGCGCGCTGCGATGAAATCGGTCAGCGCGGTGCCGGGAAAATCATGCAGGTGGTTGTCGCGTGCGCGTAGAGCTTGCCTTCGGCGTCTCTCAGATCGGATTCCGCGGTGGCGACGGTGCGGCCGCGATGCAGGATTCGCGCTTCGGCGCGTAGTGGGCCGGTGTCCTTGCCGATCGCGCGCACCAGATTGACCTTGAGCTCCAGCGTGGTGAAGCCGTCGCCTGCCGGCAGCGTCGAATGCACCGCGCAACCGAGCGCGGAATCGAGCATGGTCGCGGCCAGTCCGCCGTGCACCACGCCAAACGGATTGTAGTGCTGGATTCCCGGCATGCCTTCGAACGCGGCGCGGCCGTTCTCGGCTTCGATCAGCCGGAAGCCGAGCAGCTCAGCCATCGGCGGTTGCGGGATCGCGCCGGCAATCATCGCTTTCAGGAAGCCGATGCCGTCATAGGATTTGAGCGTTTCGGCCGGCGCCACGCCGGAAGTCTTGTCGTCCACCGTCGATCCCTTTCGTCGTGAGGCGGCAGTGTAGCCGAAATCGTCAGGCGATATCGAGCCGGAACGGGATGCCTTCCGCCGCCACGTCGGCGGGGCCGATGGTCTCGATGGCGCGCACCATGCGGCCGTCGCGCTGCAAGAGGCGGTCGGCGATGGAGACGATGCGCGCATTCGGCTGCGCGGTTTTCGACGCGCGGCGGATCGCTCGCGCGATATCGATTTCATCGCGCTCGGGGTTGAGGGCGCAAGCCGCAACGAAAGCGCCGGCGGTCGAGCGGCTGATGCCGGCAAAGCAATGCACCACCATCGGCGTGGCGCGGTCCCAGGCGCTGGCGAAGTCGATCAGCCGCGCGACATGCTCTTCGCCCGGTGCGTTATAGCCTTCCATCGGTGCGCTGATGTCGTCGACGGCGAGCACCAGATGATTTTCCGGCGCGATATGGCGCGGCCGCTCCACCCGGTCGGTGAGCCGCAGCAGCGTGACGATGTGGCGCGCGCCGGTCTCATCGACGGTGGCGTAAAGGCGCGCAAGCGAGCAGACGTGGATCATGGCGGCGATAAACTCGATTCTTGCGTCATATCTATGACTCGCGCGTGATCCTGAAAAGCCTGTCCCCGGCACGATCGGGGAGGGGAACCGGCTTTCAGAAAAGATCACGCGTAAACAAAAGGTTGCGGCTGATTGAAAGCCTCACCCGCGCATCAGCTTCTCGAACCGCTCGCTGAAACGCGCTTCCGCGGTCCCCGCCGGCCAAGGCGTCAGATATTCGCGCTCGATCGCGGCGGAGAATTTCGGCGGCGCGCCGAAGAACTTGCGCGCTTCGGCCTCGGCGAAACCGGCGAGCCGCGTCGCCTCCAGATAGGCGGCGCTGCGGTCGGCGGCCTTGATCAGCGCCGTCAGCTCGTCGGTCAGCTTGGCCGGCAGGCCGAAGCGCAGATGGATGGCGGCGAGCAGGCGGCGTTCCACCGCCTTGTAGCTGTCGCCGATCACCGCCTTGAACGGCGAGATCATGTCGCCGATGACGTATTCCGGCGCGTCGTGCAGCAGCGCCGCCAGCCGGCCCTTGGCGTCGAGCCGCGGCACCTTGGCGCGCGCCAGCGCCTCGACCAGCAGCGAATGCTGCGCGACCGAGAAGATATGCGCGCCCTTGGTCTGTCCGTTCCAGCGCGCCACGCGCGCCAGCCCGTGCGCGATGTCCTCGAGCTCGACGTCGAGCGGGGAGGGGTCGAGCAGGTCGAGCCGCCGCCCCGACAGCATGCGCTGCCAGGCGCGTGGCGCCGCGGTCGTTGCTTTCTTTTTGGTCGGCGTCTTGCTCATTTCTTCTTGGCCGTTTTCTTGGCGAGCTTGGCGCAAGCCGCGTGGCGGTGGCAGCCCACCAGATGGTCGTTGACCATGCCGACCGCCTGCATGAAGGCGTAGACGATGGTCGGCCCGACGAATTTGAAGCCGCGGCCGATCAGTTCCTTCGACAGCTTGCGCGAGATCTCGGTTTCCGCCGGCACCTGCTTGATGGTGCGGAAGCGGTTGTCCTTCGGCTTGCCGTCGACATGGTCCCACAACAGCGTGGAAAAGCCTGGCCCGTTTTCCATGATCTCCAGCCAGCCGCGCGCCGAGAAGACCGCGCCTTCGATCTTGGCGCGGTTGCGCACGATGCCGGCGTCCTGCATCAGCCGCTCGATTTTCTTCGGCGTATAGCGGGCGATTTTTTCCGGCTCGAAGCCGTCGAAGGCTTTGCGGAAGTTCTCGCGCTTGCGCAGGATGGTGATCCACGACAGCCCGGCCTGGAAGCCGTCGAGCACCAGCTTCTCGTAGAGTGCGCGGTCGTCGTATTCCGGCACGCCCCATTCGTTGTCGTGATAGGCGACGTAGAGCGGGTCCTGCTTCGGCCAGGGGCAGCGGACGAGGCCGTCGTCAGGGAGAATCGGGGCGGGCTTCGGCATGGCCGCGATGATATAGCGGCTGGGCCTTGAATTGTCGCGTGAGGCGGCCGCTCACTCCGCCGCTTTCTCCCCTGGAAACGTAAACGTCGCCCAATCCGGCTTCACCAACCGCAGCACAATGCCGCCGGCCGTGAGCGGCATGCCCTCGGCGAGCGCGTCGGCGACGCGGTCGAGCCGCAGCAAGGCGATGCCGTGGCCGTTGGCGGTGGAGCCGATGGTGCCGACCTGCTTGTCGCCCGCCATCACCGGCTGACCGCTATCGGGCGCGTTGCCGTCATAGGCGACCGGCACGATCTCGACTGCGCGCGCTGTTGCGGTGCTCGACGCGCGAGACCACCTCCTGCCCGACATAGCAGCCCTTGTCGAAATCGACGCCGGTGAGCTGGTCCATGTCGGCTTCGTGCGGGAAGGCGTCGCCATACGCGAAATCCTGCGCCGCCGCGCGGCACGCCGAGCGCGATGCGATGCGCGTCATAGGCAGTCTGGTCGGTGAGCGTGGCGCCGAGATCGGCGGCCGCCTCGGCGCGGCGTGTTGCGGCGGCAGCATCACCCGCATGCCGAGCGCGGCGAGCCGCGGATCGGGATAGCAAAGCCCGCGTTGCGTGGTGCCCGTGCCGTCCCACACCGCCATCACGCCGAGCGTCTCCGACAGGTCCTCGACCGTGACCTTGGCGCGCAGCTTGTAGAAATTCAGCTTCTTCGCCAGTTCGCCGGCCAGCGCCCGCGGGCAGTCGAGCAGGAAGCCGCCGCCATCTTCGGCCGGCGCTTCGACCACGATGAAATCCACGATGATCTTGCCCTGCGGCGTCAGCAGCGCGGCAAAGCGCGGCGTGTCCGGGGCGACCTTGCCGATATCGTTGGTGGCGAGCCCATTGAGGAAGCGCCGGGCGTCGTCGCCGGTCGACCTTGACCACGCCACGGTCGGGGAGGAGCGTTGCCTAGCATTTCGGAAAACTCTGATGCCTTCCTGGCTCTGGTCTCTTGCCAGAACCCGCCGCAAAACGTAAGCGCTGAGGGCGCGGTGGCAAGCCCCGGCGGTTCCGATCGGAAGCTCTCTAAGAAGTGCTCTAAAATGGCCGAAACCTACGATCTCATCCTCAAGGGCGGCACCGTGGTCAACCACGACGGCGAGGGGGTGCGCGATCTGGGCATCCGCGCGCGGCCGCTTCGCGGCCATCGGCGATCTGTCGCGCGCGTCCGCCGGCGAGGTGATCGACTGCAAGGGCCTGCACCTACTGCCCGGCGTGATCGACAGCCACGTGCATTTCCGCGAACCGGGCCTGACCCACAAGGAAGACCTGGAATCGGGCTCGCTCTCGGCGGTGCATGGGCGGCGTCACCGCCGTGTTCGAAATGCCGAACACCGATCCCACCACCACCAGCGCCGAGGCGCTCGCCGACAAGGTCAAGCGCGCGCACCACCGCATGCATTGCGACTTCGCCTTCTATGTCGGCGCCACCCGCGAGAACACCAGGGACCTGGCCGAGCTCGAGCGGCTGCCCGGCGTCTGCGGCGTCAAGGTGTTCATGGGCTCCTCCACCGGCTCGCTGCTGATCGAGGACGACGAGGGCGTGCGCGCCGTGCTCAAGGCGATCAGCCGCCGCGCCGCCTTCCATTCCGAGGACGAATACCGCCTGCGCGAGCGCATGAATTTGCGCGTCGAAGGCGATCCGCGCTCGCATCCGGTCTGGCGCGACGCCACCGCCGCGCTGATGTGCACGCAGCGCCTGGTCGCGCTCGCGCGCGAGACCGGCAAGCGCGTCCATGTGCTGCACGTCACCACCAAGGAGGAGGCGGCTTTCCTCGCTGGCCACAAGGACGTCGCCACCGCGGAGGCGACGCCCGCGCATCTCACGCTGGAAGCGCCCGACTGCTACGAGCGGCTCGGCACGCTCGCCCAGCTCAATCCGCCGATCCGCGATGCCGCCCATCGCGCCGGGCTCTGGCACGGCCTGGCGCAAGGGCGTGATCGACAGCGATCGGCTCCGACCATTCCCCGCATACGCGCGAGGAAAAGGCGCAAGCCCTATCCGAAGACCCCTTCCGGCATGACCGGCGTGCAGACGCTGGTTCCGGTCATGCTCGACCACGTCAATGCCGGCCGGCTTTCACTGCTGCGGTTCGTCGATCTCACCAGCGCCGGCCCGGCGCGCATCTTCGGCATCGCCGCCAAGGGCCGCATCGCCGCCGGCTATGACGCCGATCTCACCGTGGTCGATCTGAAGCGGCGGGAGACCATCACCGACGACTGGATCGCCTCGCGCGCCGGCTGGACGCCCTATAACGGCGTCAGCGTCACCGGCTGGCCGGTGGGCACTTTTGTGCGCGGCCACAAGGTGATGTGGGAAGGCGATTTGAACGCGCCGGCTGCCGGGGAGCGGGTGCGGTTCCTGGAGACGCTTGCGAGCTAGGCCCGTTTTTGCGGCTGCCGCCCTTGTGTAGAAAAAGCGCCTCAAAGCGCCTCTTGGCGCGAAACTTACATTTGTCCCCAACGAGCTTTGCCAAGCTAGCTTTGTTATTTTGCAATTTTCGCGCGAGCCGCTATCAACGGTAGGCGAACACCCCCTCGTCCGGCTGAGCCAGTCGGGACTCGAAGGGCGAGAGATCAACAGATCGAGAGATCATGAGCGGCGACCTCGTATCGTTCCGCATGCTGTATGTGGCGGCCAAGGAGCCCGGCGAGAAGCTCTGGAAGGCGGACCACGAGCTATGGCGGCAAGGCGCCGCGATGGCTTCGGTGCCTATTGAATTTTCCGCCCATGATGCCCCGGCCGCGGCCGCCGCGCTCAAAAAAGGCGGCGTCGACATCTGCATCATGGACGCGGGCCTTCCCCATGACGAGAAGGCGGTCGTCATCAAGGCCGCCAATGAAGCGCAGCCGCCGCCGTTCACCATCGAGGCGGCCGCCGAGGTAACCGATCGCGCCACGGGCGCCGACGTTGCGTTGCCCCGGCCGGTGACGCCCGCCGACGCGCGCAAGATGGTCGACGCTTGCGTGCGCGCGAAGATTCCCAACCGGGTGCTGATCGTCGACGACTCCAGCACCATGCGTAGCATCGTGCGCAAGATCCTGACCGCGAGCCGGTTCTCGCTGGATGTCCACGAGGCGAGCGAGGGCGAGACCGCCATCGGACAATTGCGCACCGGCACGTTCGGCATGGTGTTCCTCGACTACAACATGCCCGGCCTCAACGGCTTCGAAACGCTGGCCATGATCAAGCGCGACCATCCGGGCATGGCGGTGGTGATGATTACCTCGGCGATCGATAATGCCGTTGCCGACCGCGCGCACGCTGCGGGCGTCACGGCCTTCCTCAAGAAGCCGTTCTATCCGTCCGATATCGACGAGATTCTGGCGCGCCATTACGGCTTGCAAGCCTCAGGGGATTGAGGCCTCAACGGCGCCGTCGCCGATTGATGAAATTCGATGAAAGATGAAGAAAGAGGTGGCGGCGCCTATTGCCGCTGCGCCTCGACGGAGAATTCGCCGTTGCGGATGCGGGTGCCGAGGCCTTCCGCGAAGGTGGCGGCGGCGTCCTCGCCATAGGTGGAGACGAATTCGGCCAGCGCGGCGAACAGGCAGGCTTGCGCCAGGCAATCGCCGTCGATGCCGTCGAGCCGCGCCTCGGCCCAGGCTTCCTGCAAGTAGCCGAGTGCGACGCGTTTCTGCTCGCGGTCCGCTATCGGCTCATGCGACTCGCTCGTGCGGCCTGTCGTATCCATCATTGTCCCTTGGCACCCACCCCGGATGCCTGCCCCCAATGTCCGGAGCGGACGCTAGCACGCGCCCTCCGCGCCCGGACCCCCACATCTTGAAGAAAGGTTAATCGGCGCCGCTTGAAGCGGCCCTATCCGCGGCTAGTTGGCGTAACGCGCGCCGATGTCGCGGGAGATCCGTGCGCCTTCTTCCAGATAGCGGCGGATGGCGATGGAAGCCGCCGGCGTGCAGTTGCGGTAAGTCTGCTGAAAGCCGCGGTAACCACGATTGAAACTGGCGACGAACTTGCGCCGCCGCTCGCCGTGCGGCGCCTCGGCGTCGAGCAGCGCCTGCATCTCGTTGCGCCATCGCTGCCCGTCATGGGCCCCGCACACCGGCCGCAGATAGTGCAACGCGCCGAGAATCTCGGCGAGCCGCGCAGGTCGTTGTCGAACGGCGCCTTGCGGGCCGGTTCCTCCGCCGGCGCCGGCGTTGCCGGCTTGTTTTGCGCCCAGGCGGGCGCGCCCGACAGGCAGAGAAGCGTGGCTGCGATGGTGAATGGCTTGTTCACGTGGTCTTTTTGATCCTTGGCGGAGGTCACATATGCGCTCGCTCTGGGGCGACCGCAAGGCGGTACCGAAAGCCGGATTTATTCACCTTGAATCTTAGCCGTAACTTCAGCCTGTGCCGCCGAGCCGCGCCATCGCCGCGGCGACGATGTCGGCGAGGCCCTCGGTGGTGCGCAAACCCTCCAGATCGGCGGGATCAAGCCAGCGCGCGTCGTCGAGTTCCTCGTTGAGCACCGGTTCGCCGGCGAGCCAGCGCGCGGCGAAGCACAGGATGACGAAATGCCGTTCCACTTTTCCTTGCGCGTCGCGCACGATCACCTCGCGCTCGCCGGCGAGCGCCACCGGTTCGACCGCGAGTCCGCGTCTCCTCGCGCACCTCGCGCGTGACCGCCTCGCTCAGCGTTTCGCCGATTTCGACGCCGCCGCCCGGGAAGGTGTAGAGATTGAGCGCGGGTTTGCGCGCGCGCCGCACCACCAGCACCTTGCCGTCGCGCACGATCGCCGCGCTGACGGCGAGATAGGGGCGGCTCGGATAGCTGCGGGTGTCGCTCACGTGACCTCAGGTCCTCATCAATGCGTCGACGGCGGCCTGCGGCGCCCGTGCCTGCGGGAGACGCGCGTCGCCGTTGATCAGCGCGCCGGCGCGCGCCACCAACGGCTTCAACGCGGCGGCGGCCTCGTCGGCGAGTGCGGCGGCCGCGGCCGGCGGCAGGCCGGCGCCCAAGGCCGCGCGGGTTGCTTCCAGCATCTCGGTCATGGTGGCGGTCAGCGCGTCCAGGCTGGTGCGCAGTTGGGGAGCGGTGCGCTCATAGGCGGCGATGACCGTGTTGCGGGCGCTTGAAATGCGAGCCCGCGAAATGCTCGCGATAGCTCACCGGCTGCCAGCGCATAAAATCGTCGCGGAATTCCGGCGCGCTCGACAGCATTTCGAGCAGCATGATCGCTTCGTTGAACGTATTGAGATAGTCGGTGGCGAGCCCCGTCAACGGATTGATATTGGCCTCGGCGAGACGCAAGTCCCCGCCGGCCAACTCTTCCGGTCCTTCGCCGGCCGCCGCCGCGTCCACGCGATCCTGATATTTTATCCCCGTCACGTCGCGGTCCCCAACTCCCGGCCGGAGTTTCATATCCCGCGGTTAAGTTGTGATTAAGCGGGCGCTGCGTTAGGTTGTTGCATTCGGGATTTACGGTTATGTGCGGCCGCTACACCATCACTTCGGCGCCGGAAGCCATCCGGGCGTTGTTTCGCTATCCCGAGCAGCCCAATTTTCCCCCACGCTACAACATCGCGCCGACCCAGCCCATTCCCATCGTGCGCCTGCAGGAGGGCGAACGCCATTTCGCGCTGGTGCGCTGGGGCCTGCTGCCGTCCTGGGTGAAGGATCCGAAGAATTTCGCGCTGCTGCTCAATGCGCGTGGCGAATCCGTCACCGAGAAGCCGGCGTTCCGCAACGCCATGAAGCGCCGCCGCTGCCTGGTGCCGGCCGACGGCTTCTTCGAATGGAAGCCGGTGGGCGGGCGCAAGCAGCCTTATTACATCCGCGCCAAATCGGGCGCGCCGCTCGCCTTTGCCGGCTTGTGGGAGACCTGGGAAGGGCCGAACGGCGAGGAGGTCGACACCGCCACCATCGTCACCACCCGCGCCAACCGCCTGCTCGGGACGATTCATGACCGCATGCCGGTGATCGTGCCGCCGGAGGCCTTCGACCTTTGGCTCGATGGCGCCAACGTCGATGCCGTGACCGCCTCGGCGTTGATCGCGCCGGCGCCGGAAGACCTGTTGGAAGCTTATCCCGTGTCGACGGCGGTCAACCGCACCGCCAACGACAATGCCAAGCTGCTGGAGCCGGTCGATCCGGATGCCGAGCCTGCGCCGGAACCGGCGGCGAAAGCCGCGGGCAAGCCCGCGCGCGCCAAGCGCGAAAAGGCAAGAAAGAAAGACGACGGGCAGGGCGCGTTGTTCTAGCGCCGTTACAGCACCTTGCCCGGATTCAAGATTCCGTTCGGATCGAGCAACTGCTTGATGCCGCGCATCAAGTCGAGCGCCACCGGGTCCTTATATTGCGGCAAGATATCGCGCTTGATCACGCCGACGCCGTGCTCGGCCGAGATCGAGCCGCCGAGTTTCTTCACCACCGCGAACACCACGGCGTTGACGTCGTCCCAGCGCGCGAGGAACGCCTTGCCGTCGGCGCCCGGCGGCTGCATCACGTTGTAGTGGATGTTGCCGTCGCCGACGTGGCCGAACGGCAGCGAGCGGCAGCCGGGGATGAATTTCGCCACCGCGGCATCGGCCTCCGCGATGAAGGCCGGCACCGCGGCGACCGGCACCGACACGTCGTGCTTGATCGAGGCGCCGATATGGCGCTGCACCTCGCCGAACAGTTCGCGGATGCGCCAGAACGCTTTCGCCTGTTCGAGGCTGTCGGCAATGGTGGCGTCCAGCACCAGGCCGCGCTCCATGCCCTGACTGAGGATTTCCTCCATCGTCTCGCGCAAGCCCGTCTCCGCCTGCGACGACAGTTCGATCAGCACGTACCAGGGATAAGCCTTGGCCAGCGGCGCACGGCTGACCGAGTCATGCTCGATCACGGCCTCGACGCCGTGCTGTGCCATCATCTCGAACGAGGTCACGCCGCCCGATGTCCGGTCCGTCGCCAGGTTGAGCAGATCGACCGCCGCCTGCGGTGACGGCACGGCGGCATAGGCGGTCTCGGTCGAACGCGGGCGCGGCACCAGCCGCAGCACCGCCGCGGTGATGACGCCGAGCGTACCTTCCGCGCCGATGAACAGGTCCTTCAGGTCGTAGCCGGTGTTGTCTTTTTTCAGTTTGTTGAGATTGCGCAGCACGCGGCCGTCCGCCAGCACCACTTCGAGGCCGAGCGCGTGCGAGCGGGTGACGCCGTGCGCGATCGCCGCCACGCCGCCGGCATTGGTGGAAAGATTGCCGCCGATGGTGCAGGTGCCTTCCGACGGCAGGAGCTGCGGATAGAGCCGGTCGACTTGCGCCGCCGCTTCGCGCGCGCGCTGCAAGGTGACGCCGGCTTCCACGGTCATGGTGTTGGAGACCGGATCGACCTCGCGGATCTTGTCGAGCCTCGTCAGCGACAGCACCACTTCGCCGCTGTGCGGGACCTGGCCGCCGACCAAGCCGGTATTGCCGCCCTGCGGCACGATCGCGGTCTTGGTGTCGTTGGCGAGCTTGACGATGGCCGCGACTTCGTCGACCGATCCCGGCCGCAGAACCACCGGCGTGTGGCCTTGCCAGAGGTCGCGCATCTCGACCAGATAAGGCTCCTGCATCGCCGGATCGGTGATGGCGTATTTCTCGCCGACGATTTGCGTGAAGCGCGCCAGCAACTCGGGCGTGAGCGCGGGCAACATGGTCGGTTTGGTGTGCAGGTTCATTTCAAACACTCACGTCTTGAATCAGTCTTTGGGCGCCGCCGCCCGTTGCAGCCTATCATTGATCGCTTCGCCCAGCCCTTGGTGCGGCACCGGCATCACCGCGATGGTCCCGGCACCCGACGCATCGAGCGCGCGCAGATGCGAAAACAAGTTGGCCGCCGCTTCCACCAGGTCGCCGCGCGGCGACAGATTGAGCGTCATGACAGCCGGCACATCCGGCGCCGGCCCGAAGGCGAGCAGCGCTTCGCCTTGATGGGGTGCTTCCGCGTTCAGCCGTAGCCGCGCCTTGGGCGCGTAATGCGAGCGCAGCATGCCGGGCGCGACCGGCGCTTCACCGGTATCTATCGCCGCCGCGGCCAGCGCAAAACCGAGCACGCGTTCGATGTCTTCGCGCGCGACGCCGCCGGGCCGCAACAACATTGGCCGATCGAGACAGGCGACAATGGTCGAACTCCACGCCGACTGGGCTCGGCCCGCCGTCGACAATGAGATCGATGCGCCCGCGCAGATCGCCGAGCACATGGGCAGCGCTGGTCGGCGACACATGGCCGGAACGATTGGCCGAGGGCGCCACCACCGGCGCGCCGAAGGCGGCCAGCAGTTCGTGCGCCAACGGGTGGCCCGGCACCCGCACCCCCACGCTGTCGAGGCCCGCCAGCGCCAGGTCCGACACCGGACAACCGGCCGCCTTCGGCAGCACCAGGGTCAGCGGACCGGGCCAGAACGCCGCTGCCAGCCGGTCGGCGGCGTCATTGAACCGCCCGAGTGTTCGGGCGGCGGCGCGGTCGGCGACATGGGCGATCAGCGGGTTGAAGGCCGGCCGTCCCTTGGCGGCATAGAGCCGTGCCACCGCCTCGCCATTGCGGGCGTCGGCGCCGAGCCCATAGACGGTCTCGGTGGGGAAGGCGACCAGCCCGCCGGCGGAAAGGCACGCCACGGCCGCCCGAATGGCCTCGGAATCGGCTTTCAGCACCCGTGTTCCCGGCTCGGCGGTCATGGTTTTCCTCGTGGCTTGCGGGCTGGTCCGCGCCGTGGTTATAAGACCGCCCATCAGTCGGAGTGTAGCGCAGTCTGGTAGCGCACCTCGTTCGGGACGAGGGGGTCGCAGGTTCAAATCCTGCCACTCCGACCATTCAATCCGACAATTAGGCCCCTTTGCGCAAGCCAAAGCGGTTGCGGCCAGGCCGCAGGGGCGGCGGCCCGCACCGGCGCCTGCCGTTGCGCGCGCCGGTCAGTTGCCCTTGGGGGAAAACGCGTTGCCGATCGCCTTCAGCCGCTGCGCCGCCAGGCCTTTGGCCTGTTCCTGCAGCATCTTCAAGGGTGGCACCACGTCGCAATCGACGGGGCCTTTATCCCACATGGCCCCGTTGCGGTTATCGAGGCCGCGCTCCCAGCATTTGTCGCCGCGCCGGGGCGTCAGGATGATCGAGCCGAGATAGTGAGCGTCGCCGGCGCCTTTTTTTGCGCTGCTCTGGGCCGTGCCCGGGCCACTACCGTGCAGGCCGATCGCGCCGCTGCAGCCAAGGCGGCGCCCAACCGTTAAAATAATAGGCAGATACAATTAAACTCAGCGCGATTCCTGCGAGCGCAAACATGGACATAGGCCTGTCGCGCCACGTCCAACGCCCGAGTGAAACCTGCGGAGACATGAAATCTACTCTCGCGATGCGTGATTTTCGAAAAATCGCACCCATACATTGAGCCGACTATCAGGCTAGCGCCCCGCGGTTAAGATACCTCTATCCGAAATAAGCGCGTTTTAGGCTTTTCGCGCGTCGTTTCGCGCGCAACAACGCGCGTTTTGGCGGCTCAGATATGGTGCCGGCGTACCGGCCCCTCTGAAGGTCCGCCATACCGTCCTGAACCCTGCGGCGCATCGACCGCCAACCGATCTACGACGCGCCCGGCGAAATCCGGGTCTTCATGACGGTGCGCAACGAGGCGTTTCGTCTGCCGTCAACGCTGCGCCATCACCGCGCGCTCGGCCCGCATCGTTTCTTGTCGTCGACAACGACTCGGCCTCATGCGTTCGGAGGACACCTTCGAGCAACCCTTGCGCATGACGCGGGCCGCGCGGGCGCAGCACACCGCGCGGGCGCCGCTTGAGCCGTCGGTTCAGCGCGGCGGCAGACTGAGCCAGAACGGCCCGCCGTCGCCGTGCAGGCTGCCGTCGCCGGTTCCCCGTGCCACGGGGCAGACGCTGCCGTGCCACCGGTAGAGCCAAGTGCTTGAGCCGGCGTGCTTTCCGCATTTCCCATGACGCCCTCAACAGGCCACCGCATTCGGCCCGCGCTGCGTTGCGGCATGAAGGCCCGGGTCCTTCGTCGCTCACGGCTTGCCTGTGGGTGTGATTGGGATCAAACTGTCTCAACCAATAAGACGACAAAAAATAATTCTAGAGGGAGGCGACAATGAAACTCATCCATAAGCTTGCGGGTATTGCCGTCGCGGCGGTGCTGTTCGCGCCGGCCGCGCAGGCTCAGCAGTTCGTACGCATGGTGTCGGGACCGTCCGGCGGATCGTGGTATCCGCTCGGCGCCAAGATGATGCAGGTCTTCCAGGACAACATCAAAGGCATCTCGACGTCGAACCAGCCGGGTGGCGGCATCTCCAACATCCTCGCCGTCAACGGCGGCGACGCGCAGATCGGCTGGTCTTATGGCCATACGACCTTCAACGGCTACACGGGCAAGGGAAAATTCAAGAAGGCGAACCCGAACGTCAGGTATTTTGCGACTCTCTATCCGGCCATGTTCCAGGTGGCGGTGCGCAAAGATTCCAAGATCAAGTCCTTCGAGGACATGAAGGCCGCCAACATCAGCCCCGGCAAGGCGAAGTGGACGGGAACGGCGTTTGCCGAGTCGATCCTCAAAGCCTTCGGCATGAGCTTTGACAGCATCAAGAAGAACGGCGGCACGGTCTATCACGTCGACTACACGGAATCCGTGGCGCTGATGAAGGATAAGCACATCGACGTGTACATGGCCTCAACGTCGATGCCGCAGGCCTCGTTCATCGAGCTCGAGCAGAGCCCGGGCATTCGTTTCATCGGCCTGTCCAAGCAGAAGCTGGACGAGATCATCAAGGCCAACCCCGGTTACATTCCGGGTGTCATGCCCAAAGGCGTCTACAAGAGTGTCGACCATGATCTCCTGACGCTCGGCATCGTCACCGACATGGTGGTGAGCAAGGATCTGCCCGACGACCTCGTCTACAAGATGTGCAAGGTGTTCTGGGCCCATCACGATGACTTCGCGCAGGTGAAGAAGATCTGGAACAAGGTGAAGCTCGAGCATGCGCTCGACGGCGCCGCCATTCCGGTCCATCCGGGCGCCAAGAAGTGCTACGACGAGCTCGGCGTGAAGAGCTGATCGCCTGCCGTTGACGCAAATGAACAGCCCAAGGATGCCGGCGGCACGCCGGCATCCGTTTCCTTGATGGTCCGGCTGCAGCGCCCGGCTTTCCGCCGACAGCCTTGCGGCGAACTTGAGATCGCGCCAAATTTGAGATCGCGCCAAGAGACCGCCTCATGAGCGTTGATACGCCCCGACTTTCCTACAACGAACAGCACGAGCTCGGTTTTCTCGAGCGCCTGTTGCTGGGCAAGGTGCACGGCGCGGTCAAGGCTGTGCTGCTTTTTGCAACGATTATTTCGATCGCGCTGGCGATCTTCCATCTCTACGTCGCGGCGTTCGGCACGCCGGAGGGACGCTCGTTCCGCTCCGTGCATCTGACCGTCATGCTGACGCTGGCGATCTTCATGTTTCCGCTGTTTCGTACCTCGATCCGGGAGCCGCTCGTCGTTGCCGGCGATCCGCGCAATTCTCTGCGCATCCTGGGCTTCGGTATCGATCTCGCGCTGGTCTTGGTGGTGCTCTTTGTCGAGGTCTACACGATCTGGGATATCGAGGCGTTCCAGTTGCGCCTGGGCGACAAGTACCCGCCGGACCTGATCGTCGGCGGCATCTTGATCGTCATTGTGCTCGAGGCGACCCGCCGGGCGGTCGGCTGGGCCATGGTCTTCGTCACGGGATTCTTCCTTGTCCATACGCTCTTCGCCAACCATTTCTTCGGCTTCTTTTATGGTCCGCCGGTCCGGTTTCCGAAATTCATCGATACGTTGTTCGTGGCGAGCGACGGCATCTTCGGCATCCCGCTGCACGTGGTCTCGACCTACATCGTGCTGTTCATCATCTTCGGCGCCGTGCTGATCCGCTCCGGCGCCGGCCGCTTCTTCATCGATCTGGCGGTGGCCTTGACCGGCCATCGGGTTGGCGGCCCCGCCAAGGCCGCGGCGGTCGCCTCCGGTTTCATGGGCACGGTGTCGGGTTCGGCGGTCGCCAACGTGGTCACCACCGGCTCCTTCACGATTCCCCTGATGAAGAACCTCGGCTACCGCCCCAAGTTTGCCGCCGCGGTCGAGGCCTGCGCGTCATCGGGCGGGCAGATCACGCCGCCGATCATGGGCGCCGCCGCCTTCATCATGGCGGAGTTTCTCGAGGTGCCGTACAGCGTCATCATCGTCGCCGCCGCGATCCCGGCCTTCCTCTATTTCGCCACCATCTATTTCATGGTGCACCTGGAAGCCGACAAGCACAACATCGGCAGCATCCCCAAGGAAAGCCTGCCGCGCGTCGGCGAAGTGCTGGCCGGCGGCTGGCACCTGCTGATCGCGCTCGCCGTGCTCGTCTATTTCCTGATCGTCGGCTACACGCCGATGAAGTCGGCGATCTGGGGGCTCGGCACGCTGTTCGTGCTCAGCTTCATCAACAAGGGCACGCGCATGAGCCCGGTCGACCTGTTGGCGGCCTTTGAGGCCGGCATCCGCGCCACGGTGCCGGTCACCATCGCCTGCGCCTGCGCCGGCCTCATCATCGGCTCGGTGTTCGTGTCGGGCCTCGGGCTCAAGTTCACCCAGCAGGTGATCGAGATTTCGCACGGCAATCTGCTGGTGCTGCTGGCGCTCACCGGCGTCTCGGCCATCGTCCTCGGCATGGGCATCACGACGACCGCCGTCTACATCACCGTCGCCGCGCTGATCGTGCCGGCGCTCATCAAGAGCGGGATCGAACCGATCGCCGCCCACATGTTCGCCTTCTACTTCGGCGTGGTGTCGGCGATCACGCCGCCGGTAGCGCTGGCGTCCTTCGCCGCCGCGGCCATCGCCAAGACCCCGCCGATGGCGACGGCCGTCGAGTCGACGCGGATCGGCATCGCGAAATACATCGTGCCGCTGGTTTTCGTTTACGACCCGTCGCTGCTGTTCGTCGGGCCCATCTGGCTGACCGTGATTTCGAGCGCGCTCGCCATGTCCGGACTGTGGGTTCTGTCGATCGGCCTCGAGGGCTGGTACCGGGGCCCGATCAACATCTTGCAGCGGCTGGCCGTCTTGGTGGCGGCGATCCTGATCCTGCTGCCGCCGCTCGACCGGATCGCCGGATTGCCGGGCTACGTCGCGGACGCTGCCGGGCTCGTCCTGGCCGCCATCGTGCTGGCGCCGCGGATCTTGAAAGTGTTTGCCGGGCCGGCGGAAAGGCAGGCGGCATGAGCAATCTCTTTCTTGGCAAGCCGCTGCATTGGCTGATGCTCGTCGTCATCTCCGCGGGCCTGTGGGTCGCGGGCGACAAGCGCGAGCACATCGTTCATTTCGACGCTTTCATCGTCGCCCTGCTTGCGGTCAGCGCATTGTGTGTGCTCATTGTTCTCCACGGCACCAAGCCTGGTGAACGGATCACCCGCGACGAAATCTTGCCCGATGAGACCGAAGAGATCTTCGGCGATGCGGGCCCCGCCGACCGACGGGAAAGCCAATTGGAACGATAGGAATGCCCGACCGTAAACGTCCTGAAGACCTCCGCAGCCACCGCTGGCTCGGGGTCGACGATCTGCGCGCCTTCGGCCACCGCTCGCGCGCTGCGCCAGGGCGGCTACGACGCCGCCGACTGGCAGGGCAAGCCGGTGATCGGCATCATCAATACCTGGAGCGACCTCAACTTCTGCCATCAGCATCTGCGGGCGCGCGCCGAGGACGTGAAGCGCGGCGTGCTGCAGGCCGGCGGCTTCCCGGTCGAGCTGCCGGCGCTGTCGCTGTCGGAACCTTTCGTCAAGCCGACGACCATGCTCTACCGCAATCTGCTGGCGATGGAGACCGAGGAGCTGTTGCGCAGCCATCCGATCGACGGCGCCGTGCTGCTCGGCGGCTGCGACAAGACCACGCCCGGCCTGATCATGGGCGCCATCAGCATGGGCGTGCCGTTCGATCTACGCGCCGGCCGGCCCGCAGCTGAACGGGCACTGGCGCGGCATGGAATTGGGGTCCGGGTCCGACGCCTGGAAATACTGGGACGAGAAGCGCGCCGGCCGCATCAGCAAGGACGATTGGGCCGACCTCGAAGGCGGCATCGCGCGTTCCTTCGGCACCTGCATGGTGATGGGCACGGCGGCGACCATGATGGCGATCGCCGAGGCGCTCGGCCTCACGCTGCCGGGCGCGTCGTCGATCCTGGCCGCCCGATTCCGCGCACCCGCGCATGTGCGCGAATTCCGGCCGCCGCATCGTCGACATGGTGTGGGAGGACCTGACGCCGGACAAGATCCTCTCGACGGCCGCCTTCGACAACGCCATCCGCGTGCACATGGCCATGGGCGGCTCGACCAACGCCATCATCCACGTGGTGGCGATGGCGCGCCGCGCCGGCCTGCCGATGGACATGAAGCGTTTCGACGACCTCGCGCGCGAGGTGCCGGTGCTCGCCAATGTGCGTCCCGTCCGGCGAATTCCTCATGGAGGATTTCTTCTATGCCGGCGGCTTGCGCGGGCTGATGAACGAGATGAAGGACATGCTGGACTTGTCCTGCATGACCGTCACCGGCAAGACGATTGGAGAGAACATCGCGGGCGCGCAGGTCTACAAGCCCGAGGTCATTCGCACGCTCAACGATCCGGTTTCGCGAGCCGGCGCCACCGCCGTGCTCACCGGCAATCTGGCGCCGCGCGGCTGCGTCATGAAGCCGACCGCCGCCGATCCGCGGCTGTTGAGGCATCGCGGGCCGGCGCTCGCCTTCGAGGACTACAACCACATGGCGCGCGAGATCGACCGCGACGATCTCGACGTCACGCCCGACCACGTCATCGTGCTGAAGAGCAGCGGTCCGCTCGGCGGGCCCGGCATGCCGGAGTGGGGCATGCTGCCGATCCCGCGCAAGCTGTTGAAGCAGGGCGTCAAGGACATGCTGCGCATTTCCGACGCGCGCATGAGCGGCACCAGCTACGGCGCCTGCATCCTGCACGTGGCGCCGGAAAGTTTCGTCGGCGGTCCGCTCGCCTTCGTGCAGACCGGCGACGAGATCGAGGTCGATGTCGACAAGCGCAGCATCCATCTGCACGTGTCGGACGAGGAGCTGGCGCGCCGCCGCGCCGCCTGGAAACAGCCGCCGCCGCGTTACCCGCGCGGCTACGGCGCCATGTATTCGCAGCACATCGGCCAGGCCGACGAAGGCTGCGATTTCGATTTCCTGGCGCCGCTCGGCAACATTCCCGAGCCGGAGATTCATTGAAGTAGTAATCGCGAACCACCCGGAGGTAAGACTTCAGGTGAATTCGCTAAAGGCGCGCCAAATTGGGGCGATCTTTGATTTATCTCAAATGAGGAATTCCGTTCGAGCGCTGTAATTTAAGGTATGCGCCGAACATTCTCGATCTCATTCATTGTGTTTCTGGTTGGGCTGCTGAGCGCGGCCGACATCGCAACGGCGTCGACGTTAAAGTTGGGCGGTACCGGCGGAGCCATCGGCGCAATGAAGATGGTCGCGCCGGCCTTTACGGCGGCAACGGGCATCGAATTGGAAGTCCTCCCCAGCCTTGGCAGCAACGGCTCGCTGCGGGCGGTGGCGGATGGCGTCATCGACG
Source organism: uncultured Pseudomonadota bacterium (assembly GCA_963829785.1). Lineage (GTDB taxonomy): Bacteria > Pseudomonadota > Alphaproteobacteria > Rhizobiales > Xanthobacteraceae > Pseudolabrys. The sequence continues at coordinate 241,275 of CAWHJZ010000049.1, read as the reverse complement.
CAGCGGTATCGGCCCGCAAATTGACGGCCGAAGAATCTAGCCGTGGCCTTGAGGGCGTGAGTTTTGGCCGCACCGCGCTGGTCTTCGTTACCTCTAAACGGAATCCGAACGGTTGGAGCCGCGACGACCTCGCGCGCATCTTCTCTTTCGAGATTCCGAAATGGAAAGACGGAACGCCAATCAACATCATTCTGCGCTCGAAGGTCGATACTGACACTGTGATCATGAGTAATTTATTCCCGGGAATGCGCAAGGCAATCGAGCAGGCGCGCGCCCGGCCGGACATTCCTGTTGCTTCCACTGACCAGGATAGTGCGAAATTTGCCGAAGGCTTGCCCGGCTCGTTCGTCCAGGCCGGGCTCAGCCAGGTCATCGCCGAAAAAAAAAAGCGAAACCTGCATTTTGTTCCCATCAATGGCGTCGAGCCAAGTCTCGATAACCTCAAGAACGGCACCTATCCCTACGAGAAGCCGTTCTATCTGGCATTCAAGCCCGGCAACCCCAACGCTAATGCGCTGCTGAAATTCCTGCGTTCGCCGAAGGGTCACGAGATCTTGCGCCAAGCTGGCAATCTCTCGGTTCCGGAATGATTGAGAAGCGTGCCCCAGCCCGTGTCCTGCGCACCACCGTCAGCTCAATTGGCGTGGCAATCGCGATAATTATTTTCGTCGCTGCCCCGGCGGGATATTTCGTTGTCAGATACGCGAGCGATGTGAATGAGTTGGACTTCAAATCTCGCCTGACGGCCGGGAACCTTGCTAAGTACATCTATCGCTATAGGGAGCTTTGGCAATACCAGGCGCCGCGGCTCGCCGAACTGATGGATTTTGGTCCGCAAGATTACATAAATTTCACGCAGGAGGTTTACGATCGGACTGGAAAATTTGTTGTCCGTAGCGGTTCTCAATTGATGGGGCCCCTCTTGGTGCGAAGCGCTGATATCGTGGTCACGGGCATCCCGGTTGGTCGCGTCGATGCAATGATAGGTCTCAGACCTCTGTTGGAGAGCACGGGACTGGTCGCGCTGTTTAGTGGATTGCTCGGTTTCGTTGCCTACTTCGCGATAGGTTTGTTTCCATTGCGCGCACTCGACCGAACGATCGAAGAATTGCATCATACAGAACGTAATCTAGCCGAACAAAACAAACGTTTCGGCGCCGCGATAACGAACATGGTGCAAGGCCTTTGCATGTTCGATGCCGAGGCCAAGCTCGTCCTGTTCAACCCTCGCTTTGCGCAGATTTACGGGGTGTCACCCGACAGAATTGCGCTGGGAATGACGACGCGCGATTTGATGGAGCTCATTTTCGCTTCCAGCAAGGCTTTGGATGTGGATACGAAGGTGACGTTTGCGCTGCAGGGTGATTTTATTCGTGAACGCAAGGGCGGATTGGCGGTCGAGCACTTGACCGATGGACGTACCGTATCCATCGTGCACCAACCGATGCCCGACGGCGGTTTCGTCGTCACGTTCGAAGACATTACCGAACTAATCCTCGCCGAGGAAAAAGTCAGGCACTTGGCGAATTACGACGTGCTCACCGGCCTGCCCAACCGGGTGACCTTCTATGAGCTGACCGCATCGATTCTGAGGCGCCTGCGGCGCGGCGAAAGCGTCGCGGTGTTGAGCCTCGACCTCGATCATTTCAAGAGCGTCAATGACACGCTCGGGCATCCCGTCGGCGACAAGCTGTTGCAGGTCGCAGCCGAGCGCATGCGCAGTTGCGTCCGCGCCGAGGACATCGTAGCCCGGCGGGGCGGTGACGAATTCGCCATCGTCCAGGTCCCGTCCGTGCCGCCGCCCAGCCCCCTGGCGCTGGCCACGCGGCTCGTCGAGGTCGTCGGCGCGCCCTACGAATTCGACGGCCATCAGGTGATCGTGGGAGCCAGCATCGGTATTGCCATCGCGCCGGGGGACGGCGACAAGCTGGATTCCCTGGTGAAGAACGCCGATCTGGCGCTTGATCGCGCCAAAGCCGACGGCGGGAATATCTACCGGTTCTTTAAGACGGAAATGGACGCCCTCATGCAGGCGCGCCGGGCCATCGAGCTCGATCTTCGCAAGGCAATCGTGAATGGCGAGTTCGAGCTTCATTTTCAGCCCATCGTCAACGTGAAGACCGGGAAAATTACCAGTTGCGAGGCACTCATTCGTTGGCACCATCCCGAACGCGGTATGGTTTCGCCGTTCGATTTCATTCCGATCGCGGAAGAAACCAGCCTCATCGTGCCGATAGGAGAATGGGTGCTGCACGCAGCCTGCTCCGAAGCGGTGCGCTGGCCGGAGGATGTTTCGGTTGCCGTGAACCTCTCGGCGGTCCAGTTCGAGAGCTGCGATCTGGTCAACGCGGTCGCGCACGCGCTTGCCGTTTCGGGGCTGGCGGCCAACCGGCTGGTGCTGGAGATTACCGAATCGGTCCTTCTGCAGGACAATAAGGGCGCGCTCGATATTCTCCATCAATTCCGTGATCTCGGTATCAGGATTGCAATGGACGATTTCGGTACCGGCTATTCGTCGCTTGGCTATCTTCGCAGCTTCCCGTTCGACACGATCAAGATCGATCAGTCCTTCATCCGCGATCTGACGACGAAGGAAGACAGTATAGCGATCGTGCGCGCTGTGGTGGGGTTAGGCAAAAGTCTTGGAATTATGACCACCGCCGAAGGCGTGGAGACGAGGGAGCAGCTTTTGCGCGTGACGGCGGAGGGATGCGACGAGGTCCAAGGATTTTACTTTAATCCGCCCAAGACGGCGACCGAGGTCGAACAGATCCTTCGAGATTGGGTGCCGGCAGGCGAAGCTGCCGCCTGAACAGCGGCCACCTCACACCATGAACGGCTCCAGCCCGGCCGCGATCGGCTCGAGGCCGGCGGACAACTCGTGGTCCGATTCCGATATTTGCATCCCGTTGCTGCAAGCTCCCGATCAAATGTCTAATTCGCTCCACTAGGGCGTTCGCCGGGCCGGGCAGGTGACGGACATCCAGGCATGGCAGGATGCGCCCCAGGGCGCTATCTGGGGTGCAACGTTGCCGGAATAGTGCTAGTTCCCCAGCCGCAATGACCGAGACCAGGATCCCGGCCCGCAGCCAGCGGGCACGACGCAAAGATCGCGCAAATATGAGCGACGACATCCCCTTCAACAAGAAGCTCGATCTCGCCCCCGAAACGGTGGACGAGGTGATGCCCGGCGTGCGCCGCATCATGTGCGACAACCCGAGCCCGTTCACCTTCAAGGGCACGATGAGCTACATCATCGGCCGCGGCAACGTCGCCATCGTCGATCCCGGGCCCGCCGACGAACGCCATATCGGCGCGCTGCTCGACGCGGTAGCGGGGGAGACCGTCAGCCACATCTTCGTCACCCATACCCACCGCGATCATTCGCCGGCGGTGCCGGCGATCAAGTCGGTGACCGGCGCCACGGTCTATGCCGAAGGTCCGCACCGCGCGGCGCGGCCCTTGCACATCGGCGAGCTCAATCCGCTCGATTCAAGCGGCGACCGCGACTTCATGCCCGACGTGCGTCTGAAAGACGGCGACGTGGTCGAAGGCGACGGCTGGACCATTGAAGCGGTGGCGACGCCCGGCCACACCGCCAACCACATGAGCTTCGCCTTCAAGGAACGGAACGTGCTGTTCGCCGGCGATCACGTCATGGCCTGGGCGACGACCATCGTGGCGCCGCCCGACGGCGCCATGAGCGACTACATGGCCTCGCTCGACAAGCTCACCAAACGCGCCGAGACCGTCTATTGGCCCGGCCACGGTCCCGCCATTACCGACGCGCCGCGTTTCGTCAATTACTACATCCTGCACCGCAAGGCGCGGGAGGCGTCGATCCTGCATCGCCTGGGCAAGGGCGAGACCGACATCCCCTCCATCGTGCGCGCGATCTATATCGGCCTCGATCCGCGGCTGACCGGCGCCGCCGGCCTGTCGGTGCTGGCGCACATGGAAGACCTGGTCGCGCGCGGCCTGGTCGAGACCGACGGCGAGCCGGCGATCGACGGCACCTATCGTCTGGTGCGCTGATCGCTCTTACCGCCGCGCCGGCGGCCGCCGCACAGGCTTGCGTTTCGGCGGCGTGGGCCTTTCCGGCAACGGTGCGGCTTGCTGCGGCGGCGCTGAACTCACCGCCTCGTCGATGTCCTCGAGCAGCGCCGCCACCCGCCGCGCATTGACGCCGAAATCGTTGATGCCGTAGCGCGCGGCCGAGCGTATGTCGACGCGCGAGCCGCCGCCGTTGGCCGCGCTCACGCGGATCACCACGTCATCGGGAAAGCCCATGATCAGCGTGCGCGCCACCGCGTCGATCATTCCGTCGCGGCCCCCCGTCGGCGGCATTTCGTCGACCACCTGCCACTTGCGCTTTTCGATCAGCTTCAGCGTTTCGCGATAGGCGACCGGCGGCGGCGCGTCGAATTCCAGCGGCACGATGGCCGGATAGGCCGCCGCCTGCCGCGCGGCGAACTTGGCTGGATAAGCGTCGGTACCGGGCGGGCGCAGGCTTGCGAGCTTGCCGAACGGCGGCGGACGCGCGGTATCGGTGGTGATGTCGTTGATCGTCGGCAGTTTGCTGGCGCGATAACCGAGATAGCCGGGATAGGCCAGCAGCACGAGGCCGAGCAGCAGGCCGCCGACCGCGCGGCCGAGCCCGGGCAGGCCCTGCCGCCAGATCACCACGAAAGCGAGGAACGCGATCAACACCGCCAGCACGGCGAATATCAGCGCGGCGCCGAAGGTCACGAGCGCGGGCGCGACTTCCAACAGTCCGGTGCGCACGATGATGATCGACAGCACCGCCACCGCCAGTCCGAATAGCGCAAAGCGCCATGACCAGATCGCCAGCCGCGACATCGGCAATTCGGGGAGGAGAGGGCGCAACATCGTTTCGTTATCCCGTGCAAATCCGTTTCAACGCCGCCCACTCATGCGCGCCCAGCCAAGGTCGTACCGCATGCGGCGCGGCGATCTTCCCAATGGCGGCGACGCGTGCGTTGGTATGCGGATGGTTGAGCAGCAGATCCATGCCCGGCTCGGTGGCGCCGCCGATCTTGGTCAGCATGGTCGCAAGCCCGTTCGCATTGCCGCCGGCCTTATTCATCAATTGCGCGCCGTAGGCGTCCGCCGTCATCTCGACGCGGCGCGAATAGGACGACTGCAGCACGCTCCTGGCCGCAATCACCACCGCGCCGCCGCCGACGAAATCGCCGAGCAGCATGCCGAACATCAGCGACAGCCCGCCCGCCTGCAGCACCGAGCGGGTGCCGTCGCGGTTGGCGACGTGGCCGATTTCGTGGGCGATCACGCCGGCGAGTTCGTCCGGATTGTCGGCCTTGTCGATCAGCCCCTGGAACACGTAGATGCGTGCGCCCGGCAGCGCAATGGCGTTGGCCTCGGGCCGCCGCAGCACGGTGGCGCGCAATGGCAGCCGCAGCGCGGCGGCCTCGCTCAGCCGCTTCATCATCTTGTCGAGCGCGGCGGCGCCCGGCTTTTCGCGCGCGCCATGGCCGCATTCGAAGGCGGCGCCGGTCTGCTTGCGGTCGAGCATGCCGCGTATCTGGACGTCGACCGCATCGCCTAGCTTGCGTTCCAGCGTCAGCGGCACCAGCGGTGCCAGCCGGTCGGCGATCGCCGGCACGCCGAAATAGGCGACCGCCAAGAGCGACAGCGTTGCCGTCACGGTCCAGCCGATCACGCTGAGGCGTTGGCGGCGCTGGCGCGCGCCGCTCCGGTCGACGTATTTGGCGCGCAGGTCGATCTCGGCGGCAAAGGCGGGATCGAATATCTCCAGCCGCTCCAGCACCGCGTTGCCGCGGCGGCCGAGGCGCAGCACCTTGCCGGGCGCCGGCAGGCCTTCGACCTCGTCATAGGGCCACTCGGCCAGCACCAGGCCGTCGCGGCCGGCGATCTGCAGGCCCTGCGGCGCCAGCGCCACCCACGCCTCATGGCGCGCGCTGGTCATCCCGTCGAAAAAGATGGCGCTGCCCGCGGTCATCGGCGCCGTGTCGCTTTCCTCGGATTCTTGCCGGCGCATGATCTTATCCGAAAACCGGTTTCCACTTTTCGGGATCATGCGCTAATAGCCGCCCACATTAAGCGCGTCGGCGAGGCCCTCGCCCAGGGCCGAGCTCGCCCGCCCGGTCGCCTTCACCCGCTCGAGCGCCGACAGGCCCGACAGATGCAGCGATTCCATGCCGAGCTGCCAGAGCGAGAGCAGCACGGTGGCGCGATAGATGGTGGAGTAGCCGAGCGCCATGATCACGTAGCCGACCAGCACAATGGCGGTCGCGGCGATTTCGCCGGCGGTGCTGGCGTGGCCCTTCCCGGTGAGCACGCCGATGACCGCCAGCGCCGGGATGGCGAGGATGCCGGTCACAATCGAAAACAGCAGCGCGTATCCGAGGAAACGCGCATAGGCGCCGTAGACGTCGCGCATGCGCAGCTTCGAGCGCAGCTCGATGTCGCCGAAGCGCAGGCCCGACGTCCACCAGCGCAGTAAGACGGCCTGGAAGGCGGGATAGAGCAGGGCGGCCGCGCTCGCCGCCACGCCGCCCATCAGCATGGCGAACACGATCACCGCGCCGAAGCCGGGATTGCTGCCCTCGACCCGCGCCATCACGTCGTCGCCGCCTTGGGCGAGCGCGTCGCCGAGCGCCTTCCAGTCGACGGCGCTGAAGAAGGTGGCGATCGACAGCACCAGCGGTCCGACCACCAGCAGCCAGATCGGGAAGCCCCGCAGCAACAGGCCGAAACCCGTGCCGGCGAAGCGGCCGCCGAGATCGCCGTACCAGGTGTTCGCCATCTTGAAGCGCTCGAGGCTCGCGAGTTGGAACGGATAGGCAAGCCCGAAGGTGAGCACGGTGATCGTCCACCAGCCGATGGCGCGGAAGGCGTAGCCCCAGGCCGAGCCGCTCTGATGGAAGCGCAGGCCGCGATAGATGGTACGGGTGAGGCGATAGCGCCGCGCGCGATAGACCGCGTATTGGCCGAGCACGAACAGTGCCAGGAAGGCGAGCACGCCCGATATCTGCCCGAGCGTGCCGAGCTCGAGCGCGGCAACGAAGAAGCCGGCATAGAGCGGAATGAGCAGCGCGACCGCGACCAGGAAGCCGAGCAGCAGCTCCAGCGCGGAGCCGGAATACTCCAGGCTTTCGCCGGCGACTTCCGTGTTGGTCCACAGGAAACGGCGCACGTCGGTCATCAGCCAGAAGCGGTAGATGCCGAGCGTCACCATCAGCAGCACGGCGCCGCGGATGAGCAGGCGCCAATAGCTTCGGCGAGCGCCAAGGAACCGCACGGTGCCGACCGCCGCGGTCCCGTCCGCATCCAGGCTGGTCATGGGCCCTGGATAGTGCGAAGCGGCGGGCGGGGCAATCGAACTCTTGCCATGCGCGGATGCGGCAGGCTTTCCGCGCGTGCCGGCCCGCCCGCCATGCGCCGGCGCCCCATACGCCGGCACCGCTGGCCCACAATTCGCGGCCATATTCGAATCGGATTCACGGCGGGGGCCGTGGATGTCCCGTTCAAGCGCGGCCGCCGGCGGCCCGCTGACACCGGAACCTAACCGTGGCCCGGGCGCTGGGCACGCGCAGGCCAAGAGGCCTATCGCCGAAGGCCCGGCCGAAGCATCGATTGACGGGCGAAATATCCGGGAAGCCGGATTGGCGCGCGATGCCGGCGATCGTCAAACCGCATGCCGGATCGCGCACCATGGCGGCGAAGCGCGCCGCCACACGGGATCCGTTCAGGCCGGCTGCGCCGCCGTTGCCGCGGCTTGCGCCGGCGTGGCGTCGCGCCAGTCGGCGCGCTCTTCCAGGAGGTCGCGCAGGAACGAGAGATCGTGGCCGGCTTCGCGCGCCACCGAAAGCGCTTCGTCGACGCCAATGCGCGGCGCCACGGCCTGCGTCCACAGGGTGGTGCAGCGGGTGGCGCTGCCGCAATAGAACAGGATCGGCCCCGGCAGGTCGTCCATCAACCGCGCGAAGTCATCGACCACGTCGTCGTCGGTGACGTTGACGCTCATCACCGGCAGATGTCGGAAGCCGAGCCCGTGCCGCTCGGCCGTGCGCTTGGCGTGCGCGTTAGGAAGCTGATCGGGCGCCTCGCCGTCGGGGCGGATATTGACCACCGAGCGGAAGCCGCGCGCCGCGATGTCGGCGAAGTCGGCCTCGGTAAGCTGCGGCGCCGCAGCGACGTCGGGCTCGAGATGAACGATTTTGACCATGGCATTTTCGCCTGCGAAGCACCCGGCGCACCGGGCCGGACAGGGGAATGGAATTGCTGTCCGAGCCCTAGAAGTGAGGTTTTGGTGGAAAATCGCAAGCGGATTTGCAGGTCTAGTAGAAAATAATACTATCTTTCCAAGATTCGCGGCCGTTTTCGAATAACCCGTTCGCGCGGCTGCGCCGGCAAGGAAAATCCTTCTCGCCGCGGAGCGCGCCGCGGACCGCCTCAGGCCCGCGCGCGGGCCCGTTCCCGGCGCTCTTCGGCGTCGTAGATTTTCACGAAGAACTCGCCGATCGCCCCCATCATCATCAAGAGCGAACCGGTGATGAACAGCCACACGCCCACCGTCAGCATCGAATGGAAGTTCGGCAGGAAGAATATGCTGCCGATGAAGAAGATGAAGTTGCCGATCGCGCCGATGGCGGTGTGGATCCAGCCGTAGTCCTGGACCACGGTCTTGAGCAGGCTTTTCATGGAACGGCTTCCTTCAGGCTTGAGGCGTGGTGCGCCCCTGCATAAGCCAGGAAGGCGGCTCTTTGAACCCCGCAGCCGTTCCTCACGCAGCCTGTGCGATCGTGGCAACGGCCCGGCTTGCGCTCAACGCCGCGATGGCCGCCGCCAGCGGCGGCCGCCGCGGCACGCGCCGGCTCGCGGCCGGCGGCGGCTCCGGCGGATCGTTGTCGTTCGCCGGCCTGCTGTCCGGCGGCGGCTGATCCGAGATCGACCGCCGCAGGATGACAGCGCGCTTCATGATCTCGCTCTCCCCACGTCAGTGCAGCGAACCGAAGATCAGCGCGAGGATGAACAGACTGCTCAAGACAAAGCCGCTCCAATCCATGAGCCGTTCGGAGATGAGTCGTCCGATCATGGCGCGCCTCCTTAGCCGATCTGCGCGCCCTGATCGAAGCCGCCGCCGGTGCGTGGCCGCCACCGCTTGCGCGCGCGCCGCAGCGCCTCGACGTCGACATGCGCCTTTGCCGCTTCCCGGTCGAGCAGCCGCAGCGCGTCCATGATGTCGTCGAAGCGCACGACATTGCCGGCGCCGTTGATGCGCAGCTCGGGCGCCGCCTCGATGGCGCAGGCGTCGGAGGCCCAGGCCGCCAGGAGCGCGCGCTTTTCATTCAGCGTCAGGTCGCCGTCGCGGACCACGTCGATTGGATGCGAAAACGCATTGGCGGGATGCAGCAGCGCGTCGATATCGAGCGCGTTTCCGGTATCGATTGCGGAATTCGTCTTGTTTGGTGTGATCGGTTGCCTTTTCATGACCATTCCTCCACGTCTTGAAGGGAGGCGGCCCGGTTTCTCGCCCAGGCCACCTCGACTGGCTTTCGTTGCTTTCGCGGTTATGCCGCCTTCGACTGCTCGATGCCGCGCACCTTGTCGTCCGCGCCAAGCACTTTGCCGGTCCGGATTTCGATCCGGCGCGGCTTCATCGCTTCCGGCAGCTCGCGCTCCAAATCGATCTGGAGCAGGCCCTGGTCGAGCGAAGCGCTCTTCACGTGCACGTAGTCTGCGAGGTTGAAGCGCCGCTCGAACGACCGGCCGGCGATGCCGCGATAGAGGTATTCGCCCTCGTGGGGCTTTTCCTCCGCCTCGCCGGTGACGATCAGCACATTCTGGTTGACGGTGACGTTGATCTGCTCGGGCTTGAAGCCCGCGACCGCCAGCGAGATGCGGTAGTGGTTCTCGTCCGTGCGCACGATATTGCACGGCGGGTATTGGTCCTCCGGCTCGAAGCGAAGGCTCTGGTTCATCAGATCGAACAGGCGGTCGAAGCCGATGCTGGTCCGCCAGAAGGGATCGAGGTTCAGGTTTCTCATAGCCACATCCTCCAGTGAGCAACATGGATTATGAGCAGAACGCCGGACACTGCCGGCGTCCGCGCCGGGCCGACTGGCCCCGGCGACAGAATGAATTAGGCGAGGTCGGCCGAATTTCAAGAGGCGGCCCGGCGGGTGCGCCGATAGCCAAAAATATTTGATTTCAATAATATTTTCAGGCGCAGCGCCGCTTGGCGCGGCGCGCGGCCGGCTGGCCGATGCTCATGTCGGGTCGGACTTCGCCGGCGCCTTCGCATGCGAAGCGGCGGCGCTGACGCTCAGCAGCCAATACAAGACGCCCAACGCCAGCGCCATGCCGGCGATGCCGCCGAGGCTCTCCAGCGTCGCGGTCTTGAAGTCGAGCAGGATGATCTTGCGCGCCACCACCAGGATGGCGATCAGCACCACCACGCGCGCCTGCAGGATGCCCGACCGGTTGACGAGCGAGGTGGCGATCGAGTGGTTGAATTCCAGCAGGATCAGGACGGTGAGCAGCGACCCGAACACGTCCTGAAGGAGCTCGGCGCCCATGAAGTCGGGGCTTTGCGTGAAGTCCTTGACCAGTTCGATCCCGACCAGCACCAGCGAATAGACGATCACCACCTCGATGAAGAGCATGATGACGCGGGAGACGATCTGCTCGAAGCGCTCGTGCGAGGTGAGTGCTTTCCAGTCCTTCCTCAGGGCGGCGATGTTCAGCATCGGTATCCTCATCCTGCCGGCCGGCCCGCGGAGCGCCTCGACCGCCGCCTTTATAGCGCGAGTCCCCTTTTAGCCGCCGGGCGCCTGTGCATAGCCGCCCGCGCGGCCACAATTTCTCCAATATCCACAAGAAGATAATGGCAAATGGGCGCCCCCGGAATTCCCAACCGGCGGCCAACGGCATAGGATGCCCCCCGGCGGGGCTGTGGGAACGTGGAGCCGTTCGATTTGGGTGCGCGTCTGGGTTCTGAAATGACCGATGTGACTGCGGTTCCGGAAGGGCAAATCTCAGCCGAGTTGTCGGCCTTTGTTCGGACTCCGTTTGGCACCCAGTGCGTCCGCATCGGTCTTGCCGCCTTCGTCAGTGCCGTCGCCGCGTGGACGATCTGCGCCGTGCTGCCGAAGCCGGCGGCTTCTTCGGCGCCGCCCCCTTCGCACAAGACCGGCCGGACAGCCCCCGCCGGTCAGGTCGGCGCTCATATCGATGTTGCCAAAGTCTGGGCCGAGGAACGGGCGCAGCTTCATGCCATGACCAATCCCGGGATGCGCGGCGCGCGGGCGGATGCCTGGTCGCCGGCCGGCGGCGTCTCGATCCTGCTGGCCACCCGCTTCCCATCCGCCGGTAACGTGCGCACAGAAACCGTAACGGTGGTGCCGATGCCGCTGCCGGCGCCGGTCGCGCGGCTCAGCGACGGCAAGCGCCCGGCCGTCGACCGCAAAGCGCCGGCCAAGCCGGCGATGCAGCTGGCTTCGCTGCCGCCGCAGACGCCGCAGACGCCCGAGCCCGGCTATTTCGATTTCTTCCGCAAGCTGTTCGCCAATCCGGACCATGCCGCGCGGGCGATGCTGGACGCCAATCCGAAGACGGCGATCTACGACATCGAAAGGCGCGTCGTCTATCTGCCGGGCGGCGAGAAGCTTGAAGCGCATTCGGGCTACGGTGAGTTCATGGACGATCCTACGTCCTTCGATCGCAAGAACCTTGGCGTGACGCCGCCCAACGTCTACGCCGTTTCGTTCCGCGAGAAGCTGTTTCACGGCGTGCGCGCGCTGCGCATGACGCCGGTCGGCAAGGGCAAGATGTACGGGCGCGACGGCATATTGGCGCACTCCTACCTGCTCGGCGAGGGCGGCCAGTCGAACGGCTGCATGTCGGTCAAGGACTACGACAAGTTCCTGCAGGCCTATGAAGACGGCAAGTTCAAGCAGATCATCGTCATGCGGCGCATCGACGGTTCGACCCCGCCCGCACAGGTCGCCAGCGTTCAGCCCGGCAATTCGTGAGGCGCGCCAGGCCGGGCGCTTGAATCGTCACCCCCACACCTCGTTCGCCGTTTCCGCCACCAGCGCAAGCTTCTTCCACTGATCGTCCTCGCTCAGCGGATTGCCCTCGATGGTGCTGGCAAAGCCGCATTGCGGGCTGAGCGCCAGCCGCTCCAGCGGCACGATCTGGGCCGCTTCCTCGATCCTCCGTTTCAGGTCGTCCTTCTTTTCAAGCTCAGGCTTCTTTGTGGTGACGAGGCCGAGCACCGCGATCTTGCCCTTCTGCAAGTGCTTGAGCGGCGCGAACGAGCCCGCGCGCGGCGTGTCGTATTCCAGGAAGAAGCCATCGACGTCGATGGTGCTGAACGAAACCTCCGCCACCGGATCGTAGCCGCCCTCGGCGAACCAGCCGCCGGCGTGGTTGCCGCGGCACATGTGCATGCACACGGTCATGTCGTCGGGCACGTCGCGGATCGAGTCGTTGATGAGCGCGGCGTAGCGCGCGACCAGCGCGTCCGGGTCCTCACCTTCCTTTTGCGCCTCGGCGCGCAGGGTCGGGTCGGTGAGATGGCCGGGGATGTTGGTCTCGTCGAGCTGGATATAGCGGCAGCCGGCGGCATAAAGCGCGGCGATCTCCTCGCGGTAAACTAACGCGATGTCGGCGTAAAGCTGCTCGACGTCCGGATAGACCTTGCTGTGCTGGCGCGAGCGGGTGCTGCGGAAGTGCAGCAGCGTCGGCGAGGGCATGGTCTGTTTCGGCATCAGCCCGGCGGCCTCGGCCACCGGCTTCACCGCGCTGAAGTTGTCGCCGGTCAGGCTCTGGCTGCGCTTCAGCCGTCCGGTCAGCTCCATGCGCGGCGGCGAGAACTCGACGCTGCCGTCCGTGCTCTTGAAGCGCACCGCCATCGGATCGCCGAAGCGGATCCCATCGATGCGCTCGATGAAGTCCATGAACCAGTGCCGGCGGCGGAAATCGCCGTCGGTGCAGAGCTTCAGGCCCACGTCTTTCTGCTTGCCAACGATGCGTTCGATTTCTTTGCTTTCAATCTCATGCAGTTCGCCGGCCGACATCTTGCCAGCCGCATGCGCCGCGCGCGCGTCGAGGATGGCCTTGGGGCGCAAGAGGCTGCCGACATGATCGGCCTTGAACGGCGGGGTGGGGGCGGGCATGGGGATTCCTTGCGTCTTGCTGTTGGTCGCGTGCAGCGGCCTCCGCTGGAAGGTCGCGCTGGCCTTTAGCACGCTCGCGCGCATCAGGCACGCGATCGATGTTTCATGGTGTCGGAAGAAACGGGCGCCGGCCCAAGAGGTCGAAGCGGGGCGGCGGCGAGATGAGCTGTAGCCCGGGTGAGCGCAGCGAAACCCGGGGATGGCCTTGCCGCATTGTGCGGAATCCCGGATTTCGCTCCGCTCCATCCGGGCTACACTTGCTATAATTCTTTTTTACCCACCGCACCGACGAAGCATCCGCCCATGCGCCTGACCAACCGCTCGCTCGTCTTCGCGATGTGCCTCGGTCAGGTCGGCAACCTGTTGCCGCATGTCGCGGTGCCGGCGGTGATGCCGCAGCACCTGATGCCGCTGTGGAGCCTCTCCGGCGCGCAGGCCGGCATGATGGCGAGCGCGTTTGCGTTCGGCTACATGCTGGCGGTGCCGTTGCTCACCACGCTGACCGACCGCATCGACGCGCGCGGCATTCTGCTGGTGGGCTCGGCGGTGACGGCGCTGGCGACGCTGGCGTTCGGCTGGTTCGCGCACGGCCTGTGGTCGGCGACCGCGATCTGGGGCCTCGCCGGCATCGGCTTTGCCGGCGCCTACATGCCTGGCCTCAAGGCGCTGACCGACCGCCTGCCGCCCGGCGACGTCTCGCGCAGCGTGACGCTCTACACGTCCAGTTTTTCCCTCGGTGTCGGGCTGTCGTTCCTGGCGTCTCAATTGCTGGCGGCGTGGCTCGGCTGGCGCGCCGCCTTCCTGCTCACCGGGCTCGGCCCGCTGATCATGGTCGTCGCGTGCCTGCTGATGGAGCCGGTGACGCCGGTGCCCTCGAAACGCAAGCTGCTCGACTTCGGCCCGGTGCTGAAGAACCGCCCGGCCATGGGCTACGTGCTCGGCTACGGCGCGCATTGCTTCGAGCTCTACGGCATCCGCACCTGGGTGGTGGCGTTCTGGGCCTTCGTCGCGATGCGCAACCCGCATGCGCTGCCGTTCGGGCCGGTGGCGGTCAGCGTCGCCTTCGCGGTGCTCGCCATGCCGGCCAGCATCCTCGGCAACGAGGCGGCGCTGCGCTTCGGGCGCCACCGCGCGCTCAACGTGCTGATGGTCCTCTCGGCGGTGGTGGCGGTGGCGATCGGCGTCTCGGTGCAGGCCTCGCCCATCCTGCTGCTCGTGTTGCTGATGCTCTACGGCCTGACCGTGCCGGCCGATTCCGGCGCGCTGACCTCGGGCATGGCGATGAGCGCGGAGCAAACGCATCGCGGCGCCACCATGGCGATGCACTCGACCGTCGGCTTCGGCTTGTCGGCGGTGGGGGCGTGGGGCGCGGGCGTCGTGCTCGACGTTGCCGGCGGCCCGACAGCGGCATCCGCCTGGACCGCCGTGTTCATGTTGCTCGCGGCGGCGATCCTGCTTGGGCCCGTGGCGCTGTGGTGGTCGAGAAGGGGTGGGGGGTAGGGTGAAGAAGCTGGTGCTGTGCCGGGGGTGGAGCGAAACCCGGGGGCAATACTTCAAAGCTTTCGATCGGGAATATTTTCGACGACCGCTCTCGTCCGCGCGAGACACGTGTCGGCGGTATCCCGCCATTTTTCGTCGATGTCGAGTTCGGCGAGTTCCTGGCGCGCGTAATCTTCCGAGAGGTTCGCCAATCTCTTGAGAAGTTCCGGCTTTACGCCGCTTGCGTGATGAAGGTTTGCACGTAGCAGTTCGTGGTGGAGAAAATCGACCACCGCGATATCGAAGATGTCGCGCACCTTCAGTGAACCTGCGCGGTAGACAAGTTTCTTGATCGCGATCTCGACGGGATGCTCGACCTTGATGTGGACTGGTTGTCTGCCGGAGGAACCTTGCTGTTCCGGAATCGTCATCGGTTCAGAAGCCAAGTCAGTAATCGGCGCGGCGACGATGAAGTCTATTTCGCCCTCGGGATAGACCAGTTTGAGATGGCTGGCCGCCTCCGCGTAAGTGTCGCACGCCCAGATATCCTCGCCGCCCAGACGCGGGGACAGGATGGTGAGATATTGCGGGTCGGTGATGAAGGCGTCGATATCCTTGCTCAGGCGATGGCCCGTATGAAGCATCAGCGCGGTGCCGCCGCCGAGAATCCAGTCAGGAGGCGCGCTTCCTTTTTCGCGTAGACGCGCGAGTCCGTCGACGGTTCGACCGAGAAGAAGGCGCCATTGCGACAAGATCGGTCTCCAATTTCGGGTTCCGTTCGCCGGTCTTCTTCTTCATCGCCAGATAGGCCTTGGCGAGCCTCGACCGGGAGATACCGTGCCGGCCGGCAAATTCAAACACCAATTCCGGCGCGACATCGGTGAAGAACGTCACAACGTGGACCAGCCAGGGATCGAGCTTGCGCGTGGCGAGGCAGTCCCGCAAGGCCGCCGCGTCGATGCTCCTCTTGTAGGGGGCGTTGACGGTCGCGAGGACGAGCTTGTCCACGGCTGACGCATCCGGTCCAGGAGCGGGTCCGGCAACCCCAGATGTCTTTGCCAGCTCGCGAACGCGCGCGGCCACCGCTGGCGGGTAAGTTGCGAGGCGCGCCGTGGCTTCTTTGCCCTGAAGGCGCACGAACTCATCCAGCGACATCATCACGTAGCGCGGCTTGTCGTGGTAGGTGAGGAAGACGGGCCCCATCAGCGCCGCCTTTTGAATCTCGGCGGAATTGCGCTGGAGCTCCGAGGCCGGAAAGGAAGGCATGGTTGTTCCTCCGGCGCTAAAATATGTAAATTATGTATTTTGTCAAGGCGCCCTATGGCGGGTTCCGCGTATTTTTCAAGGTGTTGGAACGGGCTTGTTCCCGGCGCCAGCTTGGCGATGCACTCGGCCGTCGGCTTCGGCTTGTCGGCGATCGGGCCGCGGGCGTCGTGCGCGACGTTGCCGCTGGCCCGGCGCGCGCATCCGCCTGGACCGCCATGTTCATCCTGCTGGCGGCGGCGATCCTGCTCGGCCCGGTGGCGCTGTGGTGGTGGAGGAGGGTGGGGGGTAGGGCTGTAGGCCGGGTTGAGTGGAGTGAAGCCCGGAGCGATCCGGCCACAATCTGGAATTTGGATTTCGCTTCGCTTAATCCGAGTTATGGTTGCTGCGCCGCGAGCTTTGTTTGGTCGCAACGTCAAGAGCTTGTGAAAAGTTGCTAGATTTGGCCTCGCCGGTCGAAATGGGCTAATGTATACATAGACAAACATTATAATAAATAAGTTACACGCGTAACCTGACGAGACGGGCGATACATCCTCACAATGCTAATTCTTGACCGATTGGGAGAGTGTTTCGGTCATGACATCATTTGCAACCGAGTTTCCGGTCAATCCGATTCCTGATCGGGGCACCTTTGTCGCGCAAGTCGTTTCTTGGCTGCGAGGCACGGATTACAGCACCGTCCTGGACAATCCTCGAGAAAGTGACTTGGGAGGTGACACTGCGCATCTCCGTTCGCCAAGTGGCGAGGAGCTACGCCTGCGGGAATTGGGTGATGATGGTCATCTCGAGGCAATTGGCTTTCGTCACGACTTTCCCGACAACGAGGGACGCCTTTGGCGCACCGAGGTAGTGTTACGCCGTGCTGCGTCCAGTGACGGGCAGGATTTAATCCGATTGCGAACGGAGTGCGTTGCGCGGAAGCCTGGGGTGCGGCTTGACACCCCGCGTAAACCATACATTGTTAAGATGATTTTGCGTGATGGTTGGGGCGGTGCGGATGGTGAGCTACCTGTTTCAGATGATCCATATTGGCTTGCGGACGATGAAACCGGGCTGAATGTCGCGCGTGCTGTCACTCTCGGCAAGGCAACTCGAAACCTGCCAGTGATCTACATCTCTGCGGTAGACGATACGAATTGGCTTATTTCACAAACTCAGATTGAGAAGCTTGCATTTGATATAGGTGGCGTTGCGCATGTGGTTGTGGAACCGAGCCGTGCATTTTCATTTGGGCTTCGTGATCTCACGAGCGGCGCCAATGCGTATGGTGGAACAATTGCAATTGCTCTTCCAGGTCGAGGCATTGTCCGGCGCTTTTATTTGGGTTTCCGCTTGCCCGACATCGAAGATCTGCTGACGGTTGTCCGAGAGGCTAGCATTGGTATCCGTAGCCAGTTGCCGGCAGAGGGATGGGACTGGACAGAATTGCAAGAGCAGGCGCTGCGTCGGCAGCGCGAACGTGATCGCAATCGCGTTAGTGCAGCGGAAGTTGAAGAACTCTATAAAGAGGAGATCGAGAACTTACAGGACCGCGTGAGGCAGCTTGAAGGACAATTAGCGGCGCGTCAGCCTGATGAGGTGACTGAGACCGATTATGGGCTTTTGCCCGCTTCCGTTGTTAAAAGGCTTGGGCCGGAGATTTATCAAGGGGAGTTTTCTGACAGACTCCGGTTTGCAGCAAAGGAATGCAGCGTAAAAGCCGATCAAATTGGTCTCGATCGCCGATCGAGATCGGTCCTTGATGCAATCGTAGCGCTTTTGCCCCTCTCTCCTGAACTCTCTGAGCTTCTCGAGGACTTGAAGCGAGCGACAAAGGACCCGAAGCGAGTAGCAGCAGAGGTGACGGCTGTCCTGGCGCGTCACGGTTATCATGAGAAATCGGACAAGAAACATATTCGTCTACAGGCAGGTGCGGAGATGATCGGCCTTGACGTGATCACCCTGCCGAAAACTCCTAGCGACAAGCGTGGTTTGACGAATTTCAGAAAACAGATCGAGCGAACTCTCGGTATTGCAAAGTTGTCCGACTAGGGCGATCATTGAGAAGATGAGAATAATGTTCTGAGGATACTTTCGCAGTTGCAGGCGGATGCCCTGTCCCCCTCACTCCGCCGCCTGCACCGTCGGCAACCGATAATCCTTGAACTGCTGCCTCAAAGTGAGCTTCTGAATCTTCCCCGTCGCCGTGTGCGGGATCTCGTCGACGAATGCCACGTCGTCCGGCATCCACCATTTGGCGATCTTGCCTTCCATGAAGCCGAGCAATTCTTCCTTGGTCGCGGTCTCGCCCTTCTTCAGCACGATCACCAAGAGCGGCCGCTCGTCCCACTTCGGATGCGCGACGCCGATGACGGCGGCTTCCGCCACCTTGGGATGGCCCACCGCCAGGTTTTCCAAATCGATTGAAGAGATCCATTCGCCGCCGGACTTGATCACGTCCTTGGCGCGGTCGGTGATCTGCATGTAGCCGTGCTTGTCCATGGTGGCGACGTCGCCGGTGTCGAACCAGCCGTCCTTGTCGAAGGCCGGATCGTTTTCGACCTTGAAATAGGCTTTCGCCACCGCCGGCCCGCGCACCTTCAGGCGGCCGAAGGTCTTGCCGTCCCACGGCAGCGCATTGTTGTCGTCGTCGGTGATCTTCATCTCGACGCCGAACGGCGGATGCCCCTGCTTCTGCTGGATGTCGAGCCGCGCGTCGCCGGAAAGGCCAGCGTATTCCGGCTTCATGGTGCAGAGCGAGCCGAGCGGGCTCATCTCGGTCATGCCCCAGGCGTGCACCACCTCCACGCCGTAGACCTCCTCGAAGGTCTTGGCCATGGCGCGCGGACAGGCCGAGCCGCCGATCACCACGCGCTTGAGATAGGGCAGCTTCTCGCCGGTCTTCTCCAGGTCCTGCAACAGCATCAGCCACACCGTCGGCACCGCGGCGGTGAAGGTGACTTTGTACGTGTTGAGCAGCTCATAGATCGACGCGCCGTCCATCTTGGCGCCGGGCATCACCAGGCTGGCGCCGGTCATCGGCGAGGAGAAGGCGAGCGACCAGCCATTGGCGTGGAAGAACGGCACCACCGGCAGCACCACGTCGCGCGATGAGATGCCTTTCGAATCCGGCAGCGACGCCATGAAGGCGTGCAGCACGTTGGAGCGGTGCGAATAGAGCACGCCCTTGGGATGGCCCGTGGTGCCTGACGTGTAGCACATGCCGGCGGCGGTGTTCTCGTCGAACTCCTTCCAGACGAAATCGCCGTCCACCTCCGCGATCCAGTCCTCGTAGGCGACCGCGTTCTTCAACGACGTCTGCGGCATGTGCGCGCCGTCGGTGAGGATGACGTAGCGCTCGATGGTCGGCAGCTTGTCGGCGATTTTTTCCAGGATCGGCACGAAGGTGAGATCGACGATCATCATGCGGTCTTCCGCGTGATTGATGATCCAGGCGATCTGCTCGGGGAAGAGGCGCGGGTTTACCGTGTGATAGATCGCGCCGATCCCGAGGATGCCGTACCAGGTCTCCAGGTGCCGGCCGGTGTTCCAGCACATGGTGGCGACGCGGTCGCCGAGCTTGATGCCGTCCTTCTCCAGGCGCTTGGCGACCTTGAGCGCGCGCGCGCGGATCTCGGCATAGGTGGTCTCGACGATCGGGCCTTCCACCGAGCGGCTGATCACCTTGCGCTCGGCGTGGAATTGTCCGGCATGGTCGATGATGCGATGGCAGAGCAGGGGCCAATCCTGCATCAGTCCGAGCATTTGAATTCCCCTCTTAAGGCTTCCTCGACCGCGGTCTTGATGGAATGGCCGCGGTTTTTGTGGGCCGGCCCCTCGCCAGCCTCGTTTGGGCTAAGGTTAGCCGCCACACCGGCAAGCGCAACGGCTGTTAGCCGTGGCGAGGGCATTCGCGGGCACGATTTGGCCGCTCAGGCGTTGTTCCTGGAACCGAGGCTGACTGGCGGGAGCATATGCAAGGCAAGGGTCTGATAATCCTGGCAGGCTTGGTCGCCGCGCCGGCGCTGGCGCAAACGGGCGCCAACCCGGTCGCCATGGAGAGGGCGACGCCGCCGGAGGTGGCAAGGGTGGTCGTCGGCACCGACACCGCGGTGCCGTTGCCGCGCGCGCGTCCGCCCGTGCCCGCCGCCGCGGCCGCACCCGCGGGGCCGCCCACCTTCCAGGAAATCATCGCCGAACTCGGTCTCGACCCCGCCACCATCACCAGCGAGCCGACGCCTTGCGACGAACGGCTGAAGACGATGGCGAAGATCGTCCTCAGGCCGCGCCTCATCGGTCCCGGTGCCTGCGGGGGGGCGGACCTGGTGCAAGTCGATGCCGTGCTGTTGCCCGACAAATCGGCGGTCCGGCTGCATCCGGCGCCCATGCTGCAATGTGGGATGGCGGAATCGCTTGCGTCCTGGCTGCGCGACGAGGTGGCGCCGCGCCTCGCCAAGCTCGGTTCGCCGCTGCGCGCGGTGGAAAACTGGGACGCCTATGAGTGCCGTTCGCGCAACCGCGTCGCCGGCGCCAAGCTCTCCGAGCACGCCAAGGGCAACGCTATCGATCTGCGCAACTTCCAGCTCGCCGACGGCCGGAAGATCACGCTGACCGACCGGCACGCCGGCGTCCCGTTGCGCGAGGGGCTACGCGACACGGCCTGCGCCCGTTTCACGACCGTACTCGGGCCGGGCGAGCCGTATCACGGCTCGCATATCCATCTTGACGTGGTTGAGCGCCACAATGGCTATCGCATCTGCCATTGGGATGTGCTCGGGCCGCTCCCGACGCCGCTGCCGCGGCCTCGGCCCGCCGAGGTGGCAAGCGCCGCGCCGGCGAAAGCGGAGCCGGGCAAGTCCGGGCCAGCGAAAGGAGACGAGGGCGCGCGGCACGAAGCCGGCACCTCGGCGGAGACGAAACCTGTGAAGGCGGTCGTCGCAATGGTGCCGGCCGCAGCGGGCGCCGCTGCCCGGGCGAAGCCCAAGATCCTCCATATCAAGCCCAGGCGCGGCGCCGCCGTGTCGCAGCCGGATGCTGCGGCGGCCACGGACGGCGGCGTTGCGGTGCCGTTGCCGGCGCCCAAGCCAGCGAGCCTCGCGGCGGCGTCGCCGGCGAAAAACCCGACCCGCGCGCGGCAGCGGAAGCACCGAAAACGACGGCCTCATTTCCCCTTTCCGTTCATCCCCTGGCGCTAGCGAGCGCGCCACTGCCGCGCCCGGCGGCCGCCGCCGCGCCCATCGGCCGCGGGGGGCCGGCGGGCAAGGGCCCGACTTTGTGCGATCGAATCCACCCTCCGTTCATGGTTCTGCGCTAGGCCTCCCCCCCATGGCCATCGATACCACCAGCGATTTCGCGCCTTCCGGCGCCCCGCCGGCGCCGCGCCGCGGCATCAGCCGCCGCACCCTGATCAAGGGCGGCCTGGGTGCGGCCGGTTTTGCCGGTTTGGTGCTGCCCGGTACCGCCGTCTACGCGGCGTCCGAAGCCGCCCACGATCTCGTCGTCACCGATTACCGGCTGACGCCGCCCGGCTGGCGCGCGGGCCAGCGGCTGACCATCACCGTCATCGCCGACCTGCACGCCGGCGGCCCCAACATGGGCGTCGAGCGCGTCGCCCAGGTGGTCGACGCCGCCAATACGCTCAAGAGCGATCTCGTCGTGCTGCTGGGCGACTTCTTCGCCACCCACCGCTTCGTCACCGAGCATGTAGCCCCGCCGGTCTGGGCCGCCGAGCTCGCGCGCCTCAAGGCGCCGCTCGGCACCTACGCCATCTACGGCAATCACGACTGGTGGTATGACATCACCGGCGTGCGCAAGGCGCTCGACCACGTCGGTATCCCGGCCATGCAAAACGAGGCTGTGCTCTTGGGCGCGCCCGGCCGCCGCTTCTGGCTCGCCGGCCTCGGCGACCAGCTCGCCCATTACATTGCGCCGGGCCATTTCCGTGGCGTCGACGACCTGCCCGGCACGCTCGAGCACGTGACCACCGGCGATCCGGTCATCCTGCTGGTGCACGAGCCCGACATCTTCACCGAAGTGCCGGAACGTGTGTCGCTGACGCTCGCCGGCCACACCCATGGCGGCCAGGTGCGCTTTCCGCTGGTGCCGCCGGTCTGGACGCCGTCGGCCTACGGCGCCCGCTTCGCCTACGGCCACATCGTCGAGCGCGACCGCCACATGATCGTCTCGGGGGGCTTGGGCTGCTCCAAGGTGCCGCTGCGCCTGGGCGTGCCGCCGGAAATCGTGCGGGTGACGCTAGGCGCCTGAAAAACCGCCGGAATCAAAAACGGCGCCGGATGGCTCCGGCGCCGTTCGGAATTCTCGCGAAAATCGCTGTTACCGGAACAAGGTGTCGCGCGAGGCCACGGTGATGGGCGTGTAGTTCTTGTGCCCCTTCAGCACCACCACCACGGTGCCCCGCTTGACCTTCTTGTAGAGGTCGATGACGTCCTCGTTGGTCATGCGGATGCAGCCCGAGGAGATCGCCTGGCCGATGTATTCCGGCTGGTTGGTGCCGTGGATGCGGTAGAGCGTGTCGCGGCCGCCCTGGTAGAGATAGATCGCCCGCGAGCCCATGGGGTTCTGCGGTCCGGGGCTGACATAGCGCGGCACGCCCAGGCGCGAGATTTCGCTCGCGGTCGGCGTCCAGGACGGCCATTCGGTCATGGCGCCGACCTTGGCGACTCCCGACCAGTCCATGCCCTGCTCGCCGACGGCCACACCGTAGCGAATCGCTTTGCCCTTCGGCAGCACGTAGTAGAGGAACCGGTTGTCGGTATCGACCACGATGGTGCCGGGCTGTTCCTTGCGCTGGAAGTCGACGATGTGGCGCCGGTAGGGCTCGGGGATGGTCGCCTTGGCGTAGGGCGCCGCCGCCAGCAACTTCTTGTCGCGCGGCGTAAAATTGGCCTGCGACGACGGCGAGAGCGTCGCCTGCATGCACCCGCCGAGCAACATCCCGGCTCCGACTAGAACGACGAACAAGCCCCTTGCCGCCATTTGACTTCCCTTTTCTCGGTCGCTTTTGGCGCCCGCTGCGAAACCGTTAGTTCGGCAATTAACCGAAAAGGTTGAGCCGACGCCACGGAATCTGTGCGATCCACGTCAAGCAACTGTGGACGTGTTGCAGGAATGCCGCACCGGTCTCGGCCGGTATTCGGGTTGCCCGCGGACCGTCCCGGGACCGGTACGAAAAGAACTGTGGCTCCAATACGTTAACGGATGGTTTACCATGGCCGATGGAATTATGATCGAAGTCAAGGCGGAACGGGTCCGGACGGTCATGAATTGTCATCGGAAGGCGGGGCAGGGCGCGCAATTCCGCCGCAGTCGTTCATCAAAGAGCGCGCCTGAAACACCAAGGACGGTCTGGAGACCAGGACAATGATGGCGACCAAGGCGCCGAAGCAGCGCCAGCAATCCCAAAGCCAAGAGCCGCAGACTCAGTACGGCAGCCTCGACCAGCGTTACGGCAAGATCGGCATTTCGGCGGTGGCCGGCGCCATCGGTCACAAGCGCGAGCAGAACCAGCGTCCCGCGCCCAAGCGGCCGTACATTCAACACGACTCCGACTGAGCGCCTGGCGCGCGGGTCCTTCCGCGCGCGGCATCGTCACAAGCCTGAACGAAGCGCCCGGCGCGCGGCGGCACGTCTTAGTGCGCGGCCGCGATTCGCGGGCGTTATTTTGTCTTGCGCGGGCCCGCGTTATTTTGTCTTGCGCGGGCCCGCGCGATGGGGCCATGAGAGGGCGCACGTCCAAATAAAACGGGTGGGGCGTCATGCTCTCGGTCTACGTTCCGCACGGCACCAGCCTCAAGCGCATCGCCATCGAACCGGGCACAACGCCGCCGGAGGCCGCGGTATGGATCGACCTGGTCACGCCCACCGCGCAGGAGGACAAGGCCGTCGCCGGCCTGCTCGGCATCGAACTGCCCACGCGCGAGGAGATGCAGGAGATCGAGGTCTCCAGCCGGCTCTATATCGAGAACGGCGCGCGCTTCATGACCGCGATCCTGATGTGCCATTCCGACAGCCCGACGCCGAAATCGACGCCGGTCACCTTCATCCTCGCCGGTCACCGGCTCGCCACCGTGCGCTACGATGAGCCGCGCCCGTTCGCCATCGTCGAGCACAAGCTGGGGCGCAACTGCCCGCCGCGGGTTACCGGCGAGAGCGTGCTGATGGACCTGCTCGACGCCATCATCGACCGCTCGGCTGACATCCTCGAGCGCATCGGCGCCGAGGTCGACCATATCTCGCACACCATATTCGAGCCGGAGGCGGAAGCCGGCCCGCCCTCCTATCACGACGTGCTCAAGGCGCTCGGCCGCAAGGGCGACCTGACCTCGAAAGTGCGTGAGAGCCTGGTCTCGGTTGGCCGGCTGGTCCTGTTCATCGCCAACGAGTCCGAAGGCCTCAAATGGCCGAAGGAGGCGCGCGCGCAGTTGAAGTCGATGCAACGCGACGTCACCTCGCTCACCGACCACGCCAGCTACCTTACGAACAAGGTGACCTTCCTGCTCGACGCCATGCTGGGCGTGGTCAACATCCAGCAGAACAACATCATTAAAATATTTTCGGTCGCCGCGGTGGTGTTGATGCCGCCGACCTTGATCGCCTCGATCTACGGCATGAACTTCAAGTACATGCCCGAGCTCAACGAGCACTACGCCTATCCGATCACGCTGGGCATGATGGTGCTGGCGGCGATCCTGCCGTACCTGTTTTTCAAGTGGAAGAAGTGGCTGTGAGTGAGGCGCCGAGCGCGCGACATTACTCGACGTTCGAGCCCGGTCAATCCGACCTTGTGGGAGAGGGTGCATAGCGAATGCCTTTGGCATTCGCGTTTTCGCCAAGAATGGCCAGCGCGAGGCGCCGGCCTATGGCGGAGGCGAAGCCGAGCGAGGGCGGGTGAGGGGTGCGAAGCGTCGTCGGGTGGCCGAAGGCGTGTCAGCACCGTGCCCGCGCGGCGCTCACCACACTCCGTTCGTCCCCGCGAAAGCGGGGACCTAGCCCTTACAGTTCCTCTCCGCCTCATCCTGTGAGATGCGCTCTTCGGCGTCCCGCCGCATGAGGCAGGCGGGGATCGTAGCTCGTATGAAGCGCAGCGAAATCCGGGGAAGCCGTTCCCGGGTTTCGCCTTGCTCCACCCGGGCTACAAAATTTTTTCCTGCACCGCCGCGCAAGTCTTTGAATTCGCACAAAACAAAAACTTATCCCCGCGCGCTTGAGCGCCCTTATCATCGCCTCGTCCGGCTCAACTGAGGGCGTCGTCGCGAGACGTCACGATGATGGAGCCGCCTTAACGGGGCCGATAGCGGGGTGACCCGGCATCGGCGATGCGGCGCCCGCGGATGGGATTCGTAACCCCATCCCCGGGAGGCCCTGGCCAGCCGTCCGCCGGCATTACGACCGGCTGCCTTCGATGGCTGCACGCGGCGGGAATGAAGGGAGGCGGAAGCCGCCCGGATGAAAGGGCCCGCCGGGCCCTGTTCCTTCCCGGAAGCACGGCGCCAGGGACAGAAATCGCCGCGTGTGGCGCGCCGAGAGGCGCCGCGCCTTCGAAAAGAAGGCGTGCCCATCAGGAATGGTCGCGCCGATCGGCGCGCCATCCCCTCTCACGTTTCGAGAGAGGGAAGAGGGACAAGGGAATACGGGCGAACCCGGCGCCCGGCAAAGAATACGGGCGGCGGAGCTATGCGCGTGACCCCGAAAAGTGGGAACCGGTTTTCGGACAAGGTCACGCGCAAGAAAAGAGCGCCGTAGTGCAAGCGAAGGCGGGGCTGTTTGACATGAGAAGAGGTGAGGGAAGGTGCGCGCAACAAACTCGGCGTCATGCGCGGGCTTGACCCGCGCATCCATGACGAAGCGCACCGAGTGACGGCCTTACGTGCGTCCGAGCAAGTGGAGTTGCCTCATGGATTGCCGGGTCATAGGCGTTCAGAAAGAACGCCGTTCTTCGAACGGCTATGCCCGGCAATGACGGCGCCGAGAATGCGTCGCGCCGCGCGCGTCACGCACGAGGCAACGCGCCCTCAGACATGCTGCCCGCCGTTGATGTGAATCTCCGCGCCGTTCACGTAGCTCGATGTCTCCGTGCACAGCACGTAGATGATCTTCGCCACCTCGTCCGGCGTGCCGAGCCGCTGCATCGGGATCTGCTCGACGATCTTCTCGGTGCCCGGCGACAGGATCGCGGTATCGATCTCGCCCGGCGCGATGGCGTTGACGCGAATGCCGAGGCGGCCGAAGTCGAACGCCATCTCGCGTGTCAGCGAGGCCAGCGCCGCCTTCGAGGTCGCGTAAGCCGCGCCGGCAAACGGATGCACGCGCGAGCCGGCGATGGACGTGACGTTCACCACCGAGCCCTTCGCCGCCTTCAACTGGTCGATCAGCCCGCGCGCCAGCATGATCGGCGCGAAGAAATTGACCTGGAACACCTGGTGCCACACTTGCGTGTCGGTCTCGATCGAACCGAGCCGCCCGCCCGCGTCGCCCTTGGGCGAGATCGCCGCGTTGTTGACCAGCGCGTGCAGTTCGTTGTTGTCGAGCCGGTTCTTGATCTCCTCGATCGCCTCCACCGTGTTGGCTTCATCGGCGAGATCGACCTGGATGTGGTCCTCCGGCCCGGCATCCCACGGACAGTTCTCCGGGAACGGATGGCGCGAACAGGTGATGACGCGCCAGCCGGCGGCGGAAAACCGCTTCACGGTGGCGTGCCCGATGCCGCGGCTGGCGCCGGTGAGCAGCAGCGTGCGCCGCGGCTGGTTGGTCTGGGTGTTCGGCATGGTCTGTTACGTATCGCCCATTTTATGATCTGCGCATGGTCTTATCCGAAAACCGGCTCCCATCCCCGATCAAGTCGGGGACAGGCTTTTTCGGGATCATGCGCGAAAACCAGTTCACGGATAAAGCCGCGTCTTGCTCCACGCTTTGTCCGGCGCGTCGCGGTGGAATTCGACACGGTCGTGCAGGCGGAACGGCCGCTCCTGCCAGAACTCGATTTGCAACGGCACGATGCGATAGCCCGACCAGTAGGCCGGCCGCGGCACGGTGCCGATGGCGTATTTGGCGGCGTAGACCGCGATCGCCTTCTCGAAGGCGAGGCGGCTTTCCAGCGGCCGCGACTGCTGGCTCGCCCAGGCGCCGATCTGCGCCTGCTTCGCCCTGGTCGCAAAATAGGCATCTGCCTCCGCGTCGCTCACGTGTTCCACGGTTCCGCGCACGCGCACCTGCCGATTGGAGGATTTCCAATGGAATACCAGCGCCGCTTTGGCGTTCGCGTCCAACTCCTGCCCTTTTTGGCTGTCCTTGTTGGTGTAGAAAACGAATCCATGCGCGTCGAAGCCCTTCAGCAGCACCATCCGGGCGTTGGGCATGCCGTTTGCATCCACGGTCGCCACCGTCATGGCGGTCGGGTCGCGCGGCTCGGCGGTCGTGGCGTCCTGCATCCAGGCCGCGAACAGCCGAAAGGGCTCGTCCGCGGCCGTAAAATCACCACTCGTTAACCAGGTTGGGTGTTCAATTGAAGTTGTGTCCGACATTCTCTGGAGCGCTCGCGTGACCCGGGGTCTGACCCGTCAGTTCTGCCGTCTATATAATGGATCGCCGGGCCTCCGCCTATGGCGGGCAGGGGCCGTTGTCGGCCTGCTGACGGTGACGCTGGCCAGCGGCGGCTGCAGCATGTCCTACCAGCTCAGCTCGTATAACCTCAGTTCCATGTTCGGCGGTGGTAGCAAGTCCGATATCACCGGCTCGATCACGCCGCCGGCCGGCACCAAGGCCGCCTCCAACAAGCTGCCGCCCGATGACGACCTCGCCTACGCCAAGGCCGCGGTCAGCCGGCTGCTGGCGCTGGGCAGCAAATACGCCAGCCTGCCCTGGGAGAACCCCTCGACCGGCGCGCGCGGCACCGTCACGCCGATAACCTCGGCCTACA
This sequence comes from uncultured Pseudomonadota bacterium, assembly GCA_963829785.1. Classification (GTDB taxonomy): domain Bacteria; phylum Pseudomonadota; class Alphaproteobacteria; order Rhizobiales; family Xanthobacteraceae; genus Pseudolabrys. The sequence goes on along the minus strand of CAWHJZ010000049.1, from coordinate 213,429 downwards.
GCGCCGGCGGCCAGACCTGCCGCGATTTTCTGGCAAGCTACGTCAAGGGCACCTCGGAATCCTGGCTGCAGGGCGAAGCCTGCAAGCATCACACCGGCCCCTGGCAGGTGCGCTCGATGAAGCCCTGGAAGACCTCCTGACGTGAATTCTGCCTCCGGAATGGCCCGGAATTGAATAAAGGCCGCCGGAACCCCACATTACTGATCGAACAATCGAGTCTCCGGCTGGTCGGCCGGGGGCAGGGGCTTTTCACGGAGATAAGGAACGTATGCGCGACCCCTACGAGATACTGGGGGTGTCGAAGGGTGCGAGCGAGGCCGAGATCAAGAGCGCCTACCGCAAGCTCGCCAAGAAACATCACCCGGACGCCAACAAGCACGATCCCAAGGCGGCCACGCACTTCGCCGAGCTCAACGCCGCCTACGAGATCGTCGGCGACGACGAGAAGCGTAAGGCGTTCGACCGCGGCGAGATCGATGCCGAGGGCAAGCCGCGCTTTCAAGGGTACGAAGGCTTCGGCGCGGGCGCGCATCCGGGCGCCGGCGGCTTCCAGCGCGGGCCGGGTGGCGCGGGTTTCGAGAGCTTCCATTTCGGCCCCGACGGCTTCCAACGCGCGGGCGGTGCGGGCGGTTTCCGCGGCGCCGGTGGAGCCGGCGGCTTCGAGGACATCCTGCGCGGCATGTTCGGCGGCGGCGCGCGGGGCGCCGGGCCCGGCATGGGCGCCCACTTCGAGCCCGAGGACTTCGGCCCCGCCACGGGGCAGGACCTGCTGGCTTCGCTCACCATCAGCTTGCCCGAAGCGGCCAAGGGTACCAAGGCCCGGGTGCATCTGCCCACCGGCAAGGACGTTGAGGTCAAGATTCCCGCCGGCCTCACCAGCGGCCAACAGATCCGGTTGAAAGGTCAAGGCTGGCCGAGTGCCAGCGGCAAGCCGGGCGACGCGCTCATCACCGTCAACGTTGCGGCGCACCCGCTGTTCAAGCCGGACGGCCACGACCTGCGCCTCGAACTGCCGATCACGCTTTATGAAGCCGTGCTCGGCGGCAAGGTCCGCGTACCGACGCTTGACGGCGCGGTGGAACTGGCGATCCCCGCGGGCACCAGTTCAGGCCGCACCTTCCGGCTCAAGGGCAAAGGCCTGAAAGGCAAGGAAGCGGGCAAAGCCGTCACCGGCGACCTGCTCGCCACCGTGCGCATCGTGCTGCCGGACAAGGCGGACGACGACTTGAAAGAGCTGATGAAGAAGTTGCGCGACAGCGCGCCTTACGACCCCCGCAAGGACCTGGGCTGAACTTTGCCCGGGTCTGCGGTGCAGCGTGGAACGCTCCCGCCGCAGGCCCGGGATCATTCCAGGCGGGGAGCCTTACGACTTCTTCGACGGCGCCTTGTCGATCTGGTCGTAGACCGTCTTCGCCACCGTCTCCAACTGCGCGCGTTGGTCCGGCCCGCTCACCACATAGGCGAGATTGTTCTCCACCCAGTAGACCGCTGCGAACCGCTTCTCGCTCTTGAAGCGCAGCGCGGTCTGCGGCGTCGTGTCGGCCTGGGCGCAGTAGATGGTGTAGCGCTCGCCCGACGGGCTCTCGTACATGTAGAAAGCCGAGGCGCCGCCCGGGCCCGGCAGCAGCCGGCCGCCGACGAGCTTCAGGTTCATTGCGCTCAGGTCGGGCACCTGCAGCCGGTGGCCGAGCCGCTTCGACAGCCACTTGGTCATGTGCGCGCGCTCGGCGCCCGGCACCTCGACCGGATGGCGCACCTCCACCACATAGAGCTTGTGCGCTTCCAGCGCGTCGGTGGTGAGGACGCCGAAACCGTTGGGCGCCGCCGCCACGGCGCCGTGCGCGAACCAGCCGGCGCCGCCGCCGATGACGAAGGCGGCGAGCGTCGCGGCAGCCGCGCCCATCCAGAGGCGGCGATTCATGCGAGCGTAACGCGCAAGGTATTCGAGCTTGAGCCGCTCCGGGACGGGCTCTTCGGCCGTGGCGCCGTAACGCGCGCGGATCGCTTCCGCTTGCGCGCGCCAGGCCGCGACCAGGCCCGCGTCTTCCGGATGCGCGGCCAGCCATGTCGCCACCGCTTCCCGCCGGTCGGCTGGCAATTCGCCGTCGACATAGGCGTGGAGTTCGTCCTCGCTTATCCGTTCCAAGCGATCAGTCATATCGTCACGTCCTTCATTTCACGCGGCGCAGCGTCGGATGCGCGCCCTCGAGATAGGCCTTGATCTGGGAGCGCGCGCGCGACAGCCGCGACATCACGGTGCCGATCGGCACGCCCTGCACCTCGGCGACTTCGCGGTAGCTCAGCCCTTCGAGCACCACCAGCAGCAGGGCGTCGCGCTGATCGTCGGCGAGTGTCGCAAACGCGCGTTCGATGTCGCGCTGGCCGGACTCCGGCCCGGCGAAATCCGGCGCGTCGTTGTCCCCGATCGACGTCAGCGTCGGGCGCCGCGCCAGCGACCGCAGCCGGTTGCGGTTGAGGTTGGTCAGGATCGTGTAGAGCCAGCTACGCACGTCGTCTCCCTGGAACAGATGTTCCGACCGCAACGCCCTGACCAGCGTGTCCTGCACCAGGTCGTCGGCGAGGTCCGAATCCCGGGTCAGCGCCCGGGCGTAGCGGCGCAGCGCCGGAATCGTGGCTTCGACCTTCTGTCTGAACGGGACCACGCCGCCTCCTTGCGTCCGACCCTGCGCACCGGGTCGCACGGCTCCGCTTCGTCGGGGTAAACCCCGATACGGGCGGTCATATTCCCGGAACGGAATTGAATTAACAAAGCAAATTATCGGCACCGGGCCCTTGCTTGATGGTGCCAAGGCCCTGTGCCATAGGAAGCGGCCGGCCAGTGCGGTGGATTTGAAGTTCGCTGAATGCTTGCAGCGAGTCCGCAAACGAACTTCGGATTCGGGACACTAGCGGCCGGCCAATCGAGGACCGTAATGGCTGAAAATGCAGGTTTGATGCGCGGTAAACGCGGCCTGATCATGGGCGTTGCCAACAACCGCTCGATCGCCTGGGGCATCGCGCGCGCCTGCCGCGATCAGGGCGCGGATCTCGCCTTTACCTATCAGGGCGAGGCGCTCAAGCGCCGGGTCGAGCCGCTGGCCGAGGAGGTGGACGGGCTGGTGGTCGGCCATTGCGACGTCACCGATCCGGCGACGCTCGACGCGGTGTTCGGCGCTGTCGAGCAGGCCTGGGGCTCGCTCGATTTCGTCCTGCACGCCATCGCCTTCTCCGACAAGGATCAACTCGACGGCCGCTACGTCGACACCACCGCCGACAATTTCAACCAGACCATGCTGATCAGCTGCTATTCGTTCACAGCCGTCGCCCAGCGTGCCGAGAAGCTGATGACCAACGGCGGCTCGCTGCTCACGCTTACATATTACGGCGCCGAGAAGTGGATGCCGCACTACAATGTCATGGGGCTCGCCAAGGCCGCGCTCGAATGCTCGGTGCGCTACATGGCGGCCGATCTTGGCGTGAAGAACATCCGCGTCAACGCGATTTCGGCCGGGCCGTTGAAGACGCTGGCCTCCGCCGGTATCGGCGACTTCCGCTATATCCTGAAGTGGAACGAGTACAACACGCCGCTGCGCCGTAACGTGACGCTGGAGGATGTCGGCAAGACCGGCGTCTATCTTTTGTCCGACATGGCGAGTGGCGTGACCGGCGAAATCCATCACGTCGACGCCGGCTATCACGTCGTCGGCATGAAGCACCCCGACGCCCCCGACATCGGGGTCAAGGAATAGCGCGGCCGCGCCGGCCGAGGAGGCCCCGGCCCTCGGGGAGCGGGTGGCGGCGCGAACGATCGCTTCTGGCCTGCCTTCTGGCATCGCGCTACAAGGCGGCCAAATATCCCTCCACTTGATGGCCATTGCCCGATGTCGCGGCCCGTTCTCTACTACATTCGCCACGGCGAAACCGACTGGAACGTCGAAGGCCGCCTGCAGGGCCGGCGGGACATTCCGCTCAACGCGCGCGGCCGTGCGCAGGCCAGCCATTGCGGCAACGTGCTGCGCGATCTGCTGGCGCGCGAAGGCATCGATCCGGCCGGCCTCGACTATGTCTCGAGCCCGTTGGGCCGCGCGCGCGAGACCATGGAATTGGCGCGTGGCGCCATGGGATTGGCCGTGGACGAGTATCGGCTGGCGGCTGAATTGATCGAGATCTCCTTCGGCGATTGGGAAGGCTCCACCATCGCGGAATTGCGCGCGCGCGACCCCGAACGCGTCGCCGCCCGCGAACACGACAAATGGCACTTCCTGCCGACCGGCGGCGAGAGCTATGAGGCCGTGTCGGTCCGCATGCGCGACTGGTACGCGCGCCTCGAACGCGACACGGTGGCGACCGCCCATGGCGGCACCGCGCGCGGGCTGATGGCGGTGCTCGGTATCGCCAAGCCGGCGGCGGCCCCGCTCATCGATATCGAGCAGGGCGTGGTCTATGTGTTCGAGGGCGAGAACCTGACGCGTTACGCTTGATAACCGTTCGTCCCCGCGGAAGCGGGGACCCGGTTCTTGCGCGGCTAAGGCGGCGCTTGCGGCCCTGGATTCCCGCTTTCGCGGGAATGAGCGGAGATCGGGGAAGCGCCTTTACACTAAATAAATGGGCGATTTGACCCCCGAAAGCCCGCAGGGTACCAACCCGCCATGTCGTTCAACACCTTCGGCCACATGTTCCGCTTCACCAGCTTCGGCGAAAGCCACGGGGCGGCGATCGGCTGCGTGGTCGACGGCTGCCCGCCGCGCATTCCGCTCGAGGTCGCCGACATCCAGCGCGAGCTCGACCGCCGGCGGCCCGGCCAGTCGCGCTTCACCACCCAGCGCCAGGAACCGGACACGGTGAAGATCATGTCCGGCGTGTTCACCGACGAGGCAAGCGGAAAACAGGTCACCACCGGCACGCCGATCATGCTGCTGATCGAGAACGTCGACCAGCGCTCCAAGGATTATTCGGCGATCAAGGACAAGTACCGGCCCGGCCACGCCGGCTACACTTACGACGTCAAATACGGCATCACCGATTACCGCGGCGGCGGCCGCGCTTCCGCGCGCGAGACCGCCGCGCGCGTTGCCGCCGGCGCGGTGGCGCGCAAGATTATCCCGGGTCTGAACGTGCGCGCCGCGCTGGTGCAGATGGGCCCGCACAAGGTCGACCGTTCGCGCTGGGACTGGAACGAGATCGGCAACAATCCGTTCTTCTGCCCCGACCCGGTGCAGGCCAAGTTCTTCGAGGACTATCTCGACGGCATCCGCAAGGAAGGCTCGTCCATCGGCGCGGTGATCGAAGTCGTCGCCGAAGGCGTGCCGCCGGGGTTGGGCGCGCCGATCTATGCCAAGCTCGACGGCGATCTCGCCTCGGCGCTCATGGGCATCAACGCGGTCAAGGGTGTCGAGATCGGCGACGGTTTCCTCACGGCCGAGCTGCGCGGCGAGGACAATGCCGACGAGATGCGGGTCGGCAATGAGGGCAAGCCGCTGTTCCTGTCCAACCACGCCGGTGGCGTTCTCGGCGGCATTTCCACCGGGCAGACGATCGTCGCGCGCTTCGCGGTCAAGCCGACCTCGTCGATCCTGACCCCGCGCAAGACCGTCGACCGCTACGGCCACGACACCGAGGTGGTGACCAAGGGCCGCCACGACCCTTGCGTCGGCATCCGCGCGGTGCCGATCGGCGAGGCCATGGTGGCATGTGTGCTGGCCGATCACTATCTGATGCATCGCGGCCAGATGGGCGCCAATGCCGGCGAAGGAACGGTGTGGCCCTTCGCGCCTGAGAGCTGATTTCACGGCCTCATGGTTCGAGACGCGTCGCTGCCGCGACGCTCCTCACCATGAGGCGCAAACCTGGATCATCCTCCTCCTGAGGAACGCCCCTAGGGCGCGTCTCGAAGGATGAGGACAGTTGGAGAGTTCAGTGTCCGACACCCACGCCAAAGTCGATGCGGCGATCAAGGCCTTCGCCAAGGGCGAGATCGTCGTCGTGACCGACGACGACGACCGCGAGAACGAGGGCGACCTGTTCGTCGCCGCCTCGCTCTGCACGCCGGAGAAGATGGCCTTCATCATCCGCAACACGTCGGGCATCGTCTGCGCGCCGCTCGGCATCGAGCAGGCGCGCCATCTGCATCTCGATCCCATGGTGGCGGAAAACGACGCCCCGCTCGGTACCGCCTTCACCGTCACGGTCGACGTGCGCCACGGGCTGACCACCGGCATCTCGGCGGAGGAGCGCTGCAACACCGTGCGCGCGCTCGCCAACGACAACAGCGGCGCCGCCGATTTCGTGCGCCCCGGCCACGTGTTTCCGCTGGTCGCGCGGCAGGGCGGGGTGCTGATGCGCTCCGGCCATACCGAAGCTTGCGTCGATCTCTGCCGGCTCGCCGGCTTGCCGCCGGTTGGCGTGCTGTCCGAGCTAATGTCGGACGACGGCACGGTGATGCGTGGGCCCCAGGTCGCGGCCTTCGCCGAGAAGCACAAGCTGACGCAGGTCTCGATCGCCGATCTGATCGCCTACCGGCAGGCGCGCGACAAGCTGGTGGAGCGGGTCGGCGAATTCCATCTCGCTTCCGAGATCGGCGAACTCAAGGGCTACGCCTATGTGACGCCGTTCGACCGCGTGCACCACATGGCCTTCGTCTACGGCGATCTCGGCGACGGCCGCGACGTGCCGGCGCGGCTGCACCGCGCCGACGTAATCGGCGACGTGTTCGGCGGCGCCAAGCCGATCCGTACCGCGCTTGCGCGCTTCAAGAAGGAGGGCCGGGGCGTCATCATCTACCTGCGCGACGGCACCGCCGGCGTGCCGGTGGCGCAGATTCCGCATGAGGATTCGACCGGCACCGAGGCCGCCCGCTCGCAGCAGTGGCGCGAGATCGGCCTGGGCGCGCAGATCCTGAAAGACCTCGGCATTTCCTCGATTCGCCTGCTCGCCTCCAGCAAGCGCACCTACGTCGGCCTTGGCGGCTTCGGCATCGACATCGTCGAGACCGAGACCGAGACCGAAAAATAGGCGCGCATAACTGGACATGGCCGCCTTTATTTTGCCCCGGATGACATGCCAGCATTTCGCTACCCTTCGGGGAGCGAAAAGATGGGGCGACTTGGTCTTTCGAGGCTCACAGGCGGCGCTTTAGCCGCCGCGGTCGTTGCGGGTTTAGGCTTCAGTGTTGCCAGTTGGGCGGCGCCGCCTTTGCCTCGGCTGGCCGACACCCGTTCCAACGCCGTTCCGGTCGACGTCGAGCTGGTGCTGGCGGTCGACGTCTCCTATTCCATGGACACGGATGAGCAGGCTTTGCAGCGTGAGGGCTATCGCCTCGCGCTGACGTCGAAGGAATTCCTGCAGGCGCTGCGCGAGGGCGCGCACGGCAAGATCGCCATCACCTATGTCGAGTGGGCCGGCCAGCACGACCAGCGGGTGGTCGTGCCGTGGCGGCTGATCGAAGGCCCCGAATTGGCCGACGCGGTCGCCGCGGAGATCGGCCGCGCGCCGTTTCGGCGCGCCTCGCGCACCTCCATTTCCGGCGGGCTGCACTTCGCCAGCTCGCTGTTCGCCACCAGTGGCTATCGGGGCCTGCGCCGTGTGATCGACGTGTCCGGCGACGGCCCCAACAACAGCGGCCTGCCGGTGGCGCCCATGCGCGACGACGTGGTGGCCAAGGGCATCGTCATCAACGGCCTGCCGCTGATGCTCAAGCGGCCTTACCGCGGCATGATGGATATCGGCCACCTCGACTGGTACTACGAAGACTGCGTCATCGGCGGGCCGGGCTCCTTCGTCATCCCGGTGCGCGACCGCACGCAATTCGTCGAGGCGACCCGCAACAAGCTGGTGCTGGAAGTCGCCGGGCGCCAACCGAAAGCCCATGTCATTCCCGCCTCGGCCAAGCAGCCGCGCATGTCCTGCCTGCTCGGCGAGACGCTGTGGCGCCAGCGTTGGGGCAGTGACGATTTTCAGTGATCAGCGCGTGAGCTTCGCCACCGCCTCGACGTGGTGCGAGTAGCGGAACTGGTCGACCGGCACGATCTCGTTCACCTGGTAGCCGCCGTCGACCAACAGCCGCACATCGCGCGCGAAGGTGTTGGCGTTGCACGACACGGCCACCACGGTGCGCACGCCGCTTTTCGCCAGTTCCTGCGCCTGGCGCTCGGCGCCCTGGCGCGGCGGATCGAACACCACGGCGTCGTAGGCTTTCAGTTCGCTCGCCATCAGCGGCCGGCGGAACAGATCGCGCGTGACCGCTTCGATCGGCTTCAAGCCACTCGCGCCGGCGGCGGCCTTGTTCATGGCGTCGATCGCGCCCGCTTCGCTGTCGGCGGCGGCAACGCGCGCGCTTTCGGCAAGGCGCAGCGCAAACGTGCCGATGCCGGCGAACAGGTCGGCGACGCGCTTGGCCTTGCCCACATACCCTGTGACCAGCCGCGCCAGCGTGGCTTCGCCGAGCGCGGTCGCCTGCAGGAAGGCACCCGGCGGCAGCGGCACCTGCGCGCGCCCGACGGTGATGAGCGGCTGGGCGTTTTGCACGACCAGTTCGCCGTGGCGGGTGAGGCGGGCGAGCTTGTGTGTGGCGGCGACGCGCGCCAGCGCGGCCATGCGCTCCGGCGTCAGCTTGCCCGACCCGCGTACATCGATATCGAGCCCGCTATCGGTGGCGGTCGCCTGGATGTCGAGTGGCTTTTCGGTCACCTGCAAGATGCCGGCGATCGCCCAGGCCGCGGGGATCGCGCCGGCAAGCCCCGGCGCCAGGATCGGGCATTCGTCGATGGCGATCACGTGATGCGCGCGCGGCGCGGTGAAGCCGACCTCGAGAACGTCATGGGTGCCGCGCCGCGCATGCAGCACCGCGCGGCGGCGGCCGTCGCCATGGGCGTCGACCAGCGACGCGAGCGGCGCCACCACGCCTTGCTGCTCCAGCGCTTCCGCCACCAGGCCGCGCTTCCACAGATGATATTCGGCGAGCGACCAGTGCTGCAGCGCGCAGCCGCCGCACTGACCGAAATGTTTGCAGATCGGCGTGGCGCGCTCGTGGCTCGGCTTGTCGATATGCAGCAGATGCCGCCGGTCCGGATGACCCGGCACGCGCTCGGCCGTCACCGTCTCGCCCGGCAGCGTGTAGGGCACGTAGATCGTGCCGGCGGGTGTCTCCGCCATGCCGTCGCCGCGATGGCCGAGGCCGGTAATGGTGAGTTGTTCAGTCACGCGCCGCCCCCAACAGGAACTCCACATTGCCATCGCCGCCGGCAATGGGGGAGGGGATGATGCCGATAACGCGCCAGCCGAGCGAGGTCGACGAAGGCGGTCATGTCATCGCACACCGCCTGATGCACGGCCGTGTCGCGCACGATGCCTTTCTTGATCGCGTCGCGGCCGGCTTCGAACTGCGGCTTGATCAGCGCCACGAGCTGCGCGGGCGTTTTCGTCAGGGCGAGGGCCGCGGGCAGCACCTGTTTCAATGAAATGAAGCTCACGTCGATGGTGACCAGATCGGGCGGCGGATCGAAATAACCGGGTGCGAGGGTGCGAATGTCGGTCTGCTCCAAGGAATCGACCTCCGCCCGCATCCGCAAGGACTCGTGCAATTGCCCGCGTCCGACATCGACCGCGTAAACGCGTTTGGCGCCGCGCTCCAGCAGTACGTGTGTAAAGCCGCCGGTCGAGGCGCCGACGTCGAGACAAACGCGGCCTTTCGGATCGAAGCTGAAATGGTCGAGCGCCGGGCTAAGCTTCACCCCGCCGCGCGAGACATAAGGATGCGCCGGCTGCGCTTCGATCGCCGCATCGGTGGCGATTTCTTCCGACGCCTTGCGCACTGTCGTGCCATTCGCGCTCACCAGGCCGGCGGCGATCGCCGCCTGCGCCTTGGCGCGGCTGTCGAACAGCCCGCGTTCGACCAGCAGGCGATCGGCGCGCTGACGGGGGCTCATCGTGCGCGTTGCTCCGCCTCAGCCTCGTCGGCGGCGCACCGCTCGGCGAGCCAACGAACACAAATCTCGAATCCGGTGAGATCGCGCCAGCGCTTTGGCTCGGGCACATCGCGGACGACCAGCGGGTGGCCGAATTCGTCGAGCGCATGAACGACCATCAGATTCTCAGGCAATCCGAAGTCTTCGGCGTCGCACCCGGGCGCGTCGAACAGATTGCCGCCCGCCGCGTCGCACAGGCGCCGGAACGCGGCAACCCGGCCGTGGTAATCGTCGCCGCCATTCGAATAACCCAGGCACACCTTGCCGCGCGCCGCCATGAAGCCCAATTCGTAGACCGTTCCCGGATCGGGCCCGGGGCCGCGAAACGGGGTGAGATTGGCGATGATGGCGCCGGCCGCCGTCATCATGTCGCTGTTGCCACGATAGATGCGTTGTGACGCCGGTTTTCTGCCGTCGGCCATGATCTCGTTGTCGAGGGGGAACAGGCCGGTCAGCCCATGCTCGGCGCAAATCTCGCGCTTGCGCCGGCCGATGACCGCGCCGTCGGGCAAAAAGACATCGGGGCCGGCCAGATAGACTTTCATCGTCGGCTCGCGCGACGTTGCGGGCGTCTTTCGCCGCGTGCCGAACCGCCGGCGCGCGGCGCCATCGCTCTTGGCAATGCGAGACTACGCCAGCTTCACCGTTTCGTCAGCGACTTCCTTGCCGAGCGCCTCGAACACCTTGGCGACGATGCTCTTGGTGTCGAGGCCGGCGGCCGCGTACATGGCGGCCGGCGAGTCCTGGTCGATGAAGGTATCCGGCAGCACCATGCTGCGCACCTTCAGGCCGCCGTCGAGCATGCCGTTCTCGGCCAGCGCCTGCAGCACGAACGAGCCGAAGCCGCCGATCGAGCCTTCCTCGACGGTGATCAGCACCTCGTGCTCGCGTGCGAGCCGCATCAGAAGGTCGATGTCGAGCGGCTTGGCAAAGCGCGCGTCCGCCACCGTGGTCGACAACCCATAGGCGCCGAGTTCCTTGGCCGCGGTCAGGCATTCAGCCAGTCGCGTGCCGTAGGAGAACAGCGCCACCTTGCTGCCTTCGGTCAGCACGCGGCCCTTGCCGATCTCGAGCGGCACGCCTTCGTCCGGCATCGCCACGCCGGTGCCTTCGCCGCGCGGATAACGCAACGCGCTCGGCGCGTCGTCGATCGCGACCTGCGTCGCCACCATGTGCGCCAGTTCGGCCTCGTCAGCCGCCGCCATCAGCACGAAGCCGGGCAGGCAGCCGAGATAGGCGACGTCGAAGGCGCCGGCATGGGTCGGGCCGTCGGCGCCGACCAGCCCCGCGCGGTCGAGCGCGAAGCGCACCGGCAGTTTCTGGATGGCGACGTCGTGCACCACCTGGTCGTAGCCGCGCTGCAGGAAGGTCGAATAGATCGCCGCGAACGGCTTGTAGCCCTCGGTCGCCAGCCCCGCGGCAAAGGTCACCGCGTGCTGTTCGGCGATGCCGACGTCGAAGAAGCGCTTGGGGAATTCCTTTTCGAACAGGTCGAGCCCGGTGCCGGACGGCATCGCCGCGCTGATGGCGACGATCTTGTCGTCCTTGCGCGCCTCTTTCACCAGGCTCTGCGCGAACACCTTGGTGTACTGCGGCGCCTTGGGCTTGGATTTCACCTGCGCGCCGGTGGCGACGTCGAACTTGACCACGCCGTGATATTTGTCGGCGGACTGTTCCGCCGGCGCGTAGCCCTTGCCCTTCTGCGTCACGACGTGGACCAGGATCGGGCCGGTTTCGCTGTCGCGCGCGTTGCGCAGCACCGGCAGCAGATGGTCGATGTTGTGGCCGTCGATCGGCCCGACATAAAAGAAGCCAAGCTCCTCGAACAAGGTGCCGCCGGTCAACATCCCGCGGGCGTATTCCTCGGCGCGCCTCGCCGGTTCCTCGATGAACTTGGGGAGATGGTGGGCGACCTGTTTGCCGAATTCGCGCAAAGATCGGTAGGTCTTGCCCGAGATCAGCCGCGCCAGATAGGCCGACATGGCGCCGACCGGCGGCGCAATCGACATCTCGTTGTCGTTGAGAACCACGATCAGCCGTTCGTCGCGGGCGCCGGCATTGTTCATGGCCTCGTAGGCCATGCCCGCCGACATGGCGCCGTCGCCGATCACCGCGATGACGTTGTTCTTCTTGCCGTCGAGGTCGCGCGCCACCGCCATGCCGAGGCCGGCGGAGATCGAGGTCGAGGAATGCGCGGCGCCGAAGGGGTCGTATTCGCTCTCGGCGCGCTTGGTGAAGCCGGAGAGGCCGCCGCCCTGGCGCAGTGTGCGGATGCGGTCGCGGCGGCCGGTCAGGATCTTGTGCGGATAGGCCTGGTGGCCGACGTCCCAGATCAGCCGGTCGTCGGGCGTGTCGAAGACGTAGTGCAGCGCGACCGTCAGTTCCACCACGCCGAGGCCGGCGCCGAGATGGCCGCCGGTCTTGGCGACGGCGTCGATCATCTCCCCGCGCACTTCGTCGGCAAGCTGCTTCAACTGCTCGGCCGACAGGTTCTTCAGATCGCGGGGAACATGAACACGGTCGAGCAGGGGGGTCTTGGACGGTTCGTGCAAAACACACTCCGGAAAATGGACGTCAGGGCCGGCAAAGGCGTTGGGGATCAAGGCCTAGGTCATGGGCCCCATGGAACCCACAAGCATAACCATAGAAAAGGCGGTCCGGGCAATTCCATGGCGACAACGGTACCATTTGAAGGGCTGCCGGCGGGTTGCCGGCGTGGCGCTCACCATCGCGCGGTTGCGGCCGCGGCGGGCCGGCCCGCCTGGAGGGTCAGTCGACGTCGAGCGGCTCGCTGCCGGTCGGCTTGCCGGACGCGTTGAGCGTGATCTTCTCCACCCGCGCCTCGGCCTGGCGCAAGAGCTCCTCGCAGCGCGCCTTCAGGGCCTCGCCGCGCTCGTAGATCGCCACCGATTCCTCGAGCGGGACCTTGCCTTCCTCGAGCCGCTTGACGATCGTTTCCAGTTCCTCGATCGCCCGCTCGAAGGGCATCTTCTTGATATCGCTGTTGTTATCGGCCATTTCGTCCGCGTCCAGGGATTCGTCGGGGCGACCATAGCCGGGATCAGCGCCCGCGGCCAACCATCCGCCGCCAGCGCCAGGCTGCACCGCCAGCGATCAGCCCGCGCGGCAGCAGCCGCGGCAGGAGGCTGATCACCCGGTTGGGCTTGCCGGGCACCACCACGCGGTGACCGCCCATCATCCCGGCATAGCCGTCGCGCGCCACCCGTCCGGGGGAGCGTGCAAGGAAAGCGGGGAAATAGTCGGGCGGAAAGCCAGCTTGGTCGAAAAAGGCCGTCTCGACCGGTCCCGGGCACAGGGCGCAGACCCGCACGCCGTCGGCGCCGAGCTCCTGGTGCAGCGCCTCGGTGAAGGAGATCACATAGGCCTTGGTGGCGTGATAGACCGCGAGCCCCGGCCCCGGCAGGAAGCCGGCGGTGGAGGCGACGTTGAGGATGCCGCCACGGTGGCGCGTCACGCTGTCGATGAAACGCAAGCTGAGATCGGTGAGCGCGCGGACATTGACGTCGATCATCTTCAGCTGGTCGCTGGTGGAGATGACGGCCGCTTCGCCGAACAGCCCGAAGCCGGCATTGTTGACCACGAAGTCCGGCTCCAGCCCGCGCGCGGCAAGCTGATCGGCGAGTGCGGCGATGCCCTCGGGCGTGGCGAGATCGGCGGTGATCACGACCGGCCGGGTATGGCCCGCGGCGGCGATCTCGTCGGCAAGCCGCTCGAGCGGTGCCTCACGCCGCGCGGTCAGCACCAGCGCGTGGCCGTGGTTGGCGAACTCGCGGGCGAGCGCGGCGCCGATGCCGGCCGAGGCGCCGGTGATCAGGCAGACGGGCAGCAAGGGTGACATGAGCTGGTGAATGCTCGACAATCGCGATAAAGGCAAGCGCGCCCATCAAGGCGCGCGAACGACAGAGTATAGATGAGTATGGCTGACCTGACCGACAAGATCGTCCTGGTGACGGGCGCCGGTGGCGCCATCGGCTCCGCCGCGGTGACGGCCATCCGTGACGCCGGTGGCATCGCGATCGCCACCGATCTCACCCGTGCGGCCGGGATCGACGCCGCGCTCGACGTCACGTCCGAAGCCGACTGGCAGCGTCTCACCGCCGACATCGAACGCGAGCCACGGCCGGCTCGACGGTCTCATCAACGCCGCCGGCGTTGCCAGCGTCGCCAACGTGGAGAAGGCCGATTTCGCCGACTGGCGGCGCGTGCTGTCGGTCAATCTCGACGGCACTTTTCTGGGCTGCAAATACGCCTTCCCGCTGTTGCGTAAGAAGGGCGGATCGATCGTCAACCTCTCTTCGGTCCTCGGCTTGATCGGCAGCGCCAACCTTCCGGCCTACAGCGCCTCCAAGGGCGGCGTATCGCTGCTCACTAAATCGGTGGCGCTCAACGGCGCGCGCTACAAGCCGCCGGTACGCTGCAACGCCGTGTGCCCGGCCTTCATCGAAGGCCCGATGGTCGACGGCATCGCCGGCGGCACGCGCGATCCGGTCACGGTGAAGCAGCGGCTGTCGAACGACATTCCGCTCGGCCGCCTGGGCGCGCCGGAGGAAGTCGCCAAGCTCATCGTTTATCTGTTGTCGGACGACGCGTCCTTCATCACCGGCGCCGATGTGCCGATCGATGGCGGGCTGACGGCGCGGTAGGGGCAATCAAGAGACTGAATTTGAGCCACCGACTATCTCGAGGGGGGATACGACATGCGCTTCATCATCTGCTTCTTCTTGGCCGCACTTTGGTCAACCTCGGCATTCGCTGCCATGGGCGGCGCGACCAGCATGAGTTCGACAGCGCGCGCCGCGCGCGCGGGAAATGCGGCTGCGGCCAGCGCCATTGCCAATACGATTTCGAGCAACAGGTGCTCAGCGACCTGCATCAGTCACGGCAACAGCAAGTCCGCCTGCAAATCGAGCTGCCGGCGTGGCATCTGCTACTATAACAGAAGCCATCCTTTCTGCATTCGCTAGCCTGCGCTGCAATCGGCATTGGCATACAGACGGTGGTGAGACCTACCCCCGCATCAGCGCCAAGACATGCGCGGCCGCCGAACGCGACAGCCCCTGCAGATCGTAGCCGCCTTCCAGCATCGACACGATGCGCCCATTGGCGCTGTCGTCGGCGATCTCCATCAGCTTCTTCGTGATCCACGCGAAGTCCGCTTCCACCAAATTCAAGTTGGCGAGCGGATCGCGCGTGTGCGCGTCGAAGCCGGCCGAGATCACGATCAGGTCCGGCTTGAAGCCGTTGAGCCGGGGCAGGATGGCCGTCTCCATCGCCTCGCGGAAGGCGTCGCTGCCGTCGCCGGCCGACAGCGGCGCGTTGACGATGTTCTGGAACTCGCCGCGCTCGCTCGCGGCACCCGTGCCGGGAAAGAGCGGCATCTCGTGGGTCGAGCAGTACATCACCGTCTTGTCCGACCAGAAGATGTCCTGCGAGCCGTTGCCGTGGTGGACGTCGAAATCGACGATCGCCACCCGCTCGGCGCCGTGCTTCTTCTGTGCGTAACGCGCCGCGATTGCCGCGCTGTTGAACAGGCAGAAGCCCATCGGCTGTGCGGTCTCGGCGTGGTGCCCGGGCGGGCGCACGGCTACGAAAGCGTTCGCCACCTTGCCGGTCATGACCTCGTCGACGGCGAGCGCGCCGCCGCCAACCGCGCGCAGCGCCGCCTCCAGACTGCCCGGCGACATCGAGGTGTCGGCGTCGAGCCGCACCATGCCCTCGTCGGGCGATGCGTTGCGGATGGCGTCGACGTAATCGGCCGGATGGCAGAGCGTGACGACATCAGGCTCGGCCATCGGCGCCTGCTCGCGCGCCAGTATCTGGAAGCGTTCGTCCTCGAACGTCTGCTCGATGGCGCGCAGGCGGTCGGGCCGCTCCGGGTGCCCCGGCGGGGTAAGGTGGTCCAGGCAGGCGGGATGGGAGACGTAGAGGGTGGTGGACATGAGGTGGGTTCTAACGCGGGCGGGCGGGGCGGCGCAAACCCTTCTGCGGCGGAGCGGAAACGCTATTCCTTCGCGGCCAAACTCACCCCCTTCGGCGGCGGCACGTCGTCCGGCACGAAGAAATCGCTCTGCAACGGCTGGCTGGGATCGGCGCGATAGGCGTCAAAATCGGTGACGCCTTCACGCTCAAGAAAATTGTCGTCGATCAGGAAATTGCCGGTGAAGTTCTTGTCCTTCGCAAAAATGCGATAAGCGGCGTCCGCCAAGATCGCGGGCGTGCGCGAGCGCCGCATGATGGCATCGCCGCCGAGCAGGTTCTTGATCGCGGCGGTGGCGATGGTCGTGCGCGGCCACAGCGCATTGACCGCCACCTTGCCGCGCAATTCGCCGGCGAGTCCCAGCACCACCAGGCTCATGCCGAACTTTGCCATGGTATAGGCGGTGTGCGGCGCGAACCACTTCTCCTTCATGTCGAGCGGTGGTGACAACATGAGGATATGCGGGTTCGCCGCCTTCAGCAGGTGCGGAATGGCGTATTTCGACACCATGAAGGTGCCGCGCGTATTGATCTGATGCATGAGGTCGAAGCGCTTCATGTCGGTCTGCGTCACCGGCGTCAGCGAGATCGCGCTGGCGTTATTGACCACGATGTCCAAGCCGCCGAACGTTGCCGCGGTCTTGTCGATCGCGGCCTTCACCGCTTCCTCGTCGCGCACGTCGACCGCGAGCGGCAGCGCCTTGCCGCCGGCCTTCTCGATCTCCGCGGCGGCGGTGTGGATGGTGCCCTCGAGCTTGGGGTGCGGCTCCACCGTCTTGGCGGCGATGGCGACATTGGCGCCGTCAGCGGCGGCTTTGAGCGCGATCGCCAGCCCGATCCCGCGCGAGCCGCCGGTAACAAAGAGTGTCTTTCCCTTCAGCGACATGCGCGTCTCCGCCAAGTTCCGCGTTTCCGGTCGAAACGACCATAGCGGTAATTCTTCGTCCCCGTCAGCCCTGCGGCGTTCCGCTTTTGGACTCAATGATGAGGACAATTGGCGCGCGTCTGCCTGACGTTGGACTCAGACGTTGCGCGTGGTGTGGCCCAAGTCCCTCACAATAAGTCCATGACATTAGAGAGAATTTCCTCTGGACAACTCAGCCGGGCTTTTTTACCTCTCAATGGGGGAGGACTGATTCGTCATGTCGCAACCGCTTCCGAAAGCCGGATCGTTCAATGTCGCGCAGGCTTTCGCCCAAGCGCTGCAATTCCACGAGCGCGGGCAGGTCGATCAGGCCGAGCCGCTCTACGCGCAGGTCTTGGCGGCGCGCCCCGATCACGCCGACGCGCTGCAGATGATGGCGCTGGTCAAGCTCGCCAAGGGGCAGGCGGCCGAGGCGCTCAATCTCGTTTCCGCAGCCATGCGCGTGCGCGCGCCGTCGCCGAAGGTGCTGCTCAATCACGGCCTCATCCTCAACGCGCTCGACCGCCACGAGGAGGCGCTGGAAAGCTTCGACCGCGCGCTCAAGCTGAAATCCAAATTCGCCGAGGCCCACAATAACCGCGGTGCGGTGCTGGCCGCGCTCCACCGTCACGACGAAGCGCTCGACAGCTACCGCAAGGCGACCACCATCAAGCCGGACTACGCCGAGGCGCATTACAACCGCGGCAGCCTGTTGCGCACGCTTGGCCGTTACGACGAGGCACTGGTCAGTCTCGACCGCGCGCTGGCGCTCAATCCGAAATACGTCAAGGCGCACAACAACCGCGGCGCCGTGCAGGAGGCGCTCGACCAGCTCGACTCGGCGCTGGCGAGCTACCGGCGTGCGCTCGACATCGACCCGAGCTTCGGCGAGGCCGCCGATAATCTCAGCCGCCTGCTGGTTTCGCTCGGCCGCTTCGACGAGGCGCGCGCCGCTTTCGATCGTCAGTTGGAACGAGATCCGAACAATGCCGAAGCGCATTACCATCGCGGCACCGTTCTCGTCGAGCTCAACCGCAACGACGAGGCGATCCAAGAATTCCAGCGCGCGCTGGCGCTCAAGCCGGATTACCCGGAGGCGCGCTTTGCCGATTGCATGGCCGAGCTGCCGATCGTCTACGAGACCGCCGAGGAGATTCCGCGCCGGCGCGCCGCCTACGAACGCAAGCTGCGCGCGCTCAGCGACGACGTCGTGGCGGGCAAGATCCACGGCGACCTGTGCGAGGCAATAACCCCGCGGCAACCGTTCCTGCTCGCCTATCAGGCTGGCAACGACCGTGATCTGCAAAGCATCTATGGTGGCATGGTCTCGCGCATCGTCGCGCAAGAATTCCCCGCCGTGGCCATGCCGCCGCCGCCGGCGCCGGACGAGCCGTTGCGCATCGGCGTCGTCAGCAGCTTTTTCTATCTGCATTCCAACTGGAAAATTCCGATCAAGGGTTGGCTCAGCCAACTCGACCGGTCGCGCTTCAAGATCTTCGGCTACTATCCGGGCACCGTGCGCGACGCCGAAACCGACATCGCCGAAGAAATGTGCGACCGCTTTACCCAGCGCACGCTCGACGTTGAGGGCTGGCGCCGCGAGATCCTGCGCGACGCCCCGCATGTGCTGATCTATCCGGGTCTGCTGATGGACACTGTGTCGGTGCAGCTCGCCGCCCAGCGGCTGGCGCCGGTGCAATGCACGTCCTGGGGCCATCCCGAGACCAGCGGCATCGCCACGCTCGACTACTTCTTGTCGAGCGATCTGATGGAGCCGCCCGGGGCCGACGCACTTTATACCGAGAAGCTGGTGCGGCTGCCGAACTTGTCGATCTATTACGAGCCGGTCGACCTGGGCGCGGTCGACTCCAGCCGCGCGCAACTGGGACTGCGCACTGACGCCGCCGTGTTTTGGTGCGGACAGTCGCTCTACAAATACCTGCCGCAGCATGACGACGTGTTTGCGCGCATCGCGGTCGAGGCGCCGCACAGCCAGTTCGTGTTTATCAAGCACCACGCCGGCCCGCGCGTCACCGAGGTGTTCCGCGATCGGCTGACGCAGGCCTTCGCGGCGCGCGGCCTCGATATCGACCGCCACTGCGTGTTCCTCGATCGCCTCAGCCAGAGCGAGTTCGCCGGCGCCGTCGGCCTCTGCGACGTGTTCCTCGACAGCCTGGAATGGTCGGGCTGCAATTCGGCGATCGAGAGCCTGCCGAACGCCTTGCCGATCGTCACGCTGCCCGGCGCCTTCATGCGCGGCCGTCACAGCGCGGCCATCCTCGACATGATGGGCGTGACCGATACCATCGCGCGCGACCTCGATGACTACGTGGCGATCGCCGCGCGGCTCGCCAACACGCCGGAAGAGCGGCTCGCGATCAGCAACCGCATGGGCGCGGCCAAGGACAAGATCTATGGCGACCGCGCCTGCGTTGCCGCGCTCGAGGATTTTCTGGAGAAGGCGGTGCGGGGCACCGCGTAAGGGTCAGTCCGCGAGCGCCGCGTCGGCCTGCGTAATGCTGTCGGCGCCTTCGGTGACGCTGCGCTCCAGCCCCGACGCCTGTACCGCGATGTTCTCGGCAAAGAACCGCGCCAGCGCCGTGCGCGCCGCGCCGTCGCCGCCGTCACGCAGCGCCACGAGGGCTTGGCTTGCCAGCAAACAGCCACCGGCGGCATTGCCGAACAGCCGCAAATAAGGCGTGGCGCCGGCAAGCGCCGCTTGCGAACCTTTCTGCGTCAAAAGCCATTGCGTGGCCCGGTCGAGGCTGTCGATGGCTTCGCTCAGACGCGCGGCGGTCTCGCCGAAAGCCGGTGCGTTGCTCGCCTTCACGTCGGTCACCGTCGAGCGCAGCTCGTCGAGATAAAGTGAAACAGTGCGGCCGCCTTCCAGAGGCACCTTGCGCGCCACCAGGTCGAGCGCCTGGATGCCGTTGGTGCCTTCGTAGATCGCCGCGATGCGGGCGTCGCGATAATGCTGGGCGGCGCCGGTCTCCTCGATGAAGCCCATGCCGCCATGGACCTGCACGCCGAGGGAAGCGACCTCGATGCCGATGTCGGTGGAGAATGCCTTCGCCACCGGCGTGAGCAGCGAGGCGCGCTCATGCGCGCGTTGACGCGCGGCGTCGTCCTTGCCGCGCAGCGCGCGGTCGAGCGCGACGCCGGTCTGATAACAAATGGCCCGCGCCGCGCCGGTGAGGCCGCGCATGGTCAGCAGCATGCGCTTGACGTCGGGGTAATGGATGATGGCGCCGGCCGCGCCCTGCTTGCGCTCGCGCGCGTAGCCGAGGGCCTGCTGCAAGGCGCGCTCGGCAATCGCCACCCCCTGCAGGCCGACCGCCAGCCGCGCGCGGTTCATCATGGTGAACATGCAGGCCATGCCCTTGTGCGCCTCGCCGATGAGGTAGCCGACCGCGCCGCCGTGGTCGCCGTAGACCATGGTGCAGGTCGGTGAGGCGTGGATGCCGAGCTTGTGCTCGATCGAATGCGCGCGCACGTCGTTGCGCGTGCCGTCGGGCAGGAACTTCGGAATCAGGAACAGCGAAATGCCCTTGGTGCCGGCCGGCGCGTCGGGCAGGCGGGCGAGCACGAAGTGGATAATGTTGTCGGTGAGGTCGTGCTCGCCATAGGTGATGAAGATCTTGGAGCCGGTGATGCGGTAGCTGCCGTCGCCCGCGCGGGTCGCGCGGGCGCGCAGCGCGCCGACGTCGGAGCCCGCCTGCGGCTCGGTGAGTTGCATGGTGCCCATCCATGCGCCGGTGGTGAGCTTTTCGAGATACTTGTCCTTCAGCGCGTCGCTGCCGTAGGCATTGAGCGCGTCGACCGCCGCCATGGTCAGCACCGGCCCGATGGCGAACGCCATGGAGGCGGAATTCCACATCTCGATGCAGGCGGCGTTGACCGCATGCGGCAGGTCCTGGCCGCCGAAGTCGGCCGGACCGGCGAGGCCGTTCCAGCCGGCGGCGGCCCAGGAGGTGTAGGCCTCCTTCCAGCCCGGCGGCGTGGTCACGTTGCCGTCCTTGAACGGCGTCCCGAACTTGTCGCCGACGGCATTGAGCGGGGCGATCACGTCGGAGGCGAAGCGGCCGGCTTCCGCCAGCACACTGTCGACGGTTTCCTCGTCGAGATCGCCGTAGAGGCCCTCGGCCAGCGCCGTCTTCAGGCCGGCGGCGTGCTTGAGCGCGAAGGCGATGTCGGAAACAGGGGCGCGGTAGGTCATGGGCCCCAATCTAGCGAGGGCGGGAGCCGGGTCAACGCGGGCCCGAAAACCAGCTGATTTCCGCGCGAAAACCCGGCCGTTTCGCAGGCGTTGATCGGGCGCGGGCGCCTCGTTATGGTCCGCCCGCCTGCGGCCGAATCCCCCGCGGGTTCCCGGCACATTGGGGCGTAGCCAAGTGGTAAGGCAGCGGGTTTTGATCCCGCCATTCCCTGGTTCGAATCCAGGCGCCCCAGCCAGGCACAGCTTTCTCCAAAGCTGTGGTCGGCTTGAGGCGAGCCAAGCCCCTTTTGAAGGCGGCTACGCGACATCCCGCCCATTGGTGACGCGACCAGGCCAGTCTGAGTGATCCGCGACTTCGACAATGCTCCCCGTCTTGGCCGACTGCACGGCCGCGTCGAACACGGCCATCCCATGCAGCACCTCGTCGATCGCGACCGGGTAAGGGCGGCGGTCCCGGATGCAGCGGGCGAATTCCACCAACTCCGCCTTGAGCATGTCGAACCCGGGATAATCGGTGACCTCGTCCGGCGGCGCCGTCACCAGGCCCGTTGGCGCCTGCTGCGACACCGGCACGAACCGCGCCTGCTGTAGCGAGGCGCCGCGCACCTCTGCGAGACCGCGCGAGCCGTAGGTGGTGAAGCTGAAATTGGTGGCGGTGGCGACCGAGCAGAAGATCGTGCCGGTGACGCCGCCGTCGAAGCGCATCAGCAGCGTCGTGGTGTCGTCCCCGACGCCGTCGCCGTGCAGCGCCGTCAGACAGTGCACGGCGCGCACGCGGCCGGCGAACTCGATCATATGATCGAGCATATGCATGCCGACTGCGGTCATGGCGCCGGCCGGCGCCTCGTCGGGATCCGAGCGCCAATTGTCGGCCGCCAGGAACGACTGCGTGCTAGTGGTGTGCTGGCCGACCATGGCGACGATCTTGCCGAGACGGCCGTCGCGCAGCCGCTGGCGCACGTCACGAATCGCGGGATGAAAACGGCGGCAGAAGCCGACCGCCAGTATCACGTCTGCCTTCTGCGCCGCCGCGGCGGCGGACTTGGCGCCGGCATAGTCGAGGGTGATCGGCTTTTCCACCAGGATATGCTTGCCCGCGGCTGCCGCCCGCTTGATCTGTGCTTCGTGCTGACTGTGCGGCGTGGCAAGCACAACGGCATCGATGTCGGGATCGGACAGAATGGCATCGAAGTCGTCGACCAGGCGCACGCCCTTGCCGGCACAGAAGTCCTCCGCCGTGGCGCGCGTGCGGGTGTAACCGGCGACGAAGCGAATGTCGTCGCTTCTGTCGTCGACGGACGTGACGAGCGCGCGTCCCCAGCGCCCCAATCCGATGATCGCCGCGCGAACCATGTCATTCCATGCCGCTAGCGTGTAAGCGCAAAAATGCTAACATCGGCGTGCCGCAATCTCAATGTTGCGGTCACGGTTTCCCGCCATTCGAGCATGGTTTCCCGCCACTCGGATGCGTGCAGAATACGGCGGATGATGCGGGCACGGCCTATCCGGTATTGCGCAGCCCCGCCGCAATGCCGTTGATCGAGATGAGGATGCCGGTTCTGATCTGCTCGTCCTGGGCGCCGCTTCGCCAACGCCGGATCAATTCGACCTGGAGATGATTCAGGGGCGCAATATACGGAAAGCGATGCCTGATGGAGCGCGCCAGGGATGGATTCTCCGCAAGCCGCTCTTCGCTGCCGGTGATGTCATCCAGTAGCTTTATGGTCCGTTTCCATTCGGCTTCCAGGGTGCCGAATATCCGTTTGGCCAGATCGCGGTCCTCTACCAGTCCGGCATAGCGTCTCGCCACGGCCAAA
Organism: uncultured Pseudomonadota bacterium; assembly: GCA_963829785.1. Classification (GTDB taxonomy): domain Bacteria; phylum Pseudomonadota; class Alphaproteobacteria; order Rhizobiales; family Xanthobacteraceae; genus Pseudolabrys. The sequence goes on along the minus strand of CAWHJZ010000049.1, from coordinate 190,533 downwards.
TCCGTCTTGGCAAGAACCATATCCATGTTCGACAGGACGGCGCGGAAGAAGGGCCACTCGCGGTACATCCGTCGAAGCAGCGCCATCTTTTGCTCCTGAGAGTCCTTGATGAATGCCTCGATGCCGGTGCCAAATCCGAACCAGCCCGGCAAGCTTATGCGTGCCTGGCCCCAGGAGAAGCTCCAGGGAATTGCCCGCAGGTCTTCGATGCGCCGCGTGGCGCGCCGCGACGCCGGCCGCGATCCGATATTGAGTTCGGCAATTTCCGCAATGGGCGTAGCGGCAAAGAAATACTCGACGAAACCCTCCGTTTCGTAGACGAGAGAGCGATAGACCTTCATGCTCGCTTTCGAAATGTGCTCTGCCGCAGTGAGAAACTCGTCGGGAGCGGAGGACCCGGAATTGAGAAACGTCGCTTCAAGCGCCGCGGCAGCAAGCGCTTCCAGGTTGCGCCGTCCAATTTCCGGGTTTGCATATTTCGACCCGATGACTTCACCCTGTTCGGTAAGCCTGATCTGCCCTTTCACTGTGCCGGGTGGTTGCGCGAGGATCGCTTCGTAGCTCGGACCGCCGCCGCGGCCGACGGTTCCGCCGCGGCCGTGAAACAGTCGGAGCCGAATGCCCTCGCATTCCGCGAAGAATGTCCCCAATGCCGTTGACGTGCGGTACAGCACCCAATTGCTGGTGAAGAAGCCACCATCCTTGTTGCTGTCGGAATAGCCGAGCATGATCTCCTGGACCGAACCGGACGCGCGCACCAGATCTTTGATTCCGGGCAAATTATAGAACGTCCGCATGATCGTTTCCGCGCCGCGCAAATCGTCGATCGTTTCGAACAGGGGAATGACGAGAAGTTGCGTCGATGCGTCCGGGTCGCCGAGCACGCCATGGGTCAGCGCGGCCTCCTTCAGCAGAACGAGCACTTCGAGCAGGTCGCTGGCGGCCTCCGTGTGGCTGATGATGTAGTGTTTGATCGCTTCCGCGCCGAACGAGGCCCGCAATTCCCGCGCCCTATCGAGGACGGCCAATTCACTTTCGGTTCGCTCGGAATAGCGAACGCCCGGCACGCGCATCGGGCGCGGGTCCCTCAGGAGCTGCAACAACAAGTCCTGCCTCTCCGTTTCGCCGAGGCCGGAATAGTCCGCGGCGACCCTGGCGGCGGCCAGCATTTCAGTCAGCGTTTCCTCGTGCCGGTCGGAATTCTGCCGAATATCGACGGTGGCGAGATGAAAGCCGAAAACATCGATTGCCCGGCGCAAGGGCGCGAGACGCGCCTGGATAAGCGCTTCGCCATGATGGGCGCGCAGCGATTCCTCGATGATCGCCAATTCGCCCTGCAGTTCCTCCGGTGAGTCATAGGGCTCGGCGGGCCGCAACGCATGTCGCAGCGCCGTCGTGCCCGTCAGTTTCTGCAAGGTGCCGGCGAGGCGCGCGTATATTCCGATCAGAGCGCGCCGATAGTGTTCATCCTCGCGATGCGGGTTGGTGTCGCCGGAGCGGTCCGCCAGGGCCACCAGTTGCGGCGTGCAGCCGACAAGTGCGCAGCAAATGGAAAGCTCCGCGCCGAGCGCGTGGATCTGCGTCAGATAGAAGCGCAGAGCGGTCTCGCACTGCTGGCGGAGCGCCAGTTCGAGCGTCTGCGCATTGACGTGCGGGTTGCCGTCCCGATCGCCGCCGATCCAGGAGCCCATGCGAAAGAACGACGCAACGTGTCGGTTGTCCAGTCGTTCTTCGAGGTCGGCATACAATCGAGGAATTTCGTGAAGGAAGGTCGTTTGATAATAGCTCAACGCATTTTCGATTTCGTCGCGCACCGTAAGGCGCGAATAGCGCAGCAAACGCGTCTGCCAAAGCTGCACGACGCGGGCTTTCAGCAGTGCTTCGTTGTGGTTGCGCTCGCGCTCGGTTTTCAGGTCGTCGCGTGCGGCAAGCAACTGCGCGATCGCGCGTTCCGCATCCAAAAGGCTCTTGCGTTGGACCTCGGTGGGATGGGCGGTCAGGACCGGCGAGACCAAACCGTGGCGCAGGCTCTCGGCCACTTCCTCCGGTTTGATGCCGGCCTCGTGTAAATGACGGCAGGTCCAGCCGAGGCTGCCCCGCCGGTCGCGCTCTTGCATTTTATGCGCCGCGCGCCGGCGTATGTGATGCCGATCCTCCGCGATGTTGGCCAAGTGCGAGAAATAGCTGAAAGCGCGCTCGACCACGATGGCTTGCGCCGTCGTCAGGCCGCGTAGGAGAGCGTCCAGCTTGTGCTTGGCATCCTGGTCCGAATCGCGTTCCGCGGCCACGCTCAGGCGGCGGATGGTTTCTATGCGTTCATAAACATCGGCGCCTTCCTGCTCGCGGATCATGTCGCCGAGAATTTGGCCGAGCAGGCGTATGTCCTCGATGAGGGGGGCGTCCTTCACGGGACTCGGAGTTTCGGTCATCGGATTTGTCATCATGACCTCGAATGCAAAGGGACGCCGTCGTCCCGTTGCCACGCCGATCGGAAACCCGAGGCGTCAACAAAGGGTTTGGCAGGCGTAGCTGACGGGTTTGGGGGCCGTCAATTTGGCATTTCTATCGCCCGATTTTTGGGCGTGAGAAACCGGGTGGGGGCAATGCCGCTCCTGAAGATTGTTGGCAGGCCTTGCAGGGCCGGCGAGGCGGTCGAGCGCCGTCGATTATACCATAGTCTTCAAGCGCGCGATGCAGGTGCTCAACACCTCGTCCTTATCGATGCGCGCGCCGCCATGACCCTTTTCCGCGAACGCGCGAACGGCAGCTTCCAGCAAGGTCTTGCGCGTTCGCCGACCCGGCCGCGCTTATCGGCCGGCTACTTGGTCCCATACATGCGGTCGCCGACGTCGCCGAGGCCGGGCAGGATAAAGCCATCGTCGGTGATCTCGTCATCGACCGCCGCCGTAAAAATCGTCACATCGGGATGATGCGCCCTGATCTTCTCGATCGCGGTTGGGGTCGCCAGTATGCAGACGATGCGAATGGTCTTGGCGCCGCTTTCCTTCAAGCGGTCGACGGCGGCGACCGCCGAATTACCGGTGGCCAGCATCGGATGCAAGATGAGCGTCAGCCGCTCCGCCATTTCGTCGGGCGCCTTGAAGAAATACTCGACGGCGACAAGCGTGCGTGGATCGCGATAAACCCCGACATGGGCGACGCGCGCGGTCGGCACCAGCTTGAGGATGCCGTCGAGAAAGCCCATGCCGGCGCGGCCGACCGGCGCCAGTACCAGATTTTTGCCGGAGAGCACGGGCGACGTCGTCGTCGCGAGCGGCGTTTCCACCGTGATGTCTTGCAGCGGCAGATCGCGCGTTGCCTCGTAGCAGAGCAGCGCGCCGAGCTCGTTGAACAGCTCGCGGAACACCTTGGTCGAGCGCGTCTTGTCGCGCAACAAGGTGAGCTTGTGTTGCGCGAGCGGGTGATTGACGATGGTGACGCCGTCCATGGCTGTTGCCTCGTTACGTTCTCTTGTTTGAGCATGATCTTTTCCGGAAACCGGTCCCCATCCCCGATCAGGTCGGGGACAGGCTTTTTCGGGATCATGCGCTAGAAAACCGTGCCGTCGCTGATGACCTGAAATGGAGGCCCGCCGTCGGCGCGCTTGTCCTTGGCGAGCTTGCGGCCGGCGGCCCAGGTGCCGCCCTCGAGCAGCGCGCCGAGCGGGAAGTCTTGCGGCGTGACGCCGAGGATGTCCCGCACCAGCGGCAACAGGCGGTCGAGCAGGGCGACGGTCAGCGCGCGCCACTCGACCACGAACTCGGCATCGACCGGATGCGCGCGCGCGGCGTCATCCGCGTCGCGCGGCACGATTACGCCGGCATCGACGAACAGCCCGCCGTTACGGTATTCCGCGAGACCGGTAAGCCCATCGATATCGCGGATGGCGATCCCGGCCGTTTGGAGCGGCTCGATCAGCGAATAGGAGAGCCACTGCGACAGCTTGTGCAGCGGCATCAGGCCGTCGCTGGCGTCGTCGCGTTTGATGGCGCGATGGCGCCAGGTGTCGCCCAGCGGCACGCCACCGAGGCTCAATCGATCGGACCAGATCGCGCCGAGATGGATCAGTAAGGCGCGCAGGATCTCCGGCGCGGGCAGAGCGCCGCCTTGCTTGGCGAGCAGATCGAACAAGCCGCCGGCGCGCGCTGTGTCGTTTATCGCAAACACATCCGGCGTCTCGCCCATGTGCCGGCCAAGCCGCGCCAGCAGCGCCGCGCGGCCGTCGAGCCCGGCCAGGGGATTGCGCGCGCCGGCGGTGAAGCCGGCGGCGAGATCGTCGCTGGTCATGGTGGCGAGCCGCGTGGCGTCGGCGCGTAGGGGATCGCGCGGATCGGCGGAGAACAGCCCGGCTTCGAACATGCGCAAGGATGCGAGCGCCAAGCCTTCCGAGCGGCCGAGCGTCGCGCCCGTCGCCGCGTCATGATAGCGCCAGTCCGGTCCGGCGCCGGCATCGAGCAGCACCGAGACGATGGCGAGATCGAATTCGGCGCGGGCGCGCGCGCGGCATCGCGCCAGGCGGTGCGGCCGGCGGTCTCCGCCCACAGATCGCGGCCCGCCAACCACGAAATGCCGCCAGCGCGCGTGCAGCGGTACCTTCAGGTCGGGATAGTTGGCGCGGATGACGTCCGCGACATAAATCGCGGTTGGCGCAAGTTGCGTGAGATCGATGCGGAAGTTCGGCAGCGCGCCCGCAATACCGAGTTCCACCATCTCCCGCGCGCGGCTCCCGCACCGCGTCCGCCGACAATAGCGATAACGCCGCCTTGCGCTCGGAATCGAGCGTATGCGTCAGCGTGGCAATGGCTAGAACTCTTTGAGATCGCGGCCGACCACCGCTTTGAGACCGGCTTCGTCGGCCACGTCGCCGGGCGTGTAATACCCGGCGGCTTTCTTGGCCTCGATTTCGACCTGCGCGTCGGGCGGTACCAGCTCGGCCGGGATCGACACCCGTTCGCCGATCTCGATGCCGGAGCCGACAACCGCGTCGTACTTCATGTCCGACATGGAGACGAAGCGGTCGATGCGCGTAATGCCCAGCCAGTGCAGCACGTCGGGCATCAATTGCTGGAAGCGCGCGTCCTGCACGCCCGCCACGCATTCGGTGCGTTCGAAATAGGTCGCCGCCTGGTCGCCGCCTTCCTGGCGCTTGCGCGCGTTGTAGACCAGGAACTTGGTGACTTCGCCCAGCGCCCGGCCTTCCTTGCGGTTATAGACGATGAGGCCGGCGCCGCCGTTCTGCGCGTCCTTCACGCATTCGGCGATGCCGTGAATGAGATAAGGCCGGCAGGTGCAGATGTCGGAGCCGAACACGTCGGAGCCGTTGCACTCGTCATGCACGCGGCAGGTGAGGGTGCGCTTGCGGTCGGGGATCGCCGCCGGATCGCCGAACATATAGAGCGTGATGCCGCCGATAGGCGGCAGGAACACGGTGAGATCGGGCCGCGTCACCAGTTCGGGATAGTTGCCGCCGGTCTGTTCGAACAGCGTATGGCGCAGCTTGTCTTCGCTGACGTTGAAGCGCTCGGCGATGCCGGGCAGGTACCACACCGGATCGATCGCCGCCTTGGTGACGGCGATGTCGCCGCCCGCGCGCACGATGTCGCCGTCAGCCTTGACGCCCCAATTCATGCCACTTGCGCCGTCGGCGAACTCCGGAATGGTCAGCCGCGCCTTGGTCACCGCGATGGTCGGGCGGATATCGAGTCCTTCGGCGATTTCATCACGGAAGTCTTCGGCAATGCGATGGCCCCACGGATCGAGCGAGACGATACGGCCCGGCTCTCCCCATTGCGGATGCGGCCCGATGTCGACGACCGGCGCGGTGTTGGTGAGATCGGGGCGCGCCAGCGGGCTGAGCGCGCCGGAGGAGACGGCCAGCGCGCGATAAAGCGCGTAGGAGCCGCCGTGCGCGCCGATGGCGTTGCGGTCGCCGGCCGAGCTCACCGTGCCGACGATGGGCCCGCGTTCGCGTGCGGAAGCAGCGCCCCAGTTGAGCGGAAAGCGGCCCGGCGAGCGGTGGCCGGGGTGAGATGTCAGCCGGATATGGCCATTTCGGTTCGTGGACATCAGATTGCCCCACAAAAGCAAAAAGCCCCTTTCCGGCGAACCGGAAGAGCGGCTTCAAAAAAACATTATATGGATGGGTCCCGGGTCATACAAGAGGTATTGCCATGTCATCGTTAGCGACCGCGAAATGCTGCCATGCAATAATGCACGATTAATGAAGAAAGGCCGGCCTTCCCGCTGTTGCACACGCCCGCGGCCGGGAATGCTAATGTTTTCATCACGCTGATCACGACAGGAAACCGCCTTGGAATTCCGCCAAATCCGCTACGCGCTGGCCGTCGCCAAGGAACGCAGCTTCACCCGGGCGGCGGAGCGGCTCAATATTTCCCAGTCGGCGGTGAGCGAGCAGATCAAGCTGTTGGAAGACGAGGCGGGTTTTGAGTTGTTCACGCGCACGCCGCGCGGCGTCGACGTGACCGACCGTGGCCGCACATTTCTCTATGAGGCGGAACGCGTTGTCGGCGACGTGCTCAGCCTGTCGGACACGGCGCGGCGCTTACGCGGCGCCAACCTCGATACGTTCAAGATCGGCATGGGCTCGGGCATGGCGCCGATCTTCATGCCGCCTTTGTTCGGCGATCTCGACAAGATCATGCCCGGCGTGCGGCTCGAGATCGTCACCGCGCCGACGCGCACCATCTTCAACGAACTGCACGAAGAGCACATCGACGCCGGCCTGGCGCTGGAAACCGAGCCGGACCGCGTGCCGGCGGGCCTCGTTTTTCATCGCCTGCGCGTCGTCGACATGGCCTTGATGCTGCACCCGAAACATCCGCTGGCACGCGCCAAGCAGCCGATCGACATCGGCCGCTTGATCAGCGAACCGATCGTGATGAACGAACTGGCGATCGGCTACGGTCCGGTGGTGCTGTCGTTGTTCGCCGATCTCGGCATGCGGCCGAACATTCTGGCGGTCGCCAATAACATCGACACCATCAAGTCGATCGTGCAGGCCGGGCGCGGCATCGCCATCGTGCCGCGCGGCTGCGCCGAGAACGAGATCGCCCTCGGCGTGCTCAAGATGGTGCCGATCCGGCCGGCGCGGAGCATTGCCTTCTCGCTGTTCCGCCGCCGCGAGCCGCTGTCGCGCCGCAAGGAGGCCTATATGACGGCGCTGCGCGAGGTGCTGCGGGACCCCGGTCTGGATGAGGGTGTGCCGACGGATTAGGCGGCCGGCGGCACGCTGCTATCGGAAATTCCGATAGCAGCATCCCGAAATCATCTTGGACTTGGCCCCCGGTGCCCTCGACACTGGCCCCATGACAACGGCCCAGACGCCCCGTTTCCGGATCGGGATCGATACCGGCGGGACCTTCACCGATATCGTTTCTGTCGATGCCGACAGCGGCGCCATGCGCGTCACCAAGGTGTCGAGCACGCCTGCCAACCCGGCCATCGGCCTCGTGCGCGGGGTCGACGAGATCCTCAAAGCCGCCGGTGCCGGCCCGGCCGACGTGCGCGGCCTTGCCCACGGCACGACGGTCGCCACCAACGCGCTGCTGCAGGGCGAGATCCGCTCGCTCGGCCTTATCGTCACAGAAGGCTTCCGCCATATCCTGGAGATCGCCCGCCAGTCGGTGCCCGACGGCTACGGCAATTCCTATTTCTGGGTGAAGCCGGAACGCCTGGTGCCGCTCCATCTCGTGCGCGAAGCGGGCGGCCGGCTGACCTTCAAGGGCGAAGAGCTGCGCGCCCTCGACGAAGAGAGCGTGCGCGCGGCGGCACGTTTCTTCAAACGCCATCAGGTACAGGCGATCGGCATCTGCCTCTTGCATTCTTATGCCAACGACGCCCACGAGCGCCGCGTCGCCGAGATCGTCGCGGAGGAATACCCGGAAGCGACGCTGTCGCTTTCCTGCGCCGTGCTGCCGGAATACCGCGAATACGAGCGCGCGGTGACGACACTGGTCGATGCGTTCGTGAAGCCTTATCTCGACCGCTATCTGGAACGCGTGAACGACCAGTTGGGCGAGACGCTGCGCGAGCGGCCGTTCCTGGTCATGCAGTCGAGCGGCGGTGTCGCCAGCGCCGAGCAGATCCTGCGCAAGCCCATCACCACGGCGCTGTCGGGTCCGGCGGCGGGCGCGCTCGGCAGCGCGGTGGTCGCCGACATCGCCGGCTTCCCCGATATCGTCACGCTCGATGCCGGCGGCACCTCCACCGACCTGTGCCTGATCGAAAACGGCAAGCCGCATCTCACCAATGGCGGCTCGGTCGGCCAGTTCCCCGTGCGCATTCCGATGATCGACATCGCCACCATCGGCACCGGCGGCGGCTCCATCGGCTGGATCAGCCGGGAAGGGCATCTCAAGGTCGGCCCGCGCAGCGCCGGCGCCGAGCCGGGGCCCATGTGTTATCCGAACGGCGGCGACGAGCCGACCATCACCGACGCCAACCTGGTGCTCGGCCGCATCCCGCCGGCGTTGATCGGCGGCGGCGTGGCGCTCAACGTCGAGCGCGCCCGCGAAGGCATCGCAGCGCTGGCCAAACGCCTGCCCGGCAACCTCAGCACCGAAGAGCTCGCCGGCGGCATCATCGAGATCGCCAACTGGAGCCAGGCCAACGCCATCCGGCAAATGACGATCCAGAAGGGCATCGACCCGCGCGGCTTTGCGCTGTTGTCCTTCGGCGGCGCCGGCCCCGCGCAATCGGCAGCGGTCATGGGCCTCCTCGGCATGAAGGCCTGCATCGTGCCGCCGAACCCGGGCAATCTCTCTGCGTTTGGCCTGCTGGCGGTGGATTGGCGCACCGACCACATCGTCACCAAGGTGATGCACGAGGATGGCGTCGATCTCGACGCGGTGGCCGCGAACTATGCGGCGTTGGAGCAGCGAAGCGACCGAGAACCTCACCCGCGACGGCATCGATCCCGCCCACATCCGCCTCGTGCGCGAGGCCGATATCCGTTACGCCGGCCAGTCCATGGAAGTGCGCGTGCCGGCCCCAAGCGGCCCTGTCAATGCGGCGTTTCTGGCGCAACTCATCGAGGCCTTCAACGCCGCGCACCTGCGCACCTTCGGCTACAATTACGCCGGCCAGCAGAAGGTCGAACTGGTCAACTTCTGCGTCTCCGGTTTCGGCGTCATCGAGCGGCCGAGTATGCCCAAGCTTGCGGCGGCCACAGGCAAGCCGGCGCCGAAAGCGACCCGCCCAGTTTATTTCGACGGCGCCTTCCGTGACACCGCCATCTACGACCGCGCCGGCCTGCCGCCCGGTTTCACCTTCGAAGGTCCGGCGGTGGTCGAGGAATTCGGCTCCACCACGGTCGTCTTCCCCGGGCAGATGCTCGCCGTCGATCCGCACGGCATCCTCATCATTCGCGACTTAAAGCAGGGAGCGGCCGCGTGAACATCCGCGCCACAACCGACAACGCCAAGACTGACAACGCCAAGACTGACAACGCTAAGCCCTGGCCGACCGCGCCCAAGACCGCGCCGACCGACGTCGACCCCATTGTGTTGCAGATCGTCGAGGGCACGCTCAACTCGATCGAAGCCGAGATCGAGTTCGCCATCGAGCGCACCGCGCGCTCGCCGATGATCCGCGAGGCGCACGACTACCGCGTCGGCCTGTTCGACCGCTATTGCCGCAAGCTCACGGGCCGTTCCTATTCGGCGATGCCGAATGCCGTGGTGCGCGATTTCCCGCCGGAGACCATGAAGCCCGGCGACGTCTTCCTGATGAACGACACCTATCTCACCGAGGGCTCGATCGGCCATCTGCCCGATCTGTGCTCGACGGTGCCGGTGTTCCACGACGGCGAGGTGGTCGCCTACATCCAGGCCTTCGGTCACCATGATGATGTCGGCGGCCGCGTGCCGGGCTCGATGCCGGGCACGGCGGTGACCGTGTTTGAGGAAGGCCTCGCCATCCCGCCGGTCAAGCTCTACAGCGAAGGCGTGCGCAACGACGGCGTCATGACCGTCCTGCGCCGCAACACGCGCGTGCCGGAGATGCTGTCTGCCGATATCGACAGCGAGGTGCAGGCCTGCCTGATGGGCGCGCAGCGTATGGCGTCGCTGTTTGCCCGTTTCGGCCGCAAGCAGGTGGAAGCCTGCTTCCAGGCGATTCTCGACAAGTGCCGCGACATCTACCGCAACGAGTTGCTCGCCAAGATCGCTGACGGCGAATATGCGTGGGAAGACTATATCGAGCACGACGGGGTGACCGACCCCAAGCTGCACAAGCTCGCCCTCAAGATGATCAAGAAGGGCGACCGCATTACGCTTGACTTCAACGGCACCGATCCGCAATCGACCGGCCCGATCAACTGGCCGTGCGACTATGCCGACGGCGCCTTCCTGATCAAGTGGATTGCGCCTATCCTGCGCAATCTGGCCGATACGCCGGAACGCGCGGCGGAGATCCATGTCAACGAAGGCGTCTGCGAGGTCTTCGATGTGATCTTTCCGCCCAAGGGCTCGTTGATCACGCCGGAATGGCCGGCGGCCACCAACGCGCGTTCCTTCGTGCTGCTGCGCTCGCTCGGCCTGCTCGCCGGCGTGGTGGCGCAAGCCGTCGACGGCCGCATGCCGGCCGACCAGGAAACCATCCGCTACACCGGCTTCTACGGCCATGACGCCAACGGCAAGCAATTCCTGTCGCGTGAGGTCTTGGGGGGCGGCTCCGGCGGGCGCTATTACGCCGACGGCAATGACGCCATCCACATCGTGCCGGATTCACGCAACCAGCCGGCCGAGTTCACCGAGACGCGCTTTCCGCTGATGGTCGAGAAGCTGGGCTTGCGCACCGACTCCGGCGGCGCCGGTCAGCGCCGCGGTGGTCAGGGCTACGAGAAGCATTATCGGGCGCTGGTGGATTGCCGCACCATCGTCACCGCCGACCGCGTCCGGCTCGGCTGTTACGGGCTCAACGGCGGCAAGGCCGGCCAGCCGTTCTGCGTCACCGTCGATCTGGAAGGCGAAGCGCGCGAACTCGGCGGTCTCGTCGATGGCGCGCAGGTCGCGAAGGGGCAGGTGGTGCGCGTGGTCACCACCGGCGGCGGCGGTTGGGGCGATCCGCTCGCGCGCGAGCCGGATCGCGTCTTGCAGGACGTGATCGAGGGCCGGGTGTCACGCGAAAGTGCACGGGATGATTACGGCGTCATCATCGCCGGCGACGCCGACGAGATGGTCCTGGATGAAGCGGCGACCGCCGAACGGCGCAAGGCGCTCCGCGCCGCACGCACCGGCGCGTTGCCGATGATCGACCGCGGCGAGGGTTTCGAAAAGATGCTGCGCGGGGAGTTCAAGCCGCGGATGGAATAGGGCGTGGGCCGATGGGGCCCACGGAAAGTGGGCCCAGCGCGCAGGGGCGCCAGTGACGCAGAGGCATGAGTTCCTAGGAGAACGGCACGAGGTTTGCTTGTGAACATATGAACCGAGGGGCATTTCGGGGGTCTTTGGGCCCACGCCGTTCTGGCCGAAAACCCCGCTAAACCGTGGAGTTCGTAAGATGACGAAATTCAAGACGACGCGGCGGCAACTGGTGGTTGGCGGCTTGGCCACTGCAGGCGCAATTGGCATGCCGAGCCTGTCCTTCGGGGCAACGGACGAGATTACCTGCGGTGTTTTCCCGATCTCCTCGTCGCTGCCGTATTACGTTGCCATCGAGCGCGGCTACTTCAAGGAGCTCGGCGTCAAGCCGAAGACCATCAAGCTCATGGGCGGGCCGTCGAACGTGGCCGCATTGATGACGAGCCAGATCGAGGTGGCGGCCGTGATGGTCACGCTCGAGGGGCTCAATGCCGACGTGAAGAAGCCGGGCGTGGCGATGTACATCGCCATGCACGCGCAGAACAAACACTTCGTCATGGAGCAGTTTGTGGTGCGTAAGGAGCTGGCCGGCAAGGTGAAGACGCTCGAGGATTTCAAAGGCCTCAAGCTCATGTCGGCGCCCGGTCCGGCGAACCTCAACACGGCGAAGGGCATCCTCGCCAAGGTCGGCCTCAAGCCGGGCGATTACACCATCGACCAACTCGGCATGGGCCAGCACGTCAACGCCATGAAGTCCGGCACCTTCGACGGCGGCTATACGCTGGAGCCGTCGGCGACCATCATGCACAAGCTCGGCATCGCCAAGACGGTCGAAGCCGGCGTCATCGCCAAATACGTCCTGGGCGACCCGATGGCCGACGCCTACGCGGCCGGTTGCGCGCTCACCACCAACTTCATCGACAAGCGGCCGGACGTGGCCAAGCGCTTCGCGGCGGGGTGGGCCAAGGCGATCGATTACATCGTGGCCAACCGCGCGGCGGCGCAGAAATACCTCGCCAAGAACACGATGACGCCGCCCGATCTGGTCGACGTTGTTCCGCCGCTCGGCTATATCATGACCAAGGACATGAGCAAGAAGCAGCTCGGCTATCTGCAGACCTTCGCCGACTTCGGCACCGAAATCGGCGTGGTGCCGAAGAAGATCAAGGTCGCCGACGTTCTGAAGTCGTTCTGAGGTTATGACCCTGCATGAGTGACGCGCGATGAGTGCCGTCCCACAGGCTCTCCGGGTGCCGAGCCCGGCCGAGCCGTCGGCGCCGCCCGTGGGCGGCGCCGGCAAGCGGCCTCACGTGACCATTCGTGGCCTGAGCAAGCGCTTCGACAAGGCGGTCATTTACGACAACTTCGACCTCGACATTCCGCGCGGCGAACTGATCTCGGTGTTCGGGCCCAACGGTTGTGGCAAGAGCACTCTGATCAACATGGTCGCCGGGCTCATCCCGGTCGATAAGGGCGAGATCCTGTTCGATGGCATGAGGCTCAGCGAGATCAAGTTCGGCTACGTGTTCCAGAACTACCGCGAGGCGCTGTTTCCCTGGATGCGCGCCTTCGACAACATCGCTTATCCGCTGAAGATGATGAAGGTGCCGCCGGCCGAGCGCAAGGCGCGCACCGAAAAGCTGGTCGAGCATCTCGGCATCAAGCTCGACCTCAATCTTTATCCCTACCAGATGTCCGGCGGCCAGCAGCAGCTCGTCTCCATCATGCGGGCGCTGGTGGTCGATCCGGAAATCCTGTTCCTCGACGAGCCGTTCTCCGCGCTCGACTACGAGATGACGCTGTTCATGCGCGAGCAGTTGCAGCGCCTGTTCATGGAAAGCGGCACCACCATGGTGCTGGTCTCGCACGACCTCGAAGAGGCCGTGTATTTGGCCGACCGCGTGCTGCTGCTCTCGCGCCATCCGGCGCGGGTGGCCGATTTCACGCGGGTGACCGCCGCGCGTCCGCGTACGGTCGCCACACTGTCGGACGCGGATTTCGTGCAGACCAAGGCGCACTGTCTCGACGTCTTCCAGCGCGAGGTGCGGCGGTCATGAGCCTGAAAAAATTCGAGGCCCTGCTGCCCATTACCGGCGTCGTCGGGCTGGTCGCGTTCTGGCAATTGACCGCGTGGAACGGCTGGGTCGATCCGGTGTTGCTGCCGTCGCCGCGCTCGACATTCGATGCCTTTTGGAAGGGCATGGACGGCGGCAGTCTCGGCTTTGATTTCGTCAAGACCGTCTACCGCACCGTGGCCGCGACCGCGATCGCTTCGGTCATCGCCATCCCGCTCGGCATCGTGCTCGGGTCGTCGGAAAAGCTCTACCGGTCGTTGGAATTCCTGATCGATTTCTTCCGCTCGACGCCGGCCTCCGCCATGTTCCCGCTGTTCCTGGTGCTGTTCGGCGTCGGTGACGAGACCAAGATTTCGGTGGCGGCGTTCGGCGCCATCCTGGTGATCCTGTTCAATGTCGCTTACGGCGTGATGAATGCGCGCAAGACGCGGCTGCTCGCCGCCAAGGTCATGGGCGCTTCGCGCATCCGCGTGTTGTTCGACGTCATGCTGTTCGAGTCGCTGCCGCAGACCTTCGTGGGCTTGCGCAACGGCATCTCGCTGGCGCTGGTCATCATCGTCGTCGCCGAGATGTTCATCGGCTCGCAGGACGGGCTCGGCCACAGCGTGTTCGAAGCCCAGCAGCTCTTCGACATGCCGCGCATGTATGCCGCGATCTTCGCCGCCGGCGCGCTCGGTTACGGGCTCAATCTGCTGTTCATTCTGATCGAGCGGCGCTTCGTGCACTGGTCGGGCAAGTAGCCTGTTATTTTCCATGGCCAACGATAACCTCACCCGCAAGTCGGCGCGCGAACTTGCCGCGCTGATCGCCTCACGCGCCGTCAGCCCGGTCGAGGTGCTGGACGCGCATCTGGCGGCGATCGAGCGGTTCAATCCCAAGCTCAACGCCATCGTCACCTTGGCCGCCGATCAAGCGCGTGACGCCGCGAAAAAGGCTGAGGCTGCGGTGGCGCGCGGCGATACACTGAAATCCCTGCACGGCCTGCCGATCGGCATCAAGGATATCACCGACACCGCCGGCATTCGCACCACTTACGGCTCGCCCCATTATAAGGACAATGTCCCCACCGAGGACGCCGAGGCGGTGCGGCGGTTGAAAGCCGCCGGCGCCATTGTGCTCGCCAAGACCAACACGCCCGAATTCGCCACTGGCGCCAACACGGTCAACCCGCTGTTCGGCGCGACGCGCAATCCCTGGAATCCCGCGTTGAGCGCCGCCGGCTCGTCCGGCGGCTCGGCGGTGGCGGTGGCGACCGGCATGTTGCCGCTGGGGCAGGGGACAGATTTCGGTTGTTCGATCCGCATGCCGGCGGCGTTCTGCGGCATCGTCGGCATCCGCCCGACGCCGGGACTGACGCCGAATGATCCGATGCCACTGGCCTGGGACCCGGGGCAGGTGCACGGGCCCTTGGCGCGCACCGCCGAAGATGCCGCTCTCATGCTCGACGCTCTGGTCGGCTTCAGCCGCATCTCACCGATTTCGGTGGCGCCGCCCTGGCAAAGCGCCTTGGCGCAAGTCGAGAAAGCGCAAGACGCGCGGGCCTTGCGCATCGCCTATGTGTCGGACATTGCCGGCATCGGAGTCGATTCGGAGATCGACACCATCTGCCGCAAGACGGCGAATTCGCTGCGGGACGCGGGTGCGACGGTCGAGGAAATCGCCTTCGATGCGTCCGACGGCATCGCGCCGTATCAGGCTTGGCGCGGGCTGTGGATGGTCGGCCAGCAATATGCCCGATTGGAATTGCTCGATAAGTTCGGCCCCAACCTCAAAGGCAACGTCGAGGCGGGCCTGAAGGTGACGACGCTCGATCTCGCCGCGGCCGAGCAGGCGCGCGCGGCCTTGTTCAAGCGCTTCGCCGACCTGTTCGCGCGCTACGACCTGCTGCTGACGCCCGCCTCGCCGGTGAAGCAATTTCCCGTCGACCGGAACTTCCCGACCGAGATCAACGGCCGCCGGCTCGAGAACTACACCGACTGGATCGCCAGCTCATTCCTGATCACGTTGATGAGCCTGCCGGCGGGCAGCGTGCCGGCCGGACTCTCGCATGAGGGCCTGCCCGTCGGTTTGCAGATCGTCGGCCCTCGCTTCGACGAGCCGCGTATTCTTTCGCTCGCCAAGGTGATCCAGACCATGCACCCGATCGGCGGGCCGCCCTGACCGCGAACATGCCTCGCGGCCCAAGCGCGAGGCAAAGGGCATGGCATAATTCCCTTGCGACCGGCGCAAGGGAATTGTTGCCGCCCTCAAGGGCCGGTACGTGGACAGTGGAAAGGGGCTATGTTTAACTCGCTCAACAAACAAGCAATGTTGGGGAGGAACGTATGAATAAGCTGTCAATGGCGGCCCTTGCTGCCGCTTTCGCGGTGATCGCCGGGTCCGCGCAGGCGCAGACCATCAGCATTGGCACCAGCCCGGTGGGCTCGTCGAACTATGCGCTCGGCAACGCCCTCGGCAAGGTGATGACCGAGCAGTTGGGCCTGAAGGTCCGCGTCGTCCCATTCGGCGGCGGCCAGCAGATCCTGCCGCTGATTAACAGCAAAGAACTGGAGATGGCGCTGCCGGCGTCCACCGACGCCTACTTCGCCTTTAACGGCAACGGTGGTCCGTTCAAGACGCCCAACAAGAATCTGCGCGTCATCGCCACCGTGTTCCCGTACTATCTGAGCTGGTACGTCCACAAAAACTCGCCGTACAAGAGCCTTGCCGATCTGAAGGGCAAGAAGATCGCAGAAGGCTTCACCGCCAACTCGGCGCAGCACACGACCTATCTCGCCGGTCTCGCCGCCTTCAACGTGAAGCCGTCGGATTTCGAGGGCGTGCCGGTGCCGCACGTGGTGCGCGGCGCCGCCGATTTCATGCAAGGCAAGGTCGAGGCTTCCACCTTCGCCATCGGCGCCGGCAAGATGTCGGAAGTCGACGCCAAGGTCGGCGGCATCCGCTGGCTGAGCATGCCGAACGACGAGGCGGCGGAAAAGCGGGTCAAGGCCATCATGCCGGCGGCCTTCATCGGCACGCTCAAGCCGGCCAAGAACCTGGTCGGCGTTGTCGGGACCACCCACGTGATCTTCCACGACTACCTGGTCATGGGCGGCACGCAGATGTCCGACGACACCGCCTACAAGATCGCCAAGATGCTCTACGAGAAGCAGAAAAATCTGGTCGCGGTCTCGAAGATCTATGGCCGCTATCACAAGCAGGACCTGGCGCGCGACCATGGCGTCCCGTTCCATCCCGGCGCCATCAAGTTCTATAAGGAAGCCGGCATCTGGAAGCGGTAAGCCGGCTGGCTTAAGCGCGAAAGGCCCGAACCTACATGACCGACACCGCCGGCGCCCCGCTCGATCAGCCGGCGCCCTGGATCGGCACGGTGGCGAAAATTCTCGCCGCCGTGCTGACGCTTGCGGCGCTCGCCTGGGCGGCCGACCTCTATCGCAGCTTCGGGCTGCTGCTGATCAACGAGCAGTTCAACGCCTTCATGCTGGCGGTGTCGCTGGCGCTCGTCTTTCTCACCTACCGGGTCCGCAAACACGGCTCGGGCCACGTGCCGTGGTACGACCTTGTTGCCGCCGTGCTCGGCATGGTCTCGGCGCTCTATGTCGCCTACGACTATCGCGCGCTGTCCGACGCCATAGCGTTCCGCCCGCTGCACGGCGTGATCATCGGCAGTATTCTGCTGGTGCTGGTGTTCGAGGGTTTGCGCCGCTCCAGCGGCAACGTGCTGGCGGGCATCCTCATCATCTTCATCGCCTACGGGTTTCTCGGCTGGCTGCTGCCGGGCGATCTGCAGGGCCGCCACGTCAGCTTCGACGGCCTGCTGATCTATCTCGCGCTCGACGTCAACGGCGTGTTCGGTTCGGTCTTTGGCGTGGCCTCCACGGTCGTGGTCTCGTTCCTATTTTTCGGCTCGCTGCTGGGGCGCTCGGGCGGCGCCAATTTCTTCACCGATCTTGCGATCGCCGCCTTCGGCCGCTTTCGCGGCGGCGCGGCCAAGATCGCGATCATCGCGTCATCCTTGTTCGGCACCATTTCCGGCAACGCGGTCTCCAACGTGGTGTCGACGGGCATCGTGACCATCCCGATGATGAAGAAGTCCGGCTACAAGGCGCACGATGCCGGCGCCATCGAGGCGGTGGCCTCGACCGGCGGCCAGCTCATGCCGCCGATCATGGGCGCGGCCGCCTTTATCATGGCCGAGTTGCTGGCGCGGCCCTATAGCGACATCGTCATCGCCGCGATCGTGCCGGCCCTTCTTTATTATGCGGCGCTGTTCATCCAGGCCGACCTGGAGGCGGCCAAGAGCAATATCGCCGCGGTGCCGCGTTCGGAAATGCGCCCGGTGCGGCAGGTGCTGCGCGAAGGCTGGTATTTCCCCATCCCCTTCGCCATCGTCGTCTTCGGTCTGTTTTGGCTCAATCTCAGCCCCGACACGGCCGCGCTTTACGCCGCCCTCTCGCTCATCGTCTGCGGCCTGTTCGGCAGCTACGGCGGCAAGCGCATGCGGCCGTTGGAAGTGATCGACGCGCTGGTCGATACCGGCCGCAGCGCGCTCGATATTCTGATGATCGCCGCGGCCGCCGGCTTCATCATCGGCGTGCTCAACGTCTCCGGCTTGAATTTCGCGCTCACCGTCGTGCTGATCCATCTCGGCGCCGGCAATACCGCGCTGCTCTTGGTGCTGGCGGCGGCGATCGCCATCGTGCTCGGCATGGGCATGCCGACGGTCGGCGTCTATGTGCTGCTCGCCTCGCTGGTGGCGCCGGCGCTGATCGAGGTCGGTATTCCCGATCTCGCCGCGCATCTGTTCGTGCTCTATTTCGGCATGATGTCGATGACCACGCCGCCGGTGGCGATCGCGGCCTTCACGGCGGCGAGCATCGCCCAGGCCGACCCGATCCGCACCGGCTTTGCCGGCGTGCGCTTCGGCTGGTCCGCCTATATCGTGCCGTTCCTGTTCGTCTCCTCGCCGACGCTGCTGATGCAAGGGCCGGTGCCGGATGTGGTGCTGGCGGTCGGCACCGCCATCATGGGCGTCTATCTCGTGTCGGTCGCCGTCGCCGGGTTCATGACAAGGCCGGTCGGGTTCGTGCTGCGCATCGCCTTCGCGCTGGCGGGCTTGGCGATGATGGTGCCCGCGCACGCCTTCGCGGGCGCAATCTGGACCGACGTTGCCGGCTTCGCCGCCGGGTTTGTCCTGATCGCGTCGCAGCTCGATATCGTGCGCAACATGCATCCGTCGCTGCGGAGGAAGGCCTGACCGCGACGTTCCGTCTCCTTGTCCCTGGAAATATTTCGCATGACCGACATCCGTGAAGTCGACACCCTGTTTCAGTTGCTGGCCATGGCCAAGCGCAATCTGACGCCGGGGGCGTGGGACTATCTCATGGGCGGGGCGGAAACCGAGACCACGCTGAACCGGAACCGCCGCGCGCTCGACTCTTACGCGTTGCGGGCGCGGGTGCTGCGCGACGTTTCGCAGATCGACACCTCGACCACGCTGCTCGGGCAGAAACTGAAATTGCCCATCGTGCTGGCGCCGATCGGTTCGATGCAGGACCTCCTGGAAGAGGGCGGGGTGGCGCCGACGCGGGCAGCCGCGCGCACCGGCGTCGTCCATATGTTGAGCTCGGTCTGCGCGCCCGGCATGGAGGCCGTCGCCCAAGGCCGCCGATTATCCCAAGTTCTTTCAGCTCTATATACGTGGCGACAAGGACTGGGTTGACGACACGCTGAAGCGGGCGCTCGACTGCGGCTACCGTGGCATTTGCTTGACCGTCGACCGCGCCAATTACGGACGCCGCGAGCGCGACATCGCCAAGGGCCATAACCCGACCGCGCGCCAGGGCGCGGCGGCGGAAGTCCACCAGGCCTCGCTCACCTGGAGCGACGTCGACCGCATTCGCTCCTATGTGAAAGTGCCGATGATCCTCAAGGGCATCGCCACCGCCGAGGACGCCGAGCTGGCCGTCGCGCACGGCGTGGATTGCGTCTACGTCTCCAATCACGGCGGCCGCCAGCTCGACCACGCGCAGGGCTCGGTGGCGGCGCTGCCCGAGGTCGTTGCCGCGGTCAAAGGGCGCGCGGAGATCGTGGTCGACGGCACCATCCTGCGCGGCACCGACGTCATCAAGGCGCTGTCGCTCGGCGCCAACGCGGTGGGGATGGGCCGCGCGCAGGGCATCGCGCTCGCCGCCGGCGGCGAGGAGGCGGTGGTGCGCATGATCGAGATCATCGAAAACGAAATGCGCTGCGCCATGGCGCTGCTCGGCGTCGCCAAGTTGTCGGAGCTCGGGCCCCATTGCCTGACGCCGGTCGAACCGCTGGCGCGTAACTGGCTGGAAAGCGCCTTTCCGCTGGTGCGCGAGGGCTATGGCGCGCCGGCGGCTGAGATCCGTGACCTGTCGCTCAAGTTGCCGGGCTAAATCCATGATCACTGCATTTGCCGGACGGGGGTGCGCAATATGAACACGGCTTCCTCACGCACTGCCTTCGTCACCGGCGCCTCGACCGGCCTCGGTTATGCCATCGCCTGCGCGCTGGCGCGCGAGGGCTACGATATCGCGGCCGCCGACCTCGACGCCGATATGGTCGAGGCGCTGCAGAACGACCCCGCCGTGCAGGGCCGCAAGGTGGTGCCGTTGCGCCTCGACCTGCGCAAGGAAGACGACATCGCACAAAGCTTCGCCGCCGCGGTCGAAGCCTTCGGCCGCATCGACGTGCTGGTCAACAATGCCGGCCGTACCTTGCTCAAGCCGGCGGTCGATGTGACCTGGGCGGAATGGGACGACGTCATGTCGATCAACCTCAAGGGCGCTTACTTCCTGGCGCAGAAGTTCGCCGCCCATTGCATCGCCGGCGGCCATCCCGGCAGCGTGGTCAACATGGCCTCGACCCATGGGCTGACGGGGCTCGCCGGCCGGTCCGTCTATGGCATCTCGAAGGGCGGCCTCATCCAGATGAGCCGCATGCTGGCGATCGAATGGGCGCCGCATAAGATCCGCGTCAACGCCGTGGCGCCGTCGACCGCGATGACGGAATCGCGCAAGGCGCTGCTCGACGACGCGGCGCGCGAACGCATGCTGGCGCGCATCCCGAGTGGCGAGTTCATCACGCCGGAGGAGATCGCCGCCGCGGTGTGTTTCCTCGCGCGCGCCGGCTCGGTGACCGGCCACACGCTGCCGGTGGATGGCGGGCTGGTGGCGAACTAGCGCAGTATCCGATCAGCTTGAAGTTCTTGGCCGTCATGGCCGGGCTTGACCCGGCCATCTCGCTTAGGGAGGCCCCGCGTTCCTAAGCGGGACCCGCGGGTCAAAAGGGCGTTCACGCCCGTCTTCGACGGGCTATGCCCGCGGGTGACAGGCATGAGTTCGTGGCGAACGATTCAACCTGATCGAAGTCCGCTCTCGCGACTACTCCGCCAGACACAGCCCGTGGTCGGGCGCGAAGGACAGATAGACCTTCTGGTGCGGCGCGATCTGATCGAAGTGCTCGATCTGCACGCTCAGCTCATGGTCGCCGACCTTGACCCGGCAATCGAGCACGTTGCCGAGATAAACGGTCTGGATCACTTCGCCCTCGAACACGTTGCTGCCGACTTCGCCGTTCGGCCGCTCGAGATGAACGAAGATATCCTCCGGCCGTAGACTCAAGGTCAGCGACTGCTGCACCTGCGCGTTTTCGGCGCCGGCGGCGAGCAGGCGCAGCGGCGCATGGCCGTGGCCGATCGGCACTTCCAGTTCGCAGAAGCCGCCACTGCGGCCGCGCAGGATACCCGGCACCAGATTGGCGACGCCGATGAAGTTGGCGACGAAGGTATTGGCCGGGTTGGCATAGATGGTCTGCGGATCGCCGATCTGCTGGATCACGCCTTTGTTCATCACCACCACGCGGTCGCTCATCACCAGCGCTTCGGCCTGGTCGTGCGTGACGTAGATGGAGGTGATGCCGACCTCGTGCTGCAGCCGCACCAGCTCGACCCGCATCTGCTCGCGCAGCTTGGCGTCGAGGTTGGACAGCGGCTCGTCGAACAGGATGACGCGCGGCTCGTAGACGATGGCGCGCGCCAGCGCCACGCGCTGGCGCTGGCCGCCGGAAAGCTTGGTGGCATAGCGCTCGGCCAGATGCGCAAGGCCGACCAATTCGAGCGCGCGCATGGTGCGCTCCTTGATGGCTGCGCTCGACGCCCGGCGGACCCGCAAGCCGTAAGCGACATTGTCGAACACGGTCATGTGCGGCCACACGGCATAGCTCTGGAACACCATGCCGATGTTGCGTTCTTCGGGCACGAGATAGATGCCGCGCTCGGGCGCCGCCACCACGTCGCCGCCGATGCGGATCTCGCCGCGGTCGGGCCGCTCCAGTCCGGCGATACAGCGCAGCGTCGTGGTTTTGCCGCAGCCGGAGGGGCCGAGCAGGGTGACGAACTCGCCGTCGGACACCGCGAGGTTGACGTCGTTGACCGCCAGCTCCGCGCCGAAATATTTGAACAGGTGGTCGAGCTCGACCATGTGGGGCACGCCGCTGCTCATGGCATCACCGCCAAAGTGTGCTCGGGGTCGAGGCGCAGATAGACCTTCTCGCCGGACTTCAGGCCGGCGCGCGGATGCGCCATCACCTTCCACTCGAAATCGCCCCAGCGCACGCGGCAATCGACGCAGTTGCCGAGGAAGATCGCCTGGATGACCTCGCCTTCGAGGCAGACACCGCTGCCGTTCTGGCGCGAGGCGGCGACGTTCTCCGGCCGTACCGACAGCACGACGTCCGTGCCCGGCGTCATGTCGGCGGTCAGCTTGCAGGGGATTTGCACCTTGCGGCCGCCGGCTTCGACTTCGACTTCGCCGCGGTCGGGTGGGGTGGTCGTTATCACGCGTCCCTTCAGCAGATTGGCGACGCCGATGAAATTGCTGACATAGGCGTTGGTGGGCCGCCCGTAAATCTCGCGTGGGCCGCCGCGCTGCTGGATGTGGCCCTTGCTCATGACGATGATCTCGTCGCTCATCACGAGCGCCTCGGCCTGGTCGTGGGTGACGTAGACCGACGTGATGCCGACCTCGCTCTGGATGCGTTTGAGCTCGACGCGCATCTGCTCGCGCAGCTTGAGATCGAGATTGGACAGGGGCTCGTCGAACAGCAGCAGGCGCGGCTGCGAGACGATGGCGCGCGCCAGCGCCGCCCGCTGTTGCTGGCCGCCGGAAAGCTGCGTCGCGAGCTTGTCGGCCATGTCACCCAGGCCGACAAGCTTCAGCACGTCGGCGACGCGGGCGTCGATCTCGGCGCGCTCGATTTTACGGATCTCCAGCGGGTAGGCGACGTTCTGGGCGATCGTCATGTGCGGCCAGATCGCGTAGCTCTGGAACACCATGCCGATGTCGCGCTTCTCCGGCGGCATGAAGATGCCCTGCTGGGGCGCGGTATAGACCATGCCGCCGACGCTGATGCGGCCGCTGTCGATCGGGTGCAAGCCGGCGATGCTCATCAGCGTCGTCGTCTTGCCGCAGCCGGAGGGGCCGAGCAACGTGAGGAAGGTGCCCTTGGGCGCGCTGAAGGAGACATCGTCGACGGCGCGGTCGTCGCCGAACAGCTTCACCAGACCGTTGACTTCGAGGTAGGGCGCGGCGGTATTGGTATTCATGGCGTCGACTGGTCTCTCCGCGCTCATGCCGTCAGCGCTTCACGGCCGGCGACGCGCCGGAATATGAACACACAGGCCAGCAGGATGACGGTTTGCGTCATCGACAGCGCGGCGGTCAGCGTGTCGTTCTCGTAGTTGGTGAGATAATAGACGCCGACCGACAGGGTCTCGGTCCCCGACGTGTACAGGATGATGGAGATCGACAGCTCGCGCAGGAAGATGATGAACAGCAGCACCCAGCCGGCGAAGATGCCCGGCTTCAACAGCGGAATGGTGATGCGGCGCAGTGTCGTGAACCACGAGGCGCCGGCCATGCGCGAGCTCTGATCGAGCTCTTCCGAAATCGCCAGCATTATCGAGGAGATGTTGCGCTGCCCGTAGGGGAAGAAGCGCGTGATGTAGCCGAGCAGGATGATCCACAGCGTGGCGTAGATGGGCGTCCTGATGTAGGTCACCAGCACGCCCATCGCCAGCACGATGCCGGGAATGCCGATCGGCACCACGCACAAGAGGTCGAGCAGCCGGGAGCCGAAACCCTTGGTGCGGTGGATCATGTGGCTGACCACCAGCGACAGCGCCATGGCGATGGTGGCGCCGACGAAGGCCAGGATGAAGCTGTTGTAGATGCCGTTGGTCGCCGCCTTGATGCTGTCCGGGCGCCAGAAGAACAGCGTCTTGACGTAGTTGTGCAGCGACAGGTCGGAGAGGATGATTCTGCCTTGCCAGACCGGATGCAGGCTGACGATCAGCAGGCAGAGGATCGGCAGGATCACCGCCACCACGATGTAGATGAGGTTGAAGGCCAAGGCGGCCCAGCGCCAACGCCCGAGGTCGATGACGTTGGGGCGGAAGCCCTTGCCGGTCACGGTGGTGAACGAGCGCGGCGCGATATAGCGCTGCTGGATATAGATGAAGAAGGCGGTGATGACGCCGAGCGACATGCTCATGGCGGAGCCGAGATAGTAGTTGGCGTCGTCGCCGACCGCCTTGGAGAAGATCTGCGTGGTCAGCGTCTGCCAGCCGTAGGGGGCGCCGAGCTTGAACGGCACGCCGAATTCGCCGGCGCTGGTGACAAACACGATGATGGCGCCCGACAGGATCGCCGGCGCGACCAGCGGCAGGGTCACCGTCATGGTGGTGCGCAGCAGGCCGGCGCCGGTGGTGCGCGCGGAGTCTTCCAGCGATGGGTCCATGCGGCGCAGCGAGCCGACCACGAACAGGTAGACCAGCGGCGTGAAGAAGATCGCCGTCACCCAGATGACGCCGTAGATATTGTCGACGTTGAGCAGGCCGGAAATGCCGAGATAGTCCTTTGCCCAGGAATTGAGCAGCCCGACGCGCGGGGCGGCGAGGTTATGCCAGGCGATGGCGCCCACGAAGGGGCTCAAGAAGAACGGAATGAGATTGTAGGGCTCGAGCCTGTCGCGCCATGGACAGTTGGTGCGGGCGTTGATCCAGGCGAGCGACACGCCGAGGAAGGTCGCCAGCACCGTAGTGCCGCTGCTGATCAGCAGCGTGTTGATGAAGGCTTGGCGGATGACGCGGTCGTTGAGGACAGACGTGTAGTTGGCGAAGCCCCAGGTGGTGTCGAAGCCGTCGGCGTCCATGACCTGGAAGCTGGAGACGATCAGCGTAAACAGCGGCAGCAGCACCGCCGCTCCGACGATTACGCTGACCACCAGCGTGGCGATCGTTTCCTGCGTGAGCATGGCGCGCAGCCGGCTTGCCAGCGGCCCGCGGGATGTCGTGCGTGGCAGTGATACCGAGCTCATGCCTTGCCCATCGTGTGCAACGCGGTGCGGTTAACGCGGTTCACGTCGCGAGCGGGGCCTCGTCGACTGGACACGGCCCCGCTCATCGATCCCCATTCCGGGGATTACTGGAACACGGCCTGCCAGGCGGCGCGCACGGGCTTGAACTCCTTCGACGCGGCGACCCAGTCTTTCAGGCCCAGCAGCTTGTGCTCGCTGAGGTCGAGCAGGTAGGGCTTGGCCGCGGCCGGCGGCTGATAGCCCTTGCGGAAGCTGTACAGTGCTTCGCCCTCGACGAAGACGTCGGTTCCTTCCTTGCTCATCAGGAACTCGAGCAACAGCTTGCCGGCGTTCGGGTGCGGCGCGCCTTTGAGCACCGCCGCCTGGTTGCCGAGCATGACCAAGCCTTCTTTATAGTACCCAATCTTCAGGGATTTCGCGAGTTCGGGCTTCTTGATCACGTTCTGATAGACGCGGCCAGCAAGATTCCACATGTCGAGCGGCCGCTGGCAGGAGATGACCATCGCCATCTTCGGCTCGGTGCGGAACTCGACGATCGGATCGGTCTTTTTGATCTCCTTCCAGAGATCCGCGAGCTTGAGCACGCCGTTCTCCTGCAGCGAGATCGCCGTGTTGGTGTAGGTGAAGCTCTTGGTGATGTCGGAGACGATGGTCTTGCCCTTCAGCGACGGCTTGACGACGTCGGCGTAGGACGTCGCATTGAAGTCCTTCATGCCAGGGCAGGACGTGTTCCACACCGGCTGGAACGCATAGGCGAGCGGAACCACCACGTAAGGATAATTGGAATACTGGTGGGCCTTCTTGGCCAGGTCTGCGCTGTCCTTCCAATAATCGCTGTCGAGCTTCATGAAGGCGCCGTGCTTGACACCGGCGTCGAAGAAGCCCGGCGCGCTCACCAGGTGAACGTCGACGGTGAACTTGTTGGCCCGGATTTCCTGGCGAACCTGGGCGACGGTCGCGCCGGTGCCCTTGCGCAGATTGTTGAACTTGAAGTTGGGGCCGAGATTGTAGCGCTTGATGAATGCCGCAGCCATGCGCTGCGCCGTGCGATCGCTGAAGATCGGATTGATGATGGTGACGGCGCCTTCTTTCTTGGCGGCCGCCGCCAACGCTTTCTCATGTGCCGTCAGTTCGGCGGCATTCGCCGCAGGCGAAGCCGCGAGAATAGCTGCGGCCGCGAACGGTACCGCAAGCAATGCAACGGTCGAAAATGCCCGTACCGGATGGCGTGAGCCCATGTATTCCTCCCTTTGTCGTTTCTTTGCGTACCCGACCTGCCGGTCATTGACCGGTGTCAGATATCTTTTTTTCTTAAGCCCGCCTCGGTGGCATTCGCTGTGCCGGGCGAGCCTGCAGACGCACCCATTTAACCGCAGATCGGCAGGTGATGGCAATTTATCATTTCAAGTCGCGCAACATGTCGCACTGCGACATGGCGAAAGACACGTATGTATACATGCATGTAAACGCGGCTATACCGTTGCAACGCTTCCCACCGTGGGGTTAGCTTCATGCGGCACAAGAAGCGGACTGGGCTCGGCGGTGGCCGGCCAGGAGTATCGGGGCGTGAAAGTCGGAATCCTGCTCGGGGACGATGTCGGGCTCGAAGTTGTCCCGGAATGCGTCAAGGTCATGAAGGCCGCGGCCGAGAGATGCGGCCTAACCATTGATTGGCAGCCACTTCCAATCGGCAAGCAGGGCCACGAACTGCACGGCAACACGCTGCCGCCCGCGACCGAGAAGGCCTTACATGGCCTTGACGGCTGGATCATGGGACCGATCGGGCATAACGCCTATCCACGCAACGACCCGACCTGGGTCATTCCGCCGGTGCGCAAAAAATACGAATTGTTCGCGGCAATTCGGCCGTCGCGCTCGTACCCAAACATCGTCTCGATTCATGAGAACGTGGACATCGTATTCTTGCGCGAGATTTCGGAAGGCATGCTCTATTCGGAAACCGTGATTGCCGGCGGGGCGGAGTTCCGGCCCAACGACGACATCACGGTTGCGATGCGGGTGATTACACGTAAAGGCTCAAACCGGGTCGCGCGCGAGGCATTCGAGATCGCGCGCACGCGGCCGCGCAAGAAGGTCACCGCCGCGCACAAGGAGCCGGTCTATCGGCTGGCCTGCGGCATGTTCGCCGAGGAATGCCGCAAGGTGGCGCGTGAGTACCCGGACGTCGAATTCGACGAGATGCTGATCGATTCGATCTCGATGAAGCTGGTCACCAATCCGCAGCGCTTCGACGTCATCGTCACCACCAACCAGTTCGGCGACATCCTCACCGACATCGGCGCCGGCCTGGTCGGCGGGCTGGGGCTGGCGCCCGGTCTCTGCGTCGGCGAGCGTCAGGCGATGGCGCAGGCGACGCACGGCTCGGCGCCGGACATCGCCGGCCAGAACATCGCCAACCCTTACGCCATGATCACCTCGGGCCAGATGCTCATGGGCTGGCTCGGCCGCAAACACGACGAACCGAAGGCGGTGGCCGCCGCCGAGCTGATGAAGAAAGCCATCGACAAGGTGGTCACCGACGGAAAGACGTTGACGAAAGACCTGGGCGGCACGGCCAGCACCCGGGAAATGGGAGACGCCATCGCGGCGGCCGTGATGCAATAGCGCGACAAGCGCAAGAAGACGGCGCCACAGAAATTGGACGGCAATGCCATGTACAATCTGCATCTGAGCGCCGAGCAAGTGGAAATCCGCGACACCATCCGCGATTTCGTCAATCAGGAGGTCAAGCCGGCGGCGCTGAAGGCCGACCGGCTCGACGTCGCCGACCGCTCGCTGCTGACGGACGTGCTCGACCAGGCCTCGCAAATGGGCCTGCGCGCGCTGGCGCTGTCGGAAGACAAGGGCGGCGCCGGCGCCGATGCGCTCACCGCCTGCCTCGTGACCGAGGAACTGGCGGCGGGCGACGCCGACATCGCCGCGATCCTCACCGAGACGTCGCGGCTTGGTCATTTGCTGTTCGATCGCGCCATGAGCGAGGCGCAGCGTGGCGCGTTTCTCGACAAATTCTTAAGCGACGACCGCTTTCATCTCGCGCTCGCCGACCATGAGCCCGGCACCGACACGCGGCTGGGCGTGAACTATCATCGTCCGGTTTCGATCGACACCGCCGTGAAGACCGCCGCTACCAAGGCGGGCGACGGCTGGGTCATCAATGGCGTCAAGGACTGCGTCGCCAATGCGCCGATCGCCGGTCTGTTCGCCGTCACGGCCACCATCCCCGGCCGCACCGGCACCGGCGTGCTGCTGGTGCCGGCCGGCGCGGCCGGGCTCACCATTGAGACGAATGAGGATGCCTGGCAGCACGGCGTCTGCGGCACGGTCACCTTCAAGGACTGCAAGGTGCCGGCGGCCAATCTGCTCGGCGAGGACGCCGCGGCGCTGCTCACCGGCTCAGACGCGCCCGGCCATGGCGCGCCGCTCTATCAGGCCCTCAACATCGGCATCGGCCGCGCCGCCTACGAAGCCGCGGTCGACTACGCCCACATCCGGGTGCAGGGCGGCCGGCCGCTGATCGAGCACCAGGCCATCGCCACCAAGCTCGCCAACGCGGCGATCAGCCTCGAAGTCGCCCGCGCCACGGTCTGGCAGGCGGCCTTTGCGTCCGACCACCCGGAAGCGGTCGCCGACCGCAGCCTCAGCGATCTGCCGTTGCAGACGGTGGCGCAGGTGTTCGTCTCCGAGGCCGTGATGAAGACCGCCAAGGATTGCGCCGAGGTGTTCGGCGCCATGGGCGTGATGCGCGACATGCCGCTGCAGAAATACATCCACGATGCCCGCGTCTGCCAGCATACGGGCGACGGCAACGACGAGGCGCGCTTCCGGCTCGCCGAAGTGATCGCCGGCTACCGGCGCAAACCCCAGGCCGCCATGGCGCTGGCTGGCGAATAAACATTTAGGTGAGGACTAAGAGATGGACTTCTCCCTGAGCAACGAGCAGCGCGAATGGCAGATGAAGGCGCGCGAGTTCGCCGAAAAGGAACTGCGCCCCAAGTCGCTGGAACGCGACGCCATCCGCACCGCCGATACCTTCGACTGGGACCTCATCAAGAAGGGCTCCAAGCTCGGCTTCCGCACGCTCGCCGTGCCGAAGGAGTGGGGCGGCCACGGCACCGATTTCGTCACTCAGGCGGTGGTGATGGCGGAGCTCGCCAAGGCCGATAGCGCCATGTCGAAGGCCTTCAGCCAGAACTGGAAATGGAGCCATCTGATCTCGGCCGTATGCACCGAGGAACAGAAGGAACGCTTCCTCAAACCGTTCCTCGCCGACGATACCTTCCTGCTCGGCAAGGGCATCACCGAGCCGACCGCCGGTTCCGACAATCGGTTGCCGCCGGAGGACGATCCCAAGGCCGGGCTGAAGCTCAAGGGCGAGCGCCACGGCGACGAGTGGATCCTCAACGGCGAGAAGGCCTTTATCGCCAACGCGCCGGTCGGCAAGCTGTTCTTTCTCGACGTGCGAACGGATTCGACCGTCCCGTTGAAGCAGGGCACCACCATGTTCCTGGTACCCAGCGACACGCCCGGTTTCCGCATCGGCAAGAAGTTCAACAAGAGCGGCTGGCGCTTCTACCAGAATGGCGAGATGATCTTCGAGAACGCGCGCGTGCCGCATGCCAATATCGTCGGTGATATCGGCGGCGCGGTGAAGAAGACCGGCGGGCAGGGTGGCGACACCACCGGCGGCGATATTTTCGGCGACCTGGAGCTCTGCGCCAATGCGCTCGGCATCTGCGACGACGCCTGCGAGACCGCCATCCGTTTCGCCAAGACGGAAGAGCAGGGCGGCCAGAAGCTGTTCGCGCAGCAGCGCATCCAGCTCCAGCTCAACAAGATGTTCGCACTCACCGAGGCGCTGCGCTCCTACGTGCTGCGGGTGGCCTGGGAGCACGACAATCACATTCATTCCTGCAATGCCGGCCTGGCCATGAACTTGTCCACCGACATCGTGCAGGACGTGACCGAACTCTACATGGAGATACGCGGCGCGCAGGGGTGTCACATGGATCACCATAGCGACAAGCTGATCCGGGACGCCTTCATCTGGAGCCATCTCGCCGGCGACAGCGTGCAGCGCATGAAAGTGTCGCGGCGGCTGGCGGCCTAGTGGAGCGAATTTGACATTTGATAAACATTTGCGGCCAGCCGCTGATCAAATGTCAAATTCAAAGCTCCACTAGGATCAAATAGTTGTCAGTGGTCCTTTGATTCCGACATTTGCTCCGGAGCTTGCAGCAGCGGGATGCAAATGTCGGAATTGGACCACTGTCCGGCCTCGCGCAATCGTGATCGCGGCCGGGGTGACCGGCCGCGGGCGTGCCGCGGTATAGGGAGATCAAGCCGCCAACGAAACTTTGCACGGGAGGAGGACGACCATGACACAGCGTTTGCCGCTCTTGAGCGATGAAGAGGCGACCGGGGTCGCCAAGGACGTTCTGGCCGGCTCGACCAAGATGCTCGGGCGCTCGTCGAATCTGCTGCGCATCCTGTGCAAGCACACGCCTTTTCTGGGGCGCTGGTTCATCGGTTTTGTCGCCGCCACGCGCCAGCCGACCCTCGGCGCGGTGTCCGATGTGCACTATCGCAACCTCGCCAACATCAAGACCTCGATGGTCAACGCCTGCCCCTACTGCACCACGCATACCTCGATGTACGGCCAGGCATGCGGCATCACCGACGCCCAGATCGAGGCGATGAAGGGCGACGCCTGGAAGACCGGCGACCTGTTCGACGAGCGCGAGAAGGCGGCGATCGCCTGGGCGGAAGCCGTGACGCTCAACACCGCCAAGAGCGACAAGGCGCTGTGGGAGCGCATGAAGAGCCTGTTCAGCGACGCCGAGATCGTCGAGATCACCATGGCCTCGGCCATGTTCAACATGATCAATCGGCTCAACGACACGTTCTGGACCGAGCTCGAAACGGTCGAGTACAACAAGCGCCAGGGCAACGCGGTCAAGGGCGTCACGCTCGCCGATATCGATGCTTTTGCCGGCGGCCCCGCCTTCATCAGCGGTATCGGCGCGGCGGCGACCGCGGCGGAATAGGCGAGGCGGCCGCGACCTTCCTCAGGTCTTGACCGCCGGCGCGAAGCGGTAGAGCCGTTGCGGGTTGTCGACCAGCAGCGCCTGCCGCGCCGCTTCGCTCGGCGCGATCTCGGCCAGGAGGTCGGTCAGCACGCCGTCGTCGGGGATCGGCCCCTGGTGGTTGGGGTGCGGCCAGTCGAGTCCCCAAACGCAGCGGTCGCCGGCCGTTTCCAACAGCTTGCGCGCGAACGGCACCGCGTCGGCGTAAGGCGGGCCCTGACGGCCGACGCGGTCCGCGCAGCTCACCTTGACCCACACATGGCGGTTTTCCAGAAGCTCGAGCAAATTCTTGAACGGCGCCTGGTCGAGCCCCTGCGAGGCGTCGACCCGGCCCATGTGGTCGATCACCACCGGGGCGGCCGAGCGCTTCAGCGCCGGGGCGAGCTCGCCGATCAATTCGGCCATCATGTGGATCTGCAAATGCCAGCCGATATCGGCGAGCCGCTTGCCGAAGGCGACCACCTCGTCGATATCCGCGGTCCGCGGCAGATACGGCATGTAATGAAACCGCGCGCCGCGGAAGCCTTGCGCGTCGAGCCGCTTCAATTCCGCGTCCGAAATGTCCAGCGGCATCAGCCCGACGCCGAGATAGCGGCCGCCCTTGGCGGCGATGGCGTCGGCGGTCACCGACAGGTCGTAGCCGTGTGCCCCCGAGTGCACGATCACGCAGCGCTCGATGCCGAGCATCTCGTGCAGGGCGAACAACTTTTCCTTCGGCGCGTCGGAGGGCGTATAGGCGCGGCCTTCCGCGAACGGAAACCGTGCACGCGGACCGAACACGTGGACATGGGAATCGCACGAGAGCGGCGGCAGTTTCAGCCTGGTCTTGCTGGGCGTTGCCATCCAGCTCGGCGGCGCGGCCGGCGTGTCGGCGGTGTGCTCAGGCGTGGCGTTCATTGTTGTTCGTCCGCGAACTGGGCGAAGGTGTTGTCGAAGGACGGTTCGTGCCGGCTGAAGGCGTCGAGCCAAGCCACGAGCTTGGCATGGCCGGGACGCCAGTCCACCGGTTTGCGGCGGTCGAGATAGGCGAGCGCGCACGACAGCCCGATGCTCACGATGTCGGTCTTGGCCGGGTCCGGCGGCGCCGCTTCGAAGGCGGCGAGCGCTCGGGTGATCTTGCCGCGCTGTAGTTTCAGGAAGCGTTCGGAATAGGTGCCGGGGTCGCGGTAGCGCGCTTCGTAAACCACTAGAATGGCCGCATCCATGAGGCCGTCGGCGAGCGCGGCCAGCGTCAGCGCCTTGTAGCGCGCCAAGCCGCCCGCCGGCAGCAGCCTGGTGGAGCCGGCGGCTTCCTGCAGAAACTCGATGATCACCCGGCTGTCGAAGATCGCGCTGCCGTCCTCCAGCAGCAGGCACGGCATCTTGCCGAGCGGGTTCTGCTGGCGCAGCGGGTCCGTCCTGTCGTTCGGATCGAACGGCACCAGCGTGACGCGGTCGCTTAAGTCCAGCACCTCCACCGCCATGCGCACCTTGCGGCCGAACGGCGAGGTCACCGTCGAGCGCAACACGAATTTTTCCGTCATGCGAATGCCTCGTGGTATCGATTGCGGCGGCTGAAGCGGGCTATCCTAGCGGGCTGGTGTGCGCAGGCCAAACGCGTGGGCGCGTCGGCGGAAGGGAACGAATGGATGAGCGGCAGCAGCGGCGCGGTCAATCTTCTGGTCCTGGACGGCGACGGCATCGGGCCGGAGATCACCGCCGCCACCTTGCAGGTGTTGCGCGCGGCTGGCCGCGCCTTTGCGCTCGAGTTCGCCTTTGATCACGCCGCCATCGGCTGGGCCGCACACCGCAGCGATGGCACGACCTTTCCGCAGTCCGTCCTTGAGAAAGCCAAGGCCGCGGACGGCGTGCTGCTCGGGCCGGTGTCGCATAACGAGTATCCGCCGGCGGCCGAGGGCGGCCTCAATCCGTCCGGCGAATTGCGCAAGCGCCTCGATCTCTACGCCAATATCCGCCCGGCGCGCTCGCGCCCCGGTTTCCCGCCGCGCTGCGGCAAGCCGGTCGATCTGGTCATCGTGCGCGAGAACACCGAGGGCTTCTACGCCGACCGTTCGATGTTCGTCGGCCCCGGCGAATTCATGCCGACGCCGGACCTGGCGCTCGCCGTGCGCAAGATCACCCGCGAAGGCTCGTTGCGCATCGCGGAGGCCGCCTTCAAGCTGGCGCGCCAGCGGCGGCGCAAGGTGACCTCGGTGCACAAGTCCAACGTGCTGCGCGTCTCCGACGGGCTCTATCTCGAGTGCTCGCGCAGCGTTGCGGCGCGCTATCCGGACGTCGAATACGAGGAGCGCATCGTCGACGCCATGGCCGCGCTCCTGGTGCGCGACGCCAGCCAGTTCGATGTCATCGTCGCGACCAATATGTTCGGCGACATTCTCTCCGACGAAGCCGCCGAGATTTCCGGCAGCCTGGGGCTGGCGGCCTCGCTCAATGCTGGCGACGAGCACGCGGTGGCGCAGGCCCAGCACGGCTCGGCGCCCGACATCGCGGCCATGAACATCGCCAATCCGTCGTCGTTGATCGGTTCGGCCGCCATGCTGTTGGCTTGGCTGGGCGAGCGGCGTGGCGACGACAAGCTGGTCAAGGCCGCGGTCGCCATCGAAACCGCATTGGATAAGGTCATTGCCGATCCCGCCACGCGCACGCCGGACATGGGCGGCAAGCTCGGCACCGATGCCTTCGCGGAGAAAGTTACACAGGCGGTGGCGGCTTCGTCAGCCGGATGAGGGCGTGTGTTTACAAAGATAGCGTTGCGCGTCCGATTAGCGGCCAAAATTTATCGCGAGTTCGGCAAATTTGCCGTGCTGGCTGCCGTGCCAAGCCACCGGGCATGATTTTCCGGTGAATATCCAGGACGTGTTGTTCAAGACAAATCCGCAACGCGCTTCTTGCATACCCTTCTTCGTTTTCAGGCATGCAATTTCGCCGACTTCCACACGCGCGCCGGTCGATGTGAGACAGGAGCAGTTGTCGTCGGCAAAAGCCGAGCAAACACTTGCGAGCAAGATGACTGTGATGCCGAGACCGATCGAAGGATAGCGCGAGGCCATGGCCCTAAACCCTGTGATCCAAGCCAGGGCCGAAGGATAACGCTGGCACGTGCAGCGTGCAAGATAGGGTTATCGCAATTGATATAAAGCTGCCCGGACGTGGGGTGTTTGAACCCGCAGCCTAGCCGCCCATCCGCTCGCCGGCCTCCTTGGCGGCGTCTTCCATGGTCATAAACACCGCGCCCTCGCGGATCATGGTGTCGACCATCTCCTCCAGTGCCAGCATGCGGTGGCCGCGCCCGATCACAAATGGGTGCATGGTGTAGGTCAGCACGCCCCAGTCGACGGTGCGCGTCATATACGTGAACTCGTCGAGCCAGTTCTGCATCACCGTGCGCGCCGATTGCAGGCCCGGCATCAGGCTCGACGGCATGCGCAGGAATTCGAAATGCGGGAAGTCGTCGAGCGACCAGCTGATCGGCATTTCGATCAGCGATGTCTCTTCGCCGAAATGGAACGGCTCGCCCAGCTTGGCGACGTCGCCGCGCCGCGCGCGGTAGGGCAGGTAGTCGGCGCCCATCAGGCTCGAATTCATAGCGGAAGCCGTGCTTGAGCAGCAGGTCGATGGTGTTCTCGCTCAGGTCCCACGACGCCGAGCGGTAGCCGCGCGCCTTCTTACCCGTAAGGCGCTCGATCGCCGCGTTGGCGCGCACCAGGTCGGCTTCTTCATCCTCGCGGCTTTGCGTCGCCGGCGGGATATGCGCCCAACTATGATGCGCCACTTCGTGGCCGCCCGCGACCACCGCCTCGCACTCGCGCGGCCAGCTTTCGATGGTGAAGCCGGGGATGAACCAGGTGGCGGGGATATTTCGTGCCTTGAGAAAAGACAATATGCGCTGCGACCCCAGCGCCCCGAACTCGCCGCGCGAGAGCGGGTTGGGGCTCGTCAGCCCGCGCGAGATGAAGCCGCATTGCGTGTCGAAGTCGAATGTGAGGCAGACGATATGGCGGGGCACGATGGTTCACGCGTGACATGTTGCGGCCGGTGCGGCAGAGCATGATAGAAAGGTGACCGGGAGTCAGCAATGGCAGTCAAGGAAATCGGCATCATCGTCAACGGCGCCACCGGGCGCATCGGCTCGACCCAGCATCTGGCCAATGCGCTGGTGCCGATCCGCGACGCCGGCGGTCTTGCCTGCGGCGGCGACCTCATCATGCCGAAGCTGCTGCTGGTCGGCCGCAATACCGAGAAGCTCTCGGGAATCGCGCAACGCTACGGTATAGAAGAGGTGACCACCGATCTCGACGCGGCATTGGCGCGGCCGGGTTACCCAGTCTTCCTCGATGCCGCCGCCACCCGCCAGCGCGTCGAAACGCTGCATAAGGCGATTGCCGCAGGCAAGCACATCTACAGCGAAAAGCCGGTGGCGCCGACGGTGGCCGAAGGTCTTGCGCTGTTGCAAGCCACCGAGAGCAAAGGCCTCAAACACGGCGCGGTGGAGGACAAGATTTATCTGCCGGGCTTTCAGAAGCTGCTGGGGCTGGCGCGCGACCGGCTTCTTCGGCCGCGTCACCGGCTTCCGCCTCGATTTCGGCTGGTGGGTGTTTGACGGCATCGAGCGCGCGAGCCAGCGGCCGAGCTGGAACTACCGCAGCAGCGGGGGCGGGGGGATGACCTCCGACATGGTTCCGCACTGGCGCTACGTGATCGAAGACATCCTCGGGCCCATCCGCTGTGTCGTGACAGCCACGGCCACGGCCATCCCCGAGCGCGTCGACGAAAGCGGCAATCGTTTCGCTGTCGATGTCGATGATAGTTCGATGACCCTGGTCGAGCTGGCCAACGGCGCCACCGGCACCATGACCTCTTCCTGGGCGACGCGCGTGCGCGGCGACGACGTGCTCACGCTGCACGTCGACGGCACCGGCGGCTCGGCGGCGGCAAGCGTGCATCGCTGCTGGGCGCAAAGCAGCGCCGACGCCCCGACGGTGCAGCACATCAATCCGGACGTCGACCCGCGCGTCGATTACCGTTCCGGCTGGCGCGAGGTCGCCGGCGCGGCTTCATATTCAAATCCTTATAGGCGTGGCTGGGAGGAATTCCTGCGGCACGTCGTCGCCGGTACGCCGTTGCGCGCCGATCTGCGCGCCGGACTTCGCGACGTCCAGCTTGTCGAAGCCTGCTATCGTAGCGTTACAGAAAGACGATGGATTGAACTCGACGGTAACGCCCGCGCCACCCGCCAGGATTGATGAATCATGATCCGCGTGCGGCGGAGGCTTCATTATTTCTATAGCTGAAATACGCGTCGCGCCTGTTGCACTGCACTTCCTGATAATTGAGACTTTCCATCGTTCGTCCGGAATGAAGTCGTTGTGCGTCTTGGCCAATGCTGCCAGACTTGCCGGCAGGCGCTGATCGGTGAAAACCGGCAGCCGAGACGTGGCGACGTCAAGGCGGCAGATGACTGTGCTGTCCACGGAATGCCGCGATCCTCATCCGCAAGGAGTCCGCGTTAATCGGCATGGATGAGGGACGAAAAGACCAACAAGGGAGCGACATGATGAAATTGTACCAAGGAGTGATCGTCGGTGCGTCGATGCTGGCGCTGGCCGGTGCGGCGAGCGCCATGGACGTCTACCGCATGGGCGGCGGACCGTCGGGCGGCGCCTGGCATCCGGCCTGGAGCGCCGGCACGCAATTGCTCAATGAGAAATTGGGCTCCAAGTACCGTTTCCAGTACACGCCGACCGCCGGTTCGGTCGCCAACGCCCGCAAGGTGCGTCTGCAGGAGCTCGCCTCCGGCTGGTCGCACATTCCGCAGGTCTATGAGTCCTGGTACGGCGAAGGCGGGTTCAAGAAGGACGGTCCGAGCCACGACTTCCGCGTCGTCGCCAACGTGCGCGAGCAGACGCAGATCATCGCCGTGCTCGCCGACAGTCCCATCCATTCCTTCAGCGACATGAAGGGTAAGGTGGTGAGCCTGCTCAATAAGGGCTCGGGTTCGAGCGCCAATTGCGTGAAGATCTTCAAGGGACTCGGCCTGTTCGACAAGATCGAGCAGCGCTACATGGACTTTTCGGCGTCGGCGCGCGCGCTCGGCGACCGCCAGATCGACGTGTTCTGCTCGGCCGGCGTGCCCTACAAAATCCCCGCGCTGACCCAGCTCTCGCTCACCAAGCCGGTACGCTACATCTCGATGACGCCGGAAGAGCAGAAGAAGATGACCACGAACTTCAAGTTCTATGCGCCAATCACCATCCCGGTGCAGAAGGACGTGAAGGGCATGGACAAGCCGGCGCTCACCATCGGCTATGACGTGTGGTGGATCGTCAGCAAGAAGATGTCGGATCAGGCCGTCTATGACATGCTCTCGACCATCGCCGATCCGACGAACCTGAAGACGCTCGCCAGCACCGCCAAATACTGGGGATCGTTGAGCGGTAACTTCGACTCGCTCAAGGCGCACAAGATCTACATTCACCCCGCCGCCGCCAAGTACTGGAAGAAGCGTGGCGTGGATGTGCCGGCCGAGCTCGTGAAGGGCTGGGGCTCCTAACGACGGTGGCGGTATCGCCGTTCGTTACGCGATAACGGGACGCGGGAGGAGCTTGCTCCTTCCGCGTCCTGGGTTCTGGCCGCGCAGCTAGACTCAATCGTTCGTCTGAGCGCGACTTCGTTCAATCGATGGAAACGTTGGGACGTCCCGGTATGGCAAGCGGCGCGCTTTCGGTGCTCATGAAGATCGGTCTCGTCAGCGAAGACGTGACCCCGCCGCGCACGGTGACCGGCATCCCGCGCATCATCCTCTCGATCGTCGCGGTCGGCTTCTCGCTGTTCTTTATTGACGTCGCGTTCTTCGGCGCGCCGCGCACCCAGATTTTCAAGGGCACGTTCCTGCTTGGCGTGATCGTCCTGTCCATCTTCCTCTACAAGAGCCGCCGCAAGCCCCTGCGCGAAGGCTTCGTGTGGCTCGACGAGTTCTTCGCCGTCATCAACCTCGTCATGCTGTGCGGCGCGATCGGCGTCTGGGCGCAGTGGCAGTTCTTCCGCCATGTCGAGCTGTGGCATAATTTCGCCGGTGCCCAGACCGTGTGGTTCGCCGGCGCCGGCGCGCTCGCCGGTCTTGCGATCTACGCCTACGAGGCGTGGCGCCCGAAGGTGAGCGACAATCCGACGCTCTCCGATGTCCTGTTTCTGCTCGGCGCGACCGGCGCGATCCTGTGGTGGGCCGACAATCTCGCCGCCTTGACCGAGCGCATCGGCGGGCCGGTGTCGGCGCCGGTGGTCTTCCTTGCCGTCATGCTGGCGGCATCGAGCTTCGAGATCGCGCGCCGCATCGTCGGGCCGATCATTCCGCTCATCGGATTCCTGTTTTTCATCTATTCCTTCGAGCCGATCGCCCAGAACATGCCGGGCCTGCTTCTGCACGCCGGCCTGTCGGTCGAGCGCGTGATGGAATTCCTTTTCATTTCCACCGACGGCATGACCGGCCTGATCGTCGAGGTGTTCGCCACCTACATCGTGATCTTCGTCATTCTTGGCGCCTTCCTGGAAAAGACCGGGCTCGGTTCGTTGATCATCGACGCCTGCTATCGGCTGACCGGCCAGCGCACCGGCGGTCCGGGCCTGGCGGCGGTGTTTTCCAGCGGCCTGTTCGGCATGATCTCCGGCTCCGGCGTCGCCAAC
The DNA here is from genome assembly GCA_963829785.1 of uncultured Pseudomonadota bacterium. Lineage (GTDB taxonomy): Bacteria > Pseudomonadota > Alphaproteobacteria > Rhizobiales > Xanthobacteraceae > Pseudolabrys. Next base: position 151,950 of record CAWHJZ010000049.1, on the reverse strand, counting down.
GTGGTGACCACCGGCACCTTCACCATTCCTTTGATGAAGCGGGTCGGCTACCGCGCCGAGTTCGCCGGCGCGGTGGAGGCGGCGGCCTCGACCGGCGGCGCCTACATGCCGCCGATCATGGGCGCGGGCGCGTTCCTGCTCGCCGAACTCACCGAGACCAGCTACTTCACCGTCGTGAAGATTGCGCTGATCCCGGCGCTGCTGTTCTATCTGTCGGTCGCGCTGATCGTCTATTTCCGGGCCGCGTGTGCCGGCCTGCACGGCGTGTCCGTCGACGAGCTGCCGCCGTGGAAACGCATCGTTCCGCGTCTGCACCTGTTGCTGCCGATCCCGGTCATGGTCTACCTGCTGGTGGTCGGCGACTCGCCGTTCCTGGCCGCCGGCAAGACCATCGTGCTCATCGTCCTGCTGCGGGCCGTCGATCTGCTCATCGTCGTGGATACGCCGTGGTCGCACAGGAGCTGGAAGTATTTTCTGCCGATCTCGATCCTGTTCGGCGTCTTCGTCTATTTCTTCGGCTTGAAGATCGGAGCGCCGTTCACCTGGTTCGTGCGCGCCTATCTGGGCTTCACCGTGGGCGACGCGCTGTTCTGGACCGTCGCCGCCTTCATCGCGCTCAAGCTCGGCGAGATCCTTTATGCCGGCAGCGCCGCCCGCATGACCCACATTCCCCATACCGGCTTGAGCGCCGACGAGCCGCAAGTCGAACCCCGGGAGGGCGCGGCGCAATCGTTGCTCAGGGTCATGGGCGAGCTGATCAGCAATGTCTGGACCTCGCTGGAGGCCGGCGCCAAGAACTCGCTCGTCGTCGGCTGCATCGCCGGCGTGTTGGGAATTCTATTGTCGAGCGCCACGCAGAGCGATCTGCCTGGCCGCGTCTCGCTGCTGTTGGTGCAGTGGAGCTTCGGCCTGCTGCCGATCACCATCTTCTGGGTGATCGTCGCCGGCTACGTCATCGGCATGGGGCTGCCGATCGTCGCGAGCTACGTCATCCTCGCCATCTTTGCGGTTGGCGCGTTGACCCAGCTCGGCGTCCCGGTGCTTTCCGCCCACATGATCAGCTACTGGCTCGCGGTGGTGAGCGCGGTCACGCCGCCGGTGGCGTTGGCCGCCTATGCGGCGAGCGCCATCTCCAAGGGCGACCCGGTCAAGACCGGCTTCCAGGCCGCCAAGATCGCTTCGATGATCTTCGTCATGCCGATCATGTTCGTCTACACGCCGATCCTGCTCAATGGCCCGGTGGATGACGTGGTGGTGGCGGTGCTCGGCGCGACGGCGGGGGTGATCGCCTGGGCGATCTTCCTGGAAGGCTATTTGCTGTGTCCGACGACAACGCTCGAGCGGTCCCTGGCGGGGCTTGCGGCCCTGGTCCTGCTGATGCCGATCGATCGCATGATCGACTTCTTCTTAGGCGTCGAGGAGAAGCTGTTCTACGAGACCTATGCGCTGGGCGGCATCTTGCTGGTCGTCGTTCTCGCGCTGCAGCTCGGGCGGCGCGTGAAGCAGGGGATCGCCGCTAGCCCGGTCGACGAAGCGGCGGCGGGCTGACGCCATGGCTGGTGATGGTGACCGCGGCTGGCGGCCGAGCCGCGGCATTGTGCTCGTCGCCGGCACGCCGCCCGGCGGCGGCCAGGACCGCCCGGCGCGCGCGCTGATCGAGGTGATCGCGGCGCATGGGCTCCTCGACCGGCCCGTCGAGCTCATCAACATCCCCGGCCGCGGCGGCGGCAACGCCTGGGATCACCTGCGCGCGCATGAAGGCGACGCCCATGTCCTGGCGATCAATTCGCCGACCGTCATCAGCAACAAGCTGCTCGGCGTGAGCGATCGCGGCTACGAAGACCTGACGCCGCTCGCCAACCTCTACACCGAGTACCCGGTCTTCATCGTGCGCGCCGACTCCGCGCTGTCCGATGCCGCCGCGCTGGTGCAGCGCCTGAAGACCGATGCAGCCGGTTTGCGCATCGCGCTCGCCACGGCTATCGGCAACACCAACCACATCGCCTTGGCGCGACTGACCGAGCACGCCGGCGGTGACGTCAAGGCACTCACGATCGATGTCTTCGATTCCGCCCGCTACGCCATCGCCCATGTGGTCGAGGGCAAGGCCGAGCTCGGCGTCATCACCGCGGTGAGCGCGGTGCCGGAATTGACCGCCGGCAAATTGCGCACGCTGACGCTCTCGGGGCCCGCCCGGCTCGGCGGCATTTTCGCCGATGTGCCGACCTTGCGCGAGAACGCCGTCGACTGCGACATCGGCATGTGGCGCGGCGTCATCGCGCCCGGCAAGCTGCCGCCCGGCGCCGTTGAATTCTGGACCGGCGTGCTGGCGGCGGCGACCAGGACCGACACCTGGCGCGCCACGCTTGCCGAGAAATATTGGGCGGACACCTTCATGGCCGGCGCCGACGCGCGCGCCTTTCTCGACCGCGAACGCGATCTGATGACAGGCGCGCTCGGCGACCTCGGTCTGCTGCCGCCGAGGCAGGGCGCATGAGTGCCGCATCGGACACGTCTTGGCGGCCGACCGGCCCGGTGCAACTCGTCGCCGGCACCCCGCCTGGCGGCGGTCTCGACCGCGTGGCGCGCAGCCTGCAGAAGGCGATTGTCGAAGGACAATTGCTCGACGTGCCGTGCGAGGTGGTCAACGTACCCGGCGACGGCGCGCGGCGGGCCTGGACGGAATTCGTCGATCGGCATCCGGGCGACGGTCATGTCGTCGGCATCAGCTCGCCCAATCTCACCAGCGACTATCTGGTCGGCATCGCGGATTTCGAGCACACCCGCTACACGCCGATTGCGACCTTGGTCACCGAATACATCGCCTTCGCGGCGCGTACCGACTCCCCGTTGCGCACCGGCGCCGACCTCATCGCGCGTCTCGGCCGCGAGCCCGCGGCCGCGACCGTGGCGCTGTCGACCGCGCTCGGCAACCCCAACCATGTGGCGCTTGCCAAGCTCACGCGGCAGGCCGGCGGCGACATCAACGCCCCGGTGATCCGGGTATTCGACACGGCGCTCGACGCGGTGGCCGATGTGGTCGCCGGGCAGGCGGACGTCTGCGCTGTCACCGCGGCGAGCGTGCTGGCCGAGCTGAACGCGGGCCGCGTGCGGACCTTGGGGATTTCATCGCCGGCGCGGCTCTCTGGCGTCTTCGCCGGCACGCCGACTTGGGTCGAGCAGGGCGCCGATTGCGTGATCGGCGCCTGGCGCGGCGCCACCGGTCCCGCCGGGCTCGGCGCGTCACAGGTTGCGTTCTGGCAAGCGGCGCTCGGGCGGGCGGTCGAACAACCGATCTGGCGCGCCGAGCTGGAGCGCTTGAGCTGGTCGCCGCTCTATCAGGACGGTGCCGCGCTGACGTCTTATCTTGCCCGCGAGCGCGCCGAATTCATCGCCACCCTCGGCGAACTCGGGCTGCTCAAGGCAGGCGCATGATCGCGAAAAAGCCTGTCCCCGGCTTGATCGGGGATGGGAACCGGTTTTCGGGCAAGATCATGCGCGATCGAAAGGCCACGCAGAAAAAAACCCCGGCATCGGGGAATGCCGGGGCTAGTCTAGCCGAACTATGTCAGGGAGGAACGCGGTTCGGCCTTAAACTCCAGATCAGGCGTTCATGCGGTTGAGCGCGGCAAGGTTGCGCAGCACGATGCGGCGCGAAGCCGGCACGGCGATCGCCGCCGATTTCTCGAGCTGCGTCAGCGTGCGCGAGACCGTCTCGATGGTGAGGCCGAGATAATCGGCAATGTCCTGGCGCGACATCGGCAGTTCGATCTCGCTGGACGAAGCGCCGTACGCGGCCATCTCCAAAAGGAAGCCGGCGACGCGCTCCTGCGCGGTCTTGATCAGCAGCATGATGTGGGCCTGCGCGCGCTGCAACTCGTTCGCCGTCATGGTCCAGAGCTGGCGGGCGACGTCGCCGTCGCGCGCGGCCAGCGACACCAGGGTCGAGCGCTTGATCACCAGCACGCGGCTTTCGCTGATCGCCTCAGCGGAGAAGGTGTGTTCGTCACCGCATTCGAGGCCGAAGATGTCGCCGGGGAGATAGAAGCCGCCGATCTGCCGGCGGCCGTCGCTGAGAACCTTGTAAGTACGCACCGCGCCGCTGATGACCTTGTAGAGATATTCCGCCGGCTCGTTCTCGCCGTAGATCTCGGCATTGCGGGAAAACGGCATGGGCGCGCCCACCATCTCGATCGAACTGCCCGGCGTGCGCACGCTGACCATCCCCGGGCGAACCGGCTGCTGCGTGGCGGTGCGGGCGATCGAGGTCTGGCTGCGCATGGCGTTCTCCTTGAATGGATGCTCAAAAAGTACGCCCGCAATTCAACAGCCGACATTCAGATAATCCCCATAGGGGCTTTACCGGAGGCGGTACCGGATGACCGCTGCCGGAAGGGCGGCCGCCGCGGCGCGCCGCGGCGAAAACGCCGGTTTCGTGCGATTTCTGGCGCCTAGAGGTAAGGCAGTAGCAACCGGAAGGCGGCGTCACGGAGCTGCACCCAGCGGGGCGCGGCGGCGAGCGCGGCGAGGTCCACCTTGCGGCATTGCGCAATTTTCTTCTCGATCAAGGCATCGATGTCTGCGGTCAGGGTCCGGTCGTAGCATTCAAGATCGAACTCGAAATTGAGCCGGAAGCTGCGGGTATCCCAGTTCGAGCTTCCGATCAGGCACCATTCCCCGTCCATGGTCACGAGCTTGGCGTGATTGAACGGCGCCGGCGTGAAATAGACCGCCGCCTGCACGTCCTCGAAGAAGCGCAAATGCGCGCGCATCGCCCAGTCGATGAATGCGTAATCGCAGTGCTCCGGGATCAGGATTTCGACCGTCACCCCGCGCAGGACCGCTTGCGCGATGGCGAACTGCAGGCGCTGGTCGGGCAGGAAATAGGGCGTGACGATGCGCACGCGCGTCTTCGCCTGCGCCAGCGCCGCGCCCAGGATCGTCTCCAGCTTGTAGATGTCGGCGTCCGGCCCGGAAGGAATGCCGCGCGCGAACACGCGGCCCGCTGGCGCGCTGTCCGGCCACCAGGCGTCGCCTTCGAGCGCCTCGCCGGTGGTGAAGGACCAGTCCTGCGCAAAGGTTTGCATGAGCTGGCTGACGACGGGCCCTTCGATCCGCACCTGCACGGCATCGACATATTCATTGCGCTTCTTGGCGAGCCGGCGGGAGTGGTCCGACCCGATGTTCAGGCCGCCGGTAAAGCCCACTGTGCCGTCGACGATCAGCAGCTTCTTGTGGTTGCGCATGTTGAGGAACGGCATGCGCCACGGCACCCAGGTGTGCAGGAAGCGGGCGGTCGGCACCTGGCCGGCTTCGAGGTCGCGCAGCGTCCCCGACCAGAAATAGCCGCTGCCGACGCTGTCGATCAGCACCCGCACCGCGACGCCGCGGGTTTGGGCTTCGATCAGCGCCGCGACGAAAGCGCGCCCGACCGCGTCGTGACGAAAGATGTAGGAAGCGAGCGCGATGCTGTGCCGGGCGTTGCGGATCGCCTCCAGCATCGCCGGATAGGCTTCGTCGCCGCCGTGCTTGACCGCGACCGCGTTGCCGGCGATCAGCGGGCTGCCGGTCACGCGCTGGCTGGCGGCCGCCAGGACACAGATATTGTCCGCCATGTCGGGCTGCGCGCCGGGACCGGCGGCGGCGCCCTCTTGGGGGCTGCGCTTGGCCAGATGCAGGGCGCGCCGGCCGACGCGGTTGATGCCGAAGACGAAGTAGACGAACGCGCCGAAGAACGGCGACAGCCAGGCGAGCGCGATCCAGCCCAGCGCCGCGCGCACGTCGCTCTTGGTCTGCAGCACGTGCACCGTGACGGCGGCGGCGATCAGCACATAGATGGTTGCGAACAGGAATTGCATCGAACCGGCTGGCGATAAGCGCCGCACTGGCGGCGCGCGACGCCCGGTTTTAGCGATAGCGGGGCGGGGCCTGCAAATGCCGGTTCTGTACCCGTTAAGCCCATTCCGGTGTGGCCGAAAGGTGCCTTGAATTGCCTTATTTGTTCACCAAATATTGGCCAGAGTCGCCGATCGGGGCGAGGGGAGCCTTGGTGCCGGCTTGGCATTGCGGCACACTTCCAACATGGATTGAGGCCATTCGGGCGGACCGAAGCCCGGAGGCCGAAAAATGAACGCAAAAACGCCGGCCGAGAACCGACCCTTGAAAGTCATCAGTTGGAATCTGCTGCGGTTGACGGGCGCGGGCGTCAAAGACGTCGCCGCGCTGATCGAGCGTCAGCGTCCCGATCTGCTGCTGCTGCAGGAAGCGACCGAGGAGCTTAAGGAACTGCCGTCGCTCGTCGGCGGTCATTTCTTCCGCGAGCCGCTCGACGGCCGCATCTATGGCCTGGCGGTCTGGAGCCCGCACCCGCTGCCGCGGCCTTATGCGCTGCGGCTGCCGGTGTCGCAGGTGCCGGGCCGGGTGCCGCCCCGCGTCGCCCAGATCGTCCAGTTCGGCGATGTCGCCTTCGCCAACGTGCATCTCTCGCACGGTCAGTTCCTGAACCGCTGGCAGTTGCTGCATATCGCCAACGAGCTTGAAGGACCGGCGGCGATCGTCGGCGACTACAATGCGGTCGGTCCGATCAAGCTCGCCGGCTTCAAGGACATCGGCCCGCGCCAGCCGACCCACAGCCCCTCGAACATCATCTCCTTCCGCCTCGATCGCTGCATGGCGCGGGGCTTGCGCTGTTCGCACGGCCGCGTGCTGGCGCGCGGGCCGTCCGACCATCATCCGATCACGCTCGACCTGCAGGTGGTGCCCGGCGCCGCCTACGTTTCCGGGCGGAAGGTGCGGCGCGCCAAGCTGCGCGCCAACGTGGAACGCTGGCTGCGCACCATGTCGGATGCGCCCAACCGCATTCGCGTGGGGCAGAACCTGCTCGAGGCCTTGGATTTGAAACTGCGCAAGAGCCGGCGTGGCCGCGGGCTCAAGCGTCATGCCTTGCGGGCGAGCAACGACAACCGCGCGCTACGTCCGGATAAGCGCAGCGGCGCCGACATCCGCTGACGGCTGAAAGCAAAAGCCGCCCGCCGCTCAGCGCAGGGCGAGCACGGCACCCATCACCAGGATGGACCAGAACATCGCGACCACCACGATCTTCAGGTGGGTGGTACGGTCGGCGGTGGCGATCGAGTAGTTCATGGCAGGGCCCCATCGCGATCAGGTTTGCCGGCACCTCGTGCCGGCCAATTCAAGCTTCCATGAAGGTGATAATCTCCTCTTTGCCGGCTCAGGCCGCTTGACGCAGGTCAATTCCCGGCTTCAGGAATTATACTGAGGTCGCGGCGCCGGCCCTGAAATGGGTTGCTGCCGCTTCCGAGGAATCCCACCCATAGGCGTGGCCATGGCGTCTGCGGAAAGTCTGAGCTACGCGGTGCGGCCGAAGGTCGTTGGCCTCTATATCGGGCAGCTCCTGGTCCTGGTCGGCCTGCTGAGCTTTCCTCCGCTCGTTTTCGCGCTCATCAATGGCGAATACGCCCACGCGGCGGGCTATGCGGTGGCCATTGCCGCCATGCTCGCCGCCGGCCTGCTGCTGCAATGGGGGCCGCGTCCGAAGGACATCCAGCTCAACGAAGCGCTGGCCGTGGTCGCCGCCGTCTTCCTGCTGGTGCCGCTGATCATGGCGGCGCCGATGATGACCGCCGGCATCGGCTTCCTTGATGCTTTGTTCGAAGCCGTCTCCGGCATCACCACCACTGGCCTGTCGACCCTTTCCACCGTTGCAGACAAGCCGAGCAGCCTGCTGTTCACCGCCGCCTGGCTACAATGGCTGGGCGGCATCGGCATCATGGTCCTGTCGTTCACGCTGCTGTTCGGCCAAAGCGCCAGCGCCAAGCGGCTCAGCGGCGTGCTCAACAGCCAAGAAGGCATCATCGGCGGCACCCGCGCCTATGCCGTCGTCGTCATGCGCGTCTATCTGGTGCTGACCGTGCTCGGCATGGCCGCCTTGTGGCTGGCCGGCGCCGGTATCTTCCCGGCCATCACGCTGACGCTGTCGTCGGTGTCGACCGGCGGCTTCGCGCCGTTCGATGCCAGCCTCGGCGGCCTGAACGCCATGGTGCAGAGCCTCGTCATCGCGCTTTGCGTCGCCGGCGCCATCTGCATCCCGCTGTTTTCGCAAGCCTCGCGCGGCAATTGGCGCGACCTGGTGCGCGACCCGGAGTTGCATGCCTTGCTGATCGCTGGCCTGATCGTCTCAGCACTGCTCGCGCTCGGTCACTGGAGCCAGCCCGCCGGCGCCGGCCGGCACGCCCTCGACCTGCTGCTCACCGCATTCTCGGCGCAGACCACCGCCGGCTTCTCGATCGTGCCGGTCCACCTTATGGACCCCTTTTCCAAGGTCGTGCTTATCGTCTCCATGTTCGTCGGTGGCAGCGTCGGCTCCAGCGCCGGCGGCATTAAGCTGCTGCGCCTCCTGGTCCTCATCAAGCTCGTGCGGCTGATCATCTTGAAGACGCGGCTGACGCCGCATGCGGCGGGGCCGGAGCCGATCGCCGGCCGCACCTGGACCGGCGACGAATTGGTGCGCATCCTTGTCGTCGTCGGCCTGTTCGCTGCGGTGATTGTCATCTCCTGGCTGCCGTTCCTCTGGTACGGCTACGATCCGCTCGATGCGCTGTTCGAGGTCGTCTCCGCCACCGGCACCGTCGGCCTGTCGACCGGCATCAGCGGACTGGCGCTGCCGTCCGCGCTCAAGGGAGTATTGTGTCTCGACATGCTGCTTGGCCGTTTGGAAATCCTGCCGCTCTTGGTATTCCTGGCGCCGCGCACCTGGATCGGTCGGCGCCGCCTCATCGAGGAAGCGGCCAAAGCAAAGGTCGACGCCCCAAAAGGAAATGTGTCATGAGACTGGCCTTCATCGGAGCCACCGGCCTGACCGTGAAGACGGCGCACGCGCTGATCAAGGACGGTCACGAGGTCATCATCATCGAGCGCAACGAGGATCGCATAAAGGAAGTCGGCGAGCAGCTCGACTGCGCCTTTCTGCACGGCGACGGCAGCAGGCCCGATGTACTCAAGGAGGTCGATCCCAGCCGCACGCACATTCTTTATTGCATCACCAATCACGACCAGACCAACGTCATCGCCAGCCTGATCGGCAAGAACCTTGGCATCCCGCGCGTGGTGACCATGATCGAGGACGAAGGCTTTCTGCCGGTCTGCGAGCAATTGGGCCTGGACGATACCATCGTGCCGGTGCGCACCATCAGCAAGCACCTCGAAGGGCTGGCCAAGACGCAAACGTAGCGCGGCCGCGTTCCCGCCGGCCTTGCCGGCGCGCTCGTGCCTTGAGCCATATCAATGACCGGCCGCCGCCGGGCTCCGACACTTATGAATGCGCAAACAGCGCGTCAAGTCGGAGACATGGCCTATGCAAACCCCCGTCCAGATCGATTTCCAGGGCATGGACACCAAGGCGGATGTCCACGCGGCTATCGAGAAACATTTGGCCCAGCTCGAGGAGCGCTTCGGCCGCATCACCGCCGGACGGGTGGTGCTGAAGGCGCCCGGCGGACGCCATCGCACCGGCGGCCTCTATGAGATCAACATTCATCTCGCGTTGCCGGAGGGCCGTGAGGTCAATATCGGCCGCGTCCGGCAAAACGACGAACGCTTTTCCGACCTGAGCTTCGCGCTCAACGACGCCTTCAAGCGGGCGCGGCGCCAGTTGCAGGACAAGGTGCACGAACTGAAGGGCCAGGTGAAACAGCATGACGGCCCGCCGATCGGGACCGTGTTGGAGCTTGATCCGCTTGGCGAGTTCGGGTTCCTCAAGACCAGCGATGATCGCGAGATCTATTTCCATCGCAACAGCGTGCTCGACGACGGCTTCGCGCGCCTGAGCGTCGGCGCGCGCGTCACCTTCGCCGAGGAGATGGGCGACAAGGGCCCGCAGGCCAGCACCGTGAAACTGATGGGCAAGCACAGCCTGAAAGTATGACCGGCGCCGGATTTGCGCGGCGAATGGTCACAGCGTTCCATTAGAAAAGGCTGCAACGCGCCCATGTTCGCGCCCGCCGCGAACACGGTGCGCCGTGCCGCACCGAACACACGCAGCCATTCCATAAGAACACACGCAGCCATCCCATAAAATGCCGGCGTTCCGCGGATCGCCGCATGGACCATCGCCCGCTGCATTGCGGTAGGAAGGAATGTTGGATGCGAAAGAGTTCTGGACGGGACGCGACAGATAGTTCAAGTTGAATATGAATAATAAAAAACAACGATAAGAATAACAAGAAATAACGATTGATAGGTGGGGAGACGAGGGATGCTGCCGGTCTTGCGCCGACGCATATCCAATGGCTTTGGCGACAGCGCGCATCAGGTTGACGATGCCGTGGAGCAATCAACGCGTCGGGCGGTGCTGACGTGGGGCGCCGCTATGGCCGGCGGTGCCGTGTTCGGTACCGGCGTTGCCGAAGCCGAAGCATTTCCCCCTCAGGATCCGCCTTGGTCGCTGTCGTTGGGACCGGGTGTTGTCGAGCATCCCTATGGTCAGCCGTCGGCTTTCGTGAAGGACGTCATCCGCCGCAACGTCCCCTGGCTCACCGCGACAAAAGAATCCTCCGTCAGCTTCTCGCCGTTGCAGGATCTCGCCGGCACCATCACGCCCAACGGTCTGTTCTTCGAGCGCCATCACGCCGGCCGCCCCAACGTCGATCCGCAACAACATCGCCTGATGATCCATGGTCTGGTGGAGCGCCCGCTGCTCTTCACCATGGCGGACATCGCGCGCTTCCCTTCCGTGTCGCGCACTTACTTCATCGAATGTCCCGCCAATGGCGGCATGGAATGGCGCGGCGCGCAGCTCAATTCATTGCAGTTCACCCACGGCATGGTCGGCTGCGCCGAATGGACCGGCGTGAAGCTGTCGACGCTGTTGGAAGAAGTCGGTCTCAAGCGCGACGCCAAGTGGCTGCTGGTGGAAGGCGCCGACGGCGCGCACATGACCCGCAGCCTGCCGCTCGACAAATGTCTCGACGACGTGCTCGTGGTCTATGCCCAGAACGGCGAAGCGTTGCGCCCGGAGCAGGGCTTCCCGCTGCGGCTCGTCGTGCCGGGATGGGAAGGCAACGTCTCGATCAAATGGCTGCGCCGCATCGAAGTGGGCGACAAGCCCTGGTTCACCCGCGAAGAGACGTCGAAATACACCGACCTGATGCCGGACGGCAAAGCGCGCGGCTTCACCTATGTGATGGACGCCAAATCCGTCATCACCTTTCCCTGTCCGGAAAAGCCGCTGCGCGGCGCCGGCATTTATGAAATCCGCGGGCTCGCCTGGAGCGGGCGCGGCAAGATCAAGGCGGTCGACGTGTCGCTCGACGGCGGCGTCAATTGGCAGCGCGCCGAATTGCATGCGCCGGTGCAGTCGAAGGCGCTGACGCGTTTCACGTATGCCTGGCGCTGGGACGGCAAGCCGGCGCTGTTGCAGTCGCGCGCGGTCGACGAGACCGGTTACGTGCAGCCGGCCATGGCCACGTTACGCAAAACGCGTGGCACCAACTCGGTCTACCACAACAACGCGATCCAGACCTGGCAGGTCAAGCCGAACGGGGGCGTCTTCGATGTGCAGCTTGGCTGAACGTCGCGCAACGCTGCCCGCGATGCTGTTCGCGGCCGGCACCATGGCCAGCACCATGACAATGGGCGGCGCCTCGGCGGCCGAGCCAGGCCATTACGGTTACGGCAAACCGGCGACGCCGCAACAGGTCGCCGGTTGGGACATCGACGTGCGTCCGGATGGGACCGGGTTACCATCGGGCAGCGGCACGGTGAGCCGCGGCGCCGACGTGTTCGCGGAACAATGCGCCGGCTGTCACGGCACCTTCGGTGAAGGCGCCGGCCGATATCCTATGCTTGCCGGCGGCGCCGGGACCTTGACCCAGGACCGCCCGCAGAAAACGGTCGGCAGTTTTTGGCCCTACGCCACCACGTTATGGGATTACATAAATCGCGCGCAGCCGTTTTCCGCACCGCACACTCTTTCGGCGAACGACGTTTATGCGGTCACCGCTTACATTCTTAACCTGAACGACGTCGTGGGTAATAATTTCGTTGCAGATCGCAACAGCTTGCCTAAAGTAAAGATGCCGAACCGCGGCGCTTTCATGTGGCGGGATCCGCGCCCCGACACGCACGCGAAAGAATGCATGAAGGATTGTGCGGATCCGAAGCAAATCGAGATCAAGTCGACGGCGGAAGGAAAAGACGTGACACCGCGGACCACGGGGCCGCTTGACGAGATGCAAGCCAAATAGTGCAACCGATTGTGCAGCCAAGAGAGCGTCGCTCAAAACGACCGGGTTGGGGAGGGAAGCAGATGGAATTGAAAAAGTCCTATGTGATGCCGGCGGTGGTCGCCGGTGGAATCATCGGTGCCGTTGCGCTGAGTATGAGTGCGGCGTCGGCGTCGCCGGCGGAAGGGCAGAAGCTCGCCTTCAGCAAGAGCAAGGGCAACTGCGTCACTTGCCACGAAATCGCGGGTTACAGCAACGCGGGCAATGTCGGCCCCCGGCTCAACGATATGAAAAAGCGCTTCTCGCGCGCGGATCTGGTCGCGATCATCTCGGACGAGACCAAGCGCAATCCGCTCACGGTGATGCCGCCGTTCAAGCGCAACCTCATTCTCACCGACAAGGAAATCGGATCGATCATCGATTTCCTCGACACGAAGTGACGGTGCGGGCAGGGAAACACGTCTATGACAAGGGAGACCAAGAACATGAAGAAGTCGCCGGACGCGCCTGATCGCGCGCGACGTATGATCCTGAAAGGCGCCGCCGCCTGCGGCGTCGCCGGCCTGGGGCTGGCCGACATGACGCTGCTGGTGCAGCAGGCGCTGGCCGCCGACGCCAAAGGCTGGCCGGCCGAGGCCTTCAAGGCGAAGAACGAAGCCGACGCTCTCAAGGCGCTCTACGGAAAGACCGCGACGGCGTCGGACAAGATCAGCCTCGATGCGCCGGAAATCGCCGAGAACGGCGCCGTGGTGCCGATCGCGGTCAGCAGCTCGCTGCCCAAGGTCACGGCGATCGCGATCCTGATCCCGAACAATCCCAATACGCTGATCGCCGCCTACAAGATTCCGGAAGGCACCGAAGCGGCGGTGTCGAACCGTCTGAAGATGGCCAAGACCAGCAAGGTGATCGCGGTCGTTGAGTCGGATGGCAAGCTCTATACCGCCAGCAAACAGGTCAAGGTCACTGTCGGCGGCTGCGGCGGCTGATCGGAACGCATCGAATAGAGAGGCATAGAAACATGTCGACAATCCGTGTACGCGCCGTTGCGAGCGGCGACAAGACCGTGGTCCAGTCGCTCATCCAGCATCCGATGGACACCGGTCTCGCCAAGAACAAGGCAACCGGCAAGCTCATCCCGGCGCATCACATCGAGGTGCTGGAGTTCGAGCATGGCGGCAAATCGGTGTTCACCGCCCTTTGGGGCCCCGCCGTTTCCAAGAACCCTTACGTCAAGTTCGCCTTCAAGGGCGGCAAGAAGGGTGACGATATCAAAGTCAGCTGGGTCGACAACGAAGGCAAATCGGACTCGGTGACAACCAAGATTAAATAATGCCCGCGACCACAAGGGCGACAAGGGAGGATTGAATGCTGCGCAAAGTTATTATCGCGCTCGCGCTCATTGTCGGTACGGCGCAACCTCTGCTGGCTGACAATATGAAGGTTGATCCGAAGGCGGACTTCAAGGCGTTTCGTGAGCACTTCACGAACAAGTTTCCGAACTTGTCGCTGAAAGATTTCGTCAACGGGCCGTATTCCATGGACGTCGGCCTGCGCAAGCAGTGGGAGGCGATCGAGGAATTTCCGCCGTACCAAATCGCTGTCGACAAGGGCAAGGCCTTGATGGCCAAGAAGTTCAAGAACGGCAAGACGCTCGCCGACTGCTTCCCGAACAAGGGCATCGGCATTCGCCAGGATTATCCTTATTTCGACACCAAGTCGGGGCAGGTGATCACCCTCGATGTGGCGGTCAATGAATGCCTGACCAAGAACGGCGAGAAGCCCTTCAACTACAAGAAGGACGACATGGCGGCGGTCACGGCCTACATGGCCTTCACCTCGCGCGGCAAGCCGATGAACATCAAGATCCCGAACGACCCGCGCGCGCTCGCCGCCTACAAGAAAGGTGAGGAGTACTTCTACACCCGCCGTGGGCAGTTCAACTTCGCCTGCGCAAGCTGCCATGTGGAGCTTGCCGGCAAGCACCTGCGCACCGAAGTGCTGGCGCCGGCGCTCGGCATCATGAACGCGATGCCGATCTACCGCTCGAATTGGGGCGGCATGGGTACGGTCAGTCGCCGTTTGACCTCCTGCAACACCCAGGTGCGGGCGGCGTCGTTGAAGCCGGAAGACGAACTCTACCGCGACGTCGAATATTATCTCTCGTACATGGGCAACGGTTTGCCGATCTCCGGCCCGGGCGCGCGCCCGTAAACCGCAAACGGATGGAGGACATCATGCGCACCCGTACTTTGATCCGTCTGGCGGTCGTTCTGTCGATCGCCGGCATGACGACCGCGGCGTTCGCCGCTTCGGAGGGAGACTACAAGGCGGCCTACGCCAAGGCGGAAGCCGCGGCCAAACAGGCCGTCAAGATGAAGACGGCGTGGACTACGACGGGCAAAGAGCTGAAGGCGGCCAAGAAAGCGGCCGGTGCCGGCAAGTTCGACGCCGCCGTCAAGCACGCCAAGAAGGCGGAAGCCCTGGCCGACGCCTCGATCGCCCAATCCAAGGAACAGGCCAAGATCTGGCAGAACATGGTGCCACGCTGACCGGAGCTTGAGCCGACCGAGGAGAAAGAAACGATGCGTCGCCGCGACGTGCTGAAGGTGCTCACCGCCGCGGCGATGTCGGGCGTTGTGCCGCGCGGGCTCGCCCGCGCGGCTGCCGCCGATGATCTCTACGACATCGGCCGCTTCGGTAACGCCCGGGTGCTGCACATGACCGATAGTCATGCGCAGCTCCTGCCGGTCTATTTCCGCGAGCCCAGCGTCAATATCGGCGTCGCGGGCATGTCCGGCCGGCCGCCGCATCTGGTCGGCCGCGCCTTCCTCGAACACTTCGGCGTCGCGCCCAACACGCGCGCCGCCCATGCCTTCACCTGTCTCGACTACGCCGAGGCGGCCCACCGCTATGGCCGGCTCGGCGGCTTCGCTCATCTCAAGACCTTGATCGATCGCCTGCGCGCCGACGCGGGCCCCGGCAAGTCGCTGCTGCTGGACGGCGGCGATCTCCTGCAGGGCAGCGGCCTCGCCAATACGATGCACGGCGCCGACATGGTCGAAGCCGCCAATCTGCTCGGCGTCGAGGTGCTGACCGGCCATTGGGAATTCACCTACGGCGAAAAGGGCCTGCGCGCCGCCCTCAAGCCGTTCAAGGGCGAGTTCATCGCCCAGAACGTGTTCTTGACGGAAGAAGCCGCCTTCAACGACAAGCCGGCCTACGACGCCGCCTCCGGCCGCGTGTTCAAGCCCTATACGGTGAAGGAAGTCGGCGGCCACCGCATCGCGGTCATCGGCCAGGCTTTCCCGTACGTGCCGATCGCGCACCCCAAGCGCTTCGTGCCCGATTGGACCTTCGGCATCCGCGATGACGAATTGCAGAAGGTGGTCGACCAGGTGCGGCAGAAGGAGAAGGTCGACGCCGTCATCCTGCTGTCGCATAACGGCATGGACTCCGACCTCAAGCTCGCGGGCAAGGTCACCGGCATCGACGTCATCCTCGGCGGCCATACCCACGACGGGATGCCGCAGCCGGTGACGGTGAAGAACGCCGGCGGCAAGACGCTGGTGACCAACGGCGGCTCGAGCGGAAAATTCGTCGGCGTGCTCGATCTCGATCTTGCCAAGGGCGCGGTCAAGGGCGTGCGCTATCATTTCCTGCCGGTCTATTCCGGCCTGCTGAAGCCCGATCCCGCCATGCAGGCGCTGATCGAGCGCCTGCGCAAGCCGCACGCCGCTGCCTATGGCGAGAAGCTGGCGGTCGCCGGCGACCTCCTGTACCGGCGCGGCAATTTCAACGGCACCATGGACCAGCTCATCTGCGACGCGCTGCGCCACACGCTCGACGCCGAGATCGCGCTGTCGCCCGGCTTCCGCTGGGGCAACACGGTGCTGCCGGGCGACGCCATCACCATGGAAGACGTCTTGTCCGAGACCGCCATCACCTATCCGGAGGTCTACGTCGTCGAGATGACCGGCGCGCAGATCAAGGCGGTCATGGAAGACGTCTGCGACAACCTGTTCAATCCCGATCCGTTCTATCAGCAGGGCGGCGACATGGTGCGCGTCGGCGGCATGGACTACGCCTGCGCGCCCAACGAGAAGGTGGGAAAACGCATCTCCGGAATGACCCTCGACAGCGGCAAGCCGCTCGACGCCGGACAAGAGCTACAAGGTCGCCGGTTGGGCTTCGGTCAATCCGCAGAAGGGCAAGCCGGTGTGGGACGTGTTCGCGGACTATCTGCGCGGCCAGAAGACCGCCAAGCCGAAAAGGCTGAACCGGGTGGCGCTCAAGGGCGTCGGCGATAACCCCGGCGTTTCCGGATAGGAGGCGTCCATGTCCGTCATGCGCGCGCGATTGAAACGGCTGCGGTTCGGTCTCGGCGCGGCATTGATCGCCGGACTGACGCTCGCCGTGGCGCCCGCCTTGGCGCAGACGAAGCTGCAGGCGCCGCTGCCGGACAAGCCGTTCGCCGAGCATCATCTGGTGATCCAGCTGTCCGACCGCGAACCGGCCAAGCAGGCGCTGGCGCTGAGCGTTCCCTATAACCTGCTCAAGTTCTACGAGCCGGACAAGATCTCCATCGTCGTGGTGGCGTTCGGGCCCGGCATCGACCTGTTGCGCGCGGGCAGTCCCAACCGCGCGCGCGTCGACAGCCTGGTCTCGCAAGGTGTCGAGTTCGACATCTGCATGAACACCGTCGACACCATCGAGCGCGAAACCGGCAAGAAGGTCGATATCAATCCGAAGGCGGTCAAGGTGCAGGTCGGCGTGGCCCGCATCCTGGAGCTGGCCGAAAAAAACTACACAATCGTGCGTCCATAACAAAAGATCGAAACTGGGAGGAAAATGACATGAGGAAGTTCGTATACGCGATGGCGGCGGTCGCCGCGCTTGCCTTTGCCATGACGGCGGCGACGCCCGGCCATGCCGCGGACAAGATGGCGAAGGGCAAGGTGCACCGCATCGCGATCCAGATCGACAAGAACGACAAGGCGCTGATGAACCTCGTGCTCAACAACGTCGAGAACATGATGGCGTATTATCAGGACAAGGGTGAGACGGCGGAAATCGAGGTGGTGGCCTATGGGCCGGGCCTGATGATGCTGCGCGACGACAAGTCGCCGGTGAAGGGCCGCTTGGCGAGCCTCAAGAAGGTCGCCTTTCCGTCGAAGCTGACCTTTTCCGCCTGCAATAACACCAAGACGAAGATGGAAAAAAAGGCGGGCCACGCGCTTAAGATCGTGTCCGAGGCGCGCATTGTGCCGGCCGGCGTTGTCCGCTTGACCGAGCTGCAGGAACAAGGCTGGGCCTATATCCGGCCGTAACGCGGAGCCGCATCGGCTTCGCAACATAGGGAGGCTGAGGTGAACAAAGGTCTCATGCTGGGTGTTGCCGCCGCGATGACGATCGCGGCGGCGCTGCCCGCCCGCGCCGCCGACGGCATCGTCACCTACAAGTCGCTGGCGCCCGACGCCGCTCTCACGCTCGCGAAGGCGACGCTCGATCGATGCCGCAAGGACGGCTACCAGATCGCCGTGGTGGTGCTCGACCGCTTCGGCGCGCCACTGGTGTCCTTGCGCGACCGCTTCACGCCGGTGGCCGCGCTCGACATCGCCAAGGGCAAGGCCTGGACGGCGGTGACCTTCACCAACGACACCAGCGAATTGATCAGGCGCGGCAACATGGGCCCGGCGTTGGCAAGCCAGCCCGGGGTCACGCTGCTCGCCGGCGGCATCATGATTCAATCCGCCGGTTCGCTGGTCGGCGGCGTGGGCGTGGCGGGCGCGCCCGGCGGCGACAAGGACGAGGCCTGCGCCAAGGCCGGCGTCGCCGCCATCCAGGATCAGCTCGATTTCTGAGAGCGTAGGCGCGAATTGAAGCGGGAGGGGCCGGCGCTACAGCCGGCCCATCTCGATTTCCTCGCAGGAATAACCCAGCATCGTCAGGCCTTCTTCCAGGAGGTCGCCCACGTTCGGCGTGCCGAGCAGATAGTCGGCGGTGTTGTCGTTGTGGGCGTCGGCGGCCTCTGCGCGCAGGTCGGCCCAGTCCGCCGGCGTCGTCCAGTCCGGCTCGGCTGCCGGTTCGCTGGCGCCGCCGCCGGCGAACTCGGCGAACTGCCGGGAGATTTGCGCGGCCGCTTCGCTGGCCGACGCCGCGGCCAGCGCCGGCCACAGGAAGGCCAGTTGCGAAAATGGATTTTGCGTCGGCTCGTACATCGTTCGTCGAACCTGGATCGCGCCTTGCGGGGCGCCGTCGAGGCCACCGGCAGACCATCACACTACGGAAATACGGCGGCACCACGTTGACTTGAGTCAACCGCCGCCGCTGCCTGCAAGGCCTTGAAATAAGGGCATGAAAATCCCTGACGTGGATCAAGGCTGCCGGTTGCGGGCGGGCTTACCAAGCACCAGATCGCATTCGAAGAGCTGAGCGAAGCGATGCCGGTCCAGAACGCCGAGATCGCGGCCATGTTCGAGCAGACCGCGGACCTGCTCGAGATCAAGGGCGAGAACCCGTTTCGGGTGCGCGCCTATCGCCGCGCCGCCCGCACGGTGGAGAACCTGCCGCAGAACGTGCGCGGCATGCTCGCCGCCGGCGCCGACCTGTCGACATTGCCCGGCATCGGCGAGGACCTCGCCGGCAAGATCGCAACAATCGTCAAGAGTGGCCGCTTCGACGTGCTCGACACACTGAAGAAGAAGCTGCCCGGCGATCTCGGCGACATGACGGCGCTGCCGGGGCTCGGCCCCAAGCGTGTCAAGCTCATCTACGATAAGCTGCACGTGCGCACGCTCAACGACCTGCGCAAAGCCGTGAAGACCGGCAAGCTCAAGAAGCTGCACGGCTTTGGTCCGGCGATGGAAAAGAAGCTCGGCCAGGCCCTGGAAAAGCCGGTGGCGGAAAAGCGCTATAAGATATCGGTCGCGGAAGAGGAGGCCGAAGCGCTTGCCGCCTACCTGCGCGACGGCGGCCGCGTCACGGTGGCCGGCAGCTATCGCCGCCGCCGCGACACCGTCGGCGATCTCGACATCCTGGTCACGTCGAAACACGCGGCGAAAGCGACCGACAAGCTCACGCAATACGACAACGTGGCGGAAGTGGTGTCGCATGGGCCGACGCGCACCACCGTGGTGTTGCGCTCCGGCATCCAGGTCGATTTGCGCGCCGTCGACGAGAAGAGCTACGGCGCGGCATTGCTCTATTTCACCGGGTCCAAGGCGCACAACATCGCGTTGCGCAACATCGCGATCGCGCACAAATGGAAGCTGAACGAATACGGCCTGTTCTCGGGCCAACGCCGCATCGCCGGCGCCACCGAGGAAGAGATCTACAAGAAGCTCGGCCTCGCATACGTCGAGCCGGAAATGCGCGAGGACCGCGGCGAGATCGACCTCGCCAAAATCGGTAAGAAGCGCGGCGACAAGTCCGGCCAACTTCCCAAGCTCGTCACCGTCGCCGACATCCGCGGCGATCTGCACGTGCATTCCGACTGGACCGACGGCACCGCGAAAATCGAAGAGATGGCGAAGGCGGCTCAGGCGCGCGGCTATCGTTATATGGCGCTCACCGATCATTCCCGGCGCTTGACCATGGCCCACGGTCTCGACCCCGCGCGGCTGGCGCGCCAGTGCCGCGCCATCGACAAGCTCAATGCCAAATTCAAGAACTTCACCATCCTCAAAGGTATCGAGGTCGACATCCTCAAGGACGGCAGGCTCGATCTGCCGGATTCATCGCTCGCCAAGCTCGATATCGTGGTGGCCTCGGTCCACTCGTTCTTCGGGTTGCCGGGCGAGGCGCAGACCGAGCGCGTCATCCGCGCCATGCGGAACCCGCATGTTAACATCATCGGTCATCCGACCGGCCGGCTGATCGGGAGTCGCGCGCCTTACGCCATCGACATGGATCGCATCACGTCGGCCGCGCGCGACCTCGGCGTCTTCCTCGAGATCAACGGCCAGCCGGAGCGGCTCGACTTGAACGACATCCATGCCCACATGGCCAAGACCAAGGGCGTCAAGCTCGCGGTCTCCACCAACTCGCATGCCACGAGCTCGTTCGACTACATCCGCTACGGCATCGATCAGGCGCGCCGCGCCTGGCTCACGGCGAACGACGTCATCAACACGCGGCCGCTTTCTGAATTGCGCAAGCTGCTGAAGCGGTGAGGACCTTCGTAGGTTCGCGCTTCGTCATCGCGCGTCCCGCGAATGCCGGCGGTACGAACGTGGCACTCGTTTCAGGCGCGAAATTGACATGCGTCAACCGCTCGACCGCGCGCTCGCAGCAGAGTGACGCTGGGCTTATGCCGCTGTGGCGTAGAGAGTGACGATGAGTACGCCGGTCGAGATCGACTTTCAGGGCATGGATGCCCAGCCCGCCGTTCGCGCTGCCGTCGTCAAACAAATCGCCCACTTCGAAAAACGCTTCGGCCCCATTTCATCCGGCCGCGTCGTGCTCAAATCGCGCAATGGCGCAACGCCGGCGTGCGGTCCGTATGAGGTCAACATCGAGCTGTCGCTGCCCAATGGCCGCAGCTTCTATATCGGTCGCGGGCCGCAGGACAACAGGCGCCATGCCGATCTCGACGAGGCGATCAACGATGCCTTCAGGTGGGTGCGCTACGCCGCGCTCTAGAGGCCGATCGGTCCGGCCCGCATCGATCAAGCCGCGCTCAGCGCGCCCGAGGCCACGCAGGCGATGCCGCGCTCTTTGAACAGGTCGCGCGTCGCCTGCGCCGAGCCCTCGACGTCGATGGCGCGGCAGGCGTCCTCGAATACGATGGTTTCGAAGCCCTCGCGGCGGGCGTCTTCCGCCGAATAGCGCACGCAGAAATCGAAGGCGAGGCCGGCGACGAACACGCGGGTGAAGCCGCGTTCGCGCAGGTAGCCGCCGAGCCCGGTCGGCGTGGTGCGGTCGTTCTCGTAGAACGCCGAATAGGAGTCGATCGCCGGGTGATAGCCCTTGCGCAGGATGAGCTCGGCCCTGGTGACGTCGAGGTCGCTGCGGAATTCGGCGCCGCGCGTGCCCTGCACGCAGTGGTCCGGCCACAGGATCTGCGCGCCATAGGTGACTTCGACGAAATCGTAGGGCTTCTTGCCCGGATGCGAGGACGCAAACGAGAGATGCCCGGGCGGATGCCAGTCCTGCGTCAGCACGCTGTGGGAAAACCGCTGCGCCAGCCGGTTGATCACCGGCACCACCTGGTCGCCGTCCGGCACGCTTAAGCCCCCGCCGGGGCAGAAGTCGTTCTGGAGATCGACCATCAGGAAAACGTCGCGCTCGCCGATGGTAAATGTGCCGCTCATGGGATCGCGCCTTCGCTTCGCGCTCTTGGCTTGCCGATTTTCGCCGGCAGGCTGAACCGGAACGGGGGGCTTTTCAAGCCGGTTGCGCCTTGACCGGATGCTGCGCCAGGAGCGCGATGACTTCATCGTCCGGCACCTGCCGGAAATCGGCATAGAAAAAGCCGATGGCGCCGAAGTCCTCGTAGTCCTCCAGGCACACCACGTCGTCGGCTTCGTCGCGCAATTGGCGCAGACTTCGAGGTCGGCGCCACCGGCACGGCCAAGACAAGCCGGCGCGGCTTGCGCTGGCGCATGGCGCGCAAGCCTGCGCGGGTGGTGGCGCCGGTGGCGATGCCGTCGTCGACGACGATGATGGTGTGGTCTTCCAGTTGCGGGTGCGGGCGGTCGCCGAGATAGAGCTTGCGCCGGCGCTCGATCTCGGCGAGTTCCCGGTCGCGCACGTCCGCAAATTCCCGTTCGCTGATGTGTGTGAGCGCGATCACGTCCTCGTTGCGCACGGTCACCGGCGGCTTGCCGTCGACCACCGCGCCCATGGCGAGTTCCGGCTGGAACGGCACGCCGATCTTGCGCACCAGCACGAGATCGAGCGGCGCTTCCAGCGCGGTCGCGATTTCGGCGGCGACCGGCACGCCGCCGCGCGGCAGCGCCAGCACCACGGGCTTCTGGTCTTTATAATGGCTCAGCGCCCTGGCGAGCTGTTTGCCGGCGTCGACGCGGTCGATGAAGGGCATGGCGGCTCCGCTATCCGCTTCGTTTGCGCGTGAGATGGCTTTCGAACCAGCGCGCGGCCAGCTCGATCACCGCTTCCATGGCGCCGGGCTCGGGAAAGAGATGCGTCGCGCGCGGCACGATTTCGATCTTCTTTTCACCCACCAGCTTCGTGTAGGCCTCTTCGTTGAGCTTGATCACCTCGGTGTCGTATCCGCCGACGATCAGCAGGGTCGGCGCGGTGACTTGCGCCAGCGCGCGGCCGGCAAGATCGGGCCGGCCGCCGCGCGAGACCACGGCGCCGACGCGTGTCCCTAAGCTTGCCGCCGCCACCAGCGCGGCGGCGGCGCCGGTGCTGGCGCCGAACAGGCCGAGCGGCAGCCAGCCGAATCCGCCTTCGCCGTCGATCCAGCGCACCGCCTCGACCAGCCGCTCGGCGAGCAGCGGAATGTCGAACACATTGGCGCGGTCGCTGCTCCTCCTCCGGTGTCAGCAGGTCGAACAGCAGCGTCGCCATGCCTTCGTCGTTCAGCGCTTGCGGCGACGGCCCGATTGCGCGGGCTGAGCCGGCTCGAGCCGCTGCCATGGGCGAACACGATCAGCGCGCGCGCGTTCGCCGGCACGGTGACGGTGCCGGGCAACGCTTGCGGTCCGATCTCGATGTCGCGGGCGCTCATGTCATGTTCCCATGCCGGCGCGGTTTGCGCTGGCAGTATGGCGGCGTCCGGCCGGCGATTGTTTGACACGTATCAACCGGCCCACGCTGAGCGGCGCTATGGATGAATGGGCCGGGAGGGAGCGGACCGTGCACGGAGAGGGAACAGACAAGGCCGCGCCGGCGCTCGCCGCCAAGGTGGATTTTCTTAAAAAGCCGGCGTCCTACAGGCCCGTGCCGGTCACGGTCGAGGTGCGGGAAACCCATATGTCCTGGGTGTTTCTGGCCGGCGCGCAGGTCTACAAGCTGAAAAAGCCGGTGCGCTTTCCCTATCTCGACTTTTCCACGCTTTCGCGCCGGGAGGCGGCCTGCCGCGCCGAATTGCGGCTCAACCGGCGGCTCGCCCCCGACATCTATCTCGGCGTGGTGCCGCTGACGCTGGACGACGGGGGGCTCGTCCTCGGCGGCGCGGGCGCCCCGGTCGACTGGCTGGTCCAGATGAAGCGGCTCGACGAGCGCGCCATGCTCGACGCCCGCATCGCCGACGGCCGGCTCGGCGTGCCGCAGCTCGATGCGCTCACGGATGTCCTGGCGCGCTTTTATCGCGCCGCCGCGCCGGTCACGCTCTCGCCGGCCGCGCATCTCATCGATTTCGCCAAGAACATCGCCTTCAACAAGCGGGTGCTGCTCGACCCGCGTTTTGGCCTGCCCGCCGGCCTGGTGCGCCGCATCGACGCCGCGCAACGCCGCTTTCTGGCGCGCCATGGCGAGGCTATCGCGCAGCGCTTACGCCACCGCCGCATCGTCGAGGGCCATGGCGATCTGCGCCCCGAGCACATCTGTCTCGATCATGAAGTGCGCATCATCGACTGCATCGAGTTCAACCGGCGCCTGCGCACGGTCGATCCCTTCGACGAGATCGCTTATCTCGCGCTCGAATGCGAACGGCTGGGTGCCCAATGGGCCGGCGATTATCTGCAGCGCACGCATGAAACGCCTGCTTGCGCGACGGCCCGGCGGACGAACTGTTCACCTTCTACCGCTGCCACCGCGCCACCTTGCGCGCGCGCCTCGCCATTGCGCATCTGGCGGAAGCGCATCCGCGCACGCCGGAGAAATGGAAGCCGGTCGCTTTGCGTTACCTCGATCTCGCGTTCGCAAGCGCGCGCAAGCTGGAGAAGATAGTTTAGCGCGCGCCGCACACTCGCTTCACCTCCCCCTGGAGGGGGGAGGTCGACTGTCGTCGCGTTGGCGACGGCAGCCGGGAGGGGGTGAAGCGCGAAGCGAATTTGGCGCGTGTAAAAACAATGGTGTGTGCGCCATTCTTTCATCCGTCATTCCGGGACGCCGCGAAGCGGCGGGCCCGGAATCCATACGCCGCAGCAGGGGTTATGGATTCCGGGCTCGCGACCTTCGGCCGCGCCCCGGAATGACAGCTTCTCTAAACCGCCATCAAATCGGTCAGCCCACGGTTCTCGTGCAGGCGCTTGATTGCTTCCGCCAGCAACGGCGCCGCCGGCAATAACGTGAGCTTCTTGTTTTTCTCCGGATGATCGAGCCGGAACGGCGGCACCGCGTCGGCGACCACCACCCCATCCAGCGCCGGATCGGCGATCACCTCCGCCGCGCCGTGCATGAACAGCCCATGCGTCACCAGCGCGATCACTTTTTTCGCGCCCGCCGCGCGCGCGGCCTTGGCGGTGCGCAGCAAGGTGCCGCCGGTGCTGATCAGATCGTCGACGATCAAGGCGGTCGCGCCCGCCACATCGCCCGCGAACAACTCGCCGGATACGACGCCGCCGCTGCGGTGCTTTTCCGCCAGCCCCTTGCCGACCGGCCTGCCCAGCGCATGCTCAAGCGCCCCGCGCAGCATCTCGGCGCGCTTCATGCCGCCGGCGTCGGGCGACACCACCGCTAATGTCTCGTCCGCCAGCTTCGCCTTCACGTAATCGACGAACAGCGGCGTGCCGGTCAGCGCCACCGTGCGGCAGCGGAAGGCGTTCTCGAACGCGGTCGGGCTATGCACCTCCAGCGTCACCACGCAGTCCACGCCCACGCTCTCGAACATGGCGCCGATATAGCGCGTCGTCACCGGATCGTTCGGCTTGGTGCGGCGGTCCTTGCGCGCATAACAAAGGTAAGGCGTCACCGCGGTCACCCGCGCGGCGCCCGCGTCCTTCAGCGCGCCGATGAAGAACAGCAGCCGGCACAGCTTGTCGTTGGCGCTGTTGCCCGGTTCGCCGTGCAGGCTGTGCAGCACGAAGACATCGTTCCCGGCGACGTCGTCGAGCGGGCGCGCCTTGTGCTCGCCGTCCTCGAATTCGCGCTCCTGGTGCGCCGCCAGCGGACAGCCCAGCGCCGCCGCCACCCGCGCGCCCAGGGCGGCGCTGGCGTCCAAGGCGAATAGCTGAAATGAGTGATCTGGAATCATATTGCTGTCTACATCATGGTCCCGAAAGGTTACCTTGATCGCGGTCAAATTCCATCCGGGGTAAGCGCTAGAATGTCGTCACATGGGACCATTATCGTCGGCGCCGGGCAGGGCGGCTATCAGGTCGCGGCCTCCTTGCGCGAGCAGGGCTACGAGGCGCCGGTCGTCATCGTCGGCGACGAGCCGGCGGCGCCCTACCAGCGCCCGCCGCTCTCCAAGGCTTATCTCCTGGGCGAGATGACCGCCGACCGGCTGATGCTGCGGCCGGACTCTTTCTATGAAACCCGCGGCATCGACCTCCTGCTCGGCGACCGCGTGACACAAATCGACCGCGCGGCCGCGCGCATCCATCTCGCCTCCGGCTCTTCTCTTTCTTATGACCACCTGGTGCTCGCCCTTGGCGCCCGCAACCGGCTGCTGCCGCTCGAAGGCGCCGACCTCGACGGGGTCATGTACCTGCGCACGCTCGCCGAATCCGACGCCATCCACGCGCGCTTCGAGGCCGCCAAGACCATCGTCGTCATCGGCGCCGGCTTCATCGGGCTGGAGCTTGCGGCGGTCGCCAGCAAATTCGGCAAGGAAGTGCACGTCATCGAGGCGCTGCCGCGGGTGATGAGCCGCGCCGTCTCGCCCGCCATCTCGCAGTTCTATGCCGAGGCGCACGAAGCTTGGGGCACCACCATGCACCTCAACGCGCGTTTGCAACGGATCGACGGCCAGGATGGCCGCGTGACCGGCGTCACGCTCGCCGACGGCCGCACCATTGCCGCCGATCTGGTGCTGGTCGGCATCGGTATCGTGCCCAATGTCGAACTGGCCGAAGCCGCCGGCCTCAAGGTCGACAACGGCATCGTGGTCGACAAGCATCTCGTCACCGCCGACGTCGCCATTTCCGCCATCGGCGACTGCGCCGCCTTTCCCGATCCGGTAACGCATCAGCACCTGCGCCTGGAATTGGTGCAGAACGCCGTCGACCAGGCGCGTTGCGTCGCCAAGCGGCTGACCGGCAACGCGGAAGTCTATAACGCGGTGCCGTGGTTCTGGAGCGACCAGCGCGATCTCAAATTGCAGATGGTCGGCCTCACCAGCGCCTGCGACCACACCGCCATCCGCGGTGACGTCGCGTCGCGCGCCTTTTCGGTGTTCTGCTTCAAGGACGGCAAGCTCGCCGGCATCGAGTTGGTCAACCGCGCCGCCGATCACATGTTCGGCCGCCGCCTGCTGGCGGCGAACGAAAGCGTGACGCCGGAGGAGGCCGCCGATCTCTCCTTCGATCTCAAGGCGCGGCTCTCCCGCGTCGGCAAGTCCGCGCAGCCGGCGGGGTAGGGCCGCTGCGTCATCCTCCGTTCGTTCCCGCGCAAGCGGGAACCCAGTTCTTCTTCTTTACAAGGCGACCCTGGGTCCCCATCGCAAGTCGGCTATAGCCGACTTGCGCACTGTAGGTGGCAGACATCGGGTGGACCCGATGTCTGCGCGCGGGGACGAACGTTGGTGTTGCTACCGGATATCAGCGGGCACCGTTGTGTTGCGCTCTTGCCATCGTTAAACTCGTTGCCGTGGCTGGAGTTTCCCGACCATTTCGGCGGCGCGCTGTCGAAGCCGCTGGTGATGCCGGACACGGCCGGCTCGAAGCACATCGACTACCGCATCTCGATGTACCAGCCGAAAGCCTACGTGAAGAAGCACAGTCACAAGGTGCAGGAGCAGGTCTATCACGTCATCGAGGGCGAGAGGCTGATGCACGTCGCGGGCCAGGACCACGTCGTGCGCAAGCACGACTACATTTATCTGCCGCCGGGCGTGGAGCACGCGATTTCCAACATCGGCCTGATTGATCTGGTGTTCCTGGCGGTCACCTCGCCGGTGACGGACGAGGAAAATCCCGCCTGACGGACGAACGCCGACGCCCGATCCCGGCGCCGCGTCTATTCCTCGGCGCTCTTTTCTTCTGCTGTCTTTTCATCCACCTTCTGCGCCGACTTTACGGTTTCCGGCGCTTCGACGAATTGGATCCCGATTTCGACGTCGGACCGCCATGCCACCTGGCACCATCGCGCCAGCCCTTTGTCGAGGATAAGCAGGAACACTTCAGGCGCCACTTTCGGGTCGCCGACGCGCAAGCGCGCGCCGAGTTCTGAAACGTCAAGCATCTGGCATTTCAACGGCGGGCCCAGGCCGGTCGCCATGAAAACCGCGTGCGTGATCGGACGCCGCGTAGTCTGTCTCTTGTCGGGTTTGTCGCTTGTCATCGTCGATAAAGAGTTGGACTCACGCCGAACCGGCCGCGCCTCATGCATAGGTGATCGTAGCGGCGCAGCCAATCCAAACCAGCGTCGGCGCCGTAAAATAAATGGTGCACGACCCTCAAACGGGGAGAGCCGCGGCCGCTTCGCGGCCGGCGATGCGGCCGAACACCAAAGCGCGCAGCACTGCGACCGAATTCGGCGCCGTCGCATAGAAGTGGCCGGTGGTCTCGCCAGCGGCGTAAAGGCCCGGGATGGGCGCCGCCTGGCCCAGCACGCGGGCGCGGTCGTCGGTGGCGAGGCCGCCGAAGGTGTAGGCGATGGCGCCGACCAGCGGAAAAGCCAGAAACGGCGGCGCGTCGATCGCCCGCGCCCAATTGGATTTCGGCGGCTTGAGCGCCGCCGCGGCGGCGAGGCCATCGCGTGCCGTTGCGTCGAATGTGCCGGGGTCGCCGACACAGGCGGCATTATACGTGGCGACGGTCGCTTCGAGATTGCCGCGGTCGACGCCGATCTTGTCCGCCAGTTCGCCAAGCGTTGCCGCCTCCACCGGCGGGACTTCCGAGCGGATGGCGCGCTGATAGTCGGCGATCTCGAACAGGCGGCTGTCGAGGATGGCATAGGCGGTCGATCCCGGCCTCTCGAACTGCATCGCGCGTGCGAACCCTTCCCATGTCTCGTGCATCAGCCCGGCGCCCTCGTCGAAGAAGCGCCGGCCGGTGCGGTCGACGACGATGCCGTAGGGGTAGACCAGCACGACCGGGGCGGAGTTCTTTGAACGCGCGTCGACCGGCTCGGCGTGCATGCCGTTCCAGTCGCCCGAAAGCGTGGCGCCGAGCGCCTGCGCCATGCGCATGCCGTCGCCGGTGTTGAAGCGCGTGCCGGGCGAGATCAGCCGCATGGCCGGTGCGCGCTCCCCGAAATGCGCGCGCATCATCGCGGCGTCGCCCTGGAAGCCGCCGCACGCCAGCACGATGGCGTCCGCCGGCAAGGTGCGGCGCTTGCCATCCTTTTCGACGACCAGGCCGGTGATGCGGCCGTTGTCGTGGACGATCTCTTTTGCCGCACACCCATAGAGAAAATCCGCGCCCGCTTCCTTGGCGGCGCGCGTCAGCACTTCGATCAGCTTCGCGCCGCCGCCGACCGGCTGAATGCGCGGCGGCCCCTTTGCCAGGTAGTAGGGCGGTTGAATGAATTCGATGCCGAGGGCGGAAAGCCATTTGGCGGTGGCCGGCGCCTCCGCGGCGAGCCGCGCGAAATAGCGCTCGTCGCCCTGGAATTGCGTGGCTTTCAGCATGTCGTGCACGAAACTCGGTTCCACGCGTTCGGGCGACGCC
This sequence comes from uncultured Pseudomonadota bacterium, assembly GCA_963829785.1. Classification (GTDB taxonomy): domain Bacteria; phylum Pseudomonadota; class Alphaproteobacteria; order Rhizobiales; family Xanthobacteraceae; genus Pseudolabrys. The sequence goes on along the minus strand of CAWHJZ010000049.1, from coordinate 123,023 downwards.
ATGCGCATGTTGGACGGCGACCAGCGCGTGTTGCCGCCCGCTTCGTTTTCCGGGGCCTTGTCGACGACGGTCACGCTGATGGGCGCGTTGGCGTCGCGCGCGGCGGCGCTGGCCGACAGGGCGGCGGCGAGGCCGGCGGCGCCCTGGCCGACCACCACCACGTCGTATGCGTTGTCCGGCTCGTTCACGGCTCACCCGGCGTCCGGTCCCGCTGGCCGGGACGTTGCGGGCGGATTCAACATGGTGAATTGTAATTTGCCAATCGAAAATCCGGAGTGATAACGTCCCGCCACATCAAGCGAAAGGCAAAGGCCCGTGGCCGCACGAACGAAGCCAAAATCCGGTCCCGGAAGGGCTCAGAGCCCGCGCGCCCGCGCCACACCGGCGCGTGAGCGCGACGCGAGCGCGCCCGCCCGCGGCGGCGTGCAGTCGATCGGTCGCGCCTTCGCCATCATGGAAGAGATCGCGCGCAACCGCGACGGCATCGGGCTGGCCGAGCTGTCCAAGCGCGTCGGCCTGCACAACTCCACCACGTTCCATCTGGTGCGCACCATGGTCTCGCTCGGCTATGTGCGCCAGTTGAAGGACAGTAAGCGCTACCGCATCGGCCGCCCGCTGTTCGCGCTCGCCGCCAACGCGCTCGATGAGATCGAGATGATGAGCCTGGCGACGCCGGTGCTCGAGGCGTTGTCGCGCGAGACCGGCGAAAGCGCGCATTTTTCCGTGCGCATGGGTGACGCGGTGGTGGTGCTGGCGCGCACCAGCGGGCCCGGCGCCTTCCAGCTGGCCGACCGCGTCGGCGTGGTGCGCCCGGCCTATTGCACGGCGCTCGGCAAGGTCATGCTGGCCGCGCTGACGGCTGAGCAGTTCGAAAGCTATATCGCGCGCGCCGAACTGACCGCGCAGACCCCCAACACCATCACCACCGTCGACCGCCTGCGCCGCGAGATCGCCGAGGTGCGCCGCACCGGCGTCGGCATCGACGACGGCGAGTTCGATCCGGAAGCGCGCTGCGTGGCGTTGCCGGTGCGCGATTTCACCGGCCAGGTGGTCGGCGCCATCGGCATTTCCGGCCCGGTCTGGCGGCTGTCGATCGACACGCTGCACAAGCGCGCGCGCGTGGTGCACGTCGCCGCCGACAAGCTGTCGGCCGAGTTCGGCTATCCGGGTGCAAGCGCCGCGCGGGTGCGGGCGGCGGAATAAAATTTTCGGAGGAGATCATCATGCCACGGCATGCGTCCTATGTTCCCCACGGCGTGATCCCGGCGGTGCTGCTGCCGTTCGACAACGACCTCGCCATCGACGAGGCGAGCTTCCGCGCTCACTTGCGCGACGTCACCGGAACGCAAGGCCTGTCGGCGATCACGCTGAACGCCCATTCCACGGAAGTGAGCTCCTGCACCTTCGACGAGCAGAAGCGCGTGCTCGAGATCGCCCAGGACGAGATCGGTGATCAGCTACCGATCGTCAACGGCGTGTGGGCCGACGGCAGTCTGGAAGCCGCGCGCATCGCCAGGATGGCGGAAGAGGGTGGGGCGTCCGCGCTCCTGGTGTTTCCGCCGGCGCCGTTCACCCTCGGCCAGTCGCCGGCCATGGCGCTTGCCCACTACAAGCGCATCGCGGACGCCACCGACTTGCCGTTGATCGCCTTCCAGTATCCGATTGCCGGCGGGCAGGGCTATCCGAAGGACACGCTGCTCAAGCTCGTCGACGAGGTGCCGTCGATCCGCGCCATCAAGGACTGGATCGGCAACGTGCCGCATCACGAATGGCATATCCGCACGCTGCAAAACCTGCCGCGCCCCGTGAACGTGCTGACGACGCATTCCGCGTGGCTGTTCTCGTCCTTGGTGCTCGGCTGCAACGGCTTGCTGTCCGGCTCCGGCAGCGTGATCTCAGACTTGCAGGCGCGATTGTTCCGCGCCGTGCAGGCGAACGACCTGGCCGAAGCCAAGGCGCTCAATGACCGCATCGAGCCCTTGATGCGCGTGTTCTACGCCGATCCCTTTGTCGACATGCACAACCGCATGAAGGAAGCGCTGGTGCTGCTCGGCAAGCTGCCGCGCGCGGTGGTGCGCCCGCCGCTGGTCAAAATCGAGCGCGCCGAGATCGCCCGTATTCGCGCCGCGCTCGTTCAATCCGGCCTGCTCGACAAGAACGCGGCGCGCGACGCGGCGTAACGTCCGAATTCTTTGCTCGGCGCGGCCGGCTTTAGCGCCCGGCCGGCGGTGCCGTTTTTCCGGCTTGCAGGTATTCGGACGCCGAGCGGCCGAGCAACGTCGGCACGTGATTGTAGATATAGCGCACGCCGCGGGCGACGACGGCCGCCACTTTCTCGGTGGTCGCGGGCATGCCCGGCGTCTTGCCGGCGGCGATGATCTTCTTCAGCGTGCTGTCGATGGCGCTGGCCACCGGCCCGGCGCTCGGATCACCGGGATAGCCCATCGACTGCGACAGGTCCGACGGTCCGATGAAGAAGACGTCGATCCCGTCGACCGCGAGGATCTCATCGAGGTTGCGAACCGCCGCCTCGTCTTCGATCTGCGCGCAGATCAGGCTCTCCCGGTTGGCGGCTTCCGTGAAAGCGCCCATCGCGCCACGGTAGCCGTAGCCCGAAGCGCGCGTGCCGGCCGCCAGGCCACGGCGGCCGAGCGGGTGAAACTTCACCGCCTCGACCGCGGCGCGCGCGTCTGCCCCACTCGCGACGTGTGGCACCTGCACGCCGGCCGCGCCGCGATCCATCACCTCGACGATATCCTGCGCGCTCTTGGTTCGCGGCCGCACGATCGGCGTCACGCCGCTTGCCTCCGCCGCCATGATCATGAGCTCGGCCGTCTCCGGCGTGATGGTGCCATGCTCGCAGTCGATCAGCACCCAGTCGAAGCCGAGACCGCCGGCCATTTCGACGAGCTGCGGCGAGGGGATCATCACCGACAGGCCGAACACGGGCTCGCCCGCAGTGAGCTTGGCTTTCATCATGTTCGGCCGCATCGGGGACTTCCTGCAACGATATAGAGAGAGTTTTCAGCGCGGCGATTTTCACCGCGTGCGCCAGGGCAGGCGCGATGGAGGGGATTACATAATCGCAAATTCGGTGTTCTTCCTGTCCGTCACCAGCATCGCCCCCGGATAATGCGTGATGCAGAACTCCGGCTTCACCGTCGCGATCACCGACTGCGGCGTCACCCCGCAGGCCCAGAACACCGGCAGCTCGTCGTCCTTCACCGGCACCGCGTCGCCGTAATCGGGCTTGTCCAAATCTGAAATGCCGATCAGCTCCGGATTGCCGATATGCACCGGCGCGCCGTGCACCGAGGGAAAGCGCGTGGTGATCTGCACCGCGCGGATGGCGTCGGCCGCTTTCATCGGCCGCATCGACACCACCATCGGCCCGTGGAATGGCCCCGCCGCCGCCGTCGCGATCGAGGTTCGGTACATCGGTACGTTGCAGCCACGTGATATGTGTCGAATTTCGATGCCCTCCGCCAGCAGCGCTTCCTCGAACGAAAACGAGCAGCCGATCACGAAGCTCACCAGATCGTCGCGCCAGACGTCGCGCACATCGTCCGGCTCCGCCACCAGTTCGCCGTGCCGCCACACCCGGTAGCGCGGCAAATCAGTGCGGATGTCGAGGTCTTCACCGAGTTCCGGCACGTGCGGGTCGCCCGGTGCCGAGGTGCCGATGAGGGGGCAGGGTTTGGGATTGAGCTGGCAAAAGCGCAGGAAATCCGCCGCCAGTTCTTGGGGCAGGATGGCGAGATTGCCCTGCACGAAGCCTTGCGCCAGCCCCGCGGTCGGCCCGCGATGGGTCCCCGCGCGGATGGCGAGCCGCGCCGCGTGGCCGTCGGCGGAAGTTGTCGATGCGTCCTGTGGACGCATGTCGGTGACCGTCATGCCGTCGCCTCCGGCCATGTGAAACGCGATTTCATGCCGGTATCCTAGCATGCGGCGGCAGGCGCGGCGAACGGGCGTCCGGCCGTGCGCTTCGGCATGCGACCATATGAGCGCAGGTCTATTACTGTGAAAAAAGCGGTTGAAACTTGGGCCCGGATCGCGTTTGCTTACGCAAGCAACAAAATACAAGCCCGATCAAACAAAAGGGTATGTCAGGGAGGATATCTAGACCATGAAACGTACAGGACTCTTGAAGTGGGCGTTCGCGGGTCTCGCGAGCGCGACATTCGCCATCGCGCCCGCGCAGGCGCAGGATGCGCCGATCACGCTCGGCATCGTTTCGTTCTTGACCGGTGCGGCGGCGGCGCCGTTCGGCATCCCGGGACGTAACGGCGCCGAGATTCTCATCGAGGCGCTCAACAAGGGCCAGGCCCCCAAGCCGTTCGACAAGGTCGGCTTCGGCGGCATGAAGGTGCAGGCGAAATACGTCGACGAATCCGGTTCCGCCGCAAACACGGTCACCGAATTCCGTAACCTTTCCCAGCGTGACAAAGTCGACGCCGTCGTCGGCTACGTCTCGTCCGGCAATTGCCTGGCGGTGACTCCGGTCGCCGAGGAGCTCAAGCAACTCACCGTGCTCTACGATTGCGGCACGCCGCGCATCTTCGAGGAGAAGGCGCGGCAGTATGTATTCCGCGTCAGCCCGACCGCCACCATGGATAACGTCGGCGCCGCACACTACGTCAAGGCGAAGATGCCCGATCTCAAGCTCTATTCCGGCATCAACCAGAACTACGCCTGGGGTCAGGATTCCTGGCGCGACTTCGTCGGCGCCATGAAGGTGCTGATGCCCGAAGCCAAGACCGACAAGATCCTGTTCCCGAAGCTGTTCGCCGGCGAATACGGCGCCGAGATCTCGACGCTGCTGACGTCGAACTCGAAGGTGCTGCACACCAGCTTCTTTGACGGCGACCTGGAGGCCTTCGTCTACCAGTCGGGCGCGCGCGGTCTGCCCAAGCGCATGACCACCATCATGACCACCGGCGAGGCGGCCATGGTGCGTCTGAAGGACAAGCTGCCCGACGGCACCATCATCGGCGGCCGTGGCCTCAACGGCCCGCTCGCCGATGACACCGAGATCGCCAACTGGTTCAAGAAGGTTTACTCCGACCGCTACGGCATTCAACCGACCTATCCATCGTTCCAGATGGCGCAGTCGATCCTCGGCCTCAAGCTCGCCTACGAGAAGGCCATGAAGGGCGGCAAGAAGCCGGACACGGATGCCATTGTCGCCGCGTTCAAGGGCATCGAGTACACCGGGCCGGCCGGCCATGTGAAGCTGGCGCTCGGCGAGGGCCATCAGGGCATCACCGGCACCGCCTACGGCACCTACAAGTGGAACAAGCAGACCCAGCAGTCCGAGATCGTGGACATCGTGCGCTTCGCCGCGGAATGCGTGAACCCGCCGGCCGGCGTCACGTCGGTCGAGTGGCTGAAGGGCGGCATGAAAGGTGCCAAGTGCAAGTAAGCACGCGCGTGCACTTGCGCTGATCAATTGACGCGGCGGGGGAGGCTTGTCGTGCGTCCCCCGCCGTCCCGTCCTCGCACTCGACTGGCCCTGTTGTGCTGACCGCTTTCGCCATTCTCACCGATGGCCTCGTTTACGCGGCCTATCTCTTCATCGTCGCAATCGGCCTCACGCTGATCTTCGGCGTGATGAAGATTCTGAACGTCACCCACGGCTCGTTCTACGCTTTCGGCGCCTATGGCGCGGCGACCGCCGCCGGCATCTACACCAACGCGGGCATGCCCGCCGCGCTCGGCTTTCTGTTCATGGTGACGATGGCGATGGCCATCGGCATGGTGATCGGCTTCATCCTCGAGCGCGGCATGTTGCGCCGGGTCTATGGCCGCGACGAGGTGGTGGTCGTGCTGGTCACCTATGCGACCTTCCTCATTCTCGAGGACGTCATCGTGCTGATCTGGGGCCCGCGCTCCTACGCGGCCTGGCAGCCGATGGCCGCCGCCGGCAACATCGAGGTTGGCCGGCTGATCCTGTCGAACTACGACCTCATCCTGGTCGCCATCGCCGCCGGCCTCGCCGTGCTCGCCTATTGGGCCTTGCGTTTCACCCGGTTCGGGCGGCTGCTGACGGCGGTGATCTTCGACCGTGAGACCGCCGCCGCCTTCGGCGTCAACGTCACGGTGATCTACACCGCCACCTTCGTCATCGGCGCCATGCTCGGTGCGCTCGGCGGCGCGGTGATGGCGCCGAAGATTTCCGTCACGCTCGGCATCGGCGTCGAGGTGATCGTGCTCGCCTTCGCGGTGGTCGCCATCGGCGGCATGGGCTCGATCGAAGGCGCGCTGATCGGCGCGCTCATCGTCGGCATCTGCCGCGCGGCCGCGGTGCACCTGGTGCCGCAGATCGAACTCTTCGTCATCTACGGCGTGATGGCGCTGGTGTTGGCGGTGCGCCCCTACGGTCTGTTCGTCCGCGCCCAGCCGAGAAAGATATGACCATGGACAGCTCGTGGAGGGGCCAGCTCGTCGGCGGGATTCTGTTCTTGGTGGCGGCTGCCGCCGGCCCCGTGCTGCCGGACTGGATCGTATCGCTGGCCACCATCGCCTTTGCCAACGCGCTGGTGGTGCTGGGTCTGATCGTGCTCTGGCGCGCCGGCCTCGTCTCCTTCGGCCAGGCGCTCTACTACTGCACCGGCGCCTACGTGGTCGCGCTCATGGCGCGCTGGACCGGCATCACCGACGCCTTCCTCCTCGTGCTGCTCGCCGGCATCGGCGCCGGCATCGTGGCCATCCTGGTCGGCTTCCTGCTCGCGCGCTACCGCGAGATCTTCTTCGCCATGCTCTCGCTGGCGCTGTCGATGATTCTCTACGGCGTGCTGGTGAAGACGGAAACGCTCGGCTCCACCGACGGCTTCAGCGTGGAGACGCCGACCTTCCTGGGCTATTCGCCGCATGGTGACGCGCTCGGCCTCACGCTCTACTGGCTCACGCTCGCGGTCGGCGCGCTGTGCGCGGTGCTGATCGGCATGTATTTCCGCTCGGTCGCCGGCTCGCTGGCCGCGCCCATCAAGGACAACGAGATCCGCGTCGAGTTCCTCGGCGTCTCGGTCAACCGCGTCATCCACGCCAAGGTGGCGATCGCCGGCGCGCTCGGCGGCGTCGGCGGCGCGCTGGCCGCCATGACCGTGGGCCATGTCGATCCCAACATGGCCTATTGGACCACCTCCGGCGGCTTCGTCTTTGTCACCATTCTCGCCGGCACCGCCTCGGTCGCCGCCGCCTTCATCGGCTCGCTGGTGTTCGAGGGCGTGCGCTCCTTTGCCTTCGACGTGATGCCGACCCTGTGGCAGATGACGCTCGGCTCGGTGCTGCTGCTCACCATCCTGTTCCTGCCCGACGGGCTCGGCTCCCTCGTCGTCAAGAGGCGCCGGCGCCGGGAGGGCAAGGCGCCATGAACACGACCCCGCAGGCCGCCGCGGCAGCGGGCGAGGGCCCGATCCTGTCGGTGCGCGACCTGGAAAAGGCCTTCGGTTCGGTGGTCGCCGCCCGCGACATCAACCTCGACATTCCATCGCAGCAGACCATCGGCGTCATCGGCGCCAACGGCGCCGGCAAGACCACCTTCGTCAACATGGTCACCGGCCATCTGACGCCGAGCAAGGGCACCATCTCGTTCGAGGGCCGCGACATCACCGGCATGCCCTCGCGCGAGATCACCAAGCTCGGCATCTCGCGCTCCTTCCAGGTGGCGCAAATCTTCCCCTCGCTCAGCGTGTTCGAGAACATGTGCATCGCCGCCGCCATCGCGCGCGGCGCCGGCGGCCCGCTCGGCGGTCTGACCGCGCCGGTGTATTCCGAGACCGCGATCACGGAGGCCGAATCCACCATCGCGCTGTTCCAGATCGCGAGCTACCGCGACACCCCCGCCGGCACGCTGCCGCAGGGCGTGCGCAAGCTGCTCGACATCGGCATGGCGGTGGTCGGCTGGCCGCGCCTGTTGCTGCTCGACGAGCCGACCAGCGGCATCTCCATCGAGGAGAAGTTCGACCTCATGCAGCGTGGTCATGTCGGCGCTCAAGAACCGCGCGATCACCGTGCTGTTCGTCGAGCACGACATGGAGATCGTCGGCCGCTTTGCCGACCGGGTGCTGGCCTTCTACGACGGCACCGTCATCGCCGACGGCACGCCCGACGAGACGCTGAGCAATCCGCGGGTGCAGGAGCTGATCACCGGCGTGAAGCTGAAGACCGGGGCGGAGGCGGGCGGCCATGCTTGACGTCAAGGACCTCAACGTCTCCATCGGGCCGGTGCCGATCATCCGCAACGCCTCGCTGACGATAAACGAAGGCGAGATGTGCGGCCTGATCGGGCGCAACGGCGCCGGCAAGACCACGCTGATCCGCGCGCTCATGGGCGCGCTGCCGGCGACCGGCCACGCCGCGCTCTCGCATGTCGATCTCTTGGCGTTGCCGCCGCACCGGCGCGTCACCCATGGCATCGGCTACATGCCGGAAGACCGCCGCCTGGTGCCCGAGTTCACCGTGGAAGAGAACATCCGCCTGCCGACCTGGTCGACGAAAATGGACGGCGTCGCCGAGCGCCTGGAGTGGATCTTCGGCATCATGCCCGAGGTCGCGCGCTTCAAGGACCGCCGCGCGCTCGAATTGTCCGGCGGCCAGCAGAAGATGGTGGCGCTGGCGCGCGCGCTGATGGCGGGCACGCACATGCTGCTGCTCGACGAGCCGTTCGAGGGCCTGGCGCCGGCGCTGGCGCGGCGGCTCGGCGAGGTGCTGGCCAATCTCAAGAGCGAGGGCGTGTCGGTGCTGATCGCCGAATCGAACGAGGTGCACGTGCTCGATCTCCTGGCGCGCGCCTATTTCATCGAGCGCGGCGCCGTCAGCGACACCAAGCAATGAAGCAAGCGGCCGGACCGGTTGTCGGTTGCGCCACCTTCTCCGTTCGTCCCCGCGAAAGCGGGGACCCAGGTCAACTTTCATCGACGTTTGTGACATGGCTTCCGGATTGCCGCTTTCGCGGGAATGAACGGCGTTTGGATCAACGCCGAATGGCTCTAGTCGAAGCCGTAGAGCCGCGCCGGATTGTCGACCAGCACCCGATGCAACAGCGCGTCATCCTCGAGCCAGCGCGGCAGCAGCGCCAGCAGCCCCGCGGCGTCGACCGCCTGGAACGGCGATTCTTGGCGAGGATCGGGATGCTGCAGGTCTTTGGTCGGCGTGTGCGGCCAGTCCGAGCCCCAGACGATGCGGTCCGGGTTGGCGGCAACGAGCGCGCGCGCGATCGGGTCGATCCCCGGATGGTTCGGATCTTTGGTGATGCGGTAGGCGCCGGAGATCTTCACCCACACCTTGCCGGTGTCGATGAGCGTCAACAGCGTGGCGAGACCGGCGTCCGGCGCATCCGGATCGGTGAGCCCGAAATGGTCGATCACGGTATCGACCGGCAGCGCGCGCAGGGCCGGCGCCAGCGGTTCGATCGCCGCCGACGGCACGAAGATCTGCACGTGCCATCCGGCCTTGGCGCAGGTTGCGGCGGCCGCCTCGATCTTCCGGCGGATGTCGTCCACCGGCGTGGTGCCGAAGGTGGCGATGTTGATGCGCAGGCCCCGTATCCCTTGCGCGGTGAAGGTATCGATCGTGTCCGCGCTCACCTTGTCCGGCAGCACCGCCACCCCGCGCGCCATGCCGAGCCCGAGTTCGGCGATTGCATGAAGCGTGCAGGCGTTGTCGGTGCCGTAGAAGCTCGGCTGCACGATCACCACGCGTTCGAGCCCGAGCCGCTTCAACATCGCCGCGAGGTCTCCGACCGGCGCATCCGACGGCGTATAGCGGGCCTCGGGCGGCAGCGGATAGCGCCGCTTCGGCCCGACCACGTGGACATGGCAGTCGGTGGCCCCCGATGGGGGGAACCGGGCCTCGGCCATTGCAAGCCCCTCCAAAGCAAGGCATTGAACTTCCTCCCGCCTTACCATGCGGGGCGGCATGGCGTCATTCGGTTCCGAAGCCTTGCCGCTTGCGTCCGGCGCCGGAAACCGACGTAAATGACGACCGTGGACCTCAGCGAACCCTTCGACGTGGTGGTGGCCGGCGGCGGCAACGCCGCCCTGTGCGCCGCCATCACCGCGGCGCGCAACGGGGCCCGCGTCGTCGTGCTGGAGGGCGCGCCGGCGTTTTACCGCGGCGGCAATACGCGCCACACCCGCAACCTGCGCTGCGCCCATGACGGCAGCGCGCCGACCATGACCGGCCCTTACGCGGAGGACGAGTTTCTCGACGACCTGATGCGCGTCACCGGCGGCCAGACCGACGAGCGCCTCGCCAAGATGACCGTCGCGCGCTCCACCGAGCTGATCGGCTGGATGAACGAGCAGGGCGTCAAGTTCCAGCCGCCGCTCGGCGGCACGCTCAGCCTCGGCAAGACCAACGCCTTCTTCCTCGGCGGCGGCCGCGGCGAGCTCAACACGCTCTACCGCCAGGCGGAGGCGCTCGGCGTCAACGTCGTCTACGACGCGCCGGTCACCGCGCTGATGATCAGCGAAGGCTTCTTCGTCTCCGCGCAGGTAAACCACGAAGGCCGCCAGCATTCGGTGCGCGGCAAGGCGCTGGTCGCCGCCTGCGGCGGCTTTGAGGCCAATATCGAATGGCTGAAGGAATACTGGGGCCCGGCCGCCGACAACTTCCTCATCCGCGGCACGCCCTATAACCGCGGCGACGTGCTGCGCATGCTGCTCGACGCCGGCATCATGCCGGTCGGCGATCCGACGCAATGCCACGCCGTCGCCATCGACGCGCGCGCGCCGCGCTTCGACGGCGGCATCGCCACCCGCCTCGACAGCGTGGTGTTCGGCATCATGGTCAACCGCGAGGCCAAGCGCTTCTACGACGAGGGCGAGGACACCTGGCCCAAGCGCTACGCCATCTGGGGCCGGCTGATCGCGCAGCAGCCGGGGCAGATCGCCTATTCGATCATCGACTCCCGTTCACTCCGCATGTTCATGCCGTCGATCTTCCCGGCGGTCGAAGCCAACTCCATCGCCGAGCTCGCCAGCAAGCTCGAGCTCGATCCGGCGGCGCTGGAAAAGACCGTGGCGCGCTTCAACGCCGCGGTGCAGCCCGGCACCTTCGATCACACCATCCTCGACGACTGCCGCACCGAAGGCCTCACCATCCCCAAGAGCCATTGGGCGCGCCGCATCGAAGAGCCGCCGTTCTACGGTTATCCGCTGCGCTGCGGCATCACCTTCACCTATCTCGGCGTGCGCGTGAACCCGCAGGCGCGCATGCTGATGAAGGACGGCACGCCCACCGCCAACATGTTCGCCGCCGGCGAGATCATGGCCGGCAACGTGCTGGGCCGGGGCTATCTCGCCGGCATCGGCATGACCATCGGCACGGTGTTCGGCCGCATCGCCGGGGAGGGAGCGGCGACGCATGCCAACAACTGAAGCCCTGCACGAAGCCGACCGGCTGATGACCATCTGCAACGCCTGCCGCTATTGCGAAGGCCTGTGCGCGGTGTTCCCGGCCATGGAGATGCGGCGCACCTTCGCGGCGAGCGACCTGCATTACCTCGCCAATCTCTGCCACCAGTGCGGCGCCTGCCTGCCGGACTGCCAGTATGCGCCGCCGCACCAGTTCGACGTCAACGTGCCGCGCGCACTCGCCAAGCTGCGCAACGAAACCTACGCGGTCTACGCCTGGCCGCGGGCGCTCGCCGGCGTCGTTCGCGCGCAACGCGCTGGCCGTGACGCTGGCCGCGGCGGCGAGCGTCGCCGCCTTCATCGCCGGCTTTGTCGCCTTCCACGACCCGGCGGTGCTGTTCGCGGAGCACGCCGGCGACTTCTACAAGCTGATGCCGCACGCCGCCATGGTGGCGCTGTTCGGCCTCGTCGCCATTTACGCGATCGTTGCCTTCGTGTTCAGCCTGCGCGCGTTCTGGCGCGGCATCAATGCCGACGCGCCGCGCGCCGGCCTCATCGCGATGGCCGTCGCCGTGCGCGAGGCCGGCGAGCTCACGTACCTCGGCGGCGGCGGCGGTGGCTGCATGAGCGAGAACGAGCGGCCTTCCGCCGCGCGCCGCAAGTTCCACCATCTCACCTTCTACGGTTTCCTGCTCTGCTTCGCCGCGACCAGCGTCGCCACCGTCTATCATTACGTTTTCGGCTGGCAGGCGCCTTACGCGCCCTACGATCTGCCGGTGCTGCTCGGCATCCTCGGCGGCATCGGCCTGCTGGTCGGGCCGGCCGGCCTGTTCGTGCTGGCGCGCCGGCGCGAGCCGGCGCTCACCGATCCGCGCCACACCGGCATGGACACGGCCTTCATCGTCATGCTGTTCCTGACCAGCCTGACCGGCCTGTTGTTGCTGATCCTGCGCGACACGTCGGCGATGGGCATTCTGCTCAGCGTGCATCTCGGCGTCGTGCTCGGCCTGTTCCTGAGCTTGCCCTACGGCAAGTTCGTGCACGGGCTTTACCGCTATCTGGCGCTGGTCAAATACGCGGCCGAAAAGCGGCGCGGCGTGTTCGTGGCGTAGGGTCACACGCCGCAATTAGTTATGCGTGCAATATATATAAGTACAACTAAAAGTATCTAATATAGTTCGATATAATTCACTTAAAAAGTGTACGCGTAATAGCTGTTATACTTCAAATATTCCATTTTAGTTTCACTCGCTGTGGCAGTAAATTACCTCCAGGGGCGATCCTCAAGGATCGGGTGTGGGGCACGGTGGGCACCACCCCATTGCAGGGACCATGCGTGTACTGGACGGACTGATCGCCGACCTGGAATCTGCTGTGCAGGAAGGTCGGCAAGAAAAAAGAGTGGAAGTTCTTCGCAAGGTCACTGACCTTTTTCTCGCCGGAGCCGATCGGTTTAACGAAGAGCACGTCGACGTCTTCGACGGCGTGCTGGTGCGTCTCACGGATCAGGTCGAGAGCAAGGTGCTGGCCGAACTGAGCGCCAAGTTGGCGCCGGTCGATAAGGCTCCGCATGCGGTCGTCCAAAGTCTCGCCTGCCACGACGAGATCGCGGTCGCCGGGCCGGTGCTGACGCAGTCGGCACGTTTGACCGATGACGACCTGATGATGATCGCCAAGAGCAAGGGGCAGATGCACCTCGGGGCGATCTCCGAGCGGGCGCGTTTGGCGGCGGCCGTGACGGATATTCTGGTCGCGCGCGGTGACAACGCCGTCGTCCGAAAATTGTCGAGCAACAAGGGTGCGGCGTTTTCCAGCGCCGGCTTCAATGTGCTGGCGCGGCGCGCGCAGTCCGATGAGCAACTGGCGATAAATCTGGGCGGCCGCGTGGATGTGCCGCCGAGCGTGTTCCAGGAACTGATGGCCAAGGCGACAGAGACGGTCCGCGAGCGTTTGATGGCCGCGACTTCGCCGGAACGCAGGGTCGACATCCAAAAGGCCCTCGACGCGGCGGCGGCGCAGGTTTCACGCGACGTGTCGGCTCCCCGTGATTTCCGGCGCGCGGAAAGCCTGTGCGCCGAGATGAAGGAAATGGGCCAACTGGATGAAACGGCGGTCATGAAATTCGCCAATGCCGGCCAATACGAAGAGATGGTCGTCGGCTTGGCGTTGCTCTGCGGCGCGGACCTCGATCTGATCGAGCCATTGGTGCGGAGCGCGGCCTACGACGGCCTGCTGCTCGTCTGCAAAGCGTGCGAGATTCATTGGCCGGTCTTCAGCGCGATCCTGGCGAATCGCTTTCCCGGCCGTCGGATATCCGGCGCAGAGCTCGATAAGGCGCGCACCGATTTTCTAAAACTGTCGTCGGCGATGGCAAAACGCGTGTTTCGCTTCTGGCTGGTGCGCGGCACGGCCCAGAAGCATTAGCGCCCGTCGCACGGGATTGGCCTTGCCCGGCTTTGCGGGACAGCGATCGCGCTACCGTCGACGGGCGCAGTACCGGCTTGGCTGCGCAGCGATATTATATAGCTTCATAAACTGGATTAATCTGCCAAGCGTTCGAATAACCGCTAATCTGCCTCGCAATTTAAGATCGTTGTATACGATTCATACAATAATGCGACGCTAACGTGATGCGGCGAGTGTGTAGACCGAGAACCGGTCAAATATCTTTGGCTCAGAACGAGCAGGCGTCACGTGGGTAATTTCCAGGTTCTCATCGCCGACCTTGAAACGGCGATCCAGGAAGGCCAGCAGGACAAGCGAGTCGCCATCCTGCGGCAAGTAACGGATCTTTTCGTCCTCGGAGCCGAAGGCTTCAACGACGATCATGTCGACGTGTTCGGCGGCGTGCTGACGCGTCTTGCCGACCGGGTCGAGCACAAGGTGCTGGCGGAGTTGAGCGCCAAGCTGGCGCCGGTCGCCAACGCGCCCAACGCCATCATCCAGAAATTCGCCCGTCATGACGAGATTATCGTCGCCGGCCCGGTGTTGACCCAATCGGTGCGGCTGTCGGACACGGACCTGGTCGAGATCGCCAAGAGCAAGGGGCAGAAGCATCTCGGCGCGATCTCCGAGCGCACGCGCCTGGCCACGGCGGTGACGGATATCCTGGTCGAGCGCGGCGACAGTTCCGTCATGCTCAAATTGTCGCGCAACCGCGGTGCGGCGTTTTCCAGCGGCGGCTTCAGCGCGCTGGCGAAGCGCGCCGAGGGTGACGAGCAACTGACGGAAAATATCGGGAGCCGCCTCGACGTGCCGCCGCAGGTGTTGCGCGATCTGATGGCCAAGGCGACCGAAGAGGTGCGCGCGCGCCTGTTGCGCGGGACGTCGCCGGAAGGCCGGGCCGTCATCCAAAAGGCGATCGACGCGGCGTCGGCGCAGATTGCGGAGGAAGTGGCCGCGCCCCGCGATTTCCGGCGCGCGGAAAAAGTGGTCGACGCCATGAAGGCGCGCGGCAAGCTGAACGAAGCCGCGGTCGTCATGTTCGCCGATGCCGGCGAGGTCGAGGAGATGGTGGTCGCGGTGGCGCGGCTCGGCCTGGCGCCGGTCGCAATGATCGATCAGCTGGTTCAGAATCCGTCCTATGACGGCGTGCTCACGGCCTGCAAGGCCTGCGATTTCAGCTGGCGGACCTTCAGCGCGATCCTGGCCAAGCGGTTCCCGGACCGCCCGATGCGGGCGGTCGAACTCGACAAGGCCTGCGCCGATTTTCACAAGATGCAGCCGGCGACGGCCAAGCGGGTCTATCGCTTCTGGCTGGTGCAGGGCGTGTCGGCGCAGCAGCACTAGCGCGCCTCCCGTTTGGGCTGGAGCACCTTCGGGTGCGGCGGAGAGGCAGACGGAAGAGGGCCCCGCCCGGGGCCGGCAGCCAAGAATACGGGCAATGGCGCGAGCCCGCGGGGCGGGTGTAGATTGGCCGCAAAATTGCATCTCGCGGGGCACGCAGAAGGGGCGCGCGCCGGAGGGCCGTTTTTCACCCCGCCGCTGAAAAAGGGAACCCCGCCATGGCCGCTTCCGATCCGCTGGATGAATTTCTCACCGCCGCCGCCACGGCGCTCGGCCTGCCGTTGGAGCCCGAATGGCGGCCGGCGGTGAAGGCCAATCTCGCCGTCACCCTCAAGCACGCCGCGCTGGTCGAGGAATTTCCGCTGCCGGACGCCGCCGAGCCGGCGCCGGTGTTCGAGGCCTGATGGCGATGGTGACCGTTCCGGCCTGGCTCAGCGCCGCCGACATCGCGCAAGCCGTCTCGGCCGGCACAATGAGTGCTACCGAGGTGGTCGACTGGCAGCTTGCGCGCATCGAGCAGCTCGATCCCGTCCTCAACGCCTTCACCACGGTAACCGCCGAGCGCGCCCGCGCCAAGGCCAAGGCGGTCGATACCGCGCCGGACAAGAGCAAGCTGCCGCTCGCCGGCGTGCCGTTCGCGGTCAAGAACCTGTTCGACATCGAAGGCGTCGTCACCGTCGCCGGCTCCAAGATCAACCGCGGCTATCCGCCGGCGCAAAAGGACTCGCCGTTGATCGCGCGGCTGGAAGCCGCCGGTGCGGTGCTGGTCGGCGCGCTCAACATGGGCGAATACGCCTACGACTTCACCGGCGAGAACGTGCACGACGGTCCGTCGCACAATCCACACGACACGTTGCGCATGACCGGCGGCTCCTCCGGCGGTTCCGGTGGTGCGGTCGCCGGCGGCTTCGTGCCGCTCGCGCTCGGTTCCGACACCAACGGATCCATTCGCGTGCCGTCGTCCTTGTGCGGCATTTTCGGCCTCAAGCCGACCTACGGGCGTCTCACGCGCGCGCGCACCTTTCCCTTCGTCGCCAGTCTCGATCACGTCGGGCCCTTCGCGCGCTCGGCGCGTGATCTCGCGCTCAGCTACGACGCCATGCAGGGGCCCGACGCGGAAGATCCGGTGTGCACCACGCGCCCGCCCGAACCGGTGACGCCGTTGCTCGACCGCGGTCTCGACGGTTTGCGCATTGCGGTCGCCGGCGGTTATTTCAAGCAAGGCGCCTTTCCCGAGGCGCTCGAAGCGCTCGATCGCCTCGCCAAGGCGGCGAACGCGCGCGACGAGATCGAGATTCCGGAAGCCGCGCGCGCCCGCGCCGCGGCCTATGTCATCTCCGCCACCGAAGGCGCGGCGCTCCATCTCGAACGGCTGCGCAGCCGGGCGCACGATTTCGATCCCGCCGTGCGCGACCGCCTCATCGCCGCCGCCATGGTGCCGGCGGTGGCGGTCGACCAGGCGCAGAAATTCCGCCGCTGGTATCGCGAGCGCGTGCACGAACTGTTCAAGGATTACGACGCCATCCTGGCGCCGGCGACGCCGTGCACCGCGCCCAAGATCGGCCAGCAGAATTTCACCCTCGACGGCGTGGAGATGCCGGTGCGGCCCAATCTAGGCGTCTACACCCAGCCGATCTCCTTTATCGGCCTGCCGGTGGTGGCGGTGCCCGTGCCCTTGTCGCCGTTGCCGATCGCGGTGCAGGTCATCGCCGCGCCCTGGCGGGAGGATGTGGCCTTGCGCATCGCGCATGCGCTGGAACAAATGGGCGCGGCCGCCGCGCCGCGGCCTGAACTTTGAGGAGTTTGTCGTGAGGCAGAGCCTTTCATCCGTTCGTTCCCGCGCAAGCGGGAACCCAGAAGCCAAGATGCGGGGGCGGAGGTTTGTCGCCCTGGGTCCCCGCGTTCGCGGGGACGAACGGAGATGGAATAGGGGGCATTGATATGGAAATCGATTTGTCGGAGGTCGTGGCCGAAGTGAAAGAGGCCTTCGCGCGCTACGAACGGGCGCTGGTGTCGAACGACGTCGAGACGCTCGACGAATTGTTCCACAACGACCCGCGCACCATCCGCTACGGCGCCGGAGAAATCCTCTACGGCTACGAGGAAATCATGGCGTTCCGCGCCGCGCGCTCGCCGGTCGCGCTCGGGCGCACGCTGTCGCGCACGGTGATCACCACCTATGGCCGCGACTTTGCGGTGGCGTCCACGCTCTATGAGCGGCCCTCCGCCCCCGGCCGCACCGGGCGGCAGATGCAGACCTGGGTCAAGTTCCCCTATGGCTGGCGCATCGTGGCGGCGCATGTCAGCCTGATGGACCCGCCGGCATGAGATTCGCCCATGAGCTTCGCATGAGCTTCGCATGAGCATTACTTGGCCCGCCGCCGAAGCGCCGCTCGTCGCCAAGCAAACGCGCGCGGAAGAGCTGCGTCTGCAACTGGCCGACGAGATCGTGCGCGGCGTGCTGGCGCCGGGCGCGACGCTCGATGAGACCGAGCTCGCGCGCCGTTTCAGCGTATCGCGCACGCCGGTGCGCGAGGCGATCCGCATGCTGGGCGCGAGCGGGCTTGTTGAAGTGCGCGCGCATCGCGCCGCGGTGGTGGCGCAGCCGACGCCGGAGCATCTCATCGGCATGTTCGAGGCCATGGCCGAACTGGAATCGCTGTGCGCGGGCCACGCCGCCGAGCGCATGACCAGCATCGAACGCCGCGGACTGGAAGACATCCACGAGCGGCTGCGGGTGCTGATCCAGAGCGGCGATCCGCAGCAGTATCACGAGATGAACGAAGCCTTTCACGCCAGCATCTATGCCGGTGCGCACAACAGCTATCTCGCGGAACTGACTCTCATGACGCGCGCGCGCGTGCAGCCGTTCCGCCGCGCCCAGTTCCGCATCCTGGGGCGGCTTTCCAAGTCGCACATCGAGCACGACCGCGTGGTGCAGGCGATTTTACGCGGCGAGCGCACCGTCGCCGCGCAGGCGATGTATCAGCACATCATCAAAGTGCGCGACGAATACGAGCACTATACCGAGTCGTTGTGATTACGCCGGCGCTTCGTCCGGCTGCCGCATGTTCAAAGCGCCGAGCGGCAGTTGGGTGTCGGCGTGAAACACGCGGCCGATTTCCGTGAGCCTGGCGTCCTCGCCGCCCGGCGCCAGCAGCGTGATGCCGAACGGCACCCGGTCATTGATCGCCGCCGGCAGCGCCAGCCCGCACAAATCGAGCAGATTGACGAAATTGGTGTAGGTGCCGAGCCGGCTGTTGAGCTGGATCGGATCGGCCAGCACCTGGTCCACCGTGTAGGCGCTGGGCGCGGTCGGCAGCGCCAGCGCATCGATGGCGCGGAATGTGGCTTCAGAAACCCGCCGCAGCTCTTCCAATTTGTAGAACGCCTTGAAGGCGTCCATGGCCGTCGGCTTGCAAGCCGCCCGCGATGATCTCGCGCGTGACGGGATGCAGGGCTTGCGGGTTCGATTGCAGCAAGTCGCCGACGGCGATGGCGCGCTCGGCGACCCACGGGCCTTCGTAGAGCAGGCGCGCGGTTTCGTAGAACGGCTCGATGTCGATTTCGATGACGTCGCAACCGATCGCCGTCAGCCGTTGCAAGGCCGCGCCATAAGCGGCTTCGAACGCCCGGTCGCCAAAGAACTGGCGCTGACCTTCACGCGGCACACCGAGCTTCATGTGCGCGTGCATGGGGCCGGGATTATGAAGCGCGCGCGCGCGCGAGTAGGGGTCTTTATCGTCGGCGCCCGCCATGGCCGTGAGCGCCGTCCAGGCGTCATCCACCGTGAGGGCGAACACCGACACGCAGTCGAGCGTGCGGCAGGCCGGCACCACGCCATGGGTGGAGACAAGCCCGAGGCTCGGCTTCAGGCCGACGATATTGTTCAGGCCCGCCGGCACGCGGCCCGAACCGGCGGTGTCGGTGCCGAGCGCCAGCGGCACGATGCCGCTGGCCACCGCGACCGCCGAACCGGCGCTCGAGCCGCCCGGCACCAGGTCCTTGTTGAACGCGTTGCGCGGCACGCCATAGGGCGAACGCACCCCCACCAGCCCGGTGGCGAATTGATCGAGATTGGTCTTGCCGATGACGATGGCGCCGGCCGCGCGCAGCCGCGCCACCACGCTGGCGTCATGCTGCGGCGTATAGGCAAACGCGGGGCAGGCGGCGGTGGTCGGCAGACCGGCGACGTCGATGTTGTCCTTCACCGCCACCGGCACGCCGTAGAGCGGCAGCGTCGTATCCTTCATCGCGCGCGCTTCCGCCACCGCGTCTTTTTCCGCGCGCAACGTGATGAACATGGCGGGATCGTCGTGCGCCTTGAGACGCGCGTAACAACGCGCCATGGTATCGGCGGGGGTCGTGGTGCCGGCGTGGTGCGCGGCGACGATCTGGGCAAGGGTCTCGGGCAAGCGGTAATTCCTTCGACTGGTCGTTTTAGAGCGTTTTCGTCTTGCGCGGAATTGCGACACCCACTCTTCACCTCTCCCTGGGGGGAGAGGTCGGCGCGCGTTAGTGCGCCGGGTGAGGGGGAGCGGGATACGGAAGTCATTGCCCCCTCACCCCAACCCCTCCCCCCCGGTTTCTCTTCGCCCTTGGGACGGTTCGGGGGGAGAGGGCACGCTGTGCTTGCGGCGCGCGCATCAAGAACGGACATCCTCTATCGCGCCGCGTTCAGCGCCGCCAGCACGCTACCGAATCCGACACCCAACCGAAGATGCCGCCCTGCGCCTTGATCATTTTCAGGCCCATGTCGTGGAATTCGGGAAAGTAGGAGGCGCAGGCGTCGGCCACGACGACGCAGCGGTAGCCGCGGTCGTTGGCCTCGCGCACGGTGGTGTTGACGCAGACTTCCGTGGTCACGCCGCAGACCAGCAGGGTCTCGATGCCGCGGTTCTTCAGCATGGACTCGAGGTCGGTCTGGTAGAACGCGCCCTTGCCGGGTTTGTCGATCACCGGCTCGCCGGCGGCGGGATAAAGCGCGGCAACGATGTCGTGCCCCGGCTCGCCGCGCACCAGGATGCGGCCCATCGGTCCGGCGTCGCCGATGCGTTTCGACGGCGCGCCGCGCTCGACCTTGGCCGGCGGTGCGTCGGACAGATCGGGCCGGTGGCCTTCGCGGGTGTGGATCACCAGCATGCCCGTCGCGCGCGCGGCGTCGAGCACCGCCTTGCAGGGGCCGACCGCGGCCTGCAGCCGGGAGACGTCATTGCCGAGCGTCTCGCCGAAGCCGCCCGGCTCCAGAAAGTCGCGCTGCATGTCGATGATGATCAGCGCCGTGCGGGCGAGGTCGACGCTGATCGGCTGCGGCTCGGCGGCAATCTGGGTCATTCGGAACGCTTCCCTGGTGCGGCGAGCGCGGCCCGGGCATGGCGTCCGGCGGCGCGAAGCATTGTATGCAAATGCCTTCTTCGCAAGCGGTGTGCCACGGCGCCGCCCTCCGGCTGGGAGTCGGCGTCAGATGAATTACGTTGTCAAAACAATATTTTATCGTGACGAGTGGCGCCAGGGCGGCCCGCGCGAGCCGCCACCACGGATGCTCAAAAAAGCGGCAACCGCTGCCCGGCGGCCGTCAGAGCGCCGCGACCGTCCGCACCTCGATCAGCAGCGGCTCCTGCACCAGCCGGTCGATCATCAACAGCGTGTTGGGCGGGTAGGCGCCGTTTTCGAACATCTTGGGAAATTCGCGCTGGCGGTAGGCCATGAACCGCGGGATGTCCTGCGAGTGCACGAGGTAGGTGGTGAAGTCGACCACGTTGCCCCAGCCGGCGCCGACCGACTTCAGCGCCGTCTCGATATTGGCGAAGGTGAGCGCGCACTGGGCGTCGAAATCGGCGCCGATGGTACCGGCCTTGTCGATGCCGACCTGGCCCGCGATGAACACGAACTCGGAAGCCTTGACGCGGGTGATCTGCGAATACTGCCCGAGTGGTTTGCCGAGCGTGTCCGGATTGAGGATCTTGATCTCTGCCATTGCAATTCCCCTGAGCTTGTCATTCCGGTTTCGTTCGCTATGCGCGCGCCGCGGAATGACCGAAAGACTTAACCCACCTCGACCACTTCCTCGGGAAACTGGTGCAGCCGGTCGCCCGGGCCGTTGCCGCCGATCAGGTAATTGTCGCACAGCCAGTTCAGAGTGCCGCCGTGCACGTAAGTGGGGTGCACGACGATGTTCATGTCCTTTTCGATCGTCCACGGCTCGTCGTTGCGGATGAGCGGCCGCTCGACCAGATCGTAACCCTGGCCGTGGCAATAGAGCCGCGCTTCCTCCGGCCGGCCGTTCTTGCGCATGAAATCGTTGTAGGCGTCCCAGATGTCCTTGCAACGAGCGCCGGGTTTGAGCCGGTCGAGGGTGAACTTGCGCGCTTCGATGACGAACTGAAGCTCGTCCTTCATCTCTTGCGGCACCTTGCCGACCACGCAGGACCGTCCGAGCTCGGTGTACATGCCGCCCGGTCCGCTGTCCTCGACAAGAAGCGCGAACTGGTCGCCTTCCTGGATGGTCCGCGCCTGCAGATGGCGGGGTCCGAACGGCTGGCCTTTGCCGAGCGGCATCGAGGCGCAGAGATAGATGCCGTTCTCGCTGCCGTGCGCCACGCTGTAGGCCTGCGCGATGGCCGCGACCTCGACATCGCGCATGCCGGGCTTGATCGCGGCGAAGGCCGCCTTCATGGCGCCGTCCTGCATGGCGGCGGCGCGCTTGACCAGCTCCATCTCCTCCGGGCTCTTGATGACCTTGATCTTGTCGACCATCTCGCTGGCGTCGACGAAGGTCGCCTGCGGAAACGTGCGCTTCATAAAGTCGAGCAGCGCGAACGACATCTGATAGGTGCCGACGTAGCCGATGGTGCCCTTGGCGAAAGGCGCCAGGCCCTTGGCGGCAAGCTCGGGGTCGTACTCCTTGGTGTAGTGCGCCGACGCGTAGCTCGGCGTGTTGAGGAGGCGCTTGACCCCGCGCCAGACCTGCGGGTCGTCCGGCGGCCGGGAGTCGCCGCCGAACGGGCCTTGGCACACCACGGTCATTTCGTCGTCGCGCGGGAACACCACCGTCTGCGGATAGCCGTTGACCGCCGGCATGTCGGTGAACCAGCGCACATAGCCGCCCATGTGGTCGTTATTGTTCTGCATCAGCAGGGCGTCGATCTTCTGCGCGGCCATCGCCGCGCGCACCGCTTTCCAGCGGCGTTCCAGTTCGGCGGTGGAGATCGGCGTGTTCAGGCGTTCCGACAGAGCCATGGTTTACTCTCCCCAGGATGCAGGTTTGCGCACGATATTGATCATGCTTTTGAGATCGTTGCCGAGGAAACAGCGCATGTTGCGTTCGATGGTCGGCATGGCGCGGTTCTCGTAGCCTTCCGAATAGCCGCCCAGATGCGGGAACACCGTGACATTCTTGGTCTTCCATAGCGGATTGTCGGCCGGCAGCGGCTCCTCGGAGAACACGTCGAGCCCGGCGCCGGCGATTTCACCCGCCTCCAGCGCCTTGATCAAGGCCGGCTCGTCGACCACGCCGCCGCGCGCCACGTTGACGAGATAAGCCGTCGGCTTCATCGCCTTCAAGACCTTCTCGCCGATGATGTTGCGGGTTTCCTCGCTCATCGGGATCAGCACCACCAGGAAGTCGAATTCAGGCACCACTGCGGCCAGGTCGTCGCGCTTGACCATGCGGTCGAAGCCGGGCGTCGGGCGCGGATTGCCGGTGATGCCGACCGTCGTCATGCCGAAGGCCTTGCAGATCGGCGCCAGGTATTCCGCGATCAGCCCGACGCCGAGAATGCCGACGGTCTTGCCGGCGAGCAGTTGCGACGGCCAGCGCTCCCAGTCGCAGCGGTCCTGCGCGTGCACCGAGCGCGGCATGTCGCGGGCGAGCGACAACATGAAAGCGATGGTGGCTTCCGACACCGGCGCGCCGTGGATGCCGCGGATATTGGTGACCACTACCTCGGGGTCCAACGACGGCAGGTCGACGATGTTGTCGACGCCGGTGCCGAGCGCCTGGATCCATTTCAGCTTCTTGGCGTCGCGCACCACGTGGTCGGCCATCGGCGGCGAGAAGCACAACAGGATGTCGGTGTCGGCGATATACGGGTCGACATCGTTGTGATGGCCGACCACGTTGATGGTGAGTTGCGGAAAGCGCTCCAGCAGCATCTGCTTGTAGCGCTGCTGCATCGCTTCCTGGACTTCGGTCAGGATGAGTAGATTGAGCATGGTGCGCCACCTATAACGGGAAACCGGAGAACGGGAAACAACCCGCACCGCGCCTGACGACGCCGGTAGCCCGCATCGCGGGCCTGCGCTAGAGTAGGCGAAACGTGAAAGGGATACGAACCATGCCGATCGATTGGGCGAATGTAAGCTGGGTCTATGTGGCGGTGCTGGCCGTGTTCGTTTTCCTGGCCAGCCTTATCGGCAATCTTCTGACCTTCCGGCACCACCTCCTGGGCAGCGCGCTGTCGGCGATCCTGTTTGCGGTGGTTTTCGTGTTCTGGACCTATTATCCGCACAACGTGCCGCTGCCGACCCGGCTCACCGAGGCGGCGGCGCCGGTTCCGGCCCAGCCGGCCGCGCCGGACGCCCCCAAACGGTTCGAAGACGCCATCGCCGCCAAAACCCAACCAATAGGCTTGCATCCGGCCCGTCTTGATGATGTTTACTGGGCGTTGCATGAAGGCTCAGCCGGAGAGGGGAGCGTAATAGTCGCATGAAGAAAGTTTATCCCGACGCGCAAGCGGCGCTGGCCGGCCTGCTCAAGGACGGCATGCTGATCATGGCCGGGGGCTTCGGCCTTTGCGGCATCCCGGAGACGCTGATCAAGGCGATCCAGGAGTCCGGGGTGTCCAATCTGACGCTTGTGTCGAACAACGCCGGCGTCGACGGCGCCGGGCTCGGTCTGTTGCTCGAGACGCAGGCAGGTCAAGAAGATGATCTCGTCCTATGTCGGCGAGAACAAACTGTTCGCCCAGCAGTATCTGGCCGGCGAATTGGAGATTGAATTCAATCCGCAAGGCACGCTCGCCGAGCGCATCCGCGCCGGCGGCGCCGGTATCCCGGCCTTCTTCACCCGCACCGGCGCCGGCACCAGTATCGCCGAAGGCAAGGAAGAGCGCGAGTTCGACGGCGAGCGCTACATCATGGAGCGCGGGATCGTCGCGGACCTGTCGATCGTGCACGCCTGGATGGGCGATCACGAAGGAAACCTCGTCTATCGCAAGACCGCGCGCAACTTCAATCCGATGATGGCGAGCGCCGGCAAGATGACCGTCGCCGAGGTCGAGCACCTGGTGCGGCCGGGCGAGATCGACGCGGATCACATCATCACGCCGGGCGTCTACGTCAAACGCATCATCCACGTGCCCAATGCGGTGAAGCACATCGAGCAGCGCACCGTGCGCAAGCGCGAGGCAGCCGCCGCGACCGGAGAGGAAGTGTAACGCGCATGATCCCGAAAAGCTTGTCCTCGACCTGATCGGGGATGGGAACCGGTTTTCGGATAAGATCATGCGCCAATCAAAAATCGATTCAAACTCGCATTAAAGGAGTGCCTGTCCAATGGCCTGGACCCGCGATCAGATGGCCGAACGCGCGGCCAAGGAGCTGCGCGACGGCTTTTACGTCAACCTCGGCATCGGCATCCCGACGCTGGTGTCGAACTACATTCCCGACGGCATGACCGTGCAGTTGCAGAGCGAGAACGGCATGCTCGGCTTCGGCCCGTTCCCCTATGAGGGCGAGGAAGACCCCGATCTCATCAACGCCGGCAAGCAGACCGTCACCGAACTGCCGACCACCAGCTTCTTCTCGTCGGCGGATTCGTTCGCCATGATCCGCGGCGGCCATATCGACATCGCGCTGCTCGGCGCCATGCAGGTGGCGGAGAACGGCGATCTCGCCAACTGGATGATCCCCGGCAAGATGGTGAAGGGCATGGGCGGCGCCATGGATCTGGTCGCCGGCGTCAAGAAGGTCGTGGTGATCATGGAGCACACGGCCAAGGACCAGCCCAAGCTCTTGCACGCGTGCAACCTGCCGCTCACCGGCGCCGGCGTGGTCGACATGGTGATCACCGATCTCGGCGTGTTCAACATCGACCGCAAGAAGGGCGGCATGACGCTGAGCGAGCTCGCGCCGGGCGTGACGGTCGACGAGATCACCAAGAAGACCGAAGCCAAGTTCACGGTCGATCCGAAGCTGAAGCATTAGGTCGGCGCCCACGTCGGGAACAAATTTTCGCGCTCGGCCTTGTCTCGGCATGAACCGGACGCCCGATTTCCACGCCGAAATGGACCGCCTGCAGGGCCACCTGCCGGACTGGGCCGCGCGCAACCTGCGCCGGCTGCGCCAGCCGCGCGCGGTCTGGGTGCGCGTGCCCGCCGGCGTCGTGCTCGTCGGCGGCGGCGTCTTCAGCTTCCTGCCGGTGCTCGGCATCTGGATGCTGCCGCTCGGCCTGGCGCTTCTGGCCGTCGACGTGCCGCCGATGCGGCGGCCGCTGGCGCACGCGCTGCGCTTCACCAACGGCAAGATCGAAAAGCGCAAGAACGGCCGGGCCGCCGGCCAAAAGGCCCGCTAATCCCGCACTGCGGGACCGGGCCGCGGCAAATGCCGCCCCGCGGCCTCCCTCCCTTTGATTTTTCCGCTGGAGCCGCTACAGGATCGGCCAACTGCCGGGTAAGGACCGGGTAAGGGAGGGATCGACATGCTATCCGACGCCGACCGCAAGAAGGCCGCCGACATTCTGGTGCAGGCGGCGAAAGACCGAAAACAGGCGACGCCGTTCTCGCAGACCCTCCCGGACATCACCATCGAGGATTCCTACGCCATCTCCGCCGACGTGATGGAGCGCAAGGTCAAGGCGGGCCGCAAGCTGATCGGCCACAAGGTGGGCCTGACGTCGAAGGCGATGCAGCGCTCCTCGATGATCGACGAGCCGGACTACGGCTACATCCTCGACGACCAGATGATCGGCGACGGCGCCAAGGTGCCGCACGCGAACTATTGCAAGCCGCGGGTCGAGGTCGAGCTCGCCTTCGTCATGGGCAAGCGGCTGGAGGGCCCGGGCATTGGCCTGGCCGACGTGCTGCGCGCCACCGAATACGTGATCCCGGCGATCGAGATCGTCGATGCGCGTCTGGCCGATCCGCGCAAGATCGTCGACACCGTCGCCGACAACGGCGCCGCCGCCGGCATCGCGCTGGGCGGACGGCCGGTCGGGCCGATGGAGGTCGACCTGCGCTGGGTGGGCGGCATCATGTACCGCAATTCCGAGATCGAGGAGACCGGGCTTGCCGCCGGCGTGCTCGGCCATCCCGCGCTCGGCGTCGCCTGGCTCGCCAACAAGATCTGCACCGTACGGCCACGCGCTCGAGCCCGGCCATATCGTGCTCGCCGGCTCCTTCACCCGCGTGGTGTTCGCGCAGAAGGGCGACACGCTGCACGCCGATTTCGGTCCGCTCGGCGGCATCGCCATTCAGTTCGTGTAACCAACCACTGCCGTCGTCCCCGCGCAGCCTGTAGCCCGGATGCAGCGAAGCGAAATCCGGGAGCGGCATTCCCGCATTCCGCTCCGCTCCATGCGGGCTACGAAAACCAAGGAGTTTGCTTCATGTCCATGGAATTGCAGCGCAACGCCTTCAAGCAGGCCATCGCCGCCGGCCAATTGCAGATCGGCCTGTGGTCGAGCCTGTGCAGCCCGATCGTCGCCGAGATCATCGCCGACGCCGGCTTCGACTGGATCCTGCTCGACAGCGAGCATTCGCCCAACGAGATCCCCGACCTGTTCGCGCAGTTGCAGGCCTCGACCCGCGGCACCGCGACGCCGATCGTGCGGCCGCCGTGGAACGATCCCGTCATGGCCAAGCGCTGCCTCGACATCGGCGCGCAGACGCTGCTGTTTCCCTATGTGCAGAACGCCGAGGAAGCCAAGCGCGCCGTCGAGTTCGACGCGCTACCCGCCGCAGGGCATCCGCGGCGTGTCGGTCGCCGCGCGCGCCAGCCGCTTCGGCCGCACGCCCGGCTATCTCGGCAAGGCCAACAGCGAGCAGTGCGTGCTGGTGCAGGTGGAGACCCGCACCGCGCTCGATCATCTGGAAGCGATCGCGCAGGTCGAGGGCGTCGACGGCGTCTTCATCGGCCCGTCGGATCTCGCGGCGTCGCTCGGCCATCTCGGCAATCCGGCGCACGAGACCGTGCAGGCGGCGATCAAAGACGCGGTCACGCGGCTGAAGAAGCTGGGCAAGCCCGCCGGCATCCTCACCGGCAACGAGGAGGAAATCCGCCGCTATATCGACTGGGGTTTCCTGTTCGTGGCGGTCGGCTCCGACATCGGCCTCTTGGCCGGCAGCAGCAGTGCGCTGGCGAAGAAGTTTAAGAAATAGGGCACCCACGCCGTCATGGCCGGGCTTGACCCGGCCATCTCGCTTAGGCTGGCACAGTGCGTCCCTAAGCGGGGTCACCGGGACAAGCTCGGTGACGACGGGTCAAATGCTGTAGCCCGAAAGAAGCGAAGCGTAATCCGCCAATCGACGTCGGCCGCATCGCGGAATCTCTGCCACCTAAAGTGCGCAAGCCGGCAATAGCCGACTTGCGATGGGGACCCAGGATTACAAACTGAGGCTTTGCGATTTGGGCCCTGGGTTCCCGCTTGCGCAGGAACGAACGGAGAATGCTGCAACGCCTACGGACCCAACTCTCGCCACACGGACTTGCTGACGTAGAGCAGTCGCTCACTTGCCCGCCAGATAATCCCGTCTCGCCTCGTCGTAGTCGGCGGCGCGCGTCAGCGTTTTCATCAGCTCGCCTGAAGCGAGGTTCTTGAGGTCCTTGGGCTTGGTGCCCTCGCGCAGCGCCTTCATGGTGTCGTAGACCGCCTGCACGGCGGCCATGATGGTGGCGTGGCCCTGCAGCGCGATGCGCACGCGGTGCGCGGCGAGGTCGGTGCCCGCCAGCGCGCCGCCGGCGTTGCCGAGAATGAGGGGCAGGGTGGTCGCCTTGCTGACCGCCGTCAGTTCCTCCGGCGTTTTCAGCCCGACGATGAACAGCGCGTCGACGCCGGCCTGCTCGTAGGCGCGCATCCGCGCCACGGTATCGTCGATATTGGACAGCGTCGGCGCGCTGGTGCGGCCGAGGACGCAGAAGGACGGATCGGGACGGCCCGCGAGCGCCGCGCGCATCTTGCCGACGCCTTCCTCGATCGAAACAAGCGCGGGCGCCTTGTCGGCGGCATAAGGCGTCGGCAGGTTGGTGTCCTCGATCGAGGCCGCCGCGACGCCGGCCGTGGTGAGTTCCTCGATGGTGCGGGCGACGTTCAAGGCGTTGCCGTAGCCGTGATCGGCGTCGACCATCAGCGGCAGACTCATGGCGCGGGCGACGCGCGCGGCTTGGCTCGCGAATTCGGTCGCCGTCAGCACGATGATGTCGGGCGCGGCCAGCACCGTCAGCGCCGCGGTCGAGCCGGCGAGCAGCCCGACCTCGAAGCCGAGATGCTCGGCGATGCGCGCCGACAGGGGATCGAAGGTCGAGGCCGGGTGGATGCATTTGTCGCCGTTCAGGATCGCACGGAATGTCTCGCGGCGGGCGCGCCATGGCATCGCAAGTCCTCCCTTTGTCGTTGCCGGAGTAGGCGCAAATGAGCGCGCGCCGGTCAAGCGGGGGCGCTCGCGCGGCTGTCAGGCGCGGATGCCGCCGATATGCGGTTCGACAAGGGCGCAATCGCATTGCGCGGTGACTTTGCGAAAGAACCACGCGCCGGTTGCTTTCGCCTCCGACACATCGGCCGCCGAAAGTTGCGCGTATGTCTTTGGCCGATACGCCTCGACCGACACCATTTCCTGATCAGCGTTGGGGACGGAATACCGCTCGACGTCCGGCTCCCTGAAATTCGCGAACGTCGTCGCCTTGTTTACAAACTCCCCAAGCGGCCGGTTCTTCAGGTGCACCAGGGTGTTCATGAAGTAGTGCTCGTCGGCCCCGTTCACTTTCATGAAGGCTTCGATGGCGGGGTAGTCCCCTAGCAAGGCAACGTGACTGCGGTGAAGCACAAGCCATGTCGCGTGCGCATAGAGCGGAGCGGGAAACAGCGACGGCGGCTCGATCATGGACAGGCGCTCGCGCAGCCGCGCATGAAGCTCGGTTCCCGGCTTCGGCACATAATATTGAATGAGCGAGCGCCCCTCGGCTTGCAGCAGCGCTTGATGGATCGAATCGAACGGCACGATGGGAATCGTGCTCTCGGAGACGAGAACGAAATATTCGTTCTCGGGGCAGTCCGCGTAGGCGGCCAGGAACATATTGATCGAGGCCACCACCCCGGACACATGCGCATACGTGGTGGGCACGATATTTTTTATAATTCGGCCGGCCAGCAATTCATCCGTCACGTCTTGCGGAAATTTAGGATGGCAGTAGACGGTGTGACGGCCGTTCGATGTCGAGAAGAAGTGTTCCCACAGGCGCGGTTGGTGAAGATTTGCGCGCGTCAGGAAGCAGAAGGCAATCTTCATCGGGCGTGCGCCGTTTCCGGCATGATCTGGTGGGACGATCGAGGCGTTGATTCATGGCAATCTACTTGATTCGGCCTATCGCGCGGAGAGCGCCGTGCCCGCGCGGCCGAATTGCTCCGCTCGTCCCCGCGGAAGCGGGGACCCAGCTCTTTTGTCGCAAAGCACTGGATGCCCGCTGGAGCATGTCTCCGCGCAGGCGAGGGCGGGCATGAGCGGAAGGCTGGTCGCCCGGATGAGCGAAGCGCAATCCGGGGGCGGCGGTCTCGGGTTTTGATCAAGCTCCGCCGGGGCTACGCCTCGCGGCCAGCGGCGCGATAGCAGACATTACGGCGTGCGGCCATCGATCAGTTACAGACCACCTCACTAACACCGATGAGAGCGCCGTCGTGCCGCGTGTGACAACGCGCCCGGTTAACCTTCTTGCACCCCCGGCCGTCGCACAAGACCACACTGCCGCTTTGCGGGGCGTGTTGCGCGGAACTCGACCGCGCCACCGGGTGCGCGGCCCGAGAGCGCCTGCAAACACCAGCGTCGTCGCGCACGTATCCACGCCTGCAGGCGATAGCCACACAGCGGCCGCCATCGGTTCTAAAGCCTTTGCCGCATACCAGGGGACAGACACGCCCCTTCTGCAGCTTGATGGCCTCAAGCGCGTCAATCGAGGCGACCTTGACATCGAAGTTGGCTTCGGTGCGCTTGTTGAATTCCTGCAACGCATGCATGGATTGCTTGGTCCATTTACCGTCGAGCGAACCGGGGTCACAGCCGACGCGCTTGAGATGGACTTTCAGCAGACGAGCGAGATCGCCGGGGTCGATGGCCCGCGCAATGTCAGACCTAGAATCAACCACAGGGTTGGCCGGCGCTATAGCGGCTATCTTTGGCTCATGCGACGAGCCCGCGCTCGCCTTTTTCCGCTGTTGTGCAGCCTTGATCTTGTCGCGCGCAGCGCGCGCGAGGTCGGCATAGAAGCCGCTCTTGTGCACATTCAAGAACGATTGCCAGGCCTCCATCGTGCCGATGCGTTCGGCGAAGGCGTAGTCGCGCGCCGGTGCATTGGCGGCAGTCGCCCGCTGGACCGGCTTGACGGGCGCATGCGTGACCGGCTTCGGCACCAACGCCACCGTCGAACCACCGAGCGAGCCATAGACAAACGGCTCCTGCTTGTTGTCCGTTTTCTTCATGACCTCATCGCGCACCCGGCCAAGGGCAATGCGCAGATCGAGGCCCGGCACGGCCAGATTGTCGAGCAGCGCGGTCGTGAAGGGACTGTGCGCGCCGTCGCCGTCGGCAGCGGTCATGCCGGCCTTGGCGGCGAAGGCCACCAGCGTATCGGTGGTCGTCACCTCAATCCTGCCAAGGCCGCGGCCAATCGAGCGTGTGGCAGTGGTGCGCTTCATCTTCTTGGCGAAGGGGTTGTCACGGCAGGCGTCGAGGATAACCAGTCGCAGACGCCTCACCGGCTCCAGCATTCGCATGATCCGGTCCAGCGAGACCGTCTCATCCTCGACGTCGATGTCACTGGCGAGTTGGGCGTCGACCGGAATCAAATAATTGGTGCCATCAAGTTCAATGCCATGCCCGGCATAGTAGACCACCGCGATGTCGGCATGCAGCGCAATGTGAGCGAACTTGCGCAGCGCCCGGCGCATGTTGGTGCTGGTTAGGTCATGCCTGCTCTCCACCACCTGGAAACCCGCCTTCTTGAGCATGGCGACGACGGCGGCGGCGTCTTTAGCCGGGTTAGGCAGCGGGTTGACGTTCTCATAAGCCGAATTGCCGATGACCAGCGCCACGCGCCGTTCGGCGAAGGCCGATCCGCTTGAAATCACGAAAAACATGGCGGCGAGCGCCAAAAATCCGAATAGCCGGGAAATCATCCACCCCTCCCCCCACGGAAATCGGCTGAACAATGAATAATAATACCATGGGCTTCAGCCGACGGCCAGATGCCTCGGTAATGCTTGCCCTGGATAGGCTCGGCCGCTGCGACGCGCCCGCGTCGGCTTTGGGTCATGATCGGATATCCGCCCCATCCTTCGAGACGGCGCTTGCGCGCCCTCGCAGGATGAGGCGGGGATAAGTTTTCGCGCGCGGGGGATAGCTTGCTCAAACGGGGATAAGTAATTTTTCACATAATTTCATTGACGCGGCTTTCAATCCAGACAAAATTCCCATCCATCCCGCTCCTCGCTGCCGCGGCCGCAGAACTCGAACAGCGCCTTCGTCAGGCGCCGCCGCGCCATGCGACGCAGGTCTCTATGTTGAGTGCCTCGCGTGTCAGATCGCTCATGCGCGCCTCCGGAATGGGCAACTTCATTGCGGCGGATCCGCGTTGGACCGATCGCGGCATGAGGCCGGCGCTCCCGCCAGCGATCGGACGAAACGCTTCGAATGTCGTTTCATGTGCCCATGACGAACATTGCCAGCGGCACAGGCGACACGGCAACAGCCACGGCCAGGGCGAACTTCGGAAAGGTGAAGAGCCGGCTGAATCCGGCAACCAGGCAGATGCCGCCGCCTCCGCCCACCAATGTATTGCCGGGGAGGTTCAAGGCGATCATGAGCGTCAAGAAGCGTTGACGCAGCAATACGGGCACGATCCGTGTCGACGCGTTTTGCAAGAGGAATTGCAGGCGTGCATTTGTGTCGAGCGCCTCCAGTTGCCGGAGCAAGCGCGCGGCCCGCTTCAAATGCAAGATTTCGAAGGTTTCGGCAATCGTGTCTTGTGGTATGAGGCGGCCGGCAAGGAACGCCAGCATGAGCGCAAGGACGGTTGCCCCGTACACGAGCGGAGCAATCTTGGAGCCGAACAACGCCATCATCGTGAGGCCGATCTCGACGCCCGGCACGAACGGCAACATCATCAGGAGGATATAGACCGATATCGCCGTCATGATCAGGCGATGAAGCGCCGGTTCCGTGCTCGGCGTCAGCTCCAAGTTGAGCTGACCCTTCACCCAGCTGCTCGCATAGCTCGCCGCAACCAGCAGGGCGACAAACAGCGCCAGCTTCCAAGCGACGCCGATATAGGAACGGATTGAACCGGTCATCGCGGTTACAATTCAGAACGTTCTAGTGGCTTGGCGTTGATGCGGCGCTCAATGCCTTTTGAAGCTTGCCGCGAATCTTGTGCGTGGCATCGATCGTCCAATACCAGCGCTCTCTCTTCCACCGCATCGTCCCTTCCAGGGTGCCATCGCGGATTGTTCCTTGCCACCGCATCGTGCCGTCGGTCGGGCTCTTCAACTCCACAAAAAAATGGGTTTGGTTTCCCTCGACGCGTATCCAATAGGGCGCATCTTCGAAATTGTAATGCCGGCAAATCTCCGAAGAGAATTTCCCGTTGCTGAAGCTCAATATGTCTCCGAGGCCACGATTTTTCGCGTCGTTTTTGGCGCCGTCACGAACGATGCGGGCATTGAATACTTGTCCGTCCAACGAATATGCGTTTGCGGCCGTGGGAGATGTTGCCGTCTTGCCGGGGCCGTTTGATGACTGCGACCATGCAGGCGCAGGCAAAACAAGGACGGCAGCCAAGGCTGTGGCCGATATGAATGTTGATGCCAGATTCAAGAAATGCTTGAGCCGGGTTTCCATTGCACGTCCTCCCGCCGCACTGAAAGCCCTCGACAAAGCGCTGCCGAGCAGGCTGTCGGCAATATTGGCGATGAATTTAATGAAACGGCGTGAATGCGCCTAGCTCAAAATTCAAGGTGGAAAAGGCGCATTATTCGGGAATGCAACCAAGCCTTCGAAAAATCTTGGTTCGTTGCCGGACCAAAGGGTTCGGCTGACGCCATACGCCAATGGTATCAATTGCATCGTTTGACGCCCAACGAGTTGAATTGGATACCAAGTCCGCTTCGGGTCGCGATCGGATATCCGCCCCATCCTTCGAGACGGCGCTTGCGCGCGCCCTCAGGATGAGGCGGGGATAAGTTTTCGCGCGCGGGGATGACTCGCCCCAGACGGGGATAAGTATTTTTTCATATCTTTCCTTGACGCGGCTTTAAATCCAGACTAAATTCCCATCCATCCCGCCCCTCGCTGCCGAGGGGTCTGCAGTCTCCAGACACGGGGCGGGGAGCGGTGGCCGGTTCGGGGGCGTCGGAGATGCGGCGCTGAATTTCCCCGCCCGGCGGTCCAAGCCGCGCCGGTCCCGGCGTGCCATGCCGCACGCGGGAGACTCCGGCTGCCGTCGGCGGCGATCTGTCGGAGATCGCGCCGCCGGCAAGAAGCTCATACTCGGTGGAATAGCCGCGGTGACGCCTAACCGGCAGACGCGGCTGAAAGGATCGACCACCGGGGACCGGCACGGAGCAAACCTAAGAAACACCGCGCGCGGGACGCCGAGGGACTGGCGGACTTGCGGCAATACCGCTTCGACAAGCCTCGATGTCGCGAGGCGTCGAGGCCCGTGGGTCCGGTAGACCCGACAGCGTCCCGCGCGCCCTCGGTTCTTTTCGAAGGCGGGCGAAAACGTCGACGGCTTACCCGGGGCCGCAAAGAACACGGGCGATGGCGCGCGGCAAACGCTCTCCACCTCTCCCCGCGAGCGGGGAGAGGGAACAACCCCCGTCCTTTGCGCTAGATCAATACCCGGCGCCCCGTCTTGCCCGATGGTTGCACCCGGAACCAAGGGTCGAAGAGGGCAACCGAGGAGGCGGCTATGGCAGAGCAGGCGGAACCCATCCACGACATCGCGCATCTGGGCAGCGTGGAGCTGTTCACGCCGAAGCCCGACAAGAGCCTGTGGTATTTCCGCGAGCTGCTCGGCATGGAGCCGGTGCACGAGAGCGGTTCTTCGGTCTATCTGCGCGGCTATGGCGACTACGCCACGTCGACCCTGAAGCTGACGGCCGCCGATGACGCGGGCGTCGGCTGCGTTTCCTGGCGCACCTCCAGCCCGCAGGCGCTGGACCGCCGCGCCAAGGCGATCGAGGAGGCCGGCCTTGGGATCGGCTGGACCAATGGCGATTTCGGCCGGGGGCGCGCTTATCGCTTCCGCGACCCGGACGGCCATACGATGGAAATCTACTACGAGGAGCAGAAATTCGTCGCGCCGCCGGCACTGCATTCGAACCTGAAAAATCTGCCGCAGAAATTCACCGGCCGCGGCGCCGGCGTGCGCCGCATCGATCATCTGGCGCTGCTGGCCAAGGACGTCGAGGCCAACCGCAAATTCGCGCAAGAGCTGCTCGGCTTCCAGCTAAGAGAGCAAGTTCGTTTCGACGAGGGCAAGACCGAAATCGGCTCCTGGATGAGCCCGACCGCGATCCATCATCAGCTTGCTTACGTGGTGGACGTGAAGGGCGCGCACGGGCGCCTGCATCACTTCTCGATGTGGGTCGACAACCGCGACGACGTGATGCGCGCCGCCGATATCCTGACCGAGAACGGCATCTTCATCGAAGCGGGCCCTTCGAAGCACAACAACTCGCAGGGCTTCTATCTCTACAGCTACGAGCCCGGCGGCAACCGCGTCGAGGTTTATTCCTCGAGCTTCCTGGTGGTGGCGCCCGACTGGGAGCCGGTGCTCTGGAACGAGGAGGAGCGCGGCACCGGCACCTATTGGGGCGCGACGCTGCCCGACAGCTTCATCGAATACGCCACGCCCAATGTGCAGGGCGATGTGGCCAAGTCCCCCGAGGTTCTTAAAGAGGCGATCGCGTCACTGTCGTGACGGTCGTGAGGCGGCCGTATTCTTTCGGTGCTTTCACCGATTTACGAAATGGAATGCGCGGCGGCGAGAGCGGCGTTCGATCTGATTGAATCGCGCGCCATTCCGCAGTCGTCATGCCCGGCCTTGTGCCGGGCATCTCGCTTAGGAGGGCACGTCGTCCCCAAGCGGGACCCGCGGGTGACAGGCATGAGTTTGTAGCGCGCGCGCGCGTTTTGCTGCGGCCGCGAAGTGGTATGACCGCCATCCTGCATCTCTGGATAGCGGGCACAAGTGAGCCGTGTCATCAAATGGGCGCAAAATGATTCTCGTGCCCAGTTCAATCCGATTCACGAATCAGCTAACTAGTTACACCGCTTGTCCACAGCTATGCGTAGCGTCCGCGTCACTTGTGCACATGCCGGCTGCCTTCGACCGGGAGACACTCCTCCGGCTGGCGGCTTGGCACTGGCGACAGGACCTTCATGCCGGCACCGCAGGGCAACGCCCGTTTCAACGACCTCTCGCGGCGATGGCACCATCTCGCCGACCGTCGGCTGGCTCATTTCGCCGAGCTTTATCACAGCGGCCGCTGGCGGTACTACTACCGAACCGAAGCGCAATTCGCCGAGCGCATGCTGGAAGTGATCAAAGCAGCCAAGATCTGGGCCGAGTTGGCCGGCCGCGAGCCGCCCACGGTGACCGTGCCGGTCGCGGTGATGACGGCTGGACCGGACCGCGTGCCCGCGCGCGCGGAATTGGTGGCCGCGCCGAAACCAAATGGATTGCGTCCCGCCGCATGAAATGGTCCTTCACCGCTCTGGCCGCCGCCCTGTTGCTGGCGATGGCTGTGCATCCTGCCGGCGCCGCCGGCGATCCCGCTCAGCTCAAGCGCGGCGAGACGTTGCTGCAGCGCGATTGCGCCCGCTGCCACGCCACCGGCCGCACCGGGGCCAGCCCGCGTCAGGACGCGCCGGCCTTCCGCACGCTTGGTCAGCGCTATCCGATTGAATCGCTGGAGGAATCGCTCGCCGAAGGGATCATGTCCGGTCATCCGGATATGCCGGAATTCGCCTTTGACGCCGAGGACGTTGGTGCCATCATCGCCTACCTGAAGTCGATCCAGCAGCGCTGATCCGGCGCGCTTGGCCCGGCAACGACGTTCCTCCGCAACTTCCTTCAAGACGTTCCTCAACACACTGTAGGTCCCATGAGCAGCGCCCTTTTCTCGCCCTATCGGATGGCGGGTGTCGAACTCGCCAACCGCATCGTCGTCTCGCCCATGTGCCAGTACAGCGCCAACGACGGCTGCGCCAACGACTGGCACCTGATGCATCTCGGCATGCTGGCCAATTGCGGCGCGGCGCTGGTCATGGTGGAGGCGACCCACGTCACGCGCCACGGCCGCATCACGCACGGCTGCCTCGGGCTCTATTCCGACGACAACGAAGCCGCCCTCGGCCGCGTGCTGGCCTCGGCGCGGCGCGCCGGCAGCGCCAAGTGGGGCATCCAGATCGCCCATGCCGGCCGCAAGGGCTCGGCGCTGCGCCCCTGGGAAGGCGGCGGCGCGCTCAAGGCCGGGGCCGACCCTTACGAGACCATCGCGCCGTCGGCGCTGCCTTTCGGCGACAACTGGCACACACCGCGCGAGGCCACCGAAGCCGACATGGAAAGCGTGCGCGAGGCCTTCGTTGCCGCCACCAAGCGCGCGTTGCGGCTCGGCTTCGAGGTCATCGAGCTGCATATGGCGCACGGTTATCTGCTGCACGAGTTCGTCTCGCCGGTGTCCAACAAGCGCACCGACCAATACGGCGGCTCGCTGGAGAACCGCCTGCGCTTTCCGCTCTCGGTGGTGAAGGCGGTGCGCGCGGTGGTGCCGAAGGCGGTGGCGTTCGGCGCGCGCATGACCGGCAGCGACTGGCGCCCCGAGGGGCTGACGCCCGACGATGCGGTCATCGTCGCCAAGGCGCTCAAGGCCGAAGGGCTGGATTATGTCTGCGTGTCGTCGGGCGGCATCACCGCCGACACCCGCAACCCGTCCACGCTCGGCTACAACGTGCCGCTGGCCGAAAAGGTGAAGAAGGAGGCCGGCATCGACGCCCGCTCCGTCGGACTGATCGTCGATCCGGTGCAGGCCGAGGAGATCATCGCCAAGGGCCAGGCCGACCAGGTCGCGCTGGCGCGCGGCTTCCTCGACGATCCGCATTGGGGCTGGCACGCCGCCAAGGCGCTCGGCGCCGACGTACCGCGTCCGCCGCAATATGCCCGCGCGGCCCCCAAGCTGTGGGCGCCCGCGGCGGCAAAACCGGCGTGAGCGCCACGCCGCACGGCGGGGGGCATCTCTCCCCGCCTGCGGGGCGAGGTCGATGACCTCCTTCGTCTTCCTGGCCGTACTGTTTGCTGCCGCCTGTCACGCCGGCTGGAACGCGCTGATCAAGGTCGGGCTCGATCCACTTTCCACCACCGCGCTCATCGCCCTCGGCTCGGCCGTTGTCGGTATCGTCTGCCTGCCGTTCTTCGGCATGCCGGCGGTCGCCGCCTGGCCCTGGATTGTCGCTTCGGCGGTCATCCATCTGTTCTATTTCGCCGCCCTGATCGAGAGCTACCGCACCGGCGACCTCGGCCAGGTCTATCCGATCGCGCGCGGCACGGCGCCGCTGATGACCGCCGGCGCCAGCACGGTCTTCGTCGGCGAGCCCCTGAGCGTTCTCAGTTGGAGCGGCATCGTTGTGCTGGCCGCCGGCGTGTTGTTGCTGTCGGCGCGCGGTGGGCGCGCTTTCGAGCAAATCGACCGCCGCGCCGTCGGCTTCGCGCTCATGACCGCGCTCACCATCTGCACCTATTCGATCGTCGACGGCATCGGCGCGCGTATCTCGCTGAACCCCGAATCCTACGTGGCCTGGGTGTTCATCGGCAACGCGCTCCTGCTGGTGCCTTATGCGTTCTGGCGCGAGGGCCGCGACGTGGCGGCGGCGATGCGCCGCTTCTGGCTGCGCGGCTTGGTCGGCGGCACGCTCAGCGCGGCCTCCTACGGCATCGCGCTGTGGGCGATGACGCTGGCGCCGATCGCCATCGTCGCGACCTTGCGCGAGACCAGCGTGCTGTTCGGCGCCGGCATCGCCGTCGTCTGGCTGAAGGAGCCGTTGCGTCCGCTGCGGATTGGGGCGGCGCTGCTGATCGTGTTCGGGCTGGTGCTGATTAGAATTCAATAGCGCATGATTCCGAAAAGTCGGAACCGGTTTTCGGACAAGATCCTGCGTACGGAAAAGCTACAGCGCCAGTTCGGGCAATTCGCGTTCCAGCCGGGCGAGATCGCTTTCGGTGTCGACGTCCCACAATGGCGCGAGCTCGACCGCGCGCAAATTCAGCGCGGCGATGCGCTGGCGCGTTTCAGCGAGCACGGTGCCGGTGCTCCAGGTCATGTCATCGAATAGCCCCGGCTGCGGCGTGCGGGTGCCGATCAGCACATAGCCGCCGTCCTCGGCCGGGATCAGCACCACGTCGGCGTCACGTAACGCGAGGGCTGCGTTCTGCAAGTGCGATGGCGTGACGGCTGGGCAATCGCTGCCGGTCACCAGCGCCGGACCGTCAAACGTGCACGCCAGCATGCGCGCGCCGAGATCGCCTGGCGGCTGGGCGCAAAGCTTCACCGGATAGTGCTGCGCGAGCCTGCCGAAGGTGGGATGCGCCGTGTCGGGCGTGCACCACAGCGTCACCGGGCCCACCTCGGCGGCGAGCGCTGTCTCAACCGCGCGCTCGGTCAGCCGTTGGGCCAGCACGGCGGCGGCATGCGCGCCGATGTCGGGGATGAGCCGGGTCTTGGCGAGGCCGGGGACCGGCGCCTTCGCCATCACCGCGACGGCGACGGGTTCAGGATTCGTGCGGGACATAGCCGTAATGCCGCGCCAGGCGCTTGGGATCGCCGCCGAAGAAAAAAGCGAGCCGCAAGCGCCACATCATCAGGACGGTGCGCCAGACGCCATGCTGGCGCCAGCGCCGGCTCGAGGTGACGACGCAAGCCTCAAGACAGAGCGGGCGGGTGATCTGTTTCAGCCGCGCCGACGCTGCCACGTCCTCCATCAACGCGATCACCGGAAAGCCACCGACGCGCTCGAATGCGGCGCGGGTCATGAACAGCGCCTGGTCGCCGGTGCAGATGCCGGTCGCCCACGAGCGCCAGTTCATCATGAAGGCGACCAGATACAGCCAACCGCCGTCGTCGAAACGCACGTCGAAGCGGCCCCAGGCGCGTTCAGAGCGCGCCAAGCCGTCGGCGATCAGGGCGTCGGCGTTGCCCGGCAACCGGGTATCGGCGTGCAGGAACAGCAAGACGTCGCCTTTCGCGGCCTCGGCGCCGGCGTTCATCTGCGCCGCGCGCCCGCGCGGGGAATCGATCACACGGTCGGCGAGCGGGAGGGCGCGGGCGGCGGTGCCGTCATGGCTGCCACCGTCGACGACGATCACCTCCACGCCGCGCGTGCGATAAGGCGCGAGCGCCCGAAGCGTGTCTTCGATGCCGGCGGCCTCGTTCAGCACCGGCATGACGATGGAAAGCGTCATCGCCCCGCCGCCCGCGAAATTGAGTAATCCGGTCCTTCGACGATGCGCGAGAAATAGGACAAATAGGCCGCCGACCCTTGCGGCCAGCGGGACAGGAAGCGGGCGAGAAAGGCGTCCTCGTTGTAGTGGACCGCCAGCGCGTCGATGAACAGCCCGTCACGCTGCAAGCCGTACAGCGTCGCGTGCGGCGACGGCGTGGTGGCGATGCGCGTGATGACGCCGAAGCGGCTGCCGGCGAAATTCGGCATGCCGGCGGCGCCATTGTTGATCACGGTCAGCCGGCCCGGGATGCGCTCGAAATCGCGCAAGGCGGCGAGACACGTGTGCGTCGACGCGAACACATCGATCTGTGACGCCGCGCGGATGTCGGCCAGCCAGTGCACGTTGGCGGGATTGTCGAGCGCATCATGGGCGAAGCGCCAGCCGGCGAGCGCGGCAGCATCGCCATGGACGATGCCGATGCGAAGGTCTCCGACCGCCGCCACCAGATGCATCGGCAGCGCGCCGAGCCGGACGCGGGCATGCGGCGTCGCGTGCGGGCGCAATTGGCGCAAAATGATGTTGGAGCGGTTCACCACGTCGGCATCGACGCTTTCCGGGTAGGCGCAGCCACAACCGACGCCGACATCGGCGTTGCGCGCCACTTCGAATTCGACATTGCCGCGCAAGGCGCGATGCGGGGTTACGGCGTCCTCGATCTCAGCGAACCAGCCGGGGTCGGCGTCGAACCAATGGAAATCGCCGTTGTAGACGAAGGTCGGCGCGGTGCGCTCCCGCGTCGCCAAACTTTCGATCTGCTCCAGCGCGGGCAGATTGCCGTAAAGTCCGCCGATGACGTAGAGCGTTTCGGCGGCGAAGTCGGGGCCGCGCGCGAACACGGTGGGCGCATACGTGTAGTCGCGCGGACAGACGCGGCCGGCATCGCTTTCGTCGGGGACGGGGTCCGCGGGCGGGCGATGCAGAATGTTCATTCCGCCGCCTCTTTCAACGCGCCGCCGCAACTCGAGCCCTGGCCAGCGGTGCAGCCGAAACAATGCCCGGCGACGCGGATCGGATTACCGGCAAGCTCGGCGTCAAGCAGGTCGGACAAATGCGGGCGCTGATGGGCGCCGCGTTCCAACGGCAGGTCGAGCATCTGGTTGAAGTCGCAATCGAAGACGTAGCCGCGCCAGTCGACCGAAAGCAGGTTGCGGCACATCACCGTGTCGAGATTGGCGTCGAGATGGGCGTCCTGCAGCAATTGCAGATAGCCGTCGAACTCGCCCTTGGTCACCAGCATGGAGCCGAAGCGTTGGATCGGCATGTTGGCGAGCACATAGAGCTGATCGAACACGATGCCGTATTGCTCGCCCAGCACGCGCTTGTAGTCGGCTTCGAGCGAAGCCTGCGGCGGCGGCAGCGAGGGCCCTTGCGGGTTGTAGACCAAATTGAGTTTGAGCGCGGGATCGCGCCCATAGCCGCGCGCATTCAGCGTGCGCAGGCCCCGCAGCGAACCGTCGAACACGCCCTTGCCGCGCTGGTTGTCGACGTTGTCTTCCAGGTAGCACGGCATCGAGGCGACGACCTCGACTTCGTTCGCGGCGAGGAAGTCGGCGAGATCCTCCTGGCCCGGCTGCTCCAGGATGGTCAGGTTGCAGCGATCCATCACGTGCACGCCCAGCGCCCGCGCGCCGGTGACCAGCCGGCGGAAATGCGCATTGAGCTCGGGCGCGCCGCCGGTGATGTCGAGCGTCGGCGTGCGGTGGCGTGCCAGAAAGGCGAGCACCGTGTCGGCGACCTCGCCGCTCATTTCCTCGGTGCGGTTGGGGCCGGCATTGACGTGGCAATGAAAGCACGACTGGTTGCAGCGGTAGCCGACATTGATCTGCAGGGTTTCGAGTTGGCCGCGCTTGAGCGCGGGAAACGGGATGGCGTCGAGCAGTGGCAGGGTATCGCGCATGGGGGATAGGGGCCTTGCGAATGAACTGACACGTTCAATTTCGCACGTTTTGCGCCAAAGGTTACGTTTCTCGGCGGCCAATCCGCACAAATTGACGTGAGCGCGGCGAAAAAACGGGCGTTAGAGCGTTTCCAGGCGAAGTGGGAACCGGTTCGCCGTCCGGAAACGCGATAAAATCAAAACTAAGGCAGGTTCGCCGCTTCCGAGAAGCGGTGAACGTGCCTAGCGCGCCAGCGCGGTGGCGACCGGCGATTCCAGGCCGATCCGGCCATAGCCCGGCAGCTTCAGGCCGGGGTGCCGGAGGTCGAGCCCGGCGACCAGGCCGAGCAGGTCGACCTCGATGCCCTCGACCCAGCCGATCTTGAGCGCCGCCAGGCCATTCAGGTTGAGTTCCAGCCCGGTGCCGCTGTCGGTCCGCCCGGCATAGAGGCCGGCGCGGTAATCGCGGCCGACAGCGTTGGGCGGCAGGCTGACACCCAGTTCCGGCACCGCGCGCAGGATGGCGGCGGTGAAGCTGTTGCTGTTGGGGCCGGGCCAGATGCGGTAGTCGCCGCGGCGGGCGTATTCGTAAGAGCGCACCGCCGCCTTGATCTTCGGGATGAGTTTTTCGGCCTGCGGGCCGGAAATATCGGCGATCGCCACCGGCGTGTTGCTGTACCAGCGGCCGTCCGGCGGCCAGTGATTGACGCGCACCGGGCTGCCCCAGCCGACCACGTCGTAGCGGGTCCAGGCGTCGGCATTGGCGGGCTTGATGACGATCCAGCTATGCACCGAGAAGATGCCCTTCCAGGCGCCGGTGGTGCCGGTGAACAC
This sequence comes from uncultured Pseudomonadota bacterium, assembly GCA_963829785.1. GTDB lineage: Bacteria > Pseudomonadota > Alphaproteobacteria > Rhizobiales > Xanthobacteraceae > Pseudolabrys. The sequence continues at coordinate 80,405 of CAWHJZ010000049.1, read as the reverse complement.
CAGCACCCGTGCCGGCTTGTCGTCGCGCGCCGCCGGCAACAGACCCGTGCTCGACCAGTCGGCCTGGTAATAGGCGCGCGGCGCATCGCTCACGGTATAAGACACCGCGCGCATGCCGATGGGCGCCAGGAACAGCGCGGCAATGCTGAACAGGGCGGCGGTGCGGCGGCGCGGGCGGACGAACTGCATGGCCCGAATATAGTAAGCGGGTTTTGGTCCGAAAGGTGGCGCCGGAGCGTTTCCAGGCGAAGTGGAGACCGGTTCGCCGTCCGGAAACGCGACCAGACAAAACGAGCGTTTCCAGGCGAAGTGGAGACCGGTTCGCCGTCCGGAAACGCGACCAGACAAAACGAGCGTTTCCAGGCGAAGTGGGACCGGTTCGCCGTCCGGAAACGCGACCAAACAATAAAATCGACCTAGCTCACCTTATTGCCGTTGATCTGCAGCTTCGGATAGCGCGAAATCTCGGACTTGGCCTGGTCTTGCGTCAGGTCGCCGGTCACCGGCTTTTTCCATTCCATGCCGACGATGGCGCCGCGCTTGGCGCCGGCGATCATGTTCGAGGCGATGACCGCCGCGCCCGTACCGGCCGAGACCGAGACGCCGATGCCGATGCCGCTCTTGCGCACCACGTTGCCGGTGACGGTGACGTCGCGCAGATACTTGCCGGCGCCGACATTGATACCGACGCCCGGCGCGTTCTCGACCACGTTGCCGGTCACCGCGGCGTCGGCCTCGACGCCGATGCCGATGCCGGCGGATGTGCCCTGCGGCGCCGTCGCGGTCATGTCGCGGACCAGATTGCCCTGCACCACGGCGAGCCGGCCGCCGTCGTTGAAGTTGGTGCTGACGATGCCGATCTCGGCGTGTTGCACTGTATTGCCCGTGATCACCGCGCCCTGGAAATCGAACTCGGCATAGAGCGCGACCTCGCCCAGGTTACGGCAGTTGTTGCCGACGATCTGGATGTTGTTGGCGCCGTTGCCGCGGATGGCGGAGAATGCCGCCTTGTCGATGTGGTTGCCGCGCACGATCACGTCGCCGGCGCGGTAGACGTTGATGGCGTTGCCGTTCTGCCCGCTGCCGCCGGCGCGCGCCTTGGTGTCTTCGATGGTGTTGTCGGCGATCAGGCTGCCGTCGCGGCGCTTCTCGCTCTGCCAGACGCGGACGCCGCCGTTGCCGGAACCGCGGATGATGTTGCCGGTGATCATGAGGCCAAGACTGTCGTTGCTGAACAGGCCGTTGTCGGCGGCGCCGGTGATGGTGTTGCCGGTGATGCTGCCCTGACATTGCAGGAGCATGATGCCGTCGCCGCCGGCGCGCGTGACCGCGCAGTCGGTAAGCCGCAAGCCGCGTACGTCGATCAGATGCACGAGCCCGCGCCGGGCGGGCAGATCGTGGCCGGCACCGTCGAAAACGAGATCGGACAGCGAAACCGTTTCGGCATGCTCGGCCGCGATCAGCGACGGCCCGTGGGTGAACACAAGATGCGTGGCGCCGCGCACGCCGATGATCTGGCTGTGTGGCCGCAGGTCGAGGCCGCCGACGCGGTAGCGTCCGGGCGCCAGCCACAGCGGCATGCGTTCTTTCGCGGCCTGGTCGATCGCGCGCTGCAGCTTCTTGGTCTGGTCGCCGGATGCGCCCGGGCGCACGCCGAAGTGCGCGGCATCGAGCCCCTTGCCGGCGGCTTGGGCGGCAGCGGGCGCGGCCAGCGCGGCGGCGCCGGTCATCGAGCCAAGGAGCAGGCGGCGGCGGTCAATGGGCATGGTGCGCATCATGCCGCAAGGGGGTTAAGGGAGATTAACGCCGTGTTGCCGCGGCGAGCGCCATCACGAGGCGGGTTCCCGCCCGCGCCAGATCGTTCTGCGAAATTCGCCGCTTATCGGACCGGCGCGGGCGCTGGGTCCGCGCAATCGGCGGCACATGGATGAAGGCCGCGCGCCGCGGGCCATCCTTTGCGGCAACCGCTTCCGCCGCCCGCCAGCACAGGTAATTGCAGAGATAGCGCCCGGCGTCGCACGACAGCATGACCGGCACGCGCGCCGTTCGCGCCGCGTTCAACAGCCGCATCGCCGGCGCCGGCATGGTCAGCGCCGCGGGCCCGCCGGGCGCGATCTTGGCTTTGTGGACCGTCGCGCCTTTGACGTCGGGCAACAGCGCGAGCGCGTTGCGCGCCCGCGTCTCGATGCGCACGCACTTGGCGCGTGTGGCGAGGCCGAACATCAGCAGCGCGTCGGGCTTGTGGCGCGCGATCAGCGCCGGCAACTCGCGCTCGACGGCCGCGTAGCTGGTCGGAAATACGTGGCCGACGATCCGCACATCCGCGAGCCCCGGCCGCCGCAACCGTGCCAAGTGCTTCACCAACGGTGCGGTGGGATTGAACGGCGCCCCGGGAAACGGCCCGAAGCCGGTGACGAGGAGGGTGGTCATAGCCCCAGCAATTGCGCGATCTCGTCCACGGCCAGCGTCGGCGCCAATTTGCCGGCGGCGACCGCGGCTTCCGCTTGGCGGACCTTGCCGCGCACGGCGGGATCGCCGCGCAGCCGCGCGGTCAGCCGCTCCTCCAGCAGCGTCCACATCCATTTCACCTGCTGGTCGCGCCGGCGCTGTTCGAGCTCGCCGCTGGCGGTCATCTTGTCCTTGTGGGCCATAACTTGTGACCACAATTCAGGGATGCCATTGCCGGTCAGCGCCGAATAGGTGACGACCGGCGGCGACCAGGTGGCGGACGGCGGCGTCAGGATGTTGAGCGCGCCGCGGTATTCCGCCGCTGCCGCGCGGGCGCGCTGGACGTTGTCGCCGTCGGCCTTGTTGACCGCGATCATGTCGGCGAGTTCGACGATGCCTTTCTTCAGGCCCTGCAATTCGTCGCCGGCGCCGGCGACCATCAACAGCAGGAAGAAGTCGGTCATGTCGGCGACCGCGGTCTCCGACTGGCCGACGCCGACGGTCTCGACGATCACCACGTCGTAGCCGGCGGCCTCGCACACCAGCATGGTCTCGCGCGTCTTGGCGGCGACGCCGCCGAGCGTGCCGGAGGCGGGCGAGGGGCGGATGAAGGCGTTGGCGTCGACGGCGAGCTTGGCCATGCGGGTCTTGTCGCCGAGGATCGAGCCGCCGGTGCGGCTCGACGACGGATCGACCGCCAGCACCGCGACCTTGTGGCCCCGGCCGGTGAGCCAGCTCCCGAGCGTGTCGATGGTGGTCGACTTGCCGGCGCCGGGCGCGCCGGTGATGCCAAGCCGCACCGCCTTGCCGGTGAGCGGCAACAGCTCCTGCACCAATTGGTGCGCGCGGGCGCGGTGGTCGGCGCGCTTGCTCTCGATCAGCGTGATGGCGCGCGCGAGTTGGGCGCGGTCGCCCGCGCGGATGCCGGCGGCGAGCGCGGCGACGGGTTCGGACGAATTGCGGGAAACGGGCGTGGGCATGCCGTCCGTTTACACCGAAGCCGCCTGTTTCGCGAGGGCCGGAGTTTAACCCAGTGAGGTTGGCGCGCCTTTGACCGCTCGTCCCCGCGAAAGCGGGGACCCAGGGCTGCCAATAGCGACCTTTGCGAATTTCGCCCCTGGATTCCCGCTTGCGCGGGAATGAGCGGAGTATGCTTCAGCCTCGCGGATCAGACTCTAGCCGGCGTCACGCCGTCGGCTTGCCCGCCACGCTCGCTTCCTTGACCTCGTTGATGCGGCCGGTGGCGCAGTCGTAGATGAAGCCGTAGATCGGGATCGAGCCCGGCACCAGCGGATGGGTGCGGATGCGTTTCACGTCCTCGACCACGCTCTTGGGCAGGTCGCTGATGGTGTGCCAGTTGATGAAATGGCCGCAGACGTTGCCGCCGCCGTGCTTGGGGTTCGACCATTTCTTGCCGTCGAAACCGGCGGTCTCGAGGTTGTCGTCGAGCAGGTCGCTCATGACCTCGTTGGTGAAGGTCAGCATGCCGCAATCGGTGTGGTGGATGACGAACCATTCGTTGGTGGCGAGCAGCTTGTGCGAGATCACCAGCGAGCGGATGGCGTCGTCGCTGGCGCGGCCGCCGGCGTTGCGGATGACATGGGCGTCGCCTTCGGCGAGTCCGGCGTATTTGGCCGGATCGAGCCGCGCGTCCATGCAGGTCAGAATGGCGAAGCGGCGGGCCGGCGGCATGGCGAGCTTGCCCTTGTCGCCGAAGCTGGCCGCGTATTGACCGTTGGCCTTGAGAACCTCATCGAAAATCGCAGACATGGCGTTTCCTCCCCGGCGCTGTCGTTAAATCGCAGCTTGCAGGGAGGCTACTTGCCGGCGCCAAACCCGTAAAATCAATAAAATGCGATTACGTTCTTGGTCGCGGCCAAAGACGGAAACTCCAGCCGCATGATGTGTTTTGAAATACTCACTCGCCGTGGCGCTTGGCGTCGCCCGGCGGGCGCTTGCCGCCGAACAGGCGCTCGCCCGCGGCCGAGAGATGCGTCTTGAACGCGGTCCAGGGCACGAATTCGATGTAATCGCCCTCGGCGTAGGAGCCGACCGCGTAGGGCGGGAAATAGACGATAAAACCTGAACTCTTGCCGGGCTCGGCCGACGGCGCCAGCGAGATGGCTCCGAGTTTGGTGAGGGCCGGCTTGATGCCGCCGATCCAAGTCGGGTCGTTGGCGTCCTTGGCCGACATGCCGCGCTTCTTCTTGTCGGCGACCACTGCCTCGCGGATCGCCTTGGCGAGCGTGTGCAAGGCCGGACCGTTGGTGCGGGTTTCCTTGAAGAAGGGATGAATGTTGATGAACTTGTGCGCGTGAGCGTCCCACAGCAGCGTATCGGTGAAATGGTTCGGGTGCGCGCCGCCGCTGTAGCTGTAATCGTTGCGCGTGATGCTGACATAGCCCTGGATCGCCGACCGTTGATCGTAAGCGCGGCCGAACTCGTAACTGCGACCGTCCTTGAACATGTCCGGGTTTTCCCGGAAGTCCTTGTCGGCGGCGGCGTGCCACTTCTCCAATTCGCGTTTGCCCTCGGCGAGCAGGCGGCGGTAGAGGTTGGGATGGGCCTTCAACGCGGGATCGACGCTGAAGCCGGCGTCGATCGTCTTGGTCTTGATCGTCGCGTCCGGCTTTCGCTGCAGCCGCCGCGGCGGGCAGGCACAGGCCGGCGGCGACAAGCGGCACCAGGAGGAGACGAAAGAAGAAACGCATGCTCAACCTCGGAAACGGTTGGATCCGGCCGCGCGCGCGGCGCGTGGATTGCTATTTGGCGGTCTTCTTGTCGGGCAGTTTGATGGCGAGGCCGCCGCGATTCTTAGGCCGGACCGCGGTGGCGCGGGCCAGCGCCCAAAGCTGCGCGCGGTTTTCGATCCGGCACGACGCATTCTTGGTCTTCTTGCAATTGGCCGCACGCACCGCGGCGTCGGCATCGTCTTCGTCGATGACGGCCGCCTGATAGACGCCGTCGACGAAGGGATGCAGCAGCGCGTAGTCGACCGTGCCGTTCGCCTCCTTTGGCCGGGTCTGGACGATGTAGTCGCCGTTCTCGAACGGATGCACGGTAAAGCCGGCGACGTCCTTCATGCCGCCGGAGACGTGGGCGTAGTGGGTGCCCTTCCACACGTACTCCGCCTGCTCGGGGCCGTCCGCGACGCCCTTGCTGTCGAGCGAATAGAGTTGCAGGCGCAGATGCTGCCCCAGCAGCGGCTTGGCGTCGCCGGTGAGGATCGGCTTGGCGGAATCGATGCAGCCGCCGAGCGCCAGCGCCCCGAGCGCAACGAAAGTCGCGAAAAGCCGCTTCACTCCGCCGCCTCTTGGTCGTGGCCCAGGCGATGATGCAGAGTCTTCAGCAGTTTCTCGGCGGCGTCGGCGATCACCGTGCCGGGCGGGAAGATGGCTTCGGCGCCGGCCTTCATCAGCGCGTCGTAATCCTGCGGCGGCACCACGCCGCCGACCACGATCATGATGTCCTCGCGGCCCTGTTTCGCCAGCTCGGCTTTCAATTCCGGCACCAGCGTCAGATGCGCGGCGGCCAGCGAGGAGACGCCGAGAATGTGCACGTCGTTTTCGACCGCCTGGCGCGCGGCTTCCGCGGGCGTTGCGAACAGCGGGCCAATATCGACGTCGAAACCGAGATCGGCAAAGGCCGAGGCGATGACTTTCTGGCCGCGGTCATGGCCGTCCTGGCCGATCTTGGCGACCAGCAGGCGCGGGCGGCGGCCTTCCTCGGCCTCGAAATGCTCAACCTGCTTGCGCACCCTTTCGACGGCGGCGGTCATGCCGACCTCCCGTTTGTAGACCCCGGTGATGGCCTTGATCGAGGCCACGTGACGGCCAAACACCTGTTCCAGCGCCGACGAGATCTCGCCGACCGTCGCCTTGGCGCGCGCGGCGTCGACCGCGAGCGCCAGCAGATTGCCGTTGCCGCGGTCGGCGGCGCGGGTCAGCGCATCGAGCGCTTCCTTGAGCGCGGCCGGATCGCGCTCGGCCTTCAGGCTTGGTCAGCTTCTCGATCTGATGCGCGCGCACCGCCGAATTGTCGATCTTGAGCACCTCGATGTGCTCTTCCTCGGTCGGCTGGTACTTGTTGACGCCGATCACCGACTGGTGCCCGCTGTCGATGCGCGCCTGCGTCTTGGCGGCGGCTTCCTCGATGCGCAGCTTGGGAATGCCGGCTTCGATCGCCTTCGCCATGCCGCCGAGGCCTTCGACCTCCTCGATATGGCCCCAGGCCTTCTTCGCCAGTTCGTAGGTGAGGCGCTCGACGTAATAGGAGCCGCCCCAGGGATCGACGATGCGCGTGGCGCCCGCTTCCTGCTGCAGCAGGATCTGGGTGTTGCGGGCGATGCGGGCGGAAAAATCGGTCGGCAGCGCCAGCGCCTCGTCGAGCGCGTTGGTGTGCAGCGACTGGGTCTGGCCCTGCGTCGCCGCCATCGCCTCGATCATGGTGCGGGCGACGTTGTTGAACACGTCTTGCGCTGCGAGCGACCAGCCCGAGGTCTGGCTATGCGTGCGCAAGGACAGCGAGCGCGCGTTCTCCGGCTTGAACGGCTTGATGAGCTTCGCCCAGATCATGCGGGCGGCGCGCATCTTGGCGATCTCCATGAAGTAGTTCATGCCGATCGCCCAGAAGAACGACACGCGCGGCGCGAACTGGTCGACGGTCAAGCCCGCCTTGATGCCGGCGCGCACGTATTCGACGCCGTCGGCGAGCGTATAGGCAAGCTCCAGGTCCTGCGTCGCGCCGGCTTCCTGCATGTGATAGCCGGAAACCGAGATCGAATTGAACTTCGGCATCTCGGCGGACGTATAGGCGAAGATGTCGGAGATGATGCGCAACGACGGCCCGGGCGGGTAGATATAGGTGTTGCGCACCATGAATTCTTTGAGGATGTCGTTCTGGATGGTGCCCGATAGCTTCTCGTGCGGCACGCCCTGTTCTTCCGCCGCCACGATATAGAGCGCCAGGATGGGCAGCACCGCGCCGTTCATGGTCATCGACACGCTCATCTGGTCGAGCGGGATGCCGGAGAACAGCGTGCGCATGTCGTAGATGGAATTGATCGCCACGCCCGCCATGCCGACGTCGCCGCCGACGCGCGGATGGTCGGAGTCGTAGCCGCGGTGGGTGGCGAGGTCGAAGGCGATGGAGAGCCCCTTCTGGCCGGCGGCGAGATTGCGCCGGTAGAAGGCGTTGGAATCCTCCGCCGTGGAGAAGCCGGCATATTGCCGGATGGTCCAGGGCTGCGCCGCATACATCGCCGGGTAGGGCCCGCGCAGAAACGGCGGCTTGCCCGGATAAGTGTCGAGGAAGTCGAGCCCTTCAAGGTCGCCCTCGCCATAGACCGGCTTCACGGCGATCGATTCCGGCGTGGTCCAGGGTTCGGCGGCGGCGGCGTTGGACGAGACGGACACGTCTTGCCAATCGATCGTTGAGAAATTCGGAATTGTGGTCATTTGCCCGCCTCAAGTTCAGCGAGTCGTTGTTCGCGCGCGGCAATCATTTGTTCGATCCCGTCTGCCTCGCTGCGTGCTCCTGTCCAAGCGAAGCCGTGGCCGCGCCCGAACATGGAAACAAAATCGATCATCCACCCGCCGGGGCTTGTTCGCCAGCTGACCCAAGCCATGAGTCCGATGATCGCAATCGGAAGCGCAAGGGCGAAACCACCATAAAGCGGGTCCGCGCGCAACGTCGGTAGAAGGACCACCGTGAGCACTGCGAGGAAAAGCGGAATGCCAATCACGAGAACGACCCTCATGGCTGCCGCGCTTTTCCGAAAGAGCTCATAACGCGCATGAAGAATATCAAGTTCGCGTTCGATGCGCTCAATCTCGGTCTCTTCGACCGTCATGGCGTCAGCTCCGGCGAAGGAGAGTGCGATCATGGTTGCTTCGCCAATATAGCATACGCGGCCTGCAGGGTCGAAAGCACGTCGCAACCGATGTAAATGAACTCTTTCACCCCGGCTTGCCGCCAATTTGCCTCGTTTTCTCCCGGACGGCCGGCGAGGTGAACGGCGGCGCCGGCGGCGGTCAGCGCCTTGGCGGCGTCGGCGGCCTCTGCCTCGTAGACCTTGTCGGACGAGCACAGGCAGGCGAGCCTGGCGCCGGACGCCTTGAACGCGGCGACCAGCGCGGCAAGATCGGGGAAACCGTCGTTGGTCACGGCCTCGATGCCACCGGCCTCATAGAAATTGCGGGCGAAGGTGGCGCGCGCGGTGAACTCCGAGAGCTTGCCGAGATTGGCGAGGAACACTTTCGGCCGCGCGCCGGTCGTCTTCAGGATCGCATCGGATTTGTCGCGCAAAGCTTCGAAGGGTTCGGCGAGGCGGAGGCTCGGCAGCGCCTCGAAGGTCGCGGGTGCTTCCGGCACGTTCACGCGCGGCACGTTCAGCACCTTGACCGGCGCTTCCGCGAGATTGGGATAATCGCTCGCGCCGGTGAGCGCATCCTTGCGCTTGGCGACTGCCGCCTGCCGCGCGGCGCGCGTCTCGGCGACTTGTCTGCGCAGTAGACCTTGCTCGAGCGCGGCGGCCAAATTGCCGACCGCTTCGATCTCCTGGAACAGTTTCCAGGCAGCCTTGGCCATCTCGGTGGTCAGATGCTCGATGCCGCCGGAACCGGCGGCCGGATCGCTCACGCGGTAGAGGTTCGACTCTTCCAGCAGGATCAACTGCATGTTGCGGGCGACGCGGCGGGCGAAGCGGTCGGGCAGACCCAGAGCGACGGTGAAGGGCAGGGCGGTGACGCTGTCCGCGCCGCCGACGCCAGCGGCGGTGACGGCGATGGTGGTGCGCAACATGTTCACGTAAGGATCGCGCGCCGTCATCATGCGCCAGGCGGTCTCGGCCGAGACGAAAGCCGGCTGTGGCGTCAGTCCGCTCGCCTGTTCCACCCGCGCCCACAACTTCCGGAGCGCGCGGAATTTGGTGATGGTGAGAAATTCGTCGGCGTCGGCGGCGAGCAGAAACGAGATCCGCCGCCGCGCCTCGTCCAGCGTAAACCCGCTCGCCTCCAGCAGGCGCAGATAGGCGACACCGGCGGCCAGCACGAAGGCGAGCTCCTGCGCTTCCGAGCCGCCGGCCTCGTGCACGGCGCGGCCATCGGCGCGCAAGTAACGCGCCTTGGCGAAACCCTTGGCCGCGAGATCCTTGGCGGTGCCGCCGGCGCGGGCCGAAAGCTCCGGCCACGGCAGCAGCGCACGCCCCGTGCGTGCCATGTCGCCGAGCGGGTCGAGGCCGAAATCGATGTCGAGCGATGCGGGATCGGCTTTCCGCTTCGCGACGACTTCCGTCATCAACGTCGCCACCGGCCGTCCGGCAAAGGGCGCGGTTTCGATACGCACGGCAATCAGGTCGAGCATCACCCCCGCGAGCGTCTGGTCGAGCGCGTCCGCCGTTTCGGCGGCGAGGCCATAGCCACGCGCCGACGGCGCGCCGGCGAACACCAGCGCCAACCCGGTGGCGCCGTTTTCGAGGTCCTGCAGCGCCTGGCCGTTGGCGGTCCCCGGATCGGGATGGTCGAGGCGCTGGGTGACCTGCCAGGGCACGGCGGCGCGGCCGGCGACGGCTGAGGCGCCCTGGGCGCGCGGATACAGCGGGTCGACCCGCAACCCGTCATAGGTCTGGCTGACCAGGCGCTTGTCGAAGCTGGCGCCTTTCAGCGCCGCCTCGACCAGCTTGCGCCAGTCCTGTTCGGTGGTCGGGGGGAACTCGGCGGCGAGGGGAAGGTCGTCTGACATGATGGCAAATTGCCATGTTTCCGCCGCAGCGCACAATGGACCGGCCCTGCATCTTTCGCCGAAAGCGTCCCGGGTGTGGCGGGCCCGCTCAGCGTGGCGGCAGCTTCTCGATGCCCGTGGGATCGACTTTCGCCGCCGCATCCTGGATGCGGACACCGCCGATCGAGAGGTCCGGCGCGATCTCGGCCAGCGGCACCAGCACGAAGGCGCGTTCGAACAGGCGCGGATGCGGCAGCGTCAGGGCGCCGTCATCGAGCCTGAGATCGTCGTAGGCGATGATGTCGATGTCGGCGCTGCGCGGGCCCCAGCGCTGCTCGTTGGCGCGGTCGCGGCCGAGCGCGCGCTCCACCGCTTGCGCGCGCGCCAGCAGCTCTTGCGGCGAGAGGGTGGTGTCGACCGCGATGCATAGATTGACGAACGGCGCCTGATCCTCGACGCCCCACGGCGGCGTGCGGTAGTCGGCCGAACGCGCCGTCAGACGAATTGCCTCGCCGTCGCACAAAAGCGCCACCGCCCGGTCGAGGATCGCGCGGCTGTCGCCGACATTGCCGCCGAGCGCCAGCCAGGCCGTTGTCATGGTTTGGAAGAGCCCCGCGTCCGCGTCAGCGTGATGCCGACGTCGGTGAAGGTCGCGGCGATCGGGGCGTGCGGCTTGTGGATCGTCACCTTGGCGGCGGCGACCTGCGGAAACGCCGCCAGCAGCGCATCGGCAACCGCGCCGGCGGCGGCTTCGATCAACTTGAAACGCTGCGCGCAAAAGGCCTTGCTCGCGCAGTCGACGGCCTTGTCGTAGGAGACGGTGTCCGCCACCCGGTCGGAGCGGGCGGCGGTGGAGAGATCGATGTCCAGCTCAAGATCGAGGCTGAACGTCTGTCCGACCTTGCCCTCGTGCGGCATCACGCCGTGATAGGCGTGCAACGCCAGGCCGGCGATGAAAATACGGTCGCTCATCGGGTGGCCTCGATAGCCGCGGCCACCCGCAGCGCCTGCACGGTTTCCGCAACGTCGTGGACGCGCACGATGGCCGCGCCTTGCTCGACCGACTTGAGATGGGCGGCGATCGAGCCGCCCAGGCGCTTGCCCGGGGCCGACGGCACCACGGAATTGATGAAGCGCTTGCGCGAGGCCCCGACCAGGAGCGGCAGGCCGAAATGCTTGAGCGCGCCGAGCTTGCCGAGGCACAGGATGCTTTGTTCGACTGTCTTGCCGAAGCCGATACCGGGGTCGAGTACGATCTTGTCGCGGGCGATGCCGGCGCGCTCCGCGATCTCCAGCGAGCGGGCGAAGAACGCATTCATGTCCGCGACGATGTCGATGGCCGCATCGGCGCTGTCGCGGTTGTGCATGACGATCACCGGCACGCCGCGCGCGGCCACCAGCGGCGCCATGGCGGGATCGCGCTGCAGGCCCCAGACGTCGTTGACGATTTCAGCGCCCTGGTCGAGCGCCCAGGCGGCGACCTCGGCTTTGATGGTGTCGATCGAGACCGGCGCACCGAGCTTGGCTACCGCCGGCAGCACCGGTTTCAGCCGTGCCAGTTCGTCTTCCACCGACACCGGCTGCTGGCCGCCGTAGGGACGGGTGGATTCCGCGCCGATATCGAGAATGTCCGCGCCAAATCCGGTATCTTGGTCGACCATCTCGCGGGCATGACCGATCGCTGTTGCCGGATCGAAAAACTGGCCGCCGTCGGAGAATGAGTCCGGCGTAATGTTGAGAACGCCCATGACCAGCGGCCTGCCGAGAGCCAGCAGCCGGGCAAGGGTATCGGAGGCCGGCTTTTGCCCGGTTTCGGGTTTATCTGCGACGGAGACGGTCATGCCGGTCGATTTGCGCGGTCGCCGCGGGACTGTCAAGCAGCCGTCAGGAGCGTTTCCAGGCGAAGTGGGAACCGGTTCGCCGTCCGGAAACGCGACAAGATAAAATGGAGCGTTTCCAGGCGAAGTGGGAACCGGTTCGCCGTCCGGAAACGCGACCAAACAAAAACTTAGGGCGTGTACTCATAAAACAGGCCACGGTCCCAAGTCTGCTTTACCCCCGAAAGCGGACATTTGCAGTGCACGAGCCCATGTCCGCTTTGGGCCATGAGTGTCATTCGCTGCGACGCGATAAGTAATTCGGCATCGCTGAATCCTCCAGCTTCAGGCCATAATCCATACTGCCGGGGACCACTTTTCAGGGGGCAGACCAACGCCCTTATAAGCGGGACCAATGCCCTAGCTGTCAGGTGAATGAGAAGGCCAAGTCGGCCTCATTTCGCGGCCAATTGCACTTCGCTGGCGATCATGTCGTCGATGATTTTGCGCGCGCGCACAGACCCGGCGTCGATATTGAGCGTGCGCAGCGGTGCTTCAGGGTGCTCGTTTATAGCTCTTTGCTGCGCTTCGACCACCACCAGGTCTTCGAGAAAAATATTGGCATTCGCCTCGCGTAGCTGTGTGGTCAGGGTCTGGTCGCGCAATTTGTAGTTCCGCTGCAACGACCAGAAATACATGCACGTGGTGTCGGTCTCCGGCGTGATGGTGTTGAGTACGCGGCCGGTGACGCCTTGCGAGCGGTTGCCTTCAGGCGCGCCGGTACCGGCGAGCGCCACGCCAACATCGAGCACGATGGTGCAGGGTGCCTCGAACGTGATGATTTGCCAGCGATCGACATTGCCGGGCTTGCCCAGTTGCGCGCGCCAAAACGGCGGCGCGTCGATGTCGCGCATCCAGCGCGTCGAGGTCACGGTGCGGCCGCTATGCGTCGTCGTCATCGGCGTCTCGGCGACATGCTTACTGCCGATGCTAGTGATGTGCACGAAGCTCTCGTGAGTAAGATCCATCAGATTATCGACGAAAAGCCGGTAGTCGCATTTTGCAAACAGTGTCTTGCCGTCGCCTGCCCATTCTGCATCGTCGTTCCAGTGCATGTCTGGCACCAGCGCCGGATCGGCCAGCGCCGGATCGCCCGGCCACACCCAGACGTAACGGAAGCGCTCGAGCGCCGGATAGCTTCGTACTTTCGCTGCCGGATTGAGATTGTCTTGCGACGGCATGCGCGTACATTGGCCGTTGCCGTCGAATCCGAGGCCGTGATAGCGGCAAACAAGAGTCTCACCTTCAAGCCAGCCCATCGACAGCGGCAACAAGCGGTGCCAGCAAGCATCTTCAAGCGCGGCGATTGAGCCGTCACCTTTGCGCCATAGCGCCATTTTTTTGTTGCAGACGGTGCGCGCAAGCGGTTCGCGGCGGGTGACTTCGTGGCTCCATGCGGCGACGTACCAAGCATTGAGCGGAAACGGGCGCGGCATCTGCATAACAAACCTCATCAACGAAGCCTTCAGCTTTCTCGGAAGCCTTGGCAATTTGATCGCCTGTTCGCGCGACAACAGACATCATGTCTCGCCATTCAGTCTACATCACAATACTTCGATTTTTCCAGACCACCTTGCACGGAAAAGCCGTCGCGGTATGTTTCCCAATGCATGAGATACGGAGAGCAATGTCTTAAAAGGGAAGAATGGGTCGTCCTTTCCAAAAGTGCCAACCCGTCCTTGTCGTAAATCCAATCGAGCTGACAACTGAGGCAGAATCACGCAATCTCATTGCGCTAAGAGGGAAGGTTGCAAGCTAGTCTGGTTGGCATTGGTTGGGTTGTTCCGGTCAAGAGCTTCATTTTTTGCTGAGATTCTGGTCCTTCGTCATCAGCTTAACATCCAGCGGCGGCGTGTGCCGAAGAGGCAGGCCTTTTGTGCCACGGACCGCCTGGTGTGATTATCGAAAACTCGATCAGGCGATAGCTTCTGCTTTGTCGTATTGCGCCGCAATAATCTTGAGCCGCGCATGGCGGAGATGGGTCACTTGCGGACATTTGCCGTGCGCAAGCCTATGTCCGATTTACCCCCGAAAGCCGACATCCGTCGGTGGCTGGTGCGAGTTGGTGCCTGCTACGCTTTTATGAGTCCACGCCCAAGACACCCCACCGGCTCGGTGAAACCGTGAGCATGTCTGGCCATCCGGCCGGAGCAGGCCCTCAATAGCTGATCTTGATCGGCAGCTTCTTCGCGCTCTCGATCCAGCGCGTCACGACCTTTTCCGACGGCAGCAGGCGCACCACTTTGCGCTTCTTGTTGGCGTCGGCCATCGCCTTGGCGAGGTTACCGGGGTTGCGGTACTTGAGCTCCTTGACCGTATCGACGCCGGCGGCCTGCAGCAGCTCGGCGTACTCCTTGCAGACGCCGTGGATCCGCATGCGGTCGGCGACGTTGGCCCAGCACAGGAGCTGCTTCTCGCTGAACCCGGTCTTCTCGGCCAGCGCCTTGCGGCCTTTCACCGTGCGCGCGACCTCCAGCAGACGCCCAGTCGACCTGATCCCGGCCTTCTTCAGGATGGCGGCCGCTTCGCCGTCGATCCCGTCGATCGCCATGATGGGATAGGACATCGGTGTCGCCTCCTCGCCGCCTGCCAGTCACATCGCCTTGCCGGCGAAAACCTCAAATAAATTGACCTAAACCCGGAATGGCGCCGACGACCTCGCCGACGGCCTCGTCGCCGGCGATTTCGCGGGCATGGGCAATGACTTCGCGCGTGACGCCCTGGATCTGATCCATGGACAGGCCGGCCGCCATCATCTTGGTGCCGGCGCCCATGAGGCCGCCCATCGCAAACCCGCCGCCGCCGCTGGCGTCGACGCCGCCCTGGGCCTGCATCAGTTCTGCCGCGCCGGGGAGACGGTCAATCAGCGCCTTCACCTTGTCCGGCGGACCTTCCGCAAGCAGGAACTCGAAGATGATTCCGACAGCCTTTTCGGCAGCGTCGCGATCGACGCCGACATTGGCGACGAGCCGCGCGATCAACTCATCCATAACGTTGCAATCCCCTCGCGTCCCGCACTGACGGCGGGTTGGCGACATATTGAACGGAGCTTGTGCCGATGACAAGCTGCGATGCTCATCATATCGCTATACAACATGCGAAACGGAATGTGATAGCGCGTCAAGACCAATGAGCGGTCTACACGTCACTTGCTGGATGCGTGCGATGTTTTTGCATCGGTTTTTCCGTCGATGCCGCCGGAAGCAGAGACGTTTGCTCTCGGATCGTGAAAGTGACGGTAGTATCCGAGTGCAACTGCGCGATTTCCGCGCCTTCCGGGATGACGGCGGGTCGTTCGCCGAGGGGCCATGAACGGTGTTTCGGGCGCGGACGTTTGCGTCGATTGACCATGCTTTGCAAGTCTCGAAACCAGCACATAAAGAGATACCGTCAATTGCTGTTTCTCCCGACGCGGCCGTCTCCGAGAATGCCGCACACCCGAACACACACCATGTCGGTCAAGACACAACGCCATGCCGGTCAAACGCGCCGAGGCGCACTGCCTTTCCAGGCCTTGGGCGCGTTGCTAGGTTGAGACACATCTGAAGGAGCCCCCGTCATGAGCACACTCGACGCGGTTTTGGACCGTATCGACCAGGATATAGACCAAAGTCTAGAGCGGCTGTTCGCGCTGCTGCGCATCGCCTCGGTGTCGACCGACCCGGCCTATGCCGAGCAGTGCCGGAACGCCGCCAATCATGTCGCCGCCGACCTCAAATCGATTGGTTTCGATGCCGAAGTGCGCCCAACCCCCGGCCATCCGGTTGTGGTGGGCAAGTCCAACGGCGCCAAAGGCCCGCGGGTGCTGTTCTACGGCCATTACGACGTCCAACCGGTCGATCCGCTCGAGCTCTGGAAGACGCCGCCGTTTGAGCCGCGCATCGAGACGCTGCCCGACGGGCGCAAGATCATCGTCGCCCGCGGCGCCTGCGACGACAAAGGCCAGGCCATGACCTTCATCGAGGCCTGCCGCGCGTATCACGCGGTCACCGGCAAGCTGCCGCTGCCGATCACCACCATGATCGAAGGCGAGGAGGAGTGCGGCTCGCGCAATCTGTTCGATTTCGTCAAGAGCAATGCCGACGAGTTCAAGCTCGATCTGGCGCTGGTCTGCGACACCGCCATGTGGGACCAGGACACGCCGGCAATCACCACCTCGCTGCGCGGGCTGGTCTACGAGGACGTCAAGATCACCTGCGCCGACCGTGACCTGCATTCCGGCCTGTTTGGCGGCGCCGCGCGCAACCCGCTGCACGTCTTGTCGCGCATCCTCGCCGACCTGCACGACGATGACGGCCGCGTTACCATTCCGGGCTTCTATGACGGCGTGAAGGACCTGCCGCCCGACATCGCCGCGGATTTGAAGGCGCTCAACCTCACCGCCGAGCAGTTCCTCGGCCCCATCGGGCTCAAAGAGCCCGCGGGCGAAAAGGGGCGAATGTTGATCGAGATGACCACCACCCGTCCGACCGCCGAGGTCAACGGCGTCATCGGCGGTTACACCGGGGAGGGCGCCAAGACGGTGATCGCGGGCGAGGCGAAAGCGAAAGTCTCTTTCCGCCTGGTCGGCGAGCAGGACCCGCAGAAGGTCCGCGATGCCTTCCGCGCCTTCGTGCGCAAACGGCTGCCGGCCGACTGCAAGGTCGAATTCGGCAATTTCGGGCTGGCGCCGCCGCTCCAGCTGTCCTTCGACAACCCGGCGCTGACCAAGGCGCGCGCGGCGCTGGCCGAGGAGTGGGGCCACAAGGCGGTCACGGTCGGGGCGGGCGGCTCGATTCCGATCGTCGCCGATTTCAAGGCCGTGCTGGGGATGGATTCGCTGCTGGTCGGCTTCGCCCTCGACGACGACCGGGTGCACTCACCGAACGAAAAGTTCGATCTGAAGTGCTTTCACAAGGGTATCCGCTCCTGGGCGCGAATCCTGCACGCGCTGGCGGAAGGGTAGAGGCCGTTGGCGCAAAAGCCCTGACTCGTCATGGCCGGGCTTGTCCCGGCCATCCCGATCAGGCGGGCCATGTGTTGCCAGTCTAAGGGGGATGCGCGGGTCAAGCCCGCGCATGACGATAGAGGCGATCGTGCGCAGAGGGTCTCAATACCCCCGCCGCCGTTCCTTCTTGGCCGCCTTGCGGGCGGCATAACGGGCATCGCGGGCGGCCTTCTGCTCGGCCGCGAGTTGGGCAGCCTTTTCCGCCTCTTCCTTCGCGATCATGGCGGCGAGTTCCTCGGCTTCACGCTCCGCTTTGGCGATGCGTTCCGCCTCGCGCGCGGCTTCCGCGGCAAGTTCGGCCTCGCGGGCGAGCCGGGCGGCTTTGCGTTCGGCCTCGCGTTCCGCCTGGCGCTTGGCGCGCTCGACGGCAACCGCCTCCCGGGCGGCGCGACGCTCGGCGATGGCGGGGTCTTCGGCAGCGGCGCGGAAGCGTTCCAGCATCGCCTTCTTGGCGGCGGCGGCCTCGTTCTGACGTTGATTAAGGTCCGGCGTATTGAAACTACTCATCTATTCTCCGATTGGTGGGAGCCAAGGCTGTCCGGCAGTGGTGGGGTGAGGAGTGTTATATGGCGAATGATTCCCGCCGTTTCAATCGCATTCTTGTCGCGGCGGCGTATCGAGGGGCAAAGCTCCACCGATCAGTTCTTCAGCCGATAGCCGGACCGGAAGATCCACCACACGGTGATGAGGCACGCGCTCAGGAAGAAAAGCGTCATCGCCACGCTGACGACGGGGCTGACGTCGGCGACCTCGAAGAAGCTCCAGCGGAAGCCGCTGACGAGATACACGACCGGGTTGAAGAGGGTGACCGTCTGCCAGATCGGCGGCAGCACGTGGATGGAATAGAAGGTGCCGCCCAGGAAGGTCAGGGGCATGATCACCAGGAGCGGCACGACCTGGAGCTTTTCGAAGTTGTCGGCCCAGATGCCGATGATGAAGCCGAGCAGACTGAAGGTCGCAGCCGTCAGCACCAGGAAGGTCAACATCCAGATCGGATGGGCGATGCGCAGCGGCACGAATAGCCAGGAAGTCGCCAGGATGATCAGCCCCAGAATGATCGACTTGGTGGCGGCCGCCCCGACATACCCGAGCACGATCTCGAAAGCGGAAATCGGCGCCGACAGGATCTCGTAGATCGTGCCGATGAAGCGCGGGAAATAGATGCCGAAGGAGGCGTTCATCGTGCTTTGGGTCAGCAGCGTCAGCATGATCAACCCGGGCACGATGAAGGCGCCGTAGTTCACGCCCTCGATCTGGCTGATGCGCGAGCCGATGGCCGCGCCGAATACCACGAAATAGAGCGAGGTGGACAGCACGGGCGAGACGATGCTCTGCCAGACGGTGCGCCGGGTACGCGCCATCTCGAAGCTGTAGATCGCTTGGACCGCCCGCCAGTTCATGTTCGCTCGCTCACCAGTCCGACGAAAATGTCCTCCAGCGAGCTCTGCGTCGTCTGCAGGTCGCGGAAACGGATGCCGGCGCGGTTGAGGTCGTTGAGCAGCGCCGTGATGCCGGTGCGCTCGACCTGGGTGTCGTAGGTGTAGACCAGCTCGCTGCCGCCATTGGCCAGTGTCAGGTTGCGGCCGGCGAGTTCCTCAGGAAGCGTGTCGAGCTTCTTCTGCAGATGCAGAATCAGCCGCTTGCGGCCGAGCTTGCGCATCAGCTCGGCCTTGTTCTCGACCAGGATGATCTCGCCCTTGTTGATGACGCCGACCCGGTCGGCCATCTCCTCGGCTTCCTCGATGTAGTGGGTGGTGAGGATGATGGTGACGCCGGAAGCGCGCAAATCGCGCACCACCTCCCACATGTCCTTGCGCAGTTCGACGTCGACGCCGGCGGTCGGCTCGTCGAGGAACAGAATGCGCGGCTCGTGGCTGAGCGCCTTGGCGATCATCAGCCGGCGCTTCATGCCGCCGGACAGGGTGACGATCTTGTTGTCTTTCTTGTCCCACAGCGAAAGCGATTTCAGCACCTTTTCGATATAGGCGGGGTCGGGCGCCTTGCCGAACAGGCCGCGGCTGAAGCTGACCGTATTCCACACGCTCTCGAAGGCATCGGTGGTCAATTCTTGCGGCACCAATCCGATGAGGGAGCGGGTGGCGCGGTATTGCTTGACGATGTCATGGCCGTCGACGGTGACGGAGCCTGCCGACGCATTCACGATTCCGCAGATGATGCCGATGAGCGTGGTCTTGCCGGCGCCGTTGGGGCCGAGCAGGGCGAAGATTTCTCCGCGCCCGATGTCGAGATTGACGTCGTTGAGCGCCCGGAATCCGGTGGCGTAGGTCTTCGATAGGCTCTGGACGGAAATGATGGGTGGCATGAACGTGATGGGTCACCGGGCGGGGGCGAAAGCGCATATAGGCGGCAAAGGCCCGCTGCGCTACCCCGGCCCCGTCTCATCCAAAAGTCGATTGGCGGCTCAGGCCGCGGCCACCAAGGCGTTCAGGTCGGAAAGAGTTTGCGCCGGGGGAAAATCGAGATATTCGTCCGGCTGCTTGCTGCGGTTGACCCATACGCCGCGGAAGCCGACCGAGGTCCCCGCCATCACGTCCCAGCGGTTGGAGGAGACGAAGGTGACGTCCTTGGCCGCGCATTTGTAGTGGTCGGTGACCAGCGCATAGACCTCCGGCCGCGGCTTGAACATCTTGAGCACGTCGACCGACAGCACCGCGTCGAGGTCGCCGCCGATGTCGGCGGCCTCGACCGCACCCTTCAGCATGTTGGGCGAGCCGTTGGAGAGAATGCCGGTCTTGTGGCCCTTGGCCTTGAGCGCTTTCAGGGCCGCACGCGCGTCCGGGAAGGCGTCGAGTTTGAAATAGGCGTCCAGCAATTGCGGTTTCAGCCCCTTGTCGACCGTCGGCACCCGCGCCAGCGCGTGGTCCAGCGCCCGCTCGGTCAGGGTCCAGAAATCGGCGTAATGGCCGGCCAACGTCAATGTCCAGGTGTATTCGAGCTGTTTCAGCCGCCAGATATCCGACATGCGCTGGGCGTCGGGCCCGGTCTGAAAGCGGGCCATGGCCGCGTGGACGTCGAACAGCGTGCCGTAGGCATCGAAGACGTAAGTGGATGACATGGAATCCTCCCGGTCGGGCCGTTATGATGGTGGAAAAGCACATCGCCGGGGCCAAGGAAAGCGCTCCGCGATCACAATCCGATGTGCCGGGGTTGATTTGGGAGTAAGGCAGAATGGCCGGTCAGGGTTGGTCGCAGACCTGGACCTTCTTCGAAGGCGATTGGCACGAGGGCAATGTGCCGCTGTGGGGTGCGCGCACGCACGCCATCTGGCTCGGCTCCTCGGTGTTTGACGGCGCACGAGTGTTCGAGGGCGTTGTACCCGACCTCGAATTGCATTGCGAGCGGGTCAATGCGTCCGCCAAAGCGATGTTTTTGAATCCCAGCAATTCGGTGGATGAATGGATCGGGCTGGTGCGTGAGGGCATTTCAAAATTTGCGCCGAATACGACACTTTATGTCCGCCCGATGTACTGGGCCGAGCGCGCCGGCCCGATGGCGCTGCCGCCGGACGCGGAATTGACGCGTTTTGCACTAACGCTCTATGACTTGCCCATGCGCAAGCCGGAGGGATTTTCGGTGACACTATCGCCGTTCCGGCGGCCAACGCCAGAATCCGCCCCGCTCGATGCCAAAGCAGGCTGCCTTTACCCAAACAACGCCCGTGCGATGCTCGAGGCAAAATCGCGCGGCTTCGATAATTGCATCGTGCGCGACATGGTCGGCAATGTCGCCGAGCTCGCCAATTCCAACGTGTTCATGGTGAAGGACGGCGTGGTGTTCACGCCCATCGCCAACGGGACGTTCCTGGCCGGCATCACGCGCAAGCGTGTCATCGCGCTTTTGCACGCTGCCGGCTGCGAGGTGGTCGAAACCGTGCTGCGCTACGCCGATTTCGAGGCTGCCGACGAGATTTTTGCGACTGGCAATGCCTCCAAGGTGATGCCGATCACCCGCATCGACGATCGTGTGCTGCAGCCCGGCCCGCTTTACCGCAAGGCCCGCGAACTCTATTGGGCCTTTGCGCATTCATGAGGTTTCCGGGAGATGAATGAAGCGACCTTGGCGCCGAGCCCGGCGCCGACCAACACCGTGCCGCCGGTCGATCTCGACGCCTATTGCGCGCGCATCGGCTATGGCGGCCCGCGCGAACCCACGCTCGAGACCTTGCGTGCCTTGCAGGCGCTTCACGCGGCGACCATTCCGTTTGAAGCTATCGATGTGCAGCTCGATCGCGGCGTCGATCTGTCACCCGAGGCGGTCGACGCCAAGTTGATCGGCGCCGGCCGCGGCGGCTATTGCTTCGAGCAGAACAATCTGTTCATGCGGGTGCTCGCTACCGTCGGCTTTTCGGTCGAGGGTCTGATGGGGCGGGTGCGCTGGTCGCGCCCGGTCGACGCGCCTCCGCTCCCGCGGACCCACATGGCCTTGCGCGTGCCCATCGACGGCGAGCCGTGGCTCGCCGATGTCGGCTTCGGCAGTTGTATGCCGACGGCGCCTTTGCGTCTTTCGACCGACGCGCCGCAGCCGACCGCACATGAGGATTTCCGCATCCGCCCGCAAGGCGGCTCGCAGGTGATCGAGGTCTTGCGCGGTGGCGAATGGCTACCGCTCTATGATCTGTTCCCCGAGCCGCAGCTTGCTGTCGATTACGAGCTTGCCAATTGGTACACCGCCACCCATCCGAATTCGCCGTTTCGGCAAAACCTCATGGTCAGCCGGGCAACGCCGGAAGCGCGTTACGGCCTGCTCGATGGCCGGCTGACCGTGCGCCGGGCGGATGGCGCGGTGGAGCAGCGCCAGCTCGACGCGGCCCAGCTCGAAAACGCGCTGGCCAACATCTTCGGACTGCCCGTCACATCCGACTGGCGCCCGGTCATCGAGCGCGCCGTCGCGGCCACGCCTGCAGCCTAACCGCCGCCAGCGGCTCTCAGGTTTCGCTCTTGACCGGCTTTATCGCGTTCAGCGCCTGCAGCAGGTCCATCGGCATCGGGAACACGATGGTCGAGTTCTTTTCACCGGCGATGTCCTGCAGGGTCGACAGATAGCGCAGCTGCATCGATTCCGGATGCTTGGCCAGCATCTCGCCCGCCTGCACGAGTTTTTCCGCTGCCTGCTGCTCGGCCTCGGAACTAATGATGCGGGCGCGGCGGAAGCGCTCGGCCTCGGCCTGGCGGGCGATGGCGCGGATCATGCTCTCGTCGATGTCGATGTGCTTGATCTCGACATTGGCGACCTTGATGCCCCAGGCGTCGGTTTGGCGGTCGAGAATTTCCTGGATGTCGTGGTTGAGCTTGTCGCGCTCGGCCAGCATCTCGTCGAGTTCGTGTTTGCCGAGCACCGAACGCAGCGTGGTCTGCGCCAATTGGCTGGTGGCGGCGAAGAAGTTCTCCACCTGGATGACCGCCTTGTCGGGATCGACCACGCGGAAATAGACCACGGCGTTGACCTTCACCGACACGTTGTCGCGCGAGATCACGTCCTGGCTCGGTACGTCGTGAACGATGGTGCGCAGATCGACCCGCACCATTTGCTGGATGACCGGGATCAGGATGATGAGGCCGGGTCCTTTGACGCCGGTAAAACGCCCGAGCGTGAACATCACCGCGCGCTCGTATTCGCGCATGACGCGGATCGACGACAAGACCACCGCGATGACGATGGCCGCGATGACGACAAACCAGATGAAGTCGAAATCAATCCCGGACATGGCGTGTTCCTTATGGTTTTGCCGACCCGGCGGGTTCCGGCTCGATGAGCAATATGAGATCGCGGCGCTCGACCACGCGCACGCGCTGGCCGGGTGTGAGCCTGGCGCTCGAGCGGGCGTGCCAGCGCTCGCCCAAGACCTGCACGTCGCCTTCCTCGCCATCCCAGTCCAGCACCTGCGCCTCGCGCCCGACCAGGACGGAGTCGCCCGTTGTTACCGTGCGCCGGTATGCCCGCGTGATGGCGGCAAGCGCGATGGCGAGGAAGGCGACGCTCACCATAGCCGCGGTGGCGATCACCTTCCAGGAGACCTGGAAGCCCGGCACCTCGGTGTCGAACAGGAACAGCGACCCGATGACGAAGGCGGCGATACCGCCGAGGCCCAACGCTCCGAACGAAGGTACGAAGGCTTCCGCCGTCATCATCGCCATGCCCAGCAATAACAGACCGGCGCCGGCATAGTTCACGGGCAGCAGATTGAGCGCATAGAGCCCGATCAACAGCGCGATCCCGCCGAGCACGCCGGGGAAATAGGCGCCGGGGCTGAAGAACTCGAACATGATGCCGTAGATACCGGCGAGCAGCAGCAGATAGGCGATGTTCGGATTGGTGATTATGTTCAGGAACTTGCTGCGCCAGTTCGGTTCGATCGTCACCGTCTTCAGGCCGGCGGTCTTCAGCGTGAGGTCCTTGCTGTCGACTTTGACCGTGCGCCCATCGGCCTTCTTGAGCAGATCGGTAAGATTGTCGGCGACCAATTCGATGACGTGCTTGTCCTTGGCTTCGGTGGCGGTCAGCGTCGCGGCCTCGCGCACCGCCTGCTCGGCCCATTCCGCATTGCGCCCGCGCAGTTGCGCCAGGCTGCGGATATAGGCAATGGCGTCGTTCATCGCCTTGGCCTGCTCCGCGTTGGCGGGGGCCGTCGCGCTTTTCTTCTCGTCCTTCTTGTCCTTGTTGTCCTTGCCGGTGGGGAGCAGACCGCCGCCGCCAAGCTGCACCGGCGTGGCGGCGCCCAGATGCGTGCTCGGCGCCATGGCCGCGAGATGGCTCGCATACAACATGTAGGTGCCGGCGCTGGCCGCGCGCGCGCCGGCCGGCGCGACAAAGCCGATGACCGGAATGGGCGAGGCCAGAATGTCGTGGATAATGTCGCGCATCGACGACGACAGCCCGCCCGGCGTGTCCATGCGCAGCACGATCACTGTGGCACGGCGTTTCTCGGCCTCTGCCAATCCATTGTGCACATATTCGGCGGCCGCCGGCCCGATAGCGCCCTTGACGTCCAACACCAGGGCTGTGCCTGCGGCGTCCACATTTTGGGCGGAAGCCGCGCACGGCAGCAGCGCCAACATCGCCGCCGCCAAAAGTCCGGAGAGGAACTGTGCCATCCTGGTTTGCTCAACGCAGAGGCAGCGATCCTGCCATAGCCGCGATATCGAGGGAACCTGGCCTGCGCAACGAAAACCTTCACGTTCGCGGCACAAATATCGGGCCAAGGTGTTGAACAACGGCAGGGCAGAAAAATTCGTTCGTGTCCCTGCGCCCTATCGCCGCGTTGACGCGAAGTGTCATGGGAATAGGTAAGGCAAACCGGCGAGTTCCGGCCGTTTTCCACCGCCACGAGGGCGGGAGGTCGGTGGCAATGGCGGCGCTCATGGTCGATCCAATGCGCGAGGACGACGGCGCCGCAAACTTTCGCGCAACAAGACCCTCAAACCAGCAAAGGATCCGCCGATGAAGCTGAATTCCGCACTGGTCGAGCGCACCCTGACTCAATTCGATGCCCAGGCCATCCCGGAAGATCACCCGGTGGTACCGCAGCTCAATTCGCTGTTCGGCGACCACACCTTCTTCCTGAACGGCAGCGGCCTCAACATCGTCGAGCCGGCAAAGGCAGACGACGGTATGCAGAAGGGGCAAGTGGTCAAGATTGCCGGCTGGCAGGATTCCGACCGTACCAGCCTGGTGCCGCACGAGCCGGAAACGACCGAGGTGGTGGTCGAGCTCGACGGCCATGGAAGCGACGGCGCCGCCTGACCGGCACGCCCGAGCGATAGCGTCTGTAGGCGCGCGGCTTGGCCGCGCGGGCAGGGTGCCCGCGCAGGGCTACTTGTGCGCGTTTGCGGTCTCCGCTGGCTTTCCCGATAGTCTCTTTGCTTTGAAGGAGACTGTAGGGCTCTCATGCGGCCACTGCTGTACCCAACGTTGACGCGTACCGGTCACGAGGCTGCGCTCGCGTTGCGCGCGGCGTCTCTCCCCGGATGCGTGCCGGCGCGCTGCGGCAGCAACAGGATGCAGGCGACGATGAAAGCTGCAATTACGGCCGATGCCATCGGTCGGCTCAAGTCGAAGCCGCCGTGCTGGATTGGCTTGTCGAGCAGATCGCCGACCGTGGCGCCCAGCGGGCGCGTCAGGATGAACGCCGCCCAGAACAGGGTGACGCGTGACACGTTGGTCCAGTAATAGATTGCTGCCAGCACGGCGAGCCCCGCGCCGAACACCAGCGCGCCGCCCTCGTAGCCGAAGCCACCGGTGTCGGCGAGCCAGTCGCCGAGCGCGGTGCCGAGCGTCTGCGACAGCGTGATCGCCGCCCAATAGAACGCTTCCACCTTCGGCGAGTTGACGGTCTCGACCGAGATCGAGCCCTGCGACCAGTACCACAGCGCCAGCACCGCCATCAGGCTGACAAACAGGATCGACGAGCCGCCGGTGTAGCCGATGCCGAGCGAACGGTCGGCGAAGTCGGCCATGGTCGTACCGGCGGTGGTCGAGGCGATGATGGTCGCCCAGTAAAGGAAGGGGTGGAATTTCTTTGGCCGCCGTCTGCCACACCACCAGCACCACCAGCACAATGAGAAACAATGCGGTGCTGAGCAGGTAGCCCCAGTTCAGCGTCATGCTGACGGTGTCGCCGCCGGTCTCACCCAGGGTGGTGGCGGCGATCTTGATGATCCAGAAGATGAGGGTGACTTCGGGGACTTTCGTCTCGTTCATCGGTTGTTCCGACTCGTATGACGACGCCCCGCAAAGGTCATAACGCGGTGATTGTGGCATTACGAGGCCGCACGGGCTCCCAGCCGGCGGTGAGGCTGGACGTTTCGCCTGCCGGTCGGCTATGTCCACCTCCAACGTCCGCGCGCCCAAAAAAGACTCGCCGGGCGACACGCGTCGGGGAGTGGGCAACGCGCCATGGAGTCACAGGTCATTATCGTCGGGGCCGGGCCGGTCGGCTTGACGTTGGCAATCGATCTCGGCCGCCGCGGTGTCCGGTGCGTGCTGCTCGAACAGAAAGAGGCGCCGGCGTTTCTGCCCAAGATGGAGCGCTGCAACGCGCGCACCATGGAGCTCTACCGGCGCATCGGGCTCGCCGACAAGATCCGCGCCGCCGGCTTGCGCGGCGACGTGCCGATGGACGTGTTCATCGTCACCGCGATGAATGAGCCGCCGCTGCATCATCAGCGCCATCCTTCGGTCGACGCCGCGCGCGAGCAGTGCGCCCAATGCCGTGACGGCAGCCGGCCGGCCGAGCCCTATCAGCTCATTTCTCAATACACGCTCGAGCCGCTGTTGAAGTCGGTGGCCGAGACCTTGCCGAGCGTCAGCGTGCGCTTCGGCTGCGCGTTCGAGTCGTTCAGCCAGGATGAAACGGGCGTCACGGCCCAGGTGCGCACGACCGCCGGCGTGGCCGAAACCCTCCGCGCCGCCTATCTGGTCGGTTGCGACGGCGGCTCGAGTTCGGTGCGCAAGCAGCTCGGCATTCGCTTGCGCGGCGAGGGCAACCTCAAGGAATTCCGCCAGGCGCTGTTTCATTGCCCGGATCTGTTCGACCGCATTCCGATCGGTCCGGGGCCGGGCAAGGGGCGGCATTATCACGTGGCAGACGCCGCCGAGTCCTTTCTCATCATGCAGGACTCGACCCGGCATTTCACGCTGCACGCGCGCGTCGAAGACGACGCCGCGATGCTGCGCCAGTTCGATACGGTCGTGGGCGTATCGGTTCCCCGCGAGATGCTGTCGTGCGCGCCGTGGCGGCATAATCTGCTGCTGGCCGATCGTTACGGGTCCGGCCGGGTCTTCCTCGCCGGTGACGCGGTGCACCTGGTCATTCCGACGGGTGGGCTTGGCATGAACAGCGGCGTCGGCGACGCCTTCGACCTGTCGTGGAAGCTGGCCGCCACGTTGCAAGGCTGGGGCGGGCCGCAGTTGCTGCGCTCCTACGAAATCGACCGCCGTCAGGTGGGCGAGCGCAATGTCGGCGCCTCGCGTTTTGCCTCGCTTGGCCGCAACAAATGGCGCGGCCTGGTCACGCCCAACATCCGCGACGACACGCCGGAAGGGCAGGCCGCGCGCGAGCGTCTGGTGCGCGTCGCCGACGTCGAGCACAGCAAGAGTAACTCGATGATCGGCGCCGAGCTCGGCTACCGCTATGTGGATTCACCGATCATCGACAACATTCCCGGCGGGCCGGAGCAACACTTCCGCGTCTATGAACCGACCACCTGGCCGGGCGCGCGGCTGCCCAATGTCTGGCTCGAGCCGGGCGTGGCGTTGCAGGACCGCCTCCCGGACGACGGTTACACGTTGCTGCGCCTGGGCGCGAATGCGGCCGACACCACGGCCCTGGAGCAGGCGATCCGCGCGACCGGCGCGCCGCTGACCATGCTCGACCTCGCCAATGACAACGCGCGTGAGGTCTATGGCTTCGATCTGTTGCTGCTGCGGCCCGATCTGCATGTCGCCTGGCGCGGCAACCAAGCGCCCGACAATCCGGGCGAACTCGCCGCGGTGGTGACCGGTCACGGCGCCGCATAACCGCGCGAGATAGGTGCGAATTGTCCAAGCGGTATAAACGTATTCGTTAGCACTACGTGGAATTCCTCTGGTGCTTCTTCAGCCACACCGTGCATGTTGTGATGTGGTCCGATACCGCGGAAGGAAACGCCATGAGTATCTCCCGCAAATGCGCGCAGTACGTCGTCATCATGGCTGGGCTGGCAATGGTGAGTGCCGGCGGCTCCGCCTCGGCGCGCGCCGACGCGTTGCTTGAAGAAACCGTCGGCTTCACCGGGCAGATCCTTTTCCTCGAGCACAAGGTTCCGGCGCTGGTCATTGGCGCCGTGCGCAACGGTCAGGTGTTCGTCGAGGGCTTCGGCCAACGCTCCGACACGGACAAGCACGCGCCGGATGGCGACACCTTGATGCGTATCGGATCCATCACCAAGGCCTTCACCGGCCAGATGCTGGCCTCGCTCGCGGCCGACGGCACGGTCAAGCTCGCGGACCCGCTGACCACGCGCGCGCCGCAGTTCGCGCCCGACAAAGGGATCCGGCTGATCGATCTCGTCACCCACTCGGCCGGATTGCCGCGTGAGGTGCCCCATGAGCCGGGTCCGCCGGACAACCCGTTCGTCCATATCACGCAGGATGCCTTCGCCGATTGGCTGAAGAAGAACCCGCTGCTCTTCAAGCCGGGGGCGGGCGTGCTCTATTCCAATTTCGGCTTCGATCTGCTCGCGGCCGCTTTGTCCGAGGCGGCCAAGAAGCCCTATCCGGCGCTGCTGCACGAACGCATCACCGGGCCGCTCAAGATGGCGGACACGACATTCTCGCCGTCAAAGGCGCAGAAGGCGCGGCTGATGCAGGGACACGGTTTCGACGGCAAGCCGCTGCCGGACGTGCCGACGGTCTCGGCCATCGTCGGGTCGGGCGGCCTTTATTCGACGCCCAACGACCTGTTGCGCTGGATGCAATGGCACCTCGCCCGCTACGCCACGGCCGACGCGCAAGTCCGGCTGCTCGATCACGCCATCTATCGCGTGCGCGACGGCCTCGATCCGGTGTCGGGCATGGACGAGTCCGGCCACATGGATGGCATGGGGCTGGGGTGGGTGGCCATGATGCCGAAAGGCAACCGCCCGTTCATTCTGCAAAAGGCAGGCGGCCTGCAGGGTACGTTCTCCTACATCGCCTTTGCGCCGGCGCGCGGCGTGGCGGTCTTCGTTGCCATCAGCAAGTTCGACTTTGGCGCCGCCATGGCGATGGGGGCGGTTGCCAACGATCTGATCGCGACATTGGCGCCGCGCTAGTGGTCCGATTTCGACATTTGCATCCCGCTGCCGCAAACTCCCGAGCAAATGTCGGAATCAAAGGATCACTCGCGATCATTTGTTTCCAGTGGAGCTTTGAATTTGACATTTGATGAGCGGCTCGCCGCACGTGGGTATCAAATGTCAAATTCGCTCCACCAGGCGCCGCGTCGTCGGACAGCGACACGCTTCCGGCAATACCAAAAATAAAACGGCCGGCCGTTCGAGACGGCCGGCCGCAAAGCTTGTAACGCTTGCGAGTTCTTACTTCGTCGCCGCGGTGAACAGCTCTTCGACGTATTCCCAGTTCACCAGGTGGTCGAGGAAGGCCTTCAGATAGTCCGGACGCCGGTTGCGGTAGTCGATGTAGTAGGAGTGCTCCCACACGTCGCAGCCCAGGATCGGCGTGCCGCCGTGCACCAGCGGGTTCTCGCCATTGGCCGTCTTGGTGATGGCGAGCTTGCCGCCCTGCACCGCGATCCAGCACCAGCCGGAGCCGAACTGGCCGACACCGGCCGCCACGAAGTCTTCCTTCATCTTGGCGAGGCCGCCGAGATCCTTGTCGATCGCGGCCTGCAGCTTGGCCGGCAGCTTGTCGCCGCCGCCGTTCGGCTTCATCCACTTCCAGAAATGGGTGTGGTTGTAGTGCTGGCCGGCGTTGTTGAAGAGGCCGGCGTTCTTGCCAAAGGACCCTTTGACGATGTCCTCCAGCGATTTGCCCTCCAGGCCCGAGCCCTCCAGCAATTTGTTGCCGGTGGTGACATAGGCGTTGTGGTGCTTGTCATGATGATATTCGAGCGTCTCCCGCGACATATACGGGGCCAACGCGTCGTGGGGGTAGGGCAGGTCGGGCAACTTGAACGACATTAGGTCCTCCTCGATTCACAAACAAAATGCGGAAACAGCCGGTCTCGGACATGAAACCGATAGGTCCCCGGGCGAGTTCCCTCTGCGGCGTTAATTAGGCCCTGGGGACGGCGGGGGCAACGGTTTCGCGTGCGTTGAGGGCCCGCGCGGATAAAAAAGATGCGTGTGCGATTGGGGATATCGCGCAAGGCCGAGCGTATTCGGCAGTATTATGTGCAACGATATCTCGCCAGCGCCGGGATTGGGCTGGAATTCATCGATGCTAGAATAGTTTAGCTCATTGTTGTATATTGGCATCAGCCAGATAGGTCGAGTCGGATAGAGGATCAACGCGCCCCATGTCGATTCTACTCTTCGTAATCGGCGCCATCACCCTCGTGCTCGGCGCCCTGACGATCGGTTTCGGCATCCCGATCAATGAATTCAGCTTCGGCAATACGCTGATCGTGGCCGGCACGACGGGGGCGGTAGGCGGCATGATCGTGATCGGCCTGGGCGCGGTGGTTTCACATTTGCAGCGGGTGGCGGAGGTGATCGCCATGCGCGCGCCGCACCGGCCCGCCCGGGCGCCTGACATGCCCGGAGCCGCCCGCGTGCCAGCGGCGGGCCAAGTTCCGTTCCCGCCCATGCCGAAGGCCGAAGCGGCGGCCGACGAAGCGCCCGCGGTCGAACCCCCATTGAGCGCGCCGGCGGAGGCCACCGTGCCCGCCGAAGAGTACGCGGCGCCTGCGGAAGCGCCGACGCTTCCCAATCCGGACGTGCCGCCGCTGGAGACGGCCGCCGAAGAAGCGCCCCCCGTGCCCCCGCCCTTTGCCGCCGTTCCGCCTCTCAGCGCCGACCTCGGCGAGCCTGCCGAGCCGTCGATCAAGCCGCCGTCCGGCTTCAACGGCTCGGAACCCGAGGAGCACGTGCCGGAACCGTTGCCGGCATGGCTTGCGGCACCGCCGGTCGAATCGCCGCGGAACGCGGAGGAGGCCAATTTCGAAGCGGTGTGGCCGGCGGCGGAAGATCGAACGGCGAGCCGGATGGCGCCCGAGGACACCGCACCGAGCGAACCGGAGGTGGAACCGGAAGCCGCGGCGCCGGCGAGCGAGCGCCGCACCGTCGCCATCCTGAAATCGGGCGTGGTCGATGGCATGGGCTACACGCTCTATGTCGACGGTTCGATCGAAGCCGAGCTGCCGCAAGGCACGCTGCGTTTCGCGTCGATCAACGATCTGCGCGAGCACCTGGAAAAGACGTCTTAGCGTTCGGCCGCGGGCCGGGCCGGGTTGCCCGCCGGTTGCGAACCGTGCCCGGATCGCGGCCCGGCCAGCGCCGGTTTCACACCCGTCGAGTGGTCCGATTCCGACATTTGCATCCCCTGCTGCAAGCTCTCATCAAATGTCAAATTCGCTCCACGAGTTGCTCCCCATTGCTGGCCGGCATAGAAAAAACGGTAGTTTAGACGGCTTCTATGCCATGTTTTTCTTGCCGTAACTGGTGTTCGCCAGTAGATTTCCCGAACTATAGATTTCCAGTTTGTATTGCCGCGATTAGGATAGCCGTTGCCAGGGACTAGCAAGCGCTTGCCTCGGCCCATCTGCGGGCCGCGGCACGACTTGCGCTAAAGCGGGGCGGGTTCGATGAGCGACAGCATCACTGACGACATGACCAACAGCAATTTCATCGAACTCACGGCCGAGATCGTCTCGGCTTATGTGAGCAACAACACGGTGCCTTCCGGCGATATTCCGGCGCTGATCAATCAGGTGCACGCGGCGCTCACGCGCGTATCGGGCACGCCCGGCGAAGCGCCGGCCGAGCCGCTGAAGCCGGCGGTTTCGGTGAAGCGCTCGATCACACCCGAGTACATCGTGTGTCTCGAGGACGGCAAGAAATTCAAGTCGCTCAAGCGCCACCTGCGCACCCAGTACAACATGACGCCGGAGCAGTACCGGGATAAGTGGAATCTGCCGGCGGATTATCCGATGGTCGCCCCGAACTATGCGGCCGCCCGCTCGCAATTGGCCAAGCAGATGGGGCTCGGCCAGCAGCGCCGCCGCCGCTCGCGCTGACGCGCGCCGATTGAACATCGTTGTCCGCTGACGGCGGTCCGCCTCGGGGGCTGCCGTTATTTTTTGTCCGGGCGCGCGGCCCCGTCCCTAAGCCTCTGAAAATATTAGGACAAAAAACTTATCCCCGCTGACTATATTCCGGCCATCATGTAGGCACTTAGTCCTACATGGAGAGCGCCGATGAGTCTCGTGGAAGTGTTGGCAGAGTGCCGGCGGCCGTATCAGGCCGAACCCGCCGCGTACCAGGCGGAACCCGCCGATGAATATGCGCGCGTCTGCCGGCTGATGGAAACCGCCATCGCGGCGGCCTTCGCGGTGCCGGTCGACGAGTTGCGCGCGCCCTCGCGCCGGACGCAGACCGTCGCTTTTGCGCGCCAAAGCGCCATGTATCTCGCCCACGTGGTGTTGGGTCTGAACTACAGCGACACCGGCATGCTGTTTTGCCGCGACCGCACGACGGCGGCCCATGCCTGCCAGGTGGTCGAGGATCGCCGCGACGATCCCGCCATCGACCGTCTGCTGCAGCAACTGGAAGGCGTCTGCCTCGAGCTTGCCGGCGAAACGCGAGAACAGCGGCAGGTGTGGTCATGAGCGGTGGCAAGACCCGCGTCAGCGGTGGCAGGACCCGCGCCAAAGGGCGCGAAGCGCCGCCGGCCCAGCATGATGCACAGCGGCCGACGATCGATGCTTACCGCGGCCGCCATCTGGCCTTGGCGCAGCGTCAGATCGCGACCGAGCTCGGCCGCGCCAGCGTCACCGTCGACGAGGCGGAAAGCCCACTCGCCTGGCTCGCGCGCCGCCGTGGCCGCGATGGCCGCGCCTTGATCGCGCCGCATCAATTGCAGGCCGGTGAACGGCTGCGGGCGGATTTCACCCGTGCCCATCTGATGCCGCGCACCACCTCGAACTGGTCGAGCCCGATCGCGTCCGGCCGACGCGGTGGCGGCGGTGAACGCGCCGCCACGTTCACCGAAACGATGGTGGCGGCGCGCCAGCGCGTGCATCAGGCGCTCGACACGGTCGGCCCGGAACTCGCCGGGCTGTTGCTCGACGTCTGCTGCTTCCTCAAGCGTCTGGAAGAGGTCGAGCGCGAGCGCGCCTGGCCGGCGCGCTCGGCCAAGGTCGTGTTGCAGCTCGCGCTCGATCGGCTCGCGCGCCATTACGGCTATGATGGTGAAGCGCGCGGTCGCGGCCGTAGGTCGATCCGCACATGGCTGGCGGACGACGCGGATTTCACAGTCGATAGCGGGTGAAAGATCAGGCAGCCGGCGCGAGCGCGGCCTTGGCTTCCGTCTGGATGCGCTCGACCATGGCGCGCAAGCCATTCGAGCGCTGCGGCGTCAGGTTCTCGCGCAGGCCCAGCCGATCGAACACCGCGAAGGCGTCGGTCGCCAGGATCTCACGCGCGCCCTTGCCCGAAAAAAGCGCCAACAGGATCGCGATCAGCCCGCGCACGATGTGGGCGTCGCTGTCACCGTCAAAGGTCAGCGTCGGGCCGTCGGCGCCGTCCGGCTTCACATGGGTCACCAGCCA
This sequence comes from uncultured Pseudomonadota bacterium, assembly GCA_963829785.1. Taxonomy (GTDB): domain Bacteria; phylum Pseudomonadota; class Alphaproteobacteria; order Rhizobiales; family Xanthobacteraceae; genus Pseudolabrys. The sequence continues at coordinate 47,107 of CAWHJZ010000049.1, read as the reverse complement.
GACCTGGCTCGCGCAGCCGCGCACCTTGTTGGTCTCGGTGTGCGCTTCCTCAGGCAACGGCGCCAAGCCGCGGCCGAGCTCGATCACATAGCGGTAGCGGTCGTCCCACTCGTCGAGCAGCTCGAAATTCTCAAGGATTTCGTCGATATCGGCCATGGCTCACGGTGTGCGAAAAAGAATGTCCCGTCGCGTCCCCGATATATAGGGCGCTTCGGTCCGATGGCCAAAGAAGAATGCCCCCGAAATCGGCGGGGTCCCGCGCGAAATGGAGAAAATCCGCCCGAATTAGGCCGAGGGCCGCACCCGCCGCCGCGGCGGCAGCGGAACCGGCTCGTGCCACGGCGTCTGCAGGTCGGTTGCCGTCAGCGTGCCGCCGCCGGCGGTCGACACCGGCACCACCTTGGCGAGCTTGTTGTCGGGCGTCGCCGATTTGCCGCGCAGGCTCCCTGTCACGAATTCGTAGAGCGTGCGGGCACCCGCCTCGGCCCTGTGCCCGAGCGCGACCGCCACCTTGCCGCCGACCTCGCAAGCGGTCGGCTGGCGGCCGCAGAAGCCGCGCGCGTCCGATACCGCAGCGCTTGCCAGCGTCACTGCCTGGGTCGCATCGACCCGCGCGTCCGGCGACGTCGACTGCGAGCCGCCGGTCGGCAGCAGCAGGCAAACGACGCCGAGCCAAAACGTCATCCGCATCAGAAAGAACATGACCCCACCTGTCGTCATTATTATCCCCGCGGCTTTTCGCCGCCTTTGAAACAAACCGTACCAGATAGGCCTGAAGCTGTCGTTGGCGATGTTCCGACGATTTTGGTCAAATTCGACGCGAATGAGCGGCAAATTTAAGTCGAATTTGAACAGCCTCAATTTGACTAAAATTTTAACGGCCGCCGCGCGTGCCTGGAGTTGCGCGCTGGCAATGCGCGGATGGTTACCGTGGCGGTAACGGGCGTCGGTCCGGCGCAGCCCGCGCGCGCAAATGGCAACACAAATTTCACCATGACCGGCAAATGCAGGCCGCGCGGCCGCCCCCAATGCCGCTGCAGGCGGCCCGCGCCGGTGTTCCTTTAGCGTTCGCTTAAGCCGCGCCGGGCTAGCATTCCGGTCACAACAGGGGACGTGTCAGGTTGCGTCAGTTGAGCGGGACAGGGACCGTGAGTTTCCTCACGCCAGTGTGGAGCTATGTCGACGCGTTGGTGCATCCGGCGGCGCGCCACGACGCGCTGACGGCCGCGCGCCACCGCGCCTTCATCGCGCCGCGCCTGCTCGGCAGCCTGATCGCGCTGGCCTGCTTTCCGGCCTATCTCGTCTTCCGCGGCGTGCCGAGCGCGCTCGAGATCGGCGTGTTCAGCTGGCTGGTGGCGCCGATCCTGATCGCCTATTACCTTTCGCGCACCGGCCGCTACGAAAGCGCCCACGTGCTGTCGTCGCTGGCGCTCACCAGCCTGGTGGCGGTGGTCGCCTGGCGCACCGGCGGCATCGGCTCGTTCGCGGCCATCTGGCTGGTGGTCGTGCCGCTCGAAGCCGCGCTCTCGGCCTCGCGTCGCGTGGTGGCGCTGGCGTCGACCTTCGCGCTCGCCGCCGCCGGGCTGCTGCTGGTGCTCGGCGCCGTTCACCTGCTGCCGCCGCCGACCACGGTGGCGGCCGAACAGGGCGCGCTCGCCGCGCTCGGCGTCATTTCCGCCGCGCTCTACGCCACCGGTCTCGCGCTCGGCGCCGAGCAACTGGCGCGTACCAGCTTCTGGCTGCTCTATGCCGAGGAGGACCGCTACCGCCTGCTCGCGCGCAACATGACCGACGTCATCACCCGCCATGGCCGCAACGGCGCGGTGCTGTTCGTCTCGCCCGCCGCCGAGCCGCTGTTCGGCGCCCGCGCCGGCGATCTGATGGGGCACGGCCTGTTCGAACGCGTGCACGTGGCGGACCGGCCGGCCTATCTCACCGCGCTTGCCGACGCCGCCGCCAGCGGCGAGGACCGCTCGGTCGAATTCCGTATTCGCCGCGACGGCGACGGTGCCTCGCGCAGTCAGCACTATGTCTGGGTCGAGATGCGCTGCCGCCCGCTCGACCGCGCCGACGGCGCCACGCCGCCCGGCGAACGTGAAGTGGTCGCCGTGTTGCGCGACGTGAGCGAGCGCAAGATCCAGGAAAAGGCGCTGGACATCGCGCGCGCGGAGTCCGAGCGCGCCAACGCCGCCAAGAGCCACTTCCTCGCCACCATGAGCCACGAGCTGCGCACGCCGCTCAACGCCATCATCGGCTTTTCCGACATGCTGACCGACGACTCGCTGGTACTCGACGAGGCGCGGAAGCTCGAATACGCCAAGCTGATCAACGAGTTCGGGCCGTCACCTGCTCTCGGTGGTCAACGGTATTCTCGATATGTCGAAGATGGAGACTGGCAATTTCCAGATCACGCCGGAGCCGTTCGCGCCGCGTGCTGCGATCGAAAGCTGCTGCGACCTGCTGGCGCTCAAGGCCCAGGAAGCTGGCGTCGCTCTCAAGACGCAGGTCGCCGGCCAGATTCCGGAGGTGGTGGCGGACCGCCGCGCATTCAGTCAGATTCTGATCAACCTCATATCCAACGCCATCAAGTTCACCCCGCGCGACGGTGTCGTCACGGTCGGTGCGACCTGCGAGGCGGGCAAGCTCGTTCTCACCGTCGAGGACACTGGCGTCGGCATCGGCGTCGACGATCTACCGCGCCTGGGCGAAGCCTTCTTCCAGGCCCGCGCCTCCTACGACCGGCGCCATGACGGGTCGGGCCTCGGCCTTTCCATCGTGAAGGGGCTGGTCGATCTGCACGGCGGCGATACCGACATCAGCAGCCGGCTGGGTGAGGGCACGCGGGTAACCGTGCGGCTGCCCATCGATTGCGAGGTCGGCGCGGCCCGCCGATCCGATCAAACTCGTCAGCGAACGTGCCGGGGAACTGGCGGCGGTCGCCCAACTTCAGGTCAAGAAAATTGCCTAGGCGTAAAAGCAGCAAGAACAAAGCACAGGCTGTGGAGGTCGAGCGCCCGGCCGGCGGCAAGCTTGCCGCCGCGATCATGACGCATCCACGCGAATTCGTCGCCATCGTGATGGCGGCGGCGGCAACGGTCGTGATCTTCGCCAATGCGCTGTTCCTGCAGCGCGGGCCGCATCCGGCGCCGATCTTTGCGACGCGCCCGATGGTGCGCAGCGTGGCGCTGCCGCCGACACGGGTCACCGTCGCGGGCGCGCCTGGCGCCGTCACCGAACACCGCGGCCAGTTGGTCTCCGACATCCAACAGGCGCTGAGCCAAAAAGGTTTCTATAACGGTGCTATCGACGGCCTGTGGGGCGCCAAGACCGACAGCGCCGTGCGTGACTTCCTGCAGACCGCCGGTTTGAACGCCAGCGCAGAGGCGAGCGAAAACCTGCTGCGCACGATCAAGGCCTCGTCCGTGCGGGCCGGCCAGGCCGCCGCGCCGCCTGCCAGGGATCCGATCGCGCGGCTGCTGGCGCCGCCCAGCGCCCCGCCGGTGCCGTCCAGCGCCCCGCCGGCGCCGTCCAAGCGCATCCTCGCGGTCCAGCGCGCGCTCACCGATTTCGGTTACGGGCAGATCAAGCCGACCGGCGTTGCCGACGCCGAGACGCGGGTGGCGATCGAGAAGTTCGAACGCGAGCAGGGCCTGCCGGTCACCGGCGAGGTGTCGGACGGGCTGGTGCGTGAACTCGGCGCCATGACCGGCCGCCCGCTGGAGTGATTGGTTGGCGCGCGGGCTTCGTGCTACTTCAGCGCCATGAGTGGCACGCGTCTGAAATCCGTCATCTGGGTCTCGGCCTATCTGCGCCGCTGCAACATCGAGGGCGCCTTTGCGGCCGTGCGCCGGCACGGCGCCGATGAGGCCGGTGCCGTCTTCATCAAGGTCAGCCGGCTCGACGGCTCCGCGGCGCTGTACGGCCCAGCGCCGCAGACGGCGTTCGACGACGACCAGCCGACGGATCGCCTGTTCAGCGCCGTGCTTGGCGGTGACGCGCCCGTTCCCGAAGCCGATATCGAGGCGCGCCTGACGCGCGAGATCAAGTTCGATCCCGATTTGTGGATCCTCGAGGTCGAAGACCGCGCCGGCCGGCATTTTCTCGATCGGCGTGGTGAGCTAGCGCGGCGGTTTACTGCCTGTGCGATGCAGCGGGCGCTCGCTTTCGCCCGATCGCTGGCCGCGATGGCGCGCCGGTGTCGCGCGTGTGCGGGCGTTCGATCGTTCGTCGTCCCAAAGGACCGGCGCGTGCCGCGGCCGCAGGCGCTCGCCCTTCTCTCGCCAGATCGCGACCATGCGCTCGGCCGCGCTCGCGGTGATTTCGTCGTAAAGCTGCGCCAGCTCGAACACGCGCTCGACCGACTGGCCGATCGCTGGGTTGAGGCACAACAGGATGCGCTGGAGCACGTCGGCCCTCATGCCGAGCGCCTTGGCCGCCACCACGATGCCTTCGCCGGAAGCGTCATGCACGATGCGCGTCGCGAGCTCCCGATTGACGCTTAAGGCGCGCTCGAGCATGCGGGCGAACTCGGTCACGTTGCGCTGTAGGGCGGTGCTTTCCAGCCGGCGGATTGTGGCCTCGGCGGGTGGCGACCGCCGTTGCGGCACGGGCTCGGCGGCCACGTCGAGGTTGATCAGGATCAGGCGGCGTTCCTCTGCGCCGGCAGTAAAGAACAGTTCGATCAGCTCATGCGGGCGCGCGTCCGCCGGTGGCGGTGCAGCCGGTGGTGCCGGCGCCTGTGCGATGGGCGGCTCTGCGGGCGGCAGGATGGGCGGCTGCGCGGATGACGCGGCAAGGCGTTGCACGACGATCCGCGGCGCCTTGGGGTAGCGCTCAAGCCGCGCCGCCACCGCCGCGCGCGTCGGTTCATCGGCGGTGCCGATCAGGCCGAGCGCGAGCTCCACGTATTGGGTTTCTTCTTCGGCGCTGTGCGAAGGCTTTTGCACGTATAGGTCGGTGATGACCCGCAACAGCGTCGGACGGATGTCGACGCCGTCTCGGCAGGCGAGATCGACGAGGCTGTCGAGCGGAGAATAGGCTGAAGATTTCACCATGACGCGGACGCAGCACTAATAAAAGATGAGCGAGATTAGCGCGCCAGCGTTAGCGGAGCGTTAACCTTGGAGCGCCTTTAATTGCGCAAGACGCCGATCCGGCAGGTCCTAGTAGTACGGCGTATCGCCGGGGCGGAAAGGGGACTGCAATGGGCGAAGTCATCCAATTCCCAGACGACGCGGGCACGACGCGCGGCGGCAGGTATGTCGATGCCAGTTCGGAACCAGCGACGGTGATCATTCTTCCGGTGATCCGCGTCGAGCGCGATCCGGACGACACGAGCGCGGACCCGGCCTCCGGCAGCAGCCCAGGGCGCCGCCGCCGCCGACGGATGGCGCGCTGAAACGAAGCGGACATCCAATGCAGCATTCGTCGCCGCGACCGCGAGCGGGCTCCGTCTGGCGGCACGTGCTCATCCTTGCCGGTGCGGCCCTGCTGGCCGGATGCGCCAGCGGCGGTTCCGGGGGCGATTTCGGCGAGGTGCCGCCGAGCCTGGTCACCGACAGCATCCATGACTGGGTCGGCCGCGAGGCCGCCGTCGAAAAACACCGCGCCCCATCGACCTTCCCGTTGACCGACGACGAGCGCACGTTGCGCGATCTCGCTTATCCGTTGATCGAGCCGCCTTATCGCCGCCAAAAATTCAACTCCGTGCTTGGCGAGTATGGCGGGTCCAAGACATTCGCGGCGGCCGCCGCCGACCGCACGGTCTATTTCAAATCTCTGATGGGATCGGATGACCGCTCATCGTCGGCGCGCTATGCGCGATTGCTCGACGACATCCAAAATGACGAGACGCGGCTGCCCGCATTCTTCGCGACCGCCACGCGGGTGATCGACATCGATGCCAAGCGGCGTGAAAGTCTGCGTTACATCACCGACCTGCCGCAATCCGAGCGCGACAACGCGCTGCGCCGCATCCGCGAGAACGCCGCGATCGTCTCGTTGGTTTCCACCCGGCTGCGGCAACGCGTGGCGTCCTATCGCTATGCGCTTGAGCAACTCGTGGTCAGGACGCCGTCGCCGCAGGCGGCGACCGCCGAACGCACGCTCAATCAATTGAAGACCGACATTGCGCGTCACGACCGGGCACCGACCCCCACCTGGGTGCGCCAGAACAGCCTCGCCGCCAACGACTGATCAATCCGGCGGCGCCGCGCCCGTCCAGGGGGTGCACTTGGCGGCGTCGACGCTTGTTTTCGCCATCGACATCATGCCCGGTTCCGGTGCCAGCGCGCGGAACGCGATCAGGCCCGTCGGCGTCGGCAATTCCACGATCAGCCGGTCGGCAGCCGTGATGTTCTCGTCTTCCGGCATCTCGCTATGCTGCTGAACCGTCATCAGATCGAGTTGGATGTTCCTGCGGCCGGCGGCGCGATCGTTGATGGCGTAGTAGGCGATGTCGTGGCGCGTATAGAACGACACCGACGTATAGGCGAGGCTCACCGGAACGGTGACGCGCAGCGGCCCCTGGCTCAGATCGTAGCGGCAAATGGCGCGGGCAAAGGCCGGGTCCATGAATGGCATCAGCGCCTTTTCCGGCGTCAGTGCCGGCAACGAAACCACGGCATTGACCGGCGCGACCGGCTCCAGCCGCGCATAGGCATCCTGCGTGGCCGTGCGCGGCAGCATGATGATCGTGGCGAGATGCACGATGCCGCCGAGCAGCGCGCCGCCGAGTAGCAGAAGCAGCCAGCGCATCATGGGCAGCTCCTGATCTTGACGGCGGGCATCGGAATCTCGCGGCCTTCCTTGGTGGAGACGCCGACCGACGTATCGTAGAACCGCATCGCCAGAACGTAGCGTTCGATGCCGCCGGTCGGCAGCCAGTTGCCCGGATTGGCGCGCGGCGCCACCACAATGTCGAATTGGCCGCTGGAATCGCGGACGATTTCTTCGCTGGTGAAGCCGTAACGTTGGACCGCGTTCGCCACCAGGTCGCCCTGGAGGTTGTAGAGCGTCAGGGTCCAGAACCGCGCCGCCGGAGTGATGCCGGACAGGACGACGTCACAGCGGCCGTCGAGCGGCCGGTTCTCGTCGTCGCTCTTGGCGAGGAAGGTCAGTCCGTCGCCGAGGGCGAGCGGCAGGCGCCCGCTACGCGCGATCGATGCGCGCGCATAGGGGTCGGCGTCGACCGTGCCAGTCTTCGGCTGGGCGGTCCAACTGCCGATGGTCAGCACGCCGAACGTGGTGCCGCGGGTAAGGGCGAGGTAAGTCGCGCCGAGACCGACGATCACCGCGATGACAAGGGCAAACAGCGTTCCGAGAAGCAGCCGCACGATCGTTCCGCTGGCAGTGAGGTGACATGATTCGTCAGAGGGGAGAGTACGCCGGCCGCAGGGCGGCGGCTAATGATCAGTTCCGTTCGAACGCCCGTCCCTCCAACGTCGCCGCCAGGGCGTCGCTTTTTTGATCGATCTTGGCCTGTTTTTCCTTGTCGGCCGAGAGGCTCGACGGCAGCGGCGGCATGGCGCGGTTGGCCTCGTTCATCATGCGCTCGATACCTGTCAGGATTTCGGCGCCGCGCTTGCTCAATATGACCGGCCGCGGCGGCGGGGAGAAATCGCCGGGCTTCTTGGCGGCGGTGAATGCGGGCTTCTGACGCTCCGGCGGCTCGGGGATGCCCGGCAGCTGTTTGATCTCGATGCCCTGATGGGCATAGCTCATGATGGAGTGCCAGGTCATCGCCGGCAGCGAGCCGCCGGTCATGCGGTTGGTCGACGTGTAGTCGTCGTTGCCGAACCAGACGCCGCAGACGAAGTTGCCGGTGTAGCCCATGAACCAGGCGTCGCGGTAGGCGTTGGTCGTGCCGGTCTTGCCGGAGGCCGCGATGCCGTCGAGGCGGGCACGCCGGCCGGTACCGTGCTCCACCACGCTGTTCATCATCTCGATCATGCCGCGGGCGACTTTTTCCGGCAGGACCCGTTTCCGCTTCGGGCCGTTCTGGTCCCAGCGCCAGATCACCTTGCCACTGCCGGTGCGTAGGTCGAGGACCGCATGCGGCATGACCTTCATGCCGAGATTGGGGAAGGTGGCATAGGCGCCGGTATGATCGAGCAGGTGCACCGCGTCGGCGCCGATCGGCAACGAGGGCGTGTCGGGCAGGGGCGTGGTAATGCCCATACTGTGCGCAGTCTTGATGATCGCCGCGCGCCCGCGCCTGGCATTGCCGTCGCCGATCATCACCGACAGGCGGACCGCGACGCTGTTGATCGAATGGGTGAGCGCCGTGATGAGCGGCATGGCGCCGCGGTAGCGCCGGCTGTAGTTGTGCGGGCACCAGTTGCCCAGACAGATCGGTGCGTCGACCACGATGGATTTGGGCGTCAGGCCGTGTTCCAGTGCGGTCGCATAGACATAGGGTTTGAACGACGAGCCGGGCTGGCGCATGGAGTCGGTGGCGCGGTTGAACTGGCTGGCGCCGTAGTCACGCCCGCCGACCATCGCCCGCACTGCGCCGTCGGTGTCCATCAGCACAGCGGCCGCCTGATGGGCGTTATACTGTTGGCCGTATTGGCGCAGCGAACTTTCCACTGCGTCGTCGGCGGCTCTCTGCAGGTTGGGGTCGAGCGCGGTGCGCACCACGAACACGCGCTCGGTGACCGACTTCGGGAAAGTGTCGACCAGCTTCTTCACCTGGTCGAAGGCCCAGTCGAGATAATAGTTCGGCGCTTGATCGTCTTTGCGGTCGACGGGGGTGGCGGGGTGGAGGCGGGCGCCGAACACCTGACCCTCGGTCATGAAGCCGGCTTCGACCAGGTTGTCGAGCACGACGTTGGCGCGCGCGCGCGCGGCCGGCAAATTCACGTTGGGCGAATACTTGGTCGGCGCCTTGAACAGGCCGGCGAGCATCGCCGATTCCGGCAGGTCGACGTCGCGCGCGGACTTGTTGAAGTAGTAATGCGCCGCCGCGTCCACGCCGAAGGCGCCGCCGCCCATATAGGCGCGGTCCAGATACAGCTTCAAAATCTCGTTCTTGGTCAGGTGCGTCTCCAGCCACAGCGCCAGGAACGCCTCCTTGATCTTGCGGTCGAGCGTGCGCTCGTTCGACAGGAACAGGTTCTTGGCGAGCTGCTGGGTGATGGTGGAGCCGCCCTGCACCACGCCGCCGGCGCGCGCGTTGGTGAGCAGCGCGCGGAAGGTGCCGCCGAGATCGACGCCGAAATGGTCGTAGAAGCGGCGGTCCTCGGTGGCGATCACCGCCTTGATCAGGTGGTCGGGCAGCTGGGTGAGCGGGATCGAATCGTTGTGGCGGATGCCGCGGGTGCCGATCTCGTTGCCGTAGCGGTCGAGGAAGGTGACCGAGAGCTCGGACTTCTTCAGCCAGTTCGAAGTCGGCGGTGTCGCGAAACGCGGGCGTCGCCAGCGCCATCATCAGGATGAGGCCGAAGGTGCCGATGGTGAGCCCTTCCGACAGGAGCTCGTTGAGCCAGCGCCGCCAGCCGGCGGCGTGGAAGCGGTCCATGAAGGTGGAGAAGCGCTGGTAGGTCTCGCGCGCGGCGACGAACCCGCGGAACAGGCTGAAGTCGATCCAGCTGTCGACCCCGAGCAGCGTGCGCCGCAGATTGGGCTTCCAGTCCTCCGGGAACAGGTCGCGCAAGGCTTTGATCTCGCTTGACTTTATGCGGCCGTGCGCCGCCGGATGGGGGCGCGGGCCGCGAGCCGATGTTTTAGCCGTTTTCCCGCGCCGGCGCCACGGCGGGGCCAGCGGTTAATGCAGGCAAGGTGAACGGAAAATGCGGGGAAATGGGGGCGGTTGCACCGGTTTTCCGCCGGTTTCGGGGGGGCGCCGGGGCGCCTTCCACAGCCGCTTTCGCTCGCCTCAAGGGAATCGTACATGAGGGGGCATGACCACCGCCAAAAGCGCGACCAAGACGGCGAGCAAGCCGGCCCCTAAGCCGGCCCGCAAACCGGCCAAAAAACCGGCCAAAAAACCGACCATGAACGGCGCCGGCGACGACCTGCCGTTCTGGCGCGCCAAGCGCATGAGCGAGATGACCAAGGCGGAGTGGGAGAGCCTGTGCGACGGCTGCGGCCGCTGCTGCCTCAACAAGCTGACCGACATCGACACCAACGAGACCGTCTACACCGACGTCGGCTGCGAACTGCTCGACGGCAAGACCTGCCGCTGCACCGACTATGCGCACCGGCAGGCCAAGGTCTCCGACTGCGTGCGGCTGACCTGGCGCAACGTCTAGCCGGCTCACCTGGCTGCCGCCGACCTGCGGCTACCGGCTGGTGGCCGAGGGCAAGGACCTCGCCTGGTGGCACCCGCTGGTCTCCGGCGACGCGAACACGGTGCACAAGGCCGGCGTCTCGGTGCGCGGGCGGGTGGCGGCGAACGAGAAGGACGTGCCGGACGAGCGGCTGGAGGATTTTGTGGTGGCGTGGCCGGGGAAGTGGCCGAAAGGCAGCAAGGGGCACGTCGCGCCAGCGAAGGTGAAGGAGCTGGTGCGCAAGACGACACGGTGAGCGCACTGCGTAAGCGCGGGAGCCGCGCCCGGACTTGATTTCGGCCTTCAAACACACTAGAACAAAACGAGAACAATTTCAATAATCGTGCAATAATTGATTGTCATCCCAGAATTGGGATATACGTCAATGCGTGACCGGTTGGTGGAAGGCGAACGGCCGCTCGATTGGATCGGGTCATCGAAGCGCGATTTTCTCGCGTTTCCCGAACCGGTGAAAGACGAACTCGGCAACGCGCTCGGTCTTGCGCAATTTGGCGGCCGGCACCCGAAGGCCAAGCCATGGAAAGGGCAGGGACCGGGCGTATTCGAGATCGTCGAGGATTACGACGGCGATACCTATCGCGCCGTCTATACCGTGCGCTTTCGCGAGGTCGTTTACGTGCTGCATGCTTTCCAGAAGAAATCACCGAAAGGCATCAGGACGGCACGAACGGACATCGAGATGATTGCTCGGCGGCTCAGAACCGCCCAGCAGGATTATGAGACGCGTCATGGCAAAGCGAAGCGCTAAGAAGACGACCAAGGAAGATATCGTCCGTGGCAGCGGCAACGTCTTCGCGGATTTGGGCTACGCGGATGCCGAAGAGCGGCAGACCAAACTGCGTCTTGCGCATGCGCTCAACGTCATCATCGACGCGCGCCGCCTGACGCAAGGCGCAACCGCCGAACGGCTTGGGCTCAATCAGCCCAAGGTGTCGGCGCTGCGCAACTACAAGCTTGAGGGCTTTTCAGTGGAGCGCCTGATGACGCTGCTCACCGCGCTCGACCAGGATGTGGAGATCGTCATCCGCAAGAGGCCGAAGTCGCGGGGACCAGGGCGGATCAGCGTGGTGGCGGCGTAAACGAGTTCGGTCCGCGGGCGGGTGACAGCGAACGAGAAGGACGTGCCGGACGAACGGTTGGAGGATTTCGTGGTGGCGTGGCCGGGGAAGTGGCCGAAAGGCTCGCGCAGTCGGGCTAGGCCTCGTTAGCAGCTTGAACTGGAAGTTGATTTCTACCATTCCGTGCTATAGAACAAACAAAGAACGCGGAGTGTGGTCATGCCGGTACATTCTTTTGGCGGCGCGTGGACCGAACGCAAACTCTCAGTGGTTCGTCGGTATCTTGAGACCTATGCGCAGGCGCTGAAGAACCAGTCGTTTCAACGCATCTACATTGATGCTTTTGCAGGTACGGGCGATCGCGCCAACAAGCGACGTGAAACCTCATCACTTCTCAGTGGGTCCGAGTTGGATGCAGTGATGAAAGGGTCCGCGCGTCTAGCTCTTGAGGTCGAGCCACCGTTTCATCGTTACGTGCTGATTGAGCGCGTCGCACGGCGCGCCAGCGCTCTGATGGCACTCAAGGAGGAGTTCCCCCGCAGGAACATTGATGTGATTGAGGATGATGCAAACGTCGCAATTGACCGGCTTTGTAGGACTACAACTTGGCGCAATACGCGCGGCGTGGTCTTCCTTGACCCATACGGGTTGCAGGTTACATGGTCGACCCTAGTCGCAATCTCGCGGACGAAAGCGTTGGATGTATGGATATTGTTTCCCTCAGGTATGGGCTTGAATCGTCTATTAACAAAGTCGGGTGATATTCCCGAGGAGTGGCAGAGCACATTGGATCGGAGTCTCGGGACTGCTACCTGGCGCGACGCATTTTATCGCAGCGAAAAAGAGACTGACTTCTTCGGATCGCGTAACAAGATCGTCAAGGATGCCGACCCGACGAAGGTTCAAGAATTCTATCTTGATCGCCTACGTACGATTTTTCCTGTGGTTATGAACAAATGCGTTCGGCTCACCAACAGCAAAGAGCAGACCATGTACCTGCTGTGCTTCGCTAGCGCCAATCCGCACTCGAAGGTAAGATCGCTGGCAACCAGACTTGCTGGTTGGGCTGCAGAGGTATGATTTGATGGCTGCATCCGATATCGAATGGACCGAAGTAACCTGGAACCCGATCGCCGGCTGCTCGATTCTCTCGCCGGGTTGCACAAACTGCTACGCCATGCGCATGGCCGCGCGGCTGCAGGCGATGAGAATGGCGAAATACGCTGGTACCACCCGCAAGTCCGGCAAGCGCCACGTGTGGACGGGGCGAGTGAACGTGGACGAGACGGTGTTGACGGCGCCCCTGTCATGGAAAAAACCGCAGCGCATCTTCGTCAATTCGATGTCGGACTTGTTCCAGGACAAGGCTGATCAAGAATTCATCCGGCGCGTATGGCGCGTGATGGAAGAGGCGCATTGGCATTCGTTTCAGGTGCTCACCAAGCGCCCCGAACGCATGCTGGATGTTTTGTCCAAGCCCGCGTTTCCAACGCTACGTAATGTTTGGCTCGGCGCATCGGTTGAAAGCGAGGACTATGTTGGCCGCATCGGTTTGCTGCGCCAAGTTCCGGCGCATATCCGCTTCGTGTCGTTCGAGCCGTTACTCGGGCCGATCATCGAGCCCGACCTGAGTGGCATTCATTGGGCGATCGTTGGCGGAGAGTCGGGTCCCCATGCGCGCCCGATGGAGCAATGGTGGGTGGAGCAGTTGCACGATGCGTGCGAGCGGCAGAGTGTGGCGTTCTTCTTCAAGCAATGGGGAGGGAAACGCAAGAAGAATACGGGGCGAACTCTCGGAGGTAAGACCTACGATGAATATCCCAGGTTATCTCTGTAGCGGTATTTCGGAACTATTCCCGATAGGTTCAGGCTGCTAGCGACGCTATTCGCGCCGGAATTCATTCAAAGGGATAACGTTGATGGCAACGAAACACGACCTCCCCCCATACTACGAATATTTCGTTCCTACGGTCGAGGTGCTTAAAGCGCGGGGCGGGTCCGTAACCATCGAGGAAATGGAAGAAGGTGTTGCTGAAGCTCTTAAGCTCTCTGAGGATATTTTGGCGGTCCCACATGGGGATGGGGCGCGCACGCAATTTCAATATGAATTGGCTTGGGTGAGGACGTATCTCAAGAAAGTGGGGGCTGTCGAAAACAGCGAGCGTGGTGTTTGGCGATTGACGCCATTGGGTGCGGCTATGTCGATTGAGGAGCTGCGCGACGTGCCGCGAAGGGTTCGGTCTGAGACCCGGCGCGCTCAGCGCGCGGAAGAGACGGACGAAGAGGAAGAGCCTATCGTTGGCGATGCTGATGATCAGACAGAAATGTTTTGGAAGGAAAAGCTGCTCAATGCGGTTATGGGGATTGCCCCGGATGCGTTCGAACGGCTTTGTCAACGAATATTGAGAGAGTTCTGGCTTTACGAAAGTGGAGGTGACCGGAAGGAGTGGCGATGGCGGGATCGATGGAATCGGCGTTCTGCGAGTTCGACTGGTTTCGTTTCACGTTCTCTTCCAGAGCAAGCGGTGGAAGGGCTCGGTCGGAGCAAGCGTCGTACGCGACTTCCGCGGGGCGATGGTTGGCCGGGCTGATAAGGGATTGATTATTACGACTGGTACGTTTTCTGCGGATGCCCGTCGATAAGCCACGAGGGACGGGGCTCCGGCGATCGATCTTGTCGACGGAGAAGCTCTTGCAGAGCTGCTCAAACAACTCGGGCTAGGGGTGCGTGTGAAAATGGTTGAAGAGGTTGAGATCCAACCGGAATTTTTCGGGACGATTTAGATAGGAAAAAATACTTGACACCGTGACGCTGCTCCCTTAGCGTTTCGGCATCTTCCCACAACTGAATCAGACACCCATGACCCGCCGCTCTTCGTTGCGCGCGCAGGCGCAGGAATTCTATCGCGAGATGGTCGAGGATGACCGGGCGCGTGCGTCCCTGACACAAGTTACCCCCACCCCCGACCCCTCCCCACGCGTCGCAAGGGCTCGCGGGGGAGGGGAGGAGTCAGTGCAAGCGGCAGGGGTGACGCACCTCACCGCCCGCGCGCGCGCGCTCTATGAGGGCTCGGCCGTGCCGGTGCGCGAGATCGCCCGGCTCGCCGGCGTCAGCGAGCGCACGCTGTACAAGTATGTCGCCAAGCACGGCTGGCGGAAACGCTACGCGCGCGTGCCGCGGGGCGAGGCCGCGGCCGCCGCCAACCGCGGGCGGCGTGTGACCCCGGCGCCCGGCTTCGCGCCGGCGAAGGGGGCGGGCGGCCGCTTCATCCGCCGCGAGGACAAGGGCAAGCCGTTCGCGGCCGGGCTCAAAGCGCTGGATCCGGCGGCGCAAGCCCGCGCCGCCGCCGCGTGTGAACAGGCCGAGCGGCGCGCGCGCCGGGCGGAAGCGGACGCGCAGGAACAGCGCTGGCATCGCGAAACCATCCGCGCCATCCAGGCGGTCGCCCAGGCGCGGCAGGACCTCGCCGCGCATGACGCCGAGAAGAAGCCGCTGGCGTGGTCGCGGCGGGCGGACTTGCGCAAACGGGCGCTGACGATGGCGCTTGAGGTTGCGCTGCGCTGGATGGAGATGGCCGTGGCGGCGTGGGAGAAGGCGGCCACGTCTTCTTCCTCCCCGTGAAAGGAGCGATTCCCCGTGTCCCGGGCGCGCTGCACCGCGCCCGGGGAAAGCCGTGCATACCCGCTCCGCACCCGGCCCCATTGCCAAGTCGAGACCAAACCGGCATCTAGCGGCCACATGACCTCACGCCATTCCGCCCCGCGACGCACGCGCCCCGCCGGCCGCGGCAAACGCGCGCCTGCGCCGGCGCCGCGCGAAGCCGCGCGCGCGTCCGCCGCGCAAGGGGAACTTGAGGAATTTGACCACGACTTCGTCCCGCAGCTCAGCCACCAGGAAATCCGCTCGATCATCTTCGGCATCATGCTGGCGATGTTCCTCGGCGCGCTCGACCAGACCATCGTCGCCACCGCGCTGCCCACCATCGGCCAGCACTTCCGCGACCTCGGCGACCTGTCCTGGGTGGTGACCGCCTATCTCATCACCGGCACCGCGGTGACGCCGCTCTACGGCAAGCTCTCCGACATCCACGGCCGGCGCATGATGATGCTGATCGCGATCGGCCTGTTCGTCGCCGGCTCGGTCGCCTGCGCGCTGGCGCCGAGCATGACCGCGCTGATCATCGCGCGCGGGCTTGCAGGGCCTCGGCGGCGGCGGGCTGATGGCGCTGTCGCAGACCATCATCGCCGACATCGTGAGCCCGCGCGAGCGCGGCCGCTATCAGGGCTATATCGCCGCGGTGTTCGCGACCTCGTCGGTGGGCGGGCCGGTGCTCGGCGGCTTTCTGACCGAGCATCTCGACTGGTCGCTGATCTTCTGGATCAACCTGCCGCTCGGCCTCGCCGCGCTCGGCATGACCTCGAACGTGCTCAAGCGCGTGCCCTATCATCCGCGCAAGCACAAGCTCGATCTCATCGGCGCCGCGCTGATGGTGATGGCGGCGATCGCGATGCTGCTGGCGCTGTCGTGGGGCGGGCGCCGCTTCGACTGGATCTCGGCGCCGACCGGCGGCTTGCTGCTGGGCTCTGCCGTGCTGTGGGGGCTGTTCGGCTGGCGGCTGATGCGCGCGAGCGAACCGTTCCTGCCGCTCGCCGTGCTCGGCAATCCGGTGGTGCGCTGCGCCGCGCTCGCCGGCGCCTGCGCCATGGCGACGCTGGTCGGCATGACCATCTTCGTGCCGCTTTATTTCGAGGTGGTCCTGCATTTGTCGGCGGGCCAGTCCGGCCTGGCGCTGATCCCGCTGATGGGCTCGACCGTGACACTGTCGACCGTCACCGGGCGGGCGATGATGCACGTGGTGCACTACAAGCGCATGCCGTTCGTCGGCGTGTCGATCTCCATCTTGTGTTTGGGCGTGCTGGCCGTCTGGCCGGCCTCGCTGCCGATCTGGGCGGTGCTGGTGCTGCTGGCGGTGGTCGGCGCCGGCCTCGGCAGCCTGTTCCCGATCTCGACCGTGTGCATGCAGAACGCGGTGGTGCAGAGCCAGATGGGCATCGCCACGGCCACCGCCAACTTCTTCCGCGCGCTGTTCTCGGCGCTGGTGGTGGCGATCCTCGGCGCCATCGTGCTGGGCGGCCTGGGCGGCGGGACCGGCGCGGCGGTCGAGACGCTGGCGCGCGCGTCCTCGCTGCATACGCTGGCGACCGCCTTCCGCTTCGTGTTCCTGGCCTGCGCGCTGGTGCTCGGCTTCGGCATGACGTTCCTGCTGGCGATGGAAGAGCGGACGTCTTGCGCGGGCCGTCGACGCATTCGCCGCAGGCCGGCGCGCCGACCGCGCCGGCGACGCCGATCCCGGAATAGGGCGGGCGCGCGATGCCTAGCCATTCTTGTCGCCGCCGGCCGTCGGGCTGATCTTGCTTGCCGAACAGGCCGGAGAACAAGCCGCATCATCGGTGGCTGCATGGGCATGCCGCCGCCCGCCGCCGGCGCGTTGCGGCCGCGCACGAACCTGCACGAAGCCGGCGATCAGAATGAAACGCGATGAACACCACCATCGGCCACGGCAGCCGTCCCAGCCACGCCGTCCAGTTCGAGGAGGCCACCACGTCGAGGGCGACATGCTCTTTGCGCAGCTCCGGCAGCAGGGTGGGATCGCCGATATCGGGGGCGCGGCTGCGTGAACGCGCTTTGTTCTTTGCCGTTCGCCGTGGCGGCGGCACCGGATGCTTGAAGCGGCCGTCGATGCGCGTGCCCTGGAAGGTGACGCTGGCGACGTTGCCGGCGTCGAGCTGGGCGAGGAAGTTGCCGTAGGATGTGGCCGGCGGGCTGCCGACCACTTCGACGATGCCAAAGATGATAAGCCCGGCCGCGACGAGGCCGAGCACCCACACCGGCGGCCGCATATACCAGGGCCGGGTGCAATGGTGTTGCGTCATGTCCGTCATTTCGCCCTCCTTCGTATGTTCATAGGCCGATCGGCCGGGGCGGCGGCCCAGGCCGATCTATTCCAGTTTGAACAGCGCCGTCACCGGCAGCTTGATGCGATCGAGAATGAGCGCGAACCCGGCCGCCGCGACCAGAACGGCGGCCAGCACGCGCCACGAGAGCGGCGCCATCAGCGTGCCGGTCATCGCCAGCGCGCCGACGATGGCCAGGTCGACGACGGTCGATGCCAATATCCAGTTACTCGGCCTGGAGCTGAACATGGGCCGCCGCTCGCGCAGCACATAGAGCACCGCTTGGTTGCCGCAGACGAGCGTGGCGAAAGCGAGCGTCTGCAGATGGCCCGCATCGAGCCCGAGCCGGAACTGGCCGACCGCCAACACCGAGACGGAGAAGGCGAGCTTGCAGGCGCCGAGCACGACCGCGGCGGCGGTGATGTTGCGCATGCGCCAGACGCTGGGCTTGAGCGCCGGGCTGGCGCGATCGGTGGTGAGCGACATGGCGAGAAAATCGTTGGTCACGAACAGCAGCACCATGAGCGCCGGCGTCAGCACGCCGTGGCCGGTGAGCGCGAGCCCGATGGCGAGAAACAGGACGATCTCCGTCTTCTTCACCAGCATGTTGAAGACGAAGGCGAGTATCCGTTGGAAGCCGACGCGCCCTTCGCGAACCGCCGCGACGACGCCGGCAAGCCCCGGCTCGGTCAGCACCATGGCGGCGGCGGCCTTGGCGACGTCGGTCGCCGTGGACACCGCGACGCCGACCTGCGCCTGGCGCAGCGCGGGCGCGTCGTTGACGCCGTCGCCGCACATGCCGACGACGTGGGCGTCGTCCTGCAAGGCCTTCACCAGCCGGTATTTCTGCTCGGGCGTCACGCGCGCGAACACGCCGCACACCTCGGTTTGCTCGCTTACACGCTCCGCCGGGCAGACCGCGCCGGCAATGCCGACCTTGCCGGCGATTGTCGCGGCGGTTACGGCTGAGTCGCCGGTGACCATGATGGTGCGCACGTTCATGTCGCGTAAGGCGTCGATGAGTTCCTTCGAGTCCGCGCGTGGGGGATCGCTCAAGGCGATGAGGCCGCAAAACCGCAATGCGCCCGGTGCGCCGGCGGCGACGGCAATGACACGATGGCCTCTTTCGGCCAGCGCGTCCACGCGCCGTTCGGCATCGCTCGGCGGTGGTGAAAGCCGCGCGATGACCTCGAAGGCGCCCTTCACGATGTGGACCTCGTGGCCGTCGCGGTCGACGGCGACCGCTTCCGCGCGCTTGCTCGCCGGGTCGAACGGGACGAAGCGCAGCGGCCGTTCGAGCGCGTTCGTCTCCTTCGCCGCCGCGCGGATGGCGGCGTCGATCGGGTCCTGGTCCGCTTCGGAGCTGGCCAGCGCGGCCAGCGCCAACACGCGCTCGGGCGTAAACCCGGGCATGGCCACGACGTCAGCGACTTTCAGCGTGTTGACCGTCAGTGTCCCGGTCTTGTCGGCGCACAAGATATCCATGGCGGCGGCTTCGTGGGCCGCGGTGAGACGCGTCAGGAGCGCGCCGTGCCGCGCCAGAATGCGGGCGCTCAAGGCAGCAGACAGCGTAAAGGTTGCCGGCAGCGCCAAGGGAATGGTCGCCAGCAGCGCGGTCAGCGCGAGACGGACCTGATCGGCGGCGGGAAGCGCCGCCCAATAGGCCGAAGCGATGATGAGGACGGCCACGATGCCGTTGATGACGGCGAGATTACGCGTGACTGCGAAAATCGCGGCATGTTCGGTGCTGGTGACATGCGCCACCCGCACCAGCTCGGCCGTGCGTCCGAAATAGGTCCTGTCGCCGGTCGCCGTGACCTCGGCGATGGCCTGGCCGCGGCGCACCATCGAGCCGGCGAATAGTGTGGCGCCGGGCTCGGCCTCGACGGGCACCGACTCTCCGGTGAGCGTCGACTGGTCGATCATCACCGATCCGGAGACGACGGTCGCATCGGCCGGCACCACCGCGCCGAGCGGCAGCCGGATCGCGTCGCCCGGCACCAGGGCGGAAGCCGCCAGCCGCGTCCATTGGCCATCGCGGCGGACCAGCGCGGTCGGCGCCAAGCGTTTCTTGAGCGCGGCCAGCGCCGCGCCGGCGCGCCCCTCCTGCATGAAGCCGAGCGTGGCGTTGAAAAGGAGAAGTCCGCCGATCAGGCCAGCTTCGATCGTTTGGCCGAGCCAGAGCTGAAGCACGATGGCCGCTTCGAGCATCCAGGGAACCGGCGACCAGAACTTGGCGAGAAAGCTCCGCCACCGGTGAGGCGCGGCTTCGACAATGGCGTTTGCGCCGTAAGCGGCGCGCCGCCGCTCGGCTTCCGACGTGGTCAGGCCGGCCGGGGCGGGGCCCGCCGCCGTGGCGTTTGGGAGTTCGATTGCCGCTGTCTGTGCCATGTCATGCCTGACCAGCGCGCGTTCGAGCTAATTATTCACATCCGGAGCCGCGTCTCGTTGATCTAGCGCAATGGTTGTGGGCGCTGCGGCCGGCGGTTGACCGGCCGCAGCCTGCCGGCGTGGCGTCAGATGGCACCGCGATGCATCATGCCGCGCATCATCATCATGGGGCCGCCCATCATCATGCCGCCCATCATGCCGCCGTGGTTCTTCATCATCGCTGTCTGCAGCGCGGCCATGCCGCCGCGCACCAGGTCAGTGACCTCGGCGGCGTGCCGCTGCAGCGTGGCGACGGTCTTCGCATCGTCCGAGGTCTGCACCACCACGACGCCCTTGGGCGTCGTTTCGTAGGTGGTGTGGATCTTATCCTTGTCGGCGAAGATCGCGTGCACCGACGGGCTCTCGATCGGCAATCCCGGATCGTCGCCGTTGCCGACGCGCGCGGTCATGGCGGCGGCGTGGGACTTGATCTGCTCGGCGAGCGCCGGATCGTCGGACTCGGTGATGGTGCGGATGCCGTTTTGCAGGTTGGTCACCGTGCGCGTGATGCGGTCGTGATTGACGAGCAGCGTGTGGATGACCTGCAGCTGCGACATGGTCGCCGCGTCGTGGGTCATACCCATCATGCCCTGTCCCATGCCCATCCATCGCCGCGACCCATCATGCCGGGACCGTGCATGGCGAACGGGCCGAAGCCGTGCCGCCTTTCCTGTGAATGCGCCGTGTAGGCGTAGGTGCCGATGCCGAGCGCCAAGACAAGCGCCGCAGCGCCGGCCAGTTTGGTTCGCCTCTTCATGGCCGTGGTCTTTCTCTGGTTGATGTCGCCACCCGCCCTGTCGATCATGTTGCCGCCCAGCATAGGCCGATTAGCTGGCGTACATATGATTGCGATCATACGGGGGCGAGCCAATCACGGGCTTGAATTTGACGGACAGAGATGCGGCGCATTGAATGGCCGGACGACTGGACAGCGAGAACGAGCCCCCGTGCCCAAGCGCATTTCCACCATCGCCGCCGCGTCGAAACGGGCGGACTTGCTCCGCACGGTCGCGCAGATCGCGGCGATCTGGACCGTTTCCGACGCCGGCTACTATTTCCTGCTGCCGGCGCTCGGTGTGCAGCCGAACTACAACAGCGGTTCGATCGCGGTCACGCTCTACTATGCATTCTGGGTCGGCATTGCGGTCATCACCTTCTGGCCGCTTTACGCCACGTGGCCGAAATACGGCCGCTGGGTGACCTTCGGCAATCGATTCGTCAGCTACGCGGTGTGGTGCCTGGCCTTTGCCGGCTGCCTGCTGTTCGCCGCCTATGTGCTGCCGGCGCTGCCGACCGTCCATTGGAAGGAAGCCTGGAACCCGCCCGAGATGGTGGTTGCCACGCCTTGGTACTTCCTGCCGAAATCCATCGATATCCTGTTTCAGCAGCTCCTGGTGGTTGCGCTGGTGCTGGCGCTGGCGGCGCAAAAACGCAGCCTGCGCACCATATCGCTCACCTGCGCGGCCGCATTCGGCGCCGCCCATGTGCTGCTGCTGTTCGGCGGGGTGCCGGTCGGTTATGTGGTCCGTTTCATGATATCCGCCGCGGCGTTCGGACTGGCCTTCCCCTATCTGATATTGCGGGTGCCGAACGGCTTGGCTTATTCTTACATCGTGCACTGGCTCTATTACGCGGTCTCGGTCCTCTTGCCCCACATCTTCCTGTCCACATGAGCCGCTCGCCAATCCGATGCTCGCACATGGGCGCGGCGCCGTGAGCCGGCCGCTGGCGCGACGCAGACGCCGGTCCGCTTCTGGCTGCTCGTCGTCGCCGGGCTGATCGCGCTGCAGGCGAGCGTGCTCTATGCCTTCGGGCAGCCGCCGATCTGCACCTGCGGCACCATCAGGCTGTGGGTCGGCACCGTGCTGGGGCCGGAGAACTCGCAGCAGATCACCGACTGGTACACTTTCAGCCACGTCATCCACGGCATGGGTTTCTATGTCCTGCTTTGGCTGATCGCGCCGCGCGCGCCGGTGCTGTTGCGGCTGGCCGTGGCGGTCGGGCTCGAAGTGGGCTGGGAGATCCTGGAGAACACGCCCTTCATCATCGACCGCTACCGCCAGCAGGCGCTGGCGCAAGGCTATGTCGGCGACAGCATCCTCAATTCGCTGAGCGATACGGCCTGTGCCATCTTCGGCTTTTTTCTCGCGCGCACGCTGCCGGTGTGGGGCAGCGTCGCGCTCGTGGTGGCGCTGGAAGTGTTCGTCGGCGTCATGATCCGCGACAACCTTACGCTCAACATCATCCAGCTCATCTATCCGATCCCGGCGATGTCGCACTGGCAGATGGGCGGGTGAGGGCGCGCCGGCTCTTGATCGGCCTTTGCCGGCCGCTCACGCCACCCTACAGTCGCGCAGGATCTCCGGCTTGAACGCCAGGCCATGGCCGGGCCGTTCGGGCGCGGTGATGGTGCCGTTGACGACCGGGACCGGCTCGGCCCAAAGGTCCGCCGAAATCTCCATGTCTTCGATCCAGAGTCCGTTCGGCATGGACGCCAACATCTGCACGTTCAGTTCGGGAAACAGGTGCGGCGCCATCTTGATGCCTTTGCTTTCGGCAATCGCCGCGGTCTTGCGCAGGTCGGTAAAGCCGCCGCGCATGGGATCGGGTTGCAGGATCGGCAGCACCGGATCGTCGAAGAAGGGCCTGAGATCGAAGCGGGTGAAGTGGGTCTCGCCGCCGACGATGCGCAGATCGAGCGCGCGCGCGATGCGCTTATAGCCGTCGAAGTCGTCGGGTTTGACCGGCTCCTCGAGCCAGTAGACGTCGTAGGCTTCGAACTTGCGGCCCATCAGGATGGCGACGTCGGCGGTCCAGCCCATGTTGACGTCGATCATGATGTCGATGTCGGGGCCGATCGCCTCGCGCATGCGCCGCACGTTGTCGAGGTCGGTTTGCAGATCGGCGGTGTGGGCGACCTGCATCTTGATCGCCTTGAATCCCTTGTCCTTGTAATGCAGCGCCTTGGCGATCATGCCGTCACCGCCGCTGCCGCGGAAACAGCCGCTGCCGTAAACCGGCAGTTCGCTGCGCACGTGGCCCCACAGGCGGTGCAGCGGAAGGTTCGCGCGTTTGCCGATGGCGTCCCACAGGGCGATATCGAGGATCGACATCGCCATGGTGGTGATGCCGCCGCGTCCGAAGGTGACGCTGGAGGTCCACAGGTCGTCCCAGATTGCTTCCACCGCCGTCGCGTCGCGTCCGAGAACGCGGGGCAGGAGGATTTCCTCCAGACAGGTCTTGATCGTGCTCAGGATGGGGCGGTGCACCTGGAGATAGCCCATGCCGACGATGCCGCCACGGGTTTCGAGGTCGAGCACCAGGATGTCGCGCATGTCGCTGAATGGGTGGCCCTTGAGCCAAGGATTCTGCGGCCACGGCACGCGCAGCTTGGTCAATCGAACGGCCTCGATCGTCATGTCGGTCATTGGGCTTGCCCCGTAAGCACGCCGCAGCATTGCGACGGACGTGAATATCACGTCGGCGAAGGCACGCACAGCCGTGAGTGAAACACGGAAGAGAGCCGGCACGTCGTTGCGCACCGGCTCTCCCCCCTCCCGGCGCATGACCGGCACGAGTTACGCGTGCGATCATGCGCTGAACCCGGGTCCGCGGAGACATGCTGACGGTGGACCCGGGGCGACTTTGGTTGGCGCGTTAGGCCTTGCCGAGCGGCACCGCGACAAAGCGGGTGCCCTTGGCGTTCTTCACGCGCATCAGCACGTTGTGCTTGCCGCTCTTGGCCGCGTCCTGCATGGCGCTCTTGACCTCGCCGGGGGTCGACACGGTCTTGTTGCCGACCTGCAGGATCACGTCGCCGGTCTGGAAGCCCTTCTCGGCGGCGGGGCCGTCCGGATTGACCTCGACCACGGCGACGCCCTTGTTACCGGCACCGGCGACGTCGTTGGCCGGCGCCAGCTTCAGGCCGAGCTTCGGCACGGTGTCGTTCGACGCTGACTTCTCAGCGGCCTTGGACGCGTCGTCGGCCGTGAGCTTGGCCAGCGTGACCTCGACGGTCTTCTTCTTGCCCTCGTGCAGCACGTCGAGCTTGACCGTCGACTTCGGCGCCATCATGCCGATGGTGCGGGCGAGATCGCGCGCGTTCTTGATGGTCTTGCCGTTGACCGCGGTGATGACGTCGCCGGCCTTGATGCCGGCCTTGGCGGCCGGGCTGCCGGCCATCGGCTGGTCGACGATCGCGCCTTCGTGGCTCTTCATGCCGAGGCTGTCGGCGATTTCGGCGGACACCGGCTGCACCTTCACGCCGAGGAAGGCGTGATTGACGTAGCCGTGCGCCTTGAGTTGCGCCACCACCGCCTTCACGGTCGAGGCCGGGATGTCGAAGCCGATGCCGACCGAGCCGCCCGACGGCGAGAAGATGGCGGTGTTGACGCCGATCACGTTGCCATTGGTGTTGAAGGCCGGGCCGCCCGAGTTGCCCTTGTTGATGGGCGCGTCGATCTGGATGTAGTCGTCGTAGCTCGAGCCGCCGATGTCGCGGTTCTTGGCGGAGACGATGCCGGCGGTGACGGTCTCGCTCAGGCCGAACGGATTGCCGATCGCGACCACCCAGTCGCCGATGCGGGGCTCGTGCTCGGCGAACTTGACGTAGGGGAAGGTCTTGTCGGAATCGACCTTGATCAGCGCGAGGTCGGTCTTGGGATCGGTGCCGATCACCTTGGCCTTGTAGGTGTTGCCGTTCTCGGTCTTGATCTCGACGGTCTTGGCGTGCTCGACCACGTGGTTGTTGGTCACCGCGTAGCCGTCCGGCGAGATGAAGAAGCCGGAACCGAGGCCATTGACCATGTGGCGGCCCTGCGGGACGCCGTTCTGGAAGCCCGGCATGTTCGGCATGCCGAACTGCTTGAAGAATTTCTGCAGGCCGGGCGGGATCTGGGCATTGGCCGCGCCATCGCTGGTCATCGACGACTCGACGATGCGCACGCGCACCGAGATCACGGCCGGCTTCACCTTGGCGACGAGATCGGCGAATCCGACCGGCGCCGTGGTCGGCGTGCTGGCGACCGGCGCGGCGGGCTCTGCGGCCTGCGCCGTTTGCGTGGCGGCGAAGTTGGAGGAGGGGAAGTTGCCGAGGCCGGCGATCAGCGCGGCGCCGCCGATGACGGCAACCGAAGCCAGCAGCGTGAGTTTCCGCGGCGTCAGGATCTTGTTCTTGGTGGACGGTTCGTTGTTGGGCATTGCGTAAGTCTCCATGACAGTTTCGGAACGGAGGGATCCTCGTGTCGTGGGAGATAAAATGAGCGGAGTCGCCTTACGGCGACCTGTCGGGCGAATTTAAAATTGGTAATGGAGCGGCCCGTAGAATGAAATTTCGGTAATGATGAAGTCGAATCCAACTCGTTAAGAACCGTTACCGGCGCGGCTTCGGGTGCTGGCTTTTTAAGTGACGGCGTTTCAAATGACGCGTTGGCGCGGCTGCGGCGCCAAGCCTAAGGCGATCAAGCCGGATGCGATGAGCACCGCCGCGCCTATGAGCAGCAGACTGAGATTGGTGAGAAAGCCGGCGGCGGCTTCGAGGTCGGAACCGACCGCGTAACCGAGGCCGACATAGGCGCCGGCCCAGACCAGCCGGGCGAGGGCGGCAACGCCCAGATACCGGAGCAGCCGATAATGAGCGACGCCGGCGATGACGCTGACCACCGAACTCAGCGATGACACGAAGGTGCGGGTGACGAAGACGGTGAGCGCGCCCCATTGGTCGAACAGCGCCTGCATGCGCGCGCGGCGGGTGGGCGTATAGCCGATCCAGTGGCCATGACGGTCGAGTACTTCGCCGCCGAGCAGGCGGCCGATGGCATAGGCGATCAGATCGCCGAGAACCGACGCGACCGCCGCGATGGCCAGGATCGCACCCCAATCCATGCGGCCCTGGGCTGCCAGCGAGCCGGCGACGGCGGTGGCGATCCCCGTCGGCAACGGTATGCCGATGGCGCCGAGGAAAAGCGTCAGACCGAGCACGGGAAGGCCGTAGACCAGCAGTTGCGTCAGGATTGCGTCGCTTGTCGCGGCCAGCCAGCCCGACGGCGCGGCCGCTTGCGCGGATGTCTCCGCGGTTGCCGCGGCGGAGATGGCGCGTTGCACGCGTTCGACGATGCGGATCGGCGAACCGCCGGTCGCCCTGGCCAGAGACCGCAGGCTGGTTTTGGAATCCGTATTCGGCGGCAGCTCCAGCCGCTGGCGCAGTTCGTCTTCGGATACGTGATAGGTGGTGGCGATGAATTGCAGCG
Source organism: uncultured Pseudomonadota bacterium (assembly GCA_963829785.1). Classification (GTDB taxonomy): domain Bacteria; phylum Pseudomonadota; class Alphaproteobacteria; order Rhizobiales; family Xanthobacteraceae; genus Pseudolabrys. The sequence continues at coordinate 21,124 of CAWHJZ010000049.1, read as the reverse complement.
TCATCCAGCCGCGGATGGCGCTGGTTGTCGGGACTCCGGCTTCATAGGCCGTGTGCAGCACCACGAGCGAGCGGTAGGTGCGCATGCCGAGCCACAGGGTCGGCAGCAGCATGACCGCGAACAGGACCACGGCCATACGCCGCATCCCGGATGAATGGAGGCTGATCATCCCAATGGCCCTGCTTACACACCAATAAGGTCGCCCTGCCGTTGATCTTGGTCAATGTGGCATCCGCCGTATGTGGCATCAGGGGCACAGTTCCATAGGTTTGACTATCATGACATTGAAACGCGTTATCTCTATTGCCGTTGCGGTGGCGGTGATCGCTGGGGTGGCGGCGGCGGCTTGGGCCGCGTTCCTGCGTCCCGTCAAAGTGAAGGTCGCGGCGCCAGCGCAGAACGTCGCCGTGCAGGTGTTCGGCCTCGGCACGGTCGAGGCGCGGGTGACGTCTCAAATCGGCTTCAAAGTCGCCGGCGTGCTCACCGACCTGCGCGCCGATGTGGGCCAACGGGTTGCCAAGGGCGCGGTGCTGGCGCGGCTCGACGACCGTGAGCAACGCGCCCAGGTGGCGCGCGCGGCGGCCGGCGTGCAGCAGGCCGAGGCCAATCTGCAGAAGGCGACCGCGAACCTGGAAAAGGCCAAGGTGAATTTCGCCAATGCCGAGCGCATCAACGCGCGCCGGCAGAAGCTGGTGCAGACCAACGTCACGTCGGTCGAATCGGCGGAAGGCGCCAAGGCGGCGCAGGAGGCCGCGCGCGCCGACGTCGACGTCGCCACCAGCGAGGTGGCGGTGGCGAAGGCCGCGGTGAACGACGCCAAGGCGCAACAGCAATTGCAAGCCGCCACGTTGGATTTCCATACGCTCGCCGCGCCCTACGATGCCATGGTGACGGCGCGGCTGAAGGAGCTCGGTTCGGCATTGGGCGCCGGACAGACGGTGTTCACGCTGATCGACCCGAATACCATCTGGGCATTGGCTTTCATCGACGAGAGCAAGTCCGGCGAGATCAAGGTCGGCGAGCCGGCGGAGATCGTGCTGCGCGCGCATCCTCAGCTGCGCCTGAAGGGCAAAGTGGCGCGCATCGAACCGGAGAGCGACCGCGTCAACGAGGAGCGGCGCATCGAGGTGGCGTTCGACAAGATCCCGGCTTTTGCCGGCCTCGGCGAGCAAGCGGAAGTCTATATCACCACCGTGCATTTGCCGCAGGCGCTGCTGGTGCCGGAAGCGGCGATCATCGGGCTTGCCAAGAACAGCGGCACGGTGTGGACGGTCGAAGACGGTTATCTGCAGCAGCATGCGGTGACGCTTGGCCACCGCCTGCTCGACGGCCGTTATGAAATCACCGGTGGCGTGCCGGCCGGCGCCAAAGTGGTCACGCAATTCGGCCGGGGCATGCGGGTGGGGCGCGCCGCCAAGATTGAAACCAAGAAGATCGACAGCAAGACGAGCGGCGGGAAATAGCGATGAACCTCGCTTACCGCGACATCAAGCACAACCTGCTGCGCTTCGTGCTGACCAATTTTGGCTTAAGTCTACTGCTTGGCATCGTGATCATGATCACGGGCGTCTACGGCGGCTTGATCGACGATGCGCTGCGGCAGGTCCGTGCGGCCCATGCCGACCTGTGGGTGGTGGAAGCGAATACGTTGGGGCCGTTCGCGGAATCATCGCGCATTCCCGGCGACACCCGCGAACTGGTCAGCCGGGTCTATGGCATCGAGCGCGCCGGGTCGCTGACCTATCAGTCGATCCAGGCCAATGTGAACGGTCAGACGAAACGCCTGTTCCTGGTGGGCTACCAGCTGGGACGGCCGGGCGGCCCGCCCATGATCGCGGCGGGGCGTGGCATTCTGCGCAGCCATTACGAAATGGTGGTCGACCGCCGCGCCGGGCTGAAGCTCGGCCAGGAATTGACGCTCGGCACGCGTGGGCACAAGTTCACCGTGGTCGGGTTGATGAAGGATCAGGTGACATCGTCGGGCGATCCGGTCGCCTATATCACGCTACGCGACGCGCAGGCCTTGCAGTTCGAGCTGGCGCCGCCGGCGGTGCGGCGCGAGGCCGCGCGCGGCGGGGCAGGCCAAAGCAACGACCAGATCAACGCGGTGATCGCGCGGGTGTCGCCCTATGTGCAGATCGACGAGGTCGCCGCCGCGCTGTCGCGCTGGAAACATCTTTCCGCGCTGACCGAGGCGCAGCAGGAGAACCTGCTCACCCGCGTGGTGATCGAGAAGGCGCGCAAGCAGCAGCTCATGATCATGGTGCTGCTTGGTGATCGTGTCGGCGGTGATCATCGCGCTCATCGTCTATACGCTGACCATGGACAAGGTGCGCTCCATCGCCACGCTCAAGTTCATCGGCGCGCCCGACCGCACCATCATCGGCATGATCGTGCAGCAGGCGCTGTCGATGGGAATCTTCAGCTACTTCATGGGGCTGATGCTGGTCGTCGTGTTCCAGCCGTATTTTCCGCGCCGGCTGGTGATCGATCCGACGAGCGTCGGCGTCGTGTTCGTCATCACCGTGGTGGTGTGTCTGGCGGCGAGCACGCTCGGCATCCGCCTGGCGCTGAAAGTGGACCCGGCCGAAGCGCTGGCGTCGACGGGTTAGCGCCATGGACAATCAGCGCAAAGAAGCGGTGGTGAAGGTCGAGCACGTGTCCAAGTGCTTCGGCACCGGCAGCGCGCGGGTCAACGCGCTGATCGACATCGACCTCGACGTTTTTCCCGGTCAGGTCGTCGGGCTGATGGGGCCGAGCGGCTCCGGCAAGACCACGCTGCTCAATTGCATCGCCTGCATCATGACGCCGACCGGCGGCCGCCTCACGCTCGATGCCGAGACGGTCTATGACGAGCATTGGCTGCGCGCCGATCTGCGCCGGCTGCGGCTGGAGAAGGTCGGCTTCATCTTCCAGCACGCCAACCTGCTGCCCTTCCTCAACGCCACCGACAACGTCGCCATGGTGCTGCATTTGGCCGGCTTCAGCGCCAAGGCGGCGCATGCGCGGGCGGTGGAACTGCTCGACTATCTCGATGTCGGCCACCGCAAGCACGCCATGCCGGCGCAATTGTCGGGCGGCGAGGCGCAGCGCGTGTCGATCGCGCGGGCGCTCGCCAACCATCCGCGCATCATCCTCGCCGACGAGCCGACCGCGCCGCTCGATTCCGAGCGCGGCCGCATCGTCATGGATCTGTTGCGCAAGGTCGCGGCCGATCAGGATGCGGCCATCATCGTGGTGACCCACGACGAGATGATCCTCGACCGCTTCGACCACATCTACCACCTGCGCGACGGCAAGCTGGAACTGGATGAAGTGCCGGCGGCGGCGGCCGGGTAGGCCGCCGCGCGCTTTTTCAGTGGCGAATGAAAGTGCCGGCGCGCAGTTCGCTGACGGCCTGCTGCAGCTCGGCCTGCGTGTTCATCACGATCGGGCCGTACCAGGCGACCGGCTCCTGGATCGGCTTGCCCGACACCAGCAGGAAGCGGATGCCTTGCTCGCCGGCCTGCACCGTGACCTCGTCGCCGCTGTCGAACAGCACCAGCGAGCGGTCGCCGACCGGCTCGCGGAACAGGATCTCCTCGCCGTCGACCTGCTTCTCGGTCAGCACGCCGAACGGCTTCGAGGCATAGGCGAAGCGGCCGTCGCCCTCGAACACGTAGGCGAAGGCGTGACGCTCGACCTCGACCTTCAACGTCTTGCGCTGTCCCGCCGGCACGAACACGTCGAGATAGCGCGGATCGGCGGCGACGCCGTCGACCGGGCCGCGCTTGCCCCAGAACTCGCCGCACACCACGCGCACGCGGGTGCCGTCGTCGTCGACGATTTCCGGAATGGCGGCGGCTTCGACGTCCTGGTAGCGCGGCGCCGTCATCTTCAGCGACGACGGCAGGTTGGCCCAGAGCTGGAAGCCGTGCATGCGGCCCTTGCGCGTCGCCCTGCGGCATCTCCTGATGCATGATGCCGCGGCCGGCGGTCATCCATTGCACGTCGCCGGAGCCGAGCGAGCCGCGGTTGCCCAGGCTGTCGCCGTGCTCGACGGTGCCGTTGAGCACGTAGGTGATGGTCTCGATGCCGCGGTGCGGATGCCAGGGGAAGCCGGCGAGATAATCCTGCGGGCGGTCGTTGCGGAAATCGTCGAGCAGCAGGAACGGATCGGTCTCGGCCGTGTCGCCGAAGCCGAAGGCGCGGCGCAGCTTGACGCCGGCGCCTTCCATGGTGGGCTTCGACTGCACGACGCTTTTGACGGGTCGGATGGACATGACGTTGCCTTTCGTTTAAGCGGCTTCGGCGGCTTGGCGCGCGAAGCGGCCGGCAAAGCCGGCGAACTTGTCGATGAAGGTCTTGAGGAACGTGCGCACGCTGTCGTCGGTCACGTTCCCTTGCGCGTCGATCAGCTCGGGCTTGAACTGAATATAGGCTTCGCCGCCGAGCGACGTGCAGGCCCAGATTGCCGAGCACCGCGCGCAGGTGCTGCTGCACCACGGCGGTGGAGATGGCGCCGCGCGGAGGTGCCGATGATGGCCGCCGGCTTGCCCGGCCAGGACGACTTGCCCCAGGGCCGCGCGCCCCAGTCGATGGCGTTCTTGAGCACGGCGGGAATCGAGCGGCTGTGCTCGGGGGTGACGAAGAGCAGGGCGTCGGCGCCCTCGACCTCGGCCTTGAAGCGGGCGACCGGGGCCGGGACCGGCTGTTCCTGGTCCTGGTTGTACATGGGCAGGTCGTCGATCTGGACGAAGCTGGCCTCGAAGGCGCCGGCCCCCAGCCGGCCAAGCGCCTGAGCCAGCTTGCGATTGATGGATTCGCGGCGGTTCGATCCGACGATGATGCCGAGCTTGTGCTTTGCCATGGGAGCCTCTATTTGTGTGATTAGCGGTTACGATTTGATACCAAGGCTAGATAGATGACCAAACGAAACGCGCAAGAAGGCACAGGCGAGATACCGGGTAACCTGCATGTGGCCGAAGACTGCCGGGCGGTGAGCGAGGTGCTGTCGCGCGTCGGCGACAAGTGGACCGTGCTGGTGGTCTCGACGCTCGGCGACGGCCCCAAGCGCTTCAACGAATTGCGCAAGGCGCTGGGCTCGATTTCCCAGCGCATGCTGACGCTGACGTTGCGCGGGCTGGAGCGCGACGGGTTGGTGACGCGCACGGTGTTTCCGACCATTCCGCCGCGGGTGGATTACGAATTGACCGACCTCGGCCGCTCGCTGCTCGAGCCGGTGAGCGAACTGGGCCTGTGGGCGCGGCGAAACCGTGCGGTGATCCAGCAGGCGCGGGCGCGGTTCGACAACGGTGGCGCCCACAATTAAGGCGAAGATCGAGTCGCAATAAGAACAATTTTGATTTGTGATTTAGCCGACGAAAAGCGCGGACAAGGCTCATACTAACGTCGCAAGGCATCACAGACCGCATTGTGTTTGCAGGCCATTTCAGACGCGCCAACATCGCGCAGCGCAATTACCGTCAAATTGGCTGGCGATTCTGGGTTGCGAACTTCTACCTGTGGACCCGCATTTTGTTGTACGCGTCGCTGTCATTTTCTGCTCAAGATTGTCGTCGACAACTGTGCCGTCGGGGGATCGTCGCTTCGCGCGCATCGCCTGGCTGGCGGTCTTTGAGCTGCGGCCGCTGACGCTTTGAACGCTGTCATGAGCGGGCGATCGGGATTTGGAGAACAGGTAGGTGCCCCGTTATTTTTTCCATTTTTCCGACGGCACGCGCCTGTTCAGCGACGATGTCGGTCAGGAACTGCACGGCCTGGCGGCAGCGCGCCAGTACGCGGTCGCGCAGGTGCGCGAGCTCAAGGGCGCCATGTGCGATCCCCACATCCAGGATCTCTCGGGTTGGACCATGACGGTGGCGGACCTGGACGGCAAAAGCGTGTTCGAAATCGGCTTCGACATGCGGCCGCCGCGCAGAACCTGACGCGGGGCGTGGGCCGCGCCGGTCTCTAATTTTTTCGATCTTTTTTTGACGGCCGGCCGCGGCGCGCGGGGATGTGTTGGGGCCTTAGTGCGTCGGCTTGGTTGCGGCCTTCTTCACCGGCACCGGCGGAGCCGGCGATCCGACGGGCCGCGGCGTGTCGATCGACACCGCGTTGCCGTCGAAGCTGGGATCGAGGCAGCCGGCGATGACGGCGGAATAGGTGCTGCCGCCCGAGCGGATGTCGCTCATGCAGGTGAACGGCTTTTCATGTTCGGTGAACTTGAAATCACCGTCGGCGTTGCTTTTGGTCTTGTATTTGCCGTCGAGCTCGACCGTTTTGTGCGGCTCGGTCTGGCCGGCAATCGTCAGCGTGCCGTTGGCGTACTGCGATGTGTTGATGCGGATATTGGCTGCCGCCGTGCCGACACCCGCGAGGAGAAGGAAGGCGGCGCATAAAAATCGCATCGTTGTCTCCATGCGAAAAGGCATCGCCCACTCCCGCTACTTAGTTCCGCGCGGGCCAACCTGCAAGTCACCGATGAACGATCTGGCCCAGACCTTCGCGGGGCGCGGCGATCTCGCGCACCTGGCGCTGTTCCTGTGGGCGACGTCGGCGAGCGCGCTCGCCTGGTTTGCACTCAAGGAGCTCGCCGCCGCCAGCCGCCGCTTCGACGACTTCGTGCGCGAGCTCGCGCGCTTCAACGACACGTTCCGATCATCCGGAGGGCTCTGATGGACACGCTTCACACCGTGCTGCGCTCGCTTCGGCAAGGAAGCAATCAAGAGACCAAGCACCGCCGCGACCACCTCGAGGTGTTCCGCGAATTCCTGAACCACCTCGACCGCGCCACGCGGCGCAAGAACCCGCCGCACGCGACCAAGGCGGGGAAGGCAAAGGGGCGGCGCGGGAAGCGGTAGGCGTTTCGTGTCCCGGATGCAGTGCAGCGCGCAAGCGGCGCGCCGCTGATCCGGGACCCAACTTCACTTTCTTCAATGAACCGGGGTCCCGGGTCGGCGACGCAGCATTTCATGCTGCGCCGCGGCCGGGACACGCATGTCGGCGTCAAACATCATGCTCGCATCCCAGACCGAACCGACCGTGGCGACCGTGTTCGCGCCGCGCGCCACCATCGACGCCGACGGCACGGTGGAAGGCTACGCAAGCCTGTTCGGCGAGATCGGCCAGGCGCGCGACAAGGTGATGCGCGGCGCTTTTTCCGAGACGCTGCGCCTGCGCGGCGTTCACCGCATCCCCATGCTGTTCCAGCACGACCCGGCCTAGCCGGTCGGCGTCTGGCTGGAACTGCGCGAGGACGTGCGCGGGCTTTATGCGCGCGTTCGGCTGATCCCGGAGGTCGCGCGGGCGTGCGAGCTGCTCTCTTTGTTGAAAGCGGGCGCCATCGACGGGCTGTCGATCGGCTTTCGCACCGTGCGCGGCCGCATCGATCCGAAGACGCGGGTGCGCAGCCTGTTGGCGGTCGACTTGTGGGAAATCTCCATCGTCACCTTCCCGCTGCTGGCGGGAGCGCGCGTGCGCGCGCATGGCAGTGCGCGACGGGCGGATGGTCTGACCGATGCTGTCCGCCGATCCCGACATCCGCCGGGTGATCGCACTGCGCGCGGTCAAATCCGGCCTGTTGCGTCTGAAGTGGCTCGCCGCCGCTGCCGTCACGCGCGTTAATTCTCCGCGCTCGACCCGCCGAACCAATCGAACGTTTCCGTCTTGGCTTCGTGCTTGCGCGAGCGCCGCGCGTGACGGGTGCGGCGGTGAGCGCGGCGGCGTTTGACGTGACGGCGGTGGACGCGCGCGTGGCGGCGGGCATGAACGGGCGCGCCGCCGTCGATCGACGCAACGGCCTCACGGGCACGGCCGGAGACGCGGATCGGCGCCCAGCGGGTGTAGTAGCCGCAGGCGATGCGCTTATGCGGATAGTTGGCGCGGGTGACGACGCCGACCAGCGCGCCGCCGCGCAGCACCGGGCCGCCGGAATCGCCGAAGCAGGCGCTGGCGCCGATGGTGCCGGAACGGTTGGGATCGACGAGGGAGCGTCCCCGGGCACGCACCAGGCGCGCTTCGTGCAGGGATCCGAAGGCGCCTTTGGCGCTTTCGTCGGTGGTGCCGTAGCCGGCAATGGTGAAACTGTCGCCGCCGCCGCGGCCGATCGGCGCCGCGCTGACGCCCGGGGGCAGCGGCTTGGCCAGCCGCAGGAACACCGCATCGCCGGAGGCGTGAGCGCGGCGGCCGTCATCGAGCTGGACGCTGCGGCTCGAACCGACGACACGCACGCTGCCGTTGCCGGTGATGACGCGGGCGCCGTAGCGCGCGCAATGGCTGGCGGTGGCGACCGCGCGGCGGGCGATGACGACGCCGCTGCAATGATCGCGCCCGACAATGCGGACGGTGAAATGGTCGAGCGAGGACAAGCTGCCGAGCACCACGGCGCCGGCCGGCGCCGCGGCCAGCAGGCCGGCGGCGCAGAAGCCAGAGACATATAACAATGTGAGCCCGGTAGCGGCCCCACGCCGCATGGTCTCGTCCCCCGTTGGATCAAAGCCTAGCGGGGCGGGGCGGAGCGGACAACCAGGGTGTTCTACAGGCAGGATGGGCGACTGCGTCTTAGAGTGGGGTCCGTTTGAGTTGAGGACAGCCCCTTCCTGTTCATTCCAACGCAACCGGGAATCCAGGTGCGAACATCAGCGACCTTTATTTGGAGCCCTGGGTCCCCGCTTTCGCGGGGACGAACGGGTATTGCCGAATGGATTGAACCTTAGAGCCGGTGGCCGAACTTGCGCGCGGTGTCGACGATCCATGCGCGATAGCCGACGAGTGGCGTCAGGCCGGTGAGGCCGCCGCAGCCTTCGGTATTACCGGGGCCGGTGGTCCAGCTCACGACGCCAATGACCAGCGGTCCGAGACCGTCAAAAGCAGGGCCGCCGGAATCGCCTGTGCAGGCGCCGAGGCCGCGGCGGGCGTTACGCGTCTTGTCGTCGACCAGGCGGATCTGCAGCGAGCCGGGCCTGCCGGTGACGGTGAGCGTCGCCATGCGCGGTACGCCGAGGCCGCGGTCGGTGAAATCGGCGGTGGTGCCGAAACCGGCGATGGTCAGCGTCTCGCCGACCTTGACGCGGCGGGCGGCGCCGAGCGCGGCTGGCACGACGACCGCGGGCAGGGGGCGGCTGAGTTTGATCAAGGCCAAGTCGGCGGTGGCGCGGCTTTCGGCATAGGCCCGCGCATTGAAACGCGGGTGGCGCGCGATGGCCTGCACGGCAACCGAATGGCCGGTCTGGAATTCCTTCACGGCGTAGCGCTTGGAGCCCATCACGCAATGGGCGGCGGTGAGCACCAGGTCGTGCGCGAGCGCGGTGCCGGTACAGAGATCCCCGTCCGGATCGACAATCATCACGATCGGCCGTGCCGCCCACAACGCGGCCGGCGGCGCCTGGCCGGTGACGGCGTGAGCGGATGCAGACGAAAGAATGATCGCAGAGATTGCAAGAATCGACCTGATCATGGGGTGCCATTATTCAAAGGCAAACGAAAGCTTCGGAATAGAGGGTACCGATGACATGGCTGGCGGCACAGGCGCCAGCGCAAATGAGATGCTCTTAGGCCGCTCAAGAAGCAAGATCTGAGAAAATTAGGATTAATTGGCGGCGGCCAGCCTGCTTGTTCAACGGGGCATACCGCAAGTGCCGCGTTTTTTGGCTGCCTGGCGTGCGCCGAACAGGGCGATCTTAGAATTGTAATTGGGGACATATTGAGTCGGTTTGTTCTCCTGGCGAGATGCAAGCGCTGCTACTTGGGCGTTGTTGTTTTGACGCCCTCAGTAACGCCTATTTGGAATTCTGTCGTTTGCTTGCTACGGCTCTCTTCCCAAAGCCCTTTGGCGATTTCCAGGGCATTGATGTCGAGGTCCTCCCACCACGCGACTTCATTGCCAGCTTCGTGAAGTTGCCGGTGATGGGTGCGGCATAGCGGGACGGTAAACTCGTCGCTGACCTTCATTCCGATCGCTCTGGGTTGAGCAAACCGCAGATGATGAGCGTCGCAGGGTTGGCGTCCGCATAGGAGACAGGGCTGCGATGCGACGAACTTCAAGTGCTCTTTGTCGCGGATCCGCTTGGGCTCGGCGATGTGGAGTTGGCTCTTGTCGATCCGCGCAGAGGTGTTCGGCGTCGCGGGCGCAAGCGGCGGTGCCGCTTCGCTTTCGGCTTTGCGGCGCTCGCGCCGAAGGCGTTCATCGACTGGAGGTCCTTCGCGGCGGCCGTAATAGCGTGAGGGCCGTGGGATAGGGGTTGTGTCATCGGGATGAAAGCCGAGCGGTATTTCCGCAGGTTCGGCATTGGGCGTTGAGGGCAGGGGCCTCCGAGAGGAGGCCCTTCCGTTTCCATAGAGGTCAAGCCCAAAGGGGCTACCGAAGGTCGCCAAGGCTCGCTTGGTGGCATCCGTCTCGGCGGCCTTGAGGGCCATGTCGTGGACCTCGCCTGGTGAGGTGCCACGGCCTTCTCCAGTGCCGTGACCTTCGCGGACGATCGTCGCCTCACGTGCCTGTACGGTGACTTCGAACCTTGGCTGTATAGACGGCCAGGAATGTCCCGCGGTTCTCTCGGGCAAGCACACAGCGGGTTTCCACGCTTTCCCGGTTCCAGCCATCGAAACCGAAGATACGGTTGGCTTCGGACACGACGTACCAGCCCTCGATGTAGCTGAGCTCCCGTCCATTCGCTTCCCGGGTCCGCACATAGCGGTGATCGAGTGCTCGGCGCAGGGCCTGGACCTGTTTGGCTGAGAATCCCATCACCGCGTCCTCACACTCAGAACAGGCTCGGGGTTGGAGAGGGCAGCCCCCTCGACCTCGCTCCCCTGCTTGAGCTCGGCTGCCAAGCCTTTCCGATTGAGCTTGGGGTCCTGCGGCTCCCAGAAGATGCTGGGGATGGCCGCCTCGTCGATCACCACCAGCGCGGGCATCCCGGCCCGGATCGAGGCGGTGAAGTCGGGGGCTGTGAGCTTCTTCAGATCAAGCTCGACCATCACATCTTTGGCGATCTGGCGCCGCTTGGAGGCCCGGTCCTTGAGCCGCTCCAGGCGGCTTTCCATTTCTGCGATGCGGCCTTTCAGGCCTGTGGCCAGGGCCTCATCCTCCAGGGCGGCCCGGAGGATGGCCTCAAGAATCTCATGCAGGTCGGTCAGCCCCTCGACGGTATCGGCGAGGGTCTGCTCGTCGATTTCCGGGTCCTGGGCCCGGATGCGGTCTCGGACCGCGCGATAGTGGATAGCGGAGAATTCGAGGTTCATGGGATAACTCCGAACAGATGTTCAGTGGCTCGAAGGGTTCTGCACACGGGAACGAGCGGAGCAGCGCTCTTTCGTCGCCGGCGCGGTGAGGCGAGCATTCGAGACGATTGTGGGTGGCGCGGGACCTTCGGGGCTCAGTTTCGGCTATGCCTTCTTCATTGTATTCTCCGAATGTTCGTCGATTCGATATGCGATCAGATGATCGTTAAGAGATCATATGAGTCAAAAAAAGTCAATTGATTTATTTGGAAGGTTGACGGGTGCTCAAATTCGGGCGGCGCGTGCGCTCATACGCTGGAGCGCTGCCGATCTGGCGCGGGAAGCCAGCTTAGGTTTGGCAACGATAAGACGAGCCGAGGTGGTTGACGGGCCAACGCCAATGACGGCGGCGAATGAAGCTTCGGTTCGCAGGGCCCTGGAGGCTGCCGGCGTCGAATTCATCGACGAAAACGGCGGCGGCGTGGGCGTCCGCCTTCGCAAGGGCGGGCAGAGTAGAAAATAGAACCGAGTATGCTTGGGGATGCCCTCAGCGATGGCGGTACCAATGTGGCCGCGTCTAGCTGTGAGTTCATCGAGGGCCGAGTCGGGCTCGGCGCCAGTAGTTAAACGCTCAGAGCGGCGTCGGATTGAGAAGGACGGCTGCAACTGGCTGAACGACACACCGCTACGCCTCGCTGCTCAAGCTAAAGGCACAGCTTGCCTTACAGACTAATTGATTCCGCTTTTGGCCGTCGCGGACATTGGTCCGAGAATCGTCTGGCAATAGTCACCCAGTCGGTCGCCCGGCGCGGCCAGCTTATTAATCTGCGGTGTGTTCGTACGCGTGCTTTCAAATCGTTCGAGATCAAACGCAATAATACCAACGCATGTAGCGCGAAGATCGCCAGTTCTTGTAAGTGTTCAATTTTGAACATAAGACGCCCGGCAAATCGGGGCGCACGATTTTAGCAAACGATCTTAGTACCACCGTCGGCGTGCATTAGGCCGATAAGCTGCCACAGCGATGCGATCGGCGCTTGCGCTTGCGTTTGAGTTTGGCAGCAAAATGTATCCGGTTTCGGCAGTGCTCGCACTAAAGCGCGGCAGGAGGAACAGGTGCGCCGTGCATGTGCAAGCAGTTGCGCGGGTGTTTAGGTCCGAACCAAATCGATTTCACCGCGACCAACAATGTTCTCCGCCATGACCGGTGGCTGGATTTAACGGCGACCGTCGAAGTCCGTCGTCAAGAGGTGTCGTGCGAAGTTTTTAATCTGTACTGCGCTCGCGAATGTTGCGGTCACGGCCCTTTTCGTGACGGCATTTGTGTTGCCTTCGGTCTCCTCATTCGCGGATGGCGGCGCCGGCGGTGCTGGCGGCATCGGGATCGCCGCCGGTGCTGGCGGAACCGGTGCAGTTGGAACCGGCGGCGACGGAAGCGCGGGCGTTGGCGCTAATGGCGGCGGCGGTGGCGGCGGCGGGAGTGCCGACGGGACCGGCGGCACCGGTGGAAACGGCGGCGGCGGTTTAGGTGGTGCGGGCGGCGCAGCTGGTGCGGTCGGTACTGCTGGCGCGGTCGGTGCCGTCAATCTCGGCGGCGGCGGAGGCGGCGGCGGCGGCGGTGGCGCCAGTGGCAACAGTGCTGCGAGTCTTCCCGGCGGCGCTTTGACTGGCGCCATTGGCGGAGCTGGTGGTGCTGGCGGTGCTTCGTCCGGCACAGGCAATGGCGGCGGCGGTGGTGGTGGTGGCTCTGGTGGCTTCGGCGCCACCGTCACGGGAGCAACGGTCAACACGAACACCGTTCTCATTCAGGGCGGTACGGGTGGTGCGGGCGGTGCCGGCGGCGCAACCACTGGCACCGGGGGCAGTGGCGGCGCTGGCGGCGATGGCGGTACGGGTGTCTTTTTCTCCACGTCCGGCGCCTCTCTGACCAACAGCGGCACGAATTCAAGGCGGCGCGGGCGGCGCCGCTGGGGCGTTCGGAGCCGGCACCATAGCCAACGGCACCGCCGGCTCTGCCGGTGCTGGTGGCATCGGCGTCGTCGGAAGCGGGCTTACGATCATCAATAGCGGCACGATTGCCGGCGGCGGCGGCGCCAACGCGATCACCTTCACCGGCGGCGGCAATAGTCTGGAAATACAAAGCGGTTCGACGATTACTGGCAACGTCGTCGCGGTCACCGGCGACACCTTCGCGCTCGGCGGCGCGACCAATAGCTCCTTTGATACGACGCTGATCGGCGCCCAGTATCAGAACTTCACCGTCTTCAATAAGACCGGTGTGAGTCAGTGGACGCTCACTGGAACGCCGGGCCAAACGACGCCTTGGCTGATTTCGACCGGGACATTGAAGGCGGGTGCCGCCACGAATGTCTTCGGATCCACGAGCGCAATTACGGTCAACACGCCTGGAATTCTCGATCTCGGCGGTTTCGACCAGACGATCGGCTCGCTCGCCGGCAGCGGCACCGTGACCAACAGCGTTGCCGCGAGCGTCACGCTGACGACCGGTGATGCCACCAGCACGGTCTTCACAGGCGTGATCGAAGATGGGGCCGGCCAGACGGCCCTGACCAAAGAAGGCACCGGCACGCAGACGCTGACCGGCATCAACACCTATACCGGCGCGACCACGATCAATGGCGGCACGCTGGCGCTGACCGGTGGCGGCAGTATCGCCAATTCGAGCGGCGTCAATGTCGCCAACGCTGCCGGCACTTTTGACATCTCCGGCACGACCAGCGGCGCCAGCATCACGACCTTGTCCGGTGTCGCCGGCAGCAGCGTGACGCTCGGCGCCAAGACGTTGACGTTGTCGAACGCGTCAACCACCTACGGCGGCGTCATCAGCGGCACCAATGGTGCGCTGACGCTGTCGGCCGGCACGCAGACACTGACCGGTATCAACACCTATACCGGCGCGACAACCATCAATGGCGGCACGCTGGCGCTGACCGGTGGCGGCAGCGTCGCCAATTCGAGCGGCGTCAATGTCGCCAACGCTGCCGGCATTTTCGACATTTCCGGCACGACCAGCGGCGCCAGCATCACGACATTGTCCGGTGTCGCCGGCAGCAGCGTGGCGCTCGGCGCCAAGACGTTGACGTTGTCAAATGCGTCGACCACCTACAACGGCGTCATCAACGGCACCAATGGCGCGCTGACGCTCTCGGCCGGCGCGCAGACTCTAACCGGCACCAACACCTATAGCGGCGGCACCACCATCAATGCCGGCACGCTCACCGTTGGCAATAACAGTGCGCTCGGCACGGGCGACGTGACCATGGCGGCAGGGACCACGTTAGCCTTCTCCGGCAATCACACGATCAGCAACAATTTCGGGCTGACTGGCGACCCGACATTTTTCGTCGATACCGGCAATACCGACACTATTTCCGGCCTGATCTCCGACACCGCGCCTGGAGCCAATGCCGGCGTGGTGGAGAAGACCGGCACCGGCACGCTGATCCTTTCTGGCGCCAATACCTATAGCGGCGGCACCATCGTGAATACCGGCACGTTGGCCGCCGGCTCGACCACGGCTTTCGGCACTGGCCGGGTGAGCGTGGCGACAGGCGCTACGCTCGATATCAACGGCAACAATGTCTCCATCGGCTCACTGTCGGATGTGTCCGGCGCTGGCGGCACGGTAACCAACGCCGACAGTGTTGTTGCCACGCTGACCGTTGGCAGCGACAACACCTCGACCACCTTCTCGGGCGTGATTCAGGACGGCGCGCATACAACCGCGCTCACCAAGGCCGGGACCGGCGCGCTGACGTTGGCCGGCACCAACGCCTATAGCGGTGCAACCACGATCAATGGCGGCACGTTGCAAGTGCTTGGCTCTATCGCGACCTCGTCATTGACCACGGTCAATAGCGGCGCCCTTCTGTTTGGCACCGGAACGGTCGGCAATACCGGGGTCGCGAGCGGCGGTACATTCCAGCCGGGTTCCGGCACTCCCGGACTCGTCGATGACCGTGACCGGCAATCTTGGTTTCGCATCGGGAAGTTTCTATGCCGTCAACCTCAATCCGACCACGTCCTCGTTTGTTAATGTATCCGGCACGGCAACGCTTGGCGGCGCAACCGTCAACGCAATTTATGCTGCGGGTGATTATGTGGCAAAGCGCTACACGATCCTCAATGCCGGCAGCGTGAGCGGCACATTCGGTTCGGTCGTCAACACGAATCTACCAGCCAACTTTAAGGATAGCCTGACCTATGACGCCACCCACGCGTACTTGAATTTCGAATTGAGCTTCACAACGCCCCTGTCGGGAACCACTACGTCCGAAAGCGCCGCAGCCGTAATCCTCAACGACAATCAGCGGAATGTCGCCAACGCGCTGATCAATTCATTCGACGTCAATGGCAGAATCCCGATCGTCTTTGGCGCACTGACACCCGACGGGCTGACACAGATTTCGGGCGAGGTCGGAGCAAGCTTTGCGCCGGTCGCCTTCCAGGCCGGCACGGCGTTCCTCAATGTGATGCTCAATCCTTCATTCGACGGACGCTTTGCAACCGGCGGATTCGGTTCGATTGGCTATGCCGACGAGGCGCGGCCGGCTGCGGCGAAACCATTCGCCGCGTTTGATCGGAAGCGATCCTCGTCATTCGACTCTCGCTACGGTATCTGGGGATCGGCTTATGGTGGCAGCGGCACGATCAGTGGCGACGGCGCGACCGGCTCGCACAGCACCACCAGTCAAGCTTACGCCTTCGCCAGCGGTCTCGATTATCGCGTGACACCGGACACGCTCGTCGGCTTCGCGCTCGCCGGCGGCGGCACCCATTGGAGCCTCGACCAGGCCTCGGGGAGTGGACGCTCCGACATGTTCCAGGCCGGGGTGTATGGCAAGACCCGCTTGGGCGCGGTCTATCTCGCCGGTGCCCTCGCTTATTCCTTCCATGATGTGACCACTGACCGAACCGTAACGATCGCGGGTAGCGACGTGCTGGCGGCGAACTTCCGGGCCAACGTTTTCAGCGGGCGCTTTGAAGGCGGTTATCGCTATGCGACGCCATGGCTTGCCGTCACGCCCTACGGGGCGGTGCAAGTGCAATCCATCGTGCTGCCAGCCTACAGTGAGAGCGTGAACTCCGGGTCATCGCAATTTGCCTTGAACTATGCCTCGCAGACCGAGACGACGACGCGCACCGAATTGGGGGCGCGGTTCGACAACAGCTATCGGCTCGATCGAGGCGAGACCCTCACTTTATATTCGCGCGCGGCTTGGGTGCATGATTTCGGTGACAGCACGCGTGCGAGCGCCAACTTCCAAACGCTGCCGGACTCCAATTTCATCGTGAACGGCGCCACACCTGCTGCGGATGGTGCGCTGGTGACCGCCGGCGCGGAATATAAGCTGACGAACGGCTGGTCGGTGGTCGCCAAATTCGATGGTGAGTTTTCCAGCACCACCTCTATCTATTCCGGCTCCGGGACGATCAGGAAAACCTGGTGAGGCCAGCATAGGCCCTAAACCGAAGTGCCACGCTCTCCGCTATATGCTTTCTCACTGGCGAAGATCGGAGGTCTGGCCGACGCGCCGTCGTGTCCGCTTCTGGCCGCCGCACGGGATTGAGAACTTGGGGTGACATCAAGGATATTGCGACCCTCAACATCGCTCGCACGCCACCCATAGAGGCGTTCCGCGGCGAGGTTCCAAAAAACTATGCTACCATTGAGGTCAGTGGCGATGACCGCATCGCCCAAGGCGTTGAGCAATTGGCATTCGAAATTTGGGGTCGCTCGCGCGGCGTCCACTGGGCTGAAATTGCCCTTACTCAATCCAGCCACAATCTGACCTCCAAAACGAATTTTAATTTTACAGAATTGCCGCGGAAACGGCAACGAAGCGCCGTAGAGGGCAGTTGACAGGGGGCACATCACCGACATAGCGGCGATGGCCGCCTTGAGTCTGCCATACGCGCCAAAGCGGAAGACCCAGCAACGATCTTGCGCGGTCATTGAAGTACCGCAATCTGCCGGCCTCTCATATGGCCGCGCGGGGAAGGGCCTTACGCGCGCGCGTTACCTGAATTATTTCAAGGCGTTACGCGATCTTCAATCTTAAACAAGCAATACGGAAAGAAGATCACGCAGGTTGCGCGTGTGAAATTACCACCATAGGATACAGTCGCGGGCGAAAACACCGTTGGGAGTGCCATGTCTACCCATCGTGATGATGACAATCCGCTCAAAACGACCGACGACAATCTCAACGACGCTCGCGGCAAGTCTCGAGTCATAAAACGCTCGATTGTGGTCGGCCATCACAAGACCAGCATCAGCCTCGAAGACGTCTTCTGGAATGAACTTCGGGCGATTGCGCGCGAACGTAAAGTCCATTTGTCAGAGTTGATTGACGAAATCGATTCTGGGCGCACGCACAGCAATTTGTCTTCGGCGATCAGGTTGTTCGTGTTCGATAAGCGCCGCCGCAGCAATTAGTCAGCTGGAACTAAATTCATTCAGAGTGCGCTTGTAAAGTTCGTCTGGATCGCTTTCGCCTTCAGCGGCGAGGGCAATTACCGTGCGAGTTATTTCAACGGCCAAGGGATCAACTGGATCAGACACCTGCAACGTGTGGCAAACTCTCAAAAATACATCACGCAACATTTCCGCAAACTCGGAAGAAGACTCACCATCCCCCGAGAGCTTCGCAAAAAGCTCCGCAAAGGCCCCCGGTCCTGTGGGTCGATTCTGCGGCAAACAGCTTCCTTAAAATTATCCATTCAGTAGTAAAACTATACAGCATTCGAGCCTTATGTGGAAGGCTATTGCACGAATGTATGACATTAAACTTCTATCAAAACAGCGGCTTTCGAGCGCAAGCCCATTATCGACAAGTCGCGGCGCGGGGTGCCTTCAGAGCGCATGTCCTCCGGCTGTGGCTCCGGACACTCCGCAGACGCAGCCAAAAGGCGGGCCTCTTGTGGGAAGCGATGCAGAGGATTGGCGACCAATGGCTCCCGAAGCCCCGGATTCTCCATCCGTGGCCAGAAGCGCGCTTTGCCGTCAACCACCCGAGGTAGGAGCCGTGTGCGGGAATGCCGCAAGCACGGATCTGTGCGGGGGGCGCTCAGCAATGAGCGTCCCTACCGCGATCCTTGAGCAGCGGCTTCGCAGGCGGTGCCTGTAAAACCGCCAGTTCTAAACTACACGGACCACCAATGTGGGCTGCTCATAGACAGTCAGTCTTTGAAAGAGACCGGCGATTGCGGCCTGCGATCGACGGTCAGGGTAAAGATATCTGGCCGGGCATAATGCCCGCTCACGTCGAATTTTCGCCGCGAAGCGCGGGCGGCGCCCGGGTCGATTTCAGCGGTTAGAAGGCCCTTTTCACGTCGCATCGGTCCGGCGAGCACGCCGCCGAACGGTTTGTAGACCACTGCGTCACCCGGGTTGATCCATTCATCCTTGTTCGGGAACAGCTCGTCATAGTACGGAACGTCGGCCGGAATATCCGACACTTCGAGCGATGTCGCGCAGCTGACGACCCAGCAGCCGCCCTCCCGCGCAATATGCTGCATCGTGGCGAGCCAGGTATCGCCGCTGTCCCAGGTCGGCGCCACGAGGACATCGATGTCCTGGGCGTAAAGCGCGAAACGTGCGAGCGGCATATAGTTTTCCCAACAGATCAGCGCGCCGATGCGACCAGCCGCGGTCTCGACCACATTGAGCCCGGAAGCATCGCCAAAGCCCCAGACCATCCGCTCAGGGTTGGTCGGCATCAGTTTGCGGTGATTATTCGCGATCGAGCCGTCGGCGTCGATGATCGCACAGCTATTGAACAGCGTGCTGCCGCTCACGCCGCTGTCGAGTTCCTGATAACCCAACACCAGCACGACACCGTGTTCGCGCGCGGCCTCTTGCAACGGTTCAAGCCCGCCGTTGATGCGATTGATCGAATTGGCCTGAAGACGCGCATAGATCTCGTCCGTCTTTCCCATCCCGGCGCCTGGCGGCAAGCGCCAGACGAATGTGGGGTATCCCGGAAACCAGGCTTCCGGGAACACCACCAATCCGGCGCCGTCGCCGGCCGCCTTCGTAATCAGGCCGAGGGCGCGCTCCATGGTTCTTTCGAGATCAAGATAGACCGGCGGTTCTTGAACGACAGAGATTTTCATATTCGCCTCCTTTTGGTTTCAAACGTGCCTGCAGATCATGCGCGCCAGCCGGGTTCACTTCGTGCCGGCAGCGACGACCAACTCGCAGGGCCCGCGAAAGCCATCCGCGGTCTCGTAGGAGGCAAGCGCGGTCGCAATCTCATCCCAGGTTGCTTCCTGGGCTTTGGCGTCGAGGCCGCTCAGCATCTGATGGAGTGCGCCGAAGGACTCTCTCTCGAATCGTACGCAATCAGCAGCGGTCGGCAGCATGACCGGCGCGTCGATCACCCTTTCTTCAACGTCGCGGAAGCCCGCTTGTTTCAAGACGCCGGCCAGCACGCCGGGGCTGCCCAGGCTGAACGGTCCCGGCTGACCGGGCGCCGGCGGCGGCAGCTTGGCGTGCTCGCGGATGATCGAAACCGGCTTCGAGAAAAAGCCGTTCCTGTCTGGGGTCGAATAGACAATCGTGGAAAAACGCCCGCCCGGTTTCAACGCCCGCCTGATGCTTGCCAGTGCTCGCTGCTGATCGGGGAAATAGATCATCCCCACTCGCGAAATCGCCGCGTCGAAGCTGTCTTCGTCGACGTCGAGTTCCTCGCCGTCGGCAGCGAGTGTGTGGAGGTTGTCCAAGCCCTCAATTCGGGCGTTCTCCTCGGCGTATTCAAGGATATTCGGCGAAATGTCGGTCGCCAGAACATAGCCCGTAGGCCCAACCCGCCGGGCGGCGACGAGCGACTGCTGTCCGGCGCCGGCGGCCACATCGAGAACTCGGCTGCCCTTGCCGATTGCGGCCATGTCCAGCATTGCCTCTGTGGCCGGGCCCAACCATTCGCCCAGCAATTCACCCCAGGCATTCCAGGCTTCCGCCGCGTCCTGCCATTGCTGGCGCGTCGTCGATTTGTAGGTTCTTGCATCAAATGCCATCGGTCGTTCCCCCATGATGTTTTTGCAGGACCGTGCAGCACTTTGTGCGAGGCCATCGCCTGGTGCCGCAGGATGACCTTGGCGTTAGCCTGGGAGGGGGATCCCGGTCCCGAAGTTTGCCCGACGGTTTTCCGATGCTTTTGCTATCGCGCTGGAAAACTGGGAAAATGATGCGAACGGCTGTCGGCTGTGAAGGCAGTGGCACGCTGGGCGTGCAAAGGGGCGGAAGGCACCTTGGGCGAGCGACACGAACAAACCACCAAGTCGGAATTCGTGGTCGGCGATTGCGTGGTGCGGCCCGATACGAACGAGATCGTTCGCAACGGCGAGACGCTGCACCTCGAGCCGAAGTCCATGGAGATCTTGGCCTATCTGATGGCTCGTCGTGGCGAGATGGTCAGTCGCGACGAGTTGCTCGATCAGATCTGGCCGGACGTCCATGTCGGCGACGATTCGCTCACCGCTGCCATCATCAAGATCAGGCGGGCGCTGGCGGACGACGCGCGCGATCCCGACTATGTCGAAACGATCCCGAAACGCGGATATCGCTTGATCGCGCCGGTACGAGAAGTTGGCGCCACCCTCGCCGAAGGAATTCAGCCGGTGCCCTCGAAGGGCAGTCCATGGCGCCTGTCGCTTGCGACTTTCGCAATCCTGGCAGTTGCCGTTGCCGTCGTTGTGGCAGCCACCGCCTTCTATGGGCCCGAAAGTTCCACAAACAATGAAACGAGGATAGGAGCGCAATCGCGAGATCGCGTCGTCATTGGGGTGGCCCCCTTTGTCAACACCAGCCGCGATACAGCCCAGGACTATTTGGCGCGCGGAATTGCGGATTCCATTTTGACCGATCTGTCGCACGTGCCGGGCCTGGCTGTGCGGC
>CAWHJZ010000048.1:0-324324 GCA_963829785.1 uncultured Pseudomonadota bacterium | reverse complement strand
GAGCCGGTAAAGCCAGACGACATCGCAAACTAGCCGAGCGAGCTCAATGATTCTCAAGTCTTTCCCCGGTGCCGACGTTGACGTGCCCTGCATCCGAATAATTCTTGAGCAGGTACACGGAGGCGTCCGCGCAATCGTCCACATGCAAGAATTCACGGCAGCGGCCGCCGGACCCCAGCTGACGATCCGATCGTCTCCCCCTTGCTTCCTTCATGCGCCTTGCGCATCAGCGCGGAAATCACATGGCTTCGTTCAAGATCGAAGTTGTCGCCAGGACCGAATAAGTTCGTCGGCATTGCCGAAATGAATCGCTTCCGTATTGCTTTCGATAGGCCTGGCATAGCTTGATCCCGGCAATCTTAGCCACCGCATACCATTCGTTGGTTGGCTCGGCGGGCCCGTCAGGAGCGCATCCTCAGGGATGGGCTGGGGCGCCATCTTTGGGTAGATGCAGCTCGATCCGAGGAAAAGGAGCTTTGCCACCTTGGCGCGATAAGCCGCCTCAATGACGTTCGCCTCAATCATGAGGTTGTCATAGAGGAATTCGACGGGGTACGTGTCGTTGGCGAGGATGCCGCCGGCGCGGGCAGCCGCGAGGAAAATGGCATCGGGCTTTTTCGTCTCGATCCAGTCGCGCGTTTTCGCCGGGTCGCGCAGATCCAGCTCGCTCTTCGCAGCAGTGAGGATTTCGCAATTCTCGCTTTGCAAGCGCCGGACGAGCGCCGAACCGACCATTCCTTTGTGGCCGGCGACCCACACTTGTTTTCCTGAAAGCTGGAACAGCTCTTTTGGCACTTGGTATCTTATGTGCGCTTGGCTTTGGGTTCTTAGCTCAACTCGCCGCGGGGGCTGCTTGGGATTCGGCCGCGACTTCGCTCGCCTTTTCGAGGCTTCCCGCCCCTTCCCGCTTAATCCCGGCTAATCCCGCTTATCCTCGCCTGACCCCACACGCGATAAGGCCACCTATCATTCGTTTCGCCCACGCTACCGCCATTGGGGTGAAACCACGTCTCACCCCCCGCACTCAGCCGGCCCTCTGCGCAAGGACGCTTGTGCGTCACACTGCGCACGCCTCGAACCCTCATCCCGACGCTGCCAGCGCGGATCGACCGGCAAATCTAACGGCGCGCGCACCCTTTCCGCGTCGGTATGCTCAAGCGCTTCCGTGGATTATTGGATGGGCGGCAGCCGGCAGGCCCACAATCGTAGTACCTCCCACAATCGGCCTCAGATCCTGATGCTCCCCAATCCCCCCGTGAAGCGCGATCCCGCATGCCTCCCGATGCAAACCCCGGGCCACCCGCTCCGGCAGCTCATCGCAAGGTTGCATATATAATCTTTTATTTTCAAGTATATAACGCATCATTAGTTAAAATAGCGCCGCTCAAAATCTCGGCACGGCCTGCGCTGAAAATGATTAGCCGAGACAGAACCAAGACTGTTGGCAGGCTAACGACACAGCTATTCAAAAAATATCCTTGTCCTACAACAAGGACGTTGCACCTATTGGCGCCCAATCATCGCCATGGGCGCGGAGTCGGTGGTTTGACGCCAGGAACAGAGATTTCGCGCCCGAGGCTAATGACCGCTTTGGCCAGCCTTTCCCTCTGGATCTGGGGCACATCCCGGAGGACGGCCAACAGCTTCTCCCGGACCGGCCAGCCTGGCCCAACGAGAATATTCGCCGCCGGAGCAATGAAGCCCGAGCGCACCAAGCCCGCGAATTCGTTGATTGCCTTGCCGCGAAGTTCGGATGGCAACTGTGCGAAGATTACTAGAGCCTGCCGGTTGCGATTGACCGCAACCCATCCCTCGTTCGGGCCTTCCGAATAGGACATCTGCAAGAACTTGAGGTGGCTTCGGCTAAAGCCGTTCTGCGTATTCTCCAACCAAAAGAGCACAACCCAAAGAAACGGATCTGCCGGCGCATTGACCAACGACATCCGAATTGACCGATGCAACTTTTGCAAGTCCGCATCGAGAGTGTGCACGTCACCGTCGGCCATGGACTTCTCCAAAGCCCGCAGACGAATTATGGCCGCGCTCCTCAATGCCCCGGGATAACATCGCCCCGCATATCATCGAGCGTGCCAGCCAGAGACGCAATCGCATCTCCCTGAAACACCTTGCCGTTGATGATGCTTTTGGAGACCCGTTCAAGGCTCGCCGGGCGCCACAGCAACGGAAAGACGTAAAGCCCCCAAATAATCGCGGCAAAACACACGCACAAATAAAAGCGCGCGCAATCAGCCCGTTTCGTTTTGCGATCGCGGGCAAGGACTATTCCGTATAACCGTATCGCGCGTAATATTTGTTGTGATAATAATTTCCGTGGTAGCCCTCGTAACGGCCGAGCACGGCGGTATCGGCCTTGTTCAACACCACCCCAAGCATCCGATCATAGACGCCGGAAGCATCGGAAAGGCTCCGCTCAACGACGTCAATTTTCGTCTGCCCCCATTCAAGAACATATACGTAGGAATCCATCATCGACGTCGTCGTTCGAACATCGACAACCGGCGCAAGGGCGGAAGATCAACAATGATGTAATCGTACGCCGAACGCAGCTATCAAAAAACTTCTTCATGGCTGCCGATGCCACGATTTCGCTCGTGTGCAGCATTTTTGGCGTCGCTCCCGCCGGCAGGAACGTCACATTGGTCGCCAGATCAGTCCAAATGGCGTCCGCAAATGCAGATTTGCCCGAAATAATATCGACAAGCCCGGCAGCATCGGGCGCCAGGCTGCGCGACAATGACGGATTTCTCAGATCGAGATCGACCAGCAGTACGCGCCCGCCCGCATGGGCAATGAGTTGCGCGAAGTTTGCGGAAACCGTCGATTTGCCTTCGTTGGGAAGCGACGACGTAATACCGATGATCTTGCTTTCTTTGACGGCACTATTGAGGTCCACCGCCACTTTGATCGACCGGATCGCCTCCGTAAACCGCGAAAACGGAGAGTCGACGACATACCAAAGCATATCTTCGGTTCGATGGACTGTCTTCTGGCGCAATCCCTCTAACCGCTGTTGAGAGTCCTTCTTAAGCGCGGCGCGCTTCGTCGTCGGCTTGACAATCGGCAGCACCGCCAAAGTTCCAATTCCCAGGAGATCCTCGACTTGACGGCTGGTCCGGAAGACCTTGTCCGTCAACTCGCGGAACATCGCGGCGCCGAAAGCCAGCATCATGCCGCCGGCAATCGCAACGCCAAGCACAATGAGCGTCTTGGGATGGCTCTTCTTCAGCGGCGTCAAAGCCGGGCTGATTTCACGCGCATCAGTAATCGGAAAGGATTCTTGCTGAGTCGCCTGCATGTACGCCTGCAAGAAGTTATTGTACATTGCTTGAGTACGTCTGTTCGTTGCTCACGAGGT
Source organism: uncultured Pseudomonadota bacterium (assembly GCA_963829785.1). Taxonomy (GTDB): domain Bacteria; phylum Pseudomonadota; class Alphaproteobacteria; order Rhizobiales; family Xanthobacteraceae; genus Pseudolabrys. The sequence goes on along the minus strand of CAWHJZ010000048.1, from coordinate 320,948 downwards.
CCTGCAATTTGACTTGAGCTTGGTTCGTCAGTTGATTCTCCGAAACTGTATTTTCCAAGCTATTCTTGATGCTCTTTTCTCGGGCCTTGGCGATGTCATAATTGCTTTGATACGCGGCTTGAATGTGCTTCAGCTCATTCCCGAATGGTCTTGCTGACATTGGCCATTTGATTGCGCAAATGGACAACAGCGAGGTGGTTTCGGCCGAACCGCGCCGCCCAATCTGCCTCTTGAGCCGCAAGATCGACATACTGATTTCGCAACTTGATAATCGTATCGTTCTTGAGCGCATCCGCGACCGAGGCGTCGGGAATCGCCCGCTTCATGATGCTGTTGATCCGATCGAGTTTCGCTTTCGCTTCAGCTGTCGTCGGCTCTCGCCAATATGAGCTGCGTATTGACACCCTCGACGGCCTGCTGATTCATCAACTGGCCGTTATTGGTATTGAGCGTGACAATATTATTCTTGCTCTTAAAATCGACGACGGCCTGTTGCGCCGCTGTGGCCTGCGCCCGCAACTCTTTGATTCTGTCCTGCAACCATTTCGAAGCGCGGCGGGTCGCCTGATATTTTGATTTAAGCTGATCCGTGATGTAGGCGTCTGCAATCGCGTTGGCGATTCGCGCCGCCTTGCCCGGATCTACCGACGTGAATTGGATGTCCATCGCATAGGAAAGACCGACACGGCTGATTGTCCGTTGATCTTCGAACCTTCCCAAAGCCCGCTCGTTCAAATCGGACTCCGCCGTCTGGCTCCTCCGGCGAGATGAGGTCGGAGAAAAATCCAACGACAGCGCCACAAGCCCGCCGCCGCGGCGCCACAAATTCTGGATCATCGGTGAGATGGAGGTCCTTGATGACCCCCAGGCTGACGTTCTTGGATTTGAGGATTTCGACCTGTGTTCTCGGTCGCCGCGGAAATCGACAGGCAAATTACCCAGATTTGGCTGCTGCTGAAACAAGCGCATACTTGTGGGTATCGATGATCATCCGCGCGGCGGCGGTGTATTTCGGCGTCGCGGTGAAAAGATAAGTAAGCCCGAGCGCCGTCGTGCAGGCAATAATCAGAATAATGGTCGGCAGCTGACGCCGAATGATATTGAGATAAGTCGTCAAATCCTCGGCGGGCGAGGAAGTGCCTTGATCGATTTCGCGGTCAGGAACAACCGACTGTTTATTGACCTCCAACATGCCGGGCTATTCCCGCTATACCGCCAGCCCTGCTCGCGGAGCGCTAGCTTGACCCTCTCGCCAAAACTAAAGCCGAATTTCGCTCCGACTCACCGACTAACGGCTTAGCGCCGCGGGCTGGTGCTGGTGCCACCGCCGGTGCCGCCACCTGTAAAGCCGGGAGAGCCGCTGTTCGCAAAGTTAGTTAAACCAGGCGGCGTACCACCTCCATTAGGCCCGCCGCCGGGAACGCCGCCACCAAGGCCTCCACCACCAACGCCGCCGCCGCCGCCATTGCCACCACCACCGCCGCCACCGCCACCGGGCCCGGTCGACGCGATGTTCACGTTCCCGGTTACGGCAGCAAATGAGGTCGACGCCTTATCAGAACCCGCGGCAGCAACCGCCTGCTGGATCTGGTTGGCATAATCCGGATTGGTGCGCACGACGATCTGGGCCGCCTGGCCCAATCCGCTTCCGATAGCTGTCTGTTGATCCGCATTAGCGTTCGCCAACAGTGCGATAATGGCGTTCAAGGCCTCCGGATGTGCCACCGCAACATCACGAATCAACGAAATCAGCTGCGCCCCGCCATTCGGATAGTTCTGGAGCGCTTGAGCCGGATCTCGCGATGAATTGATCGACAGCGCTATTCTGCGCCCGAGCCAAGGACGGAAACACCAAGGCCGTAGCGACTGCTGCCGTGGCCAAACTCAAAAATTGACGGCGACCTGCGAAACGCATGGCGACCTCCCCTAATGATTGTGGAAAAACTAGCACTTAAACCTTTCTTTGCCAATGCCAATTTAGTCGATCCGAGATTAACGTGAATCGGAATTCCCGTTAAATATTGGGCACTTCGGCCGCTATTTCGTCGGCATTTGCCGCCTTTTTCAGCCCTCTTGTGCCAAACGACTGGGAAAGCCCCGTCCCGGCCAGAGCCAATATAACGACCGCATAGCCGGTAATCTGCAACGAAAAATCGATGCAGGAATGCAGAACCGCGATTAGGGCGGTCGAAAAGGCAGCCAGCGGAATAATGGTATCCCGGCGCCGCTCTAAAATTCCGCGGAACACAATCCCAAACATGACCAACCAGCCCAGAACCACGGCGCCCGCCAGGGGCAAACCCATGTCGGAGGCCAGTTCAAGCGGCGTGCTGTGCCCAATATCCCATACACCCCGCATCGAGATATCCGCGCTCCGATAGGCCGGGAAAGCCCAGGCGAAGGTCCCCTGCCCGGTCCCAAACCAGGGATAGTCACCGATCATACGCAGTGTGGAACGATAGACCGAAAACCGGCCTTCGTCGGCGAGGCCCTGAACGTCCAAACGATGGGTCACCAGGCCGCCCATGACTTGCAGCAAGATGAGCATCGCAACGACCCCGCCGCCGAGCGCAATCCAGACACCAGACCGGGCTGGCAAATCCCGACGAAAGTAGAGAACGAACGTGATGACCAGGGCCAGCAACGAGAGCACGACACCGGCCCGGGACACCGTCAAGAACATCGCCATCAGGCAGATGAACCATGCCGAAAAATAGATGATCAGGGTTCGCGGTGTGTCCGTGAGAACCCGCTCCGGCACCCTCCGCCAAATGATATGTTTCATCTTCAGATGAGAACGCAGTTGGTCCAACATCAGGGCAAACCAGACCACCGCACATGAACCGAAATAGGCGGCCGCCGTATTCCGATTAATAAAGGTGCCGGTCACGCTACCGAGATAAGCTTTCTTCTCGCGCCACAGGATCGTTCCTGGGTCCAAAATATGCGAAAGCAGCCCATAGAGCGCGTAGACCGCGCCGGACCAGGCAATCACCTTGAGCAGCTGATGGGCACGAAGCCGGTCGGTGCCGACGAGGAGCCCACACGTCAATGCAAGAATGCATGCCAAAGGCGGCCCGAGCGCGAAAAAAGGCTCCCCGCGCGCAATGGAGACGGATGGCGTAAGTTCGACCCCGAGAAGTTTCGATGTCTTGGCCCAGATCGGATTGGGGGTCGCAATCCAGGGATGGACGGCCAGCTGTTCGTGCAGCACGAAGGCGTAGCAAAGAACAATAAATCCGATGCCGGTGAGCAGCCACATCACCTCCTTGCGAATATGCTCGATCGAGACCGCGATCGCGATGCAGGCAAGCCCCAAGGGAATGCACCAGAACGCGGCGGCCAGCAGCGTGGCAGAACCGAATGGCAGCGGCACCAGTGCGACCACGCCGAAAAGGAGATAAGCTGCAAACGCCCTCAGCTTATCCCCGGCAAGATATCTCGTGACGTCCATTTTCCCGGCGGTTCCAGAAGAGAACGATTTTACAAGCCTTCTCGGCGACCTTCTAGCGCAATGATATGGGGGATAAGCGGTGCCAGCAATGTCTTGCCGGCGTCGATTGGCAAACATGACTGCGGTTTCAGCCGCAACACCCACTCAGCAAGACTCGATCAGAAGGGCTTGCCGCCAACGAAAACGGGCGCCGTTTTCGGCGCCCGTTTCAAGCCTTGCCACCAGCGCTTTGCGACCTGATCAACCTGTAGGCCGACCTGCACTCATCAACATCAATTCAGGTTCCTGATGTTGTTGCGCAGCGTGATGCCATCGCTACCCAGGTTGGCCGCATCGTCGGCCGTCGCCATGTACACCCGGATGTATTGCAGGAACTTGGTGATCTCGACCGACCGCCCGTTGGCGACGTAGATGATGTCGTCGTTCTTCATCTGCACCTTGGTGGCCAGGAAGAAGTTGCCCGGTTCGCGGAAATCGATGTTGAAGATCACCGGGATCACCGAGGCTCCCGGGAACTTGCTCACGTCGGCACCGAGCTTTTCCGCAACATCACGCGGCTCGGCGCGATAGAGGAACACCGACGAAGGCTCCGCAGTCGTGTTGGACAGGCCACCAGCCTTGCCGACAGCTTCCGCCATGTTGATGCGCCATGCCCCGAAATTGATCTGCCCGACCTGCCCCGTCGCACCGAGCGCGATGAATTTCTGAGGCTCGCTGTAGACGTAAATCCGGTCGCCTGGCTGGACGTAAATGTTGTTCGAGGAGTTCGTTATGAGATTTTCGAATGGAACTGAACGCCCGCCGACCATGACGTTCGAGCATCACCCACGTATCGTAGCCCTTTTCCTTGATCCCGCCCGCGCGCGTGATCGCATCGAGGATTCGGTCGCCTGCACCGGAAGCGCTCGCGGGGAACCGCGATGGCGTATTCACCTCGCCAATAACGCTGATGAGCGAAGTACGCTGGTTCGCAACATCGACGATGACCTGCGGCTCGATCGCCTTGTTCTTGATGCGGTCGACGATGTCCCGCTGGACCTGCACCGCCGTGCGCCCCGCCGCCTTGATCTGCCCGGCGTAAGGCACCGTAATGTTTCCGTTGTTATCGATGGCCTGATTGGGCAGCGTCACAAAGTTGCCCGGCCGCACACCCGCTTCTTTGGGAATGAAGAGGCCGCCGGCTGCCGCTTCGAAGATCGTAACGGTGAGAACGTCGCCCACGCCGAATTTGATTTCCGCTGGCGGCCGGCGATCGGTAAACGCGCCCGCCAGTCCTCTCGGCTCGAACCGTTTTAGTATAGCGACGTTTTTAGGGGTGAGTTCCACGAGCGCGTAAGGCAGGGCCCCTGCCTGAAATCGGCTCCCCGGCTTTGATGGCATCGCCAGAGGGTCCCGTCGTCGGAATCTCCAACTGCGCGCAGCCGCCCACCGTGATAATCAAGCTGAAAATGCAGACTTTAGATAAGCTGCCACGAAAAGACACTTGCAGTCCCCCAACCACCAGAGTTGCATTTGCAACAAGTGCGATAATATCGAAGCCCCTACACTTCAAACAACACAACTTGCCCGAGAGCAATAGGTTAATTTAATATTAATCGCCGGTGTTGCAGCACTTGCTACACGATCGCAAACGCCTACGGGGGGCGCATAAGTGATTAAAAATAAAGGACAAAATCATCTATTCAAAGTTCAGTATAGTGAGTTGCAGCCGGTCAAGTCTGTAACAAGCCGCCGGTCTTTCCACATTATGGTTAGCGTACTGGTTGTGTCGGTTATTCTGCCTCAGCCGCAGGCGCTGCCGACTGGCGGTCAAATCAGGCCGTTTACGCCATCCGTGGTTGCCCGGTTCGGCACTATGATTTACGCGTGCAGCCTAAATTAATCCCCGTTCAGGCGCGTCCACCGGTTCGCAGCACCACTGTCGGGCCCTGGCATCTGGTGCGCACGCCAGCGCCTGAAAACAAGGAAACCGTCTCAATCATGCGGACCGGCGAACTGCTCAAATCCGACCCGGATTTCGCTGGTTTAATGATCCGGTGCAGAGGGGCGGCCGGCTTGCAGATTGGCTTTGTCGTCATCAGCCCATTTCCCCCGAAATCGCAGCCACAAGTCACGATTTCGACTGGTCAAAACAAGCTTCGATTTAAGGCGTCCGTGATCCCCCCAGGGACAATCGTGAGCCTTCCTGACGAAGCGGACGTCCTCGTCCAGGGCCCCTGGCAATCCGCGCGATCGCTGACCGTGCAGATCAAAGGCGACAGCGCCGATATTCACGGCACCGTTTCGTTAGACCAGCTTTCGCAAGCCGTCGCCCTGCTGCGGGCAAATTGCCCGGCACCCTAACGGCTATAATAGAGTTCAGTATTCGAGTCGCCGCACCGCAGCAAAAATTAGTAATTCGTTAAAGGAGTTGGGTCACGCTTCCATACAGAGGAGCGTCCAACCGATGACGACCGTCGCCATTCTCAGTGTGTTTGCCGGTATGCTTGTCGGCATCCGCTTCAAAATGCTGGTGATCATGCCGGTGATCGCTGCCGCAATGCTCGCGGCAGCGGCGGTGACGATTGCCCAGGGCGATCCTATCTTGTCGGTATTGGCGGCCGCCGCGCTCAGCGCCATCGGCACCCAGGTCGGCTATCTGTGCGGAAGCTTCGTGCCCTTCGTGAAGGAGGCCCCCGAAGCTGCGCCAGCACGTACGGCAGCGGCCCCCTTGCACCTCGGCATCCGAGCCCGATCCGCCGACTGAGCCTTCAGACCTGCACCAATCCAACGACCCGCGCGGCCGATTAACGGCACGCCCCAGAGCGGGGATCGTACATCAACGGCGCGGGACAACGCGCGCGTCCACGGCGCGAATGCGAGCGGTAGGGGCTGCGCAGCCGCGGATCGTTGTAGATGTAGCTGCCGGTTGTTCCGCCTGGTTTGGCCCAATCGGAGCTGAACGGACCGTTGGAATCTGCCGGATTAGGGACAGTGCTTGGCCGTTCCGCGCCCTGCTGGGTTGATTGCGCATGCACGGACACCGGCAATATCCCACCAATAAGGACGATGCCAGCAAGCAACGCATAGACCGAAGTCACAGAAAAATGTCGCATCGTCGATATGAACCCCGATCAGGCCGGTTGGGTTCCTCTCTCACTCCCGTTAGATAGGCCCGCGTTCGGCTTGTATAAGCCCCCGCCCCCGTGCAATTTTGCTTTCAATCAATCGAGAGCATTTTTGCCGCATGTCTTGGGCCTTTCGTCTTTTTATTGTCGTTTTGGGCGGTTCCCCGCTCCTCCTGGTAAGCGACGGCCTACTGGCGCGCGGTTTTCTAATCGCATCCGTCGCCCTCTTGGTGGTCATTGTTGTGCTGTCCATCCGGCCAGGTGAGGCAACCTTTCTGTCCGGGCTCATGCGGCCGGTGGTGGTCGTTGCCGCGATCCCCATGGTCTGGATATTGATCCAGATCCTCCCGTTGCCGCTGCAAAGCCTGCAACATCCGATCTGGATGAGCGCCCAGAACGCGCTCGGCGAATCCTTGTGGGGCAGCGTGAGTGTCAGCCCGGGCGCTGCGCTTGTGGCGTTTGCCCGCTACCTCACCGCCTTTGGCCTGTTTCTTGTTGCGGCCGCCGTCAGCATCGACCGCCAGCGCGCCGAAACATTGCTGTTCTGGGTCGCCGGTATCGCGACCGCCCTGGCGGCGTTGCGGGTCGTCCACGATCTCGGCGGATTCCTGTTTCTCGGCGAGATCAGCAGCATCGGCCGGCGCGCCACGCTGACATCAGGGGCCGTCCTCGGGACGGTCCTCACCACTGCCCTGGCAGTGTTCGCCATCGAGCGCCGCGAGACGCGACATAACCGCGGCGATTTCAGCACTTACTTCTTCGTTGTTACGCTTGCTTCGGCCATCAGTGGCTTCGTGGTCTGCTGGCTGGCGATCCTCTTTTTCATGTCGAAAGCCGCCATATTCGCTGCCCTGACCGGCGTCGGCACATTCATCCTCATTGTCGGATTTCGCCGACTTGGCCTCGGGCCGCGCATGGGCTTCGTGCTGGCGGCAGTGGCGATTGTCGTTCCCGTATCGCTGATCGCCCACGACCTCTGGGTAACGTCCCCCGACCTGACGCTCCGATTCGACGGCGAAGAAGCGCGTTCGGTCATCAATCTGACGCAACGGATCATCGCGGACACGACCTGGCTTGGATCCGGCGCCGGCGCCTTCCGCGCGTTGCTGCCGATCTATCAAGACACGCCCAACGCCATGAACATCCCGGTTGCGCCGACGACGGCGGCAGAGGCTCTCGTCGATCTCGGGCGGCCGGCACTCTGGTTCATGACGATCGCTGGCATGGCCGCCATCGCCTGGCTCATCCAAGGCGCGCTGGCGCGCGGGCGTGACTCGTTCTATGCGGCGGCGGGGGCAAGCAGCGCGATCGTTTTGCTGATCGAGGCTTATTTCGACGCCAGTTTGCTGACATCGACAACAATCGTGCTGGCGACAACCACTCTGGGGCTTGCGCTCGCGCAAAGCGTCAGCCGCACGACTCGGCCGGCAAACTGATCTAGCGTCGGCCGTCTTGCTCGGCCATTGCGAGGCGATTGGGCTGCGGTGTTTCGATCGTCGCCCAGCGCTTCGGATTTTCCGGCGACTGCACGCGGACCCAGCGGTACCGCGTCTCGGCCCAGCTGAGGATCTTCTTTTCGAGGCTGTCTGCGACGAGGTCGCCCTTGTCGGTCCGCACCACCAATACGAGGTGGTGTTCCCCCCAGGTGGTCACTACTTCGGCCAGCAGGAGGTCGCGGCTCGGCCAGCCGAGCGCTAGCAGCGCGTGCCGCTTGGTAACGGCGTAATCATTGCAATCACCGACCTTCGGTCCGATCAGCCATTTTTCCCACCGATGCTTTCATTCATGTGCATCGGGTGAATGGCGCTATTGACCTCAGCGTTGATGCGCTCGAGCTCGGAGCGATGCTCATCCGTCAGGGTGATCGGCCCCGCTTTCAGCATCGCCTTTTGGACGCGGCATTCATCGGGATATTTCAGACAGAACAGCGTGTGCCCCATCGGCGCTAGCGTCGGCGTGGCGAATGCGATCCGGCCCAGACCGGACGAAATGGAAGCGCGGTTGGCCGCGCGCGGCCGGCGCGGTGGGAGCACAGACAGTTCCACGGTGGTCGCGGACTCCTCGGGGATCACCAGGCTCTCGGCATCCCCGGGCACCGGCATGAAATAGGCCGGCGACAGATCCTGCCGCGAAAGTGCCACCTGTTGTTTAACCTCCGGCGGGGTCGCATCACGTTGCGCCGTTTCCGGTGCGGTCTTCTCAGCAGCAGGGATGGCGGGCGCCAGATCCAACAGCTTCAGCGGTGGCAGACTGACGAGCTTCGCCGGCGCGGCGTCAGCCAGTGGCGCGACCGCGGCAAATTCGTCCTGGTACGGCTTGAACCGGGAAACAGTCGGAAAACCCTTGGGGGCCGGATCGAAGATCGCAGGGTCGAGCGGGCTGACCGCTGCCTGCTGCGCATCGATGGCGGCATCGGCGTCCTGCTGATGCAAGACCGGAAGCAACGCCAACGTTGCGGCCAACGTAGTTGCTACGATACGCACAGTAATTCCCCTCGCAATCCCATTGCGAGAGGCAGAAATACATGGTACTTTTTGAGATCACGTTCGGTTTTACATTGTAATTCTATTCAAATACGCTTCAAATACATTCGAATTCGGTCGCAAAACATTAACCATGCAAAGCGCGTCCGCCGAAGCAGGCGCCACTCAAAATCGATTCCACAAAATTCGAGACAGGTTATTTTGGCTCAGCTTTTCCGGCCGGCACCGTAGGGCGCCGCGCCGATACGGCATTTGGGCATTTTGGGCACGCCACGACCGCCAGCACTTTTCCCACCCACGCCATTTCCGATGCCGCCAATCGCGGCAAGATCAGCCGCCAAAACTGCGGATTTTCCACGTACTCCGCATCACCCAGCGATATGGCAGCTTGTCCCAACGAACCACCGCTGGCCGCAAGTTATCGAGCACAAATTCCCCCCGGTCCGTCACGACGACCAGCACAATATGAAGCTCTCCGTCTGGTACAACGGCAATCGCAAGCAATAAGGCGCTTGAGGGATAACCCAGTGCCAACAACCGCGCGCGCTTGGACAGCGCATAATCCTTGCAATCTCCAATCGTCGCATCATCGGTCCATACCGAGGCCCACGTCCCCTCCGGGCCCGGCGCGATGGCGCGATTGAACGAACGTTGCACGCGCTCCAGCTGGGCTCGATGCTCCTTATCGAGTATGACGTGGCCTAAGCGTTTGCTGGGCGTGCAGCGGGAGGGCTTCCGTACACAAAATTGCACCATACCGAGCGGTGCCAGCGCACGCTCGCCGAGCTGCATCGAGAGCCGTGCCGCTCGTGGTTCGGACAAAAACAGAGATAGTAACGTCAAGATGAACGTTATACAGAACAGGGGCCTCTTGCCGGTGCGCATATGGATCGACGCCTCGTGTTGCCCCCTTTCTCGGCGCATCGCCAACGGCGCTTGCCCAGAATATCATTTTGAATTCTCCGTGTTTCTTTGATCGAGTGGGGAGTGCCAATGCACCATCTCTCGAATTTCTCGCCGAAGGATGGTGGTGCTACTGTCCGTCGGAGCACCGAGCCCCTTCTGACCGTCGGTCGCGATGCCCAAATTCAAGAGCGTGTCGAGCAGGAGAATAGATGATCGTATCCTTGCTGACCCGACGGCATAAGAAACGACCCGTAAGAATGCCCGAGGGGTTGCGCATCTACGCCATCGGCGACGTCCATGGACGTGCCGACCTGCTCGAACGCCTGCTTTCGCGCATTGATGCGCACAGGGCCGCCCATCCAGTCACGCGTCCTGTCGTCTTGATGATTGGTGATTACATCGACCGCGGGCCTAGTTCACGCGACGTGCTCGACCTGCTGATCAATAGCGCGCGCAGCCGGGAAATGATTTTCCTCCGTGGCAATCACGAGGTCTTCATTGACCGGTTCCTCCAAGATCCGGAGACGTTACGCGATTGGAGCAGGATCGGCGGTCTGGAAACGCTGATGTCCTATGGTCTCAAGCCAACGCTCAATCCAGATCCTGATACGCAGAAGGAATTGGCCGCGGCGCTCAATGCCCAACTCCCGAATATTCACAGGCGCTTCCTTGCCGACCTCCGGACATCGTTTGCATGCGGTGGCTATTTCTTCGCTCATGCCGGGGTGCGGCCTGGAATTCCGCTCTCCCAGCAAAGCGAAGATGATCTGATGTGGATCCGCGACGAATTCCTGCTGCACGAGGAGCGCTTTGAAAAAGTCGTCGTGCACGGTCACACCCCCGTGCGCGAAATCGACATTCGGCCAAACCGCATTAATATCGACACCGGCGCCTATGCCACCGGACGTCTGAGCTGCCTCATGCTGGAGGACCATCGCGTTGAGCCCCTTGAACCCTGAACGCGGATTTGCAATGCGCGGCAACGCGGCCCCACAAAGCGGGGCCAGGTTTCGCACCGCGGCGCTGATCTTGGGCGCGGTTCTTGCTGTGCAGGCCGCGTGGATTCTGCTGCCTGAAATTTTGCGACCGGCGCTGCCGTTCTTCCCTGCGACATCGAGCGAGGCACGTTCCCTCGCCTCCCGCCACGCCGAAGCGGCCCTTGCCGCCGCCATCGGCTGGCCGCGCGGTGGCCTTTGGACCGACAAGTCGCTGACCGCCAACGCGGCGCTCTTGAGTGCCTTCGAAGAAGGCCGCCCCTCTAGTGAGCCCGCAAGTCGCGGCGCCCGGGCCACCGCCAAGACCGCCGCCACGCTCGCGCCGGCGGACGCCCGCGCCTGGCTTCTGCTGGCGATGACATCGGCCCGTTCGCAGGACAATAAAGCCTCGGCGCAATTGAAGATGTCGTATTATACGGCACCGTATAGTGAGCGTTTATTTCCGCTGCGGGTGGAAATCGCAGCACAACTATCCAAAATAAACGATCCGGAATTACAGGGCTTCCTACAATCCGAACTGAAAATGATTATTCAGGACAGGCCGAAACTGAAGCCGGCTATTGCCTTGGCCTTTCGCACCGCCACGCCGGCAGCCCGCCAATTCTTCGAAACGGCTTTGGCCCAATTGGATGCCGGGTTTCTCGCCCAGCTGCGGTCCACCAATCCCTAGTCGCCTCGCCGGCAAACACCCTATTAAATTTCATCACCGACGCCCAAATTCGTCGCAAAATCAATATACTGCTGATAATCTAACCTTGGCCTTTAGTCGCGGCGGCCGGGCCTTGGCAATTACCGGCTGTAACGTTAATTTGGCTTGAAAATTGCTATATCTGCAACTCTGGGTACAATGGTGCTCGATTACTGAGGAACGACAGGGTTTCGGGGGAAATCCAGCATGTCGAGTAGGTTGCAGCGTAATTTCACCGAGGCGGTGGCGGTCGCACCATCGTCGTTCTCCCCCGCATCGCCTCCCACAGCGTCTTCAGGCTCGCGGCATTGGCTGCCTTTTAATCTCATCGCGCCCATCACAACGGCGGGCGATTTATTCGTCATCATGTTTGCGAGCCTGCTCGCGGGGGTCGGTTATCATTGGCTGACCTTTGGTGCCACGGGCAACGTCTATGAGTTCGTGGCGCTGGGCGTGCTGGTGTTCGCCAACTTTTCCGCCTTGACCATGGCGCGGCAAAACTACCGGCCCACCAATCTCATCAATATCGGGCGGCAGGTCCGCTATACGACCTTAAATTGGCTGTTCATCTTCGCGATACTCACCGCGGTCGCTTTCACCCTCAAAGTCGCCGGCGACTTCTCACGCGGCGCGACCTTGTCGTTTTTCGCCCTGGGCTGGGGCGGCCTGGTGCTCTCACGTTTCTTTATCGGCCGCACCTTGAAGCGGGCGCTCGCCGATGGCGCATTCGCTGAACAGCAAGTCGTCCTGATCACGGAACGTGGTCAACAGGCCGTTTCGCGCGCGCTTGCCGATTTGCAACGCTGCGGCTATCGACCGGTCAGGGCCTATGAGCTGTCCTTATCCGAACTCGAAGCTTGCGGCGCGACAAAATCGCTCGACAAGACAATGCAGGAGATCGTCGCGACCTGCCAGAGCGAGGCCGTCGACTACATCTTCCTGTTGATGAAGTGGCACCGGCCACGACTGATCGACAACATCATCCGCATGCTGCATGTGTTGCCGACGCCGGTGCACTTGCTACCTGACGAGAACGTCGGAACCTTGCTTGCCGCCCGCACAGGCAACATTGGGACGACCCTCACGGTCGAACTTCAAAGGGCACCGCTCACCAAAGCGGAGCAGACGCTCAAACGCGTCGTCGATGTTATCATCGCTGCAACGATGATCGTTCTGCTGTCACCCTTGATGTTGCTGACCGCCGCCTTGATCAAACTCGATTCCAAGGGCCCGGCCTTATTCAAACAGCGCCGTAACGGTTTTAACGGCCGCACCTTCGCCATCTACAAATTCCGCTCGATGCGGGTCCTTGAAGACGGCGAGTGCATCAAACAGGCCACGCAAGGTGATCCGCGGGTCACCCGCATTGGCCGTTGGCTACGGCAAACCAGCATCGACGAACTCCCGCAACTGTTCAACGTGCTCAGGGGAGAGATGTCGCTGGTCGGCCCCCGGCCACACGCGGTTGCCCACAACACCGAGTACCAGGACGTCGTCGCCAACTACGCGTTCCGTCACCACGTCAAGCCGGGTATCACCGGTTGGGCGCAAGTCAACGGCTACCGCGGCGAAACGCAGACCGTCGACAGCATGGCCAAGCGTGTCGAATACGACATTTGGTACATCAACCATTGGAGCTTCTGGCTCGACATTCGGATTCTGCTGAAAACTCTGTTGCTGGCCTATCGGCAACCGATGGCGTACTGACTGCCGGGCAAGAAACGAACGATAATGAAACGAACCCAGACATGCCTTCCGACAATTCGACGTCCAAGACACCTGACTCGACCATCGAAATCCCGGAGACGGCATCCTGGTATGCCGTCAACACACAACCGCGCGCCGAGGACAAAGCCTGCTTTCACCTCAAGCGCCAAGGCTTTCACACTTATGTGCCGCGTTATCTCAAGAACCGTCGCCACGCCCGCCGCGTCGACACGGTCGCCGCACCGTTTTTCCCACGCTATCTGTTCGTCGCCATCGACACCGAAGCCCAGCGTTGGCGCGCCATCAATTCGACCATAGGCGTCTCCCAAATCGTGTGCACCGGCGACAAACCAGCGCCCGTCCCCAATCCGATCATCGCGCAGCTCAAACGGAGCGAAAATGAGCGCGGGTTCATCGAATTGAAGCGGCCGCGCTTTGCGCCGGGCGACAAGATCACCGTGCTCGGCGGCGCATTCGCCGACTGCACCGGGATCTTCGAAGCCGAGACAGACGAAAAGCGGGTCGCAATTCTCTTGGAACTCCTCGGCAGGAAAGTCCGCGTGTCGCTGGCCCCCGATCTCCTCGACGCCGGTTAGGTCATTGCCTAATGACACCGACCGCGTTTTCTCGGGCTGATCATTCGTGGAAGTCCATCTGTAATCGTTGCAGTCCATTGTGAGGCTATTGCGATGTCAAAGATTGAGGATGTGCTTGCCCCCGGCTCCATCGAATTGCCGGATTGCCAGTGTGGGGGCGAGATGCGGCTGTCGAAATCAGAGGTAATTGAGACATCACCCGATACGGAAATCCGCATCTACCAATGTCCTGCTTGCCAGCATGAAATGCGGCTAATGGTTTGGGTCGAACCGACTCGATGATCTATTGCCGCGCCCAAGAACCAGCCGACCACGCACCAATTCGGCCAAGTTGCAGTTGTATATGACCAGCCCTGCTCCCATCTCCGACGATGCCTTTGCTCATGTCGTCCGGCACGCCCCACTGGTTTCCATCGATCTCATCATCAAGGATCCGGAGCAAAGGGTCTTAACCGGCCTGCGGGCCAATGAACCCGCGCGAGGCACCTATTTCGTGCCGGGCGGCGTCATTCGAAAAGGCGAGACAATCGACAAGGCTTTCGCGCGGATCATGCAGGCCGAGCTTGGCTTCAGCCGCGACCCTCGTGAGGCTGTCTCCATGGGCGTATACGAGCATTTTTATGAGACAAATCGCTTCGGTGACCCCGCCTATGGCACGCACTATGTTGTCTTGGCCTACAGCCTGGACCTAGCGGAACGTCCGATCATCAAGCTGGATGCGCAGCATCGAGCGATCCGCTGGATGACACCGGCCGAGATCCTCGCGGCTCCAGACGTTCACCCCAACACCCAAGCCTATTTCAGGTAGGCCGCCCAGCGAACGCCCCTTTGACTTGGGATTGAGCAAAAACAAAGACGCTCACTGGCGGCGACTTCCATCCGCCGCGGAATCGGCGGATGCAAAGTCTGCGAGCAGACAGCCCAGCCGGGACGCACACCCTGCTCGCGCGCCAGAGCGTGGATATAATACCCGGCATAAACTGCGGAATATCGACCTTCCCAAATACAAACGCCTGGATTAGCGGCCACCCGGCGTGTATTATTCAGTTTTACACGCCGACATTTCGTCCCTATGCACCCACGCCGAGGACAGTGTCTTAGCAAACATTCCTTGGGGTTCGGGTGAATTCTCAATTGACCAATTGGATCAGACGGTACGCAGGATGGATCATCATCCTGCTTTGGGCTGCGGCGGCGTTCACCGCCATCGTCGCCAGTAAAGTGGCGGTGCCCCTGACTCTCATCGCCGTGGCAGCCATTCTCACCGGCGTCAGGTACCGGTCGGAAATCAGAAGCTTTGACTTCTGGGCCCTCGACGAGTGGATCGCGACCCGGTACGACGCTTGGGGTGTCACGGAATGGCACCCCGTTTATCAAGCCAGCGAACTGTATTGCCGTCATGACATCGGCCGCGCACGAAACGAAGCCGCAGCCCAGATGAATTCGATCATGATGGAGCTGCTCAAGGATCGGCGCCAAGCATCGGTGCTGCACGCGGACTACGACGCCGCCCAGACCCGCTATCATCAATGCAATACCGCCCTTGCCCGCGAACTGCTGGCCTATTTAAGACGGGGCGATCTGTTCGCCAAAGGCATCCCGACCAAAGACGGCGAAGGCAAATCCGAACGCATTATTCCAACCGCGCGCTGGCGCGTCATGGACCTCGACATTTCGAAGGCGGCCGCGTCGGGCGCGGGCTGGAGTTATATCGGCCTGGTCGTCGGCAAGACGAATAGACCTCCTAAAAGTCAGAATAAGACACGCTAATTCAGATTACCGTAAAGCAACCAAAATATCCGTACGCCTCGCCGGCAAACGGAACGATAATTGAGACTATCGCAATTCTAAAATCTCGAAGCTTTTTTCCCGCTTTAATGGCGGCGGTCATCCAGCGCGGCTTCCGCCCACGTCCCGACCAGGTTTCCTGTGGATTGTCCGGATTGCGGTACTTTGGTGCTACCGTGGCACGGCCGCCGATCACCCGCCCTCCTTTGGCCACACGAAAAGAGTCCGGCCCATGAGTTCGATTTAGGCGCGCAAGGCGAGATTCGAGATCGCGCCGCTCAGCTTCGACCCGGCTGGAAAGCGCACTCGTGACGCGGTCGCGCAATTCCAGAAGGTCATCGACCGTCAAAGCCTTTAGGTCGATGTCTTCTACGCTTTTGATTTCTTTTGACAGCCTAGGTCGCTTCATTCGCCCGCCCAGCAATCTTTCGCTTTGAATCGCATCCTTTAATTATTACATTTGAGAAGTACACAAAATCAATATTCGAAAACGTGCATCGGTGGGCTCGTCACCACTTTAAGTGCAAGATTTATTACGTCTTGGAATAGAAATGAAAATGTCCCGTAATAATGTGGTCAAATATACAAATTTGCGGAGCCATGCGACCATCTCAACCGGTCGGCGCTAAACTCGATTAAGTGATCTGCAAATTTACGATTTTTCTGCGCATGGATCACGTACACCGCCTCTAAATGTCAGCGCTGCAACCAACCACAAAGCAACGCGGAATAGAGCCCTCTTTCAAAATCTCCGCCACCTAGGAGCCGATCAGGTCAGTGGAACAAGCCGGAGTCACCGCAGACCGGTTAGGCAGTTCACCTGCCTTTCGACTTACGCCGCGCACGCGACGCCTTCATCTTCGCTTCGCCTTCGAGAATTTCGAAGTCACGAACTTTCCTTCCGGCCTTGACCGCACTCTGCAGCCAGCGCGGCTGTCGTCCGCGCCCCGACCAGGTTTCCGATGGATTGTCCGAGTTGCGGTATTTGGGCGCAACCGTGGCCCGCATCCCGATGATGTGGCCGCCGTGTGCAAGCCTATGAGGCTCGCGCAGATCGACTTGTTGTAAGCGCGCCAACCGTATTTCAAGGTCGCGCCGCTCGGCCGCGACCCGGCTCGACAAGGTTTCGGTGATGCGATCCCGTAAGATCAGGAGATCATCGACCGTCATCGTCTTAAAATCATGTGCATTCATTGTCGCGTATGACCGGTCCTTGTTATTTTCCTTGACGCTTGTTGCAGACATCTTATTCGCGCTCGCCTCTCTAAATACAAACGGCCGAACGCGAACGTACCAGTATTGCCACCACTGGATGCGCCAACTTCAATGCATCAAGTCGCGACAGCCCTAATTTTAACAAGCTGAGTATTCGATAATTCCCGCAAGGAAAAGAAACTAGCGCGTGTTTATGCGACGTTTATGCACGGAGTTTACCGAAATAGATCAGATCGATTCGGATAAGAATAATTCTCCATCCAGAGTCTCTGGTGGTATGGAGCGGTTCTTTTCCGCGAGTTCATTTTTGAGCTTTTGCCGCAACGAGCGCATCCCAAATCACGGTTGCAATCCATCCAATTGATAGACCGACGAACGCGCCGGCAATGACGTCGCTCAGGAAGTGGTAATTTGACCCTACTAGGGTAAGGCCGGCAACGAGACCTGCGACAAAATAAACCGGCCGCCACCGTGGATACCAGGTCCAGAGCACGGCGAGCGCAGCACAACCTGCCGCCATATGGCCGGATGGAAACGACTGGTAATTCGGCCCGCCGTGCAGGAAATGGAACCCATAGACACCGTCGCGGATGAAGGACGGATTATTCCCCACCCATGATTCCGGCCAACTTCGACTGAAAATAAACTTGAGCTGATTTTTAAGCGTCTCCGTGATGAGCACGCTCACGCTGGCGACAAATGTAGCCGCCTGATAATTCGCAGGCAGCGACCGATATACCGCGGCGCGCGCGCCTAAGACGACCAGCGCGACGATCGCCAACGGGATCAGCGGATCAGGGAAATGGCTGAACCGCGTCAGCGTGCTGTGGTAGCCGAGCCGCAGATGGCTATGCACCCACAGGGCAATGGGACGATCGAGCCAGAAATAGCAGACGGTGACGGCCAGGGCGGTTCCCGCAAGCCAAGCGAGCCACACCAAAATGCGCGCATATTTCTTTGTCCGATCCCGTCGCAAGACAAGCGCCCCTTCTCCTTCCCTCGTCCGGCGCTTCGCAGTTCCTGACCGCGCCGACTCTAGCAAGTGTATGCCAGCAAGTCTGGCCCTACCTGACAATTTCCGGTTGGGGGCGCAACGCCTGCCGTCGAAGACACCATTACACCGCCCACGACGTTAACCCCCCGGCCCTCGTCCCTTTTTTGCCGCGCAAATATGGCTCCGCGCATCCCATTGTCGCCACCAGATCCGCCGGCACCGACACGGCGATACCGACACCAGGGCCTGCGCCGTTTTGCAACCGAGCGACGTGGCGGCCTGGCGTCGCCGTCGCGTCCACGCCGGCTTTTTGTCGACCTCGGGGCGATGACCGCCGAACACGCGCTCAGCGGAAGGCCTCTGGCGACAAAAATGTCGGGTGCATCGAGTAAGATTCGTTCAATACCCAATTTGCCGCATTGCCTAGGCCTACGGCAAATTGGGTATTGAACACCGCCGCGAACATGTCCCATGTCCTGGGCTTCGAGCCAGTCAGCAAGATCAGCCGAGACGTAGCTGGAACCGTTGTCGCTGAGCAGGCGCGGCTTATGGACAACCCGCGGCTGGTCGCTGCCTGGAGCCGCGAGTGCCATGCCCGGCGTGTCGGTCACGTCCTGCGCCTTCTTCGTCGTGCACAGCTTCCGAGCGATGATGTAGCGGGAGAAGTCGTCCAGCACCGTGCTGAGATAGAACCAACCCCAGCCGGTCACCTTGAGATAGAGCCTGTCCCCGCGAAGGCGGGGATGAAGTCCGTCTGCCAGAGCTGGTTGGGCGCCGTCGTCCTGTCCTTGAGCTCGTCGGCCGCCTTCATGACGATGTAGGCCGGGCTGGCAATCAGGTCATACGCCTTCAGCAGCCGACAGACCGAAGCCTCAGACACATAATAGCCCGCCGTATCGAGTCACACGTCAATGCGCATCTACTTCTCGGTCCCATTGTCCGTATCCGCTGAAATTTGCATGGGTACCGGTCTAACCAGGTCACCATCGCGCAGGAACGCGCCGGCCCGTGCGACAACTTGGTTGCCGTCGGACAAGCCTTCACGAATTTCGACCATGCCCTTGGAGAGAAGCCCGATCACCACCTTGCGCGTCACCACGTGATCGTCTTTCACGATTTCGACAATGGGACCGATGACGTCATAAAGCACCGCCGACAGCGGAACGGCGATGCCGCAGCTTTGGCCCGCCACGATCGAAGCCCGGCCGAAGGTTCCGATCCGCAACCGCCTGTCGTCACCGATGGAAATCCGGGCTGAGCCGAGTTGGGTCATGGCATTGACTGTGGGAGAAACAAACCGCACGCGGCCTGGCAGGACCCCGACACCGATCACGTTGACCTCGGCCGGCTGGCCCGGCGAAAGTTGGGAAATAACCCTGGTCGATACATCGGCGGCGAGATCGATCTCGCGTTTGACGATAACTTGAAACAGCGGCGGCGCCCGAAACGAGGTCAGCGTGCCAACCACGGCCGATACTTTCCCAACCAAGCCGGGCGTCGGACTACGCACCGCCACGGTGCCGCCCGGCTGGCCGTCAGGCGGCGTCAAACGCGCCAGTACTTGGCCGGCAATCACGGTATCACCGACCTCAACCAGAACATGTGCAATCCGGTAGCCCTCGCGCTCCGGCCGCAACAGAATTTCCTGCTTCGGCACGAGCCGGCCGGTGATGTCGATCGTGTCCGTGAAGCATTGCCTCTTCGCCACAGCCACCGATACCGCCGGACCCAGATAGCGCCTGGCTTGCGGTTCGGCCGCCGAAGCCGGCAACAAAATGCCGAGCGACGAAAAGCCGAGCAGGAATGAACCGCCAAACGCGACGACTATTCTCCAGATGTGAAATCTGATCCTCATGTCACTTGCCAAATATGTTTTTGATAATGTTGTCGACGGCGGGCGGGACGGCCGGCGCCTGGTCTTGCTGGCCGTTCGCCGCGGGCGCTTGTTGGCCGTTCGCCGCCGGCACGTCTTTACTGCCGCCGGACGATGCAGTTCCGCTTGCGCCCTTGTCATCGCCGAACAGGTCGAGACCGCCGCCGAAAAGTCCGGCGCCTAGATCGTGCAGTTTGCCATAGGCGGCGTCGGGATCGTCCAGAATGCCCGTCACATCGGGATACATGTGCGGCATGCTCCACTTTCCCTCCAGCATAACCGGCACACCGAAACCTATCGGATTGGCCGCGCCGCCCTGACCCTCGAGACTGAGCACAAGTTTGGTATCGAGCTTGAATTGCAGGGTCTTCGCTGCCAGATCGGCGGTGCCCACGCCATTAACCCGCAACAGCGGCCCCAGCAGCTTGAGGTTGTCGGTGGTTGCGCGGCCGGACTTGATCTTGAACAGTGCGCTGAGCTCGTTGAGATCGGTTTTCTCCGCCCTCTTCTTCTGCCATCCGGTTAGCGTCGTCTGGGTTAGCGTGCGCACCATGTTGGCGACGTTCACGTTGCGGATCGCACCATCGTGAAAATCGACGTCGATCGTTCCGGCGAGGGTCGATATGACGGCCCGCTGGCTACGGCCGCTCCCTTGCACGTCGATATCCGCGCGCATCTTTCCCTCGAGGTTACGAAAATCGGCCAACGCCGACAACAGCGGCCGGGCGCGCACGCCGCTCAATTTCGCATTCATGGAGTGGCGCGGGACGCTCCCCGAGGCGTTGAGCGTGAGAAGAGCGTCAACCTTGCCCCCATAAACCCCGGTGTCCGAAAGCGCCACGTTGAGCACGCCGTTGGACAAAGCCGCCTCCAGAGAAGCAGGCGCCAACGTCAGGTGCGAAATATCGAGCTCGGACGCGGTCAGGGATACACGGGCGTCGACAAAATTCAGGTTCTCGAAGTCCATCGGCTCGTCGCTCCACGGCCGATCGGGTGTCGCGGGCGTGGCTGGTTCGGAAGCGGGCTTGGAGGCCGCCTGCTCGGTCGCGAAGCTAAGCCGTTTGAAATTGAGATTGACGTTAACACGCGGCTTTTTGGCCAATTCGACCGATGCGGTGCCGCTAAACCCATCTTCGCCGATTGCGCCCCGCAAATCGCTGATCTTCACGAGCGAGCCGGCCACGCTGGCATTCAGCGTACTGGACAGTTTGCCTTGCAATAGACCCGGCACTTCCAGCGTTAGCTCCAGCGGGAGCGACTGATCGATCGTTTCAATCGGCGCTTTGCTGTCGACATGAATGTGGAGAGGCTGATCGCCCAGTTTGGCGGCAATCTTGACGTCGGCGCGATGATCTGGCTGCGAGAGCGACGCCACGATATCGATATTGTCAAACCGATCGTTGATCCGGCCGCCCGGACGAACCAGCAAGACGCTACCGTCCTTGACGACGAAGTGTTCGATATCGGGTATCGCGTAGTTGACTGCGGGCGCAGACAGGGTTTTTACGGACCTGTCGGCGCGCCGGGCTTGCGGGACCCGCACGATCGGCTTGACCAACTCGATGCCGGTGACCTTCAGCCCTCCCCGCAACAGGCTTGCAAGCGAGACCGTCACATGCGCCTCTTGAATGGTCAATTGCGGCGGGTCGGACGGGTTGTCTCTCTTCAATAGTCTCACGCCGCGCACGACCAAAGATGGCTCCGGCAGGAGGCGCAGCATCGCGCCGCCGGAAACTTCCAGCTTTTCACCGACTTGTGCCGCGAACCGGTCGCCGAAGGTCCTCACCAGAGACCCGGCAGGCAGCCCCACCGTCAGAATCAGCAACAGCGCGCCAACAATGACGACAATTACGATGGCTGTGACTTTTACCGCTTTCATGGCGATCGCCGGATGGCTAATGCTCCACGCCTTGTGCCGCGCCCTCGCCCGGCGTCTTGTCGTCTTCGATCGTGAGCAGACGCTTGCCGTAGCGCCAACAGAGCCTCCCGAAATCGTCCATGAAGCAGAACGCCGCCGGGACGAAGACCAGCGAAAGGATCGTCGAGAACAGCAGACCGCCGATCACCGCAAGCGCCATGGGCGAGCGGAATTCGCCGCCCGCGCCGTAGGCCAACGCGCTCGGCGTCATGCCGGCGACCATAGCGATCGTCGTCATGATGATCGGCCGGGCTCGCTTTTGGCCAGCATCCACGATGGCTTCGTTGCGCTTCATTCCGTGATGGATCGAACTCGATGGCGAAATCCACCAGCATGATGGCATTCTTGGTGACGATGCCCATTAGCATCATGATGCCAATCCACACCGGCGTCGTCAGTTGCTGGCCGGTGATCAGCAACATGCCGATCGCGCCGCCGATCGAGAGCGGCAGGGAAAACAGGATCGTGACCGGCTGCAGGACCGAGCCGAACAGGATGACAAGCACCGCATAGACCATCATCAGGCCGAGCTCCATCGCCTTGGCGAAGCCCGCGGACAGTTCGTTCAGGCTTTCAGCGTCGCCTGCCTCCTTAATGGTAACGCCTGGCGGAAGGCTCTTCATCACCGGCAGCGTGAAAATATCCTTGATGGCGTCGCCGAGCGCGGCGTCGCCGACCAGATCGGCCGAGATCGACGCCTGCCGTTCGCGGTCGTAGCGGTCGATGCTGGTCGGGCCCTGGCTCAGCCCGATATCGGCAATGGCGGACAAGGGAATACTACCGCCAGCGCCGGTCGGTATCCGCAGGCGCTCGAGAGTCTGCATGCTCGCACGCGCGCTGTCTTCGAGCTGGACACGGATCGGCACCAAGCGCCCGCCGACATCGAATTTCGCCAGCGCCGGGGCGACATCGCCAATGGTGGCCACGCGGATGGTGCGCGACAGGCTGTCGGTGGATACGCCAAGGCGGGCCGCCAGATCCTTGCGCGGCTGGATTCGCAGTTCGGGCCGATCGAGCGTCGTTTCCGAAATGACATTGGCAATGATCGGGATGCGGTGCATTTGGTCCGCGAGTTCGGCGGCCACATTGTCGACGATGTTGCTGTTGGCGCCGTTCACGACGAGCGAGATGGCCCGCAAGCCGTTCTCGTCGACGAACCAGTAGCGAATGTCGGGGATGCTCGCGATCTGGTTTCCAATCACGAGCTCCAGCTGATGCGCGGTACGCGAGCGATCCGATTTCGGCGTGTAATTTATGATCAGAGAGGCGCGACGAACTTCGCTCGCTTTACCCGGCACCCGGCCCCCGTCGACGAACACGCTCTTGACCTCGGGGTATTTGCGCAGGAACTTGACGATCCGTTCCGTCACCTTTTCGGTGTCGGCGAGCTGCGATCCCGGCGGCAGCTCGAGCGCCATCACCGAACGCCCAGTGTCCTGGGATGGCAGAAACCCTTGCGGCAGCAAGCCGATGCTGAGGATCGAGCCGGCGAATATCAGCCCGCCGACCGCAAGCGTGATGAAATAATGCCGCACGGACCAGCTGACCAGATCGGTATAGGCGCGCAGGATGCGGCCCGGGGGCTTCGCGATGTGCTTGCTCGGTCGCAGAAAATAGGCCGCCAGCATCGGCGTCACCAGCCGCGCGGCAAGCAGCGAGAACAGGACTTGCACGGACACCGTGATGCCGAATTGCTTGAAGAACTGGCCCGCGATGCCGGACATGAAGCTCGCCGGCGTGAAAATCGCCACGATGGTTAGGCTGATGGCGATCACCGCGAGCCCGATTTCGTCGGCGGCGTCAATCGCGGCCTGGTAGGGCGTTTTGCCCATCGCCATGTGCCGTTCGATGTTTTCGATTTCGACGATGGCATCGTCGACGAGAATGCCGGTACTCAGCGTAATCGCGAGGAAGCTGACCAGGTTAAGTGAAAATCCCAGCATGTCCATGACCCAGAACGCCGGGAAAATGGACAGCGGCAACGAAATAGCGGCAATGATCGTGGCGCGCAGGTTCCGCAGGAACAGCAAGACGACGACCACGGCCAGAAACGCGCCTTCGAACAGCGTGTGAATCGCGGCCTCGTAGTTACCCCGGGTGAAGTCGACCGACGTGTCGATCAGGGCGAGGTTGACCTCCGGATGCGCGCGCTGGATCTCCTCGATGCGTTTCTTCACCGCCGCAGCGACCACCACGTCGCTCGCCCCTTTCGAGCGCTTGATGCCGAAGGCGACCACCGGGTCGCCGTTGAAGCGGGCGAAGGTTTGCCGCGGCGCCACGGTGTCGGTGACGATGCCAAGATCTTCGAGACGGACCTCACCGCCTTTCGGCAGACCGATCATGGTGCCGGCCAGCTTGTTGAGAGTCTTGGCGCCGCCAAGCGTTCGGATCGCCTGGTCACGCCCGCCGATTTCGGCCCGGCCGCCGGCAACATCTTCATTAGTCCCGCGCAGGCGCTGGCTGACGTCAAGCGCGGTCAAACCAGCCGCTTGCAGGCGATCGGAATCCAAGGAGACGAGAATCTCGCGCCGCACGCCGCCGATCCGTTGCACCTGCGCCACACCACGCACGCCGAGCAACGCGCGCTTGACGACGTCATCGACAAACCAAGAGAGCTGTTCCGGCGTCTTGCCGGGCGAGATGGCGGCGTACGTCAAAATCGGCAGGCCGACTACGTCGACCCGCTGAATAAGCGGCTCGTTGATGCCACGCGGCAAATCGCTGCGCACACGCGTGACGGCGTCCTTGATGTCGTTGAGGGCCCGGTCCGTATTGGTCGAGAGCTGGAACTCGATCGTCGTAACCGACACCCCGTCGGTGATCGAGGACGAGATGTGGCGCACCCCCTCGACGCTCGATACTCCGTCTTCGATGGTCTTGGTGACTTGCGCCTCCAGCTCCGCTGGCGAGGCGCCGAATTCGGTGACGACGACCGAAATGACCGGTATATCGGCGTTCGGCAGCCGCGTGATGGGCAATTGCAGGAAGCTGCTCCAGCCCAACAACAATAGAATGACCGACAGCACGATCGAGGGAAGCGGTTGGCGGATCGACCAGGCAGAAATGTTGACGGCCATTACTGCCCCCGCGTTTGATCGACCGCATCGGTCAACATGGTCTTGACCTTGTCTCCGTCATGCAAGGACGTGCCCGCATTGGCGACAACCATATCGCCTTCCGAAAGGCCGTCGCGAATTTCGACATTACTGCCGGAAACCAAGCCTAGCCGGACCCGCCGCGTTGCAATGATGTCGTTGTGCACCACCTGCACGCTGGCGCCCTGCGTGCGGTAGATGATGGCGGCGCGCGGAACGGAAATGCCGCAGCTACGGCTGGCGTCGATGGTGGCGCGAGCGAACATGCCGACGCGTAGCGAAGGGTCCTTGTCGACCGACAGGCGTGCATGACCGAGCTGGGTGCGTGGATCGATTTCGGCGCCAACCCGCCGTACGCGCCCAATGCGGTCAACGCCGTCGCCCACGTCGATGCGCGCGGTCGCGCCGGGCTTGAGCTTTGATATTTGGAGGCTGGGAACCTCGACCTGAAGCTCGATCTCATCATCGGTGATGATTTGAAAGAGCGGGCCGGCCTGCGGCGACGCTATGGCGCCGACCGCCGCGGAACTGCTCATCACGAGCCCGTCGACCGGCGCGTAGAGCACCATCGAACGCGCGGGCTGGGCCGAGCGCGCCTCACCCGAGGCATGCTGCTCCCGCTCGGCGGCGCGTGGATCGCCGGACGATTGCACCTCCAGGCCGGCGAGCGCCTGGCCCGCAACGACCCGGTCGCCAACCAGTGCCAGGACATCGTTGATTTTGTACCCGTCGCGATTGACGTTCACGACCGCGACCTTGCGCGGCACCAGAAACCCGGCGACTTGAATCTGGTCCGAGAAGCAAGCCTTGGTCGCATGCACCACGAGCACCAGCGCGCCCGTCGACGCAACCGGCTCCGCCGCGCGAAGGTCAGGCTGATGCGCCGCCGCCAAAACGGCAACGAGCGCAGGGAGCGCGATAGCGAGCTTCAGCGGACGCAACGGCTCACCTCAATTTCCATTTTGGTTTTCGATCCGATGACAGCCCGTTAAACGGCGCGCCGCGAGTGTCCCAGCGAACGTTAGGCGATCGCAGCCCCTGTGATCCCCCCGACGGGAAAGACCCCCACCGCGGAGGCTATGATGCTGTCGCATCAAGCCTCCGATTTGCCGCAAGCGCTGCCGGCCAATTCACTTCTTGGAGAGCTTGCTGTCGGCCATGTTGGCGACCGCAACGCGCCGGTTCTCGGCCCCATAAGGATGCTTGGGATCCTTCAGATGGGTCTCGCCGTAGCCCACCGTCACCAGATTGGCCGCGGGGATCCCGTATTTCTCCATCAGGAACAGCTTGACCGCCTGCGCCCGCCGTTCCGACAGGGATTGGTTGTAAGAGGTCTTGCCCTTGGCATCGGCATAGCCGCCGACAATGAAGGTATTGCCCCGCAACGACGGATCGGTCAGTGCTGTGCCCAGCGCATTGACCGTCTTCAGCGCCGACTTGGCGATGCGCGCGGAGTTGAATTCAAAATTGATCTGCAGGTCGATAGCCGGCTTCCGCTTGGTAATGGTCGCGATCCGGTCCCGGTCGCCGGCCGACAGCGAAGGCGACGGCTTGTTCCGCACGCTGTTGATATACTTCTCGTCCTGTTCCTGCTGCGCCGCAGCCCCCGGCGCCGCTGACAAGCTTCGTGTCAGCGGCTTCGGCGTGAGCGACTTGATGATGGACGCCGCTGTCGGATCCTGCGCGACGGCGGTTCCGACGCCCAAGGAAAATGCCAAGCTACCGGCAAGCGCCGCCAACCCGAACGTGGAGCCCCATTTGCCACTTCTGTTCGACATCAATCTTCTCCCTTCTGTGGTTACGATATCCAGGAGCCGCGCGCGCAATATCACCGCGGGTCGCGGGCGCGGGCCCGGATATTCGCGTGGTCAACGTATGCCGTAGCTTGCGAACTCCTCCGCGATGTGTGGATTAATGCGTTTCGCCGCCGCAATATCGCTGTTGCCGCCGGCGATATTGCCGCTGCGCAGCTTGGCGATGCCACGGCCGTAAAGCGACGACGCCTGCCGGGCATTGATGCGCAGCGAGGCATCGTAGTCGACGATGGCGTTGCGCGGGAGCCCGATCTTCAGCTTAACAAAGCCGCGGCTGTCGAGGGCTTCGGCCAAACGCGGCCGAAGTCGCAGGGCTTCATTGCAGTCCTTCAGCGCCGTCTGCAGTTCGTCGAGCATCGCGCGTGCCCAGCAGCGGTCATTGAGCGCCCGGGCATCGGAAGGCCGGGAACGAATGACCTGGTTGAAGTCCGCAATGGCGCGCGCGAAGTCGCCAGCCCGCGCATAGTACATGCCGCGCTTGTAATGCGTGCCGACATCAGACGGGTTGTCTCTCAGGCGCTGGTCGAGATCGGCGATTTCCTTGTCTGCCGCCGACGCCGGCCGCGTCGCTTGTTCGACCGGAGCGCGGGGCACCGCATTGTCGTTATTCGACTTGGGGGGTGGGGGTGGCTGCTGCAGCTTCGCCAGTTGATCCTGTGCGAGGGTCGCGTAGAAGCCGCTCGGATGCCTGTCCAGGAAGTCGTCCCAGGCCTTGCGTGTCCCGACCTCTTTCGCATCCAGATAGTCCCGACGCGCCTCAGCCTGCGGATCGACGACCGGGGCCGCCTTTGGCTCCGTCCTGTTGCTGTGCACCGGCGCTGGCGGCTCAACGCGCGCGACCGGCGGGCTCGATTCCGGCTGCCGGCGCGCCTTGAAATAAAATACGTCAGCCAGCGACGACGAAAACCATGGCGTCTGGTCGTTGCGTGAGATGCGTGAGACATTCTGGCGCGTACGCGTGGCGACTTCTTCGGCGGTCAGCCCCTGCTCATGCAGCCCCTTGATCAATTGGGCCACGAAGAGGCCTCAATTCGCGGTGGCGTCATTGATCACGATGCCTGGCGCCGCCGAATACATGACCAGGGTATTGCGGGGCGCGATAACCGGCGCGAGACCCGCGGCAACCGAGCGAAAGCGGCGCTCGTAGGGATTTCGGCGCGACGCGTCGAGAATGGCGACTTTGACCTTCGCGCCCCTAATGTTCATTTCGTTCAACATGGCATCGATGCTGAACCCGTCGCGCCGCGTGTCGGCATCGGTCCAAATCTGCGCGTCGACCGGAATCATGTAGCTTTGCCGGTTCGACTGGATTCCGTAGCCGCTGAAAAAGAAGAGCACGACCGAACCGGATTTGATCTTTCCGTACAGCCGGTCGAGGGCGCTGCGCATGGCGGTTTTGGTGAGGTTTTCGCCGACATCGACGTCGAAACCGTCCCGCCGCAATGCCTTTGCCAGCGCCCGCGCGTCGGTTATCGCGTTCTTCGGCGGCGCATCGCTGTCCGGATATTTGGCATTGCCGATGACGAAGGCAAAGCGGTTGCCGGTCGTGCCATCCTGAGCCGCAGCGTTGCGCCCGGATGCCATCGCGAGCACGAAGGCAACAGACAAGACGACGAAGATGCGAATACTCATCCTACGCCATTCCCCCCACTACAGCGCTGTCTCAGTCCGACATGACCAGCACGCCGACAAAAAGCAGTCTGAAACCCCTTTATTTTTAAACTCTTTCGGGACGAACGAAAAGCCCACCGCGCCGCCTCGAGGGGCCCCAAATGACGGGCGGGCAGCACCTTATATTCTCAACCATTCCGCCCCCCGTGGCAACGCAAGCCGAATTGGCTCTCGCTTAAACCAAGCCAACATGACGCCCAAATATGAAGCGCCGAGCATGCCCGGAAATGTATTGGCGCGAAAAAACCCACCATCGTGCGGGCGCAGTCTTCGCTGCTGCAGCAAAGACCCTTTCAGGGCGAGCCGGATATGTGAAAACCGCAGGCAAATCTGCCTCTTCACGCCCTCCATCGGAAACTAATTCTCATGACTAGAAGCCGATACCGATCGGGGCCGAATTCGCGCCGTCGGCGCTGGCCCGCTCACTCGCGCGTGGCGTGGCGTGCAGCGCCTTCGCAGACGACGTCGGGGGCTGGTGCGGCCTTCGCCGCGCCAGCCCACTAGGATGGTCGCGAGCCGGCTCATTTTCAGTCCTGGGCGCGGGCCCGGGTTTCTTCATCGCGACTTTCGGGCAAACCCGCAGCTTCTCCTTGATGAGCTGCTGAACGAAATAATCGTTCACCGCGATGTCTGCGTCGGTTGCGGGTAATCCCTTTTCTACGCGGTATTTCTTGATCGCGACTTTGGTGGCTGCATCGAGCGAGCCGCTGTCATCGCCGTAATAGCAACCGAGCCGCCCCAGTTCCTTCTGCGCAGAGGCCACCTGTGCGGGCGTATTCTCGGAGGCGCTCCCGGGCCTGTTGGCCAACGACGGCACCTTGATCTTCCGCGGCACCGCCAGGCTCAACTCGTAAGTGACCTTCTCAAGCGAGGCAACAACCCGCGGGCGCAGCCGTTCGCAGGTGAGATCCCGCGATAATCGCCTCAAATCCTCACGCGCGGAAGTGTTGGCACCGGCCCCACTGAGATCGTCGAGCCGCGCCTGCTCGCGCTCGCAGGCTCGTCTCATGGCCTTCTTCTTGGCGTCCGCCAACCGCTTGGCACGCCGATCGATTTCAGCGGCCAAGGCAGCGATGCGAGCGGCCTGTCCCTTGCGCCGGCGCGCGAACTCGGTGGCCTCTTTCGCGCGCAACGCGTTTTCGGCCTTCAGCGCGGCAAAGCGTGAGTCCTCTTTTTTCTGTCGCTGTGCGGATTCGGCCGCCCGTTTCGCGCGCAGTTCGTTTTCAGCCTTCAGCGCGGCAATGCGGGCGGCCTCCTTGGCGCGCTCTTCTTCGATGGCCCGCTGTTGCGCCGCAAGACGTTCGATGGCCCGCTGTTGCGCCGCAAGACGCGCGGCTTCCTTTGCTTGCCGCTCCTTCTCGGCCTGTTCGGCCGCGAGACGAGCGGCCCTCCCCGCTTGGCGCTTCTTCTCAGCACGCTTCTTGGCGGCTTCGCGGTCGGCACGCATCTTTTCCTCGCGTTCGCGCGCAGCACGCGCCAGCATATCGAGGCGGTGTTGCGCATTCACCGCAAGGGGCGAATCCGGATAGCGTTGGATGAAGCGATCGAGCGCGCTCTTGTCGCTGGAGTTCTTGACTTTGTCCCAAGCCCTCAACTCGTCAGCCGTCGGCATGGCTGGCACAGGCGCCCGCGGCGGCTCGAGCTTCGCGAGCCGCTCGGCTTTCTCAAGTTTCGCGACCTGTGCCCTTGCCAGATCCGCATAGAATCCGGTCTTGTAGGTTGCGAGGAAGATCTGCCAAGCTTTCAAGGTACCGACTTGCGCAACCAGATCGTAATCGGCCTTGACCTTGCCGTTCGTCGCCACCTTCGGTTTCTTGGGAGCCGGAACCAACGCAATGTTGCCTCCGCCAAGCGAGCCATAGACAAACGGCTCCTGTCGATGACTGGTGATCTTCAACACCTCATCGCGAACCCGGCCGAAAGCCAGACGGACATCGAGACCGGGGACTGTCAGATTGTCCAATAGCGCCGTCGTGAACGGGCTGTGCTCGCCAGTGCCGTCCTCGGCGGTCGATCCCGCTTTAGCGGCGTAGGCGATCAGCGTGTTGGTACCGGTCGGCTCCACCGCAGTGAGGCCCGCCCGGATGCCCCGCATCACGACACGGCGGCGCAGCCGCTTCATGGCGACGATGAATGGATTGTCGCGGCAGGCATCGAGGATGATGAGGCGCAATTTCGTGGCACCCTCCAAGGACTCGACCATGCGGTTGAGCGAAACGGCTTCGTCCTCGGCATCGCGATCGCTGCGCAGCTTGGCATCGATAGGAATGACGTAATTTACGCCACCGACTTCGATGCCGTGCCCGGCATAATACAAGACCGCGATGTCGGCATTATCGGCCGCGTCCGCGAACCGCCGCAGCGCGCGCTTAAAATCCAGATTCCCGACATTGTTGGCCTCGACGACGGTGTCGAAGCCCGCGTCTTTCAACAGCTTTGCCATGGCTGCCGCGTCTTTTTGCGGATTGGGCAGTCTGGGAACGTTGCGATAGGTCGATTCGCCGATGACCAAGGCGACGCGCCTTTCGGCATGGGCGGAATAGGCCATGCCAGCCCCCAACATGGCTCCTGCAAATCCGGCTGCAAGCAATCGAAGATACTTGCTCACTCCAGCCTCGCGGCAGCGGCCCTCACCCCGGAAGGGTTCGGGCGGTCAATTTTGCCAAACGTCAGGGGCCCGCCCCAAATCGCGCAAAAAAACCGCGGGCCACACGTAAACCGCGTAAAATTTAACGGTTTTCAGCCTTATTCGCAATGGAAAAAGCCCCCGGCCCGCCTCACGCCGGCGTGGCCAAGGCCGCCTGAGCGGCAGACGGATTTCCGCGCCGGTTCAAATTTGACACGGTTATGGGCGGCCTTTTGTCCGCGGTGGCCCACGAGACCCAGGACGCTTGCGACGGCAACTGCGACAAACGCGACAGAGGGGCTGCGGGGCGGGCCACTAACCGACAAATTGCACCGTCACGCACCCGGAATGACGCGACGGCGATGCAATCGATATTACCGATCCGGTCAAGGAACCGCCCTCCCCGCGCCGGGAAGACGCAACGGCGACATCATTTCAACCGAGATGAGAAGCACCGGCCCACAATGGCGCCGTCCGTTGTCAGTTCAATGCGCGCACCACCCGGAAGCCATTACCGGAATAAGGCACGTCGTAGTCGTACCGGAAGCGCACGCCCGACTGCACATAGAGCGCTTGGCTATCGAACGAGCCGCCGCGCAAGACGCGCAGTTGGCAGATGCCTTTCGAGACCCAGGCCGATCCGTCGCGCGGGGCGCCCTTGTAGTCGTCGTGCCAGCAATCCTCTACCCACTCGGCGACGTTGCCGGCGGTGTCGAATAGGCCGAAGGCGTTGGGCTTGTATGAGCCGACCGGCAAGGTTCGCCGGGGCTTGCCGGTCCTGCAATCGCGGCAATTCGCCTTGCGCGCGCCGACGTCGTGGCCCCACCAATACGGCGACGTCGTCCCGGCGCGGGCGGCATATTCCCACTCGGCTGCCGACGGCAGCCGATAGACATGGCCGGTCTTCTTGGTCAGCCATTTGGTGTACTGCTGGGCGTCAAGCCAGCTCACATTGATCACCGGATGATTGCCGTGTCCCCAGCCGCGGTCGTCGGGCCTGGTCCTGCAGCCGCCCTCCGCCACGCATTTGTCCCACTCCTTGAACGTCACCTCGAACGCGCCTATGGCGAACGGTCTCGCGATCCTCACGCGATGGATCGGCTTGTTGTAGTCCGAGGTCGACGAACCCATTTCGAATGAGCCCGCCGGCGCGACCACCAGCGCGGGGCAATCCGCGCAATCGCGCAGGACTTTGCCTGTGCCGGCGTGCGTGGGTGCGGGCGCCGGTTCAGGCGAGGCCTGTTGTACCGGGCGACGCGGCGGTGGAGGCTCGGGCGCAGGCCGGGCCGGTGCCGATTTCTCGGGCGGACTGGCCGACAACGAGCGCGAGGATGCGAAATAATATTCATCCGACATCGAAGACATCACGAAGGGGACCTGCTCACTCTTGGACGCGCGCGCGACGCCGATGCGCGTGCGGTTGAAAGCGGTCTCGGCGGTGATGTCCGCCTTGCGCAGTTGCTTGATCAGTTCGGTAGCAAACAGACTGTGGCGCGCACTGCCGGCATCAAGCAGCCTGCCGGGCGCGGTCGAATAGAGGGCAAGCGTTCCGATGGGGGCGATGATCGGCGCCAGTCCCGCAGGTGCCGCCCGGAACCGGCTTTCGAACGCGTTTTTTCGCGCTGCATCGATGATGACGATCTTGGTCTTGGCGCCGGCTTGATTCATCCCGTCCAGAATCGCATCGACGCTGAAACCCTCGTGCCAGACGTCTTCTTCCGTGCGAATTTTTGCGTCGAGCGGAAGTAGGTAGCTTCGCCGCACCGATTGCAGGCCGATGCCGCTGAAATAAAATAGCGCGCTCCCCTTGGGGGTGATCTTGGAAAGAAACGATGCAATCGCGCTCTGCATCTTCTCCTTGTTGATGTTCTCTTCCAGGTCAACGTCGAAATGAAGCCGGCGCAACTCCTCGGCCACCGCGCGCGCGTCGTTGGCCGCGCTGGCTGTTGGCCCTTTAGGGCCGTGATAGTTGGAATTGCCGATGACAAGCGCTACCGCGCTGTCCTTTTGTTGCGCCTTGGCGACCGACACCAGCAGCAGCGGGCACAACAGTAGCAAGATCAGCCGGGCCAGCAAAAGCATGGTTATCGCCCCGCGCTTTTCCGAATGCCTTGGTCCATAGTCATGTGATGAATTACCGCTATGCTCCGTCTTGTCAGTTCTGTCTGATCCGTTCTCGCAGAAGAACACGCTTGCGTTTTCGAAGCCGCGCGCCACACAAAAAAGCTCACCCCTTTTCCGCAGCGCCGCGAAATCCGTGAGCACTCTGAAAAGTATAGACGGCTTGCCGGGCCGGGACAACAGGAGCCCTAATCGCCATGGTGGCTGGGATTGCGCTTGCGCCGAGATGGGAATGCGCACGCGACGAAGGCGCGCCCAGGCCCCCGGCGGCGCGCGCCATCTTCTCGATGGACCAATTCGGCGGTGCCACAAATAGTTTGTACTCGTTACGCCAGCGCGCGCTGCGGTGGAAAATTGGCTTTCCTGCAAGATCGAATTCGCTTAAGTTATCTGTCCTGAAAAGACGGATGAGGTGACGGTCTTTCCGAAGGGGGGCAAGCGTGATGCAAGTTTTCGGCAAGGTGGCTGATAAATTCAGCGCGACTGCGCTGACTTTTGGCGGCTCGCTGCTCGTCGCAGTCGTTGCCGGAGGACTTCCAGCCGCACGGGCGCAGACCGGTCTCACGCCTTCGGCGCCGGGCGCGGTTGTGTATTTCGTGGACATCAAGGATGGTGCCACGGTTCCGGAGAAATTCACCACCCACTTCGGCCTGAAGAACATGGGCATCGCGCCCGCCGGCGCCAACCGCCCGAATTCGGGGCATCACCATCTGTTGATTGACACATTGCTGCCGCCACTCAACAAGCCTATCCCCAACGACTTCAATCATCTGCATTTCGGCGCCGGCCAGAGCGAGGCGACCGTCACGCTCA
This sequence comes from uncultured Pseudomonadota bacterium, assembly GCA_963829785.1. Classification (GTDB taxonomy): domain Bacteria; phylum Pseudomonadota; class Alphaproteobacteria; order Rhizobiales; family Xanthobacteraceae; genus Pseudolabrys. The sequence continues at coordinate 287,084 of CAWHJZ010000048.1, read as the reverse complement.
AGCCGGGCGAGCATACGCTGCAGCTCATACTCGGGGATTACAGGCACATCCCCCACAATCCCCCCGTAATGTCGCCGGTCATCCACGTCAAAGTGGTGCCGAAAGGCGGACCGACACCATCGGCGCCAGGCGCCGCGGTCTATTTCGTGGAACTCAAGGATGGCTCGGTCGTTCCGCCCAAATTCACCGTGCATTTCGGTGTCAAGAACATGGGCGTTGCGCCGGCAGGCTCGGACCGGCCCAATTCCGGCCATCACCACCTTCTGATCGACACCGGCCTGCCGCCGCTCGACAAGCCGATCCCGAACGACTTCCACCATCTGCATTTCGGGGCCGGACAGACCGAGGCAACCGCCACGCTGAAACCCGGCGAGCATACGCTGCAATTGCTGTTCGGCGACAAGAACCACATTCCGCACAATCCGCCGCTTTTTTCCAAGCGCATCCACATTCGCGTGGAGGAGCCGGCCAAGCGCACGCCGTCGCCCCAGGGCGCCAAGGTCTATTTCATTGGGCTGCATGACGGCTCGGTGATCCCCGAACACGTGACGTTGCATTTCGGCCTTACCAACATGGGCGTGGCGCCGGCCGGCATCGACAGGCCGAATTCCGGCCACCACCATCTGCTGATCGACACCGACCTGCCGCCACTCGGCAAGCCGATCCCGAACGACTTCCACCACCTGCATTTCGGGGCCGGACAGACCCAGGCCACCGTCACGCTGTCGCCGGGCAAGCACACGCTGCAGCTTTTGCTCGGCGACTACAGGCACATCCCGCACGACCCGATCGTGATGTCGAAACGCATCACGGTCACGGTCGTCAAAGACGGTCATTAGATCGGCCATGTATTCGCAAAGTTGAGGGCGAACGCTTCCGAATTCAGCGCCAGGCAGACGCGAGCTGCCGTTCCTTTAGCAAGGAGGCTTTTGTGAAAAAGCTTGTCATCATCTCTCTTGCCGCGGCGGCTTTATCGGCGGCGGCGTTTACTCCAGCCAACGCCCAAAGCTTGAGCTCTTCGGTTGCAAGTCTCGACATGTCGGCGGTGCCGGATCTCGGTCGTGGCGATGTGCGCACCGTGCAACGAGCGCTGCGCGATAAGAACGAGGATCCGGGTCCGATTGACGGCGTGGTGGGGCCACGTACCCGTAGCGCCGTGCGCGCGTTTCAAAAGCGTTACGGCATGGAGCCGAGCGGCAAAGTGGACAATCAACTGCTGTTCGCACTGGGCGATGCGAACATTGCCGTGTCGGCCGCGCGCTGAGGCCGGCAGACAATCGTGGGCATGAAGGCGCAGGTGGGCACCCGTCAGTCGGAAACGAAGTGACCGGCGAAGGCCTTGATCCATTTGGCCAATGGTCCGGCGTCTCCCGCGAGGCCAACGACTTTAGCCAGGCCACCGTTGACGAGAACGGCGTGAGGCCGAATTCATGGCCGGCGCGCCCGGCACGTTGCCGATCCGCGGTTAGCGGGCGGTGAGCCCAAGCTTCGGTTGGCCACCCGCCAGTTTGGGTGCGAGGTGCCGCACGATTGCCGGCGGACCTTCGCAGAGCGGTCTTGAGAGGACACCATTCCGCCGCGCCACCCTAGCCCCGGCTGCCGACTGAATCGTTCCGCCAGGCTTGCTCGTCGAATTCAACAGCGCTACCGGCGCAGGCCGCTCAGTCGATCGGCCTTGTGGCAGGCTTTTTGATGTCCGTGGCTGCACAGTATGCGACAAGCGCCCAAATTGCCGTGCTTGCATTTGTAGCGGTTGTGCATGCCCTTGCCCGGACCTGACGAACCGCCATAACTCGGAGCCGATACGGTCTTTCGATGCTGCGGCATGCGATGGCACGTGCCATCCGACCGCAGCGCGTAGCCCTTCTTGCAGGTAATCGCCACGCATTGGTCGCCCTGGCGACGTGTCCCGCGACCACAGACCAGCGGACAGACACGCCCGTGCTTTGCATCGATGGCGTCAAGGGTAGCGACGCTTGGTGTTTTGACGTCGAGATGCGTACCGGCGAATTTGTTGAAATTTTCGAGGGCACGACGTGAGCCCACGTCCCATTCTCCGTTGTCGTCGCCGGGATCGCAGCCGACGTCACGCAGATGGACCTTCAAGAGACGGACGAGATCGGTCGGGCTCAAGATCGGGGCGCTGCCAGGCGGCGATTCCGTCGCAGGCGGGGCGAGCGCCGCCACCTTGTTTCGCGTGTGCGCCTGTAGTTCCCTGTCGGCCTTTGCGGCCGCTTCCTTCGCCGCCTTTGCGATGGCGAGCTGAAGCTCGCGCGCCGCTTTTTCCGCCGCCTGTTGCGCGGCCTTGGCCGCCTCTTGGGCGGCCTTCGCGGCGGCGGTCTCACGCTGTACTTTTTCAAGTGTTTTTTTCGCGGACGCCGCCGCCGCTTCCTGCTGCGCCCGCTGGAGCGCGGCTACTTTGGCGTGGACCGCAGCTTCGGACATAGCGCGCTTCTCGTCGGCCGCCTTGGCGCGTTCCAAGGCCACGATCTTATCGCGCTCGGCGCGGGCGAGATCGGCGTAATAGCCGGTCTTATATGTTCTTAGGAACAGGCCCCAGGCTTCCTTGGTACCGACCTGCTTAGCCGCGCTAAATCGACGCCGCTGCTCGTCCGTCGGGCTTGGCTGCGGCGCCTTTGGCACGCCCGCAAAATAAAAGTCGCCGTTGATCGGGGAACTGGAGAGCCAGGGCTGCTGTTGCTTGTCAGTAGCGCGAGAAACCATCACGCCAACTTGATTGAAGGTCCGGAAGATGTCGAGGCCGGGACGCCGCATGACTTTCGTCAATGCCCTCGTGAAGGGACTGTGGCCGTCGCGTCCATCGAGCGCCACGTTACCCGGCTGGGTGGCGAAGGAGATCAATGTTCCCTCCGGCGCCTGCATCTGCGCCAAGCCGCCTCCAATGGCGCGAGCACCTTGGCCGCGGAACGGATTGTTGCGGCATGCATCGAGGATCATGATGTTGAGCCGCGCGTGCGCGGTTTCCATCTGCCGCAGGACAAGATCGGTGTCGAGCATCTGAAAATCGACATCGGCCTGCGTCTTGAGATCCGCGTCGACCGGAACGAGGTAATTCTCGTTGTGCATCTGCAAGCCGTGCCCGGCATAGTAGAACAGCGCGACGTCGGCGCCATGTGCCGCGTTGCGGAACATCTGGACAGCACGATCGAATTGCGATTTGTCGAGATCGGTCTGCGCGCTGCCGCCGACAAGCGTGAAACCGAGTCCACGCAATGTCTTCGCCATCAGGCGCGCATCGCTGGAGGGATTCTCGAGGCGCACGACGTGCTGGTAGGCCGAATTGCCGATAACCAGCGCAATGCGCTTGTTTGCCCGCGCCGGGCCGCACGCCATCAGTGCCCCGAGAAATATCAAGGCCACGTACGAAGCCTTGACGGACCTCAGCCACGAACGAATTGTCACAACCTCCCCCAGTCGCCGCGTGCAGCCTCTATCGTTTCGTACGCACGGCGTCGCCTCGCCCATTCTTTCTCCCAGCTTGCACGCTGCCAGCCGCAGGCATGCGACGCACGGGCAACACGCTGGAAAGCGTCCACGGCGCCAGCCCCTTGACGAAGCGAAACATTCGAAAATTGGCCGCCCATCCCCGGCCTACATCCCTCGGCAAACGGCACCAACGCTGCTATCGCAGGTTTCATCGCAATGAAGCGTCTGCCGGTGCAAATTTTATTCAAATTCAACATCGCCGGCGATTATTGGTCATCACCGCCCGGCATGCCGCCCATGACGCCATTCATGCCGTCACCATCACCGCCTCCCATGCCCTGCTGGATCATCTGTTGATATTCGCGCGGCACGTATTTCTTCATCGTTTTCTGCATCATTTGCTGCTGGCGGTTGCCACCCTGCATCTGCTGCTGCCGCATCTGCTGTTCGCCCATCTGCTGCCCGCTGCCGCCGCCCCGCGATTGGGCCTTCTGCTCGCCAACGAGCACGACTGTGGAGCCAAAGCCTGGCGCGTGGAGACTGCCAGCCGGCACCATCGCAGCCGCGGGCAGCACTGGAACCGACAGGACCAAGGCCGCGGCGGCCGTCATTGCGAAATCGCACCACGTCAGTCTGCGCATCGGCCCCTCCCAATGGACGGTCAAGAAACGACAGTGTTTATGAGTACTCGGAATTGCTGGCGTAATCCGCCAAATGGCAGCAACCGCCCGTCTTTCGCCACTGCTCTCAGCCGAAGCTTGCGAAACCCAATAATCGCGCCCGGCGACGTATCCATTAAGCGTAATAAGGGTGCGGCAGGCTGTCCAGCGGAAACTCCGGTCGATGCCCGCCCGCATCGCCACGATGACGATCGTAGCGCGCGTTGAAGTTATTGTAATGACGGCGCATTTTTCCAGGCGCGCGATCGAAATCGAAGGACCCTTGCGCCGACGATAGCCGGCAGCGCCGTCGGTGGGCTTGACGCCATTCCGCAAGCCGCTACGCTTACCGCGATCATTTTTTGGATTGGCTTTAGAGGGAAAGGCCATGAGAAAAATTGCAATTGCGATGTTCGTTGGCGTCTTTGGTTTGGCGTCCTATCCAATCTCAAGTTTTGCAGCCGGAACGGCGGAGCAGAGAGCGGCCTGCACGCCGGATGTGTTCCGGCTGTGCAGTTCGGAGATCCCGTTCGTCAGCAAGATCGTGGCCTGCCTCGAACACAAAAGAAGTCAGCTCAGCCCCAAGTGCCGCGCCAATTTCCATCCGTCGAAGACGATGGAAGCGTCGGCTCACTCGCGTTCGTTGGGCGCGCAACCCGCCATATCGCTGGCGCGATGGTGTAACTTCCACGAAGCGGCACGCGACAAGCAGCAGCAGCAATGGCTTGAGTGGTGCGGCACCGCCGCCCACGAATGAGTCAGAATGGGCTTCCGCGGCGCTTACCCCGCATGGCACAGCCCTTCATCGCGCAACCGTTCGGCAGAGGAAAGCCGGACTTCCTGATCGCTTCGAACTCAACGAGCAGAAACGGGAGGATCGACTACATCGGGACGGAAACGGCCAGGAGATTTCCTGTTCCCCCGGCCACCGCTTCCCCCGCCGGCGCCTCACGACAAGGCAGTACGCACGACTCGTCTCCGGTGTCACCACCTCCAAGACGCGGACGCGTAACAACGGATTCAGCGGCGCGCGAATCGAAGAAAACGAAATTCCGGCCTGCTTCGATGGCGGCTCAATTTATTCCAGCTCTGTTTTCATTGGAGCAATCCCATCCCCGTTTGAAATGCATTCCAATGAATAGATCATCTTGTCGACACGGCAAGCTTCGAACTTGGGTTGCGGCTTTTAGCGTCTCGTCGGCTGCCGGAGCTGCGCCCGCACATGCAACCAAATCCAATGACGTCAGGCTATCCTATAATGAGAATGCTTCTCTGAACCAAACTACCACGGCGCGCTCTCGGCCAAGCGGAGCTTGTCGCCACTCTTTCCGACGCGCTGCAGCTACTATTAGGCTGCACTGATGCGCACGCCTGTCCTTCGCGACATCATTGTCTTGGTATGACAACTCGGCAAGGCGCTTTTGTTGGCTGCCCTTGCCTGCACGGCGTTTACAATCGAATCCCACGCCCAGAGTCGGATTGCACCCGTCATCGGGAATTCCGACTAATCGCCATGGACCCAGGCTGGCCAATCCAAAAAATGACGCGAGGCTGACGGCCGCCACGCTGAAAGGGCTCGGCTTCAAGCTGGCCGGTGGCATCCTGCCGCGCATGGTCATAATTCGATCTTTTCGACGCCGACGGCGACGGATATAGTTTCCGAGGTCATTCAGGCGACCATCAGTGGGGTGGCTTTGTTATTAATTCGGTGGATTTTCGGCTTCTCAGGTCACGCGATAATGCGGCTGGCGATTCTCGCCGCGATTCCGCTTCTCTCGCTGAATTTTACCGCACAGGCACTTGCCAACAAGCGCGTCGCCCTGATCATCGGCAACTCGGCCTATCAGGACGTCACCCGCCTCCCCAATCCCAAGAACGACGCCGCGCTGATGGCCAAAACGCTCAGCGGCCTCGACTTTACCCTCATCGGTGGCGGCGCCCAAGTCAATCTCGATAAGAGCGCGCTCGACAAGGCGGTTCAGAGCTTTGGGCGACAAATCCAGGGCGCCGATGTCGCCGTTTTTTATTACGCCGGGCACGGGGTGCAGCTGAACGGCGAAAATTATCTCGTGCCGGTCGACGCCAATCCGACGCGGGCGGCCGATGTCGATTTCCAGATGGTCGGTGTCAATCTCGTGCTGCACCAGATGAAAGATGCCGGCACGCGGCTCAACATCGTCATCCTCGACGCCTGTCGCAACAATCCGTTCGGCGGACGGGGCTTGCGCTCGGCAACCGGCGGTCTCGCACAGATGCAGGCGCCGGAAGGCACCCTCATTTCTTACGCGACGCAACCGGGCAGCGTCGCGCGGGATGGCGTGGGCGGCCACAGCCCCTATACGCGCGCCCTGGCCGCCACCATGCCCCGCGCCGGGCTGGATATCTTCCAGACGTTTAATCAGGTCGGGTTGGCCGTGAAGCGCGCGACAGGCGGTTCGCAACAGCCCTGGGTCTCGTCGTCGCCGATCGATGGCCAGTTCTATTTCAAGCCTCCGCCGGCCGGCGCGGCAGCCCCAAGCGGGGCCGGTCCGAACAATGTCGAAATCACGTTCTGGGACTCGATCAAGGACAGCAAGAATCCGCAGCTGTTCGACGCCTATCTCAAGCGCTATCCGAATGGGGCATTCGCGACCATTGCCACGATCAAGCTCGAACAGTTCAAGGTCGCGGTCGCAAGGCCGATGGAATCGGAGCCGCAACAAAAGGTCGCGATCAACAACCCCAATTTGCTGCAGGAAGTGTACAATCGACTGTATGAATTGAATTTCGATCCGAGCGCCGCCACCACCAAGGGCATGAAGCCGGCGGTTCAGCAATTTGAAGCGCAGAACAAGCTGCCGCAGACTGGCGAGATAACGCAAGGCTTGCTCGGCAGGCTGCGGGAGATCGGCGGGCTCAAGCCTTGGGGCGCGATCGTTTATGATGAGGACGCGGGCAAATGGGGCATGGCGTGGGGACAATCCTCGCGCAAGGCGGCCGTCACGAACGCGCGTTCCCAATGCAGTCCGGCGCATTGCGCCTCGGAGCTCAGCTTTTTCGGCACCTCGTGCGGCGTGTTTGCGCTTTCTTCCGCCGGCTGGTCGATTGTCTCGCGCGACAACATGCATCAGGCGCGGGCGACCGCGCTCGATCAGTGCGGCAAGCACGGCAAGGCATGCAATATCGTCGGCGCGACATGCGCCGACGGCACGGATCGAAAAATATCAAGCAACTGAATTCGAACAGTGGGGATAATATCACGATGCCGCATCTCAAATGGCGATGTTTAGCGATCGGCGCTTTGACGGTGGTCGTTGCCGCGCTTGGGGTTCGCCTCAACCAGGCATCGGCATCGGCCATACCGGCGAAATCCAGAGCAGTCGTCGTGGCGACGGGCCGCGTCGTTTTGGCTCAGGCCGGCAGCATCGGCGGGAGCGTCGGCCGGCGCAACAAATCGATCTCCGGTGGTCGGTCGGTGCCGGCCTCGAAACCGACCGTCCATCGCCCCGAAAAGCGGACGTCGACGCGACGTCGGCGTCCGCGCTCGTCAAGGTCGGCGGACCGCTTCGACGGCATGTGGACGAGCGCCATCAGCGGCACGACCTGTAGCGGCACGGGGGTGAGCGTCATTACCGGGGGAAGGATTGTCGCGGACGGGGTGAGTGGACATGTCAACCCCAACGGATCGCTATCGGCGGTCAGCCACGGCGGCGGTCTTACGATCTTCTATCGCGGTCGTCTATCCGGGCACCACGGCTCAGGGACGTTCCGGCGAAGTGACGGCTGCGTCGGACGCTGGACAGCGGTCAAGCAGTGACTGGCGCGCTCGCGCCGCGCGCACAAGGCGGCGCCATCCCATCATCACTTGGCGGCTCGACTTTGCGCTTCCGGGCTAGAGCATTTCCGATTTAAGACGACGCATATCCGGAATGAGTGACGTATTTTGCGCATTCATGAGGCGTTAATGCGCCGAGGATTTCGGCGATTTTACCCAGAGTGAATTCCTGGTCCGGGCGGCGGCTTAAAGAGCCGAACGCAGCGTGACGTGTGAGCCGTTATGAGCGCCAAACGCGCGGGAACCACCACCGTCAACGACAGGCGAAATTCCAGATTTCCGACGCGAAACGCGCCCAAAGCCGTGCTGCGTTCGCCAACTGAAATTAGACGGGCGGCCACCAGACCCCTTCAAAGAGCAAGGTTCGCTGGTCGGGGTTCAGTATCCCAGTTCCCCAGCCGGTCTACTCTTCTTAGAATAAGAGCTTAGGCCACAACGGCGGCTACACGAATCCCGCCTGCGCCTTTACCGCCGCCCCGAACGCCTCCATCAGGGTCCGGTTCACCGGGTGGCGGGTCGCTTTGTATTCGGCGTGCCATTGCACGCCGAGCGCAAAGCCCGGCGCGTCGGCGATGCTGATCGCCTCGATGGTGCCGTCATCCGCCACGCCTTCGACCGTCACCCGCTTGCCGGGCTCGAGAATGCCCTGGCCGTGCAGCGAGTTCACGCGGATGACATCGCAGCCGTAAAGCTTGGCGAACACGCCGCCGGGAGTGAGCTGCACGTCGTGGCGGTCGCCGTAGACGACCTCCTGGTCGGGATGGATCTCGCCGTTTTCCAGACGCGGCATGCGATGGTTCATGCGCCCCGGCAGGTCGCGGATCTCCGGATGCAGCGTGCCGCCGAAAGCGACGTTCATCTCCTGAAAGCCACGGCAAAGGCCGAGCAACGGCACGCCGCGCGCAACACACGTCCTGATCAATTCCAGCGCCAGTTCATCGCGCGGGATATCGTAGGGCTCGTAGCTCGGGTGCGGCTCGACGCCGAAAAAGCTGGGATGCACATTGGCGCGCCCGCCGGTCAGCAAGATGCCGTCCACCGTCTCCAGCAGCGCGTCGATATCCGTGATCTCGGGCGAGCCGGCGAACATCAACGGCAAGGCGCCGAACACATCCTTGACCGCGCGCAAATTTCGTTCGCCGACCCGCTGCGACGCGAACCGCTTTTCGACAACTTGCGCGCTGCCGATGATGCCAACGACGGGCCGCTTCATTGTCCGGCGCTCATTTCCGCAAATCCTTGAAGACGTCTTCCAGCCGCCCGAGCGCGTCTTCCAGGATCGGGCGCGGGGTGGCGAAATTGAAGCGCAGCCAAGTCTCGCCGCCGGGGCCGAATTGCGAACCGGGGCTGGCGAAGATGCGCGCGCCTTTGGCGACGCGATCGGCGACGTCCTTGGGCGCAAGGCCGGTGCCGGAAAAGTCGACCCAGGCGAGATAGGTGGCGGCCAGTCGCATGGAGCGCGCGCCGGGCGCGGCGGCCTCGATGCGCGCATCGAACAGATCGCGGTTTTTGGTGAGATACGGCAGAAGCGCGTCGAGCCACGCTTCGCCGGTGCGCCAGGCCGCCTCGGTCGCGAGCATGCCGAAGCCGTTGTAAGAGGCAAGCCCCGACGCCGCGATGCGGGCGTCGAGCTTGCGCTTGAGCTCGGGATTGGACGTGACGCAGGCGCCGACATGGGCGCCGGCGAGATTGAAGGTCTTGGTGGCGGCGACGCAGGTGAACAGCCGGTCGGCGATCTCGGGCGCGGCGGTGATGGTCGGCGTGTGCTTGGCGCCGGCAAAGACGAGGTCGCAATGAATCTCGTCGGACACCAGGATGAGATCGTGCTCGGCGCAGAAAGCGGCAAGCGCACGCAATTCGTCCGGTGACCACACGGTCCCGCCGGGATTGTGCGGGCTCGACAGGAAGACGACCTTGGTGCGCGGCGTCAGCTTCTGCCGCAGCGCCTCGAGGTCCATGGCGTAGCGGCCATTGGCCTGCACCAGCTGGGCGTCGAGGATGCGCCGCTCGTTGGCGAGAATGATCTTGCGGAAGGCGTGATAGGCGGGTGGGAAGACCACGACTTCGTCGCCCGGTTCGCTCACCGCCTGCAGGATGAGGCCGAGGCCCGAGACGATGCCCGGCGTCGGGCTGACCCAGGCCGGGTCGATCTTCAGGCCATGGCGCTTCGCCATCCACGCGACGCAGGCCTCCGCCCAACTGCCGGTGTCGGCATAGTAGCCATGCGTTCCCCGCTTGACCTCGGTGAGCAGGGCCTCGGTCACGCCCGGCGGGGCGGCGAAGTCCATGTCCGCCACCCACATCGGGATCGCGTCGGACGCGGTGATGCCCGACAGACGCGCCATATTGTCCCATTTCGAGGCGTGCGTGTTGTGGCGGTCAATGACGCGGTCGAAATCGAACATCGGGCGGGGGCTCCTGGTCAGGCGGGGCGAGAGCGTCGTAGCGTATCCGGCCCCCACAAACACACTTTTTCGTTCGGTTTCAATGTGGGTTCCGGCGGGGAAACGCTAGGCCCAAACGGTCGAATCGCTTTACCCCAAGTGCGATCCATCCCCCTACCCCACGCGGCAGTCAGCCTATGCTTCTGGTCAAGACCTACGTCGACAAGAGCCCGATCCACGGCCTGGGCACGTTCGCCGCCGAAACCCTGCCGAAGGGCACCAAAATCTGGCGCTTCGTCGAGGGCTTCGACCAGTTCTATACGCCGAAGCAGTTCCGCAAGCTGCCCAAGCCGGCGCGTGAATTCCTCAAGCTCTACGGCTACAAGGTCGACGGCGAGGTGCTGTTTCCGGGCGACTACGACCGCCATATCAACCACTCTGAGAAGCCCAACACCTACTTGCACGATGGCTATGTCATCACCAGCCGCAGGATCGCCAAGGGGACGGAGATCACCAACGACTACCGGGAATTCGACGCGGCCTTGTGCGCGTCGTTCCTGAAAGAGAAGAAAGAGAAGAAGAAGAAAAAGAAGAAGGCGAAAAAGAAAAAGAAGTAGGCTCGCGGGAAAAATACTCCGCTCATTCCCGCGCAAGCGGGAATCCAGAGCCAAATCACAGAGGCCTCCATGTGCAGCCCTGGGTCCCCGCGTTCGCGGGGACGAGCGGAGTCACGTTACAGCCTGATTGCGCTTTGCCTCAGTTCGGCCGCACCAGCTCCGGCAAATTCCATTTCATGGTCTGGCGGCCGTTCTTGAAGGCCGCGAGCGGCTGGGCGATCTCGGCCACCGCCTGCTCCGGCGTCGCCGCGTTCATGATCACGACATCGGCCGGATTACCGACCGCGAAGCCGTAATCCTTGTAGTTGAGCAGGCGCGCCGAGCGATCGGTCAGCAATTCGAAGCATTCGCGTAAATGCGCCGGCCGGTCGACCTGCAAGATATTCGCGTAGAGATTGGCGATGCGGATCAACGAGCAGTCGCCGTAAGGCGTCGCCGGGTTGAGCACGTTGTTGGTCGAGAGCGAGCACTTGACGCCGTGTGCGCAGAGCACATTGGCATCGGCCACGCCGCGGCGCACGCTGTGGTCCTGGTCGCGGCCCATGAGGAACAGGTCGGTCGCCGGCAGCACGGTGACCGCCACGCCGCTGTCCGCGAGCTGTCGGGCGATTGCCGCCATCTCGTCAGGCGGCAACAACGACAGCTTGGCCATGTGGCCGGCGACCACGCGGCCGCCGCGCTTGTACCGGTCGGTCAGCTCACGAACCAGATGGATGTACATGTCGTTGGCGGTGTGGCCGACGTCGAGATGCATATCGATGTCGACGTCGTACTCGCGCGCCAGTTCGAAGATGCGGTGGATCTGGCCGGGCCCGTCCTTGTCGTAGCGCGGCGCGCCGCCGATCACCTTGGCGCCGCGCTTGAGCGCCTCGACCAGCAATTCGTCGGTGCCGGGATAGCTGATCAGGCCTTCCTGCGGGAACACGCACATCTCGATATCGATCGCCCATTTGTATTCGGCGATGAGCGCCTCGACGCCCTCGAAACCGCGCATGCCGATGCCGGGGTCGACCTCCACCTGCGTGCGCATGCGGGTGGTGCCATGCTTGATGCACTCTTCCAGCGTCTGCGCGGCGCGGGCGTGCACGTCCTCGACCGTCATCGTCTTCTTCACCGGCGTGACGCCGAACACCGGGCTCAGCGTCGCGCGCTCCTGCGGCGCGCAGCGGTCGATGATGCGCGCCTTGTCGAGGTGGATGTGGGATTCGATCAGACCGGGACAGGCGAGCCTGCCCTGCGCGTCGTAGCTCTTGGCATCGGCTGAAAGGTTGCGCTCGATCGCCGCGATGCGGCCGCCCTCGATGCCGATGTCGAGCGGCGCATCGCCATGGCCGGAAAGAAGCGCGTTGCGGATGATGAAATCCATGGACAAGCCCCCGATGCGGATCACGCGCGGTCCCGACAACCGAGACCGCACGCCCGATGATAGCAGCCGGCTCGACGTTGTCTCAAAGCATCTGTACGCTAATCGCCGAACGTCCTTCGCGGCAGACGTGAATTTGCCGGCGATTTCCCTCTCCGCGCACAGGCTTTCGGCCGAGAAAATTCGACCATGACAAAAGACGCCACCAAGACCCGCTTTCGCCTCGAAGAGGCGACCATCGACGAGTTGCATGCGGCGATCCGCGCCGGCGAGACCACCCTGGTGCAGGTTGTCGAACACACTATCGCGCGGGCGCGCGCCTTTAACGGCGTCGCCAGCATGCTGGTGACCGAAGACGGCGCCGAGGCGCCGGCAGCGCCGGGCACGGTGCGCGCGCAGGCGCCGCTCAAGTTCCCGACCGCGACGCTGAAGGCGTCCAGCTTCCTCCCCGACCTCGATCAGTACGAGGGCCCGCCCCTCGAATTCGGCCGCATGGAGCCGACCGCCTCCGATCCGGCCGTGTCGCAGCAATACGGCATGGTGGCCGGCATCCCCAACGCCGGCCAGGTCAACGCGCTGGCGACGCTCAATATCCGCGGCGAGCGCTCGGTGACCTGCAAGGGCGATTTCGACCGCCACCCGTCCCTCGGGCCCCTGCCCAAGGGCGCGCCGCCGATCTGCGAATACTTCCGCCACCTGCCCGACGCGCTCGAGCGCGCAGCCGAACTCGACGCTCAATACGGCCGCAATCCCGATCTCGACACGATGCCGATGTACGGCGTCACGTTCTCGTTCAAGGATTCCTTCGACGTCAAGGACATGCGCTCGACCGGCGGGGGTGACGCCGCCTACGACATCGATTTCCCGGCGCGCGACCATGTGCTGGTCGAACAGCTGCGCAACAAGGGCGCCATCATCTTCGCCAAGGCGGTGTGCACGGAATACAACGGCCGCGCCGGCAATCCGGGCGGCCGGCACACGCCCGACAAGGTGCTGCCCTCGACGCTCGGCTATCAGCGCAGCAGCTGGGGCGGCAATCCGTCCAACCCCTACGACACCACCCGCTCGGCTTCGCTCGGCTCCAGCTCCGGCTCGGCGCTCTCGGTCAGCACCAACCTGGTGATGGCGAGCCTCGGCGAAGAAACGCGCGCCTCCTGCCGCGGGCCGTCCAACCATAACGCGGTGGCGCTGATCCTGCCGCACAAGGCCATGCTCGGCTTCGACGGCGGCGCCATCGGCGCCGACATCTATTGCGACCGCAGCGGCATCCACTGCCGCACCATCGGCGACTGCGCCAAGGTGCTCGACGCGCTGAAAGATCCCGATAACGGCTACTACGACCCGCGCGACGTGTTCACCACGGTGCCGCGCTCGTCGGTGCTCGATAACTATGCCGGCCATGCGCGAACCTCCGCCGCGGCAGGCGCCTTGAAGGGCATCCGGCTCGGCGTCGTGCGCGAGTCGATGGTGCATGCGCCCGGCTCCAAGACCGAGCAGCCTATCATCGAGGCTGCCGCTCGGGAGATCAAAGCCGTTCTCGGCGGTCATCTCGGTGCGACGTTGGTCGAATCAGGCGACCCGCGCTGGACGCCGGATCCGGATATCGAACAGATGACCGTCGATTACCGGAAAGCCCTGGCGCGGCTGGTGCCGGTGTTCATGCCGGACATCCTGTTCCGCCTGACACCAGCCGGCGAGCCGGTGTTTCCCGAATTCGCCGCGGCGGTCGTGCGCACCGAATTCCAGCCCGGCAAATTCTTCGGCACCGGCACGATGCAGCCCATCGACTACATGGTTGCCATGGCGGAAGAGCGTATCGCGCCACCCGCCAATCTCGACCTTGCGACCATCCAGGACCAGGAATTGGCGAACACGTTCCGCTTCCACATCTCGCAATATCTCATGCGCCGCGCCGCCGACTGGCAGGCGAAGGGCTTCAGCGAAAGCCTGAACGACTGGGCGGCGCTCAACGCCCGCTCCAAGTTCTGGGGCGACGATCAGCGCGCCGCCTTCAAGAACTGGGAGGAAATCGCCGACCCGCGCAATCCGCTCAACGGCCGCCAGGGCGTCAACGAACGCATCATGTTGCGCGAGCTCTTGCGCCGTGCCGACATGATGGTGATCCTGGAGAACAAGCTCGACGCGCTGGTGCGGCTGCACACGCCCTTCCCGCCCGCCATCATCGGCGGCGCCGGCCAGCCCGGCCTGGTCCACAACCTCACGGAAGAATCGCGTAGCGGCCCGAACGCCGGCCTCACCGAAGTGCTGATCCCGGCGGGCTACGTCACCACCGTCTACGATCCGGTCTTCACGCTGAGCGACGACCGCCAGCGCTATCAGTGGACGCCATCGGACACGCCCACCCGCATTCCAGAACCCGGCCTGCCGTTCTCGCTGGTCTTCCGCGCCGAGCCGGGCAAGGAAGACGTCTTGTTGAACATTGCCTCGGCCTACGAGAACGCGAGCAAGCGGCGCATCCCGCCGCCGGCCTTTCCGCCGCTTTGAGGCGGCGCCGGTTCGATGAAGACCGGATTTGCGGCGAATGGAATCGTCAATCTTGCAGGGATCGCCCTGGTCGCGGCAGTTCTCGGCCGCGAATGGATTGCCGCGCGCGCGGGCACCGCTCACCCGGTGAAGACCACCTGATCGTAGCGCAACGGCATATCGATAAGGCCGAGCGCTTGGGCGAACCGGCTCATGCCGGCGACAAAGTCGGGCGAGATCGCCGCATTGTAATAGGGTAAATCGCGGCGGATCAATTCGGCGATCAGACCCGCTTCGGTTTCCGGAAACAGCTTGCGGCCGACTTGGCCGGCCAGCGACACGTCGCGCTTGAGCGCTTCCTGCGTTTGCTTGATGGCGCGCACCGCGGCAGCCGCCACCTCCGGCGACTGCGCGATCAGGCGGTCCGTCGCGGCGATGGAGGCCATGGTGTAGTTGAAGGCTTCCGCCGGTCCGTCACCACGCCGCACATCCAGCACCACGGTGCCAACCCCGCGCGTGACCGCGATTTCGGCCGCCATGCCGTTGGCCCAGAAGCCGTCGATCTTGCGTTCTTCCAGTGCACGCGCCGCGGTGAGCCCGAAATTGACGCCCGCGCCTTGCGCGCCCGGCACCGGCGCGATCTTGACCTTGTCGCGTTCGAGATCGAGACCGGCGGCCTGCAACAGACGGCGCAAGCCCATGTCGACCCAGGGCGCCGCGCCGATATTGCGGCCCTTGACCGCGTCGATGTCGCCGCGCTTGGCGCCGAAATCCTTGTGCAGCACCAGGAACCAGTACATGCCTTGCGCCTGCGCGCACAGCAGCTTGGCGCCGGCAAATCCCGGAAAGGCCGCGAGCGCCGAATGCGCCGAGCCGCCGACGAAATCGACCGTCCCGTCCCGCAACGCCTCGTAGGCCTTGTCGACCGGAAAGATCAGCTCCAGCTCGACGTCGAGCCCCTGCTCCCGGAAAAAGCCGAGCTCGACCGCGGCTTCGGCCGGGAAGTACGAATTCGAGATCATGTCCGGGACGGCGAGCTTCATGGCGCGATACCTAACGTCTGCTGGATCCAGGCGGCGACGCCGAACAGATCGGCGTCGCGCTGTTCGAAGCCGAGGAGTTGCAGGCCGACCGGCAGGCCCTCGACGGTGAAAGCCGGCAGCGACAGCGCGGGCGTCCCGAGCAGCGAGCCCGGCACGGCAAACACCGGATCGCCGGTGGATTGCAGCCCGAGCGGCGCCGGGCCGCTTGCGGCAAGCGTCAGACAGGCATCGCAATCGCGCGCAAGCCCGGCATACGTTTCGCGCAGTCTGGCTCGGACGGCCAGATCGGCGCGATAGTCGGCGAGCGTCATGGCTTCGGCATCGGCCAACCGCTGCCGCGAGATTTCGCTGAGCTTGCCGGCGTCGCGGTCGCGATAGGTATTGAGCGGCCAGCGGCATTCCCACGCATTGACCCTGCGGGCGAGCGCGAGGTTGCCCTCGCACGCGCGCTCGACCGCGGCCACGCCCGCGTGGCCGGCGCGGTCGACGATCTCGATGCCGCGCCCGCGCAGTTGCGCGACGGCTTCGGCCAACTTGTCCTTGGCTTCGGACGAGGCGCCCGCCCACCCTTCCGTTTGCAGCAGCGCCAGCCGTCGCGGCTGCGCGGGACCCGGCGCAGCGGGCGGCCCGGCCAGCCCCGGGAAACCCGGATCGCCGCCGGCGCGGATTGCTATTTCATAGACGACCTGCCAGGCGTCCTCCGGCGACGCCGCCAACGCGCCATGACAGCTCTGACTGAGCGCGTCGTGGCTGCCGCCCCGGTTGACCGCGCCCAGCGACGGCTTGAACCCGACCACGCCGCAATAGCTCGCGGGGCGGACGATCGAGCCGACAACCTGCGTGCCGAGACCCGCGCTGAGAAAACCGGCGGCCACCGCGGCCGCGGAACCGCTGCTGGAACCGCCCGGCGTGTGCGCGAGATCGAGGGGATTGCGTGTGCCGCGTGGCTCGGTGGCGGCAAACTCGGTGGTGACCGTCTTGCCGACGATCACCGCGCCCGCCTCGCGCAAGGCCACGACGCTCGCTGCATCGCGTTGCGAACGCCAGCCCTCATAGAGCGGCGAGCCCATCTCAGTCGGAAAGTCGATGGTTTCGATGATGTCCTTGATGCCGACCGGCATGCCGTCGATCGGCGACAGCGGCTTGCCCGCCTGCCAGCGCGCGCTCGCATCGTCGGCCTGACGCCGCGCGCCCACCGGATCAAAATGTACGAAGGCCCCGACGTCGGCCTCCCGCGCTTCGATCGTGGCGAGGCAACGCTCCAGGAACTCGCGCGGCGAGTCGCGGCCGGATTCGAAATCAGCCCGCGCCGGCAGATAGGGCCGAAGCAGCGCGGGCGAACGTTTCGTTTCCGGATCCATCAGACCTCCGCCAGCGTCATGGCCGCGACGCGGCGCTGGCTGGCGATCATCGCCGTGCGCAGCAGGAACTGCCGCGCCCGCTCCGGATCGGCCGCCATGGCGCGCAGATCGTCGAAATTGCGCTTGCGCGCTTCCGGTTCGCGCGCCTCCAAGCGCTTCTTGTTGGCGATCGACTGCTCCTGCACGAACTCGACCGCCACCGTGCGGCGCTGGAGACCGTAAAGATCGAGCAGTCCGTCGTTCGCTCCGTCCATCACCTGGAGCAGCTTCTCGCACAGATTGGCCGCGTCCTGGATGCCGCCGTTGAGGCCCATGCCGCCGATCGGGTTGTTGACATGGGCAGAGTCGCCGGCGAGCAACACGCGGCCCTGGCGGAAGCGCGCCGCCACCCGCTGATGGGTAACGTAGAGATTGCGATGGACAATTTCATAAGCGCGCGGCGCCGGGAAATACGCCTGCATGCGCGCCTCGACGCCGGCGTCGCTCATGATGTCGTCTTCGTTCTCGGCCGGGTCGACCGGATAGACCGTGCGCCACAGGCCGGGCGGGCCGCCGGCGGAGACCTTGAAGCAATTGCACCAGGCCCCGATGTCGGCAAAATAGCTGCGGTAGCAGTAGCCGCGTTCGGCTTCGAAGTCGTAGGGCGTAGTCAGCACGATGAAGCGCTCGGGCCAGGTGAAGCCTTCGAATTCGATGCCGCAGGCCTTGCGCACGACGCTGCGCCCGCCGTCGGCGCCGATCAAATAGGCGCCGGTGTGTTTGATGATGCCGCGCGGGCCGCGCACGCTGACGGTCACCTGGTCCGCGCCCTGCTCCACGCCAGTCACCGTATGACCGAAGCTGATCTCGACGTTGGAAAGCCCGCGCAGCCGCTCCAGGATCAAATTGGCGGTCTTGAACTGCTCGCATTGCACCACATAGGGGAAACGGGTGTCGTCCTTGAGCACCGCGTGGTCGAATTCGGCCACCAGCTCGCCGGACGGGCGATCCCAGAACTGGAAGATCGGCGCCACCAGCCCGACCCGCGCCATATCGGCGGCGAGCCCGTCCTCGGCCAACAGCTCCAGCGTCGCCGGATGGGTGGTGGCGGCGCGCGGATCGGCCTGCGGCGCCGCATTCTCGTCGAACAGCTGCACCGGCACGCCCTGCCGGCCCAATAGCCAAGCGCACAGTAACCCGACCGGACCGCCACCGGAGATCAAGACTCGTCTGTCATTGCTACTCATGGGCGTGTCGGTGACGTGCCTACCTACGTTGTGCCCTATCACGTATCAGGTCGACGACCCCGACACCATGCCCCAGCGCCGTACCGTCACGGCCTCCAGCCGCTGGAACACAAAGCGCTCGAAGAAAACGCCGATGATGCCGATCGCGATCAGGGTCGACAGCATGATGCCGGAATTGAGAAATTCCGCGGCATTGAAAATGATCTGGCCGAGCCCGATCCTCGGGCTCGACAACAGCTCGCCGCCGATGACGCCGATCCAAGCGCGGCCGAACGACAGCCTCAATCCCGTGATGATGTAGGGCAGCGCCCCCGGCAAGATCACCTTGCGGAACATCATCGACCTATCGGCGCCCATGACGACGGCCGACCGGAGCCAGATCGGGTTGACGGCGCGCACCCCCGTCCACACCGCGTAGATCATCGGGAACGACGAGGCGTAGATGACCACCATGATGGTGGCCTTGTCACCAATGCCGAACCAGAGGATGAACAGCGGCACCCAGGCGAGCGACGGGATCGGCAGCAGCACGCTCAACACCGGATTGAAGATGCGCTCGGCGACCCAGGAGCGCGCCATCAGCACGCCGAGCGGAATGGCGATGGCGAAGGATATGCTCAGACCAACGAACACCCGCAGCATGGTCGCCGCCGTGTTGATCAACAGCGTGCCGTCGATCAGCATTCGCCAGAAAATGGCGGCGATCGACTCGAGCGGCGGCGTCATGGCGGTGGAGAACATGCCGCTGAGCGCAAAACCTTCCCAGATGGCAAGCAATACCACCACGCCGGCGACCCCGCGCGCGGACGCAATCCAACGGCGTTTTGCCTTCACGCCGTCACCATGCCCCAGCGCACCACGGTGTAACGCTCGACGCGGGCGAACACCTGCCGTTCGAGCAGAATGCCGATCGCGCCGATCACCGCGATGGAGGAGAGCATCACGTCGGTGTTGAGGAAGGTCTGCGCGCCGAAGATCAGCCAGCCGAGGCCCTGCTGCACCGACATCAGCATTTCAACCGCGATCAGGATACGCCAGGCCTGGGCCAGCCCCAGCCGCAGGCCGACCAGAACATAGGGCAGCGCGCCCGGCAGCACCACGCGCCAGAACACGTCACGGCCGGACGCGCCCATCACCTCGGCCGAGCGCAGCCAGATCGGCTTGACCGCCTTCACGCCCTGCCAGGTGTTGATAATGACGATGAAGCAGGACGACACACCGACCAGCAGAATGGTCGGCGCGTCGCCCAGGCCGAACCACAGGACGAACAGCGGTGCGTAGGCCAGACCCGGGATCGGATAGAGAAAGGTGACGATCGGCACCAGGGTGTCTTCCACCCACTGACGCCGCCCCATGGCGATGCCGATGCCGACGCCGACGACGGCGGCGATCAGGAAGCCGGCGCCGAGGCGATAAAGCGTCGCCACGGTCGCCGCCCATAGCACGCCATTGCCGGCCAGCCGCACGAAGGCCTCGGCAATGGCGGGAATGCCGGGCACCAGCTTCGGTGAGAACCCGCCGTAAGTGACGAAGAGCTCCCACGCCGCCGCGATCACTGCGAAAGTGACCAGCGGCAGCCCGAAATCCAGAACCCGACGTTTTCCCATTGGCGCGCTGTCAGCCTCAGCCCTTGTGCGCTTCCGCCAGCAGGCCGCTGTTGAGCAGCTTGTTCCAGTCCGGAATGGCCGCGATCTTCTTCTGCTTCATCAGGACCTTCGACTGGTTGGTCAGATAGTCCTTCAGCTGCGGCTTGAACTCCGGATCGACGTCGATCTTCGACAGCATCAGCTTGACGACCTCATCGCTGACCTTGAAGCCCTTCTTGGTGAAGTAGCCCATGACGATCTCCGTGGCCTTTGCGCGGTCGTCCTTGAAGACCTTCACGCCGGCGAGCCAGGCGCGCAGGAAGGCCACGACATCGCCGCGCCGCTTCTTTACGGCCTCGGTGCTGCAGCCCAGGATCACCGGCTGCAGGTCGTAGGGGCTGAAGTCAGTCAGCACCTTGCCGAGCTTGTCGACCTCGGCCAGCGACGGGAACGGCTCGACGCCGGCGAAGGCGTCAATGGAACCGGCGGCGAGCGCCGCGACGTGGTTCTGGAAGCGGACGTTGACCATCTGCACGTCCTTCGGCGTGAGGCCGGCCTTCGGCAGAATCTTGTTCTGGAACACGTAGTCGGTGCCTGAGCCGAGCTGCGAGCCGACGCGCTTGCCCTTCAGGTCCTTGACCGAGTTGATGCCCGACTTCAGGCCGGCGACCACGGCCAGCGTCTTGGAGCCGTAAAGCGCCAGACCGATCGCCTCCATCTGGCCCTTGGCGGCGCCGATGATGAACGGGGTCGAGCCGATCACGCCCATGTCGACGCGGCCGGAGATCATGGCGTCGCGCGTCGCCTTGCCGCTGTTGAAATGGAGCGGCTTGATCGGCGCATTGGCTTTCTTGAACAGGTTTTCGGCCTCGCAGATCATGCCGACCGTGCCCCAAGAAGTCT
Organism: uncultured Pseudomonadota bacterium; assembly: GCA_963829785.1. Classification (GTDB taxonomy): domain Bacteria; phylum Pseudomonadota; class Alphaproteobacteria; order Rhizobiales; family Xanthobacteraceae; genus Pseudolabrys. The sequence continues at coordinate 266,197 of CAWHJZ010000048.1, read as the reverse complement.
CCTGAAAGCCGAAATTGAGCGGCGCATCGGCGCCGAAAGCCTCCACCATTGGAAACGCCGTAGCAGTCAGCGAGGCGCCGGCAATGGCGAGGAAGTCGCGTCGCGGCAGCATGAGCTTGGTCATGGTATCCTCCCGGTTTGGATCACGTTTTCGCAGTTCAGAGCGTCACTCCGTTAGCTTCTTCCCACAGCCGGGCCACTTCGGTTTGATCGGCTTTGCCGCCGACCTTGGCCTCGGCCTTGCCCCAGATGTCAGAAACACAATCGGCGAGCAGGGTCATGGCGCCGATCGAACGTCCGAAATTCGCGGCGATGGACACGTCCTTGGCGATCAGGCCAAGCGCCATGCCGGTCCCGAATTTGCGGGTGAGAACCTGCGGGATCACTTTTTTCTCGAACGGGTGCTGGCGGCCGGTGCACATCTGCTGCATGGCGTCCACCATCACATTGGTATCGAGGCCGAACTTGCGACCGATGGCGAGCGCCTCGATGAAGTTGATCAGCGCGGTGGCGTTCACGTAGTTGGCGAGCGCCTTCAGCACATGGCCGGCGCCGAGCGCGCCGCAGCGGAACACCTGGCGGCCGATGGCTTCGAACACCGGCATGCAACGTTCGATATCCGCGTCAGCGCCGCCCGCCATGACGTCGAGGCTGCCGTCCTTGGCGAAGACCACGCCGCCCATTACCGGCGCGTCGACATAATGAATGCCGCGCTCGGCTACCGCTCCGCCGATCTCCACGGTGGCGCGCGGATCGGACGTGCTCATGTCGATGACGATGGCGCCGGCGCCAAGCCCTTCCGCCAGGCCGCCGTCCCCGAGCACCACCGAACGCACGATCGTGTCCGTCGGCAACATGGTGATGGCGACGTCCGCGCCGCGCGCCGCGTCGGCTGCGCTTGTCGCCGCGCGTCCGCCATGGGCGGCGATGAACGCCTGCACGACCTCCGGGCGGGTGTCGTAAAGCGCCAGCGCAAAGCCCTTGGCGGCGAGTTGCGCCGCCATCGGGGCCCCCATATTGCCGAGGCCGACGAACGCGACTGTCTTGACCGGTGCCATACGACCCGCCTTTCGCGGCTCCGACGGAGGCGCCCGCTGCGGGCCCCTCCCTCACCTTCACGTCCTGCCGCTCGCCTTCTGCGCGCCGGAGCCGCGCTCCGGCCGCGGCCGCGGCTTACAGATAGTCCAGGATCTTCCAGCTGCCGGGCTCGGCGTCGACCACGTTCTTGGTCGGCTTGCCGGAGCGCCGATCCGCATAGACCTGGCCCTCTTTCATCACCAGCTGGATGTTCTTCTTCTCCTGCAGACACTTGATGTCGGCGAGCGGATCGCCGTCGACCGCGATGATGTCGGCGATCTTGCCCGCTTCCAGGGTGCCGAGGTCCTTGTCGATCTTCAGCGCCTTGGCGGCGTTGATGGTGGCGGTCTGCAGCGCGTGCATCGGCTTCATGCCGAGATCGACGTAGATCGCGAGCTCGGCGGCGTTGCTGCCCATCTCCGGATCGAGCCCCATGTCGGTGCCCATGGCGATGTTGATGCCCATCTTCACCGCCTTCTGGAAGGTCTCGAAGCAATTGGGCTGCAGCTTCTTCATCTTGTCGGTGACGAACTTGGCGGTGCCGTTCTGCTTGCGCACCTCGATGGCGTGATCGACGCGGTGCGCCAGCGTCGGCGTCATCCACACGCCCGCCTCCTTGATCATGCCGAGGGTTTCGTCGTCGTGGAACACCATGTGCTCGATGGTGTCGACGCCGGCCTTCAGCGCCATGCGCTGGCCCTGCGGCGTGAAGCAGTGCACGGCGCATTGCGCGTGGAAGGCGTGCGCCTCGTCAACGATCGCATCGCATTCCTCCTGCGTCATGTTGCGGACGTCGGGCTCCTCCTTGTCGGTGCCGCCGCCGCCGGTGACGCAGGATTTGATCCAGTCCGCGCCATCCAACAGGTTCTGGCGCGCGAGCTTGCGCAGCTCCCACGGGCCGTCCGCGCATTGGAAGCCGAGCCGGAGCGCCGCGCGCGGCTGGATCAGCGACAGATGCGAGCCGGTGATGACGGTGAAGGCCGCCACGAACATGCGCGGGCCCGCGACGATGCCGGCGTTGATGGAGTCGCGGACGGCGCAGGCCTCCCTCACCAGAAGACCGTGCTGCGAATTCATGCCGAGATCGCGCAGCGTGGTGAAGCCCATGTCGAGACAGAGCTGGGCGTGGAACAGCGCGTACATCTGCTGCAGCTCGGGCGTGATCTCCCACATCGCGACGCGGTAGTTGTGGAAGGTCAGGCAGTTGAACATCAAGGTGTGCAGATGGATGTCCATCAGGCCGGGCAGCAGCGTGCACTTGCCGCAATCGATGACCTCGGCGCCGGGCGGGATCTTGATGGTCGTCTTGGTGCCGACCTTGTCGATGCGATCGCCCTTGAGCACGATGACCGGATCGGCAACCGGGTCGGCGCCGGTGCAGTCGATCATTCGCGCGGCGGTGATGTACTTAACCGCGTCGCCCTTCGCCGCGGATTCACTGGCTGCTGTCATTGTAACTCCAGATCGCTGATGGATTCGTCAGGTTGATTGGCGGCGGCGCTACCCTGCGGGCGCGGCGGCGAGCGGCGGAATAATTCGACCGTGTCGCGGAAGCGCGCGTAGGTTTCCGGATTGATGGTCATGTTGCGCGGCGCGCGCGCGCCCTCGAAGCGGAAGGCGGCGAAGGTGCGGCGAATATCGGCGGCGTCGATGCCGCGCGTGATGAAGACGAGGCGCGAGCGGCGGTCGTCGTCTTCCGGCCAGGCGTCCATTGCCACCGGCTCGCTGAGGATGGTCTGCACCGCCTGCACCGCGTAGGGTTTGCCTTCGACGTTGACGATACCTTTTACGCGCAACAGCCCGGCGCCGCGGAATCCGGCCAACAGATTCATCCAAAGCACGAAGCCCGGCAGCGTGATTTCCTCGTCGTAGGTCAGCGCGAAAGTTGAGATCGCCGGATCGGCCGAGGCGGGTTGGGTGGTCGCGGCATAGTGCGCATCGCTGAGCCAGCCACGCGCGGCTTCGCTGCGGCCGGCGACGTCGAAGCCGGCGTGATCGAGGATTTCCGCCGCATCCACTACGCCATGAGCGACACGCAATTGCCGCGCGCCGGGGTTGATCGCGGATAGGCGCGCCGCCAGCGCGTCGAGCGCGGCCGCGTCGGCAATATCGGTCTTGCTGACGACGATGGTGTCGGCTACCGCCGCCTGTTTCACCGATTCCGGGTGGCGGGCGAGATGCTCGGCGCCATGCACGCCGTCGGCCACCGCGATCACCGTCTTGAGCTCGAAGAGCGGCGCGACATGACGGTCGGTCAGCAGCCCCTGGATCACCGGCACCGGATCGGCGAGACCGGACATTTCGATCAGCACATGATCGAAGTCGAGATTGGGATTGCGGTCGCGCTTGACGTAGAGGTCGAGCAGGCTGGAGGCGATTTCTTCGTGCATATGGCCGCACAGGCAGCCGGAGTCGACGATGCGCATACGGTAGCGCGGCGCTTCGACCAGCACGTGGTCGATGCTCACCTCACCGTATTCGTTGACCACGACTGCCGCGCGCGCGAATTCGCGCGCTTTCAACAGACGGTTGACCAGGGTGGTCTTGCCGCTGCCGAGAAATCCGGTCACCAGAATGACCGGAATGCGCGGCGCAGCCGCCTCACTCGCTGACAAGGACGTCTCTCCCACGGCGCCCAAGTTATTATTTGTGACCAGCACGGGCGCGAGACGAAGCCTAGAGAGCGGCCCTAGATAGATCAATTATATTCTGATTATGTCTGCAATAGATTAGGTCTATGCTGACCGTTTCGACCGCCGTGACGACTCCTTCCGGGCCGGCGTCGCAGACTGCAGCCCCTGCCCCATGGTGCCATAGGCCTCCCGGGTCATCTCGGCCATGCGCAACGCCGCTGCCGAGCGATGGCCGTTGCGGCGCCAGAGTATGGCAACGCTCCGCCTGGGCACCGGATCGGTGAGATGGACGACCTGCAACCCGGTCGGGTCGGCGATGGCGCCGACCGACAGCACGGTCGCCAGCCGCGAATGGCGGATGGTCGCCAGGATCGGCTCGATGGTGTTCATGTCCAGCACCACGTGCGGCGCCAGCCCCTGCTCCGCGAGATAACGGTCGACGAACTGGCGGGCGCCGAACTCCGGCGTCAGCAGCACCAGCGGCAGCGTCCCCAGTTCGCGCATCGGCATCGACTTGCGGCCGACATGGGGGTGCTCGGAGCCGACGATGAGCACCAGTTCCTCTTCGAACAGATGCTCGGCGACGATCTGGTCGTAGTCGTCGGACACGTAGGAAATCGCAAAATCGAGATCGGCGCTGAGCAGGTCGCGCTCCAGGCTGACCTGCGGCACCAGTTGCACCGTCACGTGCACCCCCGGATAGCGCAGCGCGAACTCGGCGAGGATCGGCGGCAGCATCGAATGGGAAAACGAATGGAACACGGCCACCCGCAAGGTGCCGCGCATCAGGCCTTCCAACTCGGAGATGGCCAGCACGCCGGCGTCGATCTCCCGCAAGATGCGCTCGCAATAGGGCTTGAACAGTTGCCCGGCGGCGGTGAGCTCGATGTCCTTGGTGCCACGCTCGAACAGCACGGTCCCGATCCGCTCCTCGAGCTGCTTGATCTGGTGCGAGAGCGTGGGCTGGGTGACGTGGAGCCGTTCGGCGGCGCGCGTGAAGCTGCGCGTCTCCGCGATGGCGAGAAAATACCGGACGTGCCGCAGCTCCATATCGGACTCCCGGGCTTTGGTCGGCCGCGCCGGCCATCACGACAGCCGGATGCCGAACCAGGCGCGGACCACCTCTTATAACATTGATCCGGTCTATTGCTGAAATAACCAGAATATTGTTGATCTATTCAGGCACGCGCCTAGGCTTGCCGCGAGCGCCCGCGGCGCAAGACAACAAAGTGGACGCCAAGGCGAGGAAATGCCGGATCGATCCGTGGGCAAGCGCCGCCGCTGGGTGGTACGCCATGAGGGGATCTATCGCGCCATACCCGCGAGCGGCACGGGAGGGAAACGATGGCGCCTTTGAAGACGGCCTTGATCGGGCCCGGCAACTGGGGCCGCGTGCTGGCCAAGGCCGCCGCGCAATCTGACAAGATCGACGTCGTGGCCTGCGTCGGGCGCAGCCCGGAACGGCTGGCGGCCTTTTCGAAGGACATGAACATTCCGGCGCGCGACGCCAACGCCGTGCTGGCCGACAAGGACATCGGCGCCGTGGTGCTGGCGCTGCCCAACGAGATCCACTTCGAATTCGCCGAACGCGCCGCCCGCGCCGGCAAGCACATCTATATCGAAAAGCCGATCGCCAACACGCTGGAAGACGCGCTCGCCATCGCCGCGCTCGAAAAGGCCCATGGCGTGCGCGTGGTAATCGGCCATTGCGCGCGGCTGCTCAGCGGCGTGCGCGTCATCCGTAAGGCCATGGACGATGGCACGCTCGGCAAAGTTACCCAGATCGAAACCAGCTTCTGCAACGACCGCGGCCTGCGGCTCACGTCGAAGGATTGGCGCTGGTACCAGGAAAGCTCGCCCGGCGGCTCGTTGAGCCAGATCGGCATCCATCAATTCGACATGGTGCGTTATCTTGGCGGCGACATCGCAGCCGTCAGTGCGAGCGCGGCGCGCCACTCGCCGGTCGGCGCCGAGGTCGAGGACCAGTGGATCGTCACCCTGCACTTCGCCGACGGCAAGCTCGGCGCGGTGATGTCGAACTGGACCAGCCCCGGCACCTTCAATGTGCGCGTCACCGGCCAGGACGCGCTGATGTTCTACGACATCGACCAGACCTTCTGGCCGACCGCCGAGCGGCTGCACGAGAACGCGACGCTCTACCGGCAGGCGCGCGGCAAGGGGCCCGGCGACCGGGAGAACCTGCCCGTGCCACCCGGCAACATGTTCAAGGCCGAGCTCGAGCTGTTCGCCGACGCGATCAGCGGCGGCGAGTGCGAGCTGACGGCCATGAACGGTTGCCTGGCGGTCGCCACGGTCTATGCCGCGATCAAGTCGGCGAAGGAAAACAGCCGCGTGGTTACCTTGGACGAGGTGATCGCGCCGGCGCAGGCCGCGCTCGCGAGCGCCGGCAAGCGGCACGCGACATAAGGGCCACCGTGCCGAACCCGAATTCAGCGCAAGAGGCCGCGGCGACGGCGAATGCCGTTGAGCTCGCGGTGTACTGCCCCGGCGCGGTGCAGTCGCTGGTGCGGCCGCTGCTCGATGCCTATGCCGCGGCGAGCGGCAACAAGGTGAAATTCGAATCCTTCACCACCGGCGCCATCGTCCAGCGCGTCACCGGTGGCGCGCCCGGCGACGTCGTTATCGCAATCAGCGAAGGTATCGCCACACTGGCCGAGGCCGGCAAGGTCGAGCGCGCCAGCGTTCGCCGGCTCGGCGGCATTGGCTTGGGCGTCGCGGTGCGGCGCGGCACGCCGGTGCCTGACATCACCGACATCGAATCGTTTAAGCGGGCGATGCTGACGGCAATCTCGATCACGTACTCCGATCCGGCCGCAGGCGGCCAGAGCGGCATTCGCACCGCCGAGGCGATGGACAAGATCGGCATTGCCGACGCGATCGGGCCGCGTTTGGAAATGCGCCGGCGCGGCACCGACGGATTCAAGGAAGTGGCGCAAGGCGGCATCGAGATCGGCCTCGGGCCGATAAGCGAAATCCTGGCGAACAAGGAATTGGTGCTGGTGGCGCCGTTCCCGCCAGAAATCCAGAGCAGCGTGAGCTACGCGGCCGCCGTGCACAGCGAAAGCACACACAAGGACGCAGCCGCGGCGTTGGTCGCATCACTGGTGTCGCCCGCCGCCAAGGCCAAATTCCAGGCCGCCGGTTTTGCCACGGATTGAATTTCATCGCCGAGGTCGCGAGATGAACTATCGCGAAGTTACCGAGATCCGCGACGGCATGTGCATCGACTGAGACGCACCTACCGCCATGGACGACGGCGTCGTGCTGCGCGCCGACGTGTTCGGCGGCGACGTCACTTCGCGTAACAGGCCCGACCGGCAGGCCCATCTGTTGCTGCCGGTGATCCCGCCGCGGTAGCCGCGGGAGCTAGTGCTTGGCCGCCAGCTGCGCCTCAAGCCAAGGCGTCGCCCGCACCGCCACGAAGCGCGCCGGCTTGCCGTTCTTGACCTTCAGCCGGTAGGCGGCGCCGCGCGGCACCTCGACGATGTCGCCGGCGCTAAGCGCTTTGCGCTCGCCGCCGACCTCACCATCGAGCTCGCCGTCGCAGATATAGAAGAACTGCTCGTGCTCGCTCTTGTCGCTGGCGTCCTCGAATTCACCGGGCACTTCGAAGAAACCGAACGCCGCGCGCTCGCCTTCGATCCACTCGACGCGGCGGCCATAGCCGACCGGTCCCTTCAGGTCGTGCACCAGCGGATAATAGCAATCCGGCACGCCCTCGACGATCGCGCCCGAGCTGTTGGAGTCGGCCTTGTGCGCCACCGGCTGCTTGCCGGTGCGCGCGATCTCTTCCGACTCTTCCATGGTCAGCGGCCGCTCCGGCAGCGCCTCGTCGGCGCCGACGCCGACGATCGTCCAGGTGCGGTCCTTGATGTAGAGATAAGCACATTCGCCGTCTTCGGTCGCCTTCATTGAATGGCGCACATTGGGCGGGATGATGATGAAGGTACCCGGCTCCGCAATGCGGCGGTCCTTGCCGACCACGGCGTTGACCTTGCCACGCACGACGAAGATCAAAAGTTCATTAGGGTGGTAATGCAGCTCCGAGCCGGTGCCGGCCTTCTTCTGATTCAGGCAGAAGTAAAGATGACTGCCTTCGATAACCGGGCCGTTCGCGCTCGAAAGATGCAGCGTGAAATTCTTGTTCTCCATGTCCTCGAAACGATAGAACGGCATTTCACTCCTCCTCGCGATGGCCGCCCGCCATCGGGCCAAGCGCATCCGTCACTTTGCTAGTTTAGCGCATCGCGTGAATCAAGCGCGCACAATTGCAATGCATGCGACGCAAATGCATATGCGGCTGGTCTATCGTCGGCATACGCAGGATCGATCAACGTGCCGGCCCGCCGGTGCGCGAAGCCGACAAACGCCGGTAACAATCGGCTAGAAAGGCACAGCCGGCAATCAAGATTGCGCCCCTATTTTCCCGCTACGAAACAACGTATTGCGTTTCCCATCGAGCGGGATGCCAATTCACTGGACCCCCACGCGAAGCCATAATAACCTTTGCATCAAGAGACTGTAACCGGCACGATGATGCCGAGGCAGCAATAACTGCTCAGAGCAGTTCAATTAGAAACAATCTTGGGAGGAAACGATATGAGCATTGTCAGGCGAGATTTTCTTAAGCTGATGGGCGCGGCAGGCGCGGCCAGCACGCTCCCGCTTGAGTTCGCTAACGCCGCCGGCTTTCCAAGCCGGCCGATCACGCAAGTCGTCTCGACCTCGCTCGGCGGCGGCGTCGACACCGACGCGCGTCAACTCGAGCCGCTGATGGAACAATACCTCGGCGGTGCCACGATCAACTCGATCAACAAGACCGGCGGCACGTCGTCGATCGCCACCAAGTACGTATTCAGCCGGCCGTCGGACGGCTACACGTGGCTGGCGTGCCCGGGCTTCGACCGCGGTTTGCGCACGCTCAACCTCGACCACACCATCCCCTACAAGGACTGGCAGTACTACGGCTGCGACACCTCGTACATGAGCATTGCCGTGCTGCCGGATTCGCCGATCAAGAGCATGGACGACCTGATCGAGAAGAGCCGCAAGAACCCCGGGCAGATTCGCATGGCGGCGAACGGACCGGGCGGCACTTGGTATCTCGCCGCGTTGCTGGTGCAGCGCGCCGCGAAGGGGAAATTCAAGCTCGTGCCTTACAAGGGCGGCAACCCGGCCATGAAGTCATGCTTGGCCGGCGAAACCGACGTGACCTGCAACGGACTGCACGAGCAACTGCCCTTCATCAAGGCCGGCAAGCTGCGTAACCTGTGCGTGGCGATCGCCGAGCCGCTCGACATCCAGGGCGTCAAGCTGCAGCCGATCACCAACTGGCTGCCGTCGCTCAAGTCGGTGGCGCCGATCGGCGGTGGCTTTTCGGTGGCGCTCAAGCGCGACACCGATCCGGCCATCCTGAAGCAGATTGCCGATGCCTGGATGAAGAGCGTCAACGACAAGAAGTTCCAGGAGCTCGAAGCCAAGAAGCCGCGCTTCCCCGATCCGGTGGTGGGCGAAGCCGCCGACCGGCGGGCGGCGTTGTGGGACACCGTGGCCTCCAACCTGCTGGTCGAGGCAGGCTTGGCCAAGAAGGGCCTCAAGGACCTGAACATCCCCAGCATCGAAGGGTTCGAGAAGTGGTGGCCGCCGAAAGGCTACAAGCCCGCGATCTGACGATGACGACCATGGCGCAAGAAGAGCCTGAAGCCGAGCGACAAGCTGAACCTGCGCCAAGCGAGGGGCCGACGAGCGTTTTGATCGCCGTCGGCCTGCTCGCCGTCTCGGCCTATATGGCCATCGCCGGGATCTATATTCCAGTTCCGGAAAGATGGCAGACCGCCCCTGGCATGCTGCCAATCATCTTGGGCGTCAGCCTGTTCGGCATGGCGGCCCTGCTGCTTATCAAGGCGATCCGGGCCGGCGCGTTGCGCGTCAACATGCATGACGAGGCCGCCGAAAGCAGCCTGGGGCGCGCCGGCACCGCGGTTCTCTTTGTCGGCGTCTACTTCTTCGGCCTGTTGGCCGTCCTGCCCTTCGAGGTGGCGTCCGGCCTGTTCTTGCTGGCGATGTTCTGGGTGTTTTGGCCGTCCAGCGGCTGGAGCCTGCGGATCGCGACCGCGGTCGGCCTACCGATCCTCATTACGCTGTGCTTCCAGGGCGGATTTGGATTGCCGCTGCCGGGCCAAGGCAATCTGGTCCTGATGGCGCAGTATCTGTGGGTGACCCACTAGGGCATGATCCCGAAAAGTTGGAACCGGTTTTCGGAAAAGATCATGCTCAAGAAAGATGAATTGAGCCGCCATGTTTGACTGGACGTTTGTGATCAGCCCGCTCGGGCTGTCGGTGGCCTTCTTGGGCGCCGCCCTTGGCATCACCTGGGGCGCCCTGCCCGGGTTGTCCTCCAACATGGCCTTGGCCCTGCTGGTCGGCTTTACCTACAATCTTTCCACCGAGGTCTCCGTTGTCTTCCTGATCGCGGTCTGGATCGGGACCGAGTTCGGTGGCGCCATCTCGGCGGTCCTCATCAATATTCCCGGCACGCCATCGGCGGTGCCGACCGCCATGGCTGGCTATCCCCTGGCGCAACGCGGCGAAGGCGGCTTGGCCATCGGCACGGCGCTGACCTTCTCGATGATCGGCAACTGGGCCGGACTCCTCGTGCTGGTCACACTGGCGCCGATCATGATCGCGCTGGCGCTCAGCTTCGGCTCTTGGGAGATTTTCCTTCTGGTGATGCTCGGCGTTTCCATCTCCGGCACGCTGACCGGACGCGAGGAACCGCTGAAGGGTTGGGCCTCCGGCTGGCTCGGCCTGATGATCGCCATGGTCGGCACCGACCAGATTCACGGCGTCGAACGCTTCACCTTCGGCGTGCCGGATCTGCTTTCCGGCGTCAAATACCTGCCGGTCCTGATCGGCCTCTTCGGCCTGACCGAGGTCTTCAACGTCATGAGCCGGCGTACGGCGGTACCGATCCCGAAGAACGTCGGGCGCGTGGTGCCACCGCTGAGCTTCTTGCGCAAGTATTGGAAAAGCGCGCTGCGCTCGAGCATCGTCGGCACCGTCATCGGCGTCATTCCGGGCGCCGGCGCCAACATCTCGGCCTTCGTGTCCTATAATTTCGGCGAGCGCGCGACCGGCCGAAAATTCACCAATGGCGACATCGAGGGCGTGGTCTGCTCCGAGGTTGCCAACAACGCCACCTGCGGCGGCGCCTTGCTGCCGACCACGACGCTGGGAATCCCGGGCAACAGTTCGACCGCGCTGCTGCTCGCCGCGCTTGCCATGCACGGCGTCACCATGGGCCCGAACATCAACAATGATGCGCCGGGCTTCATGCATTTCCTCTATGCGTCACTGCTCTCGGCAAACTTCTTCATGTACACGGTCGCGTTCCTGCTCATTCGGCCGAGCGTGTATCTTCTTTCGATGCCCTCGGGCGCGGTGATGCCGACCATCGTCATGTTGTGCCTGGTCGGCACCTTTGCCGCGTCCTATTCCACCTTCGATGTCGGTGTCATGTTCATCTCGGGCGCCGTCGGCTACATACTCTACCGGGGCGGCTATCCTTTCGCCCCACTCATACTCGGGCTGATCCTGGGGCCGATGGCCGACGAGAACCTGCGGCGCACGATCTGGGTTTACGACGGCCGGTTCCACGAGTTGATCTACCGGCCTGTCGGGTTGGTGCTGCTCGCTGCGGTCATCTGGTCGTTCTATTACGGCTTTCGCCGCTCGCTGGAGGAAGGCGCCAAGCTCAAGGCGAAGGCAAAAAGCGCCAAGGCCATTGCGGCCGGCAACCAACAGAGCGCATAAGCCGCCGCGGCCGCTTCAATGTGCATCACGTGTGGAGCAGCAAAAGACGCGCGATCGCGGCACACGTCACCACGGCGCGCGACCGCGGAGGAATTCACTTCGGCTGCAAGCATTGGCCAGCCGCATCGTTCCCCCACCATCTACAATCGCAGTTCACGTCCCGGTTCGCCGTCAAGAAGGCCTCGCCGATCAAGACTGGGGAAGATCTGAAAGGTCACTCCCTCGCGATCAACGCCTTCGGCGGCCCGCGCCGGGAAACCGCAAAGCCGCTTGCGCCGCGTCACGGCGCCTTGCGATAATGCAACACAGTTTCGCAAATGAATCCGATTCCGCCTGGGAGGATGTCGTGGTCAAGCCACTGAAATTGGGACACCTCGTGCTCAGCGTCCGCGATTGTGTGCGCTCGCGCGATTTCTACACCAAGATGCTGGGCATGAAGGTCTCAAGCGAGAAGCTCGAGCGCGGCCAGGTGTTCCTCACCATCGGCGACGAACACCATGTGCTGGCGCTGTTCCAGCGCGCCACCCTCGATCCGCCGACGCCGGACCAGCCGGGCATCCGCCACATCGCCTTCCAACTCGACAATTTCGAGCAGGTGCAGAACGCGTATGACGAATTGAAAGCGGCCGGCATTCCGGTCGAGAACGCCAGCGAAGATGGCATCGCCCGCAGCTTCTATGTGCGCGATCCCGACAACAATTGCGTCGAGCTGTTCTGCAATCGCGGCGACGGCGGCTTGGCGGCAATCCGCACCGCCGACTTGACCGCCAAGCCCCTCGACATGGCGGCAGCGAGCGCGCGCCAGCACTAGCGCATGATCCCGAAAAGCGGAAACCGGTTTTCGAATAAGATCATGCGCAAACAAGATGTTCGGGACGCATGACAATTCAATCTGATTTGATCTTGCTCGAGGATAAACCAATGACCGAAGTGAAAAAGCTGGCGCATGTGATGCTGAACGTGAGCAACGCGCAGGCGTCGAAGGAATTCTACACCAAGCTGCTCGGCCTGACGGTGTCGGCCGAGAGCGCCGACGGCAAGACCGTCTATCTCAGCCTCGGCGAACATCATCACGATCTCGCGCTGGTCGAGGGCGCCACCGGCCCGCGCACCACCGAGAAGCAACCGAGCTTGATTCATTTTGCCTGGCAGGTCGACGACTACGAGACGCTGAAGGCGGCCTACTACGAATTGAAGGCCAAGGGCTTCACCATCAAGCACACCTTCCAGCACAACATCACCGACAGCATCTATATCGAAGACCCGGATGGCATGCTGGTCGAGCTCTACTGCAACCGCTGGGAAAACGGGCTGGAAGCGATGCAGACCATGGGCCCGCGCACCGACGATCTCGATATCGACACCCGCGTCGCCACCCCGCGCCAGCCGGCGCGCTGAGCGCCGCGACCGCGGTCAGTCGCTGGCGACCTTCGCGCCCTTCATGCCGGCGCGGGCGATCGCGTCGGCGATGAAGCCAGAGCGAATTGCCTCATCGAGGAACGCGTTGACGAAGGCGAGCCCGGCCGCCTGCTTCCCCTTCGGCACGGCAACGCCGACAAATGCCTTGTCGAACCAGTCGTCGAGGATGCGCGAGCCGGCAAAGCGCGTTATCGCCGTCGCCAGCACCTGGCGCGGCGCCGCCACCAGATCGCATTCGTTGTTGCCGAGCCCCTCGAATGCCGCACCCACCCCGCCGAAACGCACCAGCGTCGCCTGCTTGACGAAGCGGGTGAGGAACAGATCGAAGGCGGAATTCTCGGCAACGCCGATGTGGGTTCCCGGCTTGTCGGCGTCGGCCACCTTCTGAATGGCTGAACCCGCCGGCACCAGATAGGTCGAGTTGGCTTCCAGATACGCGCGGCTATAGTCGAATGTCTTGCGGCGCTCGTCCTCCATAACGATGGTGGCGATGTCCCATGCCCCTTTGCCGGTGTCAGCGATCAGTTCGCGCACCGCCTTGTAGGGCTTGGCTTCGAACGACACGCCGAGCCGCGCGGCGAGCGCCGCGCCGAGGTCCGTCGAGACACCGCGCAGTTCGCCGGTCGCCGGGTCGCGCGTTACGTAAAGCGCGCTCGCCGCCGGAAAGGCCAGCCGTAGCTTGCCATGCGGGGCGAGGTCGGCGCGCGCCTGATCAGACGGCATGGCGTCTTGGCTGGTGTCGGTGCTCACTGCCATCTCCCCCTTCACACAAATGTATCGCGGCGTTTCACCGCCGCCGCCGTTATACCGCCTCGATATCGGCGAGCAACTTGTCGGTGATGGCAAGGCCTTCTTTCGCCGCTTTCTCGCGTGCCGCCAGCCGCCGCACCCCCGGCAGCCGCGCGCCGGGCTGGTCTTCAATCGCCTTAGCCAGCGCGCCGAAATGCACTAGGGCGCCCTCGCCGCCAAATGCCGTCGGATCGATGGCAATCAGCAACTGCCCGGTGCCGGGCGGCCCGCCCTTGGCGTCGAGGAAGGACGAGGCATCGGCGGCAAAGTTGGCGCCCGTGACGCCAGCCGCGAGCAACTCCACCATCAGCGCCAGCGCCGTGCCCTTGGCGTCGCCCAAGGGCAGCATGGTGCCGGATAGCGCCGCCGTGGCATCGGTGGTCGGCTTGCCCTCGGCGTCCAGCGCCCAGCCTTCGGGAATGGCTTCGCCCTTCTGCTTGGCGGCGAGGATGTTGCCGCGCGCCACCTTCGACAGCGACAGATCGACCACGATCGGCGCCTGCCCGGGCAACGGACAGGCAAAGGCGATTGGGTTGGTGCCGAACACCGCTTTCGAGCCGCCCCAGGGCGCGATCGCGCCGGGCGTGTTGGCAAACAGCAGCGCCACCAATCCTTCTTTTGCCAGATGCTCGACCGGATGGCCTGCCACGCCGCAATGATGCGAATGATGGATGCCCGCCGCCGTGATGCCGTTCTGCCGCGTCGCCTTGGGCAGCGCGGCGAGCGCGGCTTCGATCGCCGGATAGGCAAAGCCGTTCTTAGCGTCGATGACGGCGGCCGCCGGGCGCGGCCAGGTCAGTACCGGTTTGGCGAAGCCGTCGACCTTGCCGACCTTCGCCTGGGCGGCATAGCTCGGCGCGCGCGACAGACCATGGCCCTTCTGACCTTCGGCTTCAGCCGAAACAAGCGCGCGCGCGACGCTCGCGGCGATGTCGCGGTCGGTCTTGCAGCGGGTGAGCGTCTTGACGACGAGGTCTTGCGCCTCCGCCAAGGTCAAAGTCGGCATCACGAACCTCCGGCGAGATGATCGCGGATTTTTTCCGCCACCATCCGCGATACGCGGGTATTGGCTTCCACGGTCACGCCCGCGATGTGCGGGGTCAATAGCAGGTTGGGGCAGCCGGCAAAAACCTGTCCCCGCGCCGCGGTCAACGGCTCCTCGGCGAACACGTCAAGCGCCGCGCCACCGAGCTGGCCGGAACGCAACCCGTCAACCAAAGCGGCCTCATCGACCACCCCACCGCGCGCGGCATTGATGAGAATGGCCCCGCGCTTCATGCCGGCGATTGTCGCGGCATCGATCATGTTGCGGGTGGCGTCGGTCAGCGGCACGTGCAGCGAGACGACGTCGCTGTCGCGCAGCAGCGTCTTGAGATCGCACGGCGTCACCTTGCCCCACGGCTGCGACCACGCGGCATCGTTGGCGGAAATGTGAGGGTCGAAGGCGCAAACGCTCATGCCCAGCGCCGCTGCTACCGCGCCGACCTTGCGGCCGATGGAGCCGAAGCCGACCAAGCCCAGACGCTTGTCCATCGCCTCGCGGCCCATCAACTTGGTGCGCGGCCATTCCCCGGCGATGACGCTGTCGGTCGCGGCAAAGGCGCCGCGCAACAGCACCAGCATGGAGGCGATGACCCATTCGACCACCGCCACGTCATTGGCGCCGGTCGCCGGATAGACGGCGATGCCGCGCGCCTGACAGGCTTCCATGTCGATATTGTCGAGCCCGACGCCCAACCGGCCCACCGCCTTGAGCTTCGGCGCGCGGTCGAGCAGCGCGGCGTCGACCCGCGTGCGGTTGCGCACGATCAGCGCGTCCGCCTCCGCCACCGCGGCCAGCAACTCGTCGCGGCGGTCGACCAGCGCGGGATCGTAGCGCACATCAAAAGGAGCGAGGATGCCACGAATGGCATCCTCGTCCATGAACTCGGTGATGACGATCGCGGCCATAGACCCGCGAGCTTACGCGCTGCGATAAAGCTTGGTCAGCACGAATTCGCGGTGGCCGAGCGCTTCCGCCGCGGTCATCCGGCCGTTGGCGGTGCGCAGGATCATCTCGATCAGCGCGTCGCCCGCTTCCGGGATGGTCATGTCACGGCGCAGGATGCCGGTCACGTCGAGATCGACGTGCTCGGACATGGTGCGGAGGGTGCGCGGATTGCCGGAAATCTTGATCACCGGCACGATCGGATTGCCGATGATGTTGCCCTGCCCGGTCGGGAAGGTGTGCACCACGTACCCGGCAGCCGCCATCAGCGTCACGCATTCGGCCGCCGCCGACGAGGTGTCCATGTAATAGAGGCCCGGACCCTTCGCCGGCGCCTCGGCCGGCTCCAGCACGTCGATGTATTTGCAGGTGCGGCCGATCTTTTCCAGATTGCCGAGCGCCTTTTCCTCGATGGTGGTGAGGCCGCCGGCGATGTTGCCCTTGGTCGGCTGCGAGTCCGAGAGATCGTCGGTCTTGTGCGCCTGGATGACCTCGTCTTCATAGGCCTGCCAGGTCTTCATCCACTTCTCGCCGATCTCCGGGCTGATGGCGCGCGCCTTGGCGATGTGTTCGCCGCCGGTGATCTCCGAGGTTTCGCCGAATACGCCGTAGATCCCCTTGGGGATCAGCTTGTCGTACATGTTGCCGACGGTCGGGCAGGACGCGAGGCCCGTGGTGGTGTCGCTCTCGCCGCACTTGGTCGAGATCCACAGCTCGGTCATGTCGCATTCTTCGCGCTGCAGCTCCGAGGCCCAGTGCACGTACTCTTTGGCCTGGCGCGAGGCGCGCGCGATGGTGTCGATATCGCCGTGCAATTCGATGCCGAAACCGGTGACCGGCTTGCCGGTCTTGGCAATGCCGTCGACCACGCGCTGGGTCCAGCCTTCCTCGATGCCGATCACCACCACGGCGGCGACGTTCGGGTTCGAGCCGGTGCCGATCAGCGTGCGGAAATGCAGATCGAGGTCGGCGCCGAATTGCAGCCGGCCGTAGGAATGCGGGATGGCGATCGTGCCCTTGATATTGTTGGCCACCGCCTCGCAGCAGGCGTTGGAAATGTCGTCGAGCGGCAGGATGAGCACGTAATTGCGCACGGCGACGCGGCCGTTCTCGCGCCGCCAGCCCATGAACTTCATGTTGGACTTACCGTTACCCTTGGCCATGACTACCACCGCTTCGTCTTGAGATTGTGAACGTGTACGTGCTCGCCCTTGGCGATGTCGGCGACAGCCTTGCCGATGTCCTCGCCGTACTTGATCACCGTGTCGCCCTTCTTGATGTCGACCAGGGCGATCTTGTGCCCGACCGGCACGTCCATCTTGGTCTTCATGTTGAACGACGAATTGTCGGCGGTCACCACGCACAGCATGTCGGTCCCGGCCTTGAGGCCTTCGATCGCGACCACGCCGACGGTGTCTTTCTTGTCGTGCACCAATAACTGCGGAATGCCCATGGGCCCATCCCCTGCTTCGTTCTGTCTTGCGCCAGTCTTGTATAAGACATAAAAGATAAGAGTCAACGAGGACCCCGCGCCTTGGCGGGACCGGACGAGATGGACCAACCGCGGATCCCGCCCCAAAGCCCCGGCCGCGACGCCCTCGGCTTTCGCCCGCTCTATCGGCAGGTGCGCGACGTGCTGGTCAAACGCATCGTCGACAACGTCTGGCAGCCGGGCGAATTGTTGCCGAGCGAGTTCGAGATCGCCGGCGATCTCGGCGTCTCGCAGGGCACCATCCGCAAGGCGCTCGACGAGTTGGAGGCCGAGAAATTCATCGTCCGTCGCCAGGGCAAGGGCACCTATGTCGCCCGCCACGACGACGCGCGCATCCTGTTCCAGTTCTTCAAGCTGGTTCCGGATTCCGGGAAAAGCGAGTTTCCCGAAAGCCAGATCCTCGACGTCACCGTGGAAGCCGCCGACGCCGAAGCGGCCGCCGCCCTCGGCCTTTCCGCCGGCGCGCGGGTGGTGCGCATCGAACGGCTGCGCTCGCTCGGATCGCAAGTCTGCATCGTCGAGCGCATCACGCTGCCGCGCACGCTTTTCCCCGGCATCGAGAAGCGCGACCTGCCCAACAATCTCTACGAGCTCTATCGCTCGGACTTCCGCGTCACCGTGGTGCGCGCTTCCGAGAAGCTCAAGGCGGTGGCCGCCGGCCGGCGCGAAGCCAAGCATCTCGGCGTGAAGGCGGGCGCGCCGCTGCTCGCCATCGACCGCACCGCGTTCGCGCTCGACGGCCGTCCGGTCGAGTGGCGCATGTCACTGTGCCATACCGACAAGCTGCATTACGTGTCCGATCTCAGGTAGCGCGGCATCCGCTCAATCGAGATGGAAACCTTGCCGCCGCACGAAGGCGCCGAAGTCGGCGCGCTGCGGGCTCGCGTATTGCCGCGCCTTGTCCTCCGACCAGCCGTAGAACTTCGCCTCGCCGAAACGCGCCGTGTCGCGCTGCCGGCGATAGGGCCGCGCCGCCGCCCGCCGGCGGTCATAATCGTCGATCTGACGGCTAAGACCGCTCTCGTCGAAGCGCTCCTCGTGCACCGTGACCGACAAGGGCAGCCGCGCCGAAATCCCGCCCTCCTCCGCCGGCCAGCCGACGGTCATCCCGGCAATCGGAACGACCTTCTCCGGCAGACCGGCCATCTCGCTGACGGCGGCGGCATGATTGCGGATCATGCTGATCGGGCAACAGCCGAGCCCCACGGCGTTCGCCGCGTGCATGAACGTGGTCATCACGATCGCGGCGTCGACCGTCGCGTTGAAGAACAGGTCGAGGTGATCGTTGGGAAACGGCTTGCCGCGCCATTGCGAAACGAACGGCACCCGGCGTCCGTTGGCGAGGAACAGCACAAACACCGGCGCCTCGCGCAGCCAAGGCATTTCCGGAAGCAAGTCCGCGATTGTCTCACGCTTCGCTTTTTCCCGCAAAATGAGAATGTCTGCCTGTTGCAGATCGCTCTTCGACGGGGCACACAACGCGCTGGCGCAAAGCAGGCGCATGAGATCGGGCGGAACATCGCGATCGAGATAACGCCGCTGCACGCGACGCGCCGAAATGCGCGCCAATTCGTCGAGTCCCGCCAGCGTATCGTCCACTTTGAAGCGCTCGCCGAAGCGTTCGAGCAACGCGTTCTGAATTGCTTGCACGGCGTGAGACATCAGGCGCTCCTTGGCGAAATTGACGCTTGCCACCCTATCGCAAACTGACGCACGATAGGTGAACCGCAAAATAAGCGAAAATCAAAAACCAACGGGGAGGACCAAAATGAGACAAGGCCGACGCAGCCTCTGGCGCTGGCCGATGCCGGCCGCCGCCGCCGCTTTTGCCTTTTCCGCCACGACCGCCAATGCCGAACCGCGCACCGTACGCATCGCGCAGCATTCTTGGTCGAGTCGGTGATCTTCCGGGCCATCGAGCCGCGCACGGTGAACGCCTGGGGCATGCAGCGATGAGTGCAAGCGACGGCGCGGTGATCGCGGTCGATGTCTGGCGCGGCCGTGAACGCGGAGAGTTCCAGGCCTTTACGGTCCCGCGCCGCACCCACCAGACGGTGCTCGACGTCGTCACCGAGATCCAGCGTGAGCAGGACTCCACCCTCTCCTATCGCTTCGCCTGCCGCGTCGGCATGTGCGGCTCCTGCGCCATGGTGGTGAACGGCCGCCCGCGTTGGACCTGCCGCACCCGCGTCAGCGACGTGGTCGGCGGCGACGGGCGGCTGCGCCTGGAGCCGTTGCGCAATTTCACCGTGGTCAAGGACCTCGCGGTCGAGATGACGCAGTTCTTCGACAAGTGGAAGGACGCGCGCGGGTTCTTCGAGCCCGGGGCCACGCCTGAAGAAGACTTCGCGGTGGTGCCTCCGGCGACGCCGGAACGCCAAGCCGCCGACGCCGGCATCGAATGCATCGGCTGCGGTGTCTGCTATTCCGCCTGCGATGTCGTCGCCTGGGACGAAGACTACCTCGGTCCCGCCGCGCTCAACCGTGCCTGGACGCTGGTGAACGACGTGCGCGACCGCGATCAGGCGACACGCCTGAAAGCGGTCTCCGGCAGCGACGGCTGCATGGCCTGCCACACGCACATGAACTGCACCGAGTTCTGCCCCAAGGCGATCGCGCCGACCTATTCGATTGCCGGCCTCAAGCGCAGCGTGGTGCGCCGGGCCTTGCGGGGGCGCCCGTGAGTGCCCTGCTGTTCGCGGCACAGCGGCTGACCGCCTTCGTGCTGGCGTTCGCGGTCGCCATTCATCTCGCCACCATTCTCTACGCGGTGCATGGCGGCCTCACGGCCGGCGAAATCCTCGGCCGCACCCACGGCAATCTCGCCTTCCTCGCCTTCTACGGCCTGTTCGTTGCCGCGGTGTCGATCCACGCCCCCATCGGCCTGCGCAATGTCTTGCGCGAGTGGACGCCATGGCGCGGGCGCTCGCTCGACGTCGCCCTCCTCCTCTTCGCCGTGCTGCTGTTCATCCTCGGCTTCCGCGCTGTCTATGCGGTGTTCTGCGCATGAGAGCCTCGCATAAACAACGCGGCTTCATCGCCGCCCTGCTACACCGGCTTTCCGGCGTTGCGCTGGCGATCTTCCTGCCGTTGCATTTCCTGGCGCTCGCCAGCGCGCTCAACGGCGCCGGCGCCCTCGACTCCTTCCTGGCGCTGACCCGCCAGCCGCTGGTGCAAATCGCCGAATTCGGCATCGTACTCGCGCTCGCCGTCCATATGACGCTGGGCTTACGCGTGCTGGCCATCGAGTTCTTCGACTTCCGCGAGAAGACGCTGGCCGCCCTGTCGGCTTGCGTCGCCGCGGTGCTCGGCATCGGTCTCGTCTTCATGTTCAACCTGGTCTAGTGCAATGATCGCCGGCTATCCGCTCGACACGATCGCCATCCTTTGGCTCGGCGCGCTGGCCGGAGCGATCGCAGCCGGCGGCGCCGGTTTCGCCTTCGGGCTCACCGCTTCGTCGATCTGGCTGCATCGCATTGACCCCCTGCATTCAGCATTACTCATCAACTGCTGCGGTACGCTGCTGCACTTGACCACGATCTGGCCGCAACGGCAGCACATGGAAGTTCGCCGGATTTGGCCGTTTGTGGTCGGCGGACTTATCGGCATCCCGATCGGCGTGCGGGTGCTGCTTATCCTGGACGCTGGCATTCTCAAGGCCGTTCTCGGCACATTCCTGCTCGCGTTTGGCGCTTATGCGCTGCTGGCGCCGCGAATACACACCTTCCAGGCCGGCGGCCGCGTTGCGGATGCGGGTATTGGCTTCATTGGCGGCATTCTCAGCGGCGTCGGTGGTTATTCGGGGGTCTTGCCGACCATCTGGACGCAGTTGCGCGGCTGGCCGAAACAGATGGCGCGCGCGGTATACCAGCCCTACATAATCGTCATTCAATTGGGAACGGTAGTGGGGATAGTATGGGCCTCCTATGATCGTGCCGGCTTGATGCTGGTTCTCTTGGTGCTACCGCCGCTGGCGCTGGGAACCTGGATCGGCTGGCAGCTTTACGGCAAGCTCAACGACGTCCGCTTCCGCCAGGCGCTCGCCGTGTTGCTGATCGCCTCCGGCGCGACGCTGGTGCTTTGACGAGGCGCATGATCCCGAAAAGTGGGAACCGGTTTTCGGATAAGATCATGCGCCAGATAAAGGACAAAACGATGCAGCTCGATCTCAAGGAAGTCGAGGAACTCGCCAAGACGCTTTATATCCGCGCACTCAAGCTGCTGCCGGGCGACATCAAGCAGGGCTTCGAGCAACTGCTGATGCAGGAGACCGATGCCACCGGCAAGACCATCCTCGGAACATTGGTCGAGAACATCGCGGTGGCCGAGCGAACCAAGAACCTGCTCTGCCAGGACACCGGCATCCCGATCTACAACGTCGTCATCGGCCGCCACGTCGAGTTCGATGGCGCGGCGATGAAGGAAGCCATTCGCCGCGGCTGCGCGCGCGCCACCACCGAACATCCGTTTCGCTCCTCGGTCGTCCATCCGATCACGCGGGTGAACGAGCAGACCTCCTGCGGCATCGGCGTGCCGGTGATCAATGTCGATTTCGACACGCGCGAGGAGACGGTCGAGATCGAGATGATCCCGAAAGGCTCGGGCTCCGAGAACGGCTCCTTCCTGCAGATGCTGATCCCGGCCGACGGCGTCGCTGCGGTCAAGCGCTTCGTCATCGACAAGGTGATTGAATGCGGCGGCCGCGTCTGCCCGCCGACCATCGTCGGCGTCGGCATCGGCGGCACTTCGGACCTCTGTATGCACCTCGCCAAGGTCGCCGCGACGCGCCCGCTAGGCACAACCTGCTCTGATGCGGAAGGCGCCAAGATCGAGACGCAGCTTTCGGAAGCGGTCAACGAGCTTGGCATCGGGCCGCAGGGATTGGGCGGCCGCTCAACTTCATTCAGAGTCCACGTGGAAGTCGGCGCCACCCACATCACCATGAACCCGGTGGCAGTGAACATTCAGTGCCACTCCGCCCGCCGCGCCACGGCCATCATCACCCCCGGCGGCATTGCGTTCGAATAGAGACCGCATCATGACCCATCACGTCTTCGACATGCCGATTACCGAAGCGCAGGCGCGCGAATTGCGCATCGGCGACACGGTGACCCTGGAAAAAACGCTGTTCGGCATCCGCGACGCCACGCTCATGGCCATGTTCGACCGCGGCTGCACCACCCGCCTCGATCTCAAGGGCCAGGCGGTGGTGCACACCGCCCCCAATGTGCGCAAGATCGAGCCGCGCCCCGGCAACGCCACCGAATACGAGCCGGTCTGCATCGGCACCACCACCTCCATGCGCATGGAGCGCTTCACCAAGGACCTGATGAAGCGCGAAGGCGTGCGGCTGATCATCGGCAAGGGCGGCATGGGCAAGGACACGCTCGACGCCTTTCGCGAATTCGGTGGCGCTTATCTCGCGGTCGTCGGCGGCGCCGCCGCGCTGCAGACCACCTGGATCGAAGCCATTGAGGACGTCGACTTCGAGGACCTGAACCCCGAGTGCCTGTGGAAGTTCCGTATCAAGGGTTTCGGCCCACTGCTGGTGACCATGGATTCGCACGGCGGCTCGCTGCACGCTGAGATCAACGACCAGGCCGCCGCCCGCCGCGCCGCGGTGCTCGCCAGCATCGGAAGCGCGTGAAGGTGCAAACCCTCGAGACCGACATTCTCATCCTCGGCGCCGGCGGCGCCGGACTGTTCGCGGCGCTGCATGCGAAAAAGGCCAACCCCGACCTCCACGTCACCATCGCGGTGAAAGGCCTGCTCGGTAAATGCGGCTGCACCCGCATGGTGCAGGGCGGCTACAATGTTGCGCTGTCGTCGGAGGATTCGGTCGAGCGCCATTTCATGGACACCATCCAAGGCGGCGGCTGGCTCAACGATCAGGATCTCGCCTGGCTGCTGGTGAGCACGGCGCCGCGGCGCATCCGCGAACTGGAAACCGAGCTTGGCTGCTTCTTCGACCGCAATCCCGACGGCACCGTGCACCAGAAGGCCTTCGCCGGGCAGACCTTCGACCGCACCGTGCACAAGGGCGACCTCACCGGCATCGAGATCATCAATCGGCTCGCCGAACAGGTCTGGCGCCGCGACGTCCATCGTCTCGAAGACCACCGCGCGCTCGATTTCATTCCCTCCACCGACGGCAGCGAGCTTGCCGGCGTGCTGATGCTCGATATGCGCTCCGGCGAACTCTCGCTGGTGCGAGCGCGCGCGACGCTGCTGGCGACCGGCGGTGGCCCGACCATGTACCGCTATCACACGCCCTCCGGCGACAAGTCCTGCGATGGCTTGGCGATGGCTCTACGCGCGGGCCTGCCCTTGCGCGACATCGAGATGGTGCAGTTCCACCCCACCGGCTTGCTTGCGGGCGAAGGCACGCGCATGACCGGCACCGTGCTGGAGGAAGGCTTGCGCGGCTCCGGCGGCTGGCTGACGGACTCCGAACAGCAGCGTTTCATGTTCGACTACGACCAGCGTGGCGAGCGCGCCACCCGCGACATCGTCAGCCGCTCGATCATGGACCGCATTCGCAAAGGCTTCGCCAGCCCGCACGGCGGCGTCTATATCGAAATGGGGCACCTTGGACCTGAACGCGTGCGCCGCGAGTTTAAGGGCATGGTCGAGCGCTGCGCCGATTGCGGCTTCGATCTCGCCGCCGGCCGCGTCGAGGTGATCCCCACCGCCCATTACATGATGGGCGGCGTGAAGTTCGCCGCCGACTGCGCCACGCCGCTGCCGCGGCTTTACGCAGCAGGCGAGGACACCGGCGGCGTGCATGGCGCCAACCGCCTCGGCGGTAACGGCGTCGCCAATTCCACCGTCTTCGGCGGCGTCGCGGGCGATGTCATGGGCGCGCGCACGAAACGTGGCGGCGCCCTGCCCGACCCCGACAAGCGCGCCATCGATGAAGCGACAGCGCGCGTGTTCGCGCCGCTCGGCCGCAAGCCCGGCCACCTGCCGGAGATGCGCGAGCGGCTCTACGACATCATGTGGAACGACGTCGGCATCCTGCGCACCGCGCAAAGCCTGGCGCGCGGCGCGCGCCGCGCTCGACCAGCTGGCGCGCGACATCGCCGACTGCGGCGTCGCCGACGACAACCGGCGCTACAACCTCACCTGGATGGACCGGCTCAATCTGGAAAATCTCACTTTGGTCAGCCGCGCCATCTGCGCCGCCGCCGACTTCCGCGAGGACAGTCGCGGCGCCCACTTCCGCGAGGATTTCCCGCAGGTGAGCGAGCTCGCCGCTTCTGCCTACACCACCGTGCGTCTCGTCGACGGCCAGCCACAGGTATCGAGCCAGCCGGTACATTTCACCCGTGTAAATCCGGGCGAAAGCCTGCTCACCCAAGCCCCGGCCGAGAGCAGCACCGCTTGACCCGCTCCGGCGCGGCTGTTTGAACGAACGATCTCCTCTGTTGCAGCAGGCTTCAAATGAGCCCCGAGGAACTGGACACATACCGCGCCCATGTCGGCCGCAAGCAGACCGAACACGACGTGGTCTCGCCGGAGCTGGTGAAGCGCTTTGCCGCCGCGATCGACCAGCCCTTCCCCGGCGCCGGCAGACCACTGCCGCCCATGTGGCATTACGGCCTGTTCGCCACCGAAACGCCGACCGCCCAACTCGGCCCCGACGGCCACCCGCCGCGCGGCGAATTCATGCCGCCCGTGAAACTGCCGCGCCGCATGTTCGCCGGCGCGGCCTTGCGCTTTCATGCGCCGCTGACGGTCGGCGAACAGGCCGTGAAAGTGTCGGAGATCACCTCGGTCGACTACCGCGAGGGCAAGACCGGCGGCCTGGTGTTTGTGAAGGTGAAGATCCAATACATGCAGGGCGACACGCTCTGCACCGAGGAAGACCAGACCGTGGTCTATCGCGACGATGGACCGCCGATTCCGCCGGTCACGCCGAAGCCGGACGCAGGCTTGCCCGCGCACGACGCCAGCGAAGAGTGGCACCCCAACAGCGTCGCGCTGTTCCGCTATTCGGCGGTGACCTTCAACGGCCACCGCATCCACTACGATCTAGACTACGTGACGAAAGTGGAGGGCTATCCCGGTCTTGTCGTGCACGGCCCCTTCACCGCCCTCAAGCTTTGCCAGTTCGCGGGCCGCCAGCTCGGCGGAGTGAAGACGTTCAAGTTCCGCGGCGAGGCGCCGCTGTTCGTCGACCAGCCGGTGCGCTTGGTGGCGAAGAAGGAAGGCGCCGAATTGCAGGTCAAGGCAGTGCGCTGCGACGGCGTCGTCGGCATGAGCGCGACCGCCACCTGAACAATCAGGCGTCTTGCTTCACCGCCTGAAGCGCGCTCCAGATGCGCGCCGGCGTCGCCGGCATGTCGAAGTGCGTAACGCCCGCGCTGCGCAGCGCGTCCAGCACCGCGTTGAGGCACGCCGGCAGCGCGCCGGTGGTTCCCGCCTCGCCCACGCCCTTGGCGCCGAGCGGGTTGTTCGGGCTCGCCACGCCGGCGTCGATCGGCTCGAAGCCCGGCATCAGGTCGGCGCGCGGCATGCAATAGTCCATGAAGCTCGCCGTGATGAGCTGGCCGTCTGCCGGATCGTATGCGCAGTGTTCGCCGAACACCTGGCCGGCGCTCTGCACGATGCCGCCGACGAGCTGGCCTTCGGCGAGCTTCGGGTTGATCAGCGTGCCGACGTCGTCGACCGCGGTGTAGCGCAGCACCTCGACCGTACCCGTGTCCGGATCGATCTCGACTTCCGCCACGTGCGCGCCGCTCGGAAAGGCGCGCGAGACGTTGCGCTCGGCGATGGTGTCGAGCGGATGCGGTTTCTCTTGCGTGTGGCGGTCGATGATCTCGCGCATGGTGATGCGGCGGTCAGTGCCGGCGATGGTGAAGACGCCGTCGGCGAACAGCATGTCGTCGGCGCTCGCCTCCAGCGCCGTCGCCGCCAGTTTTTTCGCCTTGTCGATCACCACATCGGCGGCGACCCTGTAGGCGCTGCCTTGCGTCATGGCCGAGCGCGAACCGATCGACGGCGCGCCGACGAGCTCGGGGCCTTCGGGATCGCCCGGCTTCAAGGTGATGCGCTCGGCATCCAAGCCCAGCCACTGCGCGATCATGTCGGGAAAGATGGTCTCATGCCCCTGCCCGCTCGGCCCCGTGACGTTGTGCAGGACGATATCGCCGTCCGCCTCGAACAGCACCGCCACCGAGTCCTTGGGCACGCCGCCGCCGCCCGAGGGCTCCACGAACATGCCGCAGCCGATGCCGCGCAGCTTCTTTTGCTTTTTCGACTCGCGCCGGCGCACCTTGAAGCCGTCCCAGTCGGCGGCTTCGCGCACCTTGGCGGCCAGCGCCGGAAAATCGCCGCTGTCGAACACGAGGCCGGTCAGCGTCTTGTACGGCATCTGCTCTGTCTTGATCAGGTTGCGGCGGCGCAGCTCGAGCGGATCGATCTTGAGCTTCGCCGCCGCTTCGTCCACCAGCCGCTCGACGATCAAGTTCGCCTCCGGCCGCCCGGCGCCGCGATAGGCGTTGGTCGGCGCGGTGTTGGTGATGACCTGGCGATGGCGCCCATAGAGCGCCTCCACCTGATAGACGCCGGCGCCGATCGCCATGCCGTTCATCGAATTGGTCAGGATGCCGGCTTCGCCGAGATAGGCGCCGGAATCGCACAGCCATTCGGTGCGCATGGCGAGGAACCGGCCCTTGCTGTTGAACGCAAGCTCGCCGCGCAACGAGATGGCGCGGCCGTGGTTGTCGGTCAGGAAATCCTCGGTGCGGGTGGAGAGCCATTTCACCGGCCGCCCCAGCGTCTTGGCCGCAAACAGCAGCACCGGATATTCGGAGAACGGCGCGGTGCGCGCGCCGAAGGCGCCGCCGACGTCGAGCATGCGCACGCGCAGGCGCTCGAAGTCGATGCCGGCCGCATGCGCGAGCTCCTTGCGCATCGCCAGGTTGCCCTGGTTGGGCGTGTAGAAGTCGTAGGAGTCCGTCGCCGCGTCGTAGGACGCGATCGCCCCGCGCACCTCCATCGGCGTCGGCGCCACGCGCGGGCTTTCCACGCTGACGCTCACCACATGGGGCGCCTTCTCGATCAGCGCCGCGGTCTTTTTCTCGTCGCCGTATTCGAAATCGAAACAGACATTGCCCGGGATATTGTCATGGATCACGCAAGCGTCCGGCTGAATTGCGCGCTCTACGCCGATCACCACCGGCAGGTCCTCGTAGTCCACCTCGATCAGATCGGCGGCATCGCGCGCTTGCGCCGCGGTCTCGGCGATCACCAGCGCGATCTCCTCGCCGACGAAGCGCACGCGCCCGTCCGCCAGCGCCGGCCGCTCCGGCACAATGATTTTTTGTCCGCCGCGGCCGGGCGGCGGTTGGATCGGATGCACGGTGTGGAAGCCGGCGTCGGCGACATCGCGCGCGGTCAGCACCAGCAGCACGCCGGGTGCCGCTTGCGCCGCGCCGATATCGACGCTTCTTGATGACGGCATGCGCGCGGTCGGAGCGGCGGAAACAGGCATGCGCCTGCCCCGGTAAATTCCAGTCGTTGGTGTAGCGCCCTTGGCCCGTGAGGAAGCGCGGATCTTCGCGCCGCCCCTTGAACTTATCGACTTCGCTCATTCCCACCAGCCCGCCGTGAATTCGCTCAGCGTCACCGCAGCTCGATCTCCATCGCGATGGCGTCGCCGCGATAAACGCCGTGACCGGCATAAAGGATCATGCCGTCGCGGTCGAGCGCGATGCGGTCGACCAGCGCCACCGGGGCGCTGAGGGGGACCTGCAACAGACCGGCGATCTCCACATCGGCCATGCCGATGGTCAGGCTCTGCCAGGCCTTACCGATGTCGGCGCCCGCGATCTTCTGCAGGATCGGCAGCGTCGGCAGCCGGCGGAATTGCAGCGGCGGCCCTTGTCTGAATAGCTCGTAGTCGAGATAGAAGCGGCCCACCAGATAAGGCCGCCCGTCGCGCAGGTGCAGCCGCCGCATCATCTGGTACTTGCCTGCCGGTTTGCCCTTGGCGCGGTCGGCCGCCGGCAGTTCGGTGACGACGCGCCGCTCCAGCACCTCGATCTTGGCGCCCTCGTGCGCGGAGATCAGCGACGGCCAGTCGATCGCCAACTTATGAACATGCGCCTCGACCGGCGACTGGCGCACGAAGGTGCCCTTGGCGCGCAGGCGCTCCAAGAGCCCCTCCTTCTCCAGCAGCCCGAGCGCCTCGCGCATGGTGCCGCGCGCCACCGCGAATTCGGCGGCCAGCGTGTCGACGTTGGGGATGCGGCTACCCACCGGCCATTCGCCGGCGGCAATCCGGTTGCGGAACAGGGTCGCCAGCTGAATATAGCGGGCCACCGGACTGCGGTCGAAATCGGTCCCGCCCGGCATCACCCGCAACATATTCTTATCCATCGCCATCGGCCTTGATCTCCCTGCCGGCCGGCCGCCCGTCATTCAGTCAATAGTATGGACTTTTGTAGGAGGGAGCGATAGGGCTAATCCGCGAAGGAGCCGTGAATGAGCCGCCTCCCGATCACCGTCGCCACCTGGGACTACGACCGCGTACGCGCCTTGACCGACGGCCGCGTCCGGATCGAGGGCTGCGACGTCAATTATCTCACCATGCCGGTGGAGGAGTGCTTCGAGCGCGCCTTCTTCCACGGAGAATTTGAGGTGGCCGAGATCGGCTTCAGCCCCTTCCTGATCGCGCTGTCGCGCGGGCCGACCCCTTACGTGGCGGTGCCGGTGTTCCTGTCCCGCATGTTCCGCCATTCGGCGGTCTATATCCGCACCGACCGCGGCATCAACGGCCCCGCCGACCTCCGCGGCAAGACCATCGGCGTGCCGGAATACCAGATGTCGGCGGTGATGTGGTTCCGCGGCTACCTCAAGGACGAATTCGGCATCGAGACCAAGGACATCAATTGGGTGCAGGCGGGCCTGGAAAATCCCGGTCGGCGCGACAAGTTTCCGCTCAATCTGCCGGAAGGCTTCCCCCTCACCTCGCGCAACGATGTATCGCTGTCGCAGATGCTGGCCGAGGGCGCGCTCGACGGCGTGATGTCGGCGCGCACGCCCTCCTGCTTCACCAAAGGCCACAGCCAAGTGCGGCGGCTGTTTCCGGATTACCGCAGCGCCGAGCGCGACTACTACAAGAAGACCGGCATCTACCCGATCATGCACGCCCTCGGCATCCGCCGCGATATCCACGACAAGAACCGCTGGCTGGCGGCGAGCCTGTTCAAAGCCTTCCTGCAGGCCAAGCGCCTGGCCGACGCCGAATTCGTCGAAACCACGGCACTGAAGATCGGCCTGCCCTGGATCACCGCCGAATACGAAGTCGACCGTCGCCGCGCTTGGGCCGGACTTCTGGTCCTACGGCGTGGAAGCCAACCGCAAGACGCTCGCCACCATGGCGCGCTATTCCTACGAACAGGGTCTCGCCATGCGGGAAGTGGCGGTGGACGAGATGTTTGCTGAAGGAAACCTGAGTGAAACCCGCGTTTAGCGCATGATCCCGAAAAGCCTGTCCCCGGCTCGATCGAGGATGGGAACCGGTTTTCGGATCAGATCATGCGCCAACAAAATGGCGCGCTGGAAAACGGCCTTCGGAGAAGGCACCATGCGCGGCAAAATGGAGGAGACCATGCCCGTCCAACTGATCTGCGCTTCGCATAGTCCGTTGATGCTGACGGACGTCGAAGAATCGGAAAACGGCGTGCACGCCCAGTTCTTCCGCGAGCTCGACGAATGCGCCAAGGCGCTGCGCGAATTCGACCCCGAGTTGGTCGTCGTGTTCGGGCCCGACCATTTTAACGGCTTCTTCTATGAGCTGATGCCGATGTTCTGCGTCGGCACCGCCGCGCAGGGCTCGAAGGACTGGCACCTGGAAGCCGGACCGCTGAAGGTGCCGCGTCAGACCGCGCTCGATTGCGTGCGTTTCCTCCATCAGCACGACTTCGACGTGGCGTTGTCGCACGAGATGAAGGTGGATCACGGCATCACCATCCCGCTCTACAAACTCACCGGCGCGCTCAACCGCTACAACGTGCTGCCGATCTTCATCAATTGCGCCGCCGACCCGCGGCCCTCCTTCAAGCGCGTGCGCACCTTCGGCACGACGATCGGCGAATTCTTCGCCGAGCGCCATCCGGACATGCGCATCACCTTCCTCGGCTCCGGCGGCCTGTCGCACGATCCGCCGACGCCGCGCCTGGAGATGAGCCCGCCGGACGTGGCGCAGCGCCTGATCAAGCGGCAGAACCCGACCCAGGAAGAGCTCGATGTGCGCGAAGCGCGCGTGGTGCGCGCCGCCCGCGACCTCGTCGTCGGCAAGGGCCCTTGCCTGCCACCCGACGAGCAGTGGGACCACGACTTCCTCAAGAGCTTCGTCGACGGCACGCTCGAGGATTTCGACAACATGAGCGATGCCGAGATCGACCGCCTGGCCGGCTTCGGCGCGCATGAGGTGCGCACCTGGGTGGCGGCGGCCGCCGCCGCCAAGGCCATGGGCTCGCTCAAGAACGAATTGAAGTACTACCACCTGGTGCCGGAATGGATCACCGGCATGGGCATCGTGGTGGGCCAGGCCTGATCATCACCGGTCGTCCCGGGACCCGCGAAGCGCGGACCCGGGATCCGCACGCCGCACGTGGACAAGCGGGTTCGCCGCATGCCCGTCCAGGAGGCAATGTCAGCAAATCACACCACCGGCCGCGTCAAATCCGGCGACGTCGAGATCTTCTATCGCAAGTTCGGCGCGCCCGGTAAGACGCCGGTCATCATCGTGCACGGGCTGTCGTTCTTCTCCTACGACTGGACCACTGCCGCCTCGCTCATCGCCAGACGGATTGGACCGCGAGGTGGTGGCGATCGACATGCGCGGCTTCGGCGAGTCCGACGTGGAGCCCGACCCGCGACTACAAGCTCGAGAGCATGAGCAACGACGTCATCGCCGTGCTCGATGCGCTGAAGTGGGACAAGGCGGTGCTGATGGGCCACTCCTTCGGCGGCCGCGTGTGTCTCGCCACCGCCGGCTGGAAGCCGGAGCGCGCCGCCGCGCTCGTCTGTGTCGACTTCGCGCCCGATCTGGCGCGCGGCCGGCCGCAAGCACGTCGCCGAGCGCATCGGCCGCCAGCCGGACGTGTTCGCCTCGGTCGAGGAGGCCATGACCTATCACCACGACGACGTGAGCAACGCCACGCGGCGCGCGCGCTGGGAAGCGTTCCTCAACAAGACCGACCAGGGCTACGTGCTCAAGCGCGACCTGCACTTCCGTGACAATTTCAAACGCGCGCTGGAAGGCAATCCCACGCCGGCCCCGCAATTCCTCTGGCCGATGCTGGGCGAGATGAAAATTCCGACCCTGGTGATCCGCGGCAGCGGCTCCGACATGTTCGCCGCCGAAACCATGGACAAGGTGCGCGCCACCAATCCGCGCGCCACCGTGGTCGAGATCGCCGGCAGCCACGACCTCGCCGGCGACAATCCGCAGGGGCTGTCGCAGGCGGTCAACGACTTCCTCGCCGGCGCCAAGCTTTAGAGCGCCGCGCCCTCATTCCCGGATCTTGACAAGAAGCTGACGCGAGCCAGCCAGTTTCGTCCCTGAGAGGGGTTTATCCCGGCCGCAGCCCGCTTCTCGCGCGGGTTGGCCGGCTCGCAACTCGGCGTCAGCCTGCGCGCACATGGTTAACGAAGGATTAAGACCGCGCGGCGGCGCGTTTCACTCCGACACGCTGCCGCATGGCGTCGGCGAATTCGCGCGCAGCGGCGGAAGCGGCCTCGCCCTTGCGCTGCACCACGCCGATGTCGCGGGTGATCTGCGGATTGGTCACCTGCAGCCTGCGCCACGTCCGGCGTCTCGCCGAGGCTGAGCGCCGGCAGCAGCGCGACGCCGAGCCCCGCGCCCACCATGGCGACGATGGTCTGATGCTGGAGTCACCGCATGGGTCACCCGCAGCGAGCGTCCGTGCTCCCGGTAGGCGCGTTCCAGCGTCGCCCGGATGCTGGTGCCGGCGACCGGTGGCGATCAGCGGATAATCGAACAGCGTTTCCAGCCGCACCCGCTTTTGCTGGCGCAAGCTTGCTGGTCTTCGGCACCACCCCGACGAAGCGGTCGCGCAACAGAAACGAGAACGACAATTCGCTGTTGCGCTCGGGCGCCGGCCCGATGCCGATGTCGGCATTGCCGCTTGCCACGCAACGCTCGACGTCCTCCGAGCTCAATTCGATCATCTGCACGTCGATGCCGGGAAAGCGCTGCATGAAAGCCGGCCACCACTTCCGGCAGCAGCCGCGAGGCCACCGACGGGATCGCCGCCACCGACAAGCGGCCGCGCCTGCAGCGAGGCGTGGTCGCGCACTTCCAGCACCGCGGATTCCAGATCGGCCAGGATATTGCGCGCGCGCACCAGGAATTTCTCGCCCTCGGCGGTGAGATGCACGCTGCGCGTGGTGCGGCTGAGCAAGGCAGCGCCGAGGAATTCCTCGAGCTCGCGCAATTGCGCGCTCAAAGCCGGTTGCGACAGGCCGACCCGCTCGGCCGCGCGGCGGAACTGGCGCTCCTCGGCGACCGCGACGAAATTGCGGATGCGCGGCAGACTCAAAGCCCACGCTCATGACGTTGTCTCCTCGCCGCGGGCCACCGTGCCGAGCCCGCCGCAGACGCCACCACGGCGCCGGGGCCGACGATAATTCTGAAATTCAGAATGATCTATAGGATATTTCGATTTGACCGATTTATCGCCCGGTGGTTCGCTCTTTGCAATCACAAGCAACTAAGAAATGTTGCGCCGCAACAGGCGTGACGCATCAGGGGTGACGCCGGCAAGGATGAACGCACCGACCACGGCCAAACGCATTTCCACCATCGATGCGCCGGCGCAGCAGATGCCGCCCGGCTTCGACGGCACGTTCTGGAACAGCGACACCATCGCCGCAGGTGCTGCGCGACGTCGGCCTCGACTATGTGACCATCTGCCCGGGCTCGAGCTTCCGCGGCCTGCACGAGAGCCTGGTCAACCGGCTCGGCAACGAGCGCCCGGAGATGCTGCTCTGCCTGCACGAGGAGCACGCGGTCGCCATCGCCCATGGCTACGCCCGCGTCACCGGCAAGCCGCTCGGCGTCATCGTGCACAGCAATGTCGGCGTCATGCACGCCACCATGGCGATCTACAATGCCTGGTGCGACCGCATGCCGATGGTCATCCTCGGCGGCATCGGCCCGCTCGATTCCGCGCGCCGGCGCACGCCGATCGACTGGCTGCACAGCGTCGCCGACCAGGCCGCGCTGGTGCGCCCTTACATCAAATGGGACGACCAGCCGCTGTCGGCCAAGGCGGCGGTGGAGTTGGTGCTGCGCGGCCACCAGATGGCGACCACCGCGCCCAAGGCGCCGGTCTACATCACCGTCGACCAGCGCCTGCAGGAAGACAGTTTCGCTCTACGCCAGCGACGTCAAGCCGAACGCCGCGCGCTTTCAGGCGCCGCCCTCGCCCGCGCCCGATCCGGCGCTGGTCAAGCATGGCGGCGGAATTGTTGCGCGGCGCGAAGTCGCCGGTGATCCTCGCCGGCCGGGTGTCGCGCGACGAGACCGCCTGGGCCGAGCGCATTCGTCTGGCGGAAATGCTGGGCGCGCGCGTGCTCACCGATCTGAAGGTCGCCGGCGCCTTCCCCACCGATCATCCGCTGCACGGGCCGGAGCCGGCCATCGCCTTCACCCCCGACGAAGGCGTGCAGATCCTGCGCGCCGCCGACGTGGTGCTGAGCCTCGACTGGTGGGACCAGGCGACGTTGTTCAAGCAGGCCTGGGGCGAGGCGCAGGTGCCGGCCAAGGTCATCCGCTGCTCGGTCGATACCTTCATCCACCGCGGCTGGACCCGCGACCACATGGGCCTGACCGCGGTCGACGTCGACATCCTGGCCGAGCCCGACCGGGTGGTGCCGCGGCTGCATCGCCGAACTCGAAGCGCGCGCCGACGATGCGTTCAAGGATGCCGCGGCGCGCGCGCCTTTCCGCCGCGCGCGCGGCCCACAAAGCGCCGGAGCGGGTGCCGCCGGTCTCCGGCGATGAAGACGGCCATCGGCCTCTGGGACATCGGCGCGGCGCTTGCGCGAAACGCTCGGAGACAAGCCTTTCTGCCTGATGCGCGCGCCGCTCGGCTGGCACGTCGACGCTCTCCCGGTCCGTCATCCCGCTCGACTACCTCGGCGCCGACGGCGCGGCCGGCATTGGCGGCGCGCCCGGCATGTCGGTCGGCTCGGCGCTCGCCTTGCGCGGCAGCGGCCGCCTGCCGGTCGCGGTGTTCGGCGACGGCGATTACCTGATGGGCGTCTCCGCGTTGTGGACCGCGGCGCGCTACCGCATTCCGCTGCTGATCGTGATCGCCAACAATGCCGGCTATTACATCGACGAACAGCACCAGGTGACCACGTCGCTGGCCCGCCAGCGCCCGACCGAAACCGCGCCGGTCGGCCAGCGCATCGACGATCCGGAAGTCGACATTCTGGCCATGGCCAAGGCGCAGGGTTTCGACGGCGCCGGCCCGGTGCGCGACCGTTCGCAACTCGCGCCGGCGCTCGCCGCCGGCATCGCGGCCGTCGAAGCCGGCCGCAGCTATTTGATCGACGTCCGTATCAGCCCGGACTACGAGGGCTATCCGCGATGAGACGCCGGTAACACACCGAGCCGACAGCATGCCGCGTGCGGCAGGTCATGCGGTTCCAAAAGCAACAAGAAACAACGCAAGACTCCACTCGAAAGTGAAAGCAGAAACGATGGGAGGACCGAAATGAAACTTAACTTCACCAAGAACGCTGACTTTGTCAGCCGCCGTCGTTGGCGGTGACGCTCACCAGCGGCCTCGCCACCGCGGCGGATTACCCGAACAAGCCGATCACCATGTGGATCGGCTTCCGCCCGGGCGGCGCGGTCGACACCACCGGCCGCCTCGTCGCCGAGAAACTGGAGAAGATCCTCGGTCAGCCGGTCGTCGCCGTGCACCAAGTCCGGCGGCGGCGGCACCGTCATGGCCACGCAGCTCATCAACGCCAAGCCGGACGGCTACACCATCGGCATGGGCGCCAGCGCCGCCTACACGCTAACCCCGCTGCTGAACAAGAAGCTCACCTACAAGATCGACGATTTCCAGCACCTCGCGACCCTGAGCTCGCCGTCCGACGCCATCGTCGTCAAGAAGGACAGCCCCTGGAACTCGCTGGCCGACATGATTGCCGACGCCAAAAAGAACAACAAGGAAGTCTCCTTCGCCACGCAGGTCGCCGCTTCGCGTCTGATGATCGATGGTGATCGGCGCAGAAGGCCGGCGTGAAGTTCAAGATGGTCCCGGTTCAGCGGCGGCGCTGCAGGCATTCAGCAGGTGCTCGGCGGCCACGTCGACATGACCTGGAGCGGCAGCGGCTGGACCAAGCAGGTGCGCAGCCGGCACCATGAAGCCGCTGGCGACCATGTCGCCGGAGCGCATGAAGGGTTACCCCGAATATCCCGACCCTGATCGAGCTCGGCTATAACTTCACCTTCACCGACACCTTCATGCTGTCGGCGCCGAAGGGCGATTCCGGCCGAAGCGACCAAAGTGCTTTCGGACGCGCTCAAAAAAGTGATGAACGATCCGGAAGTCGCCAAGAAGCCTGCACGACCAGTTCAAACTCAACGTCGCCTACCGCAACTCCGAGGACACCCTGAAGTTCCTCAACAAGCAGCGCGCCGACGTCGAGCCGCTCGTCGCCAAGATGGAAAGTAAGCTTCAGCAGGCGCGCGTTCGCGGTGCCCAGCCGCGAGCGCGCGCCCGATTGACGCTTTCCAAAAAAGGAAAATGACTTGAAACGGGCGGACATCTATTCCGGCGGCCTGCTTTTGCTGCTCGGGCTGTTCACCATCTTCGTCATCGTTCCGATCCAGATCGATTCCGGTGGCGATTACGGACTCGACCCGAGCTTCTTTCCGCTGACCACGCTTTGGCTGATCGTCCTCATGGCAGCCGTGCTGATCGGTCACCGACTGCTGATCGTGAAAGAAAAAGATTTAGACAGTTCGCCGGCGCCCCTCGACGGCATGAACTGGCTGTTTATTGGCTGCGCGGCCCTGATCCTGGCGATCACCTATTTTGGCATGGTCACCATCGGATTTATCGCCACCAGCCTGATCCTGATCGCCGCCCTGATGATTACGATCGGCGCGCACCGTGAAAACTGGCTGGCGCTCGCCGTCGTTCCGATTATCGCCCCGCTCGTTATCTATTTCGCGCTCGACAGGATTTTCGTCGTGCAGCTTCCGTAAGGCCGCAGGGACATGGAAAATCTTCTCGCGGGAATTGGCGACGCCCTTGCGCTGACGAACGTCATGTTCGTGGCGTTCGGCGTGCTCATGGGTATCATCGTCGGCGCCATCCCGGGCCTCAACGGCCCGATGGCGATCGCCATTGCCCTGCCCATGACCTTCTATCTGTCGCCGCTTGTCTCCATCGCTTTTCTCATCGGCATCATGAAGGGCGGCACCTATGGCGGATCGATTGCCGCCATCCTCCTGAACACACCTGGATCGCCCGAGGCGGCGGCGACGGCCTTCGACGGCTACCCCATGGCCCAAAAAGGCAAGGGTGTGAAAGCCATGAAAATGGCGCTCTATTCGTCGGTTTTCGGCGACTCGTTCAGCGATATCGTGTTGTTCCTGGTGGCGGCGCCGATCGCCGCCCTCTCGCTACTGATGGGGCCGCCGGAAATGACGGCGGTGCTTATCTTCGCCCTCACGATCATCGCCGGCCTATCGGGCCGCTCGCTGGTGCGCGGCGTGATCGCCGCGGTCATGGGCGCCTTCATCGGCTCCATCGGCCTCGACGTCGAATTGAGCCTGCCGCGGCTGACGTTTGGCATCGCCGAACTGCAGGACGGCGTCCCGATCATTCCATTGACGATCGGGCTCTTGGCGCTGGCTGAAATCCTGCTTCAGATCGAAGCCCAGGTGCTCCGGCGCGCCGGTGTGCGGGAGAATATCAACCCTTATGGCAAGGACGTGCCGCGCGAAAACCGCATCGTGACCTGGGCGGAATGGCTCCAGTGCTTTCCCGCGATCATACGGTCGAGCTTGATCGGAACCGGCATCGGCGCCCTGCCCGGCGTCGGCGCCATTGTCGCCGGCTTTCTCGGCTATGCGTCGGCGAAGCGCGCGTCCAAGACGCCGGAAGAATTCGGCACCGGCAAATTGGAAGGCGTCGCCGCCGTGGAGGCGGCGAACAGCGCCGTGGGCGGCGCCGATCTTATTCCGT
Source organism: uncultured Pseudomonadota bacterium (assembly GCA_963829785.1). GTDB lineage: Bacteria > Pseudomonadota > Alphaproteobacteria > Rhizobiales > Xanthobacteraceae > Pseudolabrys. The sequence continues at coordinate 228,712 of CAWHJZ010000048.1, read as the reverse complement.
TGTTGGCGCTCGGCATCCCCGGCAGCCTCTCGGCCGCTATTCTCATCGGCGCGTTCATCGTCCACGGCGTGGACCCGGGGCCCCAGATCTTCCAGAACCATGCCCGCTTGGTCTACGGAATCTTCACCGCCATGGTGCTCGGCAATATCTTCAATCTGATGATCGGCCGGTTCGGCCTGCGGCTGTTCGCCTATGTGGTCAGCTTCCCCAACTACATCATCCATCCGGTCGTCATCGTCCTGTGCATCGCCGGCGCCTACGCCACCAATAACAGCATGTTCGCCGTTGCCGTGGCGCTGGTCTTCGCCATCGTCGGCTATTTCATGCGCAAGCTCGATTTCTCCTTCGCCGCGTTCATCATTGGCTTTGCGCTGGAACCGCAATTGGAGTTGTTCACCCGCCAGACGGTGATCCTGTATTCCGACCACCCGCTGGATCTGATTTGGAACCACCCGATCGTTATCTTCTTCCTGGCGGTGACGGTCTGGACGATCATCCGTATTATCAGGTATCAACGCGCCGATGCACGGAAGCGGCAAGAATTGGCGCGCGACGTGGAGACGGCCGACGCTGTCTAGCGAGTCGCGATCAAGGAACCACCGAGCCTTATGATCGAACACATCGAAATGGAGAAATGCACCGGCTGCGGCGTGTGCGACATCGTCTGCCCGGCCGACGTCATTCACATGGAGCCGGTCGCCGACCCGGAGAATTTCCCGGGGCTGCGCGCGACCAATCAGTTGCCCGCCATCAAATTCCGCGAGCACTGCATCACCTGCTTCAACTGCGAAATCTTCTGCCCCGAGCAGATCGTCGACGTGCATCCGTCGGTGAAGAACCGCCCGCGCCCGTGGTGACCCGACAATGACGACGTTCAACGGCCTCTACACCGAAACGGACATCCTGGTGGTCGGCGCCGGCGCCGGCGGCCTCATCGCCGCGCTCAGCGCCAAGCGCAATTCGCCGCCGGGCACCCGCGTGACGCTGGTCGATTCCTGGATGATCGGCCGCACCGGCCACACCGCCTTCTCCAACGCCTGGACCATCGTCGCCTTTCCCGACGACGACATCGACGGCATCCTGCGCGAGATCGTTGCCGGCAATGACGGCATCGCCGACCAGGAACTGGTGCGCCAGACGCTCATCGAATCCTACGACCGGCTGCGCGATTTCGAAGCCATGGGCATGACTTTCGGGCGCAACGAGGACGGCACTTACGCCCGCCGGCCGACGCGCGGCCTCGATCTCGCCCGTGTCATGCACCCCGACGGCGGGGGCCTGGAATTTTGCTGGCACCTGCGCGGCGCGCTGGACAAGGACGGCGTGCAACTGATCGACCGCTTGTTCGTCACCGGTCTCCTGCGCGACGCCGACGGCCGCGTCACTGGCGCCACCGGCATCAACAGCCGCTCGGGCGAATTCCACGTGATCGCCGCCAAGGCGACCATCATGTGCACGAACGCCATCACCTTCCGCTCCGGCTTCGTGCGCGACATCACCGGCACCGGCACCCTGCTCGCCTATGGCGCCGGCGCGAGCCTTGCGCAATGCCGAATTCAGCTACGTGCGGCCGGGCACGCCCAAGTTCTATTTCGAGGGCATCACCTTCGCCATCCAGGAGGGCGCGCGCTGGACCAACGCCAAGGGCGAAGCCTTCATGGCGGCCTACGATCCCGACTGGGCCGACGAGGCCGACGTGCCGACCATCGCGCGGGCGATGGCGATGGAGAAGCGCAAGGACAACGTGCCGCTCTATCTCGACATGTCTGCGATCCCCGAGCACCTGCGCGACTACTTCGTGCAGAGCAAGGTGAAGTGGATGGACTACTTCTTCCGCAAGCTCGGCAGCGAGGCCAAGACCGACATGTTCGGCAAGACGCCCTATTATGCCCTCAACCAGATGACCAAGATGGGCGTGCGCACCGGTCCGGACTGCCGCTCCGACGTGCCCGGTCTCCTGGCCGCCGGCCTCGGCCAGGCCGGCGCGGCCAACCATTTCGCCGGCTTCCATATTGGACTGTGCGTGGGCAACGGCTGGATCGCGGGCATTAGCGCGGTGCAGGATCTCGACAGCGCACCGGCGCCGCGCATCGATCCCGCCCAGGTGCAATGGCTGCATGCCGAGACCACGCGCCGGCTCGACGACACGGCATCGGCCGAGTCCGACCGCGTGCTGCGCGATTTGCAGCAGATCATGTTCGCCTACGACATCGGCATCCTCAAGCAGGCCGACCGGCTGGAAGAAGCGCGCGACAAGGTCGTCGCGCTGGCCGAGCGGGCCAAGGCGCTCAATGCACCGCACGTGCACGAGCTGGTGCGGCTGCAGGAGACCGAGGCGATGCTGCTGGCTGCGCAGTTCATCCTCGGCGCTTCGCTCTACCGCACCGAGTCGCGGCTCAGCCACCTCCGCGAGGATTACCCCGCGCGCGACGACGACAACTGGCTGTGCTGGGTCGATGTCGCCGACGCCGCCGGCGCGCCGGCGTTCAGCAAGACGCCGATCCCGCTGCCCTATTGCGGCGCCTCCGCGGTACCGGCGGGCGGCCCGTCGCGCCTGCGCAAGCAACCCGCCGTCGGCGGCGTTTGAACCCCCGCCGGCCCTGCTTGTGCAGCGCACCAGATGCGCGCTGGCGCGGGTAGTGCTGCAGTGCGAAGGCGCTAAATTGTCTTCGTTGACTCGATCCCGCCATCCGAAATCCCCAAGCAGAATAGACATTTAGCCGACCATGAGCGCCCTCAATCAGGAGCAGGTCCTTTCCGTTCGCCACTGGACCGACACGCTGTTCAGCTTCACCACCACCCGCGATCCCGGGTTCCGCTTCCAGAACGGCCAGTTCACCATGCTCGGCCTCGAAGTCGAGGGCCGGCCGCTCTTGCGGGCCTACAGCATGGCCAGCGCCAACCATGAGGACGTGCTGGAATTCTTCAGCATCAAGGTGCCGGACGGCCCCCTCACCTCCCGCCTGCAACGGGTGAAACAGGGCGACATCGTGCTGGTCGGGCGCAAGCCCACGGGGACGCTCGTCACCGACAACCTGCTGCCCGGCAAGCGGCTGCTGCTGCTGTCGACCGGCACCGGGCTTGCCCCCTTCGCCAGCCTGATCAAGGACCCGGACGTTTATGAGCGCTTCGACAAGGTCTTGCTCGTGCACGGCTGCCGGCAGGTCTCCGACCTGAGCTATGGCGAGCAACTGGTGGCGAAGCTGCGCGAGGACGAGATTTTCGGCGACATGCTCGCCGGCAAGCTCGAATACTATCCTACCGTCACCCGCGAGCCGTTCCGCAACCATGGCCGCATCACCGACCTGATCACGTCGCATAAGTTGTTCGACGACCTCGGCCTGCCGCCGCTCGACCGCGAGACCGACCGGATCATGCTGTGCGGCAGCCCGGCCATGCTGGCCGAATTGCGCGACATGTTCGAGGAACGCGGGTTTGCCGAAGGCAGCAGCAGCGAACCCGGCCATTTCGTCGTCGAAAAGGCTTTTGTCGAGCGCTGAGCAGGGTCAACAGGACCGGCCCCGATTCTACAGTCGCCTTCAGAGTAAAGTTACCTCTAACAGGTAGGAAAATCCCGATCCGAAAGGCATCGGGATGGCCCTGACCGACATCAAACCTGCAACGTCACACGGCCTGTTCCAGCGCCTGCGCAACCGCGCCAAGGACTGGCTGACCGCCGAGCATTCTCTCACCCAGCGCATGGCCGGCGCGGCCTTTGCCATCCGCGTCGTCAGCGCCGCCATCATGTTCGGCTCGCAGGTGCTGCTCGCGCGGTGGATGGGCGGCGGCGAGTTCGGTACTTACGTCTATGCCTGGACCTGGCTGCTGCTGGTCGGCGAGTTGGTCCACCTCGGCATTCCGCTCACCGCCCAGCGCTTCGTGCCGGAGTACCGGCAGGCCGGCGCCCTCGACCTGTTGCGCGGGTATCTCGTGAGCAGCCGCTGGCTCACCTTGGGTATTGGTGCCGCGGCCGGCGCGATTGGCGCGGCCCTCGTCTATGGGCTGACGCCGCGGCTCGACCCGAACGTCATCGTGCCGCTTTATCTCGTCTGCGCCGCCCTGCCGTTTTCCGGCTTCACCTTCATGCTGGACGCGCAGGCGCGCAGCTACGACTGGATCAATCTCGCGCTGCTGCCGCCTTACGTGGCGCGACCGCTACTCATCATCGCGACCGTCGCGGTCTTAAATTTCTCCGGCGTGACGATTAATGCCGCCACGGTGGCGGGCGTGCTAGCGGCTTCGGTCTGGCTGATGGCGCTCATACAGCTCTTCCAATTGCGGCGACGCCTGAACGCGGCGGTACCGGCCGGCCCGCGCCGTTACGACCTCAAGCACTGGCTGCACACGGCGCTGCCGATCCTGCTGGTCTGGGGCATGTACACGCTGCTGACCTCGACCGACATCTTGGTGCTCAAGCAGTTCCGCCCGGCCGACGAAGTCGCGCATTACTACGCCGCCGCCAAGACCTTGGCGCTGGTCAGCATCATCCAGTTCGCGGTCGCGGCCGCCGCCGGTCATCGCTTCACCAGCCATCACGTCGCCGGCGATCGTGAAGGCCTCGCCGCCTTCGCCGCCGACACCGTGCGCTGGGTGTTCTGGCCGTCGCTTGCCGCCACGCTGGTGATGCTGGCGCTCGGCAAGTTCGTGCTGATGCTATTCGGCGCGAGTTTCGTCGCGGGCTACCCGATGATGGCGATTCTGGCGGTCGGCCTGATGGTGCGTGCCTCGGTCGGTCCGGCCGAGCGGCTGCTGAACATGCTCGGCCAGCAGCGCATCTGTGCGGTGGCTTATGCCGCAGCCTTCGCGGTCAATCTCATCGGCTGCTTGGTGCTGGCGCCGGCCTATGGCGGCCTCGGCGTGGCGAGCGCCACGGCCGCGGCCTTTGTCGTCGAATCGAGCCTGTTGTTCCTGATCGCCAAGCGCAGGCTCGGCCTCACGATGTTCGTTGGGCGGCCGCGCGCCGCTTAGCGGCGCGCCTTAGCGGCGGAATCGACCGAGCATTTCGCGCAGGCGATAGGCCATCTTCCACAAGGTGGGGTTCCGTTTGATGCGCCGCTTGAGCGCCAAGGCCATCCGCAGCCCCGCCGCGACCACCACGCCGCGCGCGCTGACGCCGGCGATGTGGTCGTAGAGCCGGGTCTCGTCGCACCATTCGCGCTTGTAGGGCTCGTCGCCGACGGTGAAGTCGAAAATCCGGAAGCCGCGGCCGATGGCGTATTGCATCAGGTCGCGCAGGTGGGCGGCGCCGGGCCCGAAGCGCGACATTTCGCCGTCGCCATAGCTCGCCAGCACATAGTAGTAGCGATCGCGGAAGGTCAGCCCGAGATTGACCGCCGCGGCCTCGTCGCCGACTTGAAGCTTACTGACGTGGGCGAGATGGCGCGTGGTCGGCCCGGTGGCCAGGGCGCGGTAGAACTCGCGATAGCCGGGATGCGTGAAGATGTTGGCGACGCCCATGCGGGCGAACGCCTGGCCCTTCTGCGCCATCAACGTATCGAGGGTAGCGGCGATATCGCCATCGCTCATCGGATGGACGATGCGCACTTCGCCGAACTTGGCGAGCTTCTTGCGCTTAGCGCGGTCGCGCTGACGGGTCGAGGTCGAGCGCTTCTCGCCGTAAAATTCGTCCCAGTCTGTGCCGAGCGGGGTCATATAGGCGCCGCTCGGATGCAGAATGACGGACAGCTTCGTCAGCGGATTGGCTTGCGCGCCGACGGTCTCGGGCATCTTCTCGAACCGCACGACGTCGTAGTGCAGGCGCATGCGCAGGCGCTCGAACACGTGTCGCAGCAGCGGCAGCGGCTCAGGCACGGCGCGCGCGAAATCGGGCGCCAGCATCGGCGCGTTATAGTCGCACAACGCCGAACCGAGAAAGGTCAGCTCGCGGCCGTAGCCGCGGTCCGCGACGGCCAACGGCAGCAGGAACAACGCCTTGCCGTCCGCATCGCGGCCCACCACGACCGCCGGGCGCACGCCTTCGCGCGCGCCGATACAGCGCTGCCAGGTGGCAAGCCAGTCGAACGTCTGGAACGCCGTGCAGTCGGCGGTCTTCTCGAACGCGCGCCAGACCTGCTCGACGGCGGCAAGGTCCTCGTGAATATCCAAGGCGACATCCTGCGGACGCGCGACGGCCCGCGCAACCGGCGCATCGCGCACGTCACCATCTGCCGTGTGGAACTCCAATTCTATGGAGTCGTCGATCTTTGCTTGCGCCGCTGGTGACATCAATACCTGCTGCCTGAACCGAATTCGATGCCCGACAAAACCATGGGCCGTCCGTAAGAAGCGTTAATCGGCGCGCATAAACAAAGGGGTGTCGGCCGCCGGCGACATGCATTCAATTCGATTGCCGCGATTAACCTTACCGATCGGTAGCGAAATCCCCGAAGATTCTGCGCTTCCGTAACCGGTTGTGAAATGATTTTCGCTTATGACGATGACAACGGACAGGTGGCCGGTTGCACGGCCAGGGAGGCTTCTTGCCACACGACGCTCTCTTGCTAGGCGCGAACGAACGCGTTGCGCTCGACGCATGCGAACCGCATCCCGCGGTCGTCGTCAGCCTGGATGACGCGCGCGCGCAGCGGACGCGCCCGCGCGCGGCCGACATCGTCGTCGAGCTCGCCACGGGCGAACGGCTGGCCGCGCTGCAGGCCGACTGGGACGCGCTGGTCGCGCGCGCGGATGCGCCGAACGTCTTCATGAACCCGTTGCTGGTCAATCTCGCCGGCAAGACCGACCCGAGCCATCGCCGCGTCGCGCTGCTGGCGTGGCACGAATGCGATGGCCGCCGCAGCCTCGTCGGCGTCTGGGCCTTCGCGGTTCGCCGCGCGCCGCAATCGATCCTGCCGGTCGACGTACTGGCGGCGCCCGCCATGGCCCATGGCTACCTCGCAACACCGGTGATCGACCGCGACGCGCTCGACGCCACGCTGGAGGCGATGCTGGCCTGCATCGCCACCGAACCCGGCCTGCCGAAGATCGTGGCGCTCGATGCCATGGCGACGGACGGCACCACCATGCAGGCGCTCGACCGCGTACTGGCCGCGCGCGGCAGCGCGGCTTGCATACTGTCCGAAGCGGTCCGCCCGATGCTCGCCTCCGACCTCGACGGCAAGCGATACCTGGAACAGACGTTTTCCAGTTCGAGCCGCAAGAAATTGCGTCAGCATCGCCGCCGTCTCGGCGAAAAAGGCAACCTTCAATACAAGATCATAACCACGCCCGCCGAGGTGGAACGGGGGCTGGAGGATTTCCTCGCGCTCGAAGCCGCCGGCTGGAAGGGCCGCCAAGGCACCGCGCTTGCCAGCGATCCGGCGGACGCGGCTTACGCGCGCGCGATGATTGCCGCACTGGCGGCGCGCGGCGAGGCTTGCATCCACGCGCTGACCCTCGACGGCAACCCGGTGAGCCTGCAGCTCGTGCTGCGGGCGGGACCGGCCGCCTTCACCTGGAAGACGGCCTACGATGAGGCCCGGCACGATTATTCGCCCGGCATGCTGCTGCTCGAAGACTACACCGCCGCCTTCCTCGCCGACCCGGGCATCACCCAGGTCGATTCCTGCGCCCACGACGAAACCAGCTTCATGAGTGCATGGCGCGAGCGGCAGACGATCGCAACCGTGTGGCTCGATGCCCGGCCGGGCGGCTCGTCCGCCTTCACCCTTCTGACGCGCCTGCAAGGCGCTTACTTGCGCGCCCGTCGCGCCACCAAGGCGGCCTATCTGACCTATCTCAAGAAGCGCGCGCGCTGACACCAACTGGAAAACTGCTCGGAGAAGACCAATGCGGAAGACAGACGTAGCGATTGTCGGCGGTGGCCTGGCGGGATCGCTCACGGCCGCAATGCTGGGGCGTGCCGGGATCGACGCCGTGGTGATCGATCCGAACCCGGTCTATCCGGAGGACTTCCGCTGCGAGAAGCTCGATGGGCCGCAGGTCGAAATCCTGAAAAAAACCGGCATCGCCGACGCCGTGCTGCGGGCGTCGACGCCGGACCGTGAATCCTGGGTGGCGCGCTTCGGCCACCTGGTCGAGAAACGCCCGGGCGATCAGCAGGGCATCTTCTATGCGCAGCTGGTCAACACCATCCGCGGCGAAATTCCCGGCAATGTGCCGATGATCGAGGCCAAGGTCACGGCGCTGACGACCAGCCCAGACCGCCAGACCGTCACGCTGTCGACCGGCGAGGAGATCTCCGCGCGGCTGATCGTGCTGGCGAATGGCCTCAACGTGGGCCTGCGCGACAACCTCGGCCTCACGCGCGAGATCATCAGCCCGTGCCAATCCATCACCATCGGCTTCAACGTGAAGCCGGTCGGCCGCCGCGCCTTCGACTTTCCGGCGCTCACCTATTACGCCGAGCACACCGAGGACAGAGCGGCCTTGATCACCCTGTTCCCGATCGGCACAGTCATGCGCGCCAACCTATTCGTCTACCGCGACATGAACGATCCCTGGCTGCGCGAGCTGCGTGCAAAGCCGCAGGAGTCGCTCTATGCGCTGATGCCCGGCCTGCGTAAGCTGATGGGCGATTTCGAGGTCGAGGGCTTCATCAAGATCCGCCCGGTCGATCTCTTCGTCTCGCACGGTTACCAGCAACCCGGCGTGGTGCTGCTTGGCGACGCCTTCTCGACATCGTGCCCGGCCGCCGGCACCGGCGCGCGCAAGGCCATGATGGACGCCGAGCGGCTGTGTCACGGCTACATTCCGCAGTGGCTCGCCACGCCCGGCATGGGCGCCGATAAGATCGCGGCGTTCTACGCCGACCCCGAGAAGCGGGAGTGTGATGACTTCTGCCGCAACAAGGCTTTTGGCCTGCGCGCGTTCTCGACCGATCCGTCGCTCGTCTGGCGCACGCGCCGCTGGATCAAATTCGTCGGCCAATACGCCCGCGGCAAGATGCGGCAATGGCAGCGTCCGGTCGCGTCGCCCCCGCTCGTTCCGGTCCAGAACGAGCAGCCGGCCATGCCCGCGACGACCGACGCAGGGCCGCAAGTTCTGGCCTCAAGCAGCGGCCGTGACCAGGTTGCCCGGCGTCTCGCCGCGCGCGACCTTAGCGATGTTGCTTAAGACCGCTTCGGTCTCCACGATCATGTAGTCCGGGTCGCCGCCGGCGATGTGCGGCGTCCACAGCACGTTGTCCAGCGCCAACAACGGGCAATCGGGCGGCATCGGCTCGTAGCGATAGACGTCGAGCGCCGCGCCGTTGAGGTGGCCATTCTTGAGATTATCGTAGAGCGCCTGCTCATCAACCAAGCCACCGCGCGCGCCGTTGATCAGATAAGCGCCGCGCTTCATCTTTGAAAAGAACTCACCGTCGGCGAATTTCTCGGTCGCGCCGCTATAGGGCACCTGCAGCGCGACGAAATCCGCCTGAGCCAAGAGCTCGTCGAGCGGCGCATAGGTTATGCCGCCATAGCCGCGCTCTTCGTCCGCGCTTAAAGGCGTGCGCTTGAAATAAAGAACGCGCGCGCCCATGGCCCGCAGGCGCTGTGCCACCAGGCCGGAAATCTCGCCGAGACCGATGATGCCGACCGTGCTCTCGGCCAGGACGCGGAAACCGCGAATGCCGGCCCAGTTGAACTTGTTGCGCGGCGGATCTTGAGAGAACACGGGCGTCAGCGCCGAGTCCTGCCGCGCGACAACCGAACGATGCGCCGGCAGCAGTTGGCGCGCCATGGCGAGAATCAGCGCCGTTACGTGATCAGCGCAGGACAGGGTGCTCAGCCGCGTCAGATTGGCGACCGGCACGCCCAGCCGCGCGGCCGCGGCCACATCGATATTGCCGGTGAGGCGGCCGAACTGCTGGACGAGCCGCGCCCGGCCGGCGCAGGCTTCGAGCCGCGCCGCATCAAGCGTCGTGTCTTGCAGCATGAGGACGTCAGCCGCCCCGAGGCTGCGGTCGAGCGCCGCCTCGTCGCCGCAGACCGTGACCTCGATGGCACCCGGCAGGCCGAGCCGGTCGGCCATGCCGGTCAGCGCTTCAAGCGGCGTGGCGATATCCTCGCCGAAAAAATAATGCAGCGTCTTCTCGCCCTCCGGGGTCGGCGCACGCCGCAGGGCTACCTCCATCAGCCGGAATAGATTGTCTTCTTCCGCGAAGACCACATTGATGGGTTTTTGGCTCACCGCTCCATCCTCGACCTTTGCCATCGCTCTGCCGCGCCGAACGCCTCTACGCGGCCCCGACGTCGCTGCGCTGTATGCCACGGTGCGCGCCGCCGGCGGCATGGAATAGCTGCTATGTCAGCCCAATGCCAGCGAACCACCGTGATATCTCGGGTCGCGGGACTCCCTCCAACAAATTTCATGAACCGAAATGCCGGCCGCCGCGCGCTTCTTTTCATCACGCGTGAAGCCGACGACGCCCTTTACACCGGCGGCAATGAAGGCGAATAACGAAGCATCGATCCCAACCCCCGCGCTGGCGCGCGGGCCGCCGCTCACGGAGCCCTAACGACCATGACGGAAAAGTTCGGCCGGCTCGCCCTGCACACCTGGACCCTCGACACCACGCCGCTCGCCGCCGCGCTTGCCGCCGCCAAGCAAGGCGGCTTCGACGCCGTTGAGCTGCGCCGCACGGACTTCAAGCGCTGTTTCGACGAAGGCATGAGCAACGGCCAGGTGCTCGATCTCATCCGCGCCAGTGGCCTTCCGGTCGGCGTGCTCGGCGTCGAATACGGCTGGCTGTTCGCCACCGGCGAGGAAAGCGAGCGGCTGTTCAAGTCGTTCAAGGAGTCCTGCGAAAACGCGGTGGCGCTGAACTGCGACATGCTGATGAGCGCGCCCGGCCAGATCAGCGCGCCGATCCCGCAGGCGATCGAATATCTCAAGCGCGCCGGCGACATCGCCGGCGAACATGGCCTCAAGCTCGCCATCGAATACAATTCGCAGCACGACGTGCTTAACAGCCTGCCGGTGCTGCGCGAGCTGATCGAGGGCGCCGGCAAGCCGAACTGCGGCTATCTGATCGATGCCTATCACTTCCACCGCAGCGGCTATGGCGGGGCGAGCTTCGGCGACCTGCCGAACGATATGATCTATTGCTTCCAGTACAGCGACGTTTCGCCCCATCCGGTGACCGGCGTACGACGGCCGACCGACCGGCTCGCGCCCGGCAAGGGCGTGGTGAAATGGCGCGAGGTGCTTAGGCTGCTGGCCGAGAAAGGCTACACCCGATACTTGAGCTACGAGGCGCCGAACCCTGACCTTTGGGCGCGCCCGCCTGTCGAGGTCTGCCGCGAAGCGGTCGAGCTGACGCGGCAGTTGATCAAGGACGCCGTCCCGGGCGCGTAATGCCCGCGCAATGAAGCAATTCGGGAGGAAACGATGAACCAAGCCGCCAATGCCGATCCGCTGTTCGCCGGATTAAGAGACCGCTCGATCACAGACATTCCGGCCACCGTCGAAAAGCAGCGCTACGTCACCAGCGTCGCGCCCAAGGCGGCCAATCCCGGGCGCTGGGTCGAGCAGCCGCGGCTGCCGATCCCGACCGGCGAACACGCGGTCATCGAATGCCAGGGCAAGATCCACGTCATCGCCGGCTACGCCCGCCACCGCGTCGACGGCAACTACCACCAGGTCTACGACTCCAAGACCAAGGAATGGACCCTGAAGGCGCCCTTCCCGACGCCGTGCAATCACGTCGCCGGCGTCTCGATCGGCGATAAGGTCTATACCTTCGGCGGCTTCATCGAGCAGAACCGCTGCCCGCATTCGAACTGCTACGTCTACGATACCAAGACTGATGAATGGGCGCCGATCGCCGGCCTCGCCCGCCCGCGCGGCGCCATTTCGGCGATCGTGCTCGACGGTCAGATCCATCTGCTCGGCGGCCGCGACGTGCGCTCGGTCGAATGGCATGAGATCTACGATCCCAAGACCGACAAGTACACGTTCCTGGCCGGCATGCGCGGCTCGACTGCCACCCAGCCGTTCGTCGGGCAACGCGACCACATGGGCGTCGCCGTCGTCGACGGCAAGATCCACGCCATCGCCGGCCGCATGGACTCGTATGACTTCAACACCTCGCTCAACGCCGTTTACGATCCCAAGACCGACGGCTGGTCGTTCCGCGCGCCGCTGCCGACCGCGCGCAGCGGGCCGTCCTGCGTCTATATCGGCGGCAAGATCGTGGTGTTCGGCGGCGAGGCCACCGGCAAGGTGTTCGGCACCAATGAAATCTACGACCCGAAGACCGACACCTGGGAGGCCGGCACGCCCATGGCGATCGCGCGCCACGGCCTGCATGGCGCGACCTGCGCGGTGATCGGCAACATGGTGCACGTGCCCGGCGGCGGTCCCGTCCCCGGCGGCAGCGTGCAAGGCGCCTATCATGACGCCTTCACCTTCGACTGAGCGGCGCGTCGGCGACGTATCTCGACGTATCGAAATGAAAACGGCCGCCCCATGCGGGCGGCCGTTGCTATTTCTTGTTTTCGGAAAACCCTGCCGATCAGCGCGCCGGCTGCAGCGTCAGCCCGGCAACGCCGACCGCCAGATTGAGGCCGGTCTGCCCTTGCACCGATACCGGCTGCAGCGTGACCGTGCGATTGGAGCCGCCGACCAACACATTGGCGCCAACGCCGACGCCGACGGTCGCTTCTCCGCTCGCGCCGACATAATCTCCGGTCAGCGCATCGATATGTTTGTTGGTCGGCGCGTAAACGGTCCAGACCATCCGGCCGCCGGAGGTGGCGCCGATATCAAGCCCGAATTTAGTGATGGAGCCGGTATAGACCTCGCGCGGGCCCGACGCGGCGGGCGTAAATGTGCAGGCCACGGCCTTTTTCGATGCGATGATGACGCCGATGCCGGCGGAAATGTCGCAGGTCAGAGTGCCGACCTGCACCCGATCAGCGTTTTGCGCCATGACCGGCGACGGCAGAGCCATCGCAGCGGCCATCGCCACCCCCGCCAACACGCTTAAAGTCTTATACATCTGCATCTTCCGACTCCTTTTTTAGAACGTTAGTTGGCCAACGTCTTGTCCGCGGCAAAGTTCCATCCCGAAAGTCCGTTCCACCAGACAAACAGGAGATCCCTCACCCGCCGGTCAATTTCCAGCTGGCGCGCTCGCCCGTTCAGCCTTCGGCAAATTCATACATGCTGAGGGTTCAGCGCGCCGCCAGGATTTGGCTGGCGGGGATGACGACGTGACAGCGCAAACCGTCCGGATCGAATTCGAGTTCGACCTCGGCATCGAGCGCGTGCGCAAGATTACGCTCGATCATCATGCTGCCGAAGCCGCGCTTGCGCCGCGGCTTGACGCGCGGCCCGAATTGTTCGCGCCAGTCGAACTCAAGCGTCTGTTTGCCGTCGTGCTCGCACCGGTCCCAGGTAATCGACAGCCGGCCGCTTGGCATCGACAGCGCGCCGAACTTGGCGGCATTGACCGCCAATTCGTGCAGCGCGAGGCAAAGGCTCTGCGCCGCTTCCGGCTTGAGCACGACCGCCGGGCCGTCGATCGCGACCTGCGCGTCATCGCAGTCCAGATACATCGCGAGCTGCGAACGGGTCAGTTCGTCGATGGACGCGCCGTACCAGCTCTCCCGCACCAAGAGATCGTGCGACGCCGCAAGCGCTTGCAGCCGGGCGCCGAACCGGTTGAGGAAGCTCTGCACCGAGCCGGCGTGGCGCGCGGTCTGCCGCGCCATCGCCTGGATCACCGCCAGCAGGTTCTTTGACCGGTGGGTCAGTTCGCGCAGCAAGAGTCGCAGATGCGCGTCGCCCTCCTTGCGTTCGGTGATATCGACCGCCGCGCCGGCGAGCCCGACGATCTCGCCGACATCGTTGCGCAAGGGCTCGACATGCACGTCGAACCAGTGGATGCCGAGACTGTCTTCAATGGCGACTTCGGTTCCCCGCGGCTCACCGCTCGCGAGCGCTTCCTGTTTCAGGGCGATTACGGAGGCACGGACTTTCGGCGGGAGAATTTCGTGATCGGTGCGGCCGAAAATATCCTCGATGGAGCGGCCCATCACGGGATTGGTGATCGACGTGTAGCGCAGGTCGCGGTCTTGGGTGAAGACCGTGACCTGCGAGCCGCGCAGTGCGGTCTCGTAGCGCGCAAAACGCGCCCGCAACAGATTTAGCTCCCAGCCTTGCGCGTTGACCTGTGCTTGCAGCCGTCGGCATTCCGCTTGCACCCGGGCAAGCTCTGAAAGCTCGGTATCGTCCGCCTGAGACATGTCATGCGCCATGGCGATATGCGGGCCGGCCGTGGCCGCGTCCCGGCTTTCACAGGATCGTGCAGGCGCAGCGGCGTTCAAGTCCGGTTGTCCGATGATTCCGTCCATTAGACGCTCTGCCAACGAAGAGAACCACTTGTCATTCCGCTCGGCGCGGCAACCGGCCGAACACGATTCGCTTTGACGATGAGCGCGCCAGCCTCAACAGCAGCCATCAGCACCCCGTCACCCCTCCCGCCGTCATCGGGCGGCTAGCTCGCGCGCCGTTCACGGCGCTTGGCGTTGCGCTCGAAGAACAGCGCCTGACTCAATACCGCCGACACCGTCGTCGGCTGGAACGGCTTGGCGATGAGGAAGGCCGGCTCCGGCCGCTCGCCCGTCAGGAAACGCTCCGGATAGGCGGTAATGAAGATCACCGGCACTTCGAAGGTGCGCAACATCTCGTTGACCGCATCGAGGCCCGAACTGCCGTCGGCGAGCTGGATATCGGCGAGGATGACGCCCGGCCGCTTCTTCTGCGCCAGCGCCACCGCCTCCTTGTGGGTACGCGCGATTCCGATCACGTGATGTCCCAGGCTTTCCACCAACCCCTCAAGATCGAGCGCGATGAAGGTCTCGTCCTCGATGATGAGCACGTCGGTGGCGATCTCGTTGGCGAGATCGCGTCCCGACTCCTCGATCAGCTTGCCCAATGCCGGCACGTCGACGTCCAGCACCTTGGCCGCGTCGTCTTCCGACAGCCCCTCAAGCGCCACCAGCAAGAAGGCTTGGCGGGGCAAGGGCGCGATCTGCGCCAGATGGCGCTCCACCGCCTCGTTCGGTCCCGCGGCGCCAACCGGCGGCTTGCCGTTCACCGCCACCGAATTCCAGATCTTGGTGAAGAGCCGGTAGAGCGCGATCCGCGTCGAAGCGTCACTGTCGAGGATATCCGGGTCCTCAACCAGCGCCTCCAGGGTCGCGGTGACGTAGGCGTCACCCGAGGTCTGGCTGCCCGAGAGCGCCCGGGCGTAGCGGCGCAGATACGGCAAATGTTGTCCAACTGTCTGAGATATCGACAAGAATCCCTCCCCAAACGCACGCGAGCGGGGGCTCGGACACTGCATCCGGCCGTTCCTCACGTGCAGCCTACCGCAGGCCAACGCCAGCTTCCCAAAAAAGTTCCCCAAACCAGGAACCATCTGCCAATTCATGGGTTTCGGTTGGACTAGCTGGATCGGGGAAGGCTCCCGGCTGTTGGTCCAGGGAGCAGGGGATTTGGGATTGAACAATGAACGAGCGTAAGCCCTCGGGACCGGACAAGCCGATGGAACCCGCATCGAACCAGGCCAAAAAGCCGAATTCGAAGACCGCCAAGCTCAGCCGCGAGGTGCAGTCACGCCTCGGACAACAGTTGCGCGCCGCGTACGACGAAGTCGTGAGCCAAGGGGTGCCCGACCGGTTCGCCGAGTTGCTGAACCAACTCGACACCGACGAGAAGAATAAGGACAGGCGCTAATGGCAATGGACGAGTCAGTCCGCAAAGCCGTCCTCGCCGCGGTGCCCAGTCTCCGCGCGTTCGCGATCTCGCTCTGCGGAAGCGTGGACCGCGCGGACGACCTTGTGCAAGAGACGCTTATGCGCGCGCTCGCCAATATCAATTCTTTTCAGCCCGGCACCAACATGTCGGCTTGGCTGTTTACCATCCTGCGAAATCATTTCCGCTCCGAATACCGCAAGCGCCGGCGCGAGGTGGAAGACGGCGAAGGCCGCTACGCCGAGACGCTGAAATCGCAGCCGGAGCAATACGGCCAGATCGAGTTCAGGGAATTCCGCGAGGCGCTGGCGCAGCTGCCCGCCGACCAGCGCGAGGCGCTGGTGTTGGTGGGTGCTTCCGGCTTCTCCTACGAAGAGGCCGCCAATATCTGCGGCTGCGCGGTCGGCACCATCAAGTCGCGCGTCAACCGCGCGCGCAAGCGGCTCGCCGAATTGATGGACATCGACGGCGCCGACGAGTTCGGCCCGGACGAGACGACCCGCGCCGTGCTCACGGGCACGGATCATCGGTAGCAGTTCAGGCGCCCCCCTCGCCCACTTCATGTTGACCTGGATCGAAAGCCGGCGCGCCGCAACGCACCGGCTTTCTTCGTCGCCCGCTCACGCCGCCAGCGCCGGCAGCGCGCCGATCGCGCCGAGCAGCCCAAGCCGGTCGATCTGCAGCCAGGTCTCCACGATCAGGCTGTCCTCCAGCCGGTAGAGCACCATGCCTTCGAAGGTGATCCGCCGGCCGTCGGCCGGAACGCCGGCAAAGTCGCCGCTGTGGGTCGCCCAGATCTGCCAGCGCGCTGACACGTAATTCTCGTCGGCGACCAGCGCATGCACCTTCCAATCCATGTCCGAAAATGACTGCCGGAATGTGCGGAAGAAGTTCTTGTAGCTCTCGTGATCGACGGGGTCGCCGCCCGGAAAGCCGTGGCAGGTCACCTGCGGCGCCACGGTATCGTCGATCACCGCCACGTCGGTGATGTCCTTGGAATGGGTGCCGTTGAGGAAGCGCTCGGCGGTCGCCCGGTTGCGGGCAATGAGTTCGGCCCTGGTGAGGGACTGGGTCATTTCGGTGCTCCTTATCGCTCTATTTTAAGTGAACATTATTGTTCACTTGAAATGACGCCTACCGGAGGCTCCGGGGCTTGTCAACAATTAAATAAACACATATGTTCACTGAATGAAAAAGAAGCGCCCCTACCGCATGGCCGAACGCGCGAAATCCCAGGAGGAGACGCGCCAGAGGATCGTCGAGGCCACCATGCACCTTCACGAGGAACTGGGGCCGCGGGCGACCACCATCAGCGCCATTGCGGACAAGGCTGGCGTCCAACGGCTGACGGTCTACCGGCACTTCCCGGACGAAACGGCGGTATTTCAGGCGTGCACCGCCCACTGGCTCAGCCTGAACCCGCCCCCTGACCCGAAAGGCTGGGCGGTGATCGATAACCCGCGCGAGGGGCTCAAGGCAGCGCTCACGGCCTTCTATCGCTACTACGCCGGAACCCGGCGCATGTGGTCAGCCTCGTTCCGCGACGTCGCCGAGGTGCCGGCGCTGCGGGAGCCCATGAAGCAATTCGCCGGCTTCGTGGCCGGAATCGGCGACGATCTCACCGCGGCCTTTCACCCCGGCAAACAGGAAGGGCGACGCATCGCCGCCACCCTCCAGCACGCCCTCACCTTCCCGACCTGGGCCGATCTCGACGCGCGCGGCGTGAACGACGCCGACAAAGTCGCGCTGGTGATGGACTGGGTCGAAGGCGTGCGCGGAGCTTAACGTTTGATTCCACTGAGTTTGAAGCATTCTCCGTTCATTCCCGCAAAAGCGGGAATCCAGTTCTTTGAGCCTGGGTCCCCGCTTTCGCGGGGACGAACGGGTTTTGCAGATTCAAACTGAATGGAGTGGAATCCGGCCCGTCGACTACACCCGAACCGCGCCCAGGCGCGCGGTGGCGGTCGCGCTGAATTTCACGTCATCGACAGTGGCGAGCGGCACGCGGTCCTTGCGCAGGCCGCGATAGAACTCGCCCTTCGACACCGGCGCGACGTCGGCGATGATGGTCCAGGTATCGCCGCCGTCGAGGCTCTCGAACACCTGCCCGTCGGTATCGGCGGCGTAGAGGCCGTAACCGCCCTTCCAGGTCTCGATGGTGAGCGCGCCGAAGGTCGCGCGCTGTCCGTTCGGCAGGCCGCCCAACAATCTCTCCCAGGTCTCGCCGCCATCGCGGCTGCGGTACATCTTCCCGCGCGCGCGGCCGAGCTTGTACCAGTGCGGCGGCCAGCCGGTGCCGGCGGTGAGAAAAACGAGATCGGGCTCGTCGGGATGGATGACGATCGGATCGGGATAGTTGGCATCTGGCGGCATGGGATTTTTGCGCCAGGTCTTGCCGTTGTCCTCGCTGCTCATGACGCCGACGATGCCGTTGGCGACCAGGATGCGGTTCGGGCGCGATGGCGTCACCAGGATGCGGTGGATGTCGTTTTCCGCCACCTGCGGATCGACCTGCAAATCGGTAAAGGTCTTGCCGAAATCGGTCGACATCAAGAGCGCGCCGATCTCGATGCCGACCATCAGGCGGTCGCCGTCGATGACGATATCCTTGACGTGGCCGACGCGCGGCGGCGGCGGAAAGCACCAGCCGCCGACGCTCTCGACATTGCGCAGCGCAGGCAATTCGCGCCAGGTATCACCATTGTCCTCGGTGATATAAAGATGCGCCGGCAGCGAGCCGACCAGCACTACGTCCTTGCCTTGCAACTTGCCGGCGCGCGCCGCCCACAGATCGTGGCGGTCGATGCCATTGTTGGCCCATTCCCAGGTGAACCCGCCATCGCGGCTGCGCGCCGCGCCGACCCCGTGGGTGGCGGCAAAGAGCGTGCCGTCCGCCGCGGCCGTGACGGCGCTGACGAAACAGCCGGCGAGCGCGCGATGCGCGATGTCCCATCCGCTTTCAGAGCGCTTCAAGATCGCAACGCCGTCGACCGTGCCGACGACGATCGTGTCCGACCGTTTCGCCGCGCGATGCGTGTTGTCGCCGCCATTCGACAATAGGATCACGTCTGTCCTCCCGCTCTTAGGAAGCCTAGGGCAGCGACCGGCCGGGCGAAAGGGGCCCCATCCCGCCCATCGAAAAACTTGTTCGGATCGACCGATTAGACCACACTGGTGGACGAGGAGGCGCCACAAAACACCGATAAGGCACCAAGGGGGGAAATCATGCTGGGCAATGTCCTACGTCTTGCACTGACTGCGGCCGTACTGATCATCATTTCGTCCGCCGAAACTCAGGCGGCATCGGACAAGGTCGAACGCGGCAAATATCTGGTCACCATCGCCGGCTGCAACGACTGCCACACGCCGGGTTACTTCCTGGGCAAGCCCGACATGGCGCGCTTTCTCGGCGGCTCCGATGTCGGTTTCGAGATTCCAGGCGTCGGCGTTTTCATCGGCCGGAACCTCACGCCCGACAACGAGACCGGTATCGGCAAGTGGAGCGAGGACCAGATCGTCACCGCGCTGCAAACCGGTAAGCGGCCGGACGGTCGCGTGCTGGCGCCGATCATGCCCTGGCATGCCTACGTGCATTTCACCAAGGACGACGTGCACGCCATCGCCGCCTTTCTCAAGACCCTGAAGCCGGTCAGCCACAAGGTCCCCGGCCCGTTCGGCCCGGGCGAGAAGGTGCCGACCTTCTTCATGCGCACCCTGCCGCCGGGCAACGTCGTGGCAGACGCGCCGAAGAAGAAATAATCCCGGCGCCGGGAGGTTTCCGAGCGATCCGGAATCGTCGCTGACGGGCGCGCCGTGCCGAGGGCGCCCCCCGCTTCAGAACCGGAACACCGCCGCCGCCACCGCGCAGGTCCATAAGCCCGTTTCGGCGCCGGCCGCGGCCGCCGTCACCGAGCGGCTTTCGACGATGAGCTGGCTCAGCTCATAGACCTTCCTGCGCTCGTTCCAGGCCGCGCCCGGATCGAACTCGATGCCGAGCGTCGTCGCCAGCATGGTGGCGGCGAGGTCCTCGGTGTATTCGCCGCTCTCGTCGGCGGTCATGCCGAAGCCGTGATGTTCGGCGATATAGCCGTACATGCTGGGATCGGCCGGCCGCGCGATGCCGATGCTGGCGGCCACCAGACGGCCGGGCTCGTTAACTTCTGCGCGCGCCAGCACCGAAAAAGTGATCTCGCCCGGCCGCAAGGTGGCGGCGCCCTCCTCGCGCGTGACCAGCTTGCAATGCGGCGGCAGGATCGAGGAAACCGAGACCAGGTTCTGCTGTTCGATATCGGCGTCACGCAGCGCCAGCTCGAAGGCGGTGAGTTGGTGACGATGAACGCCGATGCCCTTGGTGAGGAACATGCTGGTCGGCAACGGAAACATGACCTGCCTCTTGTTTGGGACGATGCCTCTTGCTCCGCTCATTCCCGCGCAAGCGGGAATCCAGTTCTTGGCCGTCGCCCGCTGGGTCCCCGCTTTCGCGGGGACGAGCGGTCGAGGGCGCGCTCAATATGGCCCGTTAAAGCCGGGTTCTCCGGCAATCAGATGACGGCCAGCGCGAGATATTCATACGCCATGCTGGCGCCCGCCAGCGCCGTGATCTCGGCGACGTCATAGGCCGGCGCCACCTCCACCACGTCCATGCCGGCAAAGCTTAAACCCGAAAGCCTACGCATGATCGCCTGCGCCTGCCACGATGCCAGCCCGCCGATCTCCGGCGTGCCGGTGCCGGGCGCGAAGGCCGGGTCGAGCGCGTCGACGTCGAAGGTCAGATAACAGGGCGCCTCGCCCACCACCGCGCGGATGCGCTCCGCAACCGCCTGCGGTCCCTGCTCATGCACGTCCTGGGCGCTCACGATGGTGACACCCTGCGCGATCGTCCAGTCATAGACCTCGCGTTGCATCGGCGAGCGGATGCCGATCTGGATCATGCGCTTCGGGTCGATCAGGCCCTCCTGGATGGCGTGATAGAACACCGCGCCATGCGAATAGACTTGGCCGAAATTCTCCGGCCAGGTGTCGACATGGGCGTCGAACTGGATCAGCGCGAGCGGCCCCTTGCGCTTGGCCAACGCGCGCAACAGCGGCAGCGTGATGCCGTGCTCGCCGCCGAGCGCCACCAGATGGTCGAGCTTGGCCGCCTGTTCCTCGACCAGCTTCAGACTTTGCGGAATATCGCCGAGCGCGATGGCGAAATCACCGATGTCGGCCAGATTCATCCTCGCGGGATTGATCCAGGCCGTGGGGTGATCACCGTCGGCCAGCATGCGGCTGGCGTCGCGAATGGCGCGCGGCCCGAAGCGGGCGCCGGCCCGGTTGCTGGTGCCGATATCGAGCGGTACGCCCGCGACGACGATCGACGCGTTGCGGTCGCGGTTTTCGAGGCCGAGAAACCCGGGCGGCAGCGCAAAAGTGGGAGGATCGCTCGCCATTGTTCAAGCCTGTCTCAATTTCGTGATCGCTCTCACCTTGACCGTGTCACGGCACGCTATCAAGTCTCGGGGGACGGTGCCATCTGCAACGGGCCAATCCCCCATGACCGCATTCGACCGGCAAGCGCACTGGAGCCAAGTCTATACCGGCAAGGACGAGCGGGCGGCGAGCTGGTTCGAGGCCGAGCCGCAGGTCCCGCTCGACCTGATCCGCGCCACCGGCGCCGGCCCCGACGCCGCCACGGGCACCATACGCCCGCGGGCGTGGTGCAGCACTTCGAGTTGAGCCGCTTCCGCCGCATCGATTAAGGCGCCGCGCTTTAATGCTGGCCGCACCCCGCAACCTGTCTTATTGTTGACGCTATGAGCGATCCGGGCGCATCCAACAATGACTCGGTCATCGAAGAATCGCTGATCACCTGTCCGCATTGCGGCACGCAAAAGCTCGAGCGCATGCCGATTGACGCCTGCCAGTTCTTCTATGTCTGCAGCGGATGCGGCACGCGTCTCAAGCCCAAGCCGGGAGACTGCTGCGTGTTCTGCTCCTATGGCTCGGTGCCCTGCCCGCCCATTCAGAAGGCGCAGATGCGCGGCGGCTCGGCGCGCTGCTGCTAGCGGATGCGACGCAACGGCCCCGCACGGCCTGAGGCCGTACGGGGTCATTCGATGCATCGCTCACGCGGGGGAAAACGTTACGCGGAACGCAACGCTACGCTACTAAACGGTTCGGCGGCCTCGCACGAAGCCAGCGATGGCCGCAATGGCGAATAACACGATCGCCACAAAGAATACGAGCTTGGCGGCCTCGATTGCCACGCCTGCAATGCCGCCGAATCCGAGAATGGCGGCAATCAAGGCGATAATGAGAAATGTCACGGCCCAACCCAACATGGCAGTTCTCCCTTTCCGGTCACGGCCTGCAAAGCCGTTCCATTGAGAACGCCCCGTTCCCGGGTTTGGTTCCAATCGAGATAATCGTGGCAAGACCGCGGCAATCAAGCCGCCGTGCGCGGCAGCTTCATGCCGAAGAGACTCAGCGTCCGTTCGCAGAGCCGATCGCTGTCGCGTTCGCCGCCATGGGCGAGCGTGATGATCTGCCGGGCGAGCGCGTCTTCCGCGACGGCGGGCTGCTTGTTCCCGCTCAATGCCGCCCGCGCCTTGTCGAAGGCCGCTCCGGCGATCGCCAGTGTCTCCGGGTCGAATTCGACGCCGGCGGGAACGAATGGCACGATGGATGGCATCCGCACACACTCCTTACCATGGGTCCGAAGACGACCATGGACGCGAGGCAGGAGAGCGCGACTGTCTCTCGGCCATCGGCGCCTGCGAAGAACGTCATTCCCGATGATACGGGAAAGGCTATCCACAACGCACCCGTTTGACCAATGCAAAATCCGGAACTCCCTCATGCCGATTGCCAACACGGGAGAAATTTTGTTGCAGGTAACCGGCTCCAGGCGACTGTCACTTGCGCTGGAGAGGCCTGATTACTTCTTCGAAAGCTTATTTCGTGAGCGCCGGTGCTACGGCACCTCTGGCGCCTGCTTGCGTCGCCGCCAGCG
The DNA here is from genome assembly GCA_963829785.1 of uncultured Pseudomonadota bacterium. GTDB lineage: Bacteria > Pseudomonadota > Alphaproteobacteria > Rhizobiales > Xanthobacteraceae > Pseudolabrys. The sequence continues at coordinate 206,013 of CAWHJZ010000048.1, read as the reverse complement.
GACCATGCTGATAAAGAATGGTGTCCCTGCAGATCGTTGCAGATCAAATCCGGCCGGACGGGAAACCGGTTCCTTTGTTACGCTGTTCCCCACCATTGGCGTTTCGCGATTGGGAGGGGCGTTCATGGCACCGCAGCCGAACGGGAAAGGTTGTCTCAAATTGTCACCGGTCTTCTGCGCCGCCGCGCGCGCGCCGGCCATCACGACCGGCCGGCGCACCCGCTTCACCATCGTCAAGCGCGCGGCGCGCCGGTGACAACGCGGACAAACACAACGGCCGGCAAGGTCAGGCTCACCCATCCCGATCGGGTCTATTGGGACGACGCCGGCGTCACCAAACAAGACCTCGCCGACTATTACGGCAAGGTCTGGCCATGGATGCGCCCGCACGTCACCGGCCGCGCGCTGGCGCTGCTGCGCTGTCCGGAAGGCACCGGCATCGGGCAATGCTTCTTCCAGAAGCACGCGCGCGCCGGCATTCCCACTGCCTTCCTGCATCTCGTGCCGGAAAAGGGCGACAAGATCATTACCATCGACGACCTCGACGGCCTGATCGCACTGGTGCAGGGCGGCACGTTGGAGATCCACACGCGCGGTTCAATCATCGACGACCGTGAGCGCGCCGACCGGCTGGTGTTCGATCTCGATCCCGGCCCCGGCACGAACTGGGCCCGTATGGTCGACGCCGCCCGCGAGGTGCGCGAGCGGCTCAAACACGTGAAGCTCAAGAGCTTCGTGAAGGCCTCCGGCGGCAAGGGGCTGCACGTGGTGGTGCCGATCGCGCCGAGCGCCGTGGGCCGCGGCCAAGACGTTTGCGCGCACCATCGCCGAGAGCATGGCGAAGGATGCGCCCGGCCGCTTCACGGCGACGGCCGGCGAGGGCAACCGCAACAACCGCATCTTTGTCGATTACCTGCGCAACAGCCGTGAGGCGACAGCGATCGCGCCCTACTCCACCCGCGCGCGCGCCGGCGCGCCGGTCGCGATGCCGATAGCATGGGAAGAGCTCGGCGGCCTGAAAAGCGCACACCAGTACAATGTGCGGAACGCGATGCGACGGCTGAGCCGGCTGAAGAAGGACCCGTGGGCCGGTATCGGCCGGGTGAAACAGGTGCTGCCGAAGGTCAAGTGAGAGCAATTGCCCTCTCCTTCATCTTCATCATGCCCGGCCTTGGTGCCGGGGAGCTTGACCGCCGCCCCGCAAACGCCATATGGCGGCAACGACTGTTCCCTCCTCCGGTTGCGCCTCCAGCGGAACCGCTTCAACCCTTCCGAGGCGCCGCAGCCATGGCCGTTCGTCCGCTCACCATCGCTGTGGGGCTTGCCCTCGCCGTTGTCTTCAGCGCAGGCCCGGCCTGCGCCGGCGGCAAGCGCTTTTCCGGCCTCGCCTCCTATTACGACAAGGACTACCGCGGGCGCACAACCAGAGGCGAGGCGTACGACCCGGCGAAATTCACCGCCGCCCACCGTACGTTGCCCTTCGGCACACGGCTGCGCGTTTCCCGCGCCGGCTTCAGCGTCGTCGTCGTGGTCAACGACCGCGGCCCGACCCTCAAGACGCGCGTGCTCGATCTGTCGCTGGCCGCCGCCAAGGCGCTACACATGATCGACCGTGGTGTCGCCAAGGTGAACGCCGAGGTCGAGTAGCCCGGCTCACCCGTGCAGCGGCGCACGCAAGGCACTGATCGACGGCGTGCAGCGCAGCCAGGTTTCCATCGCGCCCTCTACGCCGACGCGCAGTTGCACCGTGTTCTCGTCCATCAGCGTCATGAACACGGTCTTGCCCGCCCCCGGTTCCGGCGCCGGCACCAGATAGGAAAAGGTGTGCCGGCCGTAGTCGCCCTGCATCTTCTTGCCGCCGGGCGTGACGATCTCCGGCCCGCTGATCGAAAAACGGCGGCCGTCCTTCATGAAGCACCAGTCGCCGTCGATGCGGTCGGCCAGCGCAGGCCCGGCGATCAGCATCAACGCCAGCGCCGCGGCCACCGTCTTACCGTGTCTGAACATTGTCGCACCCCTTGTTGGCGGATCAGTCCACCTTCGCCTCGTCGCGGTACATGACCTTGTGCCGCGTCTCGCGCACCCAGTCCTCGATGTCCTCGAGCGTCTGGTAGTTCTTCATGTCGAACTTATCCCAGCTCACGATCTGCGGCAGCGTCTTCTTCCAGCGCTTGTAAGGGGGCTTCGCCGGCACGCCGAACAGCATGATGTCGATGATGGCGAGATCGTCCGGCACGCCGAGCAACGGGCGCAGCGACGCCTGCGCGTCGTCCTGACCGATCGCGGTTACCCACCAGACCTGATAGCCGAGCGCGGCGGCGGCGAGATGCGCCGACATGGTCGAGGCTGCCACGCTCTGCAGCAGGATGCGCTCGGCATTGGCCTGGTACTGCTTGTCGAGATCGGAACCGTCGAGCAGCACCGGGAAGGCGCGCACATAGCGGAAGTCTGCCACCACCACCACGAAGCCGGGCGCGCTCGCCAGCCCGCGATAATTGGGCGTCGGGAATTTCATCTTCAGCTTGGCGCGCTTGCTGGCCTCGGCGACGAAATAGTCGGCGATCTTTTGCTTCACGGCCGGATCGGTGACGACGATATAGTGCCAGGGTTGGGCATTGGCGCCGGAGGGCGCATGACGGGCGGCCTCCAGCACCATCTCCATATGCTCGCGCGGCACCGCCACGTCCGGGCGGAAGGCGCGCGTGGTCAGCCGGTTGCGCACCACCTCCATCAGCGCTTCGTAGCGCTTCAGATCGGGTGTGAATTTCGTCGCCTCGTCCATGGCCGTCCTCCCGGTAATTTGCGCTATACTAGCGCGGAGCCGTGCCACGACCGAACCACCTCATTCCAGGACCTCTTTTCATGCCTTCAAAGCGCCCCGCGCCTCGCCTGGCCGTCCTCGCCGAAACCGAGTTGAACGATACCCAGCAAACGCTGCTGGCCGCGCTCCGCGCCGGCCCCCGCGGCAAATCGCTCAACGTGCGCGGGCCGTTTGCGGCCTGGATGCACGCGCCGGACTTCGGACTGCTGGCCCAGGCGCTCGGCGCCCACTGCCGCTACGGAACGGCACTTCCCCCACGGCTATCGGAATTCGCCATCCTGTGCACGGCGCGGCTCTGGCGCGCGCAGTATGAGTGGTTCGCCCACAAGCCCATGGCCGAAAAGGCCGGCGTCAAGGACAAGACCATCGCCGACCTGAAAGCCGGCCGCGAGCCGAAGTCGGCGCCCAAGGACGAGCGCGCGATCTACGCTTTTGTGCAGGAACTCTACAAGACCCGCCGCGTGAGCGACCGCACCTACAAGCGGCTGAATGCGCTGATCGGCGACCAGGCCACCGTGGAACTGGTCGGCATCTGCGGCTACTACGCCATGATCTCGATGACGCTCAACGTCTTCCGCATGTTGCCGCCGGAAGACGCCAAGCTGGCATGGCCTGAGCCGTCGGGGAAATAGCGCCGGCGCCTACTGCCCGCGCCAGATCACCGAATAAAGATCGAAGCGGCGGTCCTTGAGGTTCTGCACCGTTCCGCCCTGGCGCGCGGCATAAAGACTGTCGAGCGGCAAGTCGGCAATGGTAATCATCTCCACGTTCGGCGCCGTCTCAGCCGCGATGCCGTCGCGCGCGAACGGGAAATCGCACGGCGTCAGAACGCAGCTCTGCGAATACTGAATGTCCATGTTTTCGACCTTGGGCAGATTGCCGACATTTCCGGCCATCACCACAAAGCACTGATTCTCCACCGCGCGGGCCGCCGCGCAATAGCGCACGCGCATGTAGCTCTGTCGTTCGTCGGTGCAGAACGGCACAAACAGAATGGCCGCGCCCTGGTCGGTCAGATGGCGCACCTGCTCGGGAAACTCGCAGTCGTAGCAGATGGCAACGCCGATCGGCCCGCAATCGGTATCGATTGTGTTGACACGCTCGCCACCGCGGATGTTCCACCAGTAACGTTCGTTCGGCGTCGGATGCACCTTGTATTGCTCGTAGATGCTGCCGTCGCGCAGGAACACGTAGGAGATGTTGTAGACCTCGCCGTCCGGCTCGCGCGTCGGGTGCGAGCCGCCGATGATGTTGACGTTGTAGCTGACCGCCAGGTTGCTCATCATATCCTTGAAGCGGACGGTGTAGCTCGACAGCGCCGCGATTGCTTCCGCCGCCGGCACTTTGCGGTTCTCGATCGACAGAAGCTGCAAGGTGAACAATTCCGGGAACACCGCGAAGTCGGCCTTATAGTCCGCGACCGCGTCGACGAAATATTCGACCTGGTGGGCAAACTCCTCGAACGAGGAAATGGCGCGCAGCTCATACTGCACCGCCGCCACCCGCGCCGTCTGCGCCCGCCGCATGACGCGCGCCGGCGCCGAGGTCGGCTCCGCCGATACCTCCGGATTGCGCCAGACCATATGCGTGGCGTAGCCGCGCAACTCCTGGTCCATCGGCAGATAGTCGGGCAGCACCCCGATCGGCTCGAAGCCGTTGCGGAGCTGGAAGCCGATCACCGGATCGCGCTGCGTGCCGGCCAGCACCAGCTCCAGATACTTCTCGGCCGAGCCGACCTTGTTCCAGCGCCGCGCCAGGTTCGGCATGCGGCCGGCGAACACGATGCCCTTCAGCCGCAGATCCTGACACAGGCGCCGGCGCGCCTGGTAAAGGCGCTGGCCGATGCGCTGGCCGCGAAAGTCGGGGTCGACGCACACGTCCATGCCATAGATCCAGTCGCCCTGCGGATCGTGGCGCGAGGCGTAGCCGCGCCCGGTGATGGTCGACCAGTCGTGCTTCGACAGCGCCAGCGTCTCCGGGATGCGGAAGGTCGCCATATAGCCGATGATCTGCCCCTCGTAGGTGGCGACGAACTGCCCCTCCGGGAACTGGTGAATCTGCCCGCGCAGCTGCGCCTCGGTATAGGCGGCGAGCGGGCCGAAGGACGGATAGGCCTTGGCCATGAGCGCGCGGATGCCGGCGATATCGGCGGGCACCGCGTTGCGGACGATGAGTTTGGGAACCGGTTTTTGCTGTTGCGCCATCGGCGCCTTATGACAGCGAAACTTCCCGCTTGGCAACCCGCCAAAGGGCGCACTTTTCCGCCCGGGCGCACCATTAAATCAGGCGACGATGCGCCCGTCCGCGGCATCGGGATGGGTCGGCGATTTCGCCCGCGCCGCGTTGGCGCGTTCGCACAAGAGGCCGAGCAAACGCGCCTTCGGCATGGGGGCCGCGATCATCATGCCCTGCCCGAAATCGCACCCCATGGCGACCAGCGCCTGCAGGTCGGCCATGTTTTCCACCCCTTCGGCGACCGCCACGCTGCCGAAACGGTGCGCGAGGTCGATTGCGGTCTGGCAGATGGCGGCGTTGTTGGGATCGACGGCGCAGTCCTTCACGAACGAGATGTCGATCTTCAGTTCGTCGAACGGCAACTCGCGCAGGCTGGAGAACGAGGAATAGCCGGCGCCGAAATCGTCGATAGAGATCGTGACGCCAAGTGATTTAAACTCCCGCGCCAGCGTACGCGTCAGCGCCACGTCGCGCACGATCTCATCTTCACTCACCTCAAGGATCAAGCCGGGCCAGCCCGCTTCCTGCGGCCGCCGCTCGGCCACGATCCTGGCGATCGGGACATCGCGCAGCGCGCTCAGCGGCAGATTGATGGAAAGCCGCATATTGAAGCCGGCGGCTGCGAATTCCCGCCAATCGTCCAAGGCCGTCAGCAGATCGTATTCGGCAAGCTGCGCCAGCTCCTGCTCGTCCAACATGGGCAGGAACTGTTCCGGCCACAACAGGCCGTCCTGCGGATGGCGGATGCGCGCCAGCGCTTCCGCGCCGGCAAGACACTTGCGTCTGAGATCGATCTTCGGCTGATACCAGATTTCCAGCCAGCGCTCGCGCAAGGCGTCGGCAAGCGCAACGCGCGGCGGCGCGGATGTGGGCGGGGCCGACAGGCCCGTAACATCGGTCATTCCCTACTCGACGGTTGCTGCGGTCGCCCCCGATCCAATAGGTTGCGTCTTAAAGTTTGGTTCGAGCAATCGTTCGGTTCTCGCACGGCGCGTTAACGCGCCGCTAGCCTCGCCAGCCCGCCGGGCTACGGCACGACCGGAACGCCGAAGACGGCAGCGAATTACCACCGCCTTCGACATCCCTACGCTCAGTGATTCATCGGCATGGACATGCCCTTCATGTCCTTGCCGCCGCCATGCATGGCGCCGATCCCTTCGACCACGAAGTCGACCTTCACCTCGCCGGCCTTTTCGAACCGCAAGGTGGCGTCGACGTGCTGACCTTTCTTCAGCGGCGTGTTCAGACCGGTGAACATGATGTGATAGCCGCCGGGCTTCAGCGTGACCGTCTGGCCTGGCTTGATGGTCAGCCCGTTCGGCAACATCCGCATCCTCATCACGCCGTTGTCCATCGTCATCCGATGGATCTCGACGTGCTTGGCGAAAGTCACCGAGCCGCCGACCAGCCGGTCGGGGCTGCTGCCGGTGTTGGTGATGGTGAGATAGCCGCCGCCGACCGGCGCGCCCTTCGGCGTGGCACGCGCCCAGGGGCTGCTGACGGTGAGCGCACCCACCTTGTAGTCCTTGGCGACGGCGGGCGTGACGATCATGGCGGCGCAGACCGCGGCGATAGTCAAAGCAAGACGAAACATGGTGTCAATTCCTGATAGGGCAAACGCTCAACGCGCCCGGCCGGCGACGCTTGCGAGTTGTATTTCTCTGACGAGTGGAAAAAGCCGGCGTCAGACGCGCGGCGGGCCGCGCGGTGCCTGCAAGCGCCAATCAGGCGTGCGGACCACGCCCACGGGGCGCAATCGCGGCGCCGGGGCCGGGCCAAACTCTTGGGTTCCGGCGGCAATGACAATCGGTTCCGGCGCGAGCACGGCGTGCGTGCAGCAAGACGTGCCGCAGCCTGCGGCACAGGGGCAGCCGCTCTGGCCGTCGGCCGGCAGCGGCGCGCGGTCATTCGTTGTCTGTGCTGAACAGGGGCTGGAGCTGAAGGGACCGGCGGCGGCCACCGACAAGGGCAGCAGCAGCGCCTGCAACGCGACCACGTAGGCCGCGATCAGCGCGATCCAACGCCGTGACCGATAAGTGTCGCCCATGGCCCGAACTCTAGGCTGTTTCCCGGCGCGCGTCCACGCATCCCCACCTTGTCCGTTCAGCTCGACGAAGGATAACGCCGTATCAGGAGGCTCTGCCGCACGAGGCTCGCGATGAATTCGCCGAGACCGGCCGGGCGGAAACCGCGTGCGCGGTTGGCCGCCCCGATCGCAAACAACAGCCGCTGCTGCGCGAGCAGCCGGCCATACACGGAGCGCACCGGCAGATGCGGGTCCCAGCAGTCGATGGCCTCGCCGCCGATGCCGTTGATCTCGACAATGGCGAAGTCTTCGCCGCGCGCCAGCGCCTCCACGCTTTCGAAGCGCAGGTCGAAGCGGCCGTAATGGAACTCGCTCATGCTGCGGGCGATGGCGTCGAAGCGCGCTTCCAGCGCCGCCGTGATATAGCGCCCGCCGTCGCGGTAGAGCGCGCCGGCGCGCTGGTTGCCGATCAGCGCGATGCGCACCGCCTCTCCTGGCGCCGGAACGCGGTCGAGATCGGCCCGGTTCAGCCCGCAATGGCTCCGATCGGCGCCGAGGTGCAGGTGGGCCTTCCATTGCGCCCGCTCGTCGGCGGCAATCAGTTCGCTAAGCGTGTGGCGCCCGTCACCGACCACGTGCGGGAAATAGCGCAACGTCAGCGACTGAATACGCCCCGTCGCCTCCCCCGGCATCCGCGCGTAGAGCACCGCCGCCTCGCCGGCGTGAGCCACGTAACGCTGCAGCATCAGCGTGGCGGCTTCCGGAAAATGCGCCACGTAATCTTCGAGCTGTGCCGCGTCGTCGATGCGGCGCACGCCACGGCCGTGCCAGCCGATATCGGGCTTGGCGATGAGTGGAAACGTAAGCCCGGCGTCGGCGAGCGCGCGCCGGGCGCGCGCGAGGTCGCACGGCAGGCTGCCGGCGCTGTCGCCGCGCTTGACCACCACGAAGTCAGCAATCCACCGGCGCTCGGCAGCCGCCACGTCGTAGAAATACGCGCTCTTGGCCTCGCCCCACATGCCGCCGGTGACGATCGCCGGATTGGCCGCGCTCGGCAGCGTCAGCGAACGCTGGCGGAGGCCGAGCCGCAGCCAGTTGAGCGTCAGCGGCAGATAGAACAAGGCGGGCGGAATGCGCTCGGCCGCCGCCACCTTGCGGTCGGCTTGAACGAGCGGCGGCATGCCGGCGCACGGCGCGATCGGCGCAGCATCGACCGCCGCCCCGCCTGCACCCGGCTCATGAAACGCGAACACGCGCCGGCGCACGTAACTGGTGGCGGCAATGGCGCCGAACAGGATCGGCCACGCCAACAGGCCGACGTGATCGTCAAGCGCGCCGCCGAACTTGATGACCAGCAAAAGCATCAGCGGCAGGTAGAGCGCCGACACCACCAGGCTCGCCACCGTGAAGCGGGCGAGCGACACCCGCATCCAGCCGCAAGCGACGAAGGCGACGAACACCACCCCCGGCACCACCCGGCACAGCAGCACCAGCCCGAACACGTTGCGCTTGAGCGTCTCGCCGAAGCGGCGCACGCGCGCGTCGACCACGTAGCGGTTGAGCCAGGTCAGCCGGCGCGCCGCCGCGCCCAGCCCGTAAAGCGCGAAATCGCTCGCCACTATGCCGCCATAGATGCTCAGCGCCACCAGCGGGGTCGGCATCAGGTGGTTCACGATGATGTAGCCGCCGAGGATGATGGCGAGGTCTTCGTGCGCGAACGGCAACACCAACAAGGACGTGACCTTCGCCAGGCCGGACAGGTCGAGGGCCGCGAAGTTGGCAAAGGCAGTGACCGATTGAAGCAAATGCAATCGCGACCCCAAGCCGCCCCTTCGCCAGGCGACGAAGGCAGCGAAAATCTTCCGTCCGCCGCGGCGCGATCCGCGGACGTGCTTGCAGCTTGGGAACTGACGCCCCCGACGAAAGGCGGAGCCCTTGTTGTTGGTGATTATCCCCCGGCCCCGGACGGCCTTCTTGCCTCAACGGCCCCCGCGCCACAAGGAACTTTGCCGGTTTCCACGGCCCCGAACGGGAAGCCGCCATGCACGCGCCGGTGGTGCCGGAAAGCCCCCGAATTCAGGGCCCTGATGCAGGCCTTTTCGGCATGCGGGCCGGGCCAATCTCAACACATGTGCGCGGCCGTCGAAGCAGCGCAATTGCCATGCTAGACTTGCTCTATGAGCGATGGATCGCCCTCTTCGTTCGAATCGCGCGTGGTTCCTTTGCGCCGCGGACCGGCCGGGAAACACAGCCCGGTGGCCGTGCCGCCGGTCGCCGACCTCGCAAAGTTCGAGGTGAGCGCAGAGACTGACGACTACCGCCACCGCATGATCGTCAACCTGGCCGCCTTCCTGTTCCTCGCAGCGCTGGTGGGCGGCGGGTTGTGGCTGGTCGACACCATGGCGCAGATGCGCAAGGACCAGGACTGCGTGCTGTCCGGCCGGCGCGGCTGCACCCCGGTCGAGGTCGGCGAAGGCCTCAAGGAGCGGCCGGCGCCGGCCACACCCGCCCAAGGGCCCCGTTAGCCACCGTCCCCGGTTAAATACCCGCCGCCATTGAACTTACCCCTGCGCTTCGGTATACGGGCTGCCGACCGCATGCCGATGGAAGGCTCTGGCCGGGGGGCTGCCGCGCGAGCATTCGCAAGCGGGCCGTCGGGACGCAAGAAATCAATATATATCAGAGAGTTATCGATGTCCTCGACGTTCGACACGATCGCCAATATCATCTCGGAAACGTGCGATATTCCGCGCGAGACCATCAAGCCCGAGAGCCACGCCATTAACGATCTTGGCATCGACAGCCTGGACTTCCTCGACATCGCCTTCGCCATCGACAAGGCCTTCGGCATCAAGCTGCCGCTCGAGCAGTGGACCCAGGAAGTCAACGACGGCAAGGCCACCACCGACCAGTATTTCGTGCTGGAGAACCTCAGCGCCCGCATCGACGACCTCGTCGCTGCCAAGGGAGCCTAGTGGAGCGAATTTGACAGTTGATACCCGCTTGCGGCAATCCGCTCATCAAATGTCAAATTCAAAGCGCCACTAGATTGTAGTAATTGCCAGTGGTCCTTTGCTTCCGACATTGTCTCGGGAGCTTGCGGCAACGGGATGCAAATGTCGGAAGCGGACCACTAGGACACGACCAACGCCGATGCGCCTTGAGTATTTCCAGCTGATCGACCGGATCACCGAGATCAATCTCAGCGACCGTAAGATCAGTAGTGAGGCCATCGTGCCGACCACCAGCACGATCTTCGAAGGCCACTTCCCCGGCTATCCGCTGATGCCGGGCGTGCTGCTGATCGAAAGCATGGCGCAGACGTCCGGCTGGCTGGTGGTCGCGGTCAACCGTTTCGAGCGCATGCCTTTCCTGGCGCAGGTTCGCGACGCCAAGTTCCGCACCTTCGTCGAGCCCGGGCAGCGCCTGACCGTCACCGCCACGCTCGACCACGACGGCTCCGGCTTCGCCATGACCGACGCCAAAATCACGCACGAAGGCAAGCCGATCTGCAGCGCCTCCCTCACCTTCCGCGTGCTGCCGTTCCCGAACGACGAAATGAACCGGCAAATGCGCGACACCGCTGCCAGCATCGGACTGCCCAACAGCGAGGCGCTCGCCAATGGCTGACGCCGCCCGCGAGGCCTGGATCACCGGCATCGGTATCGTCTCCTGCCTCGGCGAGGGGCCGGACGCCCATTGGCAGAAGCTGATGGCCGCGCAGCCGGAAGCCGACACCACCCGTTTCGCACCCTTCGTCGTGCACCCCTTGGCCCCGATCAATTTCGACACGCAGATTCCCAAGAAGGGCGATCAGCGCCAGATGGAAGCTTGGCAGCGCATCGGCACCTACGCCGCCGGTCTCGCGCTCGAGAGCGCCGGGGTCAAAGGCAACGCCGACGTGCTCTCGCACATCGACATGATCGTCGCCGCTGGCGGCGGTGAGCGCGACCTCGCGGTCGACAGCACGGTGTTGAGCGGCGCGTCCAAGGCCGGCGACACCGAGGCCTACATCAACGAACAACTGATGAACGGCCTGCGCCCCACCCTCTTCCTCGCGCAGCTGTCCAATCTGCTCGCCGGCAACATCTCGATCGTGCATGGCGTCACCGGCTCCTCGCGCACCTTCATGGGCGAGGAGTCCGCCGGCGTCGACGCCGTGCGCGTGGCGCTCGCGCGCATCGAGGCCGGACAAAGCGACATTGCGCTGGTCGGCGGCTCGTATAACAGCGAACGCCCCGATCTGTTGATGCTTTATGAGTTCGGCCGCCACAGCCTGAAGGACGCATACGCCCCGGTATGGCAGCGGCACGATCACGCCGGCTTCGCGCTCGGCTCGATCGGCGCCTTCCTGGTAATCGAATCCCGGGCGCATGCCGAAGCGCGCGGCGCCAAGCCGCTGGCGAAACTCACCAGCGTCATCTCCGACCGCTCCAAGCGCGAGCCGGGCGCGGTCACCGCTACGCTCGCCCGCGCCTGGGAAAAGCTCAAGGCCGGCATCAAGGGCGGCCATGCCGCGGTCATTTCCGGTGCCACCGGCGCCGAGCCGGCCACGTCCGAGGAACGCGCCTTTCTCGAGGCCCACGGTGATCTTGCCGTGCGCGCCACCGGCTCCTATCTCGGACATGGTCTGGAGCCGCAATTCGTCATGAATATCGCCCTGGCGGCGGTGGCCCTCGGCCATGCTAGTCTGTTCCCGCCCTGTGAACTCGACCGGGCTGGAGCGGCCGATGAGCGGGGACCTGCAACAGGTCCTGGTGACCGGTGTCGGGCATTGGCGGGGCGAAGGCCTTGCCTTGGTCGAGCGGGCCGGCTGAGGGAGAGCGAACATGGCGTCACCGAAGGACAGCAAGGGCCGGCCGATCGTGGTGGTGACGGGCTTGGGCGTGGTCACGTCGCTCGGCGCCGGCAAGGCCGACAATTGGGCCCGCCTCACCGCCGGCGAATCCGGCATCCACGCCATCACCCGCTTTTCGACCGAAGGCCTGCGCACCAAGATCGCCGGCACTATTAACTATCTGCCGCCGCAGCCCAACGCCGCCGCGCTATCGGAGAGCTTTGCCGCGCTGGCCGCCGAAGAAGCCATCAGCGAATCCGGCATCGGCACGCGCGGCGATTTCCCCGGTCCTCTCTTCATGGCTGTGCCGCCGATCGAAATGGACTGGACGCAGCGCATCGAAATCGGCGCCCGCTCGGGCGCCAACGACCAGATCACCTATGACGACCTGTTGCGCGTCAGCGCCGAATTCCCCGCCTATCACGAGCGATTCCTGTTCAGCTCGGTCGCCAACCATCTCGCCGATATGTTCGGCACCAAGGGCTCGCCGATTTCGCTGTCGACGGCTTGCGCCTCCGGCGCCAGCGCCATCCAGCTCGGCATCGAGGCGATCCAGCGCGGCGAGACCGACGCCGCGCTCTGCATGGGCACCGACGGCTCCATCAACGCCGAAGCGGTGATCCGCTTCTCGCTGCTCTCCGCGCTGACGACGAGCGGCAACGACAACCCGCAAGGCGCCGCCCGTCCCTTCGCCAAGAACCGCGACGGTTTCGTGATGGCCGAAGGCGCCGGCGCGCTGGTGCTGGAAAGCTACGAATCCGCCAAGGCGCGCGGCGCCAAGATCCTCGGCGTCATGGAAGGCTGCGGCGAGATGGCCGATAGCTTCCACCGCACCCGCTCCAGCCCCGACGGCAAGCCGATCATCGGCTGCATCGCCAGCGGGCTGAAGGACGCGGGGCTGACCCCCGACGACATCGACTACGTCAACGCCCACGGCACCGGCACGCCGGAAAACGACAAGATGGAGCACATGGGACTAGCCGCCGTGTTCGGCGAGCGCATGAAGGACATCCCGGTCTCCTCCAACAAGTCGATGATCGGCCACAGCCTGTCGGCGGCCGGCGCGGTCGAGGCGGTGATCACGCTGATGACGCTCGACCAGCAGCGCATCCCGCCCACCATCAACTACGAGGTCCCGGATCCGGCGATCCCGCTCGACGTCGTGCCCAACAAGGCGCGCGACGCCAAGATGCGGCACGCCATTTCCAATTCCTTCGGCTTCGGCGGACAGAACGTCTCGCTGGTGATGGGGCGCGAGCCGGCTTGAACGCCGGCCGTCACTGCCCACCATGCGTGCCCTCCGCCTGATCGCCGACCGCAAGCTCGAACTGGCCGACCTGCCCGATCCGCCGCCGCCCGGCGACGGCGAGGTGCAGGTGCGCATCAAGGCGGTCGCGCTCAACCATCTCGACGTCTGGGGCTATCGCGGCATGGCCTTCGCCAAGCGGCAATTGCCGCTGGTGGTGGGCGCGGAAGCCGCCGCCGAGATCGCCGCGGTGGGCGCCGGGGTCGAAGGCTTCGCGCCCGGCGACAAGGCGGTGATGTATGGCGCCATGACCTGCGGCACCTGCCCCGCCTGCCGCGAGGGCCGCGATAATCTGTGCGAGAACGTCGGCGGCATCATGGGCTTCCACATCGACGGCTTCGCCCGCGATCTGATCAACCTGCCGGCGCGGCTTGCCATTCCGGTGCCGGACGCCGTGTCCTTGCGCGACGCCGCTTGCGCGCCCATCGCCTTCGGCACCACCGAGCACATGCTGTTCGACAACGCCAAGCTCAAGCCCGGCGAGACCGTGCTGGTGCATGCCGGCGGCTCCGGCATCGGCTCGGTGGCGATCAAGATGGCGAAGGCGCTTGATTGCACCGTCATCACCACCGTCGGCGACGACGCCAAGGCGGAGAAGGCCAAAGCGCTCGGCGCCGACCACGTCATCAACTACAAGACCGAGCGCTTCGAGGGTGTCACCCGCAAGCTCACCAAGAAGAAGGGCGTCGACGTGGTGTTCGAGCACGTCGGCGGCGAGGGCTTCAACGGCTCCCTGCTCTGCCTGAAGCGCGGCGGGCGGCTCGTCACCTGCGGCTCCACCGCCGGTCCGACCGTGACCATCAACCTGATGCAGCTGTTCCAGCAGCAGTATAAGATCTTCGGCTCGTTCGGCTGCCAGATGCGCAACATCCGCGACAGCCTGTCCAAGATGGCCGCCGGCATGAGCCCGATTATCGACAGTGAATTCGCGCTCACCGATTTCGAACAGGGCTTGGCGCGGCTCGAAAGCCGACAAGTGTTCGGCAAAGTCATCGTGAATTTTTAACGCATGCTCCCGAAAAGCAGACACCGATTTTCGGATAAGATCATGCGCAAAATAACATAGGGCATCGCGCATGCCCCATATGATTCAGCGGACGATCCTGCACCTGCGCCGCGGCTTCAAGCGCGTCGGCAACGCCGTGGTCGGGGCGCTGGTGGTCGGCGCGCTGCGGCTCATGCGGCTCACCAATCCCGACTTGATGGCGCCCTTCGGCGGCTGGCTGATGCGCAAGATCGGCCCGTGGCTGCCCGAGCACAAGATCGCCCGCGCCAATCTTACCGCCGCTTTTCCCGACAAATCCGCCGCCGAGATCGAGCGCATCCTGGCCGGCACCTGGGACAATCTCGGCCACGTCGGCGTCGAAATCGTCCACCTCGACAAGATCTGGGACTACGATTTCGACCACCCGGAGCGCGGCTCCCGCATCGAAATCCCAGCGGATGCGATGGCGCGTTTTAGGCAATTGCGCGACGACGGCAAGCCGGCGCTGGTTTTCGCCGGCCATCTCGCCAACTGGGAACTGCCCGGCATCTGCGCCGCCGCCTCCGGCATCGACAACGCGGTGCTTTATCGCCGGCCCAATATCGCGGCCATCGACCGTTGGCTCACCGAGACCCGCGGCGCCAATATGGGCACGCTGATCCCCGCCGGCACGATGGCGCCGGTGAAGATCGCCCACGCGCTCGGGCGCGGCACCCATGTCGGCATGCTGGTCGACCAGTATTACGTGCGCGGCGTTGAGGTCACCTTCTTCGGCCGGCGCACCATGGCCAATCCGCTGCTCGCCCACCTCGCCCAGCACATCGACTGTCCGATCCACGGCATGCGCATCGTGCGCCTACCCAAGCACCGCTTCCGCGTCGATCTCACCGAAGCCATCACGCCGGCGCGCAACGCCGCGGGCGAACTCGACGTCGCCGGCACCACGCAGATCATCATCGGCACCATCGAGGGCTGGATCCGCGAACACCCCGAGCAATGGCTCTGGCAGCACCGCCGCTGGCGGTAATGCCTACTGCCCCGTCTTCACCTTGGTCCACAGCCGGTTGACCAGCCGCTGCGCGCGCGGTCCGAGTGCGTTGATGGTATAAAGCTTGGCCATGGTGGCCGCGTCCGGATAAACGCCGGGATCATCGAGCACCGATTTGTCGATATATTTCTGGCTCGCCAGGTTGCCGTTGGCGTAAGCGACAAAATCGCTGTTCTTGGCCGCCACCTGCGGATCGAGCAGGAAGTTGATGAAGGCGAGCGCCTCTTGCGGATGCGGCGCGTCCTTCGGGATCGCCAGATTGTCGAACCACATCTGCGCGCCTTCCTTCGGGATCACGTAGGCGATCTCGACCCCGTTCTTGGCCTCCTTGGCGCGGCTCTTGGCCTGCAGGATGTCGCCCGACCAGCCGACCGCGAAGCAGATCTCGCCGGTCGCCAGCGCGTTGATGTATTCCGAGGAATGGAATTTGCGCACATTGGGCCTGATCTTCAACAGCAGCGCGGTGGCGCGCTCGAGATCGGCCGGCTTGGTCGAATTGGGATCGAGCCCGAGATAGTGCAGCGCCGCCGGCATGATGTCGCTCGACGAATCCAGCATGTGGATGCCGCAGTCATTGAACTTGGCGAGGTTCTCCGGCTTGAACACCGCGTCCCAGCTGTCGATCTTGGTGTTGGCACCCAGCCGCTGGTGCATCGCCTTGACGTTGACGCCGATGCCGGTGGTGCCCCACATGTAGTTGACGCCGTATTGATTGCCGGGATCGTAGGCCGCGAGCCGCTTGGCGATCTCGGGCCACACGTTCTTCAGGTTCGGCAGCTTGCTCTTGTCGAGCTTGCGGAACACGCCGGCCTGGATCTGCCGCTGCAGGAAATAGGCGGTCGGCACCACCACGTCGTAGCCGGAATGGCCGGCGAGCAACTTGGTTTCCAGCGTCTCGTTGGCGTCGAAGGTGTCGTAGCGCACCTTGATGCCGGTCTTGGCGGTAAACTCCTTCAACACCGCCGGATCGATGTAGTCCGACCAGTTGTAGACGTTGACGACGCGGCTTTGCGCGGCGGCAAGGCCGGCGCACACGAACGTCGCGGCCGCAGCCAGGGCGGCAGTCTGAAGCGCTCGGCGCATTGCGAATCCCCCGATAAAACAAATCCCCGAAAAGAAGGATCAGTTGCCGCGTTTGGTCGGAAGTCCGGCTGCCTTCCACGCGATGATACCGCCGGCGAGATGGCAGCGGTAGGGTAAGCCGCGGTCCTGGCAGACGAGCGAGGCGGTCACCGAGCGTTTGCCCGAGCGGCAGGCGAACACGACCTCCCGGCCCTCCGGGTCGGGAATGGCGGCGGGGTCGAAGCGCGACAGCGGCACGACCACCCCTTCCGGATAGCTCTCCACCGCGGTTTCGTTCGGCTCGCGCACGTCGACCAGCAGCATGCGCCCCTCGCGCAGCCCTTGCGCCACCTCGTCGGGGGTCAGGTTGGTCACCTCATCGGCGCGCGGCATCTTCTCGGCCATCTGACGCAAAAATCCCTTGTCCGGCGCCGCGGTTTTAGCGGGAATCCGGACGCCCCGCACGTATCTTTTGAGCCGTCACCGGCGGGATGGCGGCGCCTCAACACATTCAAGAATCGAGAGGAATGCCGACGGCGTGTTGCACCGCCCGCCCCTTCCCCACCAAAAAGACGAATCCGGTGGTGCCCAGCATCAGCGAAACCGCAAGGAAGATAAGAACCGCATCGATCCCGTTCCAGCCGCGCGCCTGCGCCGCCGTGGCAATGATGCCTGAGATCGACTGTGCGAGCGCCGCGCCGAAGAACATCACCATGTTGAAGCCAGTGAGGCCCCGCCCCACGAGCTCGGGCGGATATGAGCTGCGCACCTCGGAATAGGCGAGCACGAAATAGGCCGAGAGCACGGAGAACAGCACGCAGAGCGCGATGTCGACCCAGGCCGGCTGCTCGCCGGAGAACGCCAGCGCGACGATAGTCAGGCCCAGTGCGTAGGCCAAGATGCCGATCACCCAACGGCGGCGCGCATCGCCGGGATCGAGACGCCCGACGATGGCCGGTGCGACGACCATACCGATCGAGACAAAGAGCGCGACGTTGCCAGCAGAGATCAACGACAGGCCGTGCCTCTCGACCAGCATCGGCACGAGCCACAGTCCGCGGATTGTAATCGTGGCGCCATAACTCACGAGTCCGAGCGACATCAGCGCCACTGCCCGCCGCCCGACGAACACGACGCGCAAGCCCGCGAAAGCCTGCGCGACGTCATGCAACAAGTTCGCCGATTTGCGCGGCGCATCTCGTTCGAGCACGAGCAATGCCACCACAGTGACCAAGGCCCAGGCCACGGCGAGCGTCAGGAAGCCGGCGCGCCACGACCAGGTCTCGACCACCCAAGCCAACGGCGTGCTCGTGACCAGCAGGCCGCCGCCGCCAGCCGCCAGGACGACGCCGGAAATGCTGGCGAAGCGGCTCGCCGGCCAATGGCGGGAGATGAACACCATCGAAGCCATCAGCGCCGGTGCGCAGCCTGCCCCAACCAGCGCCTGTGCGAAGATCAGGGTCGGCAGGCTCGGGGCGAACGCACCGAGCAGGCTTCCCGCGAGCGTCAGCCACGACAGTGTGACCACTGTGCGCCGCGGGCCGAAGGTATCGAGCGCGATACCGACGGGAATTTGCATCACCGCGAACGTGTAATGAAAGGCGCTGCCGAAGAGCGCCAATTGCGTCGGCCCGACATGCAGATCGGATGAAATGCCATTCGCCATGATGGTGGGAACGGTCCGAAAGGCCTGGCTCAGCCCGAAGCCGAGGGCGAGCACAATCAATTGGGCAATGTTCATTTTGGTTCGTCGGAAGCCGCGCTTACACCGCCACCTGCGTGCCGACTTCCACCACCCGTCCGGTGGGGATCTGGAAGAAGTCGGTGGCGTCGCTCGCCGAACGCGCGAGCCCGATGAACAGGTGGTCCTGCCAGCCCGGCATGCCCGACTGCGGCGAGGGTTTCAGCGAGCGCCGCGACAGGAAGAACGAGGTCGACATGATGTCGAACTGCCAGCCGTGCTTGCGCGCGATCGCCAGCGCCTTCGGCACGTTGGGCTGCTCCATGTAGCCGAACTTCAGCGACACCCGTGAGAAATGCTCCGACAGCGGGGTGATCTTGACGCGGTCCTCCTCCGGCACGCGCGGCGTATCGGCGGTGATCACGGTGAGGATCACGTTCTGCTCGTGCAGCACCTTGTTGTGCTTGAGATTGTGCAGCAGCGCGGTGGGTGAGAATTCCGGATCGCTGGTCAGGAACACCGCGGTGCCGGGCACGAAATGCGGCGGCTTCTTCTCCAGATTGCGGAACAGCGTTTCCAGCGGCACCTCGGTGCGCCGCGTCTTGTTGATGAGCAGCGCGGTGCCGCGTCGCCAGGTCACGATGATCAGCACCATGGTGGCGCCGAACAGCAACGGCACCCAGGCGCCCTCGAACAGCTTGAGGATATTGGCCGAGAAGAAGGTGACGTCGACCACGAAGAACGGCACGATCAGAGCAGCCGCTTGCCACAGCTTCCAGTGCCACAATTTCCATATGACAATGAAGGCGAGCACCCCGTCCACTACCATGGTGGTCACGACCGCGATGCCGTAGGCGGAGGCGAGCGAACTCGACGTGCGGAACAGGCCGACCAGCATCAAGACGCCGACCAGCAGCGCGATGGTGACGCGCGGGATGTAGATCTGCCCGACATGCGACGCAGACGTGTGCAGGATAGCGAGCCGCGGCAAGAGACCGAGCTGGATCGCCTGATGCACCAGCGAATAGGCGCCGGTGATCACCGCCTGGCTGGCGATCACGGTCGCCACGGTGGCGAGCACGATCATCGGCAGCAGCACCGCATCCGGCACCATGCGGTAGAACGGATTTTCGATCGCCGCCGGGTCGGCCAGCACTTTCGCCCCTTGGCCAAAATAATTGATCAGCAGCGCCGGCAGCACCAGGCACAGCCACGCGGTCTGGATCGGCTTGCGCCCGAAATGGCCGAGGTCGGCATAGAGCGCCTCGCCGCCGGTAACGCACAAGAACACCGCGCCCAGCGTCACCAGGCCGATGACGCCGTGATTAAGCAGGAATTCGACGCCGTACAGCGGGTTGATGGCATAGAGCACCGTCGGGTCGTCGCTGATGTGCAACGCGCCGACGATCGCCAGCGAGATGAACCACACCACCATGATCGGCCCGAAGAACGAGGCCACCTTGGCGGTGCCGTGACTCTGCGCGGCGAACAGCGCGATCAGGATCACCACCGCCAGCGGCACCACGTATTCGGCGAAGGCGGGGCTGGCGAGCTTCAAACCTTCCACCGCCGAGAGCACCGAGATCGCCGGCGTGATCATCGAATCGCCGAGGAACATCGAGGCGCCGATGATGCCGACGATGAACACGAGCGTGGTGCGCCGCCCGAGAGCACGGCTCGCCAGGGCCGTCAGCGAGAGCGTGCCGCCCTCCCCGTTGTTGTCGGCGCGCAGCAGGATCAGCACGTATTTCGCGGTCACCGTGATCAACAGCGCCCACAGGATCAATGACAGCACGCCGAGCACGATGCCGCGCGTCACCGCGTGGTTGTTGGCGGCCGCGATCACCGCCTCGCGCAGGCCATAGAGCGGGCTGGTGCCGATGTCGCCGTAGACCACCCCGACGCTGCCGAGCGACAGAGCCAGGAAGCTCGAACGGGTCTCCTCTTGACCCGAAGTGGCTTCGGCGGAAGCCGGACTGGCGTTCAAACCATCACTCATTGTGCTTGTTCGGGTCCCGCCTGCGACGAGTGGTCCGATTCCGATGTTCGTCAGATTATTCAGCTTGCTCCGTACGAACTTCGGATTCGCGAGGACATTAGCAACTTCATGATTCCGGCGCGGTATGGGATTTGAAGGTCGTTACTGGACTCGCGGCAAATCATGGAACGAGCGTCAAATTTACCGCACTGGAAGGCGCGCTCTATATCACGGCGACGCAGGAGGCAATACCGGCCTTTCTCCACGGCCAAATGCCCCGGAACTCCCCGGCGGACCGTCATATTAGGCGATTCAAGGGGTCAGATCAGGGGGGATCGGCGGCGCTTCCCGCATCAGGGTGATCGTCACCCGGCGGTTGGGCGCCATATAGGGGTTGTCCGGAAACAGCGGCTGGGTGTCGGCCTTGCCGGCCACCTCGAAGATGTGCCCGTTCGGCACCCCCTGCGCCGCCAGGATTTCACGCACCGCGTTGGCGCGGTCGGCGGAGAGCTCCCACGGCCCATAGCCGGGCCGCGGCGGGACCTTGCTGGAGGCGGTGTGGCCGACGATCGAGAGGCGGAACGGCATCGCCTTGAGCTGCGGCGCCAGCGCCGCGATCAGCCGGCGGGTGCGCGGCAATGGCTCCTTGGCGCCGGCCTCGAACATCGAGCGGCCGTCCTGATCGACGATCTCGATATTCAGCCCGTCCTTGGTCTCCTCGAACATGATGTGCTTGGAGGCCTGCGTGATGTCCGGCAATTCCTGCATCGCCTGGCGCAGCGAGGCGGCGGCGAGCGAAAAGGCGCGGTCTTTCTTGAAGCGCGCGCCATAGGTGCGCTGATGGTTGTGCTCGTTCGGCGACGGCGTGGCGGAGGCTTCCGACGGGTCGATCTGGGCGGCGTTCTTCAGCTTGGGCCGCGTCGGCAGGCCGAGCACCTCGATGACGCCGGAATAGCGCACCTTGTCCTGCACACCGAAGGCGTCGCGCATGGAGCCGGCGACCACCTGCAGCTTGGCCTGGTCCTGCGTCGAGAACGCGACCAGCATCACGAAGAAGCTGACCAAGAGCCCCATTAGGTCCGCGAAGGTCACGAACCAGCCGTGACCGCCGCCGTGGGCTTCCCTGCGTCGTGCCATGGGCTGTCGCGGCGGTCCCGGCCTTTACGCCGGCACCGCCTCCTCCTCTGCCCCGTCCTCGTAATCGTCTTCGCCGTGGCGATGTTTTTCCGGCAGATAGGCGAGCAACATCTCGCGCACCAAGGTCGGGCTCTTGGCGTCGCGGATCATCAGGATGCCGTCGATGATCAGCGTGCGATTGACTTCCTCGTCGATCAGCTTGACGTGCAGCTTGTCGGCGATCGGCAGACAGAACACGTTGGCGAGCGCGGCGCCGTAGAAGGTCGCCAGCAGCGCGGTCGCCATGAAGGGACCGAGCTTGGACGGGTCGGTCATGTTGGCGAACATCTGCACCATGCCGATCAGCGTGCCGATCATGCCGAAAGCCGGCGCACAGTCGCCGATGGCGCGGTAGACCTTCGAACCTTCGTCGAGATGGGTCAGGAAGTTGTCGCGGTCGCGCTCGAGATTGTCGCGGATGAAGTTGGTGTCGTAACCGTCGGCGACAAAGCGGACGCCCTTGGCGAGGAACGGATCGTCGATTTCGACCTTTTCCAGCCCCATCGGGCCTTCCTTGCGGGCGATCTCGGCCAGCCCCGCGATCTCCTCGACCAGCTCGCGCTGGCTCATGCGGCGCAGGGAGAAGGCGAACTTGGCGCCGAGCGGCACCCCGTGAATGAAGGAGGAAAATGGGAAGCGGATCAGCGTGGCGGCGAACGAGCCGCCGAAAACGACGACCATTGCATGTTCGCTGACAAACATCTCCAAGTCGCCGCCCATCAGGATCACGACGGAGACGACTGTGATGCCTGCCAGGAGACCCAGACCTGTCGCGAAATCCATGACTCACTCCACACGCCGGCGGCTGCCGCAAGCGCCACACCCTTGCAATGACCTGAACCCTAGACTGGCGCTGTTAAGGAGGGGTAAAGCCTAACCGAGCGTGAAGCCTTGAATTGCCGGCGCCCCGTGACCGGACGGCCAAAAGCTGCCAGAATCGCCCCAAATGCGGGCAGACCCGCCCCGGTCCCCCCAAGGGCCCCTGAATTTCGGAGGAAAATTCCATGCGTGAAATCGGACATTTCATCGGCGGTAAGGAGGTGAAGGGGACCTCCGGGCGCTTCGGCGACGTTTTCGACCCCAATACCGGCGAGGTGCAGGCCAAGGTGGCACTCGCCAAGCATTCGGAGGTCGAGCACGCCATCGCCGTGGCGGAGGCCGCCCAAGTCGGCTGGGCCAACACCAACCCGCAGCGGCGCGCCCGCGTGATGATGAAATTCCTCGAGCTCGCCAACAAGGACTACGAGAACCTGGCCAAGCTCCTGTCCTCCGAGCACGGCAAGACCGTCCCCGACGCGCGCGGCGACGTGCAGCGCGGGCTCGAAGTGGTGGAATTCGCCTGCGGCATCCCGCACCTGATGAAGGGCGAATACACCGAAGCCGCCGGCCCCGGCATCGACCTCTATTCCATGCGCCAGCCGCTCGGCGTCGTCGCCGGCATCACCCCGTTCAACTTCCCGGCCATGATCCCGCTGTGGAAATGCGCGCCGGCGCTGGCCTGCGGCAACGCCTTCATCATGAAGCCGTCCGAGCGCGACCCGTCGGTACCGATGCGCATCGCCGAGTTGTTCCTGGAAGCCGGCCTGCCGGAAGGCGTGCTCAACGTGGTCAACGGCGATAAGGAAGCGGTCGATACCATCCTCAACGACCGCCGCATCCAGGCCGTCGGTTTCGTCGGCTCATCTGCGATTGCGGAATACATCTACGCCACCGGCTGCGCCAACGGGAAGCGCGTGCAGTGCTTCGGCGGCGCCAAGAATCACATGATCGTGATGCCCGACGCCGACATGGACCAGGCGGTCGACGCCCTGATCGGCGCCGGCTACGGTTCGGCCGGCGAGCGCTGCATGGCGATTTCGGTCGCCGTGCCGGTCGGCCAGAAGACCGCCGACGCGCTCATGGAAAAACTGATCCCGCGCGTGGAGAGCCTCAAAATCGGCCCCTCGCATGACGACAAGGCCGACTACGGCCCGCTGGTGACGCAGGCCGCGCTTAATCGAGTCCGTGATTATGTCGACATCGGCATCAAGGAAGGCGCCAAGCTCAGGGTCGACGGCCGCGACTTCAAGATGCAGGGCTACGAGAAGGGCTTCTTCATGGGCGGCTGCCTGTTCGACGAGGTGACGCCCGACATGAAGATCTACAAGGATGAGATCTTCGGACCGGTGCTGTCGGTGGTGCGCGCCAAGGACTACGAGGAAGCGGTGCGCCTGCCGACCGACCACGAATACGGCAACGGCGTCGCCATCTTTACCCGCGACGGCGACACCGCGCGCGACTTCGTGAAGCGCGTGGAGGTCGGCATGGTGGGCGTGAACTTCGCCATTCCCGTTCCCCTCTCCTACTACACCTTCGGCGGCTGGAAGCGTTCCGGCTTCGGCGATCTCAACCAGCACGGCCCGGATTCGATCCGCTTCTACACCAAGACCAAGACCGTGACGTCGCGCTGGCCGCAGGGCCAGAAGGAAGGCGCGCAATTCGTCATCCCGACCATGAAGTAAGGAAGCCGTCTGGCATGAAGGGACTTCGCATCGCTGGGGGGCTTGTGATCGGATTGACGCTGGGGGCTTGCGCGGGCCAGCAACTATCCTTGGGTGAGGCTCCCGCGCCGCCGGCACCGGCCGTGGCGGTCGACATGGCCGGCCGCTGGCGGCTGGCGGTGCCCGGTTCGCCGTCCTGCGGCATGCATTTCGGCGGCGGGCCCGGCATCCAGACCGGCGCCATCCAGCCGGAAGGCGGCTGCCCCGGCCAATTCTTCACCGCCCGCCACTGGCAGCTGGCCAAGGACGGCCAGCTCACCATCGACGATTATCAAATGAACCCGCTGGCCGAGCTGCAACTCGCCGGCGGCCGCTTCACCGGAAACTCGAATGCCGGCCGGCCGGTGACGCTCTCACGCTTTCCCTCACTTCAATCGGGGTCATCATGGCAGAATTCCAGCTCTACTGTTTCGCGCAGTCCGGCAACGCCTACCGCGCCGCGTTGATGCTCAACCTGATCGGCGCCGATTGGGAGCCGATCTGGGTCGACTTCTTCGCCGCCGGCGCCACGCGCAAGCCGGACTATCGCGAGACCATCAACGAGATGGGCGAAGTGCCGGTGCTGGTGCATGGCGGCCGCAAGCCGCTGAGCCAGTCGGGCGTGATCCTCACTTATCTCGCCGACCTCACCGGCAAGTTCAAACCGGATGGCGAGGATGAGAAGCTGGAAGTTCTGCGCTGGATCATCTTCGACAACCAGAAGGTCAACGGCTTTCTCGGGCCGTATCGCTTCCTGAAGAACTTCGCGCCGAAGCCGCCCGATCCCGCGGTGATGGATTTCATGAAGGGGCGCATCGACGGCGCGCTCGCGGTGGTCGAGAAGCGGCTCACCGGCCGCAAGTTCCTGGTGGCGGAACGGCCAACCATCGCCGACATTTCGATGACGGCGTATCTCTATTATCCGGCCGACGAATATGGCTTCGACATCGCCAAGGAGCATCCGGCGATTGCCGCCTGGCTCGACCGCGTCAAGGCGCTGCCCGGCTGGGGACATCCCTACGATCTGATGCCCGGCTATCCGCTCGGCACGCATTGAGCGGCCGCGGCGCGCGTTACCCGCGCGTCTTGTCGCTCGCCTCGTTCGCCGAAATCTTCGGCGGCCACGACCCCGTCCACACCTTCAGCGGGATGACCGGCGGCGGCACGGCGAAATCCACCAGGCTCGGATCGACGACGAAATATTCGCCGCTCGCCTTTTCCTGTATGGCGGCGCCGTTGCGCGGGTTGGCGTCGGTCGGCAGGCCGGCATAGGCCAGTTCCGCCACCCGGTGGAAACGGAACAGATGGGCGCGCTCCATCATGGTCATGTAGGTATAGGTATTGACCGCCTCGTCGATGCAGTCGAGCTGCGTCGGGTCGCCGAAATTGGGTTTGATATACATGTTCTGATGCGTCCACTGGTGGACGCCGGTGCCGGTCTGCGCCCCGACCAGGCGCTGCATGAGCGCGATCGCATGCGCGATCTGCCGCCGCTCGGCCCGCGCATTGGCGGCGCGCGGATGGAAGACCGCGGCAACGCGCCGCCACTGCTGCCGGCTCAGGGAAACGCTCGAAACCTCGGCGCAGCCGAAACCATGGCATTCGGTGAAAGCGGCGGGCGTGGGATTGGGCCTGGCGTAACGGTCGATGTAGGTCGAGCTCAGATCGCTGCTGGAACCGGTGCTACCGGTGCTCACACAAGCGGATACCGCCAGGGCGGCGCCCAGCAAACTCAGGATACGACCCACGCGCACGGTTACGGTCCCCCTCGGACTGTCGCCCGATGCTAGCCTAGCCCGCGTCCCGGCAGAAGACCGAAGACAACATGATGGCCTCCTGTGGATTGCGGGCGCGCCGGCGCGCCCGGGCCTCCGGATCGCGATACCATCGAATGGATATAGTCCTTTGATCCTGCTCGACGAACTGGCTGCCCGCTTTCGCGCCGACACGAGCGGCGCGTGATGCCCGGACCGAACCCTCAGTGATCGTGATGATGGTGCCCATGATCATGGTGATCGTGATCATGATGATGCCCGTGCCCGTGCGAGCCTGCGTAAGCGCCGCCTTCCGGCTCGAACGGCGCATCGATCATCGTGAGCTTGGCGCCGAGCGTTCGCAGCAGGCTTTCGAGCGTGGCCTCGCGCCGCAGCCGCACCCGGTTCGGCAACACTTGCACCGGCACATGGCGGTCGCCGAGATGCCAGGCCAGCCGCATCAGCCCGGACAGATCGGCGGCGCGCGCCTCGATCAGCGGCTCGGCCGCCGCCACGACTTCCAAGAGCGTGCCGTCGTCGAGCTCGAGCAGGTCGTCGGTGCGCAAGCGCCCCGGCTTGTCGAGGGCAAGATCGAAGGTGCCGCCTTTGAGGCCCGTTGCACTGAAGGCGCCGGCGCTGCGTTGGGCGTAGTCGAGGATGAGGGTGTCGGTGACCGGTCGCTCGCGGCTGTCGGCGGCGGCGATAACGCGGGCGGCGCGCGGCATGGCGGTCAAGCGGTCCGCGAAATCAGTTCAGCCGCGCCGGGCGGTCGTCGTCGTCGCGGCCGGCTTCGCCAGCGTAAGGCGCCGTCGGCGGCGCTTGCGTCGAAGCGGCGCCCTCGCCCGCGGCGGCCGCCGCGGCATCCTTGCGCTGATATTGGCGATACGACCACACGCCGACCGGCAGGAAGGCGAGATAGACCAGCGTGCCGGCGGTCAGCACTTCCCACGGGTAGCTGATCAGGAGCGCGACGATCAGCACCGCCACCACGAACAGCGGCAGCACCATCTCGGGCGCCACCCGTTTGCCGACGCGCTTGCCGGAAAACACCGGCAGCCGCGACACCATCAGCAGCGCGATCGCCAGCGTATAGACGAAGGTGAACCAGACGGTCAGCAGGTTCTCCGCCAACCCAAGGAAGTTGAGGTAGATCGGCAGCAGCACCGTGATGGCGCCGGCCGGCGCCGGAATGCCGGTGAAGAAGTTGCCCGCCCAGGCCGGCTTGTCGGGGTCGTCGATCATCACGTTGAAACGCGCCAGACGCAGGCCGCCGCAGATCGCGAACACCAGCGCGACGATCCAGCCCGCGGATTTCAGGTCGTGCAGTCCCCAGAAATACAGGATCAGCGCCGGCGCCACGCCGAAGTTGACGAAGTCGGCCAGGCTGTCGAGCTCGGCGCCGAAGCGCGAGGTGCCCTTGAGCATGCGCGCGACCCGCCCGTCGACGCCGTCGAGCGCCGCGGCGAACACGATCGCGGCGAGCGCCAATTCGAGCCGGTTCTCCACCGCCATGCGGATGGCGGTCAGCCCCGCGCACAGCGCGAGCAGCGTGATCAGGTTGGGCAGCAGCAGCCGTACCGGGATCGGCTTGAAACGGCGGTTGCGCGACTGCTGCGGCGTCGGATCGAAGGGCGGAAAGACCATGGCCCCAATATAGAGCCTTCCCGGTTAACCCGCCATGGCGGCAAAAGCGCCAAGTTCCGGGCCGGTTAATGAACGGACACCGTTAACGCATGAATAGGCGGCCTTAGCCGCTGCGGAAGGCCCGTCCGGCGTCGCTCCCGTTCAGGTCGGCCAGCACGGTCTCGCCGGCGGTTGCGGTCTGGCCGACCGCCACCAGCGGGGCTGTATCGGGCGGCAGATAAACGTCGAGCCGCGAACCGAAGCGGATCATGCCGAAGCGCTCGCCTGCCCCGACCGGCTGGCCTTCTTTAACGAAACAGACGATGCGGCGGGCGACCAGGCCGGCGATCTGCACCACCGCGATGCGGGTACCGGCGGTGGCGATCACCAGCGAGTTGCGTTCGTTGTCGACGCTGGCCTTGTCGAGGTCGGCGTTCAGGAATTTCCCCGGCTGGTAGATGATCTTCTCGACCTGCCCCGCCACCGGGCTGCGGTTAACGTGGCAGTTGAATACGCTCATGAAGATCGAGACGCGCGGCAGCGGCTTGTCGCCGAGGCCGAGCTCGTGCGGCGGCGGCGCCGTGGTGATCTGGCTCACCTGGCCGTCGGCCGGCGCCACCACCAGCCCCTCGCGCACCGGCGTCACCCGCGGCGGATCGCGAAAGAAATAGATGCACCACAGCGTCAGCACCGCGCCGATCCAGCCGAGCGGCGTCCACAGCCAGAACAGGATCAGGCTGATCAGCGCGAAGGCGCCGATGAACGGATAGCCCTCGGGCGTGATCGGCACGAACTGCTGGCGGATGGACTGGGCGATGGACATGGAAGGTTAGCGCCGCGGCGGGTTTGCCCGCTTGGCGTGCGGGAGTGTGGTGGAAGGGTCAAAAAGCATGAATCGGTCCGGCATCGCAGGGAACAGTGACGTGAACCGGCGCAGAATCAAGTCCCTATTCTGCCGCGTCGGCGGGGATGTCGTCGGGCGCCGACGAAACCGACGGCACCGGAAGCTCATCCTCCGGCACCTCGGGCGGGTTGCGGTTGGGCGCCACCGGCTCTTCGCCGGTGAGGGCAAGCCGCTCGCGCGCTTCCTCGGCCTCGCGCTGCCGGTTCCACATGCTGGCGTACAAGCCATCCTTGGCCAGCAGCGCGTAGTGGGTGCCGCGCTCGACGATCTCGCCCTGGTCGAGCACGATGATCTCATCGGCGCCGACGATGGTGGAAAGCCGGTGCGCGATCACCAAAGTGGTGCGGCCGGTCGACACCCGTTCGAGCGCGTCCTGGATCTCCTTCTCGGTGTGGCTATCGAGCGCGGAGGTCGCCTCGTCCAGCACCAGGATCGGCGGGCTTTTCAGGATGGTGCGGGCGATGGCCACGCGCTGCTTCTCGCCGCCGGACAGCTTCAGGCCGCGCTCGCCCACCTCGGTCTCGTAGCCCTTGGGCGACAGCCGGATGAAATGGTCGATCTGCGCCAGCTTTGCGGCCTCCTCCACCTCGGCGTCGGTCGCTTCCCAGCGCCCGTAGCGGATGTTGTAGCGGATGGTGTCGTTGAACAGCACGGTGTCCTGCGGCACCATGCCGATGGTCTCGCGTAGCGATTTTTGCGTGACGTGCGAAATATCCTGGCCGTCGATCAGGATGCGGCCGCCCGACAGATCGTAAAAGCGGAACAGCAACCGCGAGATGGTCGACTTGCCGGCGCCGGAGGGCCCCACCACGGCCACCGTCTTGCCGGCCGGCACCTCGAAGCTGATGCCGTTGAGGATGCGCCGCTCGGGATCGTAGGCGAAGGCGACGTCCTCGAACTTGACGGTGCCGTTCGCGACCGCGAGCGGGCGCGCGCCGGGCCGGTCCTCGATCTCGGGCGGCCGCCCCAAGATCGCGAACATGTTCTCGATGTCGGTCACCGCCTGCTTGATCTCGCGGTAGACCATGCCCATGAAGTTGAGCGGCTGGTAGAGCTGGATCATCATGGCGTTGATCAGCACGAAATCGCCGATGGTCTTGGTGCCGGCGCGCACCTCGTAGGCGCACATCACCATGGCCGTGGCGAGCCCCACGGTGTAGATGATCGCCTGCCCGGCGTTGAGCACGTTGAGCGAGATATAGGACTGGACGCTTGCGTCCTCGTAGCGCGCCATGGCGCGGTCGTAGCGGGCGGCCTCGCGCTGCTCGGCGCTGAAATACTTCACCGTCTCGTAGTTGAGCAGCGAATCGATCGCCTTGACGTTGGCGTCGGTGTCGCTGTCGTTCATCTTGCGGCGGATGCCGATGCGCCATTCGGTGGCGTTGTAGGTCCAGGCCAGGTAGAGCGCGACGGCCCCGACGATCACCACCACGTAGCGCCAGTCGAAATGAAACATGAGCACGACGGCGACCAGCGTCACCTCGATGATGGTCGGCGCCAGCTGCAGGATGACCATGCGCACGATGGTCTCGATGGCGTTGCGGCCGCGCTCCAGCACGCGGGTCAGGCCGCCGGTCTTGCGCTCGAGATGGAAGCGCAGCGACAGCTCGTGCATGTGCACGAAGGTGCGGAACGCCAGCCGGCGCACCGCGTACATCGCCACCTTGGCGAAGACGGCGTCGCGCCCTTGCTGCAGGGCCGCCATCAGCATGCGCATGCCGCCATAGGCGATCGTCATGGCGATCGGCGCGGCCACCACCCAGGTCATCCAGCCCGCGACCGGCGCGGGCGCGCTCGGACTGCCGGTCAGCGCGTCGATGGCATATTTGAAGGTGAAGGGCACCGCGATGGTGGCGAACTTGGCGGCCACCAGCAGCACCATGGCGCCCATGACGCGCAGCTTCAGGTCGTGCCGGTCCGACGGCCAGATATAGGGCCACAGATGCACGATGGTCGCCAACAGCGCCCCGCGGCTGGCGGAGACGCTGGACGATTCGTCAGGCGGCTGGTGGCGGTAGTGTGGAGACATGAAGGGCCCGGAAAAAGCGGCATGCGCGCCGTCGCGCCGCCGCAGCTATCGTATCGAGCGTCATATAGGCGGATTCCGGCCGATAATCACCCCGTCGGCGGCATG
Source organism: uncultured Pseudomonadota bacterium (assembly GCA_963829785.1). Taxonomy (GTDB): domain Bacteria; phylum Pseudomonadota; class Alphaproteobacteria; order Rhizobiales; family Xanthobacteraceae; genus Pseudolabrys. The sequence goes on along the minus strand of CAWHJZ010000048.1, from coordinate 175,924 downwards.
ATTGCTGCCCATAGAGGCTATTCCGCGCCCTGGCTTGACGGTTGCGCCGACCCGGCGCAAATCCTTGTGCATGAACAAAATGGAAAAAATGAGCAAAATTCGGACCGTCTGCGTCTATTGCGGGTCCGGTCCGGGAACCGACCCCGCTTACATCGAAAGCGCCCGCGCCTTCGGCCAGATCCTCGCCGAGAACGGCATCGGCCTGGTCTACGGCGGCGGCGGCGACGGCTTGATGGGCGAGGTTGCCAATACCGTGCTCGAGCATGGCGGCACGGTGACCGGCATCATCCCCGAGTTCCTGGCGGCCCGCGAGCATGCCAACAAGCGCGTGCCGGACCTGATCGTCACCCGCGACATGCACGAGCGCAAGCGTGAGATGTTCGAACGCGCCGACGCCTTCGTGGCCCTGCCCGGCGGGATCGGCACCCTTGAGGAACTGGTCGAGCAACTGACCTGGGCCCAGCTCGGCCGCCACAAGAAGCCGGTGCTGGCTGCCAATATCGGCGGATTCTGGGAGCCGCTGCGCGCGCTCATCGACCACATGAAGAAGCTCGAATTTATCCGCAGCGAATTCAGCTTCAATCTGCTGGTGGCCGACAAGGTCACCGACATTCTGCCGATGCTGGAGCAGGCGGCGGAAGCCGTGCCGGACGAGACCAAGGAGATGACGACCGCGGACCCGGACAAGCTTTAGGCTTTGTCCGGCGCGCCGACGAACGTTACCGCCTCGATGCGGTTGCCGTCGGGGTCGCGGATGAAGGCGGCGTAGTAACCCTCCCCGTGCTGCGGGCGTAGGCCCGGCGCGCCGTCGGAGGTGCCGCCCGCCGCAAGCGCGGCCTCGTGAAACGCATCGACCAGATCCGTGCTGCGGGCACGGAAACAGACATGCGCGCCAGAATTTTCCGGCAGTTGCGCCAGATCAGCGCGCAGGTTGATCCAGAACTCGGGGTACTTCTTGCCGAAACCGACGGTGGCCGGGCGCGTTTCCAGCTTGGCGAAGCCGAGCGCAGCCAGCACCGATTCATAGAAACGTGTTGCGGCTGCAAGATCGCGCACGGCGACGGAGACGTGATCGATCATGGCCCTGCCTGTTCACTATCCCCGCACACGGGACAGGAAAGAATGCATCACGCCGGCGCGCCCGATTTCACCAGCTTGTAGACGATGGAATCCATCAGCGCCTGGAACGAGGCGTCGATCACGTTGGACGACACGCCGACCGTGCTCCAGTGCTCGCCCTGCTCGTCTTCGCTCTCAATCAACACCCGTGTCACCGCCTCGGTCCCGGCGTTGAGGATACGCACGCGATAATCGGTCAGCTTCAACCCTTCGATATATTTCTGGTACTTGCCGAGGTCCTTGCGCAGCGCCTGATCGAGCGCGTTGACCGGGCCGTTGCCTTCCGCCGCCGAGATGGTGTTCTCGTTGCCGACCTTCACCTTCACCACCGCCAGGGTGACGGTGACGCGCTCGCCCTTGGCGTTGTAGCGCTGCTCCACGTTCACATCGAACTGGGTGACGTCGAAGTAGTTCGGCACCGTGCCGAGCGTGCGGCGCGCCAGCAGCTCGAACGACGCATCCGCCGCCTCATAGGCATAGCCGATGGTCTCACGCTCCTTGACCAGTTCGAGCAGCCGGCCGATGCGGGCATCGTTCTTATCCACTTTCAGGCCGATGCGCTCGAGCTCGGCCAGCACATTGGACTTGCCGGCCTGCTCCGACACCAGCACGCGGCGGCGATTGCCGACCGCTTCCGGCATGACGTGCTCGTAGGTGGCCGGGTCCTTGGCGATGGCAGAGGCATGAATGCCGGCCTTGGTGGCAAAGGCGCTCTCGCCGACGTAGGGCGCGTGGCGATCGGACGCGCGGTTGAGCCGCTCATCGAGTGCGTGTGAGACATGCGACAGCTTTGCGAGCTGCGCGTCGCTGACGCCGATCTCGAAGCATTGCGCGTATTCCGGCTTCAACTTTAGCGTCGGGATGATGGAAACCAGATTGGCGTTGCCGCAGCGCTCGCCCAGGCCGTTGAGCGTGCCCTGGATCTGGCGGGCGCCGGCGCGCACCGCGGCGAAGGAATTGGCCACCGCCTGTTCGGTGTCGTTGTGGGCGTGGATGGCGACATGGTCGCCGGGGACCGCCTTGCACACCGCGCCGACGATCGTCTCCACCTCGTGCGGCAGCGTGCCGCCATTGGTGTCGCACAGCACGACCCAGCGTGCGCCCTCTTCATAGGCCGCCTTGGCGCAGCTCAGCGCATAGTCCGAATTGGCCTTGTAACCGTCGAAGAAATGCTCGCAGTCGAGCAGCACTTCCCGCCCCTTGGCCTTGGCCGCGCGCACGCTGTCGCGGATGGACGCGAGGTTCTCCTCGCCGGTGGTCTCGAGCGCGACCTTGACGTGATAATCCCATGCCTTGGCGACGAAGCAGATGGCGCCGGCCTTCGCTTCCAGCAGCGCGGCCAAGCCCGGATCGTTGGAGGCCGAGCGGCCGGGCCGGCGCGTCATGCCGAAGGCGGTGAAGGTGGCGTGCTTCAGCCCCCGATCGGCCGCGAACAGTTCGGTGTCTGTCGGGTTGGCGCCGGGATAGCCGCCCTCGACATAATCGATGCCGAGCCCGTCGAGCATCGCTGCGATCGCGACCTTGTCGCCGAGCGTGAAGTCGACGCCGTTGGTCTGCGCGCCGTCGCGCAGCGTGGTGTCGAAGAGATAGAGGCGTTCCTTTAGGCGTTCTTGGGCCATGACGCTTTCACCAGAGATAGTAGTTCGCAAGCAGAGCGATGGCGACGACGATCGCGACGCTGGCAACGATGATGTGGTGGCGCTTCATGGATCTACTCTCCTGTTGTCCCGTCACGCCATCCGATAGAAGACGTAGAGAGCGATCAGAACGGCCGCGATCAAAAGGCCGAGCTTGAGCGCAATGTAGTAGAGCCAGTGGCGCGGAAACGGCGTGTCGGGCTTTTTCATGAGGCCTCCCGGGGGGCAAGCTGTTTGTGCATGGTGGTGTTGGCGAGCCATTCGCCGCCGACCGTGACGCTGTTGCGCTGTTGCGCGACATAGCCGCGCTTCTGGAAGAAGCCTTGCGCGGTATCGCTGGCATCGACGATCAGCTTGGCGGCGCCGCGCGAGCCGGCAAGCTTTTCCAATGCATCGACCAGCATGGCGCCGACGCCCTGGCCGGCCGCGGCCGGATGCACATAGAGCAGGTCGATCTTGTCCTCGCCGGCAAGCGAGGCAAAGCCGACGGCCGAGCCTTCCATCGTCGCAATCAATGTCAGTTGTTGACCGAGCCGCTTGGCGAAGGCGACGTCGTCGTCGAGGCTCGCGGCCCAGGCCTGCTGCTGCGCCTCGGTGTAGTCGTCGCCGGTGAGATCGGCGACCGAGGCGCGGAAGATTTCGCTCAGCACCGGCACGTCCGCCGGCAGGAACGGCCGCATGGCCAGTTTGGGATGCGCCTGGGCCATCAGCGGGCGCCCCTCGCCGGCCATTCGGCGGTGTCGTGATCGGGATGCTGATAGCTGACGATTAGGGCCTTGTAGGCTTCGGCCTCCGGTTCGGTCCCGTCCGGGCGCGACGGCAGACTGCAAAGTTCGTCAAAAAACGGCAGCTTGTCGGTCGGATTGACCTGAATCGTCGGGGCGACGACGCCCGGATCGTCGAAGGCCCCGATGGCGACCTCAACCGGCGCTCCAACATATTCATACGTCAGTGGCGTACCGCAGTTGCCGCAGAAACCACGCTTGACCTTATTCGAGCTGGCGAAGTAGTGCGGCGTACCGCGCATCCAAACGAGATCGTGCGCGGTCACCAGCGGGCCGAAAAAGCCGCCGAACGCCTTCTGGCACATACGGCAATGACAGATCGAAGGGCGGCCGAACTGCGAAGCGCGAAAGCGCACCGCGCCGCACTGGCAACCGCCCGAAGCCATCTCGCTCATCGCGCGATCTCCCAGGTGGTGCCGTCCTTGGAGTTTTTCAGCACGACGCCCATGGCGGCGAGCTCGTCGCGGATACGGTCGGATTCGGCGAAGTTCTTAGCCTTGCGCGCCTCCGCGCGGGCGTCGATCAGCGAAGTGACCTTGGCTTCGTCGACGACCGCGCGGCGCGGATAAGCCTGCATGAACTTGCGTCGCGTCTGCCCGAGCAGGCCGGCCAGCATGCCGGAGGCCCGCAGCGAGCGCTTCAATTCGACCTGCGCCGGCCCGGAAGCGGAACGGGCTTCGCCGGCAAGACGATGAAGCTGCGTCATCGCCAGCGGCGTATTGAGGTCGTCGCACAACGCGGCAATGAACTCGGCATCGGGCGTTCCGCTCGAATTGGTTTCATCGCCAATGATGTCGTACCAACCATCCAGAATCTTGCTGCTTTCCTCGAGCCCCTTCACGGTCCAGTCGATGGGCTGGCGGTATTGCGTGCGCAACATGTTGAGGCGCAGCACCTCGCCCGGCCAGTCGGCCAGCAGGTCGTGGATGGTGAAGAAGTTGCCGAGGCTCTTCGACATCTTCTCGCCTTCCACCTGCAGGAAGCCGTTGTGCATCCAGTAGTTCGCCATCACCTTGGTGTGGAAGGCGCAGCGCGATTGCGCGATCTCGTTCTCGTGGTGCGGAAACACCAGATCGATGCCGCCGCCGTGGATGTCGAAGGTCTCGCCGAGATGCTTCCAGGCCATGGCCGAGCATTCGATGTGCCAGCCCGGGCGGCCCGGCGTCTTGATGCCGGCGGGCGAATCCCAGGCCGGCTCGCCCTCTTTCGACGGCTTCCACAGCACGAAATCGGTCGGCTCACGCTTATAGGGCGCGACCTCGACGCGCGCGCCGGCGATCATCTCGTCGAGCGGCCGCTTCGACAGCTTGCCGTAGTCCGGCATCGCCGAGACGTTGAACAGGACGTGGTCCTCGGCGACATAGGCGCAGCCGTTCTTCACCAGCCGCTCGATCAGCTCTTTCATCGCCGCGATGTGCTCGGTGGCGCGTGGCTCCACCGTCGGCGGCAGGCAGGCGAGCGCTTCTACGTCTGCCTTGAAATTCGTGTAGGTCTCTTGCGTCACTGCCTGGATCGGCACGCCGCGCTCGGCCGCGCGCGCGTTGATCTTGTCGTCGACGTCGGTAATGTTGCGCACGTAGGTGACGTGGTCCGCGCCATAGAGATGACGCAGCAGCCGGAACAACACGTCGAACACGATCACGGGGCGCGCATTGCCGATATGGGCGAAGTCGTAGACCGTCGGCCCGCAGACATACATGCGCACGCGTTCGGCATCGAGTGGGGTGAACACCCGCTTCTCGCGCGTCAGCGTATCGTAGAGCTTGAACTCCATGGCAATAGACACCCATCGGCCGCGCTGGCCGGGCGTCTTATCGGGTTCTCGATTGAGAAAAGACGGCCGCAGCCAGCGTGTGCGCTAGCTAATAATCTCCCGGCAAATGCCGCAGATGTGGTTAAGGCCGTTCATGCGCCGGAGAATGCTCAGTTTTCGCTCGCTCCGTCAAGCCCGAACGCGCTCGTCGCGCGAACCGGTGGCGTTTCGGGCGCCCTTCGCCGGTGTGACAGAGTTAATCGCACCTTAAGATTTTACGCCTATTTTGACAGGGTTTTCGGGCGCCGCGCCGCACCTGCGCCCTTCAGCCAAACGGGCTCTTCGTCATGCGCGCATCCAAGATCAGCCTCGCGATCGTGCTCTTCATCGGCCTCGCCGGCGCGGCCCAGGCCGCCGACCGGCACATGTTCATCATCGGCAACGACGCCGACGGTTACGGCGTCGACCGCTGTCTGGCGGGCGGCAAGAAATGCGGCGCCGCGGCGGCCAACGCTTATTGCCGCGACCAGAAATTCGGCCAGGCCGCCTATTACCGAAAGGTCGAGCGCAGCGAGATCACCGGCGCCGTCCCGCACGGTGCCGCCGTCGGCTGCCGCAACGGCAAGTGCGAGAACTTCGTCGCCATCGTCTGCACGCGCTGACGCGCGCCCCTACTTCCCCGCCTTCGCCAGCGCGATGGCTTCCTTGAGCACATCGAGATCGCCGATGTGGTTGGCGAGGATCAGCACCAGCTTGGTGTCGAGATCGGCGGCAGCTTCGTCGCTCAAGCCCCGACGCGCCTCAACCAGCGTGACATAGGCGGCATCCGGCTCGGCGAATTGCGATTGCGTCACGAGTTTCGCCATCACAGTTTCCCCAACGCTCGGTTGCGCGCGGCCGCCACTTTACCGGGATCGACGTGCCGCCAGCGCGCGCACAGGTGCTGGTCCGGGCGCAGCAGATAAGCCGCCCCGGGCGTGGCATCGAAGCGTTTGGCGAGGCTGCCGTCGCTGTCGGCAATGTCCTCGCCGATGGTGGCGAGTTTGATGCCGCCCGGCACCTTCGGCGGCGCGCCGTCCTTCACGTAAAGCAGCGTGAATTCGCCGGCGAGATTTTCCAACAGATGCCCCTCGCCTGCGCGCGTCTTGACCGGCGCGTCGGGCACGGGCGCGCCGAGCCGCGCGCTGCCGTTGAACGCGTCTTCGTCCGGCGTCGACAACGCCGTGTCGTAGACGGTCGCCACCGACAGCCGGCCTGAATTGATCATGCGGCGGGCGAAGTCCGCTTTGGCGGCGAGATCGAGCACGGCATTGCGCAATTTGTGCTCGGCGGAGGAATGCGGCGCGATGAAATCGGTCGAGCGGGTGGAATGCGCGATGTTCTCGTCCGCGGCCTGCGTGCGCTCGCGCTCATAAGAATCGATCAGCGTCGGCCCCGCCTCGCCCTTCAGCACGGCGGCGAGTTTCCAGGCGAGATTCTCGGCGTCCTGGATGCCGGAATTGGCGCCGCGCGCGCCGAACGGCGACACCTGGTGCGCGGCGTCGCCGACAAACACCACGCGCCCGTGCACGAAACGGTCGAGCCGACGGCAATTGAAGCGGTAGATCGATATCCATTCGAGTTCGAACGGCCGGTCGCCGACGATGCGCTCGATACGCGCGCGCACGCGGCCGGGATCCTGCTCGGCGGCGACGTCCGCGTCGGGCCCGAGCTGCAGGTCGATGCGCCAGACATTGTCCGGCTGCTTGTGCATCAGCGCCGACTGGCCGGAATGGAACGGCGGATCGAACCAGAAGCGGCGCTCGGTTGGGAAATCCGCCGTCATCTTGATGTCGGCGATCAGGAACTTGTCCTCGAAGGTGACGCCGGAGAACGTCAGGCCGAGCAGGTCGCGCGTGGTGGAGCGCGCGCCGTCGGCGGCGATCAGCCAGTCGGCGTCCAGCGTGTAGGGCCCGTCCGGCGTTTGAATCGTCAGCCGCACATGGTCGTTACGTTGCTCCACGCCCGACAGCTTGTTCTTCCAGCGCAGATCGAGATTGCCGATCTCATCGGCCCGGTCGACCAGCGCCTTTTCCAGATAAAACTGCTGCAGATTGATGAAGGCCGGCATCTTGTGGCCCTCCTCCGGCAACAGATCGAAGGAGAACACCAGTTCGTCGCCGTGGTACTGCTTGCCGATCTTCCAGGTCACGCCCTGCGCGACCAGCTTCTCGCCGACGCCGAGCCGGTCGCAGATTTCCAAGGTGCGCTTCGACCAGCAGATGCCGCGCGAGCCTTCGCCGATGCGATCGGCGTCGTCGATCAGTACCACCGGCACATCGCGCTGCGCGAGATCGATGGCCGCGGCCAGGCCCACCGGGCCGGCGCCGACGACCACGACCGGCCGGCGCACCGGCTGCGGCGCGTCCTGGTCCGGCGAGCGCTGATAGCCGTAGCTGTAAAGCGTCTTGTGTTCGGCGGAATTTGCCATGGCGATCCCCGGCGTTTCGCCCCTTCAGTCCCGATCGTTCACCCCTGCAGCGCCGCCCACAGTTCGCGGTCGCGCTCGGCGGTCCAGATCACCGGCCAGTCGATGCCGCGCGCCTCGTCATAGGCGCGCGAGACGTTGAACGGCAGGCAGTGCTCGTAGATCGCGTAGTCGGCGAACTTCGGATCCATCACCTTGCGGGCGGCGTCGAAGGCCTCCTTCAGCGAACGGCCCTTGGCGACGCTGTCCTGCGCGGAGCCGTAGAGCGTCGAGAGGAAGTCGCTGGTGAGCGCGATGCCTTCCTTGACCATCTCCGGCGTCTTCAGCGCCGCGCCGCGGCCCGGCACGATGGCCGAAGCATTGATCTGGGCGAGATTGTCGAGCGTCGTCGGCCAGTCGGTGAAGTGGGCGTCGCCGCAGTAACAAGCCGAATGGTATTCGACCAGGTCGCCGGAGAAGACGACGTTCGAATCCGGCACCACCGCGATCACGTCGCCGGCGGTGTGGCCGCGGCCGATATGCATGATGCGCACTTCGCGCTTGCCCAGCCACACGGAGATTTCGTCGGGAAAGGTGAGATGCGGCCAGGTCAGGCCGGGGATGCTCTCGACCGCCCGGAACAGGCGCGGGAAACGGCCGATCTCGGAATCCATGTCCTGCTGGCCGCGCTCGGCAATCAGCTTGCGGGTGTCGTCGGAGGCAAGGATCTCGGCGCCCTTGAAGGCGGAAGCGCCCAGCACGCGCACGGCGTGGTAGTGCGTCAGCAGCACGTATTTGATCGGCTTGTCGGTGACCTTGGCGACGCGCGCGATCAGCTCGTCGGCCATGGCCGGGGTCGCCTGCGCGTCGATCACCATCACGCCGTCGTCGCCGACAATGACGCCGGAATTCGGATCTCCCTCGGCGGTGTAGGCGTAAAGCCCGGGGCCGAGTTCGTCGAAGGAGACCTTCTTCTCCCCGAGGTCCTCGGTCGACGCAAAACCCTTGGCCATGACTCAATCCTCCCGGAGGTTCTTGTTCGTTGGTTCGCAGGTTCGTTGGTTCTCAGGCGCGCGTGTAGCGTACCACGTCCTGCTCGATGGCGCCGAAAATCGATTTTCCTTGCGTATCGAGCATTTCGATCTTCACCGTGTCGCCGAACTTCAGGAACGGCGTCACCGGTTTGCCGGTCTTGATCGTCTCCACCGTGCGCTGCTCGGCGAGGCAGGAATAGCCCAGGCCGCCCTCGCCTATCGGCTTGCCCGGCCCGCCGTCGGAGTCGCGGTTCGAGATCGTGCCGGAGCCGAGAATGGTGCCGGCGCAGAGCTCGCGCGTCTTGGCGGCATGCATGATGAGCGTTGGGAAATCGAAGGTCATGTCCTCGCCGCAGAGAGGCTTGCCGAACGGCTTACCGTTGATGAAGCTCAACAGCGGCAAGTTCACCTTGGCGCCGTCGAAGGCGTGGCCCAGCTCGTCCGGCGTCACCGCCACCGGCGTGAACGCGCAGGCCGGCTTCGACTGCACGAAGCCGAAGCCCTTGGCGAGCTCGGGGCCGGTGATGTTGCGCATGGTCACATCGTTGACCAACATGATCAGCTTGATGGCGGCGGCCGCTTGCTCGCGCGTCGCACCCATCGGCACGTCGCCGAGCACGACCACCACTTCGGCTTCGAGGTCGATGCCCCAGGCTTCGTCGAGCGTCGCGATCGGATCGCGCGGGCCGACGAAGCTGTCGGAACCGCCTTGGTACATCAGCGGGTCGGTCCAGAACGTGGCCGGCATCTCGGCACCGCGCGCCTGGCGCACCAGCGCCACGTGATTGACGTAAGCCGAGCCGTCCAGCCATTGATAGGCGCGCGGCAGGGGCGATGCGCATTTCGCCGGATCGAACGGCATGGACGCGATGTGGCCGGACTCGAGCCCGTCGGCGATCTCGATCAAACGCCGCTCGGCGGACGCCCAGTTATCGAGCGCCGCCTGCAAAGTGGGCGCCACCGCGTGAGCGTCGGCGCAGCGGGCGAGATCGCGCGAGACGACAAGAAGACGGCCGTCGCGACCGTCCTTGAGAGAAGCAAGTTTCATCGCACTCTACTATTGCTCTATTTCGGTTCACGCCGTTTGGGGTCGAAATGCTTTTTCAGCCCCGCCCAGCAGTCGATGTAATCCTGTTGCAAGGCCGGCATCTTGGCGGCGTATTGGGTGATGCGCTGCCGGAACCGGGTCTCGAACATGAAGGCCAGAGTGTTGGACTGCTTCACCGGCTTCAAGTCAACATTGCTGGCGTCCTCGAAAGCGTCGGCATCGGGACCGTGCGGCAGCATCTGGTTGTGCAGGCTGAAGCCCCCGGGCACGAAGCCTTCGGGCTTGGCATCGTAGACGCCGAACACCAGCCCCATGAACTCGGACATGATGTTGCGGTGGTACCAGGGCGGGCGGAAAGTGTTCTCCGCCACCATCCAGCGCTCGGGGAAGATCACGAAATCGATGTTGGCGGTGCCGGGCGTTTCCGACGGCGAGGTGAGCACCGTGAAGATCGACGGGTCGGGATGGTCGAACAACAACGCACCCACCGGCGAGAAGCGGCGCAAATCGTATTTATAGGGGTAGTAGTTGCCGTGCCAGGCGACGACGTCGATCGGCGAATAGTCGGTCTGCGTCGTGAAAAGCTCGCCGCCCCACTTCACGACCAACGTATGCGGCCCGTCGACGTCTTCGTAGGCCGCGACGGGCGTCAGGAAGTCGCGCGGATTGGCCAGGCAATTGGCGCCGATCGGCCCGCGGTCGGGCAGGATGAATCCGCCGCCGTAGTTCTCGCAGACATAGGCGCGCACCGGCCCGTCGATCAGCTCGACGCGGAAGATCACGCCACGCGGGATCACGCAAATCTCGCCGGGCTCGATCTCGATCACGCCGAACTCGGTGTGGAAACGGATCTTGCCTTCTTGCGCGACGATCAGGAACTCGCCGTCGCCGTTGAAGATGTGCTCGCGCTCCATCGACTGCGTGATGAACACGAGATGCGCCGCCATGCCGGCGTGGGTATCGGCATCGCCGGCCGTGGTGATGGTGCGAAGCCCCGAGACGAAGGTGAGCTTTTCCTGCGGGATCGGGGCCGGCGACCAGCGATAGGGGCCGAGCGGCACGTCGGTGTCCTCGCGCGCCGGCGCGGTGCGCCAATAGCCTTGGTTGATCCGGCCGAAACGGCCGGTGTGCCGCACTGTGGGCCGGATCCGGTAGAGCCAGGAGCGCTGGTTCGACGACTGCGGCGCCGTGAAGGGCGAGCCGGACAACTGCTCGGCATAGAGTCCGTAATTGCACTTCTGCGGCGAATTGCGACCGACCGGGAGCGCGCCTTCCAGCGCCTCGGTCTCGAAGCTGTTGCCGAAACCGGACATGTAACCCGCGGTCATGGCGTCAACTCCCGTTCCAGATTGTTTGTGCACTATCTAGTTGCAATTGCAACCAACGTCAAATCAGTCTTGGCTCATTCGCCTCGCCGACAATAACGAAAGTCGCATTTTTCAGTAAAACAGCCAACTATACCAACCGCTTAGAATACTTCCAAACTAGTTGCACATGGTCACAACTTCAGCCAATGTTTGCGCAATGCGCGACCGGGGCCCAGGGGGGATGGGGCCCACGCTCAGCGCCCGGGAGAACGCGAGTAGCGCCAAAAATGACCGACGAGAGTGCTCCAGGAGCGCCCGACCTTCCGGCTGCGGTTCAGGCGCCGCTGAAGCTGGATGAATTCCTGCCTTATCAGCTCAATGTTTGCGCCAACCTGGTATCGCAGGCGCTCTCGCGTGTTTATACCGAGCGCTACAAGATCGGCGTGCCGGAATGGCGCGTGCTGGTGACGCTCGGCGAATTCGGCAACATGACCGCCAAGGCCATCGGCGCACACAGCCATATGCACAAGACCAAGGTTTCACGCGCGGTCGCGTTGCTCGAGCGCCGCAAGCTGGTGGCGCGGCGCGCCAACCGCGCCGATCTGCGCGAAGCCTTCCTGTCGCTGACGCCAGCGGGACGCGACATATACAACGACCTCGCGCCGATGGCGCTCGACTTCGCCCACCAATTGTTGGAGAGGGTCGACTCCGCCGACCGGGCCGCGCTCAGCCGCGCGCTGAAAAAGCTCGCGGCGCGCTCGGCCGAACTGACCGCCACGCTTGCCAATGGCGGCAACGGCAGCGGGTAGCTCGCCAAACCCGGCGGTTGCCGGTAGATTGCCGACGAACACATCCACGCCCGCCGGGAGGGCCCGTGAAGCTCTACACCTATTTCCGTTCATCCGCCGCCTATCGCGTGCGCATCGCGCTCAACCTCAAGGGCCTGCCCTATGAGATGGAATCCGCTCATCTCACCCGCGACGGCGGCCGCCAGTACTCGGCGGAATTCAGGGCGCTAAACCCGCAGATGCGGGTGCCGGTTCTGCAGCTTTCCAGCGGCGACGTGCTCACACAATCGATGGCGATCATCGAATATCTCGACGAGATTCAGCCCGAGCCGGCGCTGCTGCCGGCGGACGCCTTGGCACGCGCCCATGTGCGCGCGCTGGCCCAGGTCGTCGCCTGCGACATCCATCCGCTCAACAATCTCATGGTGCTGCAATACCTGAAGCGTGAGATGAAGCACGAGCAGGCCGAGATCGACACTTGGTATCACCATTGGGTGAAAAGAGGCTTCGAGTTGATCGAAGCCATGATGACGTCCGGGCCCTATGCCTACGGAGCGCATGTGACGCTCGCCGACGTCTGCTTGGTGCCGCAAGTGTTCAATGCGCGCCGGCTCAAAGTTCCGCTCGACAAATTCCCCAAGATCGTCGCGGTGGAACAGGCCTGCTTAAAGCTCGCCGCCTTCGACAAGGCGCGACCGGAGAACCAGCCGGACGCCGAATGAGCGGCCGACCTGTTTGCGCGCCAACACAATCGACGGTAGAACGAGTTCCGGCAGCACCTCCCCCCCGAAATTGCGCAGCACTCCGTGGCCCAGAAAAGTAACGTCATCGCTGCCGTCTTGTGGATGGTCGGCACGCTGCTGTCCTTCTCGACGATGGCGGTTTCGATTCGCGAGCTGTCCCACGTCGGCTTCACGATCTTCGAGATCCTCACGGTACGCGCCAGCGGCATGCTGATCATCGTCGGCACACTGCTGATCTTCCGCCCGGCGCTGCGCGCGCATACGCGGCCGCAGCGGATGAAGCTCAACATCCTGCGCAACACCATTCATTTCGCGTCACAGTACGCCTGGGCGACCAGCCTGACCATGCTGCCGCTCGCCATGGTGTTCGCGCTCGAATTCACCATGCCGGCCTGGACCGCACTGCTGGCGGTCTGGCTGCTGCACGAGCGGATGACGCCGAGCCGGATGGGTGTGGTCGTGCTGGGCCTCGTCGGCGTACTGGTGATCCTGCGGCCGGGCATCGCCGGTATCAACCCGGCGGCCTTCCTCGTGCTGGGCGCGGCGTTCGGCTACTCCATCACCATGATCACCACGAAAGAGCTCACCAACACCTCGAGCACGTTTAGCATCGTGTTCTGGATGGGAGTGATGCAATTCCCGCTCGCGGTGGCGGGCAGCGACCCGACCGTGTTCCTGCATCTGCGGAGCGTGGACATCCTGCCACTACTCGGGGTCGCGGTCGCCGGCACGGCAGCGCACTACTGCCTCAGCAACGCCTTCCGCGCCGGTGACGCCACGCTGGTGGTGCCGCTCGATTTCATGCGCATCCCGCTGATCGCCGTGGTCGGCTGGGCGCTCTATGGCGAGCGGCTCGACCTGTTCGTGCTGCTCGGCGCGCTCATCATCGTCGCAGGTGTGCTGTGGAACCTGCGGGCGGAAAGCGTTTATGCGCGGCAGGCCGTCAGCGCATGAGAAGGCGGAAAACCGGGGGCCCTGCCGGCCCAGATGCGGCCTCGGGGTTTTCCCGATCGCGCCGCGGCGCCATCCTCGCCCTGCCATAATTTAAGCGTTAGAGTGCCGGCCATGAGGGGTTCACCGAAATTCGCGATCGGCGCGGCGGCAGCGATCTGGCTGTCGTCGGCCGCCGTGGCGCTCGCGCAACAGCCGCCCGGCCAGTCCAACGCCAACAATCCGACCTGCCAGCGCCTGGTCGGCCAGCTCAGCGCCCTCGACCGCGGCAATGACGATCCGACCCGCGCCGGCCAGATTCGCCAGGCCGAAGACGCGGTCAACCGGCAGCAGTTCGAGGTCGACAAGCTGGTATCGCGCTCGCGCCGCATGGGCTGCGAAAGCTCGGGTTTCTTCTCGATCTTCTCCAATCCGCCGCGCGAATGCGGCGGGCTCAGCCGGCGCATCGACCAGCAGCGCAACGCGCTCGACCGTCTGCAACTTCAACTTGAACGGCTCAACGGCGGCACCACGCAGCGCGCCGCCCAGCGCCAATCGCTGCTGATCGCGCTTTCCGACAACGGCTGCGGCTCGCAGTACCGGCGCGCCGCCAGCCTCGGCCAACAGGGTGGTTTCTTCGACCGCCTGTTCGGCGGCAACGGCAGCAGAATCATCGCGCCGGAATCGAACGGCCCGATGGGCAATACCTATCGCACGGTCTGCGTGCGCCTGGGCGACGGCTACTTCTTCCCGATCTCATTCGAGACCACGCCCGACCATTTTCGCGAGGACGAACAGACCTGCCAGCGCATGTGCCCGGCGGCGGAAGTGCGACTGTACACCTATCACAATCCCGGCGAGGAGGTGGCGCAGGCTGTCTCGCTCGACGGCCGCTTCTACTCCGAGCTGCCATCCGCTTTCGCCTATCGCAAGAAGCTCACCGGCTACAGTTGCCGGCGGCCGGGTGAAAGCTGGTACGAAGCGCTCAAGGCCGGCGGCGTCGACCAGACAGTGGCGCCCGGCGACGTCATCGTCACCGACAAGAAGGCGAAGCAGCTCTCGCAGCCGCGGCCCGTTCCCGGCCAGAAGACCGCCAAGCCCGCGACAGCCGCGGCGCCCAAGCCCGGCGAATTGCGCGGCTCGGATTCGGCGCTCGCCGAAACGCCGGGCGAGAGCGACGCCGCCAAGCGCAAGGTGCGCCAGGTCGGCCCGCGTTTCCTGCCCTCGCATTGAGGACGCCCTCACCGGCGCGTCGTCAAAAATCCATCGCTTCCGAGGCGACTGGCTTGCCGGCGAGCAGCGTGGTGTCGGGCTCGGGCAGCGCCGTGCCGGGATCTCGGAAGCGGTTGGTGATCGGATAGCGCCGGTCACGGCCGAAATTCCTCAGCGTCACTTTCACGCCGGGCGCGGCCTGGCGGCGCTTGTATTCGGCGATATTGAGCAGGCGCTCGATCTTCAACACGGTGTCGCGGTCAAAGCCATCGGCAACGATTTCCGCGATCGGATCCTCGCGCTCGACCAGCCGTCCCAGGATGCCGTCGAGCACGTCGTAAGGCGGCAGCGAATCCTCGTCCTTCTGGTTCTCGCGCAATTCCGCGCTCGGCGGGCGCACAATGATATTCTCGGGGATCACCGGACCGTCGGGGCCCATCGCGCCGGATGGCTTCCATGTATTGCGCAGACGCGCCAGGCGGAACACTTCGGTCTTGTAGATATCCTTGATCGGATTGAAGCCGCCGTTCATGTCGCCGTAGAGGGTGGCGTAGCCGACCGACATTTCCGACTTATTGCCGGTCGTCACCAGCATGACGTTGAACTTGTTGGAGATCGCCATCAGGATGGTGCCGCGCGCACGCGCCTGCAAATTCTCCTCGGCAACATCGCGCGGCAGACCTTCGAACAGCGGTTTGAGTGTTTCCTCGAAGCCTTCCACCGCCGGCGCAATCGGCAAGATATCGTAGCGTACCCCCAACGCCTTGGCGCAGGCCGCCGCGTCATCAAGCAATTCCTGCGCGGTGTAGCGATACGGCATCATGATGCAGCGAACGCGCTCGGGCCCAATGGCGTCGACGGCGATCGCCGCACAGAGCGCGGAATCGATGCCGCCGGAGAGCCCCAGCGCCACACCCGGAAAGCCGTTCTTGTTGACGTAGTCGCGCAGGCCCAGCACGCAGGCCGCATAGTCGGCGACATCGCCTTCGAGCAACGGCTGTTTCGGCCCGTCGTCGCAGCGCCAAGTGTGATCCTGGCGCCGCCAGCGGGTCGTCACCACCTCCTCTTGATAATGGCTCAACTGGAACGCCAGCGAACAATCCGCATTGAGCCCGAGCGAGGCGCCGTCGAACACCAGTTCGTCCTGGCCGCCGACCTGGTTGGCATAGATCAGCGGCAGGCCGGTTTCCTTGACGCGCGGGACGACCACGTTGAGCCGTTCGTCGGCCACGTTGTGCCGGTAGGGTGAGCCGTTGAGCACCAGCAGGATTTCGCCGCCGGTCTCGGCGATGCACTCCGCAGGCTCCGGCCCCCAGATGTCCTCGCAGATCGGCAATCCCAGGCGCACGCCGCGGAAGCTGACCGGCCCGGGCATCGGCCCCGGCGCGAACACCCGCTTCTCGTCGAACACGCCGTAATTGGGCAGATCGACCTTGTAGCGCACGGCGGCGATGCGGCCGCCGTCGAGCAGCACCGCCGCGTTGTAGAGCTTGCCGTCGTCGAACCAGGGCGTGCCCACCACCAGCGCCGGTCCGCCGTCCGCCGTCTCGCGCGCGAGCGCTTCCACCGCGGCGCGGCAGGCGGCCTGGAAGGCCGGCTTCAGCACCAGATCCTCGGGCGGATATCCGGCGATATAGAGTTCGGGAAATACGACCAGGTCGGCGCCCTGCCCGGCGGCCTGGCTCCGCGCTTTACGCACGCGCTCGGCGTTGCCGGCGATATCGCCGACGGTGCAGTTGAGCTGGGCGACCGCGATCGCGAGCTGATCGGCAGGGCGTGCGTTCATAATCACACGTCTAATCCCTTGCCCAGCCTGCCGCAATCGTGCGCGCTAGCGACCTGCCATGCGCGGAAGCGGAGCTTTAAAGCCCCGCCACCGCCGGCATGGGGGCCGAGCGCCGCTCTTTCTTGAGCAGGTCGGACAGGAGGAAGGCCATGTCGATCGCCTGTTCGGCATTGAGCCGCGGGTCGCAGACCGTGTGATAGCGGTCGTTGAGATCGGCCTCGGTGATGGCGCGGGCGCCGCCGGTGCATTCGGTCACGTCCCGCCCGGTCATCTCCAGATGCACGCCGCCGGCATGGGTGCCCTCGGCCTGGTGCACTTCGAAGAACCCGCGCACCTCCTTGAGGATCAAGTCGAACGGCCGCGTCTTGTAGCCATTGGCCGACGAAATGGTGTTGCCGTGCATCGGATCGCACGACCAGACCACCGACTTGCCCTCGCGTTTGACCGCGCGGATCAGCGCCGGCAGATGGTCGCCGACCTTCTCGGCGCCGAAGCGGCCGATCAGCGTGAGCCGGCCGGGCTCGTTGTCGGGGTTGAGAATGTCGATCAGCCGCAACAGGTCGTCGGCCTTGAGCGACGGCCCGCATTTGAGCCCGAGCGGATTTTTGACGCCGCGGGCATATTCGACATGCGCATGGTCGAATTGCCGGGTGCGGTCGCCGATCCAGATCATATGACCGGAGGTGGCGTACCAGTCGCCGGTGGTCGAGTCGACGCGGGTCAGCGCCTGCTCGTAGCCGAGCAGCAGCGCCTCGTGGCTGGTGTAGAAATCGGTGGTGCCCAGCGCGGAGTGGACCGCGAAGTCGAGCCCGCAGGCGCGCATGAAATCGAGCGCGCCGGAGACGCGGTCGGCGAGATCGGCATAGGCCTTCGACTGCGGCGAGCCGCTCACCGACTTGAGCATCCACTGATGCACGTTCTCGACGCTGGCGTAGCCGCCCTTGGCGAAGGCGCGCAGCAGGTTGAGCGTCGCCGCCGACTGACGATAGGCGCCGATCTGCCGGCGCGGGTCGGGCCGGCGCGATTCTTCGGTGAAGGCGATGTCATTGATGATGTCGCCGCGATAGCTCGGCAGCTCGACGCCATCGCGCTTCTCGGTCGGCGACGAGCGCGGCTTGGCGAACTGGCCGGCTACGCGGCCGATCTTCACCACCGGCGAGGCGCCGGCATAGGTCAGCACGATCGCCATCTGCAGGAACACGCGGAAGAAGTCGCGGATGTTGTCAGCGCCGTGCTCGGCGAAGCTTTCGGCGCAGTCGCCGCCCTGGAGCAGGAACGCCTCGCCGTTTGCGACTTGGCCGAGGGCTTTTTTCAGATTGCGCGCCTCACCCGCAAAAACCAGCGGCGGGAAGGTGGCGAGCTGCTTTTCGGTATCGGCCAGCGCATGCCGGTCCGGATAGTCCGGGACCTGCATAATGGGCTTGCCGCGCCAGCTATCGGGCGTCCAACGTTCGGCCATTACAGAGCACTCCAGCGAATGGGCCGGGTTATACACGAGGTGCCCCGACCGAAGCCAGAATTTCCGAAAATGCGGTTATTTTAGGCTATTCAGCCGCCGCGCGGGCGTAACTGACGGCCTTTTCGCGCAAAGTGACCAGTTCCTCGGCGGCGGTCGGATGAACGGCCATGGTGGCGTCGAAATCGGCCTTGGTGGCCCCCATCTTCACCGCCACGCCGACGACCTGAATCAGCTCGCCGGCATCGGGGCCGAGCAGATGGCAGCCGACCACCCGGTCGGTCACGCCGTCGACCAGCAGCTTCATGAAAGAGCGGGTGTCGCGGCCGGCGAGCGTCGCCTTCATCGGCCGGAACGTGGTCTTGTAGACGTCGACTTTGTCCAGCCGTTCGCGCGCTTCGGCCTCGGTAAGGCCGATCACGCCGATCTCCGGCTCGGAGAACACCGCGGTCGGCACATCGGCATGATCGACGCGGGTCGGCTTGCCGCCATAGAGCGTGTCGGCGAAGGCGTGGCCCTCGCGGATCGCTACCGGCGTCAGATTGATGCGGTGAGTGACGTCGCCGACCGCGTAGATGTTTTCGACTGAGGTGCGCGAATATTCGTCCACCGAGATGCCGCCGTGCTCGGCGATGTGGCAGCCCACGTTTTCGAGCCCCAGCCCCATGATGTTCGGGCGGCGGCCAATGGCGAACATCACCTTGTCGGTGGTCACCTTGCTGCCGTCCGAGAGGTGGGTGACGAATTCATCGCCGGCCTTGTCCACCGCCGTGACGGTGTGGCCGCAGGTGACGGTGATGCCGCGCGTCTGCATCTCCGAGCGCAGGTGCTCGCGCACGTCGTCATCGAAGCCGCGCAGGATGTTGTGGCCGCGATAAACAAGCGTCACTTCGCTGCCGAGGCCGGCGAAGATACAGGCGAACTCCACAGCGATATAGCCGCCGCCCTGAATCAGAATGCGCTTGGGCAGTTCGGGAAGATGAAACGTCTCGTTCGAAGAGATCACGTGCTCGAGCCCCGGAATCTTCGGCCCGGAATGCGGCCAGCCGCCGGTCGCGATCAAGATCGTCTCGGCCGTCACTTTCTCGCCGGTCTCAAGCAGGCGTACCGTATGCGCATCCTCGAACACCGCGCGGCTCTTGGCCAGCTTGACCCCGAACTTGTCGAGCGTATTGGTATAGGCGGCTTCCAGCCGCGTCACCTCGCGCGCCACATTGGCAGTCAGCGACGGCCAGTGAAACGTCGGCTCCGGCACCGTCCAGCCGTAACCGGCGGCATCCTCAAATTCATCGGAAAAGCGCGAGGCATAGACCATCAGCTTCTTGGGCACGCAGCCGCGGATGACGCAGGTGCCGCCGACCCGGTATTCCTCGGCAACCATGACGCGCGCGCCGTAGTTCGCGGCCACCCGCGCCGCACGCACGCCGCCGGAGCCTGCCCCGATTACGAAAAGATCGACGTTACGGTCCGCCATCGTCTGCTCGCTGCTCCAACTGTCGGGCCCTCGGACAGCGCGCCCTTCGACGCGCCGCTGATCACAGCGAGTGCCCGCGCTTCTTCATTTCCTCGCGCATCCTAGCAATTACCTTGTCGGACAGCTTGTTCGCCCAGTCTTGTGCATATTGCATGCTCGAGTCGACGATCCGCGGCTGCTGCGCCAGTAACTTCTTGCCGAGCGGCGACTGATAGAACGTCACGAGTTGCTTGAGCTCGGCCTCGGTGAAACGCTGCACATAGAGTTCGGCCACGTGCTTGGTGAGTTCGGAAAGGCGCGGCGCGTATTCGGCGCGCATCTTGACCGCGACCTCGTTGAGGTCCTTGGCGAGACCCGGGTTCTGCTGCAGAAACAGAAGCTTCGCCTGTTCGATAACGCCGGGGATCAGCGGATCGAAAAGGCTCGCGGCGCCGGTGATCTTGATCAACTGTTGGGCGCTTGCGACCGCAGCCGGCGACGGTTTCGGCTGCGCATAGGCAGGCAGACCGAGCGCCACCACGGCGACGGCCACTGCCGCGGCGCGTGCGCCGCGTTGCAGCGTCGGCATGAACTTCATCATCAGTATCAACTCCGTTGGCTCGAGATGCCAGGGCCATCGTGCCCGCTCAAAAATCAACGCCGCTCGATCAGTTCGACACCGCTCGGCCCGGCGACGATGACCGTCTCTGCATAGCCGATGAACAGGCCATGCTCCATGACCCCAGGAACGTCCGCCAGCGCGCGCGCCAACGCTTTGGGGTCGTCAATCCGTTCCAAAGCCGCGTCTACGATCCAGTGGCCGCCATCCGTGACGAAAGGATGGCCGTCCTTGCGCCGCAGGTTGAGCGGACCGCCGGCCTGTACCGCGCCGATCGCCTTTTCGAGCGCCTGCAGGGTGGCACGCAGGCCGAACTGCGCCACTTCGATCGGCAGGGGAAAGCGCCCGAGCGTGGCAACGTACTTGCTCCGATCGGCAATCACAATCATGCGTGCCGAGGCCCCGGCGACGATCTTTTCGCCCAGCAAGGCCCCTCCGCCGCCCTTGATCAGGCTGAGATCGGGCCCGACCTCGTCGGCGCCGTCGACGGTAAGGTCGAGCGTCGGCGTCTCGTCCAGGGTGGTGAGCGGGATGCCCAGGCGTTCGGCCTGGGCCTGCGTCTCGCGCGAGGTGGGCACGGCGACCACGTCCAGTCCGCCCTGCACCCGCTCGCCCAAAAGGTCCACGAAATGGCGCGCGGTCGAGCCGGTACCGAGACCAAGCCGCATCCCGGACTGTACGAATTCGACGGCGCGAGCGGAGGCTGCGCGTTTCTGGGCTTCAACGTCCATGGTAACCGGCTGGTTTGCGGGGGTTTCGGCGACTGATGATGTCCGCCTATCTAACCTCGATCGCCCCGCCTGAATAGCCGGAAATCGAAGGTTTTCCGGTGATCGAAAGCCCCCTCGCTTGCATCGGCGGGACGCTGGCGCTACAGCCTCGGCGGCCATGAACGCCCCCCTCATCGTCTTCGATCTGGACGGCACGCTGATAGACACCGCGCCCGATCTGGTCGCCACCTTGAATGAGGTGTTCGCCCGCGAGGGCCTGGCGCCGGTGCCCTATGAGACCGCGCGCAATTTGATCGGCGGCGGCGCGCGCGCGATGATCGCGCGCAGCTTCGAGGTGGAAGGCGGCGTCCTGCCGCCGGCCAAGCTCGAACAGATGTTCGCCGATTTCCTCGTGCACTACGCCGAGCACGTCGCCGATCGCTCGCGGCCCTTCCCCGGCCTCATCGACGCGCTCGACGAACTGGAGGCCGGCGGTCATCGCTTCGCGGTCTGCACCAACAAGCTCGAGCGCCTGTCGCGTCTTTTGCTCGACGCGCTTGCGCTCAGCGGCCGCTTTGAAGCGATCTGCGGACAGGACACTTTCGGCATCCAGAAGCCGGATCCGGAAGTGTTGCGGCGAACGATTCATGCGGCCGGCGGCACGCCGCAACGCGCGATCATGATCGGGGATTCCGCAACCGACATCCACACCGCGCGCGCGGCCAGCGTACCGGTCATTGCCGTCGACTTCGGCTATAGCGAACAGCCGATCGCCGAACTCAACCCCGACCGCATCATCAGCCATTTCGCGGAATTGCCCGCGGCGATTGCCGCTGTGACGTCGGCCGTTTGACGACATCGGCCGCAATTATGGTTAACGACATTAACGTTAACCTCACCCCTACTATTGCACGGAAATGACCGCCTCCGTATCCTGCCTCGGTTGATGGGCGGCTTTCGCCGCTTGCCGTGAACGGTCAGGGGCCGCAGGGACAATGTATCGAGTCATCGCGATCATGGCTGGAGCGCTCGCTCTTGCAGGTTGCTCCTCGAGTTCGGAATGGCTGAATCTCGATGCGTTGAAGCCGAAGCCGCCGGTTGAAGCCGTTCGTTTCGAATCGGTGCCGCCGGGCGCGCAGGTGAAACTGCCGAACGGGCAGGTTTGCCTGACGCCGTGCGCTTCTCCGCTGGATTCGAACGGCACCTACACCGTCGAAGTCACGCTCAACGGTTATCAGCCCGCGACCGCAACGATCGCGCCGAAGGACATGGGCAATGGCGGCACGAAATTGCAGCCGAACCCGGTCGTCGTGCAGCTCACCAAGGTGGAACCGCCGAAGAAACCGCGCCGCCGCCGCCGCACGACCAAGAAGAAGATGACCAAACCCGCGCCGAATCCGGCGCCGAAACCCGCAGCGATGGCCCCGGCCCCGCAGCAGAGCCCCTCGCCCTGGCCGCCGGCGCAGCCGCCCCAGCGCTGATACTGACTTTCATCCCAGATGCGGCGCCCTAGCGGGCGCCGCTGGCGTTCTTGGCGCATTTTGCCGCGCGGGAACCCGCGTGCTGGACGCTCTCGCGATTATCCGCCACACTCCCTACATACGACGTGAACGGGCCGCAGAACCCGCCACGCAGGGACGTATAATGACTTTCACGACCGACTCCCCCACCCGCGAGCGCGCCGAAACTTCGCCGCGTGCGCTGATCGACCCGTTTGCGCGCGCCATCACCTATCTGCGCGTGTCGGTGACTGACCGCTGCGATTTCCGATGCGTTTATTGCATGTCGGAACACATGACCTTCCTGCCCAAGGCGGACGTGCTCAGCCTGGAGGAACTTGACCGGCTGTGCAGCGCCTTTGTCGCCAAGGGCGTGACCAAGCTGCGGCTGACCGGCGGCGAGCCGCTGGTGCGGCGCGGCATCATGACCCTGGTCTCCTCGCTGTCGCGCCATCTCGAAAGCGGCGCGCTTCAGGAACTGACGCTCACCACCAATGCCTCGCAGCTTGCGCGCTATGCGTCTGAACTAAAGGGCCATGGCGTCGAACGCATCAACGTCTCGCTCGACACGCTGGATCCCGACAAGTTCCGCGCCATCACCCGCTGGGGCGAACTCGACAAGGTGATGGCCGGGATCGACGCCGCGCAAGCCGCCGGTTTGCAGGTGAAGATCAACGCCGTCGCGCTCAAGGGCGTCAACGAGGACGAACTGGCCGACATGCTCACCTGGGCGCATGGCCGCGGCATGGACATGACCGTGATCGAGGTGATGCCGCTCGGCGACGTCGACGAAGCGCGGCTCGATCAATATATGCCGCTGTCGATGGTGCGGGCGCGGCTTGCCGAACGTTTCACGCTGGAAGACATCGATTACCGTACCGGCGGGCCGGCGCGTTATCTGCGCGTGAAGGAGACCGGTGGGCGGCTCGGCCTGATCACCCCCCTCACCCATAATTTCTGCGAGTTCGTGCAACCGCGTGCGCATCACCTGCACCGGCACGCTGTTCATGTGTCTCGGCCAGGAAGACGCCGCCGACCTGAGGGCGCCGTTGCGCGCCTCGGAAAGCGACGACCTCCTGCACGCCGCCATTGACGAGGCGATCACGCGCAAGCCCAAGGGCCATGACTTCGTGATCGACCGCCGCCATCAGCAGCCGGCGCTGTCGCGCCATATGAGCGTCACGGGCGGCTAGCAGTTTCGTCAGCTTGCCGCGTGGCAGCGCCCCGCGCGCGGCGTGGCGCCAAACGCGCGCTCATCGATCAGGCTCGCGGTGCCCCAGCGGATACGCGCCCGGTTTGCCGCGGAAAGGCTGAATGAGCATGCGATCGAGGCCAAGCTCGCGTGGCTCGCGGAACTGTTCGATGCCGATGGTCATGCCTTCGTGACCCGCCGTTGGCTGCGGCCGATAGGTGCCGAACAGGCGATCCCACCAAGGCAGGTTGAACCCGAAATTGCTGTTGGTCTCGCGCGCCAGGATCGAGTGGTGGACGCGGTGCATGTCCGGCGTGACCACGATCCAGCGCAACACGCGGTCTATCCTTGAAGGGATCCGGACGTTGCCATGGTTGAACATCGAGGTGGCGTTGAGCAGCACCTCGAAGATCAAGACCGACAGCGCCGGCGCGCCGAGGGCCGCGACCGCGGTGAACTTGATCAACATCGACAACAAAATCTCGATCGGGTGGAAGCGCAGCCCGGTGGTCACGTCGAATTCAAGGTCGGCGTGGTGCATGCGGTGCAGCCGCCACAACGCCGGCACCGCGTGAAAAAGCACATGCTGGAGATAGATCGCTAGGTCGAGGACGGCCACCGAAGTCACCACCCCGACCCAAGCTGGAAATGCGACCATGTTGAACAGGCCAAAGCCGCGGGCCTCGGCAAGCAGGGCGACGCCAACCGCGGTGGTCGGAAAGAGAATGCGAACCAGCAGCGTATCCACGACGACAACGCCGAGATTATTGGGCCACCGCCAACCGCGCCCGATCGCCTGCTTGCGCCGCGGCACGCCAAACTCCCAAACTGCCATGGCGATGAACACGCCGGCAAATGCGGCCAGCCGAATGAAAGGCTCGTAGGCAAACAGCGCGCTACGCATGGCGTGGAGGGTCCGGGCCGAGCAACAAGACGGCTACGCTGCTTATCATCCGATCATTCATTTGAATGGGCATGGTTGCAACCCTTGGAATTCAACTCGCAGCCCAAAAACTGACACCGTTCGCCATGCGGGGCTCACGAGCGGTCTTGGCGGGCGACGACCCGCTTCGCGCCGCCATCGACGCCCTGCGCCGTCACACCACGTGAGCTTGGCGGGCGGCTACGCCGCCTGGTGCTCCGGCGCGGTCACCAGGTTGCGCAATTCTTCAAGCCGCAACCGCGACGGCGTGAAGCAGACGCCGAAACCGTCACCGGCGTCGCGTACGATCTCGCCGCTGATCGCATCGGTACCGGGAAAGGTCAGGCTGATCGTTGTGCCGATCGTGAGCGCGCTGACCTTCGCGATACGCGCCCCACCCTCGCTGAGGTCCTGAACCGCCACGTCGTGCACTTGATCGCCGTGCTGCAGCCGCGCGGTGAGGTTCACTTCATAACGCGGGAATTCGCGCAAATCCGCCGTCACCGCCCTGCGCACGAGATCGGGGATTTCCAGACACAAGAACTGCGAGGTGGACTGCATCTCGCTGGCGACCGCGGTGACATCCTGCGCGGTGGCGCGCGAGACTTCCACCAGGGGCAGAATGCTGGTGAGGCGTCCGGCGAGGTCCGATACCAGGCCGCTGGTCTCGCGCGCGCCCGAGGCGAAGTCCTGCGTCGCGGCGCGCTGCTGCTCTATGACCGCCGACATCGATTGGCCGACGTCTGAGAGCAGCTCGATCGCCTCGGCGACACTGGTGAGCGCGCTTACCACTTCACGGGTGGTGGATTGTATTTCGGCGACCTTGGCGCCGATCTGCCCGGTCGACTGGCCGGTCTGCATCGCCAGGCTCTTGACCTCGGAGGCGACCACCGAAAAGCCGCGCCCGGCTTCGCCGGCGCGTGCCGCTTCGATGGTGGCGTTGAGCGCAAGCAGGTTGGTCTGCGCCGCAATCTCGTTGATGACGGTGACGATGTCGCCGATCTGATCGGCGGCCTTGGCGAGCGCGTCAATGGTGACGCGCGAGGCATTGGCACGCATCACCGCCTCACGGCCGATGCCGCTGCTGCGCGCCATCTGTTCGGAAATGTCGGCGATGGCCTTGACGACCTGATCCGACAACTGACCGGCCGCCTCATTGACCGCGTGCGAGCCTTCGGCCGCGCGCGCCGTCTCCTCGAACGCGGCGCGCACGGTTTCCAGCCCCGACAACATGTGGTCGGCCTTGACCTGCAGCGTGGCGGCGCCATCGGCGATTGGCTTGATGCCCGCCTCGGTCGCGGCTTCCACATCCCGCGCCAGATTGGAAAGGTGGTCACGCCGAAGCGCCTGCCATCTGCGGTCCAAATCGTTGTGCACCAGATCGCGGCGCTGGCGTTCCCCTATCACCTCGGCCAGACGGTTGGCGGCCACCAGCAGGCCGGCCAGTTCGTCCCGCTTCGGCGGCAGGGGCGGCGCCGAGGCGAGTTCGGCGTGGGTGATGGCGTCCAGCGTATCGATGGCCTCCGCCACGGGGCGGCTGATCGAGCGGAAAATCGCCAGAACGACTGCGGCGGTGACCGCCGCCGTCGCCAGCGCAACCGCTATATGGACAAGAACGGCTGCGCGCCCACCCAGAAGCGGCGGCAAAGCCGCCACCAAAGGCGGCTCCACGAGCAAGACGGCGAGCGGCGGCAACACGACCGCGACCAGACGTTCGGTAAGGTTGAACTGCCGCATGCTGTTTTCCTTGCGCGCCGGATCTCGGATGCCGGTCGCCGCCGGAACAAGGCGCCCCCGCGGGGCCGCCCAGGGGTGGCCACGCAGGTGCTTTTTCTACCACCGGGAGAGTTAACCGAGGGTTTAGGGTTCGTTAACCACGCGTTTCGCCCAGGCCGGCCGCCCTTTGCCCCACGCCCGGAAGGACCAATTTCCCACTGCCGGCGGCCCGGGGCGCGGGCGGGCGGCCCCAACTACGACTTAAGTTTTAATTGACGTCTTATACCGCCATCGGCTTAAGCTGAGCCTGCTTGGCTGAGGGGCCAAGGTGTGGGGACTAAAAACAACAAGATCGTATGCCAGCCGGTCGGGGGCGCCCGGCGTGGGCAGAGTGGGAAATTGCAGCGGAAGGCCTTCGTCGTAGGGCTCAAGCCGACATCGCCGGCAAACGGCGAATGCCGCTCCCATGATTTAGATCGCCAATCGGGCGCCGGTGGCCCAACCCCAGAAAGTATGTTTGGATGGCCTCCTGCCCCATGATATGGGGCAAAGGGACCGCCCGGTCGTTCGCAAATGAACGGCTGTCGCTCAATCAAGAATGACGGTTAGAAAGGGAATTCATGCGCAAGTCCAAAAACAAGGAGGGGAAGATGCGCGATACCAAGAACATGGATCGTCGATCCTTTATCAAGACAAGCGGCCTTGTGGCCGGCGCGACCGCGGCCACGACCTTGTCGGCGCCGGCGATCGCACAAAAGCGTATTGAGATGGTGATCGTTTCCACTTGGCCGCGCGACTTCCCGGGCCTCGGCATCAGCGCGCAGCGCCTTGCCAAGCGCCTTGAGCAGCTGACTGAGGGTCGCCTCCATGTGACCTATTACGCGGCGGGCGAGCGCGTTGGCGCCTTCGCCTCTTTCGACGCCGTCGCTTCCGGTAACGCGCAGGCCTACATCGGCGCCGAGTACTACTGGAAGGGCAAGCACCCGGCCTTCAACTTCTTCACCACGGTGCCGTTCGGCCTCACATATACGGAGCAGGACGCCTGGATCAAATACGGCGGCGGCCAGCAGCTGTGGGACGAGTTGAGCGACAAGTTCGGCCTCAAGGCCTGGGCGGCCGGCAATACCGGCATCCAGATGGGCGGCTGGTTCAACAAGGAAATGAACTCGGCGGCCGACTTCAAGGGCCTGAAGATGCGTATCCCGGGCCTCGGCGGCGACGTGTTGGCCAAGCTCGGCGCCTCGCCGGTGTCGCTGCCCGGCGGCCAGATTTACGAGAACCTGGTCTCCGGTGCTATCGACGCCACCGAGTGGGTCGGACCGTACAACGACTACTTCATGAAGTTTTACGAGGCGGCCAAGTACTACTACTATCCGGGCTTTCACGAGCCCGGCTCGCAGCTCGCCCTCGGCATGAACAAGTCGTGGCTGAGCAAGGTGTCGAAGCTCGACCAGGCCATCATCGAGGCCGCTTGCAACGAGGAAAATGCCCGCCAGATGGCCGAAACCTTCTGGAACAACGGCATCTACCTCGAGAAGCTGATCAACGATCACGGCGTGAAGCTGAAGAAGTTCAGCGACGAGATCTACGACAGCTTCGGCAAGGCTACCCAGCAAGTGTTCGACGAGACCCGCGCGCACGACGCGTTGACGGCGAAGGTCTATGACGCGTTCGTCGCGGCGCGCAAGAACACCGGTGCCTGGACGGGCTATTCGGACGCTCCCTACGCCGACCAGCGCAACCGCGTGCTCGGCATCTAAGCCGAGCCCGGACATCTGGAACAAAAAAGGGGACGGGGCTTCTGCCCCGTCCCGTCTTGTGGGGGGAGCTTGCTGTTAATGGCTGATCATAGCCGCGCCGATGCCGTGCTGGGACCTGCGCCATCGGACAACGAAACGCTGACCATCATTCTGTGCCGTTGCTTCGCGTGGTTCATGATCGCCACGGTCGCGGCATTCCTCCTGAACAATTATCTGAACTACTGGCGCGACTGGCCGGGCCCGATCTCGGTCTTCGGCAGCGCGACGGTGCTAGGCTTCATCCAGGCCGCCATCTACGTTATCGCCTGGGCGACGGCGATCGCGCATGTGCTGCGCACGCCGGCCCGCCCGCTGCGCGCCGAAAGCGAAACGATCTACAGCATCGTCCAATTCATTCTGCGCGCCGCGTTCTGGGCGGTGCTGCTGATCGGCCTGGCGGACATGGTCGTCTCGTTCCTGCGGGTCGAGAATTTCCTGCCGGGCCTGGTCGGCGAGAAAATGACGTTCGAGCTGAGCCGATCGAGTTTCCGCGGCACCTGGGTTCATTTCCCGATGATCATCATCGGCGTTGGTATTGCGATCACGCGGCCGCGCACCCTCGGCTTTCCCTGGCTGGCGCTGCTTGTGGTCGTTGCCGAGTTGCTGATCGTGTTCAGCCGCTTCATCTTCTCATACGAACAGGCCTTCATGGCCGACCTGGTGCGTTTCTGGTACGCCTCGCTGTTTTTGTTCTCGAGCGCCTACACGTTGATGGAAGAAGGTCATGTCCGCGTCGACGTCCTGTACGCGGGGTTCAAGGATCGAACCAAAGGGATCGTCAATGCGACAGGTTGCGTCGTGCTCGGCATGAGCCTGTGCTGGGTCATCATCTACTACGGTATGGGCAACCGCGCATCGATCATCAACAGCCCGCTCTTGAGCTTCGAGGTCACGCAGACCGGGTTTGGCCTCTATGTCAAATACTGGATGGCGGCCTTCCTCGCCATCTATGCCATCACCATGCTGCTGCAGTTCTCGGGCTATTTCCTCGAGTTCGATCGCCGATTTCCGCGGCGACCCGGGCAAGCGGCAGCTCGAGACCGGCGTCGCCCACGAGACCTACGAGACCTGAGCAGGCCCCATGGAAGTTTTCTTCATCGTCCTTCTGATCCTGCTCATGATGACTGCGCTCGGCGCGGGATTTCCGGTCGCCTTCGCGCTGCCCGGCTCCGCCATCGTCGCGGTCGGCATCGCTGCCCTGGCGGGCTGGCTGACGCATGGCAATGTGGACGCGTTCTTCACCCAAGACGGCCCCTCGCAATGGCTGACCGCCGGCGTGACCAATTTCCGCGGCGTCTATTGGGACCCCGACCGCGACACGCTGATCGCCATTCCGCTGTTCGTGTTCATGGGGATCATGCTGCAGAAGTCGCGCATCGCCGAGGACCTCCTGGTCACCATGGCGCAGCTCTTCGGCCCGGTGCGCGGCGGTCTCGGCATATCGGTGGTGTTCGTCGGCGCCCTGCTCGCCGCCACCACCGGCATCGTCGGCGCGACCGTGGTCGCCATGGGGCTGATCTCGCTGCCGGCGATGCTGCGCAACAACTATTCTCATCCGCTGGCCACCGGCACCATCGCCGCTTCCGGCACGCTCGGCCAGATCATTCCGCCGTCGATCGTGCTGATTATTCTGGCCGACCAGCTCGGCAGCGCCACCGACCAGGCCGGCACCGCGCGTAAACTGCTCTACAAGGTCACGACCGGCGAACTCACCATGCCGTCGGGCTTCGATGTCACCTCGACCAGCGCCGGCGAGATGTTCCTGGGCGCACTGGTGCCCGGGCTGCTGCTGGTCGCCGTCTATATCGTTTTCATCCTTATCGTGGCGGCCATCCGGCCGAACATCGCGCCGGCGGTGCACTACGACGGCAAATACGACCTGCGCTTCGCCGCCCGCGTCGCGCTGGCGCTGGTGCCGCCGCTCGCGCTCATCTTCATCGTGCTCGGCTCGATCATCATGGGCATTGCGACGGTGAACCAGGCCGGCGCCGTGGGCGCCGCCGGCGCGCTCATCATGGCGGGCTACCAGCTTTACCAGGGCAAACGTGGCGCCTATTGGCCGGCGATCATCGCCCTGGCTTCGGTGGCGATCATCATCATCGGCGCCCGATATCACCCGATCAACGTCAAGAAGCTGTCGACCGGCGCCGATTTCGCCTGGCTCACGGTTTCAGCGATCTGCGTCATCACCTTGATCGGCGCTCTGATCTGGAGCGGCCTTCGGGCATGGAAGATCGACAACACGCTGCAGAGCGTGATGGTGGAAACCGCCAAGACCTCATCGCTCGTGTTCATCATTCTCATGGGCGCCGCCATGCTGACCGCCGTGTTCAGGGGCTTCGGCGGCGAGGACCTAGTCAAGACTTTCTTGACCGGCCTGCCGGGCGGCTTCTGGGGTCAGTTCTTCACCGTCATGGCGGTGATCTTCATCCTCGGCTTCTTTCTCGACTTCATCGAGATCGCCGTCGTGGTGGTGCCAATCGTGGCTCCGATCCTGCTCGCCGATCCGGGGGCCAACGTCACCGCCGTCTGGCTCGGCGTGATGATCGGCGTCAACATGCAGACCTCGTTCCTGACGCCGCCCTTCGGTTTCGCCCTGTTCTACTTGCGCGGCGTCGCGCCGGCGATGGTCAAGACGCTGTCCATGTACAAGGGCGTCATTCCATTCATTCTGATGCAGCTCCTGGTGCTTGTGATTGTCGCCTACTCGCCGCGGCTGGTGAATTACCTGCCGCAGCGCGTAACGCTGTCGGCGTCGACCGCGCCGCCGCCGATCAACCCCGCCCTGCAATACTGCGTCGAGCAATACGTGACCGGCCAGTTCAAGGAGAACGGTCAAGCCATCCAGACGGCGATCGCGAAGGCGAAAGGCCTAGACCTTGCCAGCCTGCCGAAGGAGATGCGTGACAACGTGACCCGCAGTTTCGCACAGGCGACGGCTGCATTCAGCCGGCTCGACGATGTCAACAAGGCCTCGGCCGCCATCGACGAGCGCGCCGAAACCTACGCGCCGCTGCATCACCGGGTCCGCGATATCCAAGAAGAAATCCGGCGCAACCAGGCTGAGATCAAGAAGTTCAAGGATGAGATCGACTTCGTCCCGGAGAATACGCCGGAGGGCAAAAGCCGCAAGAAGGAGCTCACGGCCCAAATCGCCGCCTTGGAAGCCAGTGACAAGACGCTGCAGGCCTCGATTCCGTCTGATTGGGAAGACCGGCACAAGGCGTTCCGCAAGTTACTGTCCGAGGACCGGCGCGCGCGCCTGACCTACCGGCGCACCGTGGACAACGCGTATGAGCCGGTGCGCAATGCCGTGAGGACGATCGAGGGCGTGTCGGCACTCCAGGCGCTGAAACCCGAGCTGGAGGGCTTGCGCGGGATCATCAACAGTCAGACGCCGGAAAAAGCCGCCGACACCATTCAGGCAATGCTCCCCAAGATCGGCGCGGTGCCCGGAGCCAGCGAGGTGCGCTCGGCGCTCTACAAGGCGCGCCGCGCCCTCACCGGCAAGACGCCGGACAAGGATGAGGCGATCAAGGCCCTGAACGCAACGATGGACGTCTTTGCGAAGGAAGTCGTCTGGCGTCAAAAGGCGGCGCAGGCCGCGCTGCCGGGGCTGAAGACCTATGAAGCAGCGATCCGCGAAACGATCGGCCTGCGCAAGCAGCCGAAGCTGCCGCAAGATATCGTGCCGGAGATCGCTACCTGCACGTCGCTGCCGCGCGACATCTCGCTGTACTTCTAACGCGCAGACAGAGGCCCTCCCCGTTGATGGGAGGGCCGGCGGATCAAGGCGCTACGCCTCGATCACGATCTTGGGCGCGGCGCGGCCGGCCGTGGGGCCGCTGACCAATTGATCGCGCACCTTGGTGGCGATTTCGCGGTAGATGCGGGCGTGCTCACCCTCGGGCTCGGTCGCCACCACCGGCAGACCCGAATCCGACTTCTCGCGAATGGTCATGTGCAGCGGGATCTCGCCGAGGAACGGCACGCCCTGACGCTCGGCTTCCTTATGCGCGCCGCCGTAACCGAAGATGTCCGAGCGCTCGCCGCAGCTCGGGCACAGGAAATAGCTCATGTTCTCGATCAGGCCGAGCACCGGCACGTTGACGCGTTTGAACATGGCGATACCGCGGCGGGCATCGATCAGCGCCAGATCCTGCGGCGTCGACACGATCACCGCACCTTTCAGCGGCACCTGCTGGGCCATGGTGAGCTGGGCGTCGCCCGTGCCCGGCGGCATGTCGACCACCATGACGTCGAGCTTGCCCCACTCCACTTCGCGCAGCATCTGGGTGATCGCCGACATCACCATGGGGCCGCGCCAGATCATCGGCGTCTCTTCGTCGATCAGGAAGCCGATCGACATGACAGTGAGGCCGTAGCGGCTGATGGGCTTCAGCCGGTTGCCGCCGATGGTCTGCGGCTTCTCCTTGATGGCGAGCAGCTTGGGCAGCGAGGGGCCATAGATGTCCGCGTCCAGGAGGCCGACCTTGAGCCCGAGATCGCGCAAGCCGAGCGCCAGGTTGACGGCGGTGGTCGATTTGCCGACCCCGCCCTTGCCCGAGGCGACCGCGATCACCGCATCGACCCCGGGAACGCCGGGGGCCACCTTGTCAGCCGGATGGGCGGCGCGGTGCGGCTGCGCGCCGGGCGCCGGCTGTGGCGGCGGCCGCTGGGCGGAGGCGCCGGCGGCCCGTTCGGCAGTCAGCGCCACCAGGGCGGATTTCACGCCGGGCACGGCCTTGACGGCGGCTTCCGCCGCCTCGCGCACCGGCTCCCATTGCTTGACCGCGGCGGCATCGACGCTGATCGAGAAGAACACCTTGCCGTCATCGGTCACCACGACATCCGACAGCACGCGGGCGTCGGTCAGGCCTGAGCCGCCCGGGGTCGGCACCTTCGCCAGCGCCGCCAGAACTTGTTCCTTCGCCACCGCCATAATCGTTCCATCCTCGAATTTCGGGCCGCCACCATAGGCACCGTGGCGGCAGCGTCAATGCGGGTGCGCGGGCGCTCAAAAAGGGGTGGTTGACGCGCCCGCCGCCACGGGTGACCTATTGCACATAGGCAGCGGCAAGAGGCCAGCCAAGGCACAAACCGATTTTCATAGGGAGAAGGACGATGGCGAAGGTGGCGTTTCTAGGCCTGGGCGTCATGGGCTACCCCATGGCCGGACATCTCAAGAACAAAGGCGGGCACGACGTCACCGTCTATAACCGCACCGCCGCCAAGGCCGAGAAGTGGGTCAAGCAATATGGCGGCAAGTCCGCCCCCACCCCGAAGGCCGCCGCGCAAGGGCAGGATCTTGTCATGGCCTGTGTCGGCAACGACAACGATTTGCGCCAGATCACGCTGGGACCGGACGGCGCCTTCCAGGCCATGGGCAAGGGCACCATTTTCGTCGACCACACCACGGCCTCCGCCGAAATCGCGCGCGAGCTGCACGCCGCCGCCAAGAAGGCCGGCTTCGAGTTCGTCGACGCGCCGGTGTCGGGCGGCCAGGCCGGCGCCGAGAACGGCGCGCTCACCGTCATGTGCGGCGGCGAGGCCGGGCCCTTCGGCAAGGCCGAGAAAGTGATCGCGGCTTATGCCCGCGCCTGCAACCTGATCGGCGATCCCGGCGCCGGCCAGCTCACCAAGATGGTCAACCAGATCTGCATCGCCGGCCTGGTGCAGGGCCTATCGGAAGGCCTGCATTTCGCCAAGCGCGCCAATCTCGACGTCGAGAAGGTGATCGCCACCATCTCCAAGGGCGCGGCGCAATCCTGGCAGATGGAAAACCGCTACAAGACCATGGTGGCCGGCGAGTTCAATCACGGCTTCGCGGTCGAATGGATGCGCAAGGACTTGGGCATCTGTCTCGGCGAAGCACGCAACAACAAGGCCAATCTTCCGATCACCGCGCTGGTCGACCAGCTCTATTCGGAAGTGCAGGCGATCGGCGGCAATCGCTGGGATACCTCGAGCCTGATCGCGCTGCTGGAGCGGAAGTAAGAACGCTTAGAACTCGAACACAAGGCCGTCGGCAGCAACGAGCGCGCCGGCGGCCTTTATTTCATCGAGGCGTGCCAGCACCGTCGGGTTCATGTGTGTCACCATGAGCCGCCGCGCGCGCAAGCTCTCGCGTTTGGCCGCCAGAATTTCCCAGCTCATGTGGCCGGTGATCTTGCCTGCATAGGCATAGCACTCGCAAATAAAGAGATCGGCGTCAGCTGCGATCGGCAGCAGCGCATCGGTCCATTCGGTGTCGCCGGAATAGGCGAACACTCTATCTCCGTCCGCAAGCCGCAGCGCGGTCGAAGGTGCACCCGACTGGTGAATGACTTCCGCCGTCATAACCGAATGGCCGAGCACATCCGTCTCGACGCCGACGGGGATTTCCTGCACGGACCAAGGAAAGCGCCATTTCGATCCGGTCGACTTGGGGAAGAACACTTCGAGCAGCGCATCAAGGCGATCGCGAGTGCCGGGCGGACCGGCGATGAGCAACGGTTTCTCGCGGCGGGACAGGAACTGGCCGTCGAGCAGCAGAAACGGGAGCCCGCCGAAATGGTCGCCGTGCAGATGCGAGAGGACGACGGCATCGATCCGGTTGGGGTCGAGGCGCAGGCTCTTCAGCGCCGGCGGCGCTGAAGCGCCGCAATCGACCAGGAGCGTGGCCTTGGCGGTTTCCAGCCAGAAACAGGTGTTGCCGCGTCCGCCCGAACCGAAGGCATCGCCGGAGCCGACAATGGTAAGCCTCATCAGGGTTCCGGCTTTATCTTGCGCATGATCTGATCCGAAAATCGATTGCCACCCCGGATCGGGTCCGGGATATGCTTATTCAGGATCATGCGCGGGCGCTCGGCCGTGCCGACACCACCTCACGCCAGCGCTGCAAGTTGCTCAGGCCCTCCGGCACCGGAACGCGCGCCGGCTTCATGAAGTCGACGGCACAGAGCGTGGTGATGTCGGCCACCGTATAATGCTTGCCGGCGATGAATTCGTTGTCTTTGAGCTGATCGTCGAGCAGCTTGAGGAAATCGGCGATGCGGGGCTTGTTGGCTTCCGCCCACGCCGGCACCTGCGGCACCTCGAGCTCCTTCATCGCCGGGTGAGTGTGCCGGAAAACGTGCGCAACCGGAAAGAACAGATTGAGCTCGCAGCGCCGGTTCCACATCTCCACCAGCCCGATCTCCTTGGCGCCCGTCCCGAACAGCGGCGGCTCCGGCTGCACCGCCTCGAAATAGCGGCAGATGGCGATGGACTCTGTGATCACGGTGCCATCGTCGAGTTCCAGCGCCGGCATGCGCTGCAGCGGATTTACCACCGCATATTCCGGGGTCAAGTGCTGCTTGGTTTCGATGGCCACCTGCTCCGTCGGCACCGAAATACCCTTCTCGGCCAGGAAAATGCGGGCACGGCGCGGATTCGGCGCCATTTTGCTGTCGTAGAGCTTCATTCCAGACCCCTTGCGAGCGGTTTTCTCACCTCACATCCAAACGAGCATGGCCGCCGGGGCCTGTCAAAGGCTTGGTAATAATCCTTAACCGGAGCCTTTAGCTGTCTCTTAAGCTTGCTCTTAAGGATTTTGGGGGAAGTTGCAGGGTACTTTTCAGCATAGCAGCGTCCATTCCATGCCGGTCCCAGGCGAACAACCCGATCTCGCAGCACTGCCCCCGGAGACCTCGCCGGTCAAACGGCGGCTTGCCGCGCAACACGTGCGGGAGGCGCGCGACCGGCTGACCTCGTCGAGCGGCACCCGGCCCGCCTTCGACTACGAACTGCTGCGGCAATACGCCCAGAACCGGCTGTCAGCCTCGCTGGTCATCCTGCTGCTGGTGGCGACCGTCGGCTTCCTGTCCAGCCTGTGGACCGGTGCGATGGCGGCCGGCGCCTGGACCGCCTCGGTGCTGGTCATCCACGCCGTCATCGTCACCAAGTGCAAGCAGTTCCTCGATCTGCCGGCGGCCGAGGCGCCCTACCGCGCCTGGCGCATGCGCTTCATCCTGCTCGACCTGTTCTACGGTCTGGCGTGGACGTTCATCCTCATCCACCCGATCGGGTTCGACGAAAGCTCGAACACCTTCATGCTGTTCGTCATGCTGCTGGTGGTGGCGGTCTCCAGCATGTTGGCTTCGAGCCTGCCGATCGCGGTCTTCGCTGCCACCTTCCCGGTCACCGCGGCAATCGCGCTCGACTTCGTGCTGCAAGGCACGCTGCGAAATTACATCCTCGCCGTCATGGCCGTCACCGCACAGGGCTATTTCGCGGCGCTCGCCTACCGGCTCTATTCGACCACGCTGGCGACACTGGAAGCCCGCGCCGAAAAGGACGCCCTGATCGGCGAGTTGGAACAGGCCAAGGCGATTTCGGACGAGGCGCGCCGGCGCGCGGAAGCCGCCAACATCTCCAAGTCGCGCTTCCTTGCCCAGATGAGCCATGAGTTGCGCACGCCGCTCAACGCCATTCTCGGTTTTTCCGAAGTGATGAAGTCCGAAGTGTTCGGCGAACATTCGGTGCCGGCCTATAAGGAATATTCCGCCGACATCCATAATTCGGGCGTTCACCTGCTTGGCCTGATCAACGAAATTCTCGATCTCTCGCGCATCGAAGCCGGCCGCTATGAACTCAATGAGGAATCGATTTCGCTCGACGGCATCACCGAGGACTGCCACCACCTGCTCAAGCTGCGCGCCACCAACCGCGGCATCATCATCCACGAAATGTTCGAGCCCGATCTGCCGCGACTGTGGGCGGATGAGCGCGCGATCCGCCAGATCTGTCTCAATCTGCTGTCGAACGCGATCAAGTTCACGCCACAGGGCGGCGAGATCTGGCTGAAAGTGGGATGGACCGCATCCGGCGGCCAGTACTTGAGCGTGCAGGATACCGGCCCCGGCATTCCGGAAGACGAAATCCCGGTGGTGCTGGCCTCCTTCGGTCAGGGCTCGAATTCGATCAAGTCGGCCGAACAGGGCGCCGGCCTCGGCTTGCCCATCGCCAAGAGTCTGGTCGATCTGCACGGCGGCACGTTCAACCTGAAATCCAAGCTGCGCATCGGCACCGAGGTGATCGTCACCTTCCCGCCCGAGCGCGTGGTGGCGGCCATGGCGCCGATGACGACCGTGCAGGCGCCGTCGATCGCCCCTGGCGAACCCATCCTTTCGCCCGAGGAAAGGGAGCGGCTGAGCCGGCGGCCCCTGTTCCGTGCCGGTACCTGAGACCGCTAGTGTCCCGGTTCCGACGCTTGTACCCCTTTGCAGCACGTTCGTTTACAAGCGTCGGAGCCAAAGGGACACTAGCAAATCTATGATTCTAGTGCCGCTTTCGATTTGAAGTTCCTGAATGAGATTGCGGCAAATGGTGCAGGAACTTCAAATCGGCGGCACTAGTTGCGACCAAACGCCCTGATTGCCTTCCCGCGTCCCGGGCTTATGTTCGGGCTTCGCGCCGCGCGCTCTTCTCTTTGAGTCCGTCCCGATGATCGAGACCCCTTGCGCCAATATCTGCACCCTCGATGCCCGCGCTCGCGTGTGCCTCGGCTGCGGCCGCACCATCGACGAGATCGCGGGCTGGGGCACCATGACGCCAAGCGAGCGCAGCCGCATCATGGCCGAATTGCCGGCGCGGCTCGCCGCCCACCGGCAGGCCGACTGCGGCGCCGCGGCAGGATGACGCCGTGAGCCGCCGTCTGACCTGGTCCTTGGTGATCGGCATGGCGCTCTCGCTCGCCGTGCTGGTCGCGACCACCGATACCGATCCGATCACCACCCTGCTGCGCCACGACGTCGGCTCGCTGATCGTGAAATTGGCGCTGCTGGTGTTCGTCGGCGGGCTGGTGCTGACGCTGTTCCGCGAACGGTTCGCGCAGGCGTTGGAAGCCATGCTGTTCTGGGCCGTAATCGGCCTCCTGCTGGTGATCGGCTACAGCTACCGCTTCGAATTGCGCGACGTATCCGACCGCGTGATCGCCGAACTGATGCCGGGCCATGTCGCCGGCCATGGCCGCAACGTCGAAGTCGTGCGCGGCGCAGGCGGCGACTTCGCGCTCACCGTCCGTATCAACGGCGCGCGCGTGCCGATGGTGCTCGACACCGGCGCCAGTTCGGTAGTGCTGACGCAGGAAGCCGCCAAAGCGGCCCATCTGCCGCTCGAAGTGCTCCAATACACGGTGACGGTCGACACCGCCAACGGTCACACCCGCGCCGCGCCGGTCACCCTCGACAAACTCGCGGTCGGCGGTCTGATCGAGCGCGCGGTGCCGGCGCTGGTGGTACAGCACGGTCGGCTCAAGAACAATCTGCTCGGCATGAGCTTCCTGAACCGGCTAGCGAGCTGGGAGGTGCGCGGCGACCGGTTGTGGATGCGCGGAACGCCAGAATAAGCCCGTCTGCTAGAACAGGCTGATCAAGAAGCGCAGCGAAGCGAACGCCAGAAAAATACCGAAGGCGATCTCGAGCTTGCGGCGCGGCAGCCAGTGCGCCAGCCGCACGCCATAGCTCGCAGTATAGCTCGACACCGGCGCCATCAGCACCAGGCCGATCAGCGAGACGAAACCGATCGACAGCGGCGGAAGCTGGTCCATGTATTTCCAGCCGGCCAGCATGTAGCCGATGGAACCTGCGATGGTGATCGGCACGCCGACGCCGGCGGAGGTCGCGACCGCCCGCTGCATCGACTGGCCGTAGAGCGTGAGCACCGCATTCGACACCGCGCCGCCGCTGACTCCGACCAGCGACGAAAACAAGCCCGTAACGAAGCCATAGCCGGCAAGCACGCCGCGGCCCGGCAGCTCCTTGCCCAGATTCCAGCGGTCGCCGCCGAACAACATGCGGGTGGCGATGAAGCCGGCGAAGATGACGAAGGCGATCTTAAACACCGGCGCCGGCGCGTAAGCCGCGGCCACCGACCCGATCGCCACGCCCACCACCGCCGGAACGGCCCAGATGCGGACCACTTCCGGAATCGCGGCGCCCTTCTTCTTGTGTCCGAGATAGGAGCGCACCGTGGTCGGCACGATGATGGCAAGCGAGGTGCCGATGCACATTTGCATGCGCAGGTCTTCCGGCACATCGAGCGCCCGGAACACTTCATACAACACCGGAACGATGATGGCGCCGCCGCCGATGCCGAACAGACCGGCGAGGATGCCGACCAGGATGCCGGCGCCTGCGATCCAGGCGGCGAGCATGGCGATCTCGCCGATTGAATGTCCCAGCACGAAAGCGGCCCCCAAAAAAAGATCAGGCCGCGATGTGCGCCAAATCGGCCCTTGTGTCCACCACCAGCGCCAGCGCATCGGCCAGGACCGCGGCGCCGGCGCCGGGCTTGACCGCCTCGGTGGCCAGATGACGGCGGAAGGCGCGCGCGCCGGGCACGGCGCGGAACAGGCCGAGCACGTGACGGGTGATCGACGAGAGCTTCACGCCCTTGTCACCACCTTTGGCGAGCTCGCGCTCGATATAAGGCATGAGCGCGAAGGCAGCTTCCTTGGGTGAAGCGAACGGCGCGGGCTCGCCGAACAGCAGCGGATCGGCGGCCAACAGTCGCCAAGGCTCCTGATAGGCGGCGCGGCCCATCATGACGCCGTCGACGTGGGCCAGTTGTTCCTGCACCTGCTCGAGACTGGCGATGCCACCATTGATGATGATCTCGAAATCGGGATGCGCACGCTTTAGACGATGCACGAGCGCGTAATCGAGCGGCGGCACGTCGCGGTTTTCCTTCGGCGACAGACCCTTGAGCCAGGCCTTGCGCGCGTGCACGATGAGTGCGTCGGTGCCGGCGGCTTTTACCGCCTCCGTGAACGAAAACAGCGTCTGTTCCGGGTCCTGCTCGTCGATGCCGATGCGGCACTTCACCGTCACCGGCACCTTGACTGCGGCCTTCATGGCGGCAACGCCTTCGGCCACCAGCGCCGGCTCCGCCATCAGGCAGGCGCCGAAGCGGCCCTCCTGCACCCGGTCGGACGGACAGCCGACATTGAGGTTGATCTCGTCATAGCCGAAATCCGCGCCGATCCGGGCAGACGCGGCGAGTGCCGCCGGATCGCAGCCGCCGAGCTGCAGCGCCAGCGGGTGCTCGGCCGGATCGAAGCCAAGGAGCCGGGCGCGGTCGCCATGCAGGATGGCGCCGGTGGTCAGCATTTCCGTATAGAGCAGCGTGCGGCGCGTGAGCAGACGATGGAAGAACCGGCAATGCCGGTCGGTCCAGTCCATCATCGGGGCAATACTGAAGCGTCTTTCGAGCACTTTTCGGTCGTTCCTGGCGCGACGGCAGCTTCCCGGCAGGCGAAAGCCTGCCCGATGGGCGCTTATTTCGGCTTATTACCGCCCATTTCAAGATCGTGCAAACCGCCCCACCTCCCCTGCAACGCCGCTTCGGCGGGGAAAAAAGCATCCACGCCCCGCGGAGGCTCTCAAGTACGACGGCAGTACGACAGGACCTCCCAGATTTTGCTCTTTGCGCGGGGCCGATCACACTACCCTCGTCCGATCATCAATAGCAGCGAGGATGCGTAGCCATAGGCCCAACTGGCTCCCACCGCCTAACTTTTGGGTGCCTCAAGATGCGACGTCAGATAAGCCACCGCGCCATTCAAAGTCACGAGCTTCGGATAATCGAGCTCAGGAATATCGATGCCGAGCCGCTAGTGGATGGCGGTGATGAAATTCAGGAAGTCCATGGAATCGAAGTCGAGCGCCTCGCGCAGGTCCGCCTTGGGATCGACCGCGGAAAAGTCGGCCTCCGGCGCGATGTTGTTGAATTCTTCCTGCACTACTTTTTTGATGTCGATATCGCTCATAGCTTTTCGGGCTCCTGCAGCAGCTTGCCGATCTCGGCCAGGAACAACGCCCCCGCATGTCCGTCGCTGACGCGATGTCCGCGAGCGTGACGGTGACCACAGAGCGCGGCCCGATGGCGCCGTCTATGACCGAAGGCCGCGTCACCACCTTGTCGACGCGCCCACCGCCCCCATTACGGCCGAGGTTCGATGCCCTGGCCGGCGCGCAGCGACTGGCTCAGGCGGCCGACAATCGGATTCCAGGCCGCCTTCTGCGCGGCCGGATAGCTGACCCGGAAACAGTCGACGATGTCGCCGCCGGGGCTGGGAAAATTGCAGCGCTGATAGAAAATGACGCCGTCGCTGATGCCCGAGACGGCGAAGAAATTCGCCGTTACACGCCGGAAGCTGACGCCCTTCGGATCGACAAACTTGTCGACATAGCTTTTCGGCGTATCGCCCATGACATTGTGCATGCCGTAGATAGCCAGTGTGGCACGGCCGTCGGCGCTGCGGAAGGTCTGGCCGTCGCCGTTTGCCGGCGCACGGTCGCGCTGGTTCAAGATACCGGCCGGATAGTCGATGGTCGTGCCGAAGCGCGGGTTCATGTAGGCGGTCCAGCCTTCCGGCGTCGCGGCGGTCGCGACCGGCGCGGACGGCGTCGCCGGCTCGGCAGCGGCGATGTGCTGCGCCTTAGCGCATGACAGCAACGCTGGGATCAGCGCCGCATTGAAGCCGTACACCGC
This sequence comes from uncultured Pseudomonadota bacterium, assembly GCA_963829785.1. Taxonomy (GTDB): domain Bacteria; phylum Pseudomonadota; class Alphaproteobacteria; order Rhizobiales; family Xanthobacteraceae; genus Pseudolabrys. The sequence continues at coordinate 134,455 of CAWHJZ010000048.1, read as the reverse complement.
GACGATATTGGCGGCTTTCGCGCCGCGCTCGGCCTGCACGACGACGAACTCACCTTTGGCGGTTGCCACCATCTCCAGGAAGCTCTTGGGATCAGCCTTGCCGATTGCGGTGAAACCGCTCGTCTTCGGCTCCGGCACAAAAAACGCAACCGGACCGTCATAGGCCTTCAGCACGGTGTATTCACCGGTCGCATATTCATTGCCGCCGGAGCGCCGGGTCTTTTCCTTGCCGGCAAAAATGCGCACCGGCGGTGCCGGCGTCGCGTCGCGCGTCTCCGGCGTCTGCAACCGGACGAAAGCACCCGCCGCCGCGATGCCGATATCGAGCCGATGTGTATCGCCCTCTTCGCGAAAGTAACAAGCCACGGTTCCGGATTTCGATTTGCCGACATAGATCTTCTTGCGGCGGTCGAAGGTCGCGGTCCGGTTCAACGACCCGATCGGGCCGGCGCGATTCACACGCACCGGCTCGCTCGGCTGTGGCTGCGCCGTCGGTGCTTGTGGAGCGGGCGTGACCGGGGCCGCCTGACTGGGCGCGGTCTGCGCGCCGCCATTTTTCATCAAGGAATTGATATCGAGATCGCCGAACGGATCGTTCGCGCTTTGCGCGGCGGCCGGAGCAATCATCGGACCGGAGCCGGCCATCACGACCAACATCACACCGGAGACGAGCAGCAGCAAAACTCGATGTCGAGACACTCGATAACCTCCGAAACCCGCGACTCGCGTGAAACCAAACGACGCATAAACTATTTCCATCCATTGCGCATAACCGGCATTGACGTGCATCAATCCGCGACACCGCGACCGGCGACGTCGTTGCCGGTTACCAGCGCGGCTAGAGCATGATCCCGAAAAGTGGGAACCGGTTTTCGGAAAAGATCATGCCCAAACAAAATGCTAGGGAGGCGCACTGATTCAATCTAAACGCATCACGCTCTAGATGCCCGACTCATGCAAACACGTCCGCCCGCACCGCCGGCGTCATCGCACAATCGCATCACGAATTTGTGCACTGTTGGCGACAACTTTGTTTGGACCGGTTGAACGGCAATGCTACCGGCGACCTGAATCAGCATTCAACACTCCTCGACGCCTGCCGCCAAGAAATACGACGGGCGGCACAACACGCCTCTTGGAGACCCGCGTTAAGCCATTAAAGTGACGGGGAATTCGCCGCTCCGCCTGTCCCATACATTATCCGATGGGCAACTATTTCGACTTAATGCTGCCCATCTCACGATAGCGCAAACCGTTAAATCTCGTCGAGTAGTTGCCGGTTCGGCCGCGCAAAACCGCTTCGGCCCGAAAGCCCTAAACGCCGGCGCATCCCCTGGCACCGCGTCGACCGACCATGCACGTCTCTCATTGTGCCCGGCCGTTCTTTTTGACCAGGGCTTTGATGGCGGCCTCGGTGGCGGGCCCGACACGCCCGTCGATCCTGCCGTTGTAGACGCCCTCCTGGGTCAGCAGCCGCTGCAGCTCGCGGCGGAACTCGTCGCTGTAGCCCTTCTGGTTACCGGACATCTGCTTGATGCTGAAAGCGCTGCCGCCCTTGATCGACTTCAACATCCACTCCGCGGCCAGCCGGCGGTCCTGCGGCACGCCGCGGCCGGTGTCGTAGGCGACGGCAAGATTGTGCATGGCGGCCACCCGCCCCGCTTCGGCCGCCTTCTTGTACCAGCGCGCGGATTCGGTCGGGTCCTTCGTAACGCCTTGTCCGCGGGCATAGGAAAGTCCGAGATAGAACATCGCCGCAGTATTGCCTCTGTCGGCGCTCTTGCGGAACAGACGCACCGCTTCTGCGTCATTGCGCTGCACGCCGCGACCGCTCGAATACATCAGACCGAGCTGGACCATGGCAACGGCATTGTTCAAAGCTGCGGATTTCCGGAACCAGTTGACCGCATCGGCATCGCTCTTGGCCATGCCGTGGCCGTCGAGCGCCATCATGCCAAGCCGATACATGGCGCCGGATCGCCGCAGGTCAGCCGCCTGGCGATACCAGCGCGCCGCCTCGGCGTAGTTCTGGTAGACGCCGTGTCCGTGCTCGTACATCCAGCCGAGCGCCTCGATGGCGGCGGCATTGTGCTTGTTGGCGGCCCGGCGATACCACACCACCGCCATGGCCTCGTCCTTGGTGACGCCCAGACCCTGCGCATAAAGCTTGCCGAGCGCATACATGGCCTCCGGCTGCCCCTTCTCGGCAGCCTGCTCGTACCAGCGCTTGGCCTCGGCCAGGTTCTTGGCGACGCCTTGGCCCTTTTCGTAAAGCGCACCGAGCACGAACATGCCGACATCGCTCTTGTTCTCGGCCGCCTTGCGCATCCAGTTGACGGCCTCGCCTTGGTTTTTTGCAACGCCCTGGCCGTTGGCATAGAGCGTGCCCAACACCAACATGGCATCGGCCCGGCCCTTGTCGGCCGCGACCCGCGTCCAGTGCGCCGCCCGTGCATAATCCCGAAGCGGAGGCGGCATCGACATGGATAGCCAGCCGAGGGCGAAGGCCGCATCGATGTCGCCTTGTTCAGCGCGACGCTGAAGCTGCTCAGCCACCGCCGTCAGATTGTTGGAAAGGCGCCACAACACAACGCTGGCGCTGCTGCCGGGAGTGGCGGCGCCGGTGACAATGGGAAGATCGGTTCTGTCCCTGATCTTATGCCCATCGAATTCGACGATAATATCGCCTGGCCTGATACCGGCCAGCTCCGCAGGTCCGTTGGGCGTCACGCCGGAGACGACAACGCCGCCGCTGATGTCGAGCCCGAGTGCCTTCGCTATCGCTTTATGCAATCCCGAAGCCGTGGCGCCCAACGCCCCTCGCTGCGTTTGCGGCCGCGTTCCGACCCTGACCGTGACGGTCATCTTGATCGGCTTGCCCGGCTCCATCTGTTGCGTCGGCGGCGACGCTGGGCTTGTCGGCGCGGGCGCGGTTGCCGGTGGCGCCGACGTTGCCCCCGCCTTCAGCCTCTTGAGCCTGATGCGCGCGAGCGGTGCGAACTGGCCGTTCGGATAGGCATTGAGATAGGCCTCGATCTCTGCCGGATCCTGGCTGCCGCGCACACTCTCCCAGAAGGTCACTTCAGGAGAGCTGACCTGTGGCGCGGGCGTGGGTGCTTGCGCGAATGCGATCGTCGCCGGGCCGGTCAGCATAACGCCGGTGATCGGTGCATAGGCAATCAGAGCGATGAGAAATGTGCGCACACGCCGCAGCACCGGAGCCCAATCCGCGCTGCGTCCAGATATTGTGACATTCGCGTACTTTCCCGGGGTCATATTCGAATGATCTTCCCTGTGCATCTGCGACACGGCTTCCGTCAATGAAACATTCCGCCGCCTGACGAGGGCGGGTGAGTATGTGGCGTCGGGCGATGAATTTGCGGTGCCGGGCGATGAATATGCGGCGTCGGCCGGTAAATATGCGGCGTCGGCACATTGATGCGCACACAGCTATTGCCGATGCGGGCATAGCCTGGCGGGCAGGTCCGGATGATCCGGTAGCACTTGGTGCCGCGGAGCACATAACCGGGCGGGCAGGTGCGCCGCGTGCTGTAGCACTTGGTGCCGCGGAGCACGTAGCCGCGCGGGCAGGAATATTTGATGCACTGGTTGCCGCGCTTGACTGTTCCCGTCGGGCAATGCACTTCCGGCGGCGTGGGTGGCGGGCCCGGCGAGACCACCGTCGGCGGATGCGGCGTGAAGCCGGGCGTGGCGGTGTCGATGGTGACGCAGGCGCGGTCGGTGCTGTGGGTCGGATCGACACCAGGGCGATCGACCACGGCGCAGTTCTGCGGGCCGGGGTGGAAATGCGCCGGTAGGCGCAACGTCAACATCACGCTCAAATGCTCGTTGGGCGCCATCGTCGTATTGGGATGCTCGCAACGCACCACGCGCCCGTCCTGATGGCAGCGCCATTTTGACGGCGTCCAGGCGCCGAGCCTGATGTCAGACGTCGGCAATACGTCGGCGATCATCGGCTTGCCGGTCCACGGCGCCACTCCCCGATTGGTGAGCTTGAGCTCGAACAGGCAGGAGCTGCCCGGCTTGCACGGCCCCAACTGGGTCTTTTCGAGACCGGCATGGAGCGTCGGCAGTGACGACGGTGGCGGCGGCGCGACCGGAACGGCGGGCGTGGCAGGCACTTCCTCGTGCGGTGGTTCAGCCGGCGCTGTCGGTGCGGCCTGTCTGATCGGCACGCACTGCTCGTTGTTCTGCGGCACCGGATCGTTGCGCGTGTCCCGCGTGCGATCGATGGCGACGCAGTTCCTGGCGTCCTGCGCAAGATTGGCCGGCAGCCTGATGGTGACCGACACTTTCACGCCGCGCCACGGCCGCAGCGACACGGTATTGCGCGTGCACGCCGCCTGGCTGCCCTTCTGGCGGCAGGTCCACGGCGCCGACTGCTTCTGCAGCTTGGCGCCGGGCGGCAGCGTGTCGGTCAGCCGCGGCCGGCCCTTCCAGGTGCCGGGGCCGCGGTTGATGAACCACAGATCGAAGGTGCAGTCCTTGCCCGGCGCGCATTCGCCGGTGGTCTGGGTCTTGAGCGCCTGCAGGTCGGGCGCCGGCCGCGGCGGGACTCGCACCCGGATGCAGGCGTTGTTGTTGTTCGGATTCGGATCGTTCGGGTTCAGGCGGCCCGGAATCCGCGCGCAGTTCTGCACGCCCGGGCGCAGATTACGCGGCATGCGCAGGGTGACGACGATACGCCGCGTCGACGTCGGACCCATCGTGATCCGGCGCGGCCAGCGGCAGGTCAGGATGCGGCCGGCCTGGGCGCAGTTCGCCGGCGCCGTCGCCGCCACGAAGGTGGCGCCGGCCGGCAGCGTGTCCCTGATCTGGGGCCTGCCGGTCCACGCCACCGGTCCGCGATTGATGAACCGCAGTTCGAAATTGCACAGCTCACCGGGCCGGCACAGCGCCGAACGCTGGATCTTGCGGATCTGCAGATCGGGTACGGCGGCTGCGACCGGCGGTGGCGGCGGCGGCAACGGCGTCACGTCGACCGTGTGGCACGAGCGGTCGTTGGCTGGATCAGCATCACCCACCAGCCCTGCGCTGCCGCCGAACATCAGGCCGAGCACCGCCTCGTCGGGAAGGCCGGTCACCGGCAGACCATTGTCGGCCTGGAAGTTGCTGATCGCGTTCATGGTGACGACGTCGAGCAGCCCGTCGATCGGACCGACCACGTAGCCGAGCCCGCTCAGCGCCTGCTCGAGCACCAGAACGACAGCCGGGTCGTTCGGATCCCAGCTCGGCAGCCAGACGTCCTCGATGCAATTGTCCACCGGGCCGACCACCCCGCGCGCCAGCTGCACGTCCATGGTGAGCGACACCGCCTCGCCAGGATTGAGCGTGACCCAGTCGTGCATGCAGCTCGCCTGACCGCCGGTCTGCGTGCAGACCCATTGCGGCTGCGGCGCGTAATCGAACAGCGTCGCGCCCGGCGGCAGCGTATCGAGTTCCCACAGCGGGCCGGACCAGACGCCCGTGCCGCGGTTGGTGATGGTGACGGTGAAGGTACAGATCGAGCCTTCAACGCATTGCGCCGGCCCGGTCTTGACCTTCTCCAGATCGGGCGCGTCAGTGCCTTCGACCACCTCGTCGACGATCGGCGGCTCTTCGATGTCGCCCTGCTCCTCGACGACTTTGAGCGGCGGCGCCATCCCGGCACAGTCCTGGAAGATCGCGATGTCGCCGATCTTGGACGAGTCGTTGCGCGTCAACTCGTCTGCGATCACGTTGTTGTCGGCGTCGACATTGGTGTCGGTATCGAACAGATAGGATTGCCGCGGGCCCGTCGCCGGCGTTGCCGGGCCGGTCGCCGGATAAGGCTGGGTGGCCGCTTCAGGCAGCAGATCGGAAAACGCGAATAGCGGCGTGCCTTGCGCGCCCGCGACATACGAGCCGTCTTCGTTGCGGCCGATGTCGGGACTGAAGCACGGCGCTTGCGGCGAGCACAGTGAACCGCCGGTCATCCAGGCGGTGCGGTCAGGGTGCTTTGGGTCGGCGCGCCAGCCGGTGTCGTAGGAAAAGCCAAAGTCGACACCGCCGGACGCGTTGGCGCGAATATAGGGCGCCCCGTCGCTCTTGCGATCGTAGTAACCGACGTCGTAGCGCCCCTGCCCTTGCCAGTGGCCGTCCTTGTCGAGCTCGTAGCGCAGCACGCGCGACTGATGCGGAAAGGCAAAGGCGTTCTCGTCGTCGAGGCCGAGATTGCGCACGCCGCCACGTTCAGCCACCAGCATGACGTTCTGGTCGGTACATTTGCAGAACGCGATGTCGGCCACCGGCCGGCTGTAGCCGAAGCGCGCGATATCGTCCGGCTTGGTGAAGAAGTCCGGCAGCACGAATTCCTTGCGCACGCTCGTCTTGTCGAAATCACCATCCGCCGTGATCGCGACCGACCAGATCGCGTTGTGCTTTTCATCAGCATTTGCCGACGCGAAGGCCGGGTTCTCGAACCCCTCGCTCGCCCAGGTCGCGTAATAGAGCCTCACCTCGCCGGTCTTGGCATCCTTGCGCACGCCCAGGCCCCAAACCCGCCGGCGGAAATCGGCGAAGTTCCAGCAGGCCGGCGTCTTGACGAACGGCGTCGGACAATCGGTGATGCGCGCCGCCGTGTTCGGATCGAACGCTACCGTTGGCAGCGACTTCTGCTGGCCGCCTTCGGCGTCGAGGAAGCTGGCGCGCCCGGTCACGCCCTGGTCGAACTGGCCGAGATCGGCGCCGTCGCTCAGGCGCAGCCGATGGATGAGGCCAGTCTCAAGGTCGGAGACGTAGAGCTGATGATGCCACTTGTCGTAGGCGATGTTGCCCAGCGCGGCGCCGGTGTTGCGGCGGCCGTTGACGCCAATGCGCGCGAAGATCGCCGGCTTGCCGGTGGCGGCGTCGATCTTCCAGACCGTACCGGGGCCGGCATCCGGTCCCCACATGCCGGCCATCCAGTCCTTGTTGTCGGCGGTGCGGTGCAGGCCGAAAGCAGATGTCGCGGTCAGATAGATATTTTTGGCGTCATCGATCGCGACGCCGAACACCTGGCCGACCTCGCCAGCGGCGACCGGATCGCGCTGCGGCTCGTTGAGCCAGTGCTGCCCCTGTGGCGGCTGCGCCGGGCTGCGCAGATCGACGATGCTACCGACGGTGCCCTTGAGATCAATGACGGCCCCATCACCGGCCTTGGTGGCACCTGAAAAGCGCGTGACATACGCCTCTCCGGATTGCAGCGGAACCGTCTCCTGCGCCACGACGCGCGTCGGTAGGCTCGCGCCCGCGATGCTGGTGAGAACAACGATGGTGGCGATCGCCAGCCGCCGGACGGCCAGGCACGGAAAGGCAATATTTTTCATAGCGGCAACCTTGCCGAATACGCGCGACAGGCATTGCGCTATGTCAAAAAGAACCGGCGGAGTCTACCATTTCGCTAACTTTTACCTTTCAGGCGGCACGGCCGGGCATCTCGATGATGCTCGCGCAACGCGAACCCACTCCGATTAACATCCGGCCAAGCAATGCCCTCAGCCGCTGCATCGCGGCGTTGCTGACGCCAGGATTCCAAAGAGATCGGCATGGCGAAGGGCGATGGAGTTGACGTGTATCAAAGAGCTGCCCGCGAAAGCAGGGATTCTCTGGCGGCAGCCATGCGCAAAATCCTGTTCGTCTTGCTATTGCTGTCCGTGCCCTGTATCGGGACGGTGGTGCAGCGCTATGCCATCCTGAGCCGCGGCGCGCGCGCTGCCAGCCGGCGTCGCGACGCGCTATGTGGTCGCCAATCCATCATCTTACACGTGGTTCAGTGACGACCGCCCTGACGGCAAGGGCGGCTTCGCGCCATTCAGCGCGGCGTCCTGCCCCCGGTTCGATCACTGGAAATACGGTATGGTCGGGCTGCCACCCTATGCCGGCGACGCCAACTCTACCGCCCTGGAGCGCAGCTATCTCGCGCGCGATGTCATCTATCTGCTCGGCACGGCCGACACCAATCCGCAGCATCCGGCGCTGGACCGCAGTTGCATGGCCGAGGCGCAAGGACCCCACCCCCTCGCGCGAGGCCTCGCCTATACCCGTTACCTGCGAACCCGCGACGGCGCGGCATTCCACCAGCGCGTGTTCCTGATTCCCGGCGTCGGCCACAGCGCCAAGGCATGCTGACTTCGGCCTGCGGTCTGGCCGCACTATTCGTCACATCGCCAACGGATCGAGACCATGGCGCCGGCTGTATGCTGGACAAAATACCCTAGGACGCAGGCTCATCCCATTCGATTGGCTATTCAGAAATTTGCTTTCCCGAGTGCGGACGGTTCGCAGTCCTATGCGTACACCGTACGACGAGCGGTGCGACACGCATCTTGAAGGCCGAATCAAACCATTAAGCTGACAGAGATTTCGCGCCTCAATCCATCCCATCCATCATGGGCGCAACACTGAAGTGTCTTTGCAGCACTATCCGAGGCTTGTGAGGTGAATTCGGCGCTGGCGAGCCGCCGCGCTTGGCCCGATTGCCACTCATTACGGCTTATTGGCGCTCATTTCCAGTGCAGCAAATGACGGGCGTTAATCCGGGCCGCGACAGGTATTCATTGGCTTATGCCGCCGCGCGCGCCGCGACGGGAATGCCGGCCGGTAAAGAAGCTGTCACGCCTTGGAAACCAGCAGCTTGGTAAGATGGTCAATCGTGGAGCCGTCATCCAAATTGCGGATAAAAGCCAGACTTGCGTCGATCCGCTCGGGAGCGATGCCGGAAAGCGGCATTAGATCACGATATTTTCGTTCGACATCGGCCCACGCGACTCCGCGCGGTCCAGACCCGCGCGGCGCCGTGCAGGTGGCACGAAATTCCTGTCCGTTTTTCATTCGGATGGTCACAGACCCGCCATGGCGGTGGGGAAATCGATCGGGCAATGGCGGTGGCGACGGGTCGAAAACAATCTTGTCCTGAAGCCTGGCAATCACCGGATCGGCCATTTTTTCCTCATTCATGTGTTGCCAACCGAACCCGCCATCGGCGATGGCGGCGGCAACGAAATAGACAAGGCTATGGGCCGCATCGACGAGATTACGCGGGTGGGGATCGCCCTTGAAATTAGTCCATTGGACTGCGGCCGAGATAACGACGCTTTCGATGTCTTCGGCCGCGACCTTGCCCAGTCGCGCGGCATCCGCGGCGGCTTCTGCGGTCGCGTGGAACGGATGAGCGCCCGGCATCAGTTTGATAGCCATGTCCGTAACGATGTCCCACGACGATCCAAGATCTCGCGTGATGTCGTCTATGTCTTGTCCGCCCATTGCAGCAAGAAATCCGCGCGGCCGTTCCAGAACCGTCAGCTCGGCTAAGAAGCCGAGTTGCGCGGCGAGCGCGGCCTGAACGCCGGTCGCCGCCGAAAGACCGGCATGATATTCCCGGGCACAACTGGTATCCGCCGCAACCGCCATGCCACCGATCGACGTTGCCGCCAGGGCGATGGCCTGGGCCATTTGCGGTACCGGAAGTTTCAACAATAAGCCCGCCGCGACGGCGGCTGCGAACACGGTGGACACCGATCCGTGGAAGCCGCGCTGCATTCGGCCGGGCGTGAGGGCTTCGTCGATCCGTCCCGCCACCTCATAGCCAAGCACCATGGCTGCGAGGATATCGGCTCCCGAGGCGCGGGATTGCTCGCCGAGCGCCACGGCTGTTACCGACGCAATCGTCCCGATATGGGCGATGCTGCGCAGGTCACTATCGTCGGAGGCGGCGGCATCACTGGCCACCGCGTTCACACGGACCGCCGCGGCAAGCGGCAATTTGGTGCCGTTAAACCAGACGGTCGCGAGGCCCGCACCTCCATTGTTGAGTTCTAGCGTCCGAATGATCGATGCCGACTCGATCCCGTAGCCCATCGCCGCGCTGGCCACGGTGCTTGCCAAGCTCATTCTTGCGCGTTCCATCGCCACCGCGGAAATGGCGGAGCGCTGCGTATCAACCACAAACTCGGCCAATTGCAGCGTCAACGGCTTGCTCATCCTAATTCCGATCCCTTTTTTGGCTTGGCACCGATACCGCCGTCCCTTGGTTTGCCGGATAGACTGGTCTTGCAACGACCGATATCAAAAAGGAGGCGGGGCACCGCCCGCCTCCTTCGTTCTCTTTTCGTATGAGCGCGTCAGCAATCGCCCCTACTTGGCGTCCGTGCCGACAACTTTGATGATCTTCTCGTAGGTCTCACGCTCTTTCTTCATGGTCTGCTCGGCGGCTTCCGGACCCTGGAAGGTCATGTCCATGTTCCGCTTCTGGCCAACGTTCTGGGCCATCTTGCCCGCAACGGCCGGCTTGAAGGCCGCGGCAATCTTCTTGATGACGTCCTTCGGCGTGCCGGCCGGGGCATGCAGCGAGATGTGAGCCGTCACACCGAACGGAAAGCCGAGATCCTTCATGGAGACGAGGTTCGGCGCGAGTTTGAGCCGGTTATATGAGGCGGCGAATAACGCCTTGGCGTCGCCTGCCGCCACGATCGGTGCCCAAGAGCCGCCGGAGAAAGACAGATCAACGTCGCCGGCGAGCACCGCTTGCACAGCGCCATTTCCGCCGCTGACAGGCAGCGGCCGCAGCTTGAAGCCGCGCTCCTTGGCAATGTACTGCATCAGCAGACGGTCGATCGCCAACTGGCTGGCGAAGGTAACCGGACGGTTTTCCTTCTTGGCGATCTTGACCAGCTCATCAAGCGTATTGAACGGCTTGTCCTTGTTGGCAAACATCGCATTCTGGAACTCGCCGAGCATGGCAACGGTCTCGAAGTCACCCATTTTGTAGGGCATCTTCTGGACGAGCGGCGCCAGGGTGATCGAGGTCGAGTTGGTCGCAAGCAACGTGTAGCCGTCAGGCTTTGCCTTCTTCACCTGGGCGGCAGCGACGCCGCCGCCGGCGCCGCCGACGTTCTTGACCAGAATTGGCTGGCCGAGCTCTTTGCTCAAGATATTCGTCATGGCGCGGATCGCGGTGTCCGTACCGCCGCCTGCCGGATAGGCCACCACCACTGTGACAGCGCCGGTGGGCCATTCAGCGGCTTGTGCGCTTGGCGCCGCAACGCCCAGTGTAAGCGCGGCAGCGCCGATAACGGCGGCCGCGGAGCGACGGCTGGATGCCAGCAATTGCTTGAAATTCGTCATATGATTTCCTCCATTTCTGGTTTGGTCGTTCGGTCTCACACAGATGGCATTCTTTCCATCTGCATCGATCGCGCACCCGCGATGGCGAAGCGCCATATCGACAGGACCGCGAGCAACAGGAACACGATGGCAATCGGGTGATCGAGCAGCACGGCCGGGTTCGAGTTCGACAGGATCAGCGACTGCCGGATGGTGAGTTCGGCCATCGGCCCAAGCACGTAGCCAACCACGAAGGTGACGAAGGAATAGTCAAACTTCTTCATGAAGTAGCCTACGAAGCCGAAAATCAGCATCAGGTAGACGCCGAACATGCCGCCACCTTCCATGTAGGCGCCGACAACGCACAGGAAGACGATCACCGGCAAGATCACACTCTCTCGGATCCGAACGACAAGGCTGAAAATGCGTTGGCCGAACATACCGACGCCGAGAAGCGCCACCGATGCGAGTATCATCCCGAGGTAGATCGCGTATACAACATCGCCGCTATCCTTAAACAGAAACGGACCGGGCGTGAGGCCGTGCATCATGAAAGCGCCCATCAGCAGGGCCGTGGAAAGGCTACCGGGAACGCCGATCGCAAAAACCGGAATAAGCGCCGCCGGCACGGTGGCATTGTCGGCGGATTCGGATGCTGCGACACCTTCCGGAGCACCTTTGCCGAATGTTTCCGGATTCTTGGAACTGCGGCGGACCCAAGTGTAGGCCAGAAAGGAGGCAAGCGTGGCGCCCAAGCCCGGCAGAAGACCGATCCACGTTCCCACCAGCGAGCCACGCAGCACAGCGGGCGTTATCTTGACGATCTCGGCAAAACTCAAGCGGCGATCGGCCTCCGAACTGCTTACATCGGGCGGGCGCGGATATCGGTATTCGCCGCGCCAGCCCTCGTCGATCTGTACAAGGATCTCCGACAGCGCCAACGTGCCGATCGCAACCGCCAGCAGCGGCACGCCATCATAGAGCTGGATGAAGCCGAAGGTCAGGCGCGGCATTGCCGTCTCGATGTCGATGCCGGGCGCGGAAAGGAGCAGGCCGAGGAAGCCGGCAATCATCGCCTTCAGAAAAGATTCTCCAGACACAGCAGCAATGAAGGTAATGGAGAAAAGCAGAATCGATGCAAGCTCGATCGGGCCGAGCCCAATGGCGAAGCGCGCGATAGGTCGCGCGAGCAGGATGAGAACGATGGTGGCAAAGACGTCGCCGAACACCGAGGCCAGCAGCGCTATTTTCAGTGCTTTCTGCGCCTTCCCCGCCCGCGTCATCGGATAGCCGTCATAGGTGGTGACGACGGATGACGGCTCGCCCGGTACATTGAGCAGGATGGCGGAAACAGCCGCGCCCGCCGCGCCGCCTTTATTGATTCCGATGAGGAATGACAACGCAGCGGCCGGCGACATCGTGAAGGTGAAGGGCAGCGCCACCGCGATCGCCGTTGTCCGGTTCATGCCCGGAAGCGCGCCGACGATATAACCGATCAGGACGCCAACTATAATATAAATGATGACAAGCGGCGTGAATATCTCGCCCGCAGCAGTGGCCAGATTATGAAACATGGACATTGCTCACGGTACGGCCGTGCCGAGGACATGGATTGCGAGTAGATAGACCAGGCCCACGGGAAGCGTTGCCGTCAGAACGATGCGCAGCGGACTCCTCTCGCCGAGAAAGACCATCAGGATAGCGATCAGCACCGGTCCGCCGATCAACATGCCGAACCAATCGATGAGAACGACGCCGCCGAGCGCGAATGAACCCGCGACGAGGAACATCAAAAGATTCCATTTGGAGACGGGTATCGGCCTTGGCTGCGCCCGCCTGTAAATGCGGGTGATCGACTGCGCCACCTGACCGAGCGCACAGACCGTAAGTAGGGATGACAGCAGTGTCGGGAAAAGTGTCGGGGCCAGACCGAAATATTGGCCTTGCACGGTGTCCATCGGTATGAGGACGAAAATCATTAGCAGGCCGAACAATGCCAAGCCTGCTCCGCCGATCAGGTCAGCACGATCCATGGCGCCTATTTCCCTCCCCTATTCTTGCGGCCGTTTTTTGGGCCTTGTTGGTATTGGCGTGGCCTTGCACCAACCTTACCGGTACCGTAAAGACAAATAATCGTAAGTCAATACTACAATCATATGGGCTGGGGGACGAGGCGATGGCGGACGAGAAAAGCAGGCTAGGCTACCGGACCGCGATTGTGACGGGCGCCAGTCGCAATCTTGGCCGGGCCATTGCGCTCGAACTGGCCGCTCAGGGCGTGGCGCCAGTCGTCGTGGCGCGCGACCGCGCGGCACTCGACGAAGTCGTGGCAGAGGCGAAAAAACGAGGCGCGCCCGACGCTTTCGCCATTTCGGCGGATCTCGCCGAAGCCAGCGAGCCCGACCGCGTCGTTAGCGCCACCGCCCAGCGCTTCGGCCGGATCGACATTCTCGTCAATAATGCGGGCGCCACCAAGCGAGGCGACTTCCTTACGCAACCGGACGAAGATCACCTTTCAGGCTTTGCGCTGAAGTATCACGCGACCGTAAGGTTCTGCCGGGCAGCCTGGCCCTATCTGACGAGCGCAGGTGGCGTGATCATCAATATCGCAGGCGTCTCCGCCCAGACACCCGAGCCCGATTTCACGGTTGGCGGGCCGGTGAACAGCGCGCTGTTGAACTTTACCAAGGCAATCGCCAAGCGTGCGACGAACGATGGAATCCGGGTCAATGCGCTTTGCCCCGGTCACATCGAGTCAGACCGGCTGATGGCGCGCATCCGCACGCGGGCGCAGAACGACGGAACGTCGGAGGACGAAGCGCGCGAGACGATGCGGCTTGAGCATAGCATTCGACGCTTCGGCACGCCGCAAGATATCGCCGCGACCGTCGCCTTCCTATGCTCCGACCAGGCTTCCTACATTCACAGCACTACCATCGTCGTGGATGGCGGCGCGACACCAGGGATCTGAGAACGCCATGCAGCATCCTTCGACCGCCGAGGCGGAACTTGCGCACTTTGCCGCCGCGCTCACCGGCAGCGATATTCCGCCAGAGGTCCTGCATCAGGCGAAGAGATCTCTGGTCAACATCTTTGCCACGGCGTTCGCCGGCAGTCGCGAGCCCGCCGTCGATGTGACGCTACGCACGATGCTTCCCTTTAGCGGACAACCGGAGGCCACAATCGTCGGACGCAGCGAGCGAGCCGATGCGGCACTCGCCGCCTTCGTTAACGCGATGAGCTCCAATATCCACGATTTCGACGACACCCACGAAGCAACGATCATTCATCCCGCCGCCACCGTCTTCGCGAGCCTCTTCGCCCAGGCCGAGGCCGCGAGGTTGCCGGGGGCAGCGGTGCTCAAGGCGTTCGTCGTCGGCGGTGAGGTCGAATGCCGAATCGGCAACGCCATCTCGCCGTACCATTATGCGCGCGGCTGGCACATCACGGCGACCTGCGGCGTCTTCGGCGCGGCGGCCGGCGTCGGATCGCTGATCGGATTGTCGCCGTCACAGATGCTGCACGCCTTCAGCGGTGCGGCGGTACAGGCCTCGGGCCTTGTGGAGGCGCTGGGCACCATGGCCAAGAGCGTCGGCATGGGCGGCGCCGCGCGCAACGGCGTGCTCTCCGCACTCCTCGCGCAGAACGGCCTCACCGGCCCTGCCGCGCCCCTCACCGGCGAGCGCGGCTTCCTTCGCGTCTATGCCGACGATCCGAAGCCGGAAGCCCTGATCGACGGCCTTGGGTCGGAATGGGAGATCGCCAAAAACACGTATAAGCCCTATCCTGTCGGGGTGGTGGTCAATCCTGTTATCGATGCATGTCTGCGCCTGCGCGAGCGGGAAGCATTAACGCTTGGCGACGTGGCGGAGATCGAGGTGACCGGCCATCCGCTACTTCGCCAGCGCACCGACCGGCCGAATGTGAAGACGGGGCGCGAGGGACAGGTGAGCGCGCAGCATACGATCGCGATCGTGCTCTTGCGTGGACGTGCCACCCTTGAGGAATTCACGGATGCCGCGGCTGCCGAAACGCTGCAGGCGGGCCGGCCAACGGTTGTCTTTCACGACGAAGCCGGCCGCGACATTGCTTCCATCGACTTTCTCGTGCGTACCCGCGACGGCCGCGAACTCAGGGAGACAATCGAGGCATCTCTCGGCTCCCGCCGCAATCCGTTGAGCGACGCGCAACTCGAGCAAAAACTTTTCGACGCAGCGGAGCTTATCGGCTTTAAAGGCGATACGCGCCGGCTGGTCGACGCCATTTGGCGTATCGAGAAGGCGGAAAATGCAGGCGAGATCGTCCGGCTTGCGGCGCGAGTGGCGTAAGCATGCGGAGGAAATTGGAATATGGCCTGCCGATGACAAATGGGGATAAGGTTTGACCGGGATGCTGAACAATAAATGTGCTCTCGTGACCGGCTCGGTGGGCGGTGGCCTCGGCTATGCGCTGGCAAAAGCATTGGCGGGAGCCGGAGCAAACATCGTCCTCAACGATATTTGCAGTCTACAGGAGGGGCGCAACGCCGCCTTAGCTCTGGAACGAGAGCACGGCGTTCAAGCGATTTTCGATTCCGCCGACCTGCGCGACAAGGCAGAAATCGCGCGAATGATGGCCGCGGCCGGCGAGCGCTTCGGCGCGGTCGACATTCTCGTCAACAACGCCGTGGTGCGACACTTTTCGCCGATCGAAGAGTTCGATCCGGCCGACTGGGATGCATCCATTGCGGTCAATATCACCGCGGTCTTTCACACGGTTCGGCTCGCGCTTCCGGCCATGAAAACGCGCGGCTGGGGCCGCATCATCAATGTAACTTCGTATTACGGCTGGCGGGGCGCGCTGAATAGGATCGACTACGTCACGACCAAGACCGCGGTCATCGGGATGACGCGCGCGATCGCCCTCGAGACCGCGCCGAGCGGCGTGACTTGCAATGCCATCTGTCCCGGCTCCGTACCGACCGCCGCCATCATGGCGCGGATTGAAGGCATCGCCCGCGAGCGCGGCGAGCCTGTCGAAGACGTCGCCCGCGAATACGCGAAGGAACGCAGCCCGACGGGCCGTTTCGTGGCGATGGAGAACGTGGGGGGGCTCGCCGTCTTTCTGTGCAGCCCGGCCGCCGAGGATATTACCGGCACCGTCATGCCCATCGATGGCGGCTGGCTCGCCGCCTAAAGTCGACAGTGGGATGCCGTCCCGTCCCGCGCGGGACTCTTTCAGGGATGCTTGAGCCTTAACCCACTGCAAAAATGCGTCCGGCCTGGGGTTACTGCTTCCCCTTCACTTCGACGCCGGCCCATTTTTCGACGGTGCACACCGTGCGCGTCAGATCGACGTCGTTGCCCTGGCTGGCCTTGGTGATCGCCAGCAGCTGCTTGATCGCATTGCCGACTATCATCGGCACGCCGAGCGACTCGGCAAACTCGACCCCGAGCCTGACGTCCTTGTGCATAAGGCCGACGGAAAAGCCGAAGTCGAAGCGCCGCGTCAGGACACAGCGTGGAAATTTGTCTTCGGTCGCGGTGTTGCGGCCGCTGCCGGAATTAATGACGGCGATCATGGTGTCGGCATCGAGGCCCGCCTTGGCACCCATGACCAGAGCTTCCGACGTCATGGCCACCGCACTTGCCGACAGGACATTATTGACGAGCTTCATCGCCTGGCCCATCCCCGCCTCCTCGCCGACCCAGAATACCTTTCCCAAGACATCGAGGATCGGCCGGAGCCGGTCGGCATGCTCGCGCGGACCGGCCACCATGATGGCCACCGTCCCTTTTTCGGCACCGCCCGGCCCGCCACTAACCGGCGCGTCGATGGCGACGATTCCTTTTTGCGCGAGAGCCGCCGCGACTTCCTTGGCGACCATCGGTCCGGTGGTGGAAAGGTCGATGAAAATCCTGACCTTGCTGCCACCGGATACGCCGGTTTCGGACAAAGTCGCCGACCGCACGATATCCGGCGTCGGCAGACTGGCGAGAACAATTTCCGCGCTCGAAGCGACCTCAGCGGGCGACCCGGCCTTTTTGGCACCACGCTGTACCAATCGGGCGACCGCCGTGTCGTTGATATCGTAGACGACTACGCCAAAGCCGGCGTCGAGCAATCGGCCCGCCATGTGGTTTCCCATGCGCCCGACACCGATGAAACCCAGTTCCTGCTTTTCAGACATCGTCTTACCACTTCCTTTATTGGAGACCGTCGATCCGGCGCTTAAGCCTTCTTCGCGGGCGCTGCCGAGACTTTTCCCATGTCCTTGAGCACTTCATTGGCGATCTTGAAGGCGTCGAGGCCGGCCGGAATGCCGCAATAGATGGTGGCGTGCAGCAGCGTTTCCTTGATCTCGTCGACCGTAACACCGTTGTTGATCGCGCCGCGGACGTGCAGCTTGATCTCCGGGCCGCGATTGAGCGCGGTGAGCATCGCAAGATTCAGCATGCTCCTGGTTTTGCGGTCCAGCCCTTCGCGCGACCAGCCGTAACCCCAACACCATTCGGTGGTGATGTGCTGAAACGCCATCATGAAGTCGTTGGCCGCGTTGAGCGAGCCGTCGACATATTCGGCGCCCAAGACTTCGCGGCGATGCTTGAGACCGACTTCGAACATGACATCAGTCGCTTTTTTCATTTCTTCGCTCATGACAGCATCCTGTATGTGAGGGATTGAAAATTCAGCGGGGAACGTCATGCGAACAGATCGGAATGATCCGCAGCGCTCCGTACTTGTCGTCGCAAGTCAGGCTTCAGAATGGCCGGCCCGAATCGGAGCCGGCGTGACAACGCCGGCACTGCGGATTGGCGTGTGCCAGTGCGGGATAGACGGAAGTCATTCGCCGAAGGGGCTTTTTCAGCACTAGCGTCGGCCCGCAACATGTGCAGACAACGCCGTGCTTTGCTACATTTCCTCCACCGTTATGGGGCAACCGGCCTTTTTAGTATCGATCTGACCACTTGTTCGCCTTAACGTATATTGTCTGACAGTAGTATTGTATGTAAGATAATGGGCGAGATGGGTCAAGAACGAACTCGGCATGGCAGCTTTCGCAAGAACGGATGCTGGACATCCAGGGCCCGCCGCAGCATGAGGGTGAATTTGGAGCCACTAATTTGTGCCCCCGATGTTCGGATGGTTAGATTACCTCTGCCAATGTCCTGGCATCCTGGAGGAAAACGCCGTTGACAGCCCCATTTGATTCAAAGCCCGGCTTCCGGGTCGAGAAGATTGCCGCGCCGCTCCGCCAAAGCGTCACCGAGAGTATTCGATACGCAATCGCTGTTGGCCATTTCAAAAGCGGCGAAAGGCTACCCGAACGCAGCCTGTGCGAAATGACCGGCGTCAGCCGCACACTTGTGCGCGAGGCATTGCGCCAGCTTGAATCCGAAGGACTGATTGAAGTCGTCCCCAATCGCGGGCCGATCGTCGCTCGGGTTACGATCAAGCAAGCTGAGGACATCTATCAGGTCCGAATGGAGCTTGAAGGCCTCGCTTGCCAGCTCTTCGCCGAACGCGCTTCAATCGAACATCGAAACGCGCTGGATGACGCTTTCAAGAAGCTTAAGAAGTCCTTGAAAGACACTGACCCGCTGGCGCGGTTGCGGACAAAGAACCACTTCTACGATTGTCTCATGGATGGCTCCGGCAACCAGGCCCTCGGCGACAGCCTGAGAATGCTGAACGCGAGAGTCATGTTATTGCGTGCGACTTCGTTGCGGGCGCCTGGTCGCACAACGGCAAGCCTGACCGAGTTGTCCGAAATGATGGATGCCTTGGCCGCCAAGGATGGCAGGCGAGCGCGCGAACTAGCCGAACACCATGTCCGCAACGCCGCCAAGACAGCGATTGCTCTATTGGCCTCGCAGACCGAAACCGCACTCCCAGCCACTAAAACACGACGAAAACTGAAGTCGCCGCCAAGACCAGTAAGCGCGTAAACCTTGTGACCACCGGCGCCCGGCTGTTGCAATTCGCGCCCGCGAGTACCGCTCCCCCTGATTGGTAAATCGGGCGACGATCATGCCGTTTGGGTCTCAGATCAAGGTTTAGCCATGCTCATTTACGACCTCAATAAGAGTGAAGATCTTGCGGCCATTGCAGGGTACAGTCTGTTGATGCCGATGGTCACTATTGGCATCGTGGCACCGGTGAGTATGCCGCGGCTTGGCGGCCATAGTCCTTCACTGGCGGGCTAGAACGGTGACCAATGCCCTCCCGCAAGATTCGGTTGCGCAGATCCTGGCCGAGAGCATTGTGCGTCTAAAGCCTGAGACATTGCCACAAGCCGTTTGCGTCAAATGTGAAGACCTTCTCATCGACGTGGTCGGCCTATGCGTTACTGCACGCCATGAGGACTATATCACGTCGGCACTGGCCGGCTGCGACGATGACGGCCCCTGCACCGCGATCGGACATACTCGCACGTTCAGTTCGGCTAGCGCCGCCTTCGTCAACGGCACCGCGGCGCATGGCGAGGATTTCGACGACACCTTCGAGGGCGGCCCGGTGCATGCCGGCGCGGTGATCGTACCGGCTGTGCTGGCGGCCTGCGAACGTCACCGGCTTAATGGCCCCGCCGCCCTGCTCGGCATCGCCATCGGCACCGAGGTGATGTGCCGCCTGTCGACCGTGGTGCCGAAAGCAACCCATAAAGCCGGTTTCCATCCGACTGCGATTTTCGGCGCTATGGGAGCGGCCGCCGGCGTCAGCGCGGCCTTTGGCCTTACGGCCAAGCAGACCGTCGATGCGCTTGGCATCGCGGGCAGTTTCGCCTCCGGCATCATCGAATATCTCGCCGAAGGCGCCTGGACTAAGCGCCTGCATCCGGGCTGGGCCGCGCAGTCCGGCATTCGCGCGGCCTTGCTGGCGCGCGGTGGTTTTTACGGGCCGCGCACCGTGTTCGAAGGCGTGCATGGGCTTTTCCATGGTTTCGCACACACGACGCATGGCGACTACGCCGCCCTCACCGAAGACTTCGGCACACATTGGGTGACCGAAACCCTCGCCTTCAAGCCCTACCCTTGCGGCACTATGGCCCATCCATACATCGACTGCGCCAAGCGGCTCGCCGCGCGCGGAATCAAACCCACCGATGTCAAGGAACTAATTTGCGAAGTGGCGGAAGGCACCGTGCACCGGCTGTGGGAGCCGCTCGCCGCCAAGCAACGCCCATCCAACGGCTACGCCGCCAAATTCGCCACGCCTTTCATCCTTGCCACTGGGTTTGTGAAAAGCGGCGTCGGGCTCGATGCCTTCACATCAAGCGCCGTGCAGGATAACGAAGTGCTCGCGCTCGCGGCCAAGGTCCGCTACGTCATCGACCCGGCCAATCCTTATCCGAACAATTTCACCGGCCATATCCGTGCCGTGCTCAATGACGGCAGCGTGATCGAAGAGCGCCAGCCACATTTTCGAGGCGGTGCGCATGAGCCTTTGACGCGTGCCGACATCGTGGAAAAATTCGCGCTCAACGCCCGCCATGGCGGTTGGGACGACGCGTGCGCGGCGGCAGCTCTGAAGCTGCTGGCGAACTTATACAAGGACAAGATCAATCTTGTCCCATTGCGCGGATGAGCAATATCCATGCCCGATACTAAAGATCTCGCCGGCAAGGTCGCAATCGTCACCGGTGCCGGCCGTAATATCGGCCGGGCCATCGCCTTGCACCTGGCACAGGCGGGCGCCTCGGTGGTGGTCAACGCGCGTTCGAACAAAGCCGAGGCCGACGACGTTATCCGTTCGATCGAAGCCGGCGGCAGTCAAGCGATCAGCGTTATGGGCGACGTCTCCGACCCGGCCGCGGTTGCAGCACTCGCCGAAACTGCGCTCAAGCAATTTGGCCGCATCGACATCCTCGTCAACAACGCGGCATTGCGGCGCGAGAAATCGATCGATCAGATGAGCTACGCCGAATGGCGCGAAGTGATGAACGCGACACTCGACTCGGCCTTTCACGGCGTGACCGCCTGCATTCCGGCGATGAAGAAGGCGGGCGGCGGCACCATCATCAATATCGGCGGCATGAGCGCACATATCGGCTCAAAGGGTCGAGCCCACGTCATGGCCGCCAAAGCAGCGCTGGTCGGCTTCACACGCGGGCTTGCGCACGATCTCGCAGCTGCTCACATTACTGCCAATTGTGTGGTGCCGGGCGCCATCGATACCGCGCGGCCCGATACATCGCCCAAACCCGCGCACCATCTAACCCATAGCACCATTACCGGTCAGCGCGGCAAACCGGACGACGTTGCGGCCATGGTATGTTTTCTGTGTGGGACCGGAGGACGCAATGTCACCGGTCAAACCATCCATATTAATGGCGGCGCCTATCTCGGCGGATAAGAGGCACGCAAAACGCAATGTAGACGGGCGTCGTATCATCCGTACCGGGACAATGACGTGGCGTATCGTGTTTCGCATCGAAAAAGTACAACGAGCGGTACGGCAAGAATTTATCGCCCCCCCATTAAGTCATTGGATTATAATATAGAATTCTGCTCAGTCGCGCCCATCCGTCATGGAAGCATTCCTGAAGCATCTTTGCAGCACTGTTGCGGTCGTTCCTTAAGCGGTGGTAGCGCGGTCGCAGGCGAAGCTGGCCGATGGGCACTTTTTTCGACCAACTACCGCCTATTTCAAAACCGCGCAAACAACCCAATGTCACCGCCTGGCAGCCAACTTGGCTACGGCGAAAAAAGCATGCCGCATTGCCGATCCGTCCCATCATCAGCCGGGCCAACAGTATCGGATTTCAATCTACTCGCCGACCAACTGTGTCCCCGGCGCCTCCGCAACGCCGGGCGCCGGCCTCGACCACCATTTGCACGCCGCAATGACGGCAACGGCGATAATGCCGGCGGTCACCGACTCCGGCCCGAGCCACACCGGGGCCACGGCCAGAGCCACCGCGGCAAGCGTGACGACGATCCCGAGCGCCACGGTCAACACGTTGCCGCCCTGGAGCGCCAGCAGACCGCGGCTGATGAGCATAATTGCCGCTAGGGTCGTCACAATCACGATCATGATCGACAGCCAGGAACCTTCCAGCAGCAACGACGGATCATAAGCCCAGACGAACGGCAGCAGCAGCGCGATCACCGAAAGCTGCATTCCGACCCAGCCGGTGCGCCACATGTTGGCGCCGGCAAGGCCGGCGGCCACAAAGCTGGACACCGCCACCGGCGGCGTGAGGAATGACATCACACCGAAATAGAATATGAACAGGTGCGCCGCCAGCGGTGTCATACCCATCTTGATCAACGCCGGGCCGATGACGGTCGATAGAATGACGTAAATCGCCGTGGTCGGCATGCCCATACCGAGGATGACGCACAGCACCGCCGTGATCAGCAGCATCGGCAACAGCCCCCAGGAAGTACCGGCCTGCACCAGCACGAACGACAGAGACTGGCCGAGCCCGGTGGCGTTCATCACGCCCACCACCACGCCGGCCGCGCCGCCGATCATGATCAGCGGCACCATGCCGCCGCCACCGCCGAAGATGAGGTCGGCCCATTCGGCGCGGTTGCGCAACCGACCCTTCAGCAGTGCAAACACCAAGAGCAAGGCTGAGGAGGCGAGAGCCGCAAAGGCCGGGGTCGACCCGCGCCAGAACAGCAGATAGACGAGCAGCGCCAACGGCACGACATAGACCCAGCCCTTACGCAGTACCGACAGTAGTTTGGGAAGCTGCGATCGCGGCACGCCGCTCAAGCCTTCGCGCTGGGCCAAAGCGTCGACCTGGGTGAACAGGCAGATGTAATAGAACAGCGCCGGCAAGGCGGCCGCGACCACCACCTCGAAATAACTGATGCGCAAGAACTCGGCCATCAGGAAGGCGGTCGCGCCCATCACCGGCGGCGCGATCTGGCCGCCGGTCGAGGCCACCGCTTCGATGGCCGCGGCGTAGTGCGGCTTGAAACCGACTTTCTTCATCAACGGGATGGTCACCACGCCGGTCGACATGATGTTGCCGACCGGCGAACTGCTGATGCTACCGAACAGACTGGAGGCGACCACCGCCACCTTGGCGGGGCCGCCGCGTCGATGGCCCATGACCGCCATGGCCAGATCGGTGAAGAACTGGGTCGCCCCGCTCACCTCCATCAGTTTGCCGAACACGATGAACGCCAGCACCATGCCGGCGATAATCACCAGCACCAAGCCGGGAATCGCGTTGGTGTCTGCATAAAGATAGAGGATGAAGTCCACCGGCGGCTGGTAATTGGCCTGCAGCGGCTGCGGCAGCAGATAGCCGAAAAAGCCGTAGCCGATGAGCAGCCAGACCAGGAGCGTGATCGGCAGGCCACTGGCCTTGCGCAGCGCCTCCATCATGAGGAGGATCGCGATGGCGCCGGGCACATATTTTTCCGGCGTGGCACCGTCAATGTCGACCAGCCAGAGCGAGAAATGGTACGACATCCAGTACCAGGCGGCGATCGCAATAAAGCCCAGCGCGATCTCGATCACCCCGGCTCGCTTGCCGTAGGGCACCTGAAGGAACGCGGTGGCAATGCCGACCGCGAGATAGACGCCGACCCACTCGGCATCGATCAGCGAGACGCCGAGCTGCAGCAAGACGTTCGACGCCCAGACCACGCCCCCCAGCAGCAGATAGGCAGTGTAGGCCCGCTGGAGAAACGTGGTCACAAGCGTCATGGGCGTGCAATCGACAGGAAGGCGCGGGCGCGCCCTCGCCTCTTACTTCGTCATCTTTTCGGCTTTGAGGAGCGCTTCTTGCTGCTTCTCATGCGCCGGCGTCCAGAGCCCCACTTCCTTGAAGAAGCGAACGGCGCCGGCGTGATAGGGGTGACCGAAATTGACCGGGGCGAGATCCTTAGCGGGAATCGCGCGCAGCGCCGGCACATCCTTCTGCAGTGACGACCAGTTGGTGTAGATCAGCTTCGCCACCTTGTAGATGTCGTCAGCGGACAGATGGGCGCCAGTGTTGAGGTAGACATCGAAGCGCGGCACTTTCGTCGGCTTGGTGACCCCGACGAAGTGCGGGTTCGGTTTGATCGGCACCGCGGAAAAACCGGCGAGCGCGTTGATCGGTTTGTCGTCGGGCCCCAGCTCCAGCACCCGCAAGCCGCCGGAAACCGTCGCATCGGCCTCGCGCACCATCGGAATGCCGATGATCGACCCGCCAGCGGCAAAACGGCCATCGACGACCCCGCGGATCGTATCGGGAATGCCGGAAACGACCACGGGCTTGACGTCTTTGAGCTTCAGGCCGGCGGTAGCGATCACAGCCTGGTTGACTTTGTCGAACGAGGCGATGGCGCGATAGCTCATCACCGTCGGTTTACCCTTGAGGTCGCCAACAGTTTTGAGGCCCGAGCTATTCTTGGCATAGAAGCCGTAATAGGCGCGCGCGATCAGCATCACGCCACGCAGCTTATTCAGCGGCTGCTTGTATTCGTCCTGCCCATGATAGGCGATGCTGGAATCGAGGCCCGAATTTAGACCGAAATCGATTTCGCCACGATGCAGCTTCGGAAGGTAGACCGACGTGCCGGCGAACGGCCGCACGTTGGCCGGGATGCCGGTATTCTTCTGAATCAGCGTCGAAATCACCGTGCCGATCTGGTTGTACAGAGTCCCGGCGGCGTTGGTGCCGATGGTGACTCGCTTGAGTTCCGCGTGCGCAACGGTCGGCGCCGCCAGCAGGGCGGCCATGCCCGCTGCCGCGATCAGGCGCAGCGTACGGTTCCGCAACAAATCCTTGTGTTTGTTCATCATCACGCTTCTCCCTGCCGTGCCTGCTTTTTTGTGTGGCTTCATTCACTGGGAGAGCCACACCGCGGGGGTGGCACACCTACCCCGCAGCTATATAAGGTCCCCTGACATTACCAAAGGCAGCCGCCAGATCAAGCTCGCGCGCCGCGTCCTGCCTCCGTTCAGGACCGGACTTTGAGCCCCATCAGGTTGGCCAGCAGATTGCGCTGCATCTGCGAGGTTCCGGCGGCGATCGTCGACCCCCGGGAATCGCGAAAATGCCGCTGCATGGGGAACTCCATGCTGTAGCCGTAGGCGCCGAGGATCTGCATGCCGAGATTGGCCACCTCGACGTAGGTCTCCGATGCGAACAGCTTGGCCATGGTGATCTCGCGCAAGGCGTTTTCACCGGCCGAGACCTTCCAGGCCGCCTGCCACATCAGAGCGCGCGCCGCCTCCACCTTGGTCTGCATGTCGGCCAGCATATGGGCGATTGCCTGGTTGGTGCCGATGGGCCGGCCGAACTGGCTGCGCTCCTGCGCGTATTGGATCGCCAGATCGACCGCCGCGCGCGCGGCACCGCAATTACCCGCCGCCGACGTGATGCGCTCGACCTGGAGGCCGGACAGCACGCAATCCCAGCCCTTGTTTTCACCGCCGACCAGCCGGTCGTCGCTCACGCGGACGTCCTGGAAGTTCAGTTCGTAGGTGCCGGTCGAGCGCCGCCCCAGCATATCGAGCTTGCGGCATTCCAGCCCGGGGGTGTCGTTGTCGACCAGGAACAGCGACATGCCCTTCCGGACGTCGGCTTGCGGGTCGGTCTTGAGATAGACGTTGATGACGACATCGCGCGCGCCGGCACCGGTCGACCACAGCTTCTGGCCGTTGATGGTCCAGCCGTCGCCGCTGCGGGTGGCGACGGTCCGCATGGCGCCGATGTCGGAGCCAGCCTCCGGCTCGGAGATCGAAATCGCCATGCGCGTCTTGCCGGTGAGCAGCCGCGGCACCCAATGCTCGATCTGTTCCGGCGTGCCCTTGCGCACGATGTTCAGCCCGCAGAACACGCTGCCGGCGAACGCCATGAACAAGTCGGCGCTGGTATAGGCGATCTCCTCGGCGACAATGGCGAAATCGATGACCGAGCCGCCGAGCCCGCCATGTTGCTCCGGGAACGGCAGGCCGAACAGGCCGGCTTCCACCCAGGCGTCGTAGAGCTCGTACGGATAGGCCTGCTCGCGATCGAGCCTGGCCACCACCTCGGGCGGCGCATGCCGGTCCATCAGCTTGCGGACACTGTCGCGCAAGAGCTTCTGTTCTTCACTGAAACCGAGATCCATGATACCGCCCGCGGCATCGCCGCGGCCCCGACAACAGAACTATTCCGCCACCAGCAGCGCATCGAGCGCCAGCACGCCCTGCCCCGCCGGATAGACCACCAGCGGATTGACATCGATCTCGGTCAACGCCGGCACGGCGCGCAGCAAGGCGCCGATGCGCATCAAGGTTTCGACCAGCGCCGGCACATCGCAGGGTGGACTGCCGCGGTAGCCGTGCAGCAGCCGCGCGCCCTTGAGCCGGTTGAGTTCGGCCTCGATCTGGCCCGCGCTGGCATCGGCGCGCAGCAGCCGCACGTCGCCGAGCGCCTCGGCCCAGATGCCGCCGAGCCCTATCATCAGCACCTCGCCCCAGGCCGGATCGCGGCGCGCGCCGGCGATCAGCTCGACCCCGCCGCGCGGCGCCATCGCTTCAACCAGAATGCCGTCGAGCACGAGATCCGGCCGTGCCGCCGCGACCTTGGCGGTCATGATGTCCCAGGCGGCGCGCACGGCCGTTTCGTCCGCAAGACCAACGGCGACACCACCGACATCGCTCTTGTGCATGAGCGCGGGGGCTTGCGCCTTCAGCACCACCGGGAAACCCAATTCGCGCGCCATCCGGACGGCGTCGTCGCCGCTGCGCGCAAGTGCGCCGCGCGGCACCGCAATGCCGGCCTCCGCGAACATCGCCTTGCCGCGATATTCGACCACAGGTCCCTTCGGCGGCGCGCCGGACACGGTCACCGCAAGATCGGCGCGTACCTGCGTCTCGGTCAACATCCGACCGTAGCGCATCAAATGCGCAAAGGCGCGCATGGCGCGCTCGGGCGAGCGGAAGAACGGCACGCCGCTGTCCTTGATGTCGACCAGGAACTCGTCGGCCAGCGGCCAGTTGTCGCCGAGATAGGCTACCGCCACTGGCTTGTCGGCAGCTTTGAGCACCGGCCGCAGCGTTTTCCATTTCCCCATCTGCTGCGCCGGCGAGCCGCCCATTGCCGCCACCAGCAACGCGCCCACCTGGGGGTCGTGCAGCAGCGCCTGCGCGGAGTCGCCGAACATGCTCGGCTTCTGCATGCCCTGCGCCGTGATATCGAGCGGATTGTCGATGGCCGCGAAGTCCGGCAGCACCTGCTTCAGTTCATCGCAGGTGTCCGCCGCGAGCTCGGGCAGCGGCAGATCGATCCCTTCGCAGAAGTCGAGGGCGAAGCCGCGGATCGCGCCGGAATTGCTCATGATAGCAGCACCGCCCGGCACCGGCCGCGGATAGCGCGTGAGCAGACGGCTCGCGTCGAACAGTTCGTCGAGGCTCTCGACCAGCACCACGCCCTCGCTGGCGACAAAGGCGCGCATCACCGCGTGGTCGCCGGCGAGAGCGCCGGTGTGCGACTTGGCCGCTTCGCGTGAGCGCGCGCTACGCCCGGGGTGCATCAGCACGATGGGCTTGCCGCGGCGGCGGGCCTCAGCCGCAAGCGCCAGGAAACGCTTCGGATGACGGATCTGCTCGACGAACACCGAGAACAATTGCACCGCCGGGTCGTCGAGCAGGCCTTCGATAACGTCCTCGGCGCCGACGACCGCTTCGTTGCCGGTCGAGAGCGTATAGGCGACGGGGACGTTGCCGCCGAGCAGCGCCATGCGGATATTGCCCGCCATCGCGCCACTCTGAGCAATAGCGCAAATGCCGGGACCGGACGGCACCACCGGCTGCAGCGGTTCGAAGGTGAGCGGCACCTGATCGACGAAATTGATGAGCCCGAGGCAGTTCGGGCCGAGCATGGCGAGACCGGCCGCCTTGGCCATCGCCGCGATCTCATTCTGCTGGCGCCGGCCTTCGTCGCCCAATTCCCCGAAACCAGAGGCAAACACAACAGCCCCGCCGACATCGCGCCGCACGCAAGCCGCGATCGCCTCCTTGACCGCCGGCACCGGCACCATCAGCACCACGGCGTCAACGCCCATGGGCAGATCGTCGATGCTCGGAACGCAGGCGCGCCCGTTGATCTCCTTGCGACTGCGGCTGACGAGATGAAGATCGCCGGCAAAGCCGAAGCGCTCGATGTTGCCGAGCACGTTGCCGCCGAGCGACAACGGCTCAGGCGACGCGCCGACGACCGCGAGCGAGCCTGGCCGCAACAGCCGTTCGAAACTGCTCCGCCTGCCGCCGCCCTGCCCGTCCGTCTTATCGGTCGCGGCGATCATAGGAGCTGAGGCCCGGTCGGTAGGTCTTGGCGTCGAGAAACTGCGACATGCCCTTCTGATCGCCCTTCTCGGGATCGCGAAGCTTGGTCTGGTCGGATTTCGCCATCAGCAGTTCCAGCGACGACTCCCACGACATGTGGCGAACGTGATGATAGGCGGTCTTGGCCGCGCGCATCACGAAGGGGTTCTTCTCCATCAGCTTCTTGGCGAGCGCCCGGGTGCGGTCCTTGAGCTCGGCCTTCGGCACCGCGAAGTTGATCAGCCCGATTTCCGCCGCACGCTTACCGTCGAAGTTGTCGCCGGTCATGATGTAATAGAGCGCGTTGCGCTGGGCGAGCGCCATAGCCACCGACTTGGTGACGATACCGGCGGGGATGATGCCCCAATTGATCTCGGACAGGCCGAACACGGCCTCTTCGTCCGCCACCGCCAGGTCGCAGCCGAGCAGCACCTGAAAGGCGCCGCCGAAGCACCAGCCGTTCACCATGGCGATGGTCGGCTTGGGATAGAACATCAGCCGGCGCCACTGCCAATCGGCATTGGCCCGATAGAGGCGCTCGCGCTCGATCGCCGGCCGGGCGTCCATCTCGCGGAAGTATTCCTTGAGATCCTGACCGGCGGAGAACGCGTCGCCCGCCCCCGTGATGACGACCACCTGCGCGCGCTCGTCTACTTCCAGGGCGTCGAGTGCCGCCACCATCTCGTGGACGATCGCCGGATTGATGGCGTTGCGCTTGGTCGGCCGATTCAAGGTGACCCAGGCAATCCCGTCCTCGAAATCAACCAGGACGCTCTTGTCGCCGGCGGCGGCGTCACGGGCGGAACCGCTTGTTTTGGCCGTCATTTTGGGATTTACCTCATCATCTGATCGGGTTGCAGCATTTAAATCAGGGCCCCTGATATTGTCAATCAGAGGCCAAACTTGTCAATCTTGAACAAGAGTCGATCTGGAACGGAAGCAAGAGAAGATGAGAAGCCGCCCGCGCACGATGTATCTGCTCAATCAGGCGAACCAGGCGGTGCGCTCGCAACTGGAGGCGGCGCTACGCGACCTCCAGATGACCGGCATCCAATACACGATCCTGACCATCGTCGACCAGCATGAGGGCATTTCTTCAGCTGAACTGTCGCGCCGATTCTTCGTGACCGCACAGACGATGAACGAGATCATCAATGGGCTGGAGCAGCGAGATTTGATCGCGCGCAAGGAAGATCCGGCCAACAAACGCATCCTGCGCATGAAATTGACCGCACAAGGCCGCAGGCTCCTGAAGAAGTGCGAGGACATCGCCGACCGCATTGAAGAAGCCGCCTTCGACTGGATCCACCCGAACGAAAACGAAACTCTGCGCCAGAGTCTGCGTTCGTTGCTGCGGGGCCTGCGCGAACGCAATCGATAGGGACCGCGCGCAGCGAACTAAGACGGCGTGTTGGCTCCTAGTGTACACAACACAGGCTGACAATGGGCCTCGGCGACCCACTGAGACCCGGGTGGCTTGCCGCAAGCTGGAGCGAGCGCCCGACGAAGCCTTGGAATGTACCGGTCGCAAAATAAACACCCATGATGCCTGTCAAGGCGACCCAGGCGACGTTGCCCCAGAAGCTGCGCATCACCAGGCCCGGCTCGAACACCACCAGGAACGGGATCAAGCAAGCGATCGCGCCCATGCGTGCCGCCTGCCATCCGGTCCGCAACGGATCCGCACCGGCTCGAGCGAAAGAAAGAACGAGAGCCCCGACAGGTTGAGGACGCCGGTCACCATGCCGGCGGCCGCGGTATGAAAAAATTGACGCCAGCACCATGAGCGTCGCCGCCGCCGGCAACAGTTGCGTCGCCCGGATGGGACGATGCGCGCTTTACGGCCTTGCATTCGCGGGGTGGCCGAGCGGTTCGGCCACCGACGCGGAAGGCCTGCCAGACCGTCACCGGATGCTATGAGTCGGACCTGGATTCGTTGCGTGGTCGGGCGCACCAGCGGCAGAATATTTGACAGTTTTGAACGACGTTCATATATGTATAATTTGATTTAGGGCCATTCAGCGCCCTTCGGACGACCAATTGCCGATCGCAAACCTTGAGGAGCCGCCTTGCAATCCCGACCGCATGTGATCATCGCTGGCGCCGGCATCGGCGGCCTGACCGCAGCGCTTGCCCTTCTGCAGCGCGGGTTCGATGTCGACGTCTACGAACAGGCCCCCGAGCTGCACGAAGTGGGCGCCGGCATTCAGGTTGCAGCCAACGGAACGCGCGTTCTGATTGCCCTCAAACTCGAAGAGCGACTAAGGCCGCTGGTTTGCGAGGCGGCGGCCAAGGAAGTGCGCATCTGGAATACCGGACAGACACGCAAGCTTTTCGACCTCGGCGAGGACTCGATCAAACGTTTCGGCGCACCCTATTGGATGGTCCACCGCGGCGATTTACACCGCGTGCTTCTGGATGCCGTGCGAGAACTGAAGGCCGAAGCCGTTCACGTCAATGCGCGCTGCACGGGATTTCGGCAAGCAGGCGGCGCGGTCGAATTGCTGCTGGAGAACGGCGAGACGGTGACCGGCGATGTGCTGGTGGGCGCCGACGGCGTCCATTCCCAGCTACGCGCCCAGATGTTCAATTCGCCAAAGGCGCAATTCACGGGCCTCATGGCTTGGCGCGGCTTGGCGCCGATGGACAAGCTCAGCGACGAGTTGCGCCGGCCAGTCGGGACAAATTGGATTGGCCCCGGGGGTCACGTCATCACCTATCCGCTCCGCGCCAATACCCTGCTCAACTTTGTCGGCCTGGTTGAGAACGCCGAATGGACTAGCGAGTCCTGGACGGAGTCCGGCACCAAGGAAGAATGCGCAGCCGAATATGTCGGTTGGCACCCCCTGGTCAATGAGGTGATCCAGCATCTCGACGTGCCCTTCCGCTGGGCGCTGGTTGGCCGCGAGCCGCTCGATCAGTGGACCCAGGGCCGCGTGACACTGCTCGGAGACGCCTGCCATCCGACGCTGCCGTTCCTGGCCCAAGGTGCGATCATGGCGATCGAAGATGGCCTGATCCTGGCGCGTTGCCTCGAGCAACATACCGCCAATCCGGAACACGCGCTGACCACCTACGAAAACCTGCGCAAAGACCGTACGGCGGCAATCGTGCGCGGCTCATTCGCCAACATCGCCCGCTTCCACAACGCCGCCCTCGCCGATCCGGTCAAGGCTGTCGAGCATCTCGACCGCGAATGGGAGCCGGAACAGATCAGACGCCGCTACGACTGGCTGTTCGAATACGACGCGACCCAGGTCGAGGTCGCCTAGAAACGGCCCGCGGCCCGCGCTCTCTCTCTCTTTAAGAGATCAACCGCCGCTCGGTGCACCAGCCGCGCACGGCATCGATGCATGCCGCCAACAGTTCCGGCTGGCCGAGATAGTAATGGGTCGCCCGCTCGATCTCGACATAGCTCTTGTCCGTGGTCGCCAACGCATCACGGATCGCCGGATTATGGGTAGCCGGCACGGCGTCGTCCGCGCCGTTGACGATCTGCAGCACCGGCGTTTTCCGGATACGCGCCGCGTTCATCGGGCCCTTGGCATTGGAGAGATCGAAGCTCCATTGGCTGAGCCAGGAGCGTAACGACGAATAGCGCGCGAGCCCGACCGGCCCGACGTTGACGGTGCGTGGATCGCCCATGTAGCACCACTCCGGGCGCCGCCCATTCGGATCGATGGACGGATCGAGCCAGCGCACGTCGCACATCGTCCGGTGCACGACAAAGGCACGCTCGACTTCACGGCCGCCGCGGCGGGCAAGCTCGGCCAGCTTTTCCTGGCAAAACGCGGTAATCTTGCAGTTTCGCGCCACCTGCTGGGCGCGGAACGCGCGAACGAATTCGGCCGGATAAGGCGGTTGGTTCGGACAATCCGGCGCGTAGATATCGAACTCAGCGTTGCGAATGTCGGGGTCGGTTTCGTCGAGCACCGACGGATCCAGCCACTCCGTCAATGTCTCCGCCCGGCTTAGATGGGCGGCGATGAAAATCACCCCGTCCGCCATGGTCAGACCGGCCGACGTCAAATCGACCGGGTCGCCGGCCGGCGTTTGGGTAATCGTCGGCGCCTCCGCCTGAGCCTGATAGAACAGCGATAGCGACCCCCCGCCCGACCATCCGACCAGCACGATCTTCTCGTAATCGAGCTCCGCGCGCGCGAACTGAAGCCACGCACCAAGGTCGAGCGCGACCTTCTCCATGATCAGCGCGCTATCGTTGCGCGCATAGCGGCTGGCCGCGCACAGCACGTGAAAACCGGCATCCGCCAGCGCCATCGGCATCGGCAGCAATTGCAGCGTCGAGGTCGGGTGCATGAACACGAAGACCGTTTTCGACGGCGCGTCGCCGGACAGAAGCTGGCCCTCGAGATTGACCATGCCGGAATTGCCCGCGAAGCCGTAAACTTCCTTGGCTTTCGTGGTGTCCGGAAAGGACACGACAAGCGCGCTTCGCTTCCACCGTTGCTGCGTCACCATCACGCCAACCCGTCTCTTTTCAAGCATCCTGAAATGAAACGTCCGGGGCCCCGAGACCCCGGACGCATCAGTGTGTGCCGGCTTATTTCGCCGCTTGCGCCATCAGCGCGTCCTGGCGCTTCTGCGCCTCGGCGTCCCAGAGCCCCATCTTCTTGTAGAAGGCGATAGCAGCCGGATGATACGGGATCACCGGCGCATCCGTGACCGAGGCCTCATGGGTGTAGCCGCGCATGCTGGGATGCATCGGCAGCAACTCCTTCGTACCCTTCCACAGCCCTGCCAGCAGCTTGCTGATGACTGCGTCAGGCACATCCTTACTGGCAACGATATAGGAGTCATAGGACAACAACCGCGTCGGCCCGACAATGCCGGGCGCGGCCCCTTTCTTGACGACCCCGATACGCGCGCCGGGGAAGGCGGATTTGCGATAGATCGCGATCGCTTCAGGCGTGTTTGGCACGGGAAGATAGCGAACGCCGATTTGGGTATCGGCCTGCCGCGCCCGTGGCTGGCCGAGCGAGGCCCAGGTCACATCGAGCCGATCGGCCACCAACGCATCGATACCGTCGTTGGCGCCGGCCACCGGCACCGCGACGACGTCCTTCCACGAATAACCGGCGATCTTCAGCGATGCGGCGACCGAATTGGCGATGGCCAGATGACCGCCGAAATCGCTCGACACCCTCTTGCCTTTCAAATCCGCGAAAGTCTTGATCGGACCGTCCTTGCGAACCAGGAAGCCCAGCATCAGGCTCGCACTGCCGGCGCGGATGAGCCGCAAATTCCTGTAGGCGGTCTTCTCTCTGTTATGGCCCGAAAATGCCTGATACGCACTGCTGGCGGACATCACGCTGAGCGCGACCTCGCCGGAGTTCACGATCGGGGCGTAAGCGGCAGGCCCCGCATAGGGGCGCACGATGACATGCAAGCCCGAATATTTGTTGGCGACAACGGCAACGCCGGAGCCGACGGTGTTGAAGGTCGTTCCTGGACGATCGGTGGCGAGGGCCACCGTCTGTGCAGACGCCGGCATGGCGTGGGCCACGGTCAGGGCGACCGTCGCCGATGCAAGAAATACGGCCGTGCGTTTCATGATTCTTCCTCCCTTGTTAATGGTCAGTGACGTCGGGCACGGCGGATATCCGTACCCATTGCTTCGACAAGACAGTTCCTGTCTCGTTCTTGCTCAATCGCCGGCCTCGACGGCGGCCTGCGACGACGGAAGCATCCGACTGGCGAACCACTCGAATGCGACAATCAGCACTCCCCCGACCAATCCCACCGCATTAGCCACAACCGCGTTGGAGCTGGTGTAGGGTGATATCATCGCGGCGCAGCCGAATACGACCAGTAGCCCGCGAAAAACTGGGTTCAGCGGCCTGAACACATAGCCGACCAAGCCAGCCGCAATTCCTGCAACCCCGAGAACCGCGGTCCCGAAGGCAACCGCCACCTGCATCGGACTGCCGTTCATCAGCAGGCCCGGGCTGAAGGGAAAGACGAATGGTAGGATGAAGGCCGCAATGCCGTAGCGCATTCCCGACACCGCCGTCGTCCAGAAATTGGAGCCGGCAATTGCTGCGGCTGTGAAAGTCGCAAAGCAGACCGGCGGCGTGATCATCGACAGGATACCGACGTAAAAGATGAAAAGATGCGCGGCAATGCGGTCGACTCCGAGCTGAACGAGAGCGGGCGCGACCAGGACGGCGAGCATGGTGTAGATGACTGCCGTCGGCAGCGCCATGCCGAGAATGATACAAACGACGCTCGTCATCAGCAGAATGAGAAAGACGTTGTTCCCCGCAAGCGCCAGCAGGATCGACGACATGCTGAAGCCGAGACCGGCAAGCTGAAGCGCGCCGATGACGATACCCGCAATCGCGGTGAGAATGAGGATGTTCATCGCCGTGACACCGGTCAACAGCAGCGCATTCCACAACGCCGCTAAGCTCGGGCGGTTGCGTGATGACACATATCCGACAACCAGGGCAGCGGCAGAGGCGGCAAGTCCCGCCTCGCCCGGCGGCCAGTACGCAAACATGACCGTGTAGATCAGCACCGCCAGCGGCACGATAAAGGCGTAGCCGTTCTTGAGCGTGGCGAAGAGCCTGGGCAGGTCGCCAACAGACACCCCCTTAAGGCCCCGCTTTCCCGCCTCCAGATCGACCTGGATGAACACGGCGATGTAGTACAGCAAGGCCGGCAGCAACGCGGCGAGAACCACTTGGCTGTAGGGGATGGCCAGGAAATCGGCCATCAGAAAGGCGGTAATGCCCATGACCGGCGGCATGATCTGCCCGCCGGTCGACGAGATCGCCTCGATAGCGGCCGCTTGGTGCTTCGGATAGCCCGCCCGTTCCATCATCGGGATCGAGATCGGGCCGACCACCGCGACATTGGAAACCGCGCTTCCGGACACCGTCCCGAACAATGTCGATGCCGCGACCGCGACCTTGGCCGGGCCGCCGCGGAACCGGCCCATGGCAACGAGGGCCAGATCGGTGATGAAGGTATCCCCCTTCACCGCCTTCAGCACCGCACCGAACAAGATGAACGTCACGATGGTGTTGGCGGCAACGCTCAGCGGCAGCCCGAAAAGCGCCGTCGTGTCGACGTAGGAATAGACAGCAATCCGCTGCCAGCTCGACGCCGGCACCGAAAATATCCCCGGCATCATGTCGCCGAAGCGAGCATAAAGTATGAAAAACAAGGCGACGAAGACCAGGATCCAGCCGATCATCCGCCGCGTCGCTTCACAGACCAGCACGATCATGATCGTGGCCAGCACGATTCGGTCCGGCCTGAGCGATGCGGAATTGTGGACGAGCCAGCCGTAGTTCACCAGGACGTAGCCGCAGGTCACGATCGACAGGCCCGCCAACACCCAATCGTACCAAGGAACGTGGTCGCGCCGCATCGATTTGGTGGCACGCACGTTTAGAAAACAACCGACCAGCGCGCACCCAAGCATCAGCGCCAGGAATTGTTCGTTGAAGACAACCAGCCCGAAGCGGTTTTGCACCTCCGTCGCCCACAGGCAGGCGACGATCACGGGCAGAACGGTGGCCGTTTGGCCGATCGCGCGTGAAACGCCGGTGAGCTCCGGACGAGCGTCAGTTGTGTCGTCGGTCATGCACCGACCTCTTTTGCCGCCTGGATCAGCGCCCAGAGCTTTGCCGGTGCCGCCGGCATCTCGATGTGCTCAACGCCGAATTGCGAGAGTGCGTCGACGACGGCGTTGATGGTCGTGGCCAGCGCCGGCGTAATGCCGCTTTCGCCTCCACCCTTGACTCGCAGCGGATTGCCATGGGTCGGGTCTTCGACAAGATCAACGTCAAAACTCGGCACGTGGTCGGCGCGCGCCATCGCGTAGTCCATGAAACTGCCGGTCGCCAACTGTCCGGAGCCAGCGTCGTAGACGACGCCTTCATGCAGTGCCTGGCCGATGCCTTGCACAATGCCACCGTGCACCTGGCCGTGCAAGATGAGCGGGTTGATCGGTTGGCCCACATCGTCGATGGACGTATAGCGTGTCAATTCGACGATGCCGGTATCGGGATCGACTTCTACTTCGCAAACGGCAGCGCCGGTCGGATAGGCGGGTATGCGTCCGGTGAAACTCGCAGAAGCCGACAGCGGCCCACGCAAAGACTCGGGTAGCGCGCGATCTTCTTCCGCGATACGGGCGATCTCCACGATGTCGAAGGTCTCATTGGTCTGCCTGACTCGCAGCAGGCCGTCGGTGAACAAAACGTCGTCGACCGGGACGCCCGCGCGGCTTGCCGCAATCTCCCGCGCTTTAGCGACAACCGCCCCGCTGGATTCAACCAGCAGCGCGCCACCAACACGCATCGAGCGATCGGAATGGCTGCCGCCACCCGACTGCACCACACGCGTGTCGCCGGAAATCAGGCGAATCTGCTCCGGCGCTATACCGAGACGGTCGGCAACGACTTGCGCGAAGGTGGTCTCGTGGCCTTGGCCAGTCGACTGCGTGCCAGTGACAACCTTGACGATGCCGTCGGGCTGGACGGCCATATCGACGCGCTCGTGCGGAATCCCGACTGGGGATTCGACGTAGTTCGCGACACCAATCCCCGCAAGCCGGCCTCTTTTGGCGGCCGCGGTCCGGCGGGATGCCATCCCGTTCCAGTCGGCTGCCTCAAGGACCCGATCCATATTGGCGGCGAAGTCGCCGCTGTCGTAGGTGAGCCCCATGGCCGTGGTGTAGGGCAGCCGGTTGCGCGCGATGAGATTGCGCCGGCGGACTTCCACCCGGTCTATACCGAGCCGGGCCGCGGCGATGTCGAGTGTCCGCTCCATGGCGTAAGTGGCTTCGGGCCGTCCAGCGCCGCGAAACGGCGCGGTCGGAACCGTGTTAGTCAGCACACCTTTGATCGCCACGGTGGCGCACGGAATATCGTAGACCGTCGTCATGATGCGAAAGCTGTTCGCCATCGGCACGAAGGCGACCGTGTAAGCACCGAGGTTGCTGACGATCTCGCAGGCATAGCCGGTAATCTGCCCGTCGGTCATGAAGCCCATGCGGACGCGCGTGACCAGGTCCCGGCATTGGTAGTCGGTCAGGAACGCCTCGGAACGGGTGCTGGTCCAGCGCACGGGGCGGCCGATCTGCCGCGCGGCCACCGCCAGCACGGGCTGCTCGGCCGCGAGATTGGTGCGCGTACCGAAGCCTCCGCCGACATCGGGACAAATCACCTCGACCTTGTCGCGCTCGAGCCCCAAGGCCGCCGCCAATGTGTCGCGCTGGCGGACCGCGCCCTGGCTGCCCGCGATCATCAAGTAGGTGCCGTCGTCGGCATTGTAGCTGACGATGACCGATCGCGGCTCCATCTGGGCGTTGACGATGCGCTGATTGACGAAATCCTGCTCGATCAGCAGGTCCGACCCGGCGAGCGCCTGCTCGGTGGCGTCGCGATCGCCGAAGCGCGCGTCGACGGCCAGATTGCCGGCAATCTGCTCTTCGATCAGCGGCGCACCGTCACGCAAGGCGCTGACGGCATCCAAGACGCACGGCAATTCCTCATAATCGACCACCACCTGCTCGGCGGCGTCCTGCGCGTCGGCCGCGGTCTCGCCGACGACCACAGCCACCGGCTCGCCCAGAAAGCGCACCCGGTCACACGGCATCGGCATGTGCGGAATATCGATCGAGACATTGCCGGGAAAGGACCGAAACGCGCGCTTGGTATGATCGCGCGCGTCGGCAGGATCGGCAAAGTGCGCGATCGGCCTACCGCCGGCAGCCACATAGTCGGCGCCGGTCAGCACAGCAAGAACGCCGGGCTGGCGGGCCGCCTCGGACGTATCGATACTGAGGATGCGCGCGTGCGGATAGGGCGAGCGCACGAAAACGGCATGACACTCCGACGGCAGCTGGAAGTCGTCCGTATAGCGGCCGTTCCCTCTGACCAGACGATCGTCCTCGAAGCGCGGCATCGGCCGGCCCACGAAAGGCGCGGTCGCTCCGGATTGGCCTGGAGCGCGCTCAAGCATCACGCCTGCGCCCCTTCGCTCGGCTTTCCCTGCGGCTCAACCAGCATCCAGCGGCCCTCCGCCGTGCGTCCCAGGATTCCGCGTGCCCGCAGGTCGTCGAACACACGCACGATTTCACGTCCGTCACGCGATCCGGTGGCGACCATCAATTCCTCGAACGTCTTCGGCCCCGTCCGCAGCGCGTCCTCGACCGAACCGATGCGTTCGCCGACATAGGACGGCGGCTTCGGCACCTTGCTTTCGAGGGTCCTGGCGATCTCGATCGGCATCGTGCAATCGAATCCCGCCTTCGCCCCGACGCGGGCGCCGGCCAGAGACGGATCGAGCGGCAGCGCACGCATGCCCGACTGTACCACAAGGTCGCGATCGGCCTGAAAGCGGGTCGCCAGCGCCCAATCGACCTGTTGGTCCGAGAATATGTCGATGTCCGGGTCGAAGACGAAAACGTGCTTGACGTTGCCGACCGACCCGAAAGCGGCGGCGATCGCGTTGCGCGCCTCCCCCGGCACCCGCTGCCGCATCGAGATGCGGACATTGAACATGCCACCCGAAGCCGTCGTGGCGAAAACGTTCAGCGGCTCGCGTATGGCCGTCTCCAGCGCGCGCCAGACGGTGACCTCCGTGCGCAGCGAGATCAATTGCGCCGAGTCGGTACGCTCCATCTGCGGGCCGGCAATGGTAGAGGTCTGAAAGATCGGGTCGCGCCGATGCGTCACAGCGGTCAGATGAAACACCGGGTTCATCTTGACGCCGCCGTAGTAGCCGAGAAATTCGCCGTAAGGTCCCTCCGGCTCGACGTGGCCGGCGGGATCCAGATAGCCCTCCAGCACGAACTCCGCGTCGGCCGGCACGCGCAAATCGTTGGTCACGCATTTGACGACCGGCAATGCTTCCCGCCGCAGCGACGCCATCAGGCCGACTTCGTCCACGGGAATCCGCATCACCGCGGCGAGATGGTCGACGGGGTGCGATCCGACCACAAAAGCAACCGGCACCGGCTCACCCTTCCCGGCCTGGTATTCATAGATGGACTTGAGATCGCTCGGCGACACCAGGTCGACGCCGGCTTCGCGCCGGCCGCGCAACATGAGCCGGCGGATGCCGAGATTGGTCAGGCCGTTGCGCGGATCGACGACCACGTCCATCGACGATGAAATGTAGGGCGCCCCGTCCATGCCATGCTGAAGATGAATCGGCATCGTGGTGAAGTCCGCCGCCTCGTCCTTCAGCACCACCTCTTGAGCGGGCGCCTGGTCGCCGGCGACTTCTCGCGTACCGGGCGTTGCGCGGAGGCTTTCGAGGACCCGGTGCAACAGGCCGGCGAGATCCGTCCCGAACGCCAAGGCCAGCCGCTCCCGACTGCCGGCAACATTGCCGACCAGCGAGGCGCCTTCGGCACCGACGCTCTTGAAGAGAACCGCCTTCTCATTACCATCGAGAATCTTGGCAACATCGGCCAGATCGATATTGCCTTCATGGACCGTGAGAAGGTCAGCCGACGCGAGGCGGCTCAGAAATGTCCGGAGCTCAAATTCGTTGGATTCCCCGGTCGCCGCCGGTTTTGCTTGCATGTTTCCTCCACCTAGCCCAACAACGTTTTTAGCTTTGTTGAACCGAATTGTATTATGGTAAAAGGATGAAAAGGGTCAAGGACAAACCCGGCCGGGCCCCGGCCGCCGGCAGCAAGAAGAGCGAGCGCGGCGAACGCCGCGGCATTCAATCGATTGAGTTGGGATTTGCACTCATACGAGAGCTCAGCAATGCGCCGGGCAAAGTTCCGCTGAAAGAGCTCGCCGCCAGCGTGAACATGAGCCCGAGCAAGGCGCACCTCTATCTCGTCAGCTTCTTGCGCCTGGGTCTGGTCACGCAGGACCCCGTCACCGCCCGCTACGGGCTCGGGCCGGCGGCGATCCAACTCGGGATCGCCGCGATCAATCAGTTGAACGTCGTCGACGTCGCCCACAAGCACCTGGAAACGGTGCTGGAAAAGACCGGCGTGTCGGTCAGCCTGTCGATCTGGGGCAATCGTGGCCCCACCATCATTTTCCGGCTCGACGGTCAGTTGCCCGTGCCGATGTCGGTGCGGATCGGGTTCGTGTTGCCGCTGCTGTCGACAGGAACGGGACGGATTTTCATGGCCCACCTCCCCGAGCGCGAATGGCGCGCTATCGCCAACGCGGAGGAAGCTCTGAATCCGGGACGGCTCGCCAGCGCCTTGCAGAAAGCGGAGGCGTCCCGCAAACTCGGCTTTGCGCTCAGCGACAGCGAGACACACCAAGGCTTCTTCGGCATCTCGGCGCCGGTCTTCAGCAGCGACAACACGCTGTGCGCGGCTGTCACCGCGCTCGGCCTGAGTGCCCATGTCGACCTGCGCCCCACCGGAGCGGTGGCCACCGCCATTCGCGAAGCGGCGCGCAATACCAGCCGTGACCTCGGTGCAAGCGCGCCGAACGCGCCGGAGGTAACCAAAGCCCGCGTGGCCAAATAGGCCCCTCACCCGCAACGACCGGGCCGCTTCAGGCATCGCGCGCCGGCGTCATACCTTTGCCAACAGGCGCGCCTTCTTCTCGGTCCACGCGTTCATGCCACCGTGCGCTTCCGCCGCCGCCTTCTCCAAGAAGCCCGGCTCCTCCACGCGTGCCGTGACCTCGAGCCGGAGACCGTTGGGATCGAAGAAATAGATCGAGTTGATGAAGTGATGATCGACAAGATCGGTCGTCTCCACGCCCGCATCGTTCAAGCGCTTCTTGATGGCCATTACGTCGTCCACGCTGTCGACCTCGACGGCGAAATGCATCACCCAGTCCGGCGTGTTCGGCGACGGTTGTGGCATTTCGTTGCGCCCGAGGTCGAAGAAGGCAATGTAGGAGCCGTCGCCCATCTCAAAAAAGAAATGCGCGTAGGGCCGCTCCTCGCCGGTGCTCGGCACCTTGTCGGACTGCATGCAGGCCACCAACGGCAGCCCAAGCAGGTCCTCGTAGAATTTGCGCGTCTCCTCGCCGTCACGGCAGGGAAACGAATAGTGGTAGAGACCTTTGATCCGGGGCGGCTTGCTTCCCGCGCTCTTATTTCCCGCGCTCATGACGAATTCCTCCGAAGATTTGGGCGAATACCCGGCGAACACCTGACCTGCAAGCGAAGCGAGCCGCGCAGGCGGCTACCGTTCTTGACAAACTAGCCACCGCGGCGGGACAACATGTCCCCCTTACAGGGGGACACAGAGGGGAACACGAAGGCCGCTCCATGCCGAGCCCCGATCCAAACGCTGTCCTGGCCGATTTGGTCGCCTGTCTCGGCGAAGCCGCCTTTGCCGGCCAGGTCATGCAGGCCTTCCATTCGCTGTGCGCAGCGGACATGTGCTCCGGATTCGCCATCGTCGATGGCACGCCGCAGGCCCTGTTTGCCGAAAGCATCGACCCCGGACGTTCCGCCTTCGCGCGGATCGCCACCCTGCGGTACGTCCAGAAGTATTGGAAGCGCGACACCGCGACCGCGTCCACGCTCGGCCGCGCGCATCGCAACGTCAAGACGATACGGCGCCCTTCGAATGTGATCCACGACATCGACTATCGGCACGAGTGTTACGCCGAAGGCGAGATCGTGGAGCGCATCTCAATCTGCAAGGCGGGCGACCTCCCGATCGTCGCTAACGCCTATCGCGATCGCGCAAGCGGCCCCTTCTCTCAGGAACAGATCGAGCGTTTCGAATCCGCAGCGCCGATCCTCGTCGCCGCGATTAGAAAGCACTTGCGGTTATGCCAGCCTTCTCGCGGCCTGGCCCTATCGGATGACCCCGACGGATTGGCGCGCCAACTCCATGCCACCGCGAATGCGGGCCTCAGTCTGCGCGAGGCCCAGGTTCTTGCGTTCATCCTCTCGGGCATGGATCAGAACGCAATCGCCCGGAAGATCGGCGTCCAGGCGAGCACGGTGGTCACGTTCCGGCGCCGCGGCTATGCCAAGCTCGGCGTCCACAACAGGCATGAGCTGCGAGAGAGTGTTCTCTCACGCCTTTAGGTCACCGGGTACGATCGCTGCGCCTTGCGTCATGGCGCTCGTCTTTGCGAACGCCCGATTACAGTCCATGCTCGGCCAACACCGCATTCAGTCGACCGTAGACCCTGCGTGCATTGCCTTCAAACAGCTTGAAGCGGTCTTCGTCAGATAGGCGATCGACCTGGTCGACGTACCGCTTCGTGTCATCAAAATAGTGACCGGTCTCGGGATCAATCTCCTTGACGGCACCAACCATTTCCGATGCGAAGAGAATGTTATCGATGGGTACGACTTCCGTGAGCAGATTGACCCCGGGCTGATGATAGACACATGTGTCGAAAAACACATTCGCCAGCAAATGCTCCTCCAGGCGCGGCCGTTTCAGCGCCATCGCCAGACCTCGATAGCGGCCCCAGTGAAACGGCGCTGCTCCGCCGCCATGGGGAATTATGAATTTCAACGTCGGGAAATCGGCAAACAGGTCTCCACTGATAAGCTGCATGAAAGCCGTCGTATCGGCTGCAATATAGTGACCACCTGTCCCGTGGAAATTGGGGTTGCAAGACGAGCTGACATGGATCATTGCCGGCACATCGAGCTCGACCATTTTTTCATAGAGCGGATACCAATAGCGGTCGGTCAACGGCAGGCCTGTCCAGTGTCCGCCGGAAGGATCCGGATTGAGGTTGCAGCCGACAAACTTCAGCTCCTCCACGCAGCGGGATAGCTCTGCAATGCAATCATCAAGCGGCGCGTTAGGCACCTGTGGCAGTTGGCAGACGCCGACAAAATTCTTTGGAAATAGGCCACAGATGCGGTGGATGAGATCATTACAGGCCTCGGCCCATACGCGAGCCGTCTGGCGGTCTCCATAATGATGTTCCATTCCGGCCGCGCGAGGCGAAAAGATCGTCAGATCAGTGCCACGCTCGCGTTGTTGCTTGAGCTGCGCCCCTTCGATGCTCTTCCGTAGCTGATCGTCGGTTATGACGAGATCACTCTTGTTCGGACGGCGAGCGGGATTAACCAGCGCCGCGAGCTGACGATCCCGAAAGATCTGCAACTCCTTCGGTGCGGTTGTGTAGTGACCGTGGCAGTCGATGATCATGCTTGCGTCCTTATTGATGGTGCGCGGTACGGGCAGGCTCCGCCGCCTTCAAACGCCCTCGCAGCCGAGCTTGCGGAGCGCCTCGTCGACCCAGACTTTTTCGTCGAGATCGCCGGCCAAGGTCCGCGCCAGGATCTTCTCCTCAGCCTGCCTTTTGGCCTCCGCGGCTTTGTATATTTCGCCCGCTTGGGCCGCCGGAACACAGAGAAATCCGTCGTCGTCGCCGATAACGAGATCGCCCGGCTCGATGAGCATGCCGTCAACCGACACCGGCACGTTGATTTCCCCCGGCCCGTCCTTGTACGGGCCACGATGCGTCACGCCGGCCGCATAGACCGGCATATCGTTTTCACGGATCCACCCCACGTCACGGATGGCGCCGTTGATGACCACACCAGCAGCCTTCTTGGCGGCAGCGTAAGACAACATCAGTTCGCCAATTATCGAATTTGTCAGATCGCCGCCCGCGTCCACCACGATAACGTCGCCCGCCGTCACCAACTTCAAGGCCTTGTGGACCATCAGGTTGTCGCCGGGGCGCGTCTTTACCGTCAGGGCGACACCGCTCATCGGACCACCCTTGTGATATGGCCGCAGCGACGGCCCACCCGCGGTCATACGGTTCATCGAGTCGCTCACATTGGCCACGGGAAGGGCCTTGAATTTCTCGACCATTTCTCGGCTGACGGATACTTTCCGTTCGAGAATTCGGAAGCCAATGGACATTGTGCGCCTCTATATTGTTGTATAATCAACATATAATCGGACAGTGGGAGAAATGGCAAGGGCCGAGGCATCAAAGGCTACGACAGATGCCGCTCGCACACCATCAAAGTGGCAGGTAGAAATCCTCGGCCCGATAGGCCTTTGGCGTCAGCGCCTGTCGCGCAGCGAAGTCGAACGCACACTGGAGCGACGTTTTCGCGGCGTCGAAGCCGTAGGCCGGTATCGGCCCGGCACCTTCGGCCAGGGCGAGTGATCGGGCTTGTCCGAACAGGTCCATCAGCTCGCTGGCCAGCCAGTCGTGTTTCTCCAAGAGCGATTTTCGAATCGACAGCGTATGATTGATCGGGATCACACCGGCAGATTCGAACCAACGCTGCGATTGTGCTTCCGCGTTCGGGATGACGGTGCGCATGTCGGCGGAATCCGGACGCGCAGCCAGGAGCGCGGCTGACAGTTCGCCGGTCAGCAGTCTTTGCATGAGACTCTCGCTCGAGGGGCTAGCGATAGCGATTGCCGGATCGGAATATTCAGCGACATGGGCGGCTTCGCTTGTCAGCCATTTGATGGCGTTGACATCTACGCCGAAGCCATCAGCGAGCATGCCGCGCAGCCAGACGCCGGAGG
Source organism: uncultured Pseudomonadota bacterium (assembly GCA_963829785.1). Classification (GTDB taxonomy): domain Bacteria; phylum Pseudomonadota; class Alphaproteobacteria; order Rhizobiales; family Xanthobacteraceae; genus Pseudolabrys. The sequence continues at coordinate 89,643 of CAWHJZ010000048.1, read as the reverse complement.
TCTGCGTACAGGACCGGACGCCGACACGCCGGCCCTCAAGGCTCTTTGCGTCGACGATTTCGGACACTGTTGTGCATATGAGCTTGGAAAGAGGCGAGTCCGCCACCAAAGGCACCGCCAACCCAACGAGGTCCTTGCCGTAGTGACAGGCCTGCAAATGCGTGCAGATTGCCATTTCCGAAACGTCGATATCGCCGCCCCGCACCATGGCCCGGAAGGCGTCCGGAATTTTCGCGAACTCCAGGAAATCAAACGCGATGCGATCGGAGCGCACACGCCCGTCCTTCAAGGGCGCCACGTGAGGCCGGTTTGCGAGCGCGATCTTGAGGTGTAGCGGCTCAGTCATCATTTGGCGCGGGTTGCATGTTTTCGCTGTTGGTCCCACCAGGGGCAGACTCCCGGCATCAGGGTGTAGTTGCCCTCAATCACCTGCACGGGACGGCGGACGCCATCTTCGGCATTCTTAAGGCGAAGATCTCGGGCGGCTTCGCGCTTTTCCGGCGAAAGCCAGGAGCGCTCATGTCCCCACAGACTTGGGCCTTCTTTGCGTAGCGTGGGCACCCAGGTCTGCGGGTCGATGCTCTGCCCGCCCCAACCGTATTCCACAAGAAATCCCGAAGGCGTGTTGGTATAGAAGGAGGTCATATAATCACCCGCGTGCCTGCCAAGCGTCACGCTGAGACGGCCTTCCTCCATCTGCGCCCGATCATAGCCCTGACCGACGTCGTCGAAACTAAACAGCTCGATCATCAGGTGGTGCATTGCGACCTTGCCGGTTTGCACAAATGCCAGGCTGTGATGGCGCGCATTGCAGTGCATGAAGCGAGCGGAGAACGGGTGATCGTAATAGTCGCTCAAACCAAAACCGAGCTTGGTCCTGTAGAAATCCACGACGTCATCGATGTGGTCGCCGGTCATGACGACATGGCCCATGCCTAACGGCCCGGTTCGAAAGCCGGAGATATTCCTTCCCGGAACGAAAGGATCTGATGACACCTCCGCACCGTGGAAAACCTCGACTCGATTTCCAAGCGGGTCATTCATGACGATCAGGTCGGTCACCCGCCGCTCCTCGGCAAGTTGACGGGATCCGACGGAGACGCGAACCTCCGACTGCTCCAGATGAGCAGCCAACGCCGCGAGCGCATCCGCGTTGGCGACCTCCCAGCCAAAAGCCTTCACACCGGTTTTGCCGTCGATGTCGACCAGCACCCGCTGCTTCCGGTCGTCCATCCGAAACGCGAGGCTTTTTCGGGACTTGTCGACCGCCTGCAGGCCCAGAAGCCCGGTTCCATACGAAAGCCAGTCGTCAAGATCACTTGCACTGAACTGAGCGTAGCCAAGCGCTATGGGATACATGGCAACCTCCTCCATATCGGCTTTGCCATCGCCATGGCCGACATCCCGCGGCCCGATGGTCCCGATCAATGCTCGGCTCTCAGGCCGAGCCCCAGACTTCGGTGGCGACTTCGACAACAAGCCTCAATTTTTCCATCTGTTGTTCGATGGTCATGGTCTCACCGCCAACGCCGCTCGAAAATCCACACTGCGGACTAAGCGCGAGTTGGTCGATATCGCAGTATTTCGACGCTTCCTCGATGCGGCGCTTGAGCATGTCCTTGCTCTCCAAGTCACTGCGTTTTGTCGTTACCAGGCCCAAGACGACAGTCTTGCCTTTCGGCACATGGCGCAAGACCTCGAAGCCGCCCGCCCGATCGCTGTCATACTCCATAAAGTATCCGGTAAATTTGATGTCGTTGAACAGCACTTCCGCAACTGGATCGTAGCCACCTTCCGCAACCCATTTGCCGCCGAAGTTGCCGCGACACAGATGCATGCAGAACGTCATGTCCTCGGGGGAGCCCTCGGTCAGCCGATTGAGCAATTGTGCATAGGTATGCAGCAGCGTATCCGGGTCTTCGCCGATTGTCGCAACGTGCGCCCGAAGGGCCGGATCGCAAAGGTACGCCAAATTGACCTCGTCCACCTGCAGATAGCGGCAGCCCGCAGCGGCTAGGTCGGCAATCTCCTCGCGGTATACGCGCGCGAGATCCGCATAGAATTCCGCGAGGTCGGGATAGGCATTGCGATCGATCACCTCTCGGCCGCCGCGAAAGTGCAGAACCGTTGGCGATGGTATCGTTACCTTCGGCGTCGCTTTCGCGATCGAATGCAGGTAGCGGTAGTCGTCGACGAAAATCTCTCTCGGCCGCCCCAGCTTTCCAACCACGCCCATGCTCGGCGGCGCATGCGTGGTCGTCCCGGTATCGGAGTGGAATGTCACCGGCACCCGGGATTCGATCAGTTTGACATTGTCGAAACTCAGCAGAAAGTCGCGCTGCCATCCCTGACGGTTGAACTCGCCATCCGTTACCGACTTCAGGCCAATCTCTTCCTGCATTCGGACAACATTAGCAATTTCGCGCCGCTGAATCTCTTTCATCGCGGACCGAGGCATTTCGCCCTTGGCGAATGCCTGTTGGGCTTCAATGAGATTTCGCGGCCGTATCAAGCTTCCTACTTGATCTGCTCGAAATGGTGGCACAACGCGCTCCTGCATGTCATTCATTCCTGCTCTGTCGAGCTTTTTTCTCCGGCGTCGAACCGCCCCGACGGGGGTATCGCACCACACAGCCTGGTCAACCGGCATATCCTCCATGCCTGTCGGTCGCCGCAAATCCGGTGACCTTGCCCGCAGCCGGTGAGCCCCTCCTCCCGGCTCACTGTCGCCTCGGAGGTAATCCTCCCATGCATGATTTTTGTTGCATTGTCCACTAAACTTCGATGCGATCACCAATTGATTGACTGACGTGCATGCGGAAAAAATCCAACAAAATTTGATGATGGGACGGAGAATGACATGCTGAAGCTCGCGGTTCTGGATGACTATTCGGGAGTGGCCATGAAGATGGCGGACTGGGCCCCGCTTTCGGGAGTCGCCATTACGGTCTTCCGCGACCACCTGGCGGACGAAGATGCGCTAGTGGAACGCCTTCATCCGTTCGACATCATTTGCCTCATGCGCGAACGGACGCCGATGCCGCGCAGCCTGCTCGCCAAGCTCGACAATCTGCGCATGATCGCATCCACCGGATATCATAATCCGTCGATCGATCTCGACGCCGCCAAGGAGCGCGGGATCACGGTTACCGGCACGCCAAGAATCAGCAATTCGACCGCTGAGCTGGTCCTGGGCCTCATGCTTTGCATGGCGCGAAACATCGTGCCGCAGGTCGATCTCATCCGTTCGGGTGGCTGGGAATACGGCATCGGACGCTGCCTCGGCGGCGCGACCTTGGGGATCATCGGCCTCGGCAATGTCGGCAAACGCGTTGCCCGAATCGGCGCGAGTATCGGCATGAACGTGATTGCCTGGAGTCAAAATCTAACGCCGGAAATTGCCGCGGCGGGCGGCGCACGTCATGTGACCAAGGATGAGCTATTTCAGCAGGCCGATTTCGTCTCGATCCACTTGAAGCTGTCCGAGCGAACCAGGCACATCGTTGGCGCGCGTGAGTTCGCGCTAATGAAACCGGATAGCTACCTTATCAACACGGCACGGGCCGCGAACGTGGATATGGTTGCATTGCTCGACGCCCTTGCAGCCGCACGAATTGCCGGCGCGGCAATCGATGTTTTCGACGAGGAGCCGTTGCCTTCGAACCATCCCTATCGGACGACGCCCAACCTCATCGTCACCCCCCATCTCGGATATGTGACGCGTGAGTCTATGGGCAACTTCTATGGCGATGTGGTGGAAGCCGTTCTCGCTTTCCTGGAGGGCCGGGAGGCTCCAGTCAGGCTGGCATAACAGGCGGCCCGCCTGAAAGCCGCGAAACCGGATCGCCGCCCCGGAGGTGACGACTTTGCCCCGTGGTCCCGCACGCCCGAGCGAGCGGATCAAGCCCTCCTCCGCTCCCGCGCATTCTCCTCAATGGTCAACTTCGGCGACAGAGATACCGATTCCCATGGACGCCGATAAGAACGTGGCAAACGTCTCGCACCGCAATTGACTGATCCACCGGAAAACAGCCCCCCTTTCATTCCCGTTTCGGCTTCGGCACGCGCTTGCGCCAGGGTTTATCGTCGGGCCAATCGTGCACGGTTTCGTAGCGCGACATGTCAAGTTCTTCGACCGCATCCAAGACGGAGGTGAGCAACTTTCTCAGCTGCCTTTTCTGGTCGGCCGTCAAATTGCCAAACAACTTCGCACCACGCCACGCCGTGATCATGCGGATTTGTCTATGGACTTCTCTGCCTGCGGGAAGATACGCGACTTTGATGTCCTTGCCACCGACCTTGGTCTTGCCCACTTTGACAAGGCCCAGTTCGTGCAATTCCCTCAGGCCGCGACTGGCGGCCGTCTTGTCCAGATCCGCAGCCTTGGCGATTTGCGTTGCATTCAACCCGACTGTTTCCCCGACGAGCAGTATCCGCCGTGCTGCCATGGTCAGGTTGTAGTGCTTTTGGTAAAATGCCGTCGCGGTTGCTGCGATGCGGTTTCCCACGCCGATGATCAGAAATCCGAGATAGTCGTCGAGAATCGTCTCAACGTCGCCGGTTGCGCGAACGCCCGTAGCAGCTTTTGAATCCCTCATTGTCCTTCCGCGGTTGCCATAAGTTACGCCTACGGAACTTAATGCAGCCATGCTCCGGCGTCACCGCCTGGAATGCATGATACGCGCGCCCTCAGTCGAACCCGCACCCGGCCAGAGGGCCATTCGTGACGTCAAGACCCCAGTCCCAGCCGACAACTGACGAACTCGGGTCCGCCCTCCTCAATCCAAACCATCGCGAAACATCGATCATACGAGAACAATCCCGCCACATTTTGTGGCATACTCAACAAAAAATGCTTGTCTCCATCCAGTCTCGCAGCTTAGCATGACATTGTGCTGGCGTGCTTGTCAGGGAGGTGGGGCACGCCCCCCCCGGAGGAAGGGCAAGCGTTGTCGGCGGATGGGATCCTTGTGCCTCCTTGTAGAGGCACCCATTGATTTGGATGAAGTTCTGACGTCGATCGACTCAATCTAATTCGCCGCCGCTGCCGCGCCGGGCAGTCACACCGTTTATTGGCAGTAGAGGATGCAATGTGCGTCTTATCGACAGCGGCTTGCCGGATAGCTGGATGCCCGCGTAAATCATCCGGCGCGGGGCCGAAGCCATTTCATTCCCGGAAAAAAATTATCCCGCATTCGGAGGCCGGCCGGTTGGCCGAAGCGGGCGGAGCGAACCACACATGATGGTCCGCAGGATGGTCAAGATCGCCAACGGCATCGGGGGCTTTTTCATCGTCCTGATGATGCTGCACATCGTCGTCGAAGTATTTTCCATGTGGCTGTTCAACCATCCAATCCTCGGCACGCTCGAAATCGTATCCAATTATTACATGGTGGCCGTGATTTTCTTTCCTCTCGCTTTTGTGCAACTGAACAAGAAACACATTTCCGCAGATTTGCTGTCCTCGCTGTTTGGACCAACCGGACAGCGCATTCTGGATGTAATCATCTATTTTGCGACGGCCGCGTATTGCGGACTTTTTGCCTGGCAATCTGCGATTGTCGCTCTGGAATCGACCCGAAAGCACGAATTCGTCGATGCAACGGGATATCTGATCACCATCTGGCCGTCGCGCTGGGTGCTGCCTCTGGGCTTCGCCGCGATGGCGATCGTCGCGCTCGTGCAAGCGTTCATTCCGAACGGCGACAAGCTCAACCCGTCCACTGACGTGTAATCGGAGGTGGCCGGAGGTGACTTCACTTTGGATAGGCGCAATCGGAATAGCCGCGGTCCTGGCCCTGATAGCGGTACGCATACCTATCGGAATTGCGCTCGGCTCCGTAGCGCTCGTCGGAATTGCACAGCTGACAAGTTGGCGCGCCGCCCTGGGTTTCGTTGGCTCCTCACCGTTTGATTTCGCAGCGAACTGGAGTTTGTCGGCGATTCCGATGTTTCTTCTCATGGGAACCATCGCCTTCCATTCCGGAATGACGAACTCGCTGTTTCGCGCCGCGCGGCTTTGGCTCGGATTTCTGCCAGGCGGGTTGGCGGTGGCCACCAATTTCGCCTGTGCGGGATTCGCTGCAGCATCCGGCTCAAGCCTCGCCACGACCGTCGCCATGGGGCGAATCGCGATACCCGAGATGCGCGACTGCAAATACGACGCCGGCCTCGCGACCAGTGTATGCGCCTGTGCCGGAACGCTCGGCATTCTTATCCCGCCGAGCATCATGATGGTTGTGTATTGCATCTTCGCGGAGCAATCGATCGCCAAACTGTTTGTCGCAGGCATTTTTCCGGGTCTGCTGACCGCAGGGCTCTATACGATCATGATCGTAGGCCGTTGCATGATCTGGCCGGATCTCGCCCCCAGAGTCGAACAATCAGCAACGATGTCCGAGAAGCTGGAGTCGTTGCGCGAAATCTGGCCGCTTCCCGCGCTGATCGCCGGCGTCATGGGCAGCATTTATACGGGCATTGCAACGCCCACCCAAGCCGGCGCGGTCGGGGCTTTCCTGGCTCTGGTGATCGCTGCGCTGCTCGGACGCGCGAACATGCAGATGCTCCGAACAAGCGTCGTGGAAGCGCTCGAATCGACCGCATCCATATTTTTCGTTGCGCTGGGCGCCATATTGCTTTCCCGCTTCATGGCATTATCCGGGCTGCCCGGTTTTATCGCCTCAAGTCTCGGCGGGTGGTCGCACAGTCCACTTCTGCTGATTATCGGCGTGGCCGCCGTATATCTCATCCTGGGCATGTTCCTCGATCCCCTCGGCCTCATTCTGCTCACACTGCCGATCATGCTGCCCATGATGCACACGCTCCATGTCAACCTGATCTGGTTTGGCATCCTCGTCACCAAATTCATTGAGATCGGCCTCATGACGCCACCCGTGGGCCTGAATGCCTACGCGGCAAAAGCCGTGGCCGGACCGGATATTTCGCTAGGCGTCGTCTTCAAGGGAATCATCTGGTTTCTGGCATGCGAAACCGTTGTGGTCGCGCTGCTGATCGCTTTTCCCCAGATCAGTCTTTATCTGCCAAGCCTCATGAAATGAATCGAAATGCCGGAAAACTGAAAAGCCGGAAAACGTGTCAACTAGGGAGGACTGCATGACAAACTTCAGCAAACTGGTACTCGGCGGGGTCGCGGCCATCGTGGCCATCAGCCTCGCTCACGCGCCGGCACAGGCGGCTCAATATAGCTACGGCTCGTTTTCGCCGCCCAACGCCGCCGTGCCCACCCTCGCCTACAAGGCCTTCGAAAGTGAAGTGGCCAAGAAGACCGGCGGAAAGATCACGTTCAAACTCTTTGCCGGCGGGAGTCTGGTCGGCCCGAGAAATACGCTTTCGGGCATTCGCGACGGCATTGTCGATTCCGGATTCGTCATTCCGGCATTCGACCCCACCAACCTGCCGAATGTGAACATGGTTCCGGACATGACGGCGTTCGGCACGGCAGCCGTGCAGATCGCCGGGGCCGCGGCTGAAACCATCCTCCTCGATTGTCCCGAGTGCCTCAAAGACTACGCCAAGATGGGTGCCGTCACCCTGGGTGGCACGGGATCGGCGCCGTTCGCGCTCCTCTGCGCGAAGGAAATCCATAGCCTGGCTGACCTGAAGGGAATGAAGATCAGGGTCGCGGCGGCCGCGCACGGGCGCTGGGTGCGTTCGGTCGGCGCCGTTCCGGTCGGCAGCATGCCGCCCCCCCAAATCGTCACGGGCATGCAGCAAGGACAGGTGGATTGCGCCGTCGCCGTCCCCGAATGGCTGATCGGCTTCAGCCTTGCCGATGCGGTCAAACAAGTCGTCTATATGCCGCTGGGTGATTACGAAGGCCTCTCGTCCTTCACGCTCAGCAAGAAGATCTGGGACGGCCTGAGCGCCAAGGACAAGCACATCTTCCTGAGGGCTGCGGCCAATGCGATCGCCTCGGCGACCATCGAGGACGCTTACGTGAAGTCTCCAAAGGAAGTGAAGGAGACAATCAAGGAGCACGGGATCAAGGTCATGCAGGCAACGCCCGCGATGGACGCCGCCTGGAAACACTTCCTGTCCGGCGAAATGAACGCCGCGATCAAGGGAGCCGAGGCACGCGGCGTGCCACCCGCTGTCGCCAAACGCGTCATTACCAAACACCGCGCTCTTCTCAAGAAATGGAAGAAGATCGCCGAGGAGGTCGGCACCGATAAGCAGAAATTCGCCCAAGCGCTGTGGAATGAAATCTACAGCAAGGTGAAATTCTGAGCCCACACATCATCGACCGGTCTCCCGGCACTCACCGGTGAGGCGACAATCTGCGTCGGGCACTGCGGCTTTAGGCCGCGTGCCCGGCGCCAGCGCAAGGTCGCGTCGACAAATATGATCCAGCACCGTACAGTCGCAATGATTGGCGTTCCGAGGAAATTATCGGCGAGCTGATCATATCGCGGCGTGCAGATGAATGCGCCATCGCTGCTTCGATTGTAACGATCTGCGCGGCCGGCCGCAGGCCTTCGATGGCGCCCCCATGCGTGCCATTGCCAAGCAGCCCATCGGTCACGGCGCGACGATTGGCTGCGCGTCGAGCCGCGCCGCCACCACCGGCGTATCGACGAACACGCTGCCCTCCTCGAACCAGGACTTCGGCGCCGGCGCGCCCCACAGGGTCTGCCGCTGCGGGTCCTTCAGATCCCATTTGATCGGCTCGAGATCGGGATCGACGGTCTGGTAATCCGAGCAATAAATCTCCACGCGATGGCCGTCGGGATCGCGCAGATAGAGGAAAAAGGCATTGGAAATGCCGTGCCGTCCCGGCCCGCGTTCGATGTTCTTCACGTAACCGGTGGTCGCCATGAGATCGAGCAGGTCGATGATGGCGATCGGGTGCGGCACCCAGAAAGCGAGATGGTGCAGGCGGGGGCCGCGGCCGTTGGTGAAGGCGATGTCGTGCACCCCGCCCTTGCGGTGCGTCCAGGCCGCCCACAGCCGATGGGTGACTTCGTCTTCGGTGTATTCGGTGACGCGGAAGCCGATCTCGTTATAGAACGCCACCGCCTCATCGACGTCCGGAGAGAAACAGTTGAAGTGGTCGATGCGCAGCGGTTTCACGCCCTTGTAGAGCGCGTATTGCTGATGGATCGGCGGCAGCCGGTCCATGCGGGCATAAAGCTCGAGCGGCACCCCCTGCACGTCGCGGGTGCGAAGCGTGCGCGACTGGAACGGCCGGTCCACCCATTCGGTCGGCAGTTGCCGCGTTCTGAAGAATTCTTCCGCCTGGTCGAGGTCGGCCTCGCTGAAGACCTTGAAGCCGAGCGGTCCGACGCAGGGCCCGGGACCCGCGCGCAGCACCAGACAGTGGTGACCCCGTTCCTCCAGCGCGCGCAGGCAGATCTCTTCGCTGTCCTCGTGAGTGACCTGGAGGCCGAGGGTGTCGACGTAGAAGGCCCTGCTCTTGGCAAGGTTCGTGACCACGAGTTCGATATGGCTCAAGCGCACGATATTGAACGGCGGGTAGAGATTGGGCGTTGGAACCGGCATGGCTTTGTCTCGAATGAGCGGCAAGCCCGGTGCTCAACGGCCGAGCTTGGGGACCTTGTTGTGCGGCGTAGTGGCCAAGGCGATATTCCCGGTCTCCATATATAAGTCAAACGACCATTCGCCGCTGGCGTACCCGATGCCGGAATTCTTCACGCCACCGAATCCCTGCAAGCGTCCCAAGACGTCTTCGATTGCGAGCCCTCATTCGCACGCCGGAACGGCGCCGATTGCGGGACCATACGGTCCAGTCCCTATCTCCGCGAAGGCGCCGCACTGGCGCCTATCCTCGAACGGGACGCTCGTTCGTTTGCCACCGACGACGTGAATCCCGGCGGTAGGCCGATGAAGCGCCGTTGGCGCATCGCCATATCTGAGAGCATGTCCGAAGGCCCTTCAGCACCGCCGATCATCGGCTTCGGCTGAACGGCTCAAGTGCCCCGCGAGCCGATCGCCTCGTCGATCAGAAACAGATCGGTCAGAAGCGCGCGCAGGTGGATCGAGGCGTTGAGATTGTCGACGAGTTGCGAGCCGATCGCCCGCTGCGCCAGAACGAGCTTTAGACCAGCCCTGGTCTTGCGCGCATCGTCGTCCAGCACGGCGATGAACGGGCTGAAAACCTCGGACTCTTCAGCGATCATGGCCGTCGCCGCCTCGGCAATGCCGTCGAGCGCCGCGTCCGCGCGTTTGAGGTAATCGCGAATGTGATCGCCCTCGTGGCCGCGCTGGTGCCCTTGCGCGGCGTAGGCCAACATGAATTCGTAGGCCTCTTCGATTTCCGCGATCCGTTCCGCCAGACCGCCTTTGGCGCCAACCGCCCCGCTCATTGGCTCGCTCCGTCATCGGTTTGCCAACGCGCCGGGTCGTGATGCGTCAGATATTGCTTACGCGTAATCCAGCCGGTGATCATCGAGCGAAAGACCCAGAGATTTTCTGGCCGCAAGGCAAAGTAGATGTGGATCATGACCAGCGCAAGCACCATCAGCGCCGCCAGGTCATGGATGACATAGACGATGCCCCAGGTCGATTGCGAGAGCCAGTACGGATTGCGGTGCCAGAACGGCGTGTCGATCTTCGACAGCATCAGTCCGCCGGTCACCAGCAAGGCGAGGATGACGAGTGCAATAAACGCGTGATAGCCCCGCTGCATCAACGGATACTTGCCGGGCAGCGGCGGCGGCTTGCCGAACCCCAATTCATGGCGCACCGCGCACCAGGACTCGGACACGTCCCGCGGCCAGATCATCATTGACTTGAGGTCGAGCCAGACGAACGCGCGGACGATATGGATGATCACAAGAACGCCGAGTACGACGCCGGCGATCCAGTGCGCGTCAAGCCAGGCGAATTTCCATCCGAGGATCGGAAGAAAGGCGGTGCCGAGCAGCGTCAGCACCGAGGCGGCCAGCAGCCAATGGTAAAGCCGGTCCGCCCCGCGGTGCCGCACGATACGGTCGCTGCCGTCGAGGTCTTGGCTGTTATTGCTCACGGGTCACATTGCGTTGGAGAGAGCCACGAACCGCCATCCAGAGGGCGTGCAGCACGATGAACAGCAGTGCCGCACCGACGAACCAAGGGATCAGGTCCCAGGAGACGCCGGCAAGCGTCTCCTGGCCCCATGCGTTTTTCGTGACGCGAAGGAATTCCATCTGCGAAGTCCGGATCAGGCGGCGTCCCGAATGGCCCGCTTCACCAGGTTCTCCATCAGCGGAATCTTATAGTGGTTGTAGTTGAGCGGCCGCGCGCCATAGACCGCCGTCTTGCCGGCGAGCGCGCCTGTTTCCTCGTCCTGCTTGCCGCCCTTCACCACCTCGTCGACCACCTTCACGAAATACGGCACGCACGACACCGCGCCGCAAGCGACCCGGGCCGCCTCGATCTTGCCGTCCGACACCTTCAGCGCCGAGGCGACGTTCACCAGCGGGAAGTCCCAGGTATTCCGGTCGGCGACCTTCTCGAAATAGAATTTCGAGCCCGCCCATTTGTTGGGGATGCGGATCGCGACCAAGAGTTCGTCCGGTTTCAACACGGTCATATGCGTGATGTCGACGGCCGGGCCGATGAAGTATTTCTCGGCTTCCACCACCCGCTCGCCCTTGGCGGTTTTGATCACCATGCTCGCCTCGAGCACGACCAGCGCCGGCGCGGTGTCCGACGGGCTGACCGCGACGCAGCGCGAGGCGCCGAAGATCGCATGCTCCCGGTTCATGCCCGCCGGCGTATCGGCGTAGCAGGTGGTGCCGCCGGCCCGATAGCAATTGAGACCTGAGCGGTAGTACCAGCAGCGCGCATCCTGCGAGGCGTTGCCGCCGATCGTGCCCGAATTGCGGATCTGGGGACTGGCGACGTGGACGGCCGCGTCGGCCAGAACCTTGAACTTCTTCTTGATGATCGGGTTGTTGGCGATCTCGGTGAGCGTCGTCAATGAGCCTATCTCGACGCCATCGGCGGTTTCGCGGATGCCCTTGAGCTCCGCAATGCCACCGAGATCCATGACGACCTTCGGGTGCTTCACGCGATCCTTGAACCAATCGAGGCTGTCGTTGCCGCCGGCCATTATCCAGATATCGTTGCCGCGGCTACCGAGCAGTGAGAGAGCGTCTGCCAGTTTGGTCGGCTGCAGCAGCTCGAAGCTCCGCATCATATCGTGATGTGACATTGGTGCCTCCCCGTCACTGCGTATTGGCGGCCAGCGCCTTGTACGACTGCGGGCGCTTCATCATGTGATTGACAATCATGTCGGGCACCACCGGCGTCCGGTTAAAGACGTGACCGCCCATCGCATCGGCGATGGCGCAGAGCAGCGCCGCGCCTGCGCAGCCCTCCAGCGGTTCGCCGATGCCGCGCGACCCCATCGGCGAAGCCGGATCGGCCTTATCGACCGCATCCGAATGCATGGCCGCGGGCATGTCGAGGTAACTCTTCGGTTTTGCGCTCAGCAGACCGACATGCGCAGGCAGGCCGATCTGCGGGTCGAAAACGTAGCGTTCAGTCGTGGCAAGGCCGAAGCCCATCATGGCGCCACCTTTGACCTGGGTTTCGAGGCCCATCGGGTGGATGACCGTGCCGCAATCGGCAACGCCGAGATACTCTACGATCTTATGTTCGCCGGTTTCGACATCGAGCTCGATCATGATGAAGGCCGCCGCCAGCGCCGGTGGCATGCCCTTGATCGGCAGCTTGTCCTTGCCGACGCCAATCAGCCCGCTACCCGCAAGTGCCGCCACCGACGCCTTGGTGATCGGATTGATGTCATCGGGGGCCTGCTTGCCGCTGAACGACCCGCCGAGCGCCATCGCGCGCTTGGCGGCCTGGGCAAAGGTCAGCGACTTCGAGGCATCGGACTTGAGAAAGACCTTCTCGCCGCCGACGTCGTAGTCCTCCGGATTCCCGCCGAGTTCCTTCGCAGCGATCTCCGTCAACTTCTTCCTGGCGTCCATGGCCGCGACGTAATTGGCGCGGGAATGAGTGAAGGACGTGTTACTGCCGACCTGCGGCGAGGCCCAGGCCAGATGCTTGCGGGAATCGCCATGCTCGATGACGCAGTTCTCCCACTTGCACTTCAGCACCTCGGCGACGACGCGCGAGGTCCCGGCATAGGAGTAGGTGCCCAGATTGCCGACACCGGTGTGGATGTGCACCTTGCCGTCGGGCGTGATGCGCACCAGCCCGTCGAAGCCGTGGAAACCACCGGAGTGGAAGGCGGAGCCGACACCGACGCCGATCACCTTGGACCCCTTGCGGGTGCCGCTCAGCTTCAGCTTCTCGTCCCACTTGAAGCGGGCCGCACCCTTGTCGAGCGCTTCCTTCAGGTAGGCGCTGGTGACGGGCGCCCGCTCGGCGCCGTGCTTGGCGTTATTGTCCGGCGCATTGATCTTGCGGATCGCCACCCGATCGAGCTTGAGCTGGCGTGCCGCCTTGTCGAGGATCGGCTCCATCGCCAACGCGGTCTGGTTTTCGCCCGGCCCGCGCTGCGGCCCGCGCATTGGCGTGTTGGTGAGAACCGGGATGCCGCGCCAGCGCATCGCTTTCGGCTGATAGATCACCGACAGCGTGTGGCCGAAGTTGGCATAGTCCCAGAAACCGATATTGGCGCCGTTTTCAGCGACCACATAGGCGTCAAGCGCGGTAATCCGCCCGTCGGCGGCGAAGCCGACCTTGACCCGGCCCTGGAAGCCGGCGCGGCCGGAGCCGATCGCATATTCCTCATGCCGCGCCACGCGCATCATTACCGGGCGCTTGATCTTGCGCGACATGTGCGCGGGGATCGACATCTGCGGATAAGGCGTGCCCTTGGACCCGAAGCCGCCGCCGCAATATTCGGCGACGTAGACGAGATCCTGCGGCTTCACCCCACAGTAGCGCGCAAGCCCCGGCACCATGAACGACTGGCTCTGCGACGAGCCGAACACATAGACCTTGCCGTTCTGCCAGTAGGCCATCGCCGAGCGTGGCTCCATGGAATGATGGCTCTGCGCCCCAATGACGAAGCTTTCGTCCAGCACCAGCTTGGCTGCCTTGAAGCCTGCTTCGAGGTCGCCATACGACCATTCGCCGGCAGGCTTCCCCTGCGGCAGGTTGCCCTCGCCGGCAACGGCGAAATCGCGCGCCGTCCACTTGATGGTCTGATATTTGATCTTGGGATTGGCGACGTTGCCATCCAGCCGCGCCATCGGGCCGCCCGGGTGCAGGCTTTGCAAGGGATCGACGACGAACGGCAAAGGCTCATAGTCGACCTTGATCAGCTCGATTGCGTCTTGCGCGATTTCCTCCGACTCCGCGGCCACGGCCAGGACCGGATCGCCGACGTAATGCGGCTCGTTGGTGAGGATCGGGTTGTTCGGCGGCGGAAACGCCGGCACATCGTCGGCGGTCAGGACGCCCAGCACGCCTTTGAGCTTGAGCGCGGCTGACGCATCGATGTTGCGCACCTTGGCGTGCGGCATCGGACTGAGCAGCAGCCGGCAGAACGCCATGCCTTCGGCGCGGTAATCTTCCGCGTATTTCGCCTTACCGGTGACCTTGCCGTAGATGTCGGGCGGCGTGAAGTTTTTGCCGATATGTTCGTATGCCATGTCACGCCTCCTGCGCGGCGCGCATCACCGCATTGAGATAATTGTCGTAGGCGCCGCAACGGCAGAGGTTACCCGACATCGCGTGGCGCGCCTCTTCGCGAGTCGGCTTTGGATTGACCGCGAGCAGACCGACCGCCGACATGATCTGGCCCGGCGTGCAGAAGCCGCACTGCGGCGCCAGTTCGTCGACGAAGGCTTTCTGCACCTTGTGCAGCTCGCCGTTCGGGCCCTGCAGCCCTTCGATGGTCGTCACCTTCCGCCCGCGCAGCGAATGCGTCAGCGTGGTGCAGGAATAATGGGGAACGTTGTCGATCAGGACCGTGCAGGCGCCGCATTCGCTGCGATCGCAGCCGAGCTTGGTGCCGGTGAGGCCGAGCTTGTAGCGCAGCGTCATGGTCAGGGTTTCGTTCGGCAGCACGTCGACACGGCGCACGCGCCCGTTGATGTTGAGGGACAGCATACGCTCCGGCGTGCCGCCTTGCGCGCGCGCCGGCGTCGCCCCGCCCATGGTGTAGGAGAGCGCCGAAACGGCCGCACCGGAGGCGATCACGCCTTTGATGAAGTCACGCCGATTGGCGGAAAGAGGACGGATTTGCGGTTCCGGCGGGACCCATACCGGATCCTGGGCGGCAAGCGCGTCGAAGTCCATGTCCGCGTCAACGTCGCGGGCATCCGGCGGATAATAGCGATCCATGAGCGTTTCCCTCACCTGAAGCGTCCGGCTTCGGACAACCCCGGGAAACGGGTTCTTTCGACACGCTCCCCGGCGGCCGTTTCTTTTTTCTTATTAGAAGAAATCCAATCACAAAAGTTGGACACCCGCAATCGTCTCCAGCGCAACGCGCCATTCACTTTCGCATAGCAGGGTCGGATTTGCGTTTCGCAGCCGCGAAAAGCTCACGCCAGCGCGTAACGAGCCGCCACCCTTCGGCGCGCTCGGCTTCGCTCATCGCCAGCATGATGGTCTCGCTTAGCTCGTAAGCCTCCGATTGCCCCCCGGACATTGCGAGTTCGGACCACATCATCGCCAGCGGCGTTGAGCGCGGCACCCCGTCGGCCTTGAAATGCATAATGGCTAGAAAGAGTTGGGCGGTCGGCTCGCCCTGGTTTGCAGCGCGGTAGAAGAAGCTTGCCGCCTTGTGACTGTCACGGGCGACGCCGCGGCCGCCATAGTACATGAACCCGATACTTTCCTGCGCCCTGGCGTCCCCGGCGGCGGCCAAAGGGCGCCATTCCGCGAGCGCCCGCGCGTAACGGCCGGAATTGAAGGCCGATAGTCCGCTGCGAAAGGCCAAATCGTCGTCGCTGGCGCGGACCGGCGCGGCAAAGGCAGCCACCGCAAGCAAAATCAGAAGAACGCGCATGCAACACATTATAACACCGCGCGGCCGCGAAGAGGCCGTATCATCCTTTGAAAACGCGGTAGGCGACGCTCCCGTTGTTCGAATACTGAACTGAAAGCTCAAAAAACAAGGAATGCTCGTCCTTTCCAATGGGTCGCCGACATGAATTCCCATGGCGTCAGTCTCGTTTGCGCGCTAACGGCTCAGGCGGCCGCAGATATTTCGCCGGTGCATTGATGGTCCCGTTGAGGGTGCGCAGAAACGCTTCCAATTCGTCGAATTCAGCGCCGGTTATGGTGAAACTGTCGAGTTCGGTCTTGCCGATGCGCGCCGCCGGCAGAGTCCGATAGTGCCACATCACATCGTTGAGCGAGCGCCGATTGCCGATGTGCATGTAGGGCGCCGTTTTCGACAGGTTACGCAGCGTCGGCACCTTGAACGCGCCGAGGAGTTCCGGGGTTCTCCGGCGCGCGGCCTTAAGCGCGGCACAATCCCCGGGTCCCGCATCGGAATACCGGCCGGTGCAATTGAATTCGTCGGCGAGCGCGATGTCCACGGCGGCCGCACGGCCTTCGTCGCCCTTGGCCGGGGTCTTCCCGAAGACCGCGATATTGTGGAACTTCTGGTCGGTAAATAGCGGGCCGCTATGGCAGCGCAGGCACCGCCCCAACTGATCGCGCATGAAAACGTGCAGGCCCTGGCTTTCGTCGAGGGTCAGCCGGTCCTGCGGCGCCGGTTCGCGGCCCGCCAGCACCGCGTCGACATAGCGGTCGAACTTGGCCGGGCCCGGCATGATCCGCCGCTCGTAGGCCGCAATCGCCTTGCCGACATTGGCGAAGGCCCGGTTGATGCCGTCGCGGTCGCCGGACGCGGGCAGCGGGCCGAAGATGGCGGTATAGCCTTGCGCCAGATCGGGATTGGCGCGGATCGTTTCGATGTAGCGGCCGCGCGGCATGTTCTGTTCGCGCGGATTCTCGATCGAGCCCAGGGCCTGCGACCACTGGCTGTCCTTGCGGCCATCCCAGAAGAACCACGTATTATAGGCCGCCCCCACGATGGTCGGTGCGTTGCGGTCGGTCACGCCGACGCCGACCGACACCTTGAGGCCATCGGTGAAATTGAGCGCCGGCTGGTGGCAGGTCACGCAGCCGACCCCGCCGTTCGAGCTCAGCCGCGTATCGAAGAACAGCCGATGGCCGAAATCCGCGGCGCGCGGGTCGTCGGCATACTTGTTGGAAGGGTCAGGCGGCAGTTTCGGCAGGCTGGACAGCGTGAGCGAGCGCAGGATTTTCAGCTCCGCCGGCGACCATTCGGACGCCGCCTGGGCGCGGGCTTGACCCGCCGCGCAAACGGCAAAGACGGCAAGCAAGGCAAGCGCTGCGCTTTTCATCGCAAAGCGATTATAGCGCGCCCTCTCCCACCGTCCATGTGCGCGGCTGACGCTTCTTACCTGGACCGCCGTCGCCGCCGCCTACGCGTGTTCCGGTCATTCCGGGGTGAAACGGGTTTCCGGCTTAAATCCCGGCTGCTGCTGCCCCTCGCTGATCTCGCCGTTCTTCAGGTACTCGCCCTTGGCGGCGCGCGCGGCGGCCGCGTCCCACACCGGGTGCCACTCGCCGAGCGAATAGCCGAACCAGGGCGATTGCGGCATCAGCGCCGGCAAGCCCATCTCTTCCCAGATCTGCTTCGCCCGCTCCATGTAAGGCTGCGTCGGCAGCGCCAGTGGTGGCATCGGCGACTTCATGGTGGCGTCGACCAGAAGCGTCGAATCCTCTTCGCCGGCATGCTCGCGTTTCGGGCCATGCCCCTGCCCGCGATGCGCCAGGGTCTGCACGTCGGCAATTGGATTCGAACGGTACGCCATTGCCCACAGGATCGAGTCCGGACTATCGGGGTCGATGTCCTCGCTCACGGCAATACAGATCTTGCCGCAGTCGCCCTTGAAGAATGCGGCGCCATAAAGCGCGCGCCAGATTTCCGTCCTCGGTGTGTCGGCCGCGATGGTGATGATGGTGACGCGCAATAGCCCGGTCAGCGGCTCATGCAACGACACGCGCTTGACGCCCTTGATGCCCAAGCCATCGCGCAGATGACGCAGAAACAGCGGCTCATAGGCGACGCGCTTGATCACGCTCGATTCACTCGGCGCCACCTGGCTGATATAGGACGGGATCACCGCATCGGTGCGCCGCGTGATAGCCGTGATCCGCATCGGCATATTGTATTCTTCCAGCGCCACGTGCCCGTGCGATTCACCGAACGGCCCTTCCGGTTCCACCATTTTGGTGTCGACGTAGCCTTCGATGACGACCTCCGCCTCGGCCGGCACCATGAGGTCGACCGTCTTCGCCTTCACCACGCGGATCGGTGCGCCGGCAAGCCCGCCGGCGACGTCGAACTCGTCCATGTTGAGCGGCAGCTTCTGCGGACCGAGGAACGAAACATACGGCGGACAGCCGAGCACGACGGCGCACGGCATCTCGCTATCCCCACGCGCCTGGTGAGCGAGGTAGTGCTGATAGCCGCCGGCGCCGCCGACGCGGGTGGCCATGCGCACCACCAAACGGTCCGGCGCCTTCAGCGCGGCCCGGTAAGTGCCCATGTTCTGCACGCCGGTTTCCGGATCCTTGGTAATGACGTTGGTCGCGCTCAAGGTCGGCGCGCTGTCGAAGCCCGGCGTCGACACCGGAATTGGCAACCGGTCGAGGCCATGACCTTCCTTCTTCAGATCGTCGCCCTGTTCCACGATTTCGTGGCAGGGCGCGTTCTCGACGACCGTCGGTGGAATGGGATTGGCGATCGCCTTGTCCCATTTGGCCTGGATGTCCTCCACCGCACAGCCCATGCCGACGCTGTAGATCTGCCGGTTGGCGGCGAGCGCGCCGACCACAACCGGAATGTCGTATTCGCGCCCCTTGCCATCGACGATGTTCTTGAACAGGAAGGCCTTGCGGTCGGCCTCCTTCATGCCGCCGACGAACTGCCAGCGCACCAAGGGATGCAACTCACTGTCCTTGTCGATCGGCCGGTCAACCTCCACCAGCAGGTTCTTCTTCTTCAACTCGGCCAGATGATCGTGCAGATCGTTGTAGGGCTTGCGAACGTCGTGCATGGCTGCTTCCTTGGTTGTTTCTCTTATTCTCAAAGCAAGCGACCATTTCTGCCCGGTTTTGAGATGCTGGAAAGGAGAGCGGTCCTGCGCACATAGGGGCCGCGCTCATATTGCAGACCTTATCATTTGCCATGTAACTCGAAAAGGACGATGCATCGCGGCATCGAATCGGACCGAGAGGCATAGGCTTTTGACCGTCGGTATTTTCTGACAAGATCGCCGCATCTCGCGGACCGGATACCGATACAATTCTAGATTGCCCCCACGGGCACTTTGCAAGGTGAGTAATGACCGACCGGTTTCATGGTATTCGCCCAGCCCCGAGGGCCGGCATCCAAGACCAAACAGAACGCCGCGCATGAAGGCCGCCCCGTTCGAATATTCACGTCCCGCCGACGTCGACGAGGCCTGCGCCCTGCTCGCCGCCGACGACAACGCGCGCGTCATCGCGGGCGGCCAGACGTTAGTGCCGATGATGGCGATGCGGCTGGCGCGCCCCACCCGGCTCGTCGATATCGCCCGCATATCGGACCTCTCCTACATCAAGGAAGACGGCGACGGTGTCGCGATCGGCGCCGCCACCCGGCAATGCCTGGCCGAGCGCAGCACGCTGGTGAAACAGAAGCTGCCGCTGTTGGCACGCGCCATTCCGTGGATCGGTCACACCGCGACGCGCGCGCGCGGCACCGTTGGCGGCTCGATCGCCAATGGCGACCCGGCCGCCGAACTGCCGCTGATCGCGGTCACGCTCGAAGCGACGCTAAGTTACCGCGCCGACGGTGCCACCGAAGAGATGCCGGCGGGCGAATTTTACATCGGCCCCACCATCACCAGCCTGCCGGCCGGCGCCGTGCTCACCGGCGCGCGCTTTCCGGTGTGGGCCGGCAAGGTCGGCACCTCCTTTCATGAAGTGAATGCCCGCGCCAGCGACTTCGCCTTCGTGGCGGCGGCGGTCCAGCTCGCGCTTGCCGATGACGGCACCTGCGAGCGCATTACCATCGGCATCGGCGCCGTCACCGACTTCCCCGCCAAGCTCGAGGCCGCCGAGGAAGCGATCACCGGCACCAAGCTCGACGAAGCCACCGTGCGCGAAGCCGTGCGCGCGGCGCTCGCCGACGTGGAGCCGATGGACGACCTGCACGCCTCGGCCGAATACCGCCGCCGCACCGCGCTTTCGCTTGCACTGCGCGCGATCGCCGAGGCCAAGTCGAATGCTTTGGCGAACGCGCAAGATACGCCTCGTGGGAACGCCTGACATGCGCATCAAACTCAACGTCAACGGAAAAGACCACGAGGTCGATGTCGAGCCACGCACGACGCTGCTCGATTGCCTGCGCGACGTGCTGGACCTGAAGGGCGCCCATGCCGGCTGCGAGCATGGCGTCTGCGGCGCCTGTACCGTGCTCTATGACGGCGTCGCCGTGCGCTCGTGCCTGATCTTCGCGCCGCAGGCCGAAGGCTCGGCCATCACCACCATCGAAGGCGTCACGCCCGGCCCCGGCGAACTGTCGCCCGTGCAGGACGCCTTCTGCGAGACTCACGGCATGCAGTGCGGCTATTGCACGCCCGCCATGATCCTCGCCGCCCACAGCCTGCTCGCCGACAACCCCGAGCCGACGCGCGAGGAGATCGTCGAGGCGATCTCCGGCAACATCTGCCGCTGCACCGGCTATGCGCAGATCGTCGAAGCGATTGCGCTCGCCGCCGAGCGCCTGCGCGGCGTCAACCGGCCTTCGGAGTTGAGCAAATGAGCGCCGCCGCCGACCGCTTCCGTTTCGTCTCCACCGATCGCCGCGTCCGCGAAGACCGCCGCTTCGTCGCCGGCAAGGGCAATTTCGTCGCCGACATCGACGTGCCCAATATGAAGCACGTGGCGCTGGTCACCTGCCCCTACCCGGCCGCGCGCATCAAGACCATCGACAAGAGCCCCGCGCTCGCCATGCCCGGCGTGCACTACGTGCTCGACGGCCACGAGCTCGCCGCCGGCACCGAACCGTTGATGACCGGCCTGGAGACGCCGAACGTGCCGCGCCGGCCGCTCGCCGTCGATATCGCCCGCTACGCCGGCGAATGGGTGGTCGCGGTGGTCGCCGACACGCGGGCGCTGGCCGAGGACGCCGCCGAGCAGGTCAAGATCGCGTACGAGCGGCTGCCCTTCGTACTCGATGCCGAGAAGGCGGCGGAGAAGGACACCCCCCTGGTGCACGAGGCGCACGGCTCGAACGTGCTGCTCGACAAGACCTTCGTCTGGGGCGAGGTCGACAAGGACTTCGCCGACAGCCCGCGTCATCTTTCTCTCCGCGTCAAATGGGGCCGCAGCTCCACGGTGCCGATCGAGACCTTCGGCGTGGTGGCGAATTGGGATCCCTGGCGCGAGGTGCTCGACGTCTGGGCCTCGATCCAGATGCCGCGCTACGACGAGCAGATCAGCAACGCGCTACGGCTGCCCGGCACCGGCGTGCGCGTGCATTACGACGTCGACGTCGGCGGCAGCTATGGCGTCAAGCGCGGCATCAAGAACACCATCCTGGTCGGCTATCTCACCCGCCGGCTCGGCTTCCCGGTCCGCCTGATCGAGGACCGCCTCGAAAACATGCGCGGCGGCGACGCCCACGGGCCCGAGCGCCTGTTCGACGTCGAGGTCGCCTTCAATGACGACGGCATCGTCCGCTCCATGAAGATGCGGGCGCTCGACAATGTCGGCGCCTATGCCGGCCGCTCGCCGTTCCAGCTCGGCAAGCCGATCGGCGCCATCGTCGGTCCCTACAAAATCAAGAGTGTTCAGTACCGCGCGATGGCGGTGGTCACCAACAAGACCACCCAGGAAGCCGTGCGCGCCTTCGGCCAAGGCCCGACCAATTTCGCCATCGAGCGCACCATGGATGAAGTCGCCAATGCGCTCGGGCTGGACCGGCTCGAGATCAGGCGGCGCAACCTGATCCGCCACGACGAATTCCCCTACGAGATCCCGAGCGGCTCCCTCTACGACAGCGGCAACTACGAAGCCGTCATCGACAAGGTGCTGGCGCACACCAGCTACGAGGACCTCAAGGCGCGGCGCGATGCGCTGCGCGCCGACGGCAAGCTCGCCGGCATCGGCATCGCGGCCTGCCTCGAGCCGAGCGGCGGCAACGCCACCTTCGAGGCCATGCTCAATCCGAAGATCAACACCTCGACGTTCATGGATTCCTGCCGCATCCACGTCGATGCCAGCGGCACCATCACCGCGACCATGCACACCACCTCCGCCGGCCAGGGCCACGAGACCATGGTCGGCACGGTGGTCGGCGAGGTGCTCGGGCTCGATCCGGACAGCATCCGGATCACGCGGCCGGATTCGCTCAATTCACTGCCGAGCGGCACGCCGGTCGGCAGCCGCATGGCGATCGTGCTCGGCGGCGCGGCCTTCCACGCCGCGCACAAGCTCAAGGACAAGATGACCGCCATCGCCGCCCACGATCTCGGCATCCCGCTCGAGCGCGCGGTCTATGCCAATGGCGCGGTCCACGACCGCGACGCGCCGGACAACAAGCGCAGTTGGGCCGACATCGTCTGGATCGCACACCGCAATTATCACCGCATGCCGGAGGGCATGGAGCCGGGGCTCGGCGTCAGCCACATCGAACAGGTGCCGGGCGGCGGCACCCTGCCGACGGCGGACGAGCGCGTGAGGATGTACCCCTGCTTCTCGTTCGAGTTCCACCTGATCCTGGTCAGCATCGATCCCGATCTCGGCTCGCCGGTGATCGAGTGCTACCGCGTCGGCCACGACTGCGGCACGGTGATCAATCCCAAGATCGTGCGCGGCATGACCATGGGCGGCATCGCGCATGGCATCGGCGCGGCGCTCTACGAGGAATTCGCCTATGACGGCGAAGGCCAGCTCATGGCGCAGAGCTTCATGGACTACCTGCTGCCGTCGGCGCACGAAGTGCCGCCGGTCGAGATCATCCACCACGAGACGCCCTCGCCGCTCACCGTGCTCGGCCAGAAGGGCTCGGGCGAGTCCGGCTATCTCGGCTCCGCCGCGGCCATCGCCAACGCGGTGAACGACGCGCTGCGCCCGCTGGGCATCTCCGTCAATACGCTGCCGCTCAAGGTGGCCAAGCTCGGCGACGCCATCGCCGAGGCCCGTTCAAAGTAAGGAACCAGAAGACATGATCGTTGACTGCCACGCCCACCTGGTGCCGCCGGATCTGCTGGCCGCCATCCGCAAGGAGAAAGACCGTTTCCCCTCGGTCCGGCAGATCGAGGACGGCGGCAGCCTCGCCTTCTCCTTTGCCGGCGGCAAGCCGACCCGGCCGGTGTCGAAGCCCTTGTCGGACATCCCGGCCCGCGTCGCCTGGATGGAGAAGCAGGGTATCGACCGCCAAGTGGTCGGCGGCTGGGTCGACATGTTCGGCTATGACGTGCCCGGCGACGAGGGCGAAGCCTGGAGCCGCATGATCAACGACGCGCTGATGGCCGCGGCCAAGGCCGAGCCGCGCTTCGTGCCGCTCGCCACCGTGCCGCTCAGCGACGGCAAGCGCGCCGCAGCCGTGTTGAAAGACGCGATCAAGGCCGGCTTCCCCGGCGCCATGATCGGCACCCTGCCGCGCGGTGTCGGCAGCACGCTCGACAACGCCGATCTCGACCCGTTCTGGGCGGCCGCCGACGAGACCGGCGCGGTCATTCATATCCATCCGAGTTTCGATGCCGGCGATGTGCGCGTGAACGACTATGGGCTGGCGAACGGCCTCGGCCGCGTCACCGATGCCGCGATCGCGGTCGCCCGCCTGCTCTGCGCCGGTCATCCGACCAAGTACAAGAATGCCAAGTTCTTCGCGCCCATGGGCGCGGCCGCCCTGCCCTTCGTGCTGGGCCGGCTTCAGCGCAACCACAAGATCACCCCCGACATCGGCGACCCCGCCGAGGGCCTGGCGCACATCTATACCGACACCATCCTGCACGACGTGCGCGCGTTGAAGTTCGTCGTGGAGATGACCGGTACCGAACGCCTGATGATGGGGTCCGACATGCCGTTCCCCATCGGCGATCTCGAGCCGATGAAGATCGTGGCCGCGGCGGGCTTAAGCCAGGCGCAGGTCTCGTCCATCAACGGCGGGCTTGCCGCCAAGCTGTTCCGGATCGCGTGAGGTTCCCATGAAGATGGACATTGCCGGAGAGGAGAAGTTCGACGCCGGCATTGAGACGCTATGGAACGCGCTCAACGATCCCGAGGTGCTGAAGAAGTGCATCCCCGGCTGCAAGGACATGATCCCGGACGGCGAGGACCACTTCAAACTCATCCTCGACCTCAAAGTCGCCTCGGTCGGCGGCAGCTTCGAGGGCGAAATCTCGCTCAAGGACAAGCAGCCCCCGAACCAGTGCAAGATCACGGTGTCCGGCTCCGGCTCCCTCGGCCACGGCAACGGCGAAGCGACCTTCTCACTCGCCGAGCAAGAGGGCGGCACGCTGATGACCTATGGCGGCGAGGGTGAGATCGGCGGCCTGGTCGCCGGCGTCGGCCAGCGTATCCTCAAGGGCGTGGCCAAACACCTCATCAAGCAGTTTTTCACGGCGCTGCGGAAAGATATTTCTGGGGCCTAAGCGCCCTCTTCTTAAATAGATCTGCATCCAATCGAACCGGCCACATTAAAGGTGCCGAGGCGGGCCCATTTCTCATATTGTTTATCAGATACGAGGACGTTCCCTTGACCCGGAACTCACAAGCCAAAGCGGTCCTCGACTAGCATCGAAATCAACGCGGTACGGACTCTGTGGCGAAGCCTGAACGCGAAGCCTGCACGCTTAGGTGCGGCGCACACATCCACCCGGATACCGCTTTCATTCTTGTCTGCCTGCAAGTGCGACAACGGCTCCTATGCCGCTTGGTGCAACGCAATATCAAGTATCCGGCCACTTCCTGTATGCGCGCGTACCTCGGTTATCATTATTCCTTCTCATGAACACCTCCGATGCGTCATCGGCGCTACGGAAGCAGCCGTTCGTTGAAAAATCGTCGCAGCAGGCTTGAACAATACAGCGTTTTGAATGCAGACTAATTTCCGGGCGACAATCGGACAATCGTGGGGATTTCCTGATTCCGCCCGGATGACAGTTTTGCAGGCCACGCCCGAAGCCAACGGCTGTGATCGGTTGCAAGACGGACTATCGGGGGGACATTGGCAAAGCTGCTCGAAATCGAGAACTTGCAGACGCAGTTCTTCATCGGCGATGGCGTGGTCAAGGCCGTCGATGGTATTTCCTACGACGTCAATGAGGGCGAAACGATCGCGGTGGTCGGCGAATCCGGCTGCGGCAAGTCGGTCGGCGCGCTGTCGATTTTGCGCCTCATCACCGATCCGCCCGGCCGCATCACCGGTGGCAGCATTCGCTTCCAGGGCCGCGATCTGCTCAAGTTGAGCGATGCGGAAATCCGCAACGTGCGCGGCAAGGACATCGCCATGGTGTTCCAGGAGCCGATGACGTCGCTCAATCCGGTGCTTACCATCGGCCGCCAGCTCACCGAGACCCTGGAACAACATCTTAACATGAGCAACGAGCAGGCGACCGCGCGCGCGGTCGAGCTCCTCGGCATGGTCGGCATTTCCGATCCCGTCCGCCGGCTCAAGCAATACCCGCATCACCTGAGTGGCGGCATGCGCCAACGTGTCATGATCGCCATGGCGCTGTGCTGCGAGCCCAAGCTCATCATCGCCGACGAGCCGACGACCGCCCTCGACGTCACCATCCAGGCGCAGATCCTCGAATTGATGAAGGACCTGACTCGCCGCCTCGGCGTCGCGCTGATCGTGATCACGCACAATCTGGGCATCGTCGCCCGCTACGCCGACCGGGTGAACGTGATGTATGCCGGCCGCATCATCGAAAGCGGCACCGCCGACGAAATCTACCACAACCCGCGCCACCCCTACACGCTCGCGCTGCTCAAATCAGTGCCGCGCATGGACCAGCCGCGCAAAGGCAAGCTCGATCCGGTGCAAGGCCAGCCGCCCGATCTCACGCGCCTGGGCGAGGATTGTTCGTTCCGTCCACGCTGCAATTTCGCCATCGCCCGCTGCGGCAGCGCACCCAGCCTGGAGCGGGTCGGCGCCGAAGGCCATATCGCCGCCTGCTGGCAGACACAGAAGGTCGCTGACTCGTTGAGGCAGGCCTCATGACCCTGGCACCGACGACCGACGTTCACGCGCAACGGCGCGATTCGGTACGCCGCGTTTCTGAGGCGTCCGATTTAGTCACGGTCCGCAACCTGAAAATGCATTTTCCGGTGACCGAGGGCGCGCTGATTCCGCGCGTGGTGGCGCATGTAAAGGCCATCGACGGCATCAGCTTTACGATTCGCAAGGGCGAGACGCTGGGGCTGGTCGGCGAATCCGGCTGCGGCAAGACCACGACCGGCCGCTGCATCCTGCAGCTCGAACACGCGACCGACGGCGAAATCCTCTTTGACGGCACCAACCTGATCGGCCTCGACCGCAAGTCGATGATGGCGCTGCGGCGCAAGATCCAGGTGATTTTCCAGGACCCCTATTCGTCGCTCAACCCGCGCATGAAGATCGGCGATATCGTCGGCGAGCCGATGCTTGTCCATAAGACCGAGCCCGACAAAGCATCACGCGAAGCCCACGTCAGGGACCTGCTCAAACTTTGCGGCCTCGACCCCCGCTTTGCCGACCGCTATCCGCATGAGATGAGCGGCGGCCAGCGCCAGCGGGTCGGGATCGCGCGCGCTTTGTCGGTCCGGCCCGAGTTCATCATCTGCGACGAAGCGATTTCGGCCCTGGACGTGTCGATCCAGGCGCAAATCATCAATCTGCTTGAGGATTTGCGCGACGAATTCGACCTCACCTACCTGTTTATCGCTCACGACCTGAGCGTCGTGCGCCACCTCTGCCACCGCGTGGCGGTGATGTATTTGGGTAAGATCGTGGAATTGGCGGAATGTGACGAGTTGTACAACAACCCGATGCATCCCTATACTCAAGCCCTGCTTGCGGCCGTGCCGATACCCGACCCTGAGGTGGAAAAGCAGCGCGCCCACCAGATCGTCAAGGGCGAGGTACCGAGCCCGATCAATCCGCCGAGCGGCTGCGTGTTCCATCCGCGCTGCCGGCTTGCCGTCGACAACTGCACAAAGGAGATTCCGGAATTCAAAGAATTACGGCCGGGGCACTGGGTAGCCTGTCCGGTCGTTTGATCGCTCCATAGACGGGCGACAGGTTCTAGCGGGCGCGAAGACCCTCAGGACCAAGACAGGGAAACGAGAACGATACAAAATCAGACCAGGGAGGGACGACAATGAACGTCGTTAAATTGTTCAGATCAGCATTGCTGATGGTGGCGGCCGCCGCCGTGACCATCGCCTACGCCGGGCCTTCGGCGGCAGCGCCAACCAAAGGCGGCATCCTGAAATACGTCGTGCCGGCCGAGCCGCCGAGCTTCGACGGGCACCGCGAAACCACCTTCGCGCTGATCCACCCGATCGCACCGTTCTACAGCTTGCTGGTCAGGGTCGATCCGACGGTTCCGTACAACGGCAAGTTCGTTTGCGATCTCTGCACGGAAATGCCGAAGCCGACCGACGGCGGCAAGACCTACACCTTCAAGCTCCGCCATGGCGTGAAGTTCAGCGATGGCTCCGATCTCACCGCCAAGGACGTGGTCGCGACCTACAAGAAGATCATCTTCCCGCCGAAAGGCGTGGCCAGCGCCCGCAAGGCGTTCTTCGTGATGGTCGACAGCGTCAGCGCCCCTGACGACTACACCGTCCAGTTCAAGCTCAAGTATCCGTCCGGCGCGTTCATGCCGTCGGTCGCGAACCCCTACAACTTCATCTATTCCAAGGCGATCCTCGACAAGGACATGCATTGGTATGAGAAGAACGTGATGGGTTCCGGGCCGTTCCTTTGGGACGGACGCGAGGCCGGCGCCTTTATCAAGGGCAAGCGCAATCCGAACTACTACATCAAGGGCAAGCCCTATCTAGACGGCTTCGAGGCGATCTTCGCCAAGAAGCAGTCGCTGCGCGTGCAGGCGGTGCAAGGCAACCGCGCCGCGATCGAGTTCCGCGGCTTCCCGCCGAAGAGCCGCGACGATCTGGTTCGGGCACTGGGCAAGAAGATCACGGTCCAGGAGAGCAACTGGAACTGCGTGCTGATCGTCACGCCGAACCACAAGAAGAAGCCGTTCGACGACGTGCGCGTGCGCCGCGCCTTGACGCTTGGCATCGACCGCTGGGGCGGCTCCAAGTATCTGTCGAACATCGCCATCGTGAAGGCGGTGGGCGGCGTGGTCTTCCCGGGCCATCCGCTGGCGGCCACCAAGGCAGAACTGCAGCAGATCGCCGGCTACTGGCCCGACATCAAAAAGTCGCGGGCGGAAGCCAGGAAGCTCCTGAAAGAGGCCGGCCAGGAGCACCTCAAGTTCACGCTCAACAACCGCGGCGTGGACCAGCCCTACAAGATCGTCGGCACCTGGCTGATCGATCAGTGGAAGCAGATCGGCCTGCAGGTCGATCAGCGGGTGCAGCCGACCGGCCCCTTCTACGCCACGCTGCGCAAGAAGAAGGACTTCGACGTCTCGCTCGACTTCAATTGTCAGGCGGTCGTCAATCCGCTGCTCGACGTGTCCAAGTTCATCTCCGACGACGTGTCCGGCAACCAGTACGGCGGCTACAAGGACCGTGAACTGGACAAGATGTTCACGGCGATGAACAAGGCCGCCGACGAGAAAGAGCAGCGCGCCATCATGCGCAAGTTCGAGAAGCGTGCGCTCGACACAGAAAGCGAATGCGTTCATCACCCTGTGGTGGTACCGCATCATCCCGCACCGGTCCTACGTCAAGGGCTGGTACATCACGCCGAGCCACTACTTGAACCAGCAGCTCGACAACGTCTGGCTCGACAAGTCGCAGATGTAAGACCGGACGTTCATCTGGACCAATCCGCCCGCGGCGCTAGCGCCGCGGGCGGCGCACTGGCAGGTGGACTTGAATGTCGCAATACATCATCAAGCGGCTGTTGCTGACGATCCCGACGCTGTTCGGGGCGGCGATCCTGGTCTTTTTCCTGATGCGCCTCATCCCCGGCGACATCTGCGAACTGCGCCTGGCCGGCAGCGGCGGCTATTTCGACGAGGCCGCGCTGAAAATCTGCCAGCACGAGCTCGGCATCGACCAGCCGATCATCGTGCAGTTGGGCACTACCTCTGGGGCCTCGCCACCTTCAATTTCGGCAATTCGATGTGGACCGGCCGGCCCATCATCGCAGGAGATCAGCCTGCGCTTCCAGCTGTCGCTGATGATCGCCATCCTGGCGACCGTGACCGCGACCACCCTCGCCATTCCGCTCGGCACCATCGCCGCCATCAAGCAGGACACCTGGATCGACTACGTGGTGCGCACCTTCAGCATCGCCGGCATCGCCATTCCCTCCTTCTGGTTCGGCATCATGATCATCTTCGGCATCCTGTTCACCACTCAATGGTGGACCGGAATTCCCTGGATGCCGCCCATCCAATACAAATCCACTGGAACAGTTGGGCCAACATATCCAACAATCTCGCTGCTGATCTGGCCGGCGATCGCGACCGGCTACCGCTATTCGGCGGTCGCCACCCGCATGACGCGCTCGGCCATGCTGAAGTGCTGCGCGAGGACTACATCCGCACCGCGCGCGCCAAGGGCCTGTCCACGGCTCATCATCCGCGCCACTCGCTCAAGAACGCCATGCTGCCGTGTCCGGCACACTTAAATGTCCCAATACATACTGAAGCGGCTGCTACTGACCATCCCGACGCTCTTCGGGGCGGCGATCCTGGTCTTTTTCCTGATGCGCCTCATTCCGGGCGACATCTGCGAACTGCGGCTCGCCGGCAGCGGCGGCTACTTCGACGAGGCCGCGCTGAAAATTTGCCAGCACGAGCTCGGCATCGACCAGCCGATTTTCGTGCAGCTGTGGCACTACCTCTGGGGCCTCGTCACCTTCAACTTCGGTAATTCGATGTGGACCGGCCGGCCCATCGTGCAGGAAATTTCCCTGCGATTCGAGTTGTCGCTGATGATCGCCGTCCTCGCCACGGTGACGGCGACCATCATCTCCATTCCGCTGGGAGCGATCGCCGCGATCAAACAGGACACCTGGATCGACTACGTGGTGCGCACCTTCAGCATCGCCGGCATCGCCATGCCGTCGTTCTGGTTCGGTATCCTCATCATCTTCGGTATCCTGTTCACCACGCAATGGTGGAGCGGCGTACCCTGGATGCCGCCGATCCAGTACAAATCCAGCTGGGACAGTTGGGCCAACATATCCAATAACTTGTCGCTGCTGATCTGGCCGGCGATCGCGACCGGCTACCGCTATTCGGCGGTCGCGACCCGCATGACGCGCTCCGCCATGCTCGAGGTGATGCGCGAGGACTACATCCGCACCGCGCGCGCCAAGGGGCTGCTGGAGCAGGTCATCATCCGGCGCCACGAGCTCAAGAACGCGATGCTGCCGGTGGTCACCGTCATCGGCATCGAATTCGCCTTTCTGATGGGCGGCTTGGTCGTCACCGAGCAGGTGTTCAATCTCAACGGCCTCGGCAAGCTGTTCGTCGAGTTGGTGACCAATTACGACTACACCATGACGCAAGCGCTGGTGATGGTGGTGGTCGCGGTGTTCGTGTTCACCAATTTCGTGGTGGACGTGTTGTACGCCTGGCTCGACCCCCGCATCCGCTACAAATAAGGACCAGCAACATGGCCGTAACGTCGGAAGTCCGCGTCGAAGCACAGTTCGAGGAAATCGTCGACAAGAAGCCGCTTAGCCGCGTGATCCTGCAAATGATCCGCAAAAAGCCGCTGGGAGCGGCTGGCGGCTTGATTGTGCTGACCATGATCCTGATGGCGATCTTCGCCAATGTTCTGACGCCCTACGATCCGGTGGCCAATTCCTTCGCCGCGATGACCCAAGCGCCGAGCTGGGAGCACTGGCTCGGCACCGACCAATTCGGCCGCGATCTGCTCGCTCGCATCATCTATGGCGCGCGCACCGCGCTCTTTGTCGGCTTTTCCTCAGCGATCATCGGCTCCACCGCCGGCCTCGTGCTGGGCGTCGGCAGCGCCTATTTCGGCGGCCGCATCGACCTTATCTTTCAGCGGATCATGGACATCTTCATGGCCTTCCCGCTGATCATCATGGCGCTCGCGGTGGTGTCGATTTTCGGTACTGGCGCGCACAACGTGATTATCGCCATCACCATCCCCTTCATCCCCCGCTGCGCCCGCGTCGTGCGCTCGAGCGCGCTGGCGATCCGCGAGGTGCCTTATATCGACGCGGCCCGCGCCAACGGCTTCAGCCATATGCGCATCATCCTGCGCCATATGGTGCCGAACGTGATGGCGCCTTTTCTGATCATGATCACGGCCTTCGTCGGCCAGGCGATCCTGCTGGAGGCGTCGCTGTCCTATCTCGGCCTCGGCGTGCAGGAGCCGACGCCGGCCTGGGGCCTGATGCTGCAGGGCGGCGCGGAGGAATATGCCCTGAGCGCGCCGTGGATGGCGATCTTCCCGGGCATCGCCATCAGCCTCGCCGTGTTCGGCTTCAGCCTGTTCGGCGACGCCGTGCGCGACGTGCTCGATCCGAGGCTGCGGTCGCGCTGACGCACCCCCCGTGGCGGAGGGCGAAAGCGCCCTCCCCTAGGCGACCTTGGCCTTGGCCGACGCCTTGGCGCCATCGCGGTAGCGCACGCGCAGCTCATCCCATTCGTCGGACCCGAAGCGCTGGAAGGCCTCGTGCGGCGACAGATCCTTGGGCGGCGCCGGGAAGTTGCCCTTCTTCACCTCGTCCAGCAGTTCCTCGCAGCAGCCGATGACGCCGCGGAACAACAGCGTCGGCAGGATGGCGAGCTTGTAGCCCATGGCCTCGGCGTCTTTCAGCTCGATCTCGGGGGTCTTGCCGCGCCGCACGACGTTGAGCAGGCACGGACCCCTCACCTGTTTCGGAACCGCCGCGATCTCCTCCATGGTCTGCGGCGCCTCCACGAAGGCGACATCGGCGCCTGCATCGAGCGCGGCGTTGGCGCGTTTGATGGCCTCGTCGAAACCGATGACGGCGCGTGAATTGGTGCGAGCGATGATGACGAAATCGGAATCGCCGCGGGCATCCGCCGCCGCGCGGATTTTGGCGATGTAGTCCTCGGCCGCGATCACCTCCTTGTTGTCGAGGTGGCCGCACTTTTTCGGGAACACTTGGTCCTCGATGTGAATCGCAGCGACGCCCTGGCGCATGTATTCATGCACCGTGCGCACAACATTGAGCTCGTTGCCATAACCGGTGTCGGCGTCGGCGATGACCGGCAGCCCGGCGGTGGCCACGATCTTGCCGGCGTTGGTCACCATCTCAGTCATGGTCAAGAGGCCGTAATCGGGGTAGCCGTGCGCCGCCGCGGTGCCGGCGCCGGTCATGTAGACCGCTTCGAACCCGGCATGGGCGATCAGCTTGGCGGTGATGCCGTCAAAGGCGCCGGGCGCGATAGTCATGCCGCCGCGCTTGATCATTGCCCGCAGTTCACTTGCCTTGCTCATGTCGCGCCTCCCCTTCGCCGACTGATCGTGGGCCGCCAGAGCCTACTCGCCAGCCCGCATTCAGACCAGCGCCAAAGCGCCCAGCCTTGCGTGCGTTGCCGCCGGAAAGTCCGCTATGGAAGACCAAGAACCTGCTCGCCTTTCCGCATCTCGGCGGCTGCTCGCAAGGCTACGAAATCCGTGCCATGCCGACGATCGAGCACAATTTTCGCTGTTTCTTCAACGACGAGCCGAAGAACATGATCAACCTGGTGCGCAAGCCCGCATCCTGGGGCGCGTGAGCGGCGGCTCTGCAATAAGCCTCAGCGGCCGGCAGCCTTCCCGCTTGCGGCCTCCAAAAGCGCGCGCAGTCCCTGCAGGAGCGCTGTCGGCGTGGGCGGACAGCCCGGGATATGCAGATCGACCGGGATTACGTCCTTGACGCCGCCGGCCACCGCATAGCTGCCGGCGAAGATGCCGCCGTCGGCGGCGCAGGCGCCGACCGCCACCACCCATTTCGGATCGGGGGTGGCGTTGTAGGTTCGCTCAAGCGCTTCGCGCATGTTCTTGGTGACCGGCCCGGTCACCAACAGCACGTCGGCATGGCGGGGCGACGCGACGAAATGCAGGCCGAAGCGCTCGAGATCGTAGAAGGCGTTGTTGATCGCGTGGATTTCCAGTTCGCAGCCGTTGCAGGAGCCGGCGTCGACTTGCCGGATCGACAGCGAGCGGCCGAGCCGCGCGCGTGCGGTGCGGTTCACGCTCTCGGCCAGTTCCTTCAGCGCCGCCTCGTCCGGCGCGGGCGGCGGCTCGGTGAGCGGAGCGTGGGTCAGGCTTTCGAACAATGTGCGGCGCATGAGTTCGCTCTATGAGTTCGCCCTAGAGATCGTGGCCGGAATAGGAGCAGTTGAACGATTTGTTGCAGAGCGGGAAGTCGGCGACGATATTGCCCTCAATCGCGGTCTCCAACAGCGGCCATTGGAACCAGGACGCGTCGCGCAAATGGCAGCGCGCGACAAGGCCGTCGGCGCCGAGGCGCAACCAGACCAGGACGTCGCCACGGAAGGCTTCCGCCAGCGCCAAGCCTTCGCAAGGCTCTCCCTTGGCTCTAACCTCGGCCAAGATCGGCGCCGTCCGGCAGCGTGCCGACGATCTGCTCGATCAGCGCCAGGCTCTGCTCGACCTCGCGGATGCGGATCCACACCCGCGCATCGACGTCGCCTTCGTTTCGAACCGGCACGTCGAACGTCAGCTGATCGTAGGGCGCGTAACCCGGCATACGCCGGGCGTCAAAATTCCGGCCCGAGGCGCGCCCGACATAACCGCCGGCGCCGAACTGACGAACGTACTCCGGTTTGACGAAGCCGGTGCTCACCGTGCGGTCCTGCAGCGAAGCGGTGTTGTCATAAAGCTCGATCAGGCGCGGGAACCGGCGTCGAAGTTCGGCCAGCAAGGCCTTGATCGCGGCCGGCCCGTCCGGCGCGATGTCGTGGGCCACGCCGCCGGGCACGATACCATCCATCATCAGCCGGTGACCGAAGCAGCTTAGCGCCGCGCGCAACACGCGTTCGCGCAGCACGCTCGTCTGCGCATGCATGAGCGCAAAAGCGGCATCATTGCAGATGGCGCCAATGTCGCCGAGGTGATTGGCCAGCCGCTCCAGTTCGGCCATGAGCGCGCGCAAATAAGTCGCGCGCGGCGGCGCCTCAACTTGCAGTGCCGCCTCGACCGCCCGCGCAAAGGCAAACGAATAAGCCACCGTGCTGTCGCCCGAGGTACGCGCGGCGAGCTTCGCCGCCCTATCGAGCGAAGCGCCCGTCATCAGCGACTCGATACCCTTGTGCACATAGCCGAGCCGCTGCTCCAGCCGCACGGTGAATTCGCCATTGGCAGTAAAGCGGAAATGACCGGGCTCGATGATACCGGCGTGCACGGGCCCGACCGGAATCTGGTGCAACCCCTCCCCTTCGACCGGGAGGAACGCATAAGGCTCGGGCTTTTGCGCAGGCGTTTTGTTGCCCAGCGGATGCGCGACATCCCAAAAGCCGAGGTCGAGCCAGGGCCGCGTGTCGGGCGAGCCGATCGCTTCAAGGCCGAACAGCGAGCGTATGGCGCGCTCTAGCCGCAGCGCCGGCGGGTGCTGCGCGCCGACACTGGGAAATTTTCCGCCCACGCATTCGTAGGTCAGCACGGCGATATCGCCCGTGCCTTCGTCGAGCAGGGCCATATGCACGTTCGGCGCATCGCCCCACAGGCCGAGCAAGGTCGCCCGCCCGCCGGCGAGCCGCGCAATGGCCTCGCGCCAGTCCTGCTCGCTCACGGTTTTGCGGGTTGGGTTCATGGCGCTATCCCAACAGCCGCGCGACGTTTTCGAAGCCGGTGACCAATGCCGGCGGCAGATAGACACCGGCCATGGCCACGATCGCAAGATGCGCGAACATCGGCACGTAGGAGGCTTGCGCCGGAGTCGCCGGTCCGCGTGGCTCCCCGAAGGCAATGCCACTGAGCCGCCAGAACAAACCGCCGAGCGCGATAAGAATGCCAAGCCCCAGCAGCACCGCCAGCCACGGCGCGCGCGCGAAGGTCGAGGTCACCACCAGAAATTCGCTCATGAAGATGCCGAGCGGCGGCAGACCGGCGATCGCCACCACGCCCAGCACCAGCCCCCAGCCGAGCACCGGATGGGTCACCGTCAGTCCGCCCATGTCGGCGATCTTCTGCGTGCCCTTGACCTGCGCAATATGACCGACCGCGAAGAAAATCGCCGACTTGGTCAGCGAATGCATGGTCATGTGCAGGAGGCCGGCGAAGTTGGCGAGCGGGCCGCCCATGCCGAAGGCGAAAACGATAATGCCCATGTGCTCGATCGACGAATAGGCGAACATGCGTTTGATGTCGCGCCGGCGATACAGCATGAAGGCCGCGAACAGGCAGGAGATCAGCCCCATGGTCACCATCAACGGCCCGGGCGCGATGGAGCCGGGGTTGAGCGCCAGCAGCATCTTGAACCGCAACAGCGCATAGAGCGCGACGTTGAGCAGCAGACCGGAGAGCACCGCCGAGATCGGCGTCGGGCCCTCGGCGTGGGCGTCCGGCAGCCAGGCGTGCAGCGGCGCCAGCCCCACCTTGGTGCCGTAGCCGAGCAGCAGGAATACGAAGGCGACATTGAGCAGCGCGGGGTCGAAGTGCGCGGCCTTGGTCATCAGCACCGTCCACACCATGGCCTCGAGCCCCTCGCCGATCACCGGGCGCGCCGCCATGTAGACTAGGATGGTGCCGAACAGCGCCAGCGCAATGCCGACGCTGCCGAGGATGAAGTATTTCCAGGCCGCCTCCAGCGCCTCGTGGGTGCGGTAGATTCCAACCATTAGCACCGTCGACAGCGTCGCCAATTCGATCGCCACCCACATCAGGCCGATGTTGTTGGCGACTAGCGCGAGGTTCATGCCGAACATCATCACTTGGTACATGGCGTGATAGAAGCGCACGAACCGCGGGCTCAGCCGGCCGGTCTCGATCTCATGCCCGATATAGCTGGCGCTGAAAACAGCCGTTGTGAAGCTGACAAAGGTCGTCAGGACGATGAAGACCTTGTTGAGATCGTCAATCAGCAAATACGGGCCCGAAACTGGCGGCACGAAGAAGAACGACACCGAGGTCAGGAAGGTGAGAAGCGCCGCCAGCACGTTGAGCCGCGCCGTCAGTCGATAACCGGGCAGCACCGCGAGCAGCACCGCCGACAGCGCCGGGATCAGCAGCACACCGGAAAGCGCATCGAACGTCATCGCTGCTCTCCCCGGAATTTGTCGAGCGCCTGCAAGTCAACCGTGTCGAAACGCTCACGAATGCGGAAGAGAAAGATGCCGATCACGATGAAGGCGATCAGCACCGAGAAGGCGACGCTGATCTCGACCACCAGCGGCATGCCCCTCGCCCCGGTCGCCGCCAGCACCAGGCCGTTCTCCAGCGACATGAAGCCAATCACTTGGCTGACCGCGTTGCGCCTCGTCACCATGATCAGCATGCCGAGCAGCACCACCGACAGCGCGAAGGCAAGATCCTCGCGCGCCAGCGCATCGGCGCCGGCCGTCACCCGCAGCATCACCACCATCGACAGCGCCACCAGGCCGATGCCGAGCAGCATCGTCGGGCCCACGCCGACCACGGTCTCTATCTGGCGGTGGATGCCGAGCCTGACGATGATCCGGTGCAGCGCGGTCGGGATGACGATGGCTTTGAAGATGAGCGCGATGCCGGCGGTCACGTAGAGATGCGGCGCGTGCTGCGCATAGGCCTGCCAGCCGACCGACGCCGCCAACACCAACGCGTGCAGCGCGAAGATATTGAGCAGCGCATAAAGCCGGTCTTGGTAGATTAGCATGAAGCTCACCAGCACCAGCGAGCCGGCGAGCAGATGGGCGACGTCGAAGGTCAAGCCGTGCATGTGGGTTACAGGCTCCCCGAGACGAACAACAGCAACGTGGCGAGCAGGCCGAGCATCAGCGCCGCGCCGAGAAATTCGGGCACCCGGAACACGCGCATCTTGGCGATCGCCGTTTCGAACGCCGCCAACAGGAGACCGAGGCCCGCCAGCTTTACTGGATAGGCGGCAACCGCAATGGCCAGTGTCATCGGGTCGTCGCCGGCGGTCGCCAGCCCCCAGGGCAGAAACAGACAGGCGATCAGCGAGACATAAAGAAGAAGTTTGAGCTCGGAAGCGAGATCGATCAGCGCCAGATGACGGCCGGAATATTCCAGCACCATGGCCTCGTGCACCATGGTGAGCTCGAGATGGGTCGCCGGATTGTCGACCGGAATGCGCGCATTCTCCGCGATCGCCACCATGATGATGGCGATCAGCGCCAGCCCCAACGAAACGCGCAAGCCGACCTGCGACGACAGCATGAAGGCGGCCATGGTCGAGAGCTGTGTGGAGCCCGCGACTAGCGCCAGCGTGAACATGATCATCAGCATGGCCGGCTCGGCCAGCGAAGCAATCATCACCTCGCGGCTCGAGCCGATGCCGCCGAACGCGGTGCCGACGTCGAGCCCGGCGAGCGCCAGGAAAAAGCGCGCGCTCCCGAGCAGCGCGATGATGGCGATGAGGTCTGCCGACCAGGAGAAATAAAGCCCGCTGCGGAAGGTCGGCACCAGCGAGGCGGCAACCCAGGTGGCGGCAAAGACGATGTAGGGAATGACCCGGAACAGCCAGGAGGCGCTTTGCGCCAGCACCACATCCTTGCGCAGCAGGCGGACCAGATCGCGATAGGGCTGCAACAGAGGCGGCCCACGCCGGCGCTGCAGGCGCGCCTTCATTTTGCGCACAAAGCCGGTGAGCAGCGGCGACAGCAGCAGCACCAGCAGCATCTCGGCGCCCTGGAAGGCGAATTCGTGGGTCAAGGCCATATTGCGAGCATCAGAAGCAGCAGCACCAGAGCCGCGAACACCAACGAGAGATAGCTGCGGATGGTGAGGAATTGCAGGATGTTGAGGCGGTCGGCGGCATAGCCGATCACGCGTGCCACCGGCGCGTAGCCGAAGTCCCAGATCAGGTCGCGGACGCCGACCGTCAACCGTGCCGGCGCGGTGGATCCCGGCGGCGGCATCTCGCCGATTTCGCGCGCGCGGAACACCAGCGTGCCGTAAACGCGGCGGATCGGCTGAGCAAAACTGGACGCGGTGTATTGCGTTGCCGGATTCGGATCGGGATAGCCGCAATCCCAGGCCGGCGCGCGCCGCAGCCGGTCCGAGGCCAGCCGATGGATGGCAAAGGCGGCAAGCGCGCCCGACACGGCCATGAAGAAGAAGACCAGCAGCCCGTTATAGGAGCTGCGGCTTTGCGCGATCGGCACGATCGACAGCCATTGCACGCCGGTCTGATGCGGCATGCTGGCGCCGACCAGCGCCGTAGTGACCGGCGCCAGCGCGTCGATGAAGACGCCCGGGACGATGCCGGCGACGAGACACAATGCGGCAAGCGCGAACATGGCGACGAGCGACAGGCCGTCGGTCTCGCGCGCGGCGATGGCGGCGGGCGTGCGCGGGCGGCCGAGAAAGGTGATGCCGAAAGCGCGCACGAAACAGGCCGCGGCCAGTGCCGCCGACAGCGCCAACAGCGCCCCCACCGCCGGCACCATGAATTTCAGGCCCCAGGACGGCAGATGCGGGCTGAGCAGGATGGCCTGGAAGGTCAGCCACTCGGAGACAAAACCATTGAGCGGCGGCAGCGCCGATATCGCCACGCAGCCAATGAGGAACACGAAAGCGGTCTGCGGCATGCGGTGAATGAGCCCGCCGAGCTTTTCCATGTCGCGTTCGCCGGTCGCATTGAGCACGGCGCCGGCGCCGAAGAACAACAGGCTCTTGAACAGCGAATGATTGAATACGTGCAGCAGCGCCGCCGTCAGCGCCAGCGCCGCCGCCACCGCCATGCCCTCCGCCTTGAACGCGAGCGAAAGGCCGAGGGCGGCGAAAATGATGCCGATGTTCTCGATGGTGCTGTAGGCGAGCACGCGCTTGATGTCGTTCTGCATCAGCGCATAGAGCACGCCCATCGCCGCCGTGGCGCCGCCGACGGCAAGCACCACCAGGCTCCACCACCAGGCCGGTTGACCGATGCAGGTCGAAGACGATGCGG
Organism: uncultured Pseudomonadota bacterium; assembly: GCA_963829785.1. GTDB lineage: Bacteria > Pseudomonadota > Alphaproteobacteria > Rhizobiales > Xanthobacteraceae > Pseudolabrys. The sequence continues at coordinate 50,408 of CAWHJZ010000048.1, read as the reverse complement.
ATGAAGCCGTAGATCGCGACCTTGGTCATCACCCCGCTCATCAGCGCGGAGACGTGGCTGGGCGCGGCAGGATGCGCGAGCGGCAGCCAGCCGTGCAGCGGCACCAGGCCCGATTTCGAGCCGGCGCCGAGCAGCGCCAGGATCAGCACCACCGCCGTCAGCCAGGCGGCAGGATGCGAGTCGCGGATGGCGTCGAACACATAGTTGCCATTGGCGCCGGCCAAGAGACCGAAGGCGAGCAGCAGCGCCAGCGTGCCGAAGCTCGCCATCACCAGATAGACGAAGCCGGCGCGCAGGTTCTCGCGCTCCTTGTGATGGGCGATGACCAGCGCCCACGACGTCAGCGACATGAATTCCCACGCCACCAGGAAGCTGAAGGCGTCGTTGGCGAGCACCACCAGGTTCATGGCGGCGAGATAGGCGGGATAGAACGGCAGCACGCGCTGCGGGGCTTCCTCGTGGCGGCCATAGCCGAGCGCGTAGAGGCTCGCGCCCGCGCCGCCGAGATCGACCACCACCAGGAAGAAAGCCGACAACGCATCGATGCGGAAATGCGCGCCGAGCCAGGGCAACCCGAGCGGCAGCGTGATCCCGGCCGACGGCGGGCCGGCCAGACTGATAAGTCCGACCACCCCCAGCATCAAAGTGACGACCAGGCTCGCGCCATAGGTGACGGTCGTCGCGCGCGCCGAACCGCCCAAGGCGATCGCAATCGGAGCCAGAACGAGCAGCGCCGCCACGCCATAAAGCGCAGGAACGATCATCGGCGCCCCCACCCGACGGCGCGACCTGGCACCGCGCCATCGCTCATTTGAGTCGCACCCCGCGGCCACCCGCGCCCGAAGTGGCGCCCTCGCCGATCAGCTCGATGCCGTTGGCCACCAGCGCGTCGACCAGCTTCATCAGCGAGTCGACATTGCCGCGCACCACGCCGTCGCTCGCTTCCATGCGCTGGATGGTCGGCAGCGACAGCCCGCAACGCTGCGCCAGTTCGCGCTGGTCGATGCCCAGCAAGGCCCGGGCGGCGCGCAATTGGGCGGACGTGATCATGGTGTCTTGAGCGCGGTAATTACGTTATTTGTGATGTTTAATACATCTATAACGTAGCGTCAAGCATCACCAATTTTCGATTCTGGGGATAATCTCGACCGGGGTGAAGCCTCACCCTTGGGCCGCCTCGCTGTCCGCGACCTTCACGAGATAGGGCTTCTCGCGCCTCGCCTCCGGATCGAATTCGGAGCGGCCGGTGTAGTTGATGTGCCGGCCATAGGTGTGCAGCGACATCGAGATGTCCTTGCCCACGTTCCAGACACTGTGGATGTGCTCGGGGTAACAGCGCGCGACCTCGCCGGCAGTCATCACATGCGCTTCGCCGCGCTTCAGGTCGGCGTAGCCAGGCTTGGCGCCGTCATCGAGCCGGTCCCAATTGACCTCCTGCTCCTGGCCCTCCATGCCGACCACCACCGCCCAGGTCTTATGATTGTGGGGGGTGGTGCCGCGGTTCGGCAGCCACGAGAGCACGAACACCGCCAGATCGTGGTTGGGCTCCTCGTGCAGCAGATGGACGCCGAAGCCCTGTTCCGCGTCGCATTCGCGGTGTTCGGGGCGAAGCCAACCCGGCGACTGGGCGAACTTCTTGGCGAGCGTCGCGACCCGGTCGGTGATCCGGACCGGATCGGTTTCCTCCCCAGCGATGGTACGCAGGTCCTGCACGTATTGATCGAGGCTATAGGGATTGGTCATCGCAAAGGTCCTTTGGTGCGGGGCCTGACTTAACAAGAGACATCATGCTGCCACGGTGCCCACGGCGGAACAATAGCGCGCGCTTTGTCGCGATCTTGGCGCCAGCCGGCGGCTTTCCCTTTGGCAGCCGCGATTGCTATCGTGGCTCGGCACGGCGCCAAAGTGGCTCGACGGGAGAAGGTGGCGATGATCCGGATCGGCGTTATCGGCCTCGGCTGGTGGGGTAAGCAGATCGTCACCTGCCTCGCCCACAGTCCGCGTTTCAAGGTGGTGGCGGGGTGCGACATCGACGGCGAAATGGCGGAGCCGTTCACGGCGGCGCATGGCCTCGATCTCGTGCCGGATTACCGCGACCTGTTGAAGAATCCCGAGATCGACGCCATCGCAGTGGTCACGCCGCACGCCCTGCATGAGGAGATGGCGGTCGCCGCCTTCCAGGCCGGCAAACAGGTGTTCTGCGAAAAGCCGTTGGCGCTGACCGCGGCGAGCGCCGAGCGCATTCTCGACGCCTGCGCCAAGGCGAAGGGCGTGCTCGGCATCGGCCATGAGCGGCGCTTCGAGCCGGCGCTGGAGGAGATGCGCCGGCTGTTCGACGACGGCACGCTCGGCAAAATTCTGCACATGGACGCCAATGTCAGCCACAACAATTTCCGCGCCATGGATCCATCGAACTGGCGGCGCGACCCCAAGCACGCGCCGGCCGGCGCCTGGACCGCCCTCGGCATCCATCTCGGCGACATGATGGTGTCGCTCGCGGGCAAACCGGTGCGGGTCGCGGCGCGCACCGCCTCGCAGATTTTCCCGAAACCGTCGGAAGATTTCGTCAGCGCCGAAATCGATTTCGCCGACGGCGCACGCGGGCGCGTTACCTGCCTGTCGACGCCGCCGTTCTACGGCCGCTTCACGTTGTTCGGGGATCAGGGCTGGGTGGAAGTCGAGGAAGGCGGCAATGTCGACAAAGGCCTGCCCTCGCGCTTCGAGCACTGCAAGCCGGACGGCAGCCGCGAGACCCGCAGTTACGAGCCGGTCAACACCGTGCGAATGAATTTCGAGGCCTGGGCCGACGCGGTGGAGGGCCGCGCGCCCTATCGCTTCACGCCCGAGCAGCTCATCGCCAACATCCGTATTCTCGATGCGCTGACCCGCTCGGCGGCGGCAGACGGCAAGTCGATCACGTTGTGAACATTGGACTGCAACTCATTCCGAACAGCGAAACGCACATTTGCCGCCCGCGGCGCGAAACTGCTAGAGCACGCGAGGCATGGGAAGCACCAAGGAACAAGTCGCGCTCACCTCGATCGCCGCCTCGGCCGGGCTGACCATCGCCAAGGGGCTGGTCGGGTTCGCCACCGGATCGCTGGCAATTTTGTCGGAGGCCGGCCATTCGCTGATCGATTTCGGCGCCACGGTCATGACGTACATTGCGGTGCGCGTCTCCGGTAAGCCGGCCGACGAGGAGCACCATTACGGCCATGGCAAGATCGAGGCGGTCTCGGCGCTGGCCGAAACCGCGCTCCTGTTCCTGCTTTCCGGCATCGTCATCTGGGAGGCGGCCAATCGGCTCATCGCGGATGACGGGCACATCGTCGAGGCTACGGTCTGGGCCTTTGCCGTCATCCTGGTCTCGATCGCGGTCGATTATTTCCGCGCCCGCGCCCTGAACCGCGTCGCCGCGGAAACGCAAAGCCACGCACTCGAGGCCGACGCGCTACACTTCTCGTCCGACCTGTGGTCGTCGCTGGCGGTGCTCATCGGGCTCGCCGGTGTCTATGCCGGCCTGCCCTGGGCCGACTCGGCCGCCGCGCTGGTGGTCGCCGTGCTGGTCTGCGTCGCCGGCTGGCGGCTCGGGCGGCGCACCATCGACATGTTGATCGACGTCGCTCCGCCCGGCGCCGCCAACACGATCCGACAGGTCGCCGGCGGCGTGCCCGGCGTGGTCGCTGTCGAAGCCGTGCGCGCCCGCGCCGTCGGCGAGACCACCTTCATCGATCTCACCGTCGCGGTCAGCCGCACCTTGCCGCTCGACCGCGTCACCGCGATCAAGGCCGCGGTCGCGCGAGCCCTGCGCGACCGGATCGCGGGTGCCGAGCCGATCGTGACCACCGATCCGGTCGCGCTCGACAACGAGACCGTGCTTGACCGCATCATGGTGATCGCGCGCAACCGCGCGCTTGCCGTGCATCACGTAACGGTGCACGACCTACGCGACCGGCTCGCAGTCGCGCTCGACCTGGAAGTCGACGGCAAGATGTCGCTCGCTGCCGCGCACGAGCAAGCCGACGGCCTCGAGGACGCCATCGCTGCCGAGATCGGCCCCGGCGTCGAGGTCGAGACCCACATCGAACCGCTGCAGCCGCAGGAAGCGCACGGACGCGAGGCGCCACCCGAGCGCGTGCAGGCCGTGACGATCGCTTTGGCCGAGCTTGCCGCGGAAGGCCATACGCTGCGCGACGTGCACGACGTGCGCGTACGCGAGACCGACGACGGCGAAATCGTGAATTTTCATTGCCGGGTCGACCCGGACCTGAGCGTGCAAGCCGTGCACGAGAAAGTCGATGCGCTGGAGCGCGCGTTACGCGAACGCGCGCCCTCGATCAAGCGCGTGATCGGCCACGCCGAGCCGATGCGTTCGTAGAGCGCAGCGATTACCTCCGTTCGTCCCCGCGCAGACGGGGACGGGAAAGAACGGCGAATGGCGCGCGCTCTACGACAGGCTCAGGACGGAATGAGCACCGCCGCGCCTTGCAGCCGGCCGTCGCGTAGATCGGACAAGGCTTCGTTCGCTCGCTCGAGCGGGTAGCGCGTCACCTCGGCGTGTACGCCGGCCTTGGGCGCGATCTCCAGGAACTCGTGCGCATCCTGGCGCGTCAAATTCGCGACCGACACCACCTCGCGCTCTTCCCACAACAACGAATAGGGGAAGCTCGGGATATCCGACATGTGGATGCCGCCGCAGACCACGCGGCCGCCCTTCTTCACCGCCTTGAGCGCCGCCGGCACCAGCGCGCCGACCGGGGCGAAGATGATCGCGGCATCGAGCAATTCCGGCGGCATCTCTTCCGAACCGCCCGCCCAGACCGCACCGAGCGAGCGGGCGAAGTCCTGCGCCGCCGTGTCGCCTTTGCGGGTGAAGGCGAAGATGCGCCGCCCCTGCCATGCCGCCACCTGCGCCAGGATGTGCGCGGCGGCGCCGAAGCCGTAGAGCCCGAGCGTCTCGCCATGCCCCGCCATGCGATAGCTGCGCCAGCCGATCAGCCCGGCGCACAGCCAGGGCGCGATTTCGGCGTCGTCGCCGGCTTCGCCGAGCGGGAAGCAGTAGCGCGCATCGGCAATCGTATGGGTGGCGAAGCCGCCGTCGCGCGTATAGCCGGTGAAGATCGGATGGTCGCACAGGTTCTCGCGCCCGCTGCGGCAATAGGGACAGACGCCGCAGGTCGCGCCCAGCCACGGCACGCCCACCCGCTCGCCGATCTCGAACCCGCTCACGCCTTCGCCGAGCGCCGCCACCCGGCCGACGATCTCGTGGCCCGGCACGATCGGCAATTTCGGCTCGGTCAGGTCGCCGTCGACCACGTGCAGGTCGGTGCGGCAGACGCCGCAGGCCGCGACCTTGATCAGGAGCTCAGCCTTCCCCGGCGCCGGCGCCGGCCGTTCGCGCAACACCAGCGGCGTTCCCGGCTTGTCCAGCACCATGGCGCGCATCTTCGCCATCATTCTTCCTTCCAATCTTCCTTCCAATTTTGGGCCCGAGACTTTAGATCAGATAATCATGCGCACAGACATCGCCCAGCCCATCCGCCTCAAGGACTACCGCCGGCCCGACTGGCTGGTGGAGACCGTCGCCCTTGATTTCACGCTGCACCCGACCGAAACCACGGTGCGCGCGACGCTCAAGCTCAAGCCCAACCCGGACAGCCCGGCCGCGCCCGTGGTGCTCGACGGCGATGGGCTGACGCTCAAGTCGCTCAAGATCGACGGCGCCGATCTGGGCGCCGACGGCTACCAGGCCACGCCCGACCAACTCACCATCCCGCAGCCGCCGAACGGCCCGTTCACGCTGGAGATCGAGACGCTGGTCGATCCTACCGCCAACACCCAGCTGTCGGGACTGTACCGCTCCAGCGGCACCTGGTGCACCCAGTGCGAGGCGGAAGGTTTCCGCCGCATCACCTATTTCCCCGACCGCCCCGACGTGATGGCGGTCTACACCACGCGCGTCGAGGCCGAAAAAGCCCAAGCGCCGGTGCTGCTGGCGAACGGCAATCTCGTCGACAGCGGCGACCTGCCCGGCGGGCGCCATTTCGCGGTCTGGCACGACCCGCATCCCAAGCCTTCTTATTTGTTCGCGCTGGTCGGCGGCGACCTCGCCTGTGTCGAGGACAAATTCCGCACGATGTCGGGGCGCGACGTGACGCTGCGCATCTATGTCGAGCACGGCAAGGAGGACCGCTGCGCCTACGCCATGGATTCGCTCAAGCGTTCCATGCGCTGGGACGAGGAAGCCTTCGGCCGCGAATACGATCTCGATATCTTCATGATCGTCGCCGTCTCCGACTTCAACATGGGCGCGATGGAGAACAAGGGCCTCAACGTCTTCAACGACAAATATGTGCTGGCGACGCCGGAGACCGCCACCGACGCGGACTACGCCCACATCGAAGGCGTCATCGCCCACGAGTACTTCCACAACTGGACCGGAAACCGCATCACCTGCCGCGACTGGTTCCAGCTCTGCCTGAAGGAAGGCCTCACCGTCTTCCGCGATCAGGAATTCTCCGCCGACATGCGCTCAAGGCCCGTGAAGCGCATCAGCGACGTGCGGGGCTTGCGGGCGTCGCAATTCAACGAGGATGCCGGACCCTTGGCGCATCCGGTGCGGCCTGAGACCTACAAGGAGATCAACAACTTCTACACCGCGACCGTCTACGAGAAGGGCGCGGAAGTGGTGCGCATGGTGCAGACCCTGCTCGGGCCGGAGAAATTCCGCGCCGGCATGGATCTCTACTTCGAGCGCCACGATGGCGAAGCCGCCACCATCGAGCAATTCATCCAGTGCTTTGCCGACGTAAGCCACCGCGACATGGCGCAGTTCATGCGCTGGTACGCGCAGGCCGGCACGCCGGAAGTGACCGTCAGCGGCCGTTACGACGCCGCGGCCAAGACCTATACGCTCGAAGCCAAGCAGACGCTTGAGCCCACGCCGGGCCAGCCCACCAAGGAGCCGATGGTGATCCCCTTGGCGCTCGGCCTCGTCGGCCAGGACGGCCGCGACCTGCCGCTGAAGCTAGCCAGCGGCGAAACGATCGAGCGCGGCGTGCCGGTACTCGACACGCCCGAGGCCACATTTGAGTTCACGGACATCGCCGCGCCGCCGGTGCCCTCGATCAACCGCGGCTTCTCGGCGCCAATCAAGCTCGTTACGGATTTGACCGCCGACGACCTCGCCTTCCTCGCCGCCCGTGACAGCGATCCTTTCAACCGCTGGCAGGCGCTGCAGACCTTTTCCATGCGGTTGCTCATCGACAACGTCGCCGCTTTGCGGGCGCACCATGCCCCACGCAACGACGACAAGCTGATGCTGGCGCTGGCCTCGATCCTGGAAGACTCAGCGCTGGAGCCGGCCTTCGTGGCGCTGGCGCTGGTGCCCCCCGGCGAAGGCGACGTCGCGCGCGAGATCGGCAAGGATATCGACCCCGATGCCGTCTTCCGCGCCCGCAAGGCGCTGCGCGTTGAGATCGGCACCGTGCTCGACGCCGCGCTCGAGACGACTTACGAGCGCATGACCGTGCCGGGCGGCTTCACGCCCGACGCCACCAGCGCCGGCCGCCGCGCCTTGCGCAATGTCTGTCTCGACTTGATGGCGGCAGCCGGTTCGCAGGCCGCCATCGCCCGCGCCATGCGCCAGTACGAAGCCGCCGACAACATGACCGACCGCATGGCGGCGCTGGCGACGCTTTCGTCGCACGACGTGCCGGAACGCGCCCAAGCGCTCGCCGACTTCTACCGGCGCTATCAGGCCGACCATCTGGTGGTCGACAAATGGCTGGCGTTACAGGCCACAGTCCCCGAGGCGGGCACGCTTCATCAGGTGCGCGCGCTCACCAAGCACCCGGCCTTCTCGATGGCGAACCCCAACCGCGTGCGGGCGCTGATCGGCGCCTTCGCGCAAGGCAATCCCACCCAGTTCAACCGGGCCGACGGCGAAGGCTACGATTTCGTCGCCGGCGCGGTGCTCAGCCTCGACCCGAAGAACCCGCAGATCTCGGCGCGGCTTGCCACCGCCTTCCGCAACTGGCGCACGCTTGAGAGCGGCCGCCAGTCGAAAGCCGAAGCCGCGCTCAAGCGCATCCAGGCCACCGCCGGCCTGTCGCGCGATCTCGCCGACATCGTCGAGCGGGCGCTGGCAACGCCTTAAGAAAACACCGTCATTCCGGGACGCGAGCGAAGCAAGCGGACCCGGAATCCATAGGCCGCAGCGGCCAAGATACGGTGAGACAGGGGCTATGGATTCCGGGTTCGCGCGCCAAAAGGCCCGCGCCGCGGAATGACGGGCTGGCCATTTCCCACGCTTGGTCGTACCCCGCTGCCTCCCCCCCTACCCCCTTGCCGGCCTTGCGGTATTTGTGGGTAACGCTTTTTAAATTATTGATTTCCGACTCTCGACAAATCAGCGGCCATCGATTCCAATCGGAAGTGATTCGGAGAGATGCGGCACATCCTTCCGGCTCAGGGGTGATCAGGGGAAATCCGAGGGAGGCCGTCCATGGCGCGCGCCGGCTTGGCGAGTGCGTCTGCACATCCGGATTCGATCAAGGGTCTCGCGCAATCAATCGCCAAGCCGGCTTACCGGCGGCTGTTGACCGCAGAGCCCCTGCTTCGCCGCGCCGTCCCCGTTCTCATCATCGCGTTTCTGGCCACCATCTGCGTCGGCGCCGCCGTGCAATTACACGAGCACCGCCGGCAGACCATGTCCGACATGGTGATCACCCTCGATGCGGTCGCCGACATCGCCGCCGAGCGCCTGCAGCCGCCGCGCGCGCATGACACCGGCGCCCTGGCGAACCCGCAAGACCTGCTGGCGCGGGCGTTGCCGGCCTGGGCAACCGTCGACGGACGCCGCTTTCTGCTCACCGACAAGAACGGCGTGGTCACCGCGGCCTTGCCCGGCCCGGACCCGGCCGTCGGCCGCCGCCTGATCGACGTGCTCGGCGCCGGCCAGCCGCTCACGACCTTCGGCGCCACCGCCGGCGTGCTGGAAATCACCCTCCCCAACGACAGCCGCGCGCTCGCCACCGTGCGCACGCTGCAGCCCCCGCTCGGGGAAATCGCGGTGGTGCAGTCACGCGAGGCCGCGCTCACCGCCTGGCGCTCGCTCACCACGCTGACCGTCACCCTCTCGGCGACCACCGGCTTCGTCGTGCTCATCCTCGGCTTCGCCTTCCATTGGCAGGCGACGCGCGCACGCGAGGCCGACACCATCTATGAAACGGTGCGCACCCGCATCGACACGGCGCTCAACCGCGGGCGCTGCGGCCTGTGGGACTGGGACCTGGGGCGCGGCCGCATCTTCTGGTCGCAGTCGATGTTCGACATCCTCGGGCTCGAGACCAAGGACGATCTGCTCTCGTTCGGCGACGTCAGCGCCTTGGTGCACCCCGACGACGTCCAGCTCTATCAGCTCGCCACCGAGCTTGCCGACGCCCGCACCAGCACCATCGACCAGGCCTTCCGCATGCGCCACGCCGACGGCCATTGGGTGTGGCTGCGCACGCGTTGCGAGCTGGTGCGCCAGCCGGGCGAGGCCGGTCCGCATCTCATCGGCATCGCCGTCGATGTCACGGAGCAGAAGACCTTGGTGGAAAAGACCGCCGCCGCCGACGTGCGGCTGCGCGACGCCATCGAGACCATCCCGGAAGCCTTCGTGCTGTGGGACGCCGACAACCGGCTGGTGCTGTGCAATTCCAACTTCCAGGAGCTGCACGACCTGCCCGACGAGGCGATCGCGGTCGGCGCCTCGTATGAATCCGTGGTCGCCGCCGGCAGCAAGCCGGTGGTGCGCAACAAGATCGTCAACGACGAACCGACGCTCCCCGGCGCTCGCACCTTCGAGGCGCAATTGGAAGACGGCCGCTGGCTGCACATCAGCGAGCGGCGCACCAAGGACGGCGGCTACGTCTCGGTCGGCACCGACATCACGGCGCTCAAGACGCACGAGGAGAAGCTGGTCGACAGCGAGAAGCGCCTGATGGCGACCGTGTCGGACCTTCAGGCCTCGCAGCAGCGCTTCGCCGAGATTGCCGAGAAATACGCCGCCGAAAAGACCCGCGCCGAGGAAGCCAACCAGGCGAAATCGAAATTCCTCGCCAATATGAGTCACGAGCTGCGCACGCCGCTCAATGCCATCATCGGCTTTTCCGAGATCATGGAGTCGGGCATGTTCGGCCCGCTCGGCGCCGAAAAATACCAGGAATATTGCGGCGACATTCACGCCAGCGGGCAATACCTGCTCGATGTCATCAACGACGTGCTCGACATGGCCAAGATCGAGGCCGGCCGTATCCGCCTCGAGTTCGAGGATCTCGCGCTCGACCCGCTGCTCAACGAGGCGATGCGCGTGGTGTCGGCCCGCGCGCAGGAAAAGAAGCTCACCCTCACCGCCAAGATCGATCCCGAATTGCAGTTGCACGCCGACCGCCGCGCGCTGAAGCAGATCGCGCTCAATCTGCTGGCGAACGCGGTGAAGTTCACCCCCGCCGGGGGCCGCATCACCGTGCGCGGGCGCGCCAGCGATCATCACATTGTGCTGTCGATTGCCGACACCGGCATCGGCATCGCCGCCGACGCGTTGGATAAGCTCGGCCGTCCGTTCGAGCAGGTCGAAAGCCAGCTCACCAAAAGCCATCAGGGCTCCGGCCTGGGGCTCGCGATCTCCAAGTCGCTGGTCGAACTGCACGGCGGCAACATGCGCATCCGCTCGACGCTCGGCAAGGGCACGTTGGTCGTCGTGCGTCTGCCGCTCGAGCCGCAATGCCCGCTGCAGAGGGAAGAGGCGGCGTAGCTTCATATTACCTCCCCATGCAAGAGGGAGGCCCCTCGTCAACACGCAGTGACGACAATCGAGTGCAAATCGGCACCGAGCGGGTTCGTCACCGTGAACGGCTCGCAGGACTTCTCCATATCCGCCTCAGTTGATGCAGGAACAACGAGGTTGTATTTTGTCCAAATCATATCGGGGCGCCTTGCAACGAACTCCGGCCAGCGGACGTTGCGCACGAAACCAAACCCTGTGCCCCCGAGGAATTGGACATGGCCAAGCGAGTCAAAAGTTCAGCACAAAATAAGAATAAGAAGCCACCGTTCGATCCGAAAGCGTTCCTGGAGACGCCGAATGGCGGTCGCACCATCCTCAAATACCCAGCAGGCGGAACGTTTTTCTCGCAGGGCGACGCTGCAAATGCGGTTTTCTATATCCTAGAGGGCAAGGTCAAACTCTCCGTTGTGTCTGAGCAAGGCAAGGAAGCGGTCGTCGCCGTAGTGGGTCCGGACGAGTTTTTCGGTGAAGGATGCCTAACGGGACAACCGCGGCGCATATCGTCAGCCATCGCCCTCACGGACTGCAAAATCGCAAGGATAGAGAAAGCAACGATGGTCGGCGTTCTTCACGCGGAGCTGGCGTTTTCCGCGTTTTTTATCCAGCATCTCCTGACCCGCACACTTCGGGTCGAGGCGGACCTGGTCGACCAATTATTCAATTCCAGCGAGAGACGCCTTGCACGCGTGCTTCTTCTGCTGGCGAACTTCGACAAGGATGGCATGCCTCATCCTATCATTGAAAAGATCAGCCAGGAGACGCTCGCGGGGATGATTGGTACGACACGGTCGCGTGTAAGCCAATTCATGAACAAATTCAGAAAACTGGGACTGATCGATTACAATGGCCATTTGGTGGTCCACAATTCGTTGCTCAACGTCGTCCTGAATGACAACCCGCACATCGACAGCCGAATGAATATTTGATCCGGTTATCGTCCGGCCAGGCCATATCGGCCGGACACAGGACCGGCGCAGCCAAAAGCGTGGTCAATTTTATGCAGGCCCGCCGCCGCCTTCAGACGCCCCAGCGGGGCCCTCGTTTTTCCCAATGCGCCAGCACGCCACCGCCTGCTAAGGCGCTTTGCCCAATATCCGCACGAAGCTCTCGCGCACCTTGGTCTGCGTCTCGATCAGCGTGGCGTCGAGCGAGGCGAAATCCGGCACGTCGGCGGCGCGCGCCAACAGACGCAGCAGACCGGCGCCCGCCGCCTTGGGATCGAACGGGCCGGCAAGGCACAGCCGCAGGATCTGCGTGAGGTCGTGATAAAGCTGCACCGCCGGCCGCAGGATCTCGGCGTCTTCCACCGGTAACACCTGCAAAGCCCAGGCTTTGTCGAGCACGCGCGCGGTCGAGGTGTCGAGAATGTCCGGCAGCTCACGGGCATGCACGAGCTGCAGATATTGTGCGATGAATTCAATATCGACCAGCCCGCCGGTGGCGTATTTGAGGTCCCAGCGCTCGCGGTCGCCCTTTTCCTTGGCGATGGCGCCGCGCATCTCCGCCACGTCGCCGGCGATCTGCGCGGCATCGCGCGGGCGCTGCAGGATGTCGGCCACCGCCTCCTCCACCCTCGCCTTGAAGGCGGCCGGCGCCGACACCACCCGCGCGCGGGTGAGCGCCATGTGCTCCCAGGTCCAGGCTTCGGTTTCCTGATAACCGACGAAGCTCCCGAGTTGGGTGGCGAGCGGGCCGGCACGCCCGGACGGGCGCAGCCGCATATCGACCGAATAGAGCGCACCGAGATTGGTCTGCGCCGTCAGCGCGTTGATCAGCCGCTGCGTCAGCCGTGCGAAATATTGCGACCCATAGAGCGGCCGCTCGCCTTCCGACTCCGGATGCTCCTCGTCGAAGTCGTACATCAGGATCAGATCGAGATCGGAGGTCGCCGTCATTTCGCGGCCGCCCAGTTTGCCCATGGCAACCACCGCCGCCGCCTCACCGTGCATATGGCCGTGGGTGACGGCGAAATCTTCGGCCACCGCGCGATGCACGGCGCGGATCACGGAGTTGGCGAGACGCGCGAAGGCCTCGCCCGCCTGCCGCGCGGTCAGCGTACCGGAGAGGATGCGCACGCCGATCAGGAACATGTATTCCAGCCCGAACATGCGGACGCGCTCGAGCAGGTCCTCATAGTAGCGCGACTGCCCTAACGCCACGTCGAGCCGCTTGCCCAGCTCCGCATCGTCCGGCAGCGGACCGAAGAAGCTCGGATCGACCAATGCGTCCATCACCTGCGGATAACGCGCGACGATGTCGCCGAGCCGCGGCGCGACGCTCAACACCAATGTGATGAGCGAGATCAATTCCGGGTTCTGCCGCAGCAACGACAAGAGCCGGCCGGCGGCGTGCAGATTGGACAGGAAGCGGTCGAACAAGAGCAGCGCGGCGGCCGGATTGTCGGAGCGTGCGAACTGCTCGAGCAGCAGAGGCAGCAGCGCCTCCAAATTCTGGCGCGCCACCTCGCCCTTCAGCGAGCGATAGTCGCCGGCAAGCCAGTGGCGCACGATGGCCGAAGTTTCCAGCGGCGCGCCGAAGCCGAGCTCGGCCAGGCGGTCGAGTGTCTTGTGGTCGTCGGCGTCGGTAGGAAAGGTGAGCGCCGGCCGGTCGGCGCCGGGCTCGGCTTCGAACAATTGCGCGTAGTAGCACTGCACCTTGTCGAGATGGCCGACCAGCATCTCGGCAAACGCATCCCGGTCCGCAAACCCAAGAAACCGCGCGAAGCGCTCCAACCCCGCGCGCTCGCCCGGCAGCACCTGCGTCTGCTCGTCATGGACCATCTGCAGGCGGTGCTCGACCACGCGCAGAAAGCAATAGGCCGCCTTCATGTCGTCGCGCGCGTCGGCTTCGATCCAGCGGTCTTCCACGAGCTTATCGAGGGTCGTGAGCGTATCGCGGTCGCGGAGCGACGGATCGCGTCCGCCCGCGATCAACTGTTGGGTCTGCGCGAAGAACTCCACTTCGCGGATGCCGCCGCGGCCGATCTTGATGTTGTGGCCTTCCACCGCGATTTCGCCGTGGCCGCGGTAGGCGTTGATCTGCCGCTTCATCGCCTGCACGTCGGCAACGGCCGCGAAGTCGAGATATTTGCGCCACACGAAGGGCGAGAGCTCGTTGAGCAGCGCCTCACCCGCCGCGATGTCCCCGGCGCAGGCGCGCGCCTTGATCATCGCGGCGCGCTCCCAATTCTGCCCGATGCTTTCGTAATAGGACATGGCCGCCGCCTTCGACACCGCGATCGGAGTCGAGGACGGATCGGGGCGCAGACGCAGATCGGTGCGGAAGACGTAGCCGTCGGCGGTGCGCTCCTGCAAGAGTTTCACCAGCCGCTGCGTCAGGCGCACGAACATCGGCCCCGGCTCGATATCGCCAGACAGCGCCGGCGCCTCCGGATCGTAGAAGACGATGAGATCGATATCGCTGGAATAATTGAGCTCGAAGCCACCCATCTTGCCGAGTGCCAGCACGATGTAGCCGCTGCCGATCTCCGGCTCCGATGGATCGGCTGGCGCGAGCCGGCCGGCGCGCGCGGCTTCCGCCAGCAGAAAACGCACGGCAGCGCCGACCGCCGCGTCCGCGAGCGCGGTGAGCGCATGAGCGCACCGCATGATCGGCCAGACACCGCCGATGTCGGCCAGCGCGATCAGCAGCGAGACTTCGGCCTTCATGCGGCGCAACTGCCGCATGGCCTCCTCGATATCGTCAGTCGTGGCCGCGGCGCGGCCGTGATCGGCCAGCAGCGCGGTCAGATGCACCTCCGGTTCGGTTTCCATCACGCGCAGCAGGCGCCGCGCGTCGCGGCTGACCAGCTCCCACAGGTGCGGCGAGCTTTCGGTCAGGCTTTCCAGCAGCGTTTTGATGATGGGGTGAGCGGCCAGCAGCGCCGTGAGCGCGGTCGCTTGCTCTTCCGGCAATTCGGCGAGCCAGTCGGCGACCCGCGTGGCCGCGGCCTCGGCATCGATCAGCACCGGCGCGGTGACGATGGCCTCGCACAGGGCGGTACCGCCGCCGCCCGCCGCGGCGTCAGGCGCCGCCGCCGGCACCGTCCGGTGCGACGGCCCGCCCGGTATTTTGGGCGCCGCTTTGGGCTTCGACGGCCGATTCATCGTGCCTCTGTAGCGGCCCTCCCCGCGGCAAGGCAATGATGCATTTCAAGCCTGGCTCGTTATCAGCCAGCGTGAGTTCGCCGCCATGCAGCCGCGCCACCGCGGAGGCGAGGCTCAACCCCAGCCCGGAACCGGGCTGCGAGCGGCTTTGCTCCAGCCGCACGAACCGCTCGACCACACGCGGACGGTCGGTTTCCGGAATGCCCGGCCCGCGGTCCGCGACCGTCAGCAGAACACGGTCACCGGCTTCCGCGGTGCTCACCACGATTTCCGCCGGCGCCTGCCCGTCCTCGGCCGGCTGCGCATATTTGATGGCGTTGTCGATCAGATTGGCGAGCGCCTGACTGACCAGTTCGCGATTGCCCTTGACCGGCGCCGGTGCCGCGGCCTCCACCTTGAGCGTGATACCCTTCTCCTCGGCCAGCGGCTCATACAGCTCGCCGACATCACGCACGATCTCGGCGGCGTCGAAGTCCACCATGTCCTCGCGCGCCTGCCCGGATTCCGCCCGCGCGATCAACAGCAGCGCGTTGAAGGTCGTGATCAGCGCGTCCGATTCGTCGATCGTCGCCTCCAGCGCCGCGCGGTATTCATCGTCGGTCTTGGCGGTGCGCAGCGCCTGCTCGGCGCGATTGTGCAGGCGGGTGAGCGGCGTCTTGAGATCGTGCGCGATGTTGTCGGAGACTTCTTTCAGGCCGCGCATCAACGACTCGATGCGCTCGAGCATCTGGTTGAGGTTCTCGGCCAGCCGGTCGATCTCGTCGCCGGTGCCGGCGACCGGCAGCCGCTCGCCGAGATCTCCCTCCATGATGGTGCGCGTGGTCTCGGTCATGGCGTCGACGCGGCGCAGCACGCGCCGCGACACGAACAGGCCGCCGGCCAATCCCAGCACCAGCACGATGGCGACCGACCAGCGCCCGGCCGCCAATACGATGCGGTAGAGCCGTTCGCGTTCTTCCAGGTCGCGGCCGACCAGCAGGCGGAAGCCGCCGGGCAACTGAAAGACCCGCACCAGCGCGTGATGCTCGGGATGCGTGGCCCGGCCTTCCGCTTCGTCGAGACGGCGATAGAGGGTCTCGGTCCAACCCGGCTTGTCGAGGATGCCGGGCTGCAGCGCGGTAACGTTGCCGGCGAGCGGCTGACCGGTGAAGGTGGTGACAAGATAGAGGCTGGAGCCGGGCCGGCGGGCACGCGCGTCGATCACGATCACCAGCCGGCGGATACCGCCCTGCCGGTACTGTTCGGACAGTCCGGTGATCTCGGCATTGACGGTCTCGGTGATCTGCTCGTCGATCAGGCGGCGCGTATTGAGGGCGAAATAGGCGAGCAAGAATGCCGCGAACAGCGCAAACACGGTCAAATAGACCAGCGTCAGCCGGAACGTGGTGGTTCGGAATAGTTTACCGAGCGCCGTCACGTATCATGTATCCCGCGCCGCGGATCGTGTGCAAAAGCGGCTGGGCGAATCCTTTATCGATTTTCGAGCGCAAACGCGAGATGTGCACGTCAATGACGTTGGTCTGCGGGTCGAAATGGTAGTCCCACACGTTTTCCAGCAGCATGGTGCGGGTCACCACCTGGCCGGCATGCTTCATCAGATATTCCAACAGGCGGAATTCGCGCGGCTGCAGGGAAATCTCCTCCTCGCCGCGGCGCACCTGGTGCGACAGCCGGTCGAGCTCAAGATCGCCCACGCGTAGGACGGTTTCCTCGGTTCGCGAGCCGCGCCGGCGCGACAGCACCTCGACGCGCGCCAGCAGCTCGGAGAATGAATAGGGCTTGGGCAGGTAGTCGTCGCCGCCGGCCCGCAGGCCCTTGACCCGGTCGTCGACCTGGCCGAGGGCGGAAAGAATGAGCGCCGGCGTCTCGACGCCCTTCCCGCGCAGGGTGCCGATCACCGACAGTCCATCGCGCTTGGGCAGCATGCGGTCGACGATCAGCACGTCGTACTGCCCGTCCTGGGCCATAGCCAGGCCGTCCTCGCCGTCGTTGGCGGCGTCGGCCACGTGACCGACCTCGCGAAACGCCTTGACCAGGTAGTCGGCGGCGTCGCGGTCGTCCTCGATCACCAGAATGCGCATGGTGGTCCGATCCGGTTCGCGCATCGGCCGTCCGGCCGAATGCGCGCTGCCCGTCAGTATATCGCATATGTGGGCATCGGTCACACCAATTTCAGTCGATTCGGCGGCGGGTCAACCCCCGTTCGCGCGGCCGCCTAGCGCGCCAATCCGCGGCCGGCTCCAAAGCTCCCCTCCGCGTTACGCGAGGGGGTGGCGGATTTGGCCCGCCACCCCCTCCACGACCCCACCCCAGCGGGGGCGACGGATGCCAGGGTAGGAGTTCCGGCCGGAAGGCGGCGCGCCACTCACGCGCGCGGCCGCCTTCCGGAATTAGTCGGGACGGGTCGAAACCCGTCCCGTTGAGGTCGTTCCACCGACGGGGGCGACGGATGCCGGTGGGACGCCCCCAAACTCAGCCCTCCTTGATCGGAAGGGCGACAAAACGGGTATTCGAACCCGCCTTCTTCACCCGCATCAGCACGGCGTGCTTGCCTTGCGAGCGCACGCTGGCGATCTCTTTGCGCACATCCGCGGGCGTCGAAACTTGCTTGCCGGCGACTTCGAGGATCACGTCGCCGGTGGAGAAGCCGTGATCGGCGGCAACGCCCGAGGAGTCGACGTCGGTCACCACCACGCCCTCGTTGCCGGCGCCGGCGACGCGACCGGCAGGCGCGAGCGTCAGGCCGAGCTTGGCGAGATCGACGCTGTCGCTGTCCTTCTTCTTGGTGGGTACGTTCGATTTCGCCTCGACGTTCTTCGGCAGCGTGCCGAGCGTAAGCGAAACCGTCGTCTCGGAGCCGTTCCGCACGATGGCGAGGTCGACCTTGGTGTCCGGCGCCATGGCGCCGATCTTCTTGGCGAGGTCGCGGGCGTCCTTGACAGGCTTACCGTTGACGGCGGTGATGACGTCGCCGGCCTCGATGCCGGCCTTCTCCGCCGGGCTGTTCGGCTGCGGCTGCGGCCACCAGCGCGCCTTGCGCCTTCTTCAGGCCGAGGCTGTCGGCAATGTCCTTGGTCACCGGCTGGATCTGCACGCCGATCCAACCGCGCGTGACCATGCCATGCTCTTTGAGCTGGCCGATCACGGTCTTGACGGTTTCGGCGGGAATCGCGAAGGCAATGCCGACCGAGCCGCCCGACGGCGAATAGATCGCGGTGTTGACGCCGATCACATTGCCATCGACGTCGAAGGCCGGGCCGCCGGAATTGCCCTTGTTCACCGGCGCGTCGATCTGGATGAAGTCGTCGTAGGCGCTGGCGTTGATGTCACGGCCGCGCGCCGAGACGATGCCGGCGGTCACCGTGCCGCCGAGGCCGAAGGGATTGCCGACCGCGAGCACCCAATCGCCAATGCGCGGCGCCTTGTCGGCAAGCTTCACATAGGGGAAGCGGCTGCCGTCGACCTTGATCAAAGCCAGATCGGTGCGCGGATCGGTGCCGATCACCTTGGCCTTGTGGGTCTTGCCGTCATCGGTCCTGACCTCGACGCTTTCGGCATTGTCCACCACATGGTTGTTGGTCACCGCATAGCCGTCAGCCGAAATGAAGAAGCCGGAGCCCTGGCCGAGGATCGTGTTGTGACCACCCGGTCGGCGCCCATGCGGCGTGTTGTTGGGGAAGCCCGGCATGCCGAAGCGGCGGAAGAATTCGCGCAGGCCCGGCGGAACCTGATTGTTGCCCAGGCCGGTGGTGGCCGGTCCGCCGTTCATCTTGACGCGAACGGAAAGCACCGCCGGCTTCACCTTAGCGACGATGTCCGCGAACCCGACCGGCGCCTGGATCTTGTGCGCCTGCTCGCTCAGGTTCTGCGCGAACGCGGCGGCTATAGTTTTGGGAAAAATTCAAGCCGGGGCCGACCACGAGGGCGGCGGCGCCAAGACCGGCAACGGAAGTCGCGAGGAGAGCGATGCGGCGGACCGACAGCACGCGCCGCTTCTTGGAATTGTCAGGGCCGGAAGTCGCGCTCGGGGAAGTCACGGGCGGATCTCCATCGGGGTTCGGGAGGGCGCAGCCGTTGCGCCTTCTGGAATCCGAAGATGGGGGACCGCGCCTTACGGCGTCCTGTCGGGAGCATTAAACTTTTGTAACGTGGGGCCGCGATTTTTTATTTGAAATTCAGCGGCTTATTCGGCGGTTGACGCGGCCTGGGGTTCGACCAAAGCCGCAATCCGCTTTTGCTCTTCCGCCGTCAATGCGGGTGGCTCGCCGGTGCCCGGCTTCCGCCGGCGCATCGCGAAGAACAAGCCCACCATGCCGGCAAAAAGCGCCGCTGGCGGCAGGCCCCATAGCAACAGCGTGTGCCATTCGAAGCGCGGCCGCAGCAGCACGAACTCCCCGTAGCGCGCCACCAGATAATCGAGCACTTGCTTGTCGGTGTCGCCGGCGACGATTCGCTGGCGCACCAGCACGCGCAGATCGTGCGCCAACGGCGCCCCCGAATCGTCGATCGATTTGTTCTGGCAGACCATGCAGCGCAGTTCGCTCGACAGGTGACGCGCGCGCGCCTCGAGCGCGGGATCCTTCAACATCTCACTTGGCGTCACGGCAAACGCCACGCCCGGCACGAGGAGTGCGAAGAAAACGGCGATGAGTGCGAGCCGGCGCATATCGCCCTACTCCGCCGGCTGCAGCGACGACTTCGCCGCCGGTTTGGGCGCGCCGACCCGCAAGCGCCGGTCCGACAGCGACAGGGCGCCGCCCAGCATCATCACGATGGCGCCGATCCAGATCAGCAGCACCATCGGCTTGTAATAGATGCGCACGCCGATCGCGCCGTTGGCTTCGCTCTCGCCCAGCGACAAGTAAAGCTGGCTCAACCCACGCGTCATCAGCGCCGACTCGTTCGTCGTCATGCCGCGCGCACCGAAAGTGCGCCTGGCCGACTCCATCTCGCCGATCGGCACGCCGCCTTTGCGCACGGTGAAGCGGCCACCGACAGCGGTGAAGTTCGGACCAGTGCGTTTTTCCAGCCCGTCGAACTTGAAGTCGTAGCCCGACAGCGAAACGGTTTGTCCCGGTTTGACGGCAATGATGCGCTCGGTGGCCCAGTTAGCCACGCTGACGATACCGAAAAGCGTCAGCGCCAGGCCGCAGTGCGCGATCGCCGTCCCCCAGGTCGAGCGCGGCAGACCCTTGGCGCGCGCCCGCACCGTCGCGAACGGCGCGCGAAACAGGCCCGTGCGTTCGGCGAGATCGGTCAGCGCACCAACCATCACGAAGAACGCCAGACCGATGCCGAACGGCGCCAGCACCGACTTGCCGCCCGCCACCATGAAGGCGGCCACAACAGCGACAAGACCGATGCCGAAAGCCGCCATCAGCCGTTGCGCCGCGCCCAACAAGTCGCCGCGCTTCCACGCCAGCAGCGGCCCGAACGGCATGGCGAACATCAGCGGGATGAACAGCGGCGCGAAGGTCAGGTTGAAGATACGGCGCGACCAACCGTGATCTTGGCGCCGGTCAGCGCATCCAGCGCCAACGGATAAAGCGTGCCGACCAGCACGGTCAGGCAGGCGGTGGTGAGGAACAGATTGTTGAGCACCAGCGCGCCTTCGCGCGAGATCGGCGCGAACAGGCCGCCCTGCTTCAGCAGCGGCGCGCGCCAGGCGAACAGCGTCAGCGCGCCGCCGATGAACAGCACCAGGATGGCGAGGATGAAGACGCCGCGGCGCGGATCGTTGGCGAAGGCATGCACCGAGGTGAGCACGCCCGAGCGCACCAGGAAGGTGCCGATCAGCGACAGCGAGAAGGTGAGAATGGCGAGCAGGATGGTCCAGATCTTCAGCGCGTTGCGCTTTTCCATGACCACCGCCGAATGCAGCAGCGCGGTGCCGGCGAGCCACGGCATCAGCGAGGCGTTCTCCACCGGATCCCAGAACCAGAAGCCGCCCCAGCCGAGCGTCGTAATAGGCCCAGTACGAGCCCATGGCGATGCCGAGCGTCAGGAACATCCAGGCGGCGAGCGTCCACGGCCGCACCCAGCGCGCCCAGGCGGCATCGATGCGGCCCTCGATCAGCGCGGCGATGGCGAAGGAAAAGGCGATGGAGAAGCCGACATAGCCGAGATAGAGCAGCGGCGGATGAATGGCGAGGCCAGGATCCTGCAGCATCGGATTGAGGCTGCGGCCCTCGAACGGCGCCGGCTGCAGCCGCACGAACGGGTTCGAGGTGAGTAGGATGAAAAGATAGAAAGCGGAGGCGACCCAGGACTGCACCGCCAGCACCTGCGCCTTCAACGTCAGCGGCAGATTGCTGCCGAACGCCGCCACCAGCGCGCCGAACAGCGACAGGATGAGGACCCACAGCAGCATCGAGCCTTCATGGTTCCCCCACACGCTGGTGAACTTGTAGATCAGCGGCATCTGCGAGTGGGAATTCTCGAAGACCACCGAAACGGAAAAGTCCGACGTGACAAAGCAGGCGGTCAGCGCCGCAAACGACAGCGCCACGAAGAAGAACTGCATCAGCGCGGTGGAATTGGCGAGCCGCATCAACACGCCATCGTGCTTGCGCGCGCCGATCACTGGCACCACCGATTGAACGAGACCGAGCGCCAGCGCCAGCACCAGGGCGTAATGACCGAGTTCGGGGATCATTGCGTCGCTCCCTTAGCCGCTCCTTGGGCCGCCCCTTGGGCCGCGCGCCGTTCGCCCTCCTGCCAGCGTCCGGATTTCTTCAAGGCGTCGACCACCTCGCGCGGCATGTAGCGTTCGTCGTGCTTGGCGAGCACGGTATCGGCGACCAGCGTATTGCCGGGCTCGATCTTGCCCTCGGCCACCACCCCCTGCCCTTCGCGGAACAGGTCGGGCACCAGGCCCTGGTAGCGCACCGCGATGGCGTGGTTGCCGTCGGTGACCTTGAAGCTGATGTTGAGATTGCCGCTGCGCTTCACGCTGCCGGTCTCGACCAGGCCGCCGATGCGCACGCGGGTGCCCGGCGCCAGGCTCTCCTGCGCGATTTCACTGGGCGAGCGGAAGAACACGATTGAGTTGCTCATCGCGCTGAGCACCAAACCGACCGCGACCGCCAGCACCACGCCGCTGCCACCGATCAGAACCAACCGTCGCTGCTTGCGCGTCATTTCTTTCCGTTCCTACTCAACTCTCCAACCCCAGGCTCTTGATCATGTCGTCAAGCTGCCGAAGTTTGTCCTTGTTGCCGGCCAGCGCCTTGCGCGCGTCGGCAGCCGCGCCCTTGGCCTTGTCGCGCTCACCGAGCACCATATAAGCACGCAAGAGTCGCTGCCATCCCGCAACGTCGGTTCCGTCTTGTTTCAGCCGGACGGCGAGACGCGCCACCATGCCGTGGATCATCGTGCTGCGCTCTTGCGCGCTCATTTTGTTGGCGGCAGCAACGTCGGCCGCGCTCGGTCCGGGCGCGGCGGCCGCTGGCGGACCAGCGACCGGCGGCGCGGCGGGCCCGGCCGCGTTCAAAGCTTCCTTGTAAGCGCGCAGTTTGTCGGGCTGGTCTTTCAGCGCGCGCTCGGCATCGGCCATGGCGGCCTGCGCCTTCTTGGCCTCGCCGAGCACCCGGTAGGACCGCACGAGCCGCAGCCAGCCGTTGACGTCGTCGCCATTTTGTTTGAGGCGCTCCGCGAGCCGCGCCACCATGCCGCGCACCATCGCGGCGCGATCGTTCGTGCTCATATTGGCGGCGCCGGCGATCTGCGCGGCGCTCGGCCCGCGCGGTGTCGCGGCAACCGCGGGACCCGCCGGCTTACCGATTCGAGCAAGAGCCCGACGCACCGCCGGCGCCCAGGGCGCATCGGCCGGCGCCTTCGCCAACATGCCGCGCCAGATCACGGCTGCCTGATCGATATTGCCGTCCTGCCGCGCGGCCATGCCGCTGAAGAACTGAGCCTTGAGCTCGTTCGGATCGAGCTTGAGCGCGCGTTCAACAGCGGTCTTGGCCGCGTCGGTGACGACGCCGTTGGCGGCGGCAATCAATGCTTCGCTAAGATCGGCTTCCCGCGCGGCGCTGTCGCCGGCGAGGGCGATCAGCTTGCGGCGCGCGCGCACCGCGTCTTCGAAGCGGCCAAGCTGCAGATAGACCGGCGCCAGCACCTCATAGCCGCGCGCGTCATTCGGATTTTTGGCGAGATGGGCTTCCACCTGCGCCACCAGCTTGGCGATCGGGCTGTTCTGATGGATCGTGTTGAGCCGGGCGCTCAGCGGCTCGCCCGGCAGCTGCGGCGAGCCAAGGTGCAGATAAAGCGCGGTCGCGCCGATCGGCACCAAGAATAGTGCGACAACGGCGGTGACCCGGCGGCGCCAGAGCGACGATCGGTCGCGGGCGCCCGAGCCCTTATCAGTGTCTGTTTCTCCGTCCGCCTCACTGCCGGTTTCGGCGCTGTCGGCAGCCGCGAGCAACCGCCGCGAGACCTCGACCTTGGCGGCCTGCGCCTCCGCCTCCCCGATCAGGCCGGCGCCATGATCACGGCCGATTTCGTCGAGCTGATCGCGATAAACGGCAACATCGCTGCCCCCGCGCCGGCTCACGCCGCGCCGGGACAACGGCCACAGCACTGCAAACACCGCTGCCGCGGTCATCAGCGCGAACACGAACCATAAGGTCATCGAAGCGAATTACCTGCCTTTGGCGCTCAGGCCCGGAGAACATATCCGGTTAAGGGCATACATCACGTGTAATCGTGGCGGCAATGCGCAAGATCAAGCGGCACGGAAAGGCGGGAAAACCCCGATTTTCAGGCCCGGGCGACCTTTTGTTCGGGCCTGTGAGCCGCTTTCGCCACCCGGGCAAGGTCTGCGGCCAGGTCCGGCTCCAGCACCTGGGCGCAGAAGCGGACAGCGGCATCGAGTTGCGACTGGCGGAAGTCGCGGTCGTCGTCGCCGGCATGCCGCAGGCTCTCCGCCAGCGCCCGGGTGCCGCGTTGCAGCAGGTCCGCGAGCTCCGACAGGGTCCGCCGAGTGACTTCGTTGACGGCAAGTTCCCCGGCGAAAAGACGGCAGTCGCGAATAAATTTCAGCATTGCTTCGGTTTCGGCAACGTCATCGGGATCGAGCGCTGAGTTGGGCCGGATATCCTCGGCCTTGCTCACCTGCAGCATGCGGCGCACCCGGCCAGGAACAGTTTCGATTTCGAGACGAAGCGTATCGGCAACCTGCGCCCGCTGGCTGGCGATGGCGCGCGCCCAGGCATTGTCCGGCGGCAGGTCAAGCTCGGTGCGTAGGCCGCGTACGCCGTCATGGATGGTCTTGAGCAGCGCGCCGACCGCCACGCCGCGGCGGCTATGCAGATCGGCGCTCAATTCGGCCACCTGCCGTTCGAGTTCGGCCAGCACGATAGTCACTGCGATGGCGTAACGCGTCTCGGCAACGCGCGCGGCGGTGGCGCTGCCGGCGGCCTTGGTTGCCAGGCGGACCATTTGCCACGGTGCCGTCAGCCGGCTCATGACTGTCAGCAGCGCGTGGATGAAAAGGTCGGGATCTTGTTCCGCGATTTTGTCGATCAACGCCTTGCTCTCGTCGAGCCGGGCATTGGACAGATTGCTGATCTGCAGCGGAAGCTCCTCGTTGACTTTGGCGAGCGCGTCACGACCCTTGAGCACACAGTGCAGGGTCGCCACCTCCTCGGCGGCATGCGGAGTTCCGATCTGCGCCAACATGCGGCGTTGCAGCCGTTCGTCGTCTGCGGCGGATTCGAATGCGCCGGCCACGGCCTCGACCACCCGGTCCTGGAAGTGCCGCACCATTTCCTCGGCCTTTGCGTTATCGCCGGCGAGCAACGCAGCGCTCACTTCGTCGATCAGCGCCTTGGAATCTTCACGCAACAGGTCGCGCCGTACCCAAGTCCACAGCGGCTCGAGCGATGAGCGCGTGATGCGGCCGGGATGTTCGCGGTTCCGGTCGGAGATCAGGAATGGCTCGAGCGGGCGGAAAAACAGCCGGGCGGCATGGCTGACCCGCGGTGCGCCTTCGCGCTGGTCGCGCACGATCGCGCGCAATTGCGCCAGGACGAGCTCGGCGCCGCTGCCTTCGTCGCCGCGCAGCACGGCGCGCTCCAACTCGCCGACCAACAGCGTGCGGGCCTCGGGTGAGAGCGCCGCAAGGTATTGCCGCAGTCGTTCGATCGTCTCGGCGTCCGCCATCGCCGCCTTAATCCCGCAATCAAGAGCTTTGGGACCTTGATAGCGCCGCGGACGTTAAGAATGCTTTAAGGATATTTCCAGGCGGCTTTAGCTTACCGGCGTCCAGGTGCCATCCCGATTGCGGCAGGCGACGCCGCGGGCGGTCTGCGGCCGGCCGTTGATATAGATGGTGTGGGTATAGGAACGGCAGTTGCGCCCATTGTCCACATAGGCCGGGCCCGGAACGAAAGCGCCATAATGGCCGCTATCGGGATTGCGCCAGGAGGTGGCGACGCCCGACTTGCCATGTTCCAACGCTTCTTCCTGCGCGGCATAGGCGCGCCGGCGGTCCTGCTCATCGAGCGACGCGCCGATCCGGTTGCCGATCAGGCCACCGACCAGACCGCCGATCGCGGCGCCCGCCAGCCGATCGCCGGTGCCACCACCCGCAACCGCCGCGCCGAGCAGCGCGCCAGTGCCTGCGCCGAGCAAGGTGCCGGTATTCTCGCGCGGCCCCGGGCCGCTGCCATCGGACGAGCCGGCGCAGCCGACGAGCAGGAAACCGATGGCGGCGATGGAAGCGAACTTGAAGGTGGACATTACAACCCCCCGGGAAATCGACGTGAACCAAGCGAATCCGTCAAACAACAGATCATAAATGGTACGTGACGGGACGAATAGGGCAAAACTCCGGCGGGGGAAAACCCGGCACCCGCGGTTCCACGCGTCGAGCCGCCGCTCAGCCTGCCGGCAGCACCAATTCGGCGCGTAATCCACCGATCGGGGCGGCGCCGAGCTTGAGTTCGCCGCCATAAAGCGCGGCCAGATCGACCACGATCGAAAGTCCGAGACCCGAGCCCGGCTTGCTCTGGTCGAGCCGGCGGCCGCGCTTGGCGGCCTGTTCGCGCTCGGCCGCCGACAATCCGGGGCCGTCATCGTCGACAACGATGCGCACGCTGTGCGCGTCGCTTTCCGCATCCGCCGGTCCGCGCACGACTTCGATCGAGACGCGTGAGCTCGCCCACTTGCAGGCGTTGTCGACCAGGTTGCCGATCATCTCCTCCAGATCGGGTCGTTCGCCGCGAAAGCGCGCCTTGTCGTCGGCGCGCACGTCGACGGCAATGCCGCGGTCGTGGTGGATCTTCTCCATCGTGCGCGCCAGCGCCGTGATCACCGGCTTCACATCGGTCACGGTGCCCACTACGGTCAGCCGCGCCGCCAGCCGCGCGCGTTCGAGATGGCGCGCGACCTGGTCGCGCATGATCTCGGCCTGCTCCAGCACCTTGCTCGCGAACGGGTCGTGCGTGCGCGCCGAAGCTTCGTTGACGATCACCGACAGCGGCGTCTTCAACGCATGCGCCAGATTGCCGACATGTGTGCGTGCGCGTTCGACGATTTCCTTGTTGGCATCGATCAGCGCGTTGGTCTCGCGCGCCAGCGGCGCGATCTCTTCGGGGAATTGCCCGGCCAGGCGTTCCGCGCGGCCGGCGCGAATGGCGGCAAGGCTGTCGGTGATGCGCTTGAGCGGAGCAAGCCCGAAGCGTACCTGGAACATAGTGGTCAACAGCAGCACCGCCGCCAGGATCACGAAGGTGATCACCAGGGCCCGGTCGAAGGAGCGGGTTTCGTCGTCGATCTCGGCCGCGTCGCCGGCGACCGCGACGAGATAATGGCCTTCGCCGCCGAGATCGATATTGCGCTCGACCTGACGCAGACTCTGTTTCTCGGGGCCGGCAACATAGCCTTCACGTGAGCCGTCGGCGCCGGGCGCGATGCCTTCGTCCTGCAGGTGCGGCAAGCCGCCATCCCACAACGAACGCGACGAGCGCACGTCGTGTTTGCCCGGATCGACCCGCACCACCTGCCAATACCAGCCCGACAGCGGCAACTCGAACAGAGGCTCGCCGATCGATTGCGGAAACTGGCCGCCGTTATCGTCGGGCGAGGCAAGGTCGGCGACCAGCGTGCGCAAATAGACATTGAGCCGGCGGTCGAAGGAGCGCTCCACCGCGTGCCGGTAGAGCGACGACAGCACGATGCCGGTGATGAAGAGGATCACCACCGCCCACGCGGTGGCGGAGAGGAAGAGGCGTAGCGCGAGGGAGTTGGCGCGCATGCGTCAAGGCTCTTGTTGCTTGCGCATGATCATTTCCGAAAACCGGTTTCCACTTTTCGGGATCATGCGTCGGGCGGGGCGAGCAGATAGCCGAGACCGCGCACGGTCTGGATGATCTCGACGCCGAGTTTCTTGCGGACACGGCCGACGAACACTTCGATGGTGTTGGAATCGCGGTCGAAGTCCTGGTCGTAGAGATGCTCCACCAGCTCGGTGCGTGAGACCACGCGGCCGGTCTGGTGCATCAGATAGGCCAGCAGCCGATATTCGTGGCTGGTGAGCTTGACCGGATTGCCGTCGACCGAGACGCGGCCGGTGCGGGTGTCGAGACTGACCGGGCCGCACGTGAACTCGCTCTTGGCGTGGCCGACCGAGCGGCGCAGAAGTGCGCGCACGCGGGCGAGCACCTCTTCGAGATGGAACGGCTTGGCGACGTAGTCGTCGGCGCCGGCGTCGAAGCCCTGCACCTTGTCGCTCCAGCGGTCGCGCGCGGTCAGCATCAGCACCGGCATCGCGCGTCCCGCGCGCCGCCAGGCCTCCAGCACGGAAATGCCGTCCATCTTGGGCAGGCCGATGTCGAGGATGACCGCGTCGTAGGGTTCCGACTCGCCGAGATAATGCCCCTCCTCGCCATCAAAGGCGCGATCGACGACGTAGCCGGCGTCGGTCAACGCGGTGGCGAGTTGGCGATTGAGGTCGGGGTCGTCCTCGACGACGAGGAGGCGCACGGTGGTCAGCTCCGGTCAGTGCCCGCTGATAACGCGCCCATTGGCGGCGTCAACGGTCACGCGTCTCACTTTGCCATTGCGCGCCAGCAGAGTCAGCACATAGACGAGCCGCTCGCCACGGTGGCACAACCGGGCCCGGAGCGCCTCGCCACGATAGCCGCGGCGGTGGGCGAACCGGATGGCGCGGCCGAGCGAGATCGCCCGGTGGCTGGCGACCGCCGCGCGCTGCTCGGCCTTGGTCAGGCAGGCCCGGCGCGGGTGATTGGCGGCAGCGGCAGGCGTGGCCGTGACGGCCACGAAGCCGAGCAAAAGGAGGGCGAAAAGGCGGGAAACGACCGTCATACGGGCTCTATTAACGGGCGGCCGGTGAACGCGGCCTGAACGAATGAGGCTAACCGTCTGTTTCCGCTAGCTTTCGAAGCCGTCAAACGAGGCATAGCTGTCGAGCGGCGCGCGCGGCGAGCGCCAGACGTTGATGGGGGCGCTCTCATCAGCATAGCCAAGCGCCATGCCGGAATAGATCATGAGTTCGGGGGGAAGATTCAAGAAGGACCGCACGGTGCGGTGAAACGACACCCAGGCCTGTTGCGGGCAGGTGTGCAGGCCATGGCCGCGCGCGAGCAGCGTGACCGTCTGCAGGAGGCCGCCGATATCGGCCCATTGCGCCACGCCAAAGGAGCGCTCGAGCGCGAAGAACAGCCCGACCGGGGCGCCGAAGAACTGGAAATTGCGGGCATATTGCCGGTAGCGCGCCGGCTTGTCGGCGCGCGGCACGTCGATGGACTTATAGAGCAACTCGCCCACCTCGAAACGCCGGGCGCGATAAGGCTCTTCCATCGGATCGGGGTAGATGCGGTAGTCGCCGCCCTCACCCTTCGGCAACTCGTCCATGCGCGGCGCGAGCTGCGCCTTCAGCGCCTCGACACGCTTGCCGGCGACCGCATAGATGCGCCACGGCTGCATGTTGCCGGCCGACGGCGCTCTTGCAGCCCGCTCGACGATGTCGCGCACGGTCGCCTCTGGCACCGGTGTCGGCAAATAGGCGCGGCAGGAGTAACGGGAAGCAACGGCTTCGAAGACGTCCATGGGAAAGGGCTCCGCGAGAATCGCGGCGAGTGTGGCGGGCGCATGCGGCCTTGCCAAGCGCGGCCTACTTGCGTCCCAGGATCCGCGCCACCTTCTCCAGGCTGCGGCCGCCGAAATAGGCGGTGAGCACGATCATCGCCCACTGCGCCACCTGGCCCGACAACGGGTTGGTCGTCCCCAAGCCCAAGACGGTGTCCCAGACCACCACCTTCCACACATATATAATGAAGGCGAAGGCAAACAGCGGCCGCGGCAGTGCCGTGTACCAGCGCCCCTGCTCGGCGATTACGATTTACAGGTGCGGCAAAAGGATTGAGTTGTAAGCGCCATTTCGACCTTAGGGCGGGCCGTTGGGTTCGTTTTGCCAAAATCGAGTTGCCTGCTGATTTTTTTCCTATTTTGTTCTGCTGGCGTTTGTTCGATCTGGTTACTCCGGTGCCCCGATCCTTTTGCGCGCGCGATCAAGGCCACGGATGGCGAATTTGCGTTTGGACATGGCCCGCCGCTCGTAACGGTCGATCTTGAGGAGTTGGTCGAAGACCTCAGGCGAAATCAGCTCAGCCGAGGCGCATTCTTTTCCCAGACTTTCCGACCTGATCTCGGCCTGCATGCGCATTACGTCTTGCGCTTCGTCTTGTGCGGCTTTGGCCGAATTTGTGCTGCGCGCCAACACATCAAGCTTCACGCGGCGGATGCGGACCAAGTCAATCTGCGCCTCCGCGACGATGCGTGCCTGTTGCAGGACCTCCGGGCTGGCGGCGCCCCCCGCAATTTCCCGCGCCAACTCTTCGGCGTCTTTTGACAGAGCAGGATCGGCCACCACCGGCAGCGTCAGACCGTGACGCCGTGCATTTTGAGATGCCTTCGCTTTGCCTTGTGCTGTTTTGGGGCCCCTACTCGCCCGACCGTTGGCGCGATTGGCCGCAATCTTGCGTTCGCTGGTCATGCTTAGCCGTTCTGCAACGTGATAGCCTTGGAATTGACCTCCTCGAATTCGGCATCCTCGGCATTCCGCATTACACGCCGCAGCCTCTGGGCGAGAACAGCGCGCCGGTGTTCAATCTCCCGCAACACCGCATTGCGGCGCGATTCCAGGGGCGACAGCAAGCGATTATATTGTTCCATCTTGTTAATTGAGATGGTCATGGCGCGGGCTTCGACATCCTCCATCGTCAGCTTGCCCTCGCGCAGCACCTCATCGACCCGCTTGATGGCCTTCGCGTCCCCCCGAATCCAATCGTTCACAATTTCCATGGCAGTCGTCGGCTTCAGAGCCCCATCCGCTTCATAGACGTCCATAGCGCCGAACCGCCACCGGCCATTGACAAAGGGAGCGAGCACCTCTTCCAACGCCTTCGGCAGCGCCGCTTTCAGCAAGCGCGCTTTGTAGCGGCGATAGCGGAGGATCTCCCAGGTCCAATTGACGATATCGTGAACCCACATGTCCTCGATCGAATCCGCCGGCTTGATGGCATTCGACACACCCACCAGCAATTCGCTGTAGGCTTCGGAGTCTTCGCCCTCGAGGATCGGCGCCGGGCCAAACATCGAACTGATCGACCTCGACACTGCAAGCTGTTTCTCGGCGAGCATGGTAATTCTCCTCAACTCATAGTTCGTTTGCGAGTTGAACGTTCTCGCTAAAAGTCGCCCCACACCGTTTGTTCAATAGCCTTACGAGAGCCAGATCGCTCCAAAGATCAGCTTTTTATTGCACCTCGTCCCCAAATAATTGAACGTAACCACCCTGGCGGAAAAGGTGTAACCACCCCACGTCTCAGAGCGGCGTGGACCCAATCGTGTCCCAGGAGCGTAACCATCTCGAACCCATAAATTTCGTAACCACCGGCGACGATGATCCAGCGAAAGCCACCGGCCTCGTGAAAGGAATGCAACGACTCTGTGGATGAAGTGCTGCTTTGTATTTGAGATCTCGGTGTTGATCTGACAAAAATCATCTTCAATAAGCGCATTCACGGCCCGCGCAGGACGTGCGGAACATTTAAAAAGGACGTTCCGTGCCCACCTCGCACACCAATCGTCGCCCGAAGCAGGCCTCGAAGAAACCTCAAGTCCAACCAGCTCAATCGGAAGATCAACCGGAAGGTGGGGCTTGCCCGATCTATCGGCCTGAGTATGCCTCAATCGCAAAAACGATGTGTGAGCTCGGCGCCACCGACGCCGACCTGGCTAAAGCATTTGGCGTTGACCAAAGCGTGATTGGGCTCTGGAAGGTGACTTACAAAGAGTTTTCCGAAAGCTCCCGCTTGGGGGCCGGATGCGCCGATGAGCGGGTGGAGCAATCGCTTCATCAGCGCGCTGCGGGTTACGAGTACGTCGCCAGAAAAGTCACCAGCCACAAAGGCCAGTCGGCAATCGTCGAATATCCCGTGCATGTCCCGGCCGACGTCGCAGCCGGAAAATATTGGTTGCTGAACCGTCAGTCGAGCCGCTGGAAGGACCAGAGCAAGATCGAACCGGACCCCAATGAAGATAGCCCTCTTATGGGGGTCGCACGCATGCTCTCTGGCACCGGATTAAAGCCGAAAGAGTAACGGGCATCCAAATACACTAGAGCAATCGAACGCCCCTTCAATTGCTCGTAGGGGCTGACTGCACCGGCGCCTACGATACCGTGCGCCGTTATGCCCACCGTAGATCATCGGATTTCAATTCACGGCAGGTACACCGCGGCTGAGAACACCGCGATGCTGCTACCGATAATCAGCGAGACCTAGGATGCGTCCCCATAAAACAGGCTACGGTGCTAAGTCTGCTTTACCCTCGATTTTGTTGAAAAAGTCGGCAGTTGCGACGCATGGTGTTTGCTGATTTAGTCATGGCAATAGCCAGGATTGCAGATCATGATGGGACATCGGCAATTCGAACAGGCTTCTTTGTTCTATGAGTTCTCGCTGGAAAGGCACGTTCCGCCAGATCACTTATTGAGGTCGATCGACAGGTTCGTCGCGCTGGACGAGGTGCGGCGGGAGCTGGCGCCGTTCTACAGCACGATGGGAAGGCCGTCAGTCGATCCAGAGCTGATGATCCGGATGCTGATTGTGGGTTATTGCTTCGGCATCCGCTCCGAGCGGCGGCTGTGCGAGGAGGTCCACCTCAATCTGGCTTACAGGTGGTTCTGTCGGCTCGGGCTCGATGGCCATGTACCCGACCATTCCACGCTCTCGAAGAACCGGCATGGCCGCTTCCGCGAGAGCGACCTGCTGCGGCGGGTGTTCGAGACGGTCCTGCACCGCTGCGTCGGCGAGGGGCTGGTCGGCGGCGAAGGCTTTGCGGTCGATGCCAGCCTGATCAAGGCGGACGCCAACCGGCAGAAGGGCATCGAGGGTGACAAGGGGCTTCCTCCGGAAGCGGCAGGCCGAGCGGTCGAGGAGTACCTGGCCGTGCTGGACGATGCGGCCTTCGGCGCCGCGACCGAGGTCACGCCCAAGTTCGTCTCGCCGGCCGATCCGGCAGCGCGCTGGACCGGCGCCCATGGCGGGCAGGCGTTCTTCGCCTACTCCACCAACTATCTGATCGATGTCGAGCATGCGATCATTGTCGATGTGGAGGCGACCACCGCAATCCGGCAGGCGGAGGTCCTGGCCGCCAAGCGTATGATCGAGCGCTCGATGGATCGCTTCGGCCTCTATCCCGCTCAACTCATGGGCGACAGCGCCTATGGCTCGGCCGAGATGCTTGGCTGGCTGGTCCATAAGCACGGCATCGAGCCGCACGTGACGGTGTTCGACAAGTCGGCACGCAAGGACGGCACCTTCTCGCGCGACGACTTCACCTACGATCAAGCCGGCGATGTCTACCGCTGTCCCGGCGGCATGACGCTGACCACGACTGGGACACTCGTGAATGACGGGACGACGATGCTCTACCGCGCGCTCCAACACGAGTGCGCGGGATGCGCGCTCAAGCCCAGGTGCTGCCCGAACACGCCGGCCCGGAAAGTGCCGCGCTCGATCCACGAAGGAGCACGCGACATGGCGCGTCAAATCGCCAGCTCATGGCAAGGCGGCACGTCTCGACGGCTGCGCAAAAAGGTCGAGATGCTGTTCGCCCACCTCAAGCGCATCCTCAAGCTCGACCGGCTCAGATTAAGAGGACCGACCGGCGCGCACGATGAGTTCCTCCTCGCAGCCACCGCCCAGAACCTCAGGAAGCTGGCCAAGCTGATCCCGTCACCGAACCTCAAGCCAGCCTGAGATCAAGGAGATACGATTACGACGCCTCGGCACGACGACATGCGCCCGATCTATTGCGCTCTATTGACGGACTTCTTCAACAAAATCGGCCAAAAGCGGCAGGGTCTGGATGGCCGCTTCCGGCGCAAGGCGGCGATTGTTATGACCGCCGCGGATTTTCGA
This sequence comes from uncultured Pseudomonadota bacterium, assembly GCA_963829785.1. Taxonomy (GTDB): domain Bacteria; phylum Pseudomonadota; class Alphaproteobacteria; order Rhizobiales; family Xanthobacteraceae; genus Pseudolabrys. The sequence goes on along the minus strand of CAWHJZ010000048.1, from coordinate 17,013 downwards.
CATTGGGTGTTAAACGGGCCAAAGACGAGCAAATACGCAAGTCGTTGTTTGTAATGCCTTCACCACTGATGGTGTTGGTCATGAGCTGACAAATCGTCATGTTAACCAATCGTTAATGACGTTCGGCGATGGTTCGGGGTATGCGGAAAGAACCCCTTATCGCAAAAGCTATTAGTGTCGCTCTATGCATTGGTGGCCTGGCAGTGATGTTGGGCGCTGGAGCTTCGATTTCTAGTGAAATATCGTCCGATCGAACTGCCTGGAAGGAAAAATACCATAGCCCGTCACAAATTCCGTTTCCCAAGAGTGACCCCTATTCAGAAGCAAAATCGAATTTAGGGCGCATGTTGTTTTGGGATCCGCTGCTCTCGGGCTCGCGTTCGCGCTCCTGCGCAAGCTGTCATAATCCAGCGCTCTCGTGGGCGGACGGACTGCCGCGCGCAGTCGGCGAGAACCAGGACACGCTGCCGCTGCGCACACCTACACTGTTAAACGTCGCCTGGATCGACCAATTCGGCTGGACTGGGCACTTTATGAGCCTTGAGGGCGTCACCTTCGGCCCGATCACTGGCACCGCCAATATGAACCTGCCGAAGACGGTTCTGATCCAGCGGCTATCGGCAATTTCCGGCTACAAAGCCGCCTTTCAAGAGGCTTTCGGCGAGGGCAAGATCACGCCACGCAAGGTAGAATTTGCGCTCGCCACGTTCGAACGCTCGATCGTGTCGACCGAAGCACCGTTCGACCGCTGGATAGCCGGCAGGGAGAACGCTATCAGCGAGGCCGCCAAACGCGGTTTCGATCTGTTCAACGGCAAGGCCCGTTGCGCTGCCTGCCACAAAGGCTGGAATTTCACCGATGGCTCCTTCCACGACGTCGGCACCGCGAAAGGCGACGACATCGGACGCGGCAAGCTGTTCCCGACCTCGGTGAAGTTGCGTTATGCGTTTAAGACGCCAACCCTACGCGACGTCGCGCGTCGTGCACCTTACATGCACGACGGTTCGGTGTCATCCTTGGCGGCGGTCATCGACCTTTATGACAAAGGCGGCATCGACCGGCCGAGCCGCGCCGCTGACATCCGCCCGCTGCATCTGAGCAAAACGGAGAAGATCGATTTGATTGCGTTCTTGAAGTCGCTCACGGGCACGCCGCACGATACCGACGTGCCGGTCCTGCCGCGCTAAATGCGCGAACGGCGCGTGCCGGCTAGAGCATAACCGGCAACGAAGTTCCTAACAGCAGAAGTCCGCCGATCAGCAGCATACCTGCGCCGACTTCCAATATGTCGTTATAGGCGGCCCTGCGTTCCGCGATCGCCGCGCCTGACATTCCCAGCGCAACGCTAATCAGACTGACAGCGTTCAGCATGAAGTCGCCGATCCTCGTGGGTTCATGGCGTCTTCGATATCCACTAAGGCTTACCAAGCGGCTGCTTCCAAACACGAATCCTTGTTTACGCCGGCCTGTTTTCGGTCTGCGGTTAACCAAGAATTAATATGGCAGTTCGGAAAGCTTTTTCATTTCCTAAGATTTGTGGTAAAAATGTAGTTATAGCAGCGATCTACCGGCGATAGCGCAGCTAGTACTTGAATAGCGTTTGGGTAGGAGGGTTGGATGGGCCGGCCGCGAGGTTGTTTGCGGCTTGCGGGAGCTTTTCCGCTTGCACTTATGGTTAACCTCACTTTCGCTGGCAGCGCGAGCGCCCACGTGAAATGGTTCTGCGCCTACAACGTCAGCGGCCAGCCGGTCGGCCTGGAAAACGTGCTCTGCCCCGATTTCGAATTCCTTGTCGGCCTTTCGATACTGGCACTGATGGTAGGCAGTCTAATCGAGTGGACGAATCTCGGCTCCACCCTGTTGCACGTGATGGAGCGCGTCACGGGCGTGATCGAAGGCAATACCGAGTTGATGTTCCGCGCCGGCGCGGGATTCTTTTTTGTTGCGATCTGGGCCATCGGCGGATTCATCCTGACGCCCGAATTGAAAACCGGTTCGACGGTGGTCGGCGCCCTTCAGCTAATGATCGCGGCCGGCATGTTATGGCGCCGGACCATGCCACTTTCGGCGGCTGGTATTTTCGTGCTCTTTGCCATCGGAGTGTGGGAATACGGCATGTTCCACATGGCCGATTATCCGATTTTTCTCGGCATCGCGGTCTATCTGGCGCTAACCGGCCTGCAACGCGACTTCTTTGGCATCCGGCCGATCGATATCGTGCGCTGGAGCGCGGGCATCACGCTGATGTGGGCGTCAATCGAGAAATGGGCCTATCCGGAATGGTCGTTTCCCCTGTTCGCCGAGCATCCTGAACTGGCGATGGGCTTCGACCCGATGTTTTTCATGCGCGCCGCCGGTGCGGTGGAATTCTCCCTCGCCTTCGCGCTGGTTTGGACCCCGCTGGTGCGCCGCGTCGCCGCGATATTTCTGACCTCAATGTTCGTCAGCGCTATATTTGAATTCGGCAAGGTCGACATGATCGGCCACTCGATGATCATTGTGGCGCTGCTCGCGATCATCGCCGACAGTAGTCGCAAATCAGAGCTTATGCGCTATCCCTGGCTGGTGCCGGTCGCGTATACAGGCGCGTTGAGCCTAATCCTGACGACGTATTACATCGCCCACGCGGTGATCTACGGCACATCGCTCACCTGAGCGCCGCCTTGTAGTTGGCCGGACGCAGAGGCCGGCGCGACAGGACTATTTGACGTGGACGACCAGAAGCATTTTGGGATGGATGGCACACCGGACGTCGAAATCGCCGCGTACCGTAAAGGTGATGTTGGTCTTGCTGCCCGGCTCCTGGTCGCCGGAGTCGAAGTTGAATTTCTCCGACCTGACATAGGCGTGATGGCGCAGATCGCCGTCGTCGTTAACGATTTCTATTGTCACGCCGCGCTTGATTGTAAGCTCGTTGGGATGGAATTGCCGCCCCTTCTGCGACACAATGTATTTCGGCTGCGCCAGGCTCGCCGGCACCACGAGGCAAAACAGACCGGCGGCCACAGCACCGAAGAGCATCAAAAAGCGCAGCCGCGCCGCCAGTTTAGCTACTCGCATGATCGTTCCATTGAGCGCGCTGGAGGCCGCGGACGCGAGAGCTTCCGCACGAAGCGACAACTTCGGCGTCAAGATCGCCCTTTGCGGTTAAGGCGGCGTTAAGGACGGCACGAGGATTGGGTCGAGCACTCAACGCACTTTAACTGGGGCCCTGTATGTCTGAACCGTAATTGACGGGCAAGGACATGCCTCGAAACAACAGTGACAGACCGACAGTGCATAACTCGGGTCCGGTGCCGCGCATCGTGGCTCGAGCGGTCTCTTTCTGCAAAACCATCCGCGGTCAGATACTGGTCGCGTTCCTGGTAATGAGCCTGATCACCGCAGCGCTCGGCGCCTATGCCACGCTTGGCATCAAAGACGACGGCGTTCTCGTCCGCAAGACCTACGATCAGTCGCTGATGGCGATCAATTACGCGCGCGCGGCGGCCACCGACTTCGCCGCCATGCGTGCCGTGTTCGCGCGCCGCTGGATCGCGCAGGATCCCAAGACGCGCGCGAGCCTGGACAGGCAGGTCGACGAGCTAGCGAAGACATTCCGGGAAGACCTCGGCATCGCGGTGCAGCGGGCACAGTCGAGTCGCGCGCGCAAAGCCGCGGCGAATGTCGAGCGCGCCGCCAGTGCCTGGAAGAAAACCAGCGAGCGGCTGCTCGACAAGACCAAACTCAACGCCAGTTGGGACTTGCTCGACGACTACGCCGACAAAGTCGAAGAACAAATAGACCTCTTGGTCAACTACACCGCCGGCGACGGCTTCCTCTATCGCCAGTCGGCCGCCTCGACCATTGCGCGCGACATGCGCCTCAACATCGCCGGCACCATCTTGGCGCTGCTCATGTCCGGCGCGGTAGCCTGGACACTGGCGCGACGCATCATCAAGTCAATCGCGGCGGCTTCCGAGGTTGCCGATTGCGTGGCGAACGGAAAGCTCGACGTCGTTATCCCAGCTGGCAGCGCGGACGAGGTCGGCGCCCTGCTCGCCTCGATGACGGTCATGCGCGACAATATCAAAGCCATGATGGAGCGCGAGGTCGCCCAGCGCCGCTCGGCGCAGAGCCGGCTCGCCGACGCGCTGGATGGTTCGCAAGATGGCGTGGTGGTCATCGACGCCCAGGACCGGATCGCGCTCGCCAACGCGCATGCCGTCTCTCTGCTCAACGTCGCGACCGATGTTCTCAAGCCGGATGCGCCGCTGAGCGGGCTCAAATCGGCCTTAACGCACGCGGCGATCAGCGACCGGTTGCTGGCGCGTGACAATACCGACCCCACGGCGACCGGCGAATTCGAGCTTGCCGACGGGCGGTGGCTGCGCTTCAGCCAGAGCGCGACCCGCGACCAAGGCCTCATCGTTGTCTTCGGCGACATCACCATGCTGAAACAGCAGGAGGCAACGCTGCGCGAGACCAACCTGCGGCTGGACGCTGCACTCGACAACATGTCGCAAGGCCTGTGCCTGTTCGACGCGCAGAACCGGCTCGAAGTGGTGAACCGCCGCTTCCTCGACCTCTTCGGCCTCGCGCCCGACAGCATAATACCCGGCGTTTCGTTCGCGAGCATCCTGGCACTTAGCGAAGCTCGCAACGACTCGGGCAGTACGATGGTCATGGAAATGCTGACAGACCAGTGCGCCTATATGAGCAGGCACGAGACCAGTACGCATTACTACGAGCTCCGCGACGGCCGCATTATCGCCAGCGTCTACAATCCGACCTCAAGCGGCGGCTGGGTTGCGACGTTCGAAGACGTGACCGAGCGCCGGCAGGCGGAAGCGCAGATCATGCACATGGCGCGCCACGACGCGCTGACCGACCTGCCGAACCGCGCCCTATTCCGCGAGAAGATGGAACAAGCGCTCGCCCACGATGAGAAATTCGCCATCCACTTCATTGACCTCGACCGCTTCAAGACCGTCAACGACACGCTCGGCCATCCGATCGGCGATGCGTTGTTGTGCGCGGTCACCAAACGTTTGCAGATGGCAGTGCGCGGTCCTGACACTGTTGCCAGGTTGGGCGGCGACGAATTCGCCATCATTCAGGCGAGCGCCAGGCCAACCGACGCTACCGAACTGGCGGTCCGGCTCATCGAATTGATGAATGAACCGTTCGACATCTTCGGCAATCAGATTGTCGTTGGTGCCAGCGTCGGCATCGCCATGGCACCGACCGACGGTAAGGAACCTGACCAACTACTGCGCAATTCTGACATGGCTCTATATCGCGCCAAGAGCAGCGGCCGCGGCACTTATCATTTCTTCGAGCCGGACATGGACGCCCAGATGCAGGCGCGTCACGCACTCGAGGTTGACTTACGCAAGGCGATGACGGAGGGACAGTTTGAGGTGCACTATCAGCCAATTGTCGACCTCGCCAGCGGCCAATATGTCGGATTCGAAGCGCTGTCGCGCTGGAACCATCCGCAACGCGGCATGGTGGCGCCGGATTTGTTCATCCCGGTGGCTGAAGAAATCGGACTGATCGTGCCGTTCGGCGATTGGGTGCTCAAGCAGGCTTGTCAGGACGCGATCAGTTGGCCAAGCGGCATGACCGTCGCGGTCAATCTGTCAGCTGCGCAGTTCCGCAGCCCGACGCTGGTCTACTCCATCGTGTCCGCGCTTGCGACCTCAGGCCTGGCGCCCACGCGGCTTGAACTAGAGATCACCGAAACCGTGCTGTTGCAACAGGATCAGGCCATTCTCGATACGTTGCACCAAATCCGTAACCTCGGCGTGCGCATCTCGATGGATGATTTCGGCACCGGCTATTCATCGCTCAGCTACCTGCGCAGCTTTCCATTCGATACGATTAAAATCGACCGTTCGTTCACGCAGGAGCTGGGACAGAAAGAGGATTGCACAGCGATTGTGCGCGCGGTGACCCGACTTGGGAGTAGCCTCGGCATGATCACGATCGCCGAGGGGGTCGAGACCCACGAACAACTCGAGATCCTGCGAGCGGAAGGCTGCGACCAAGTGCAGGGTTTCTTGTTCAGCCGGCCAATGCCCGCGAAAAATGTGGCCGAACTCCTGCGTACCCGACCATCGTGCGTCAACGCCGCGTAAGTTAGTTACAGAAGACAACTCGTACGTTACGACAACGACGGCGCTGCCCGCATGGCGATTACGGGGGCGTTAATAAAGGAACGTTCTCGACCGATACCGACTGCAAGGAGGCCGACCCCGGGTCGCTTTATGGCGCATGCGGACATCTCTCAACTGGATAGTGCCACAATGGGTCATGGGCGGCGGTAGCACCGATGTCGGAGACCTGTCCGCACTGCCTCAGACACCGGGCATTAGCGCGCCGCTCTCGAAAGGCTGGGAGGGGCCACAAGCTGACTCCGGAAACGCCGACAGTATAGCCAGGACAAACAGGGTTGATCCGGTGCAGAGAGCCGCCCCTTCCGGCCGAGCACCAGCGCTGCCCCTGTCCCCTTTCGACACGACGCCGCCCTCACGGACGTCTCCACATATCCACATGCCGAATTTCGAGACTAAGTGGAGAACCATCCGAAATTTCTACCACCGGCTCGAATAATATATACTTATGCGTGTAGGGGCGATTCGCGGCGCAGCGAGTGTTGCTGGAAAGAAATTTCGTTCGGGCTCGTCACAATGGAAAGTTCGCAAATTCCACCTAAAAAATTGGGATTGGCAAAGCGTGATGCGAACCGAACTTGGCCGTCTAGCAGAATAGTGAATTCATGGCTGCCAGCAATTCAAGCCGGGCCAAAAAGCCTACGATCCTTCAATCGGCCGCACAAAGCGACTACTCCGGACAAGGATGAACCGTTCAATTACCACAGCTTGCTCAGAGAGGTCGGCTATCGTGAAGCGGAAGCGCAAAATCTATTAAAACCTTCAAACGCCCCTCATGCCAACCTCAAGACTTCGGACGGCACCACAGCTATTGGGAATAAAAGAGAACGATGCGCTGGTTGCATTCGCCTTGCCAAGTCCCAGCGAGAAACCGCAGCTACCCTCCAGGTCGCACGCAATGTGATTGAAAGCCTTGAGGCGTCTGTTAGCCTTCTTCAGGCAAGATTGGCGCTGTATGATGGCGGCAAAGAGGCGTTGGGTCGCGTGGTAGCACGCTCCAACGAAGACAAACTTCCTCCGTCAGCGCAAGAAAGAACAACAACGAGTGAGTCCTCTGGGTTCTCCAGCCACAAAACCAAATCGCATAATAATTCGAGTTCAGCAGAACAGACGGCAACGTCGACAGAGAATGTGGCGGGATCATTGGATCCGATTCCGGCCACTGAGCCTCCCCTCGCTTCAACGGAAGTGACTACGTTGGAGCAAAATGATCGCCAAAAGCCCAAGGATACTGCTCAGACTCTCATAGCATTTGGGGGCAAAATCAGAGCACTTGCGGCCGTGATGGCGACGCAAAGAAAACAAATTGAGCAATTGAAGTCGTCCAACACGGAGTTGGCCACACATGAAACCCTGCTGGCGGAAAAGTTAAAGGCGGCAGAAGCCGGACAAAGAAACGCTCAAGAGACGGTTCTATTTCAAGCCGAGGCGATGAATTTCTTGGCCAAAGAACTGCAAGCGCAGCGTATCGCTGCGGAATACGACACGGCTAGACTGCAATGCGCTCTTCGACATGAGCGCTCGGAACGTCGCGCAGCGGAGCGCGATATGACCGCGATCAAGAATGAGCTAACGTTCCTCTTGCCCAAGCTGACAACAGCGTCGAAGTCGCTCGAACGAGGGCACTCCAATAAACAAATGTGCAATCTCGGATTTCGTACAGAAATTCAGCCGAATGGTCACGACTCTTGCAACACCACTCGCTGAGGCGGACCAAGGCCACCCTCATCTACAGGCGAACCGGCAATTTCCGTGCGGTACAGCTCTTGCTGGGCCACCGCAAGATCGAGAGCACCGTCCGATACCTCGGGATCGAGGTCGATGACGCACTGGCTATCGCCGAGCAGGCGGATGTCTGAACTACCTGGGAAGAGCGGACTCGCTCTGCCCTCCTCCTAACGGAAGCAGCGGGCCAATAACGGACAAAAGTTGATCAGGCGCCATAATCAATCAGTCTGCGATAGTGGCGGTATCGCACCGAGATTGACTTGAGACCCGGGGTCAGCCAGCGACAACGCAGTCGCGTCCGGACCGCTTGGCCGAGTAAAGCGCTTTGTCGAGTTGGGACAGGAGAGCGTCGCTCTGCTCGCCCGCAGCCAATTCTACAACTCCGAAGCTCGCCGTAACCGGACTACCTAACGGGTCGATGCTATTGGCAGCTTGCGCGTCCCTTATCCGATCGGCAACGGCGATGGCCTCTTCAAGATTGGTATTAGGCATCAGCACGACGAACTCTTCACCACCGAACCGAGTTACGATGTCGGTGGCCCGCACCTCGCGGCGTAGCAAGTGTCCGAACGATGCGAGTACCTTGTCGCCGCTCTTATGCCCATAGGTATCGTTGACTTTCTTGAAGTGGTCGAGGTCAACCATGATGGCTGAGCATTTTTCACCGCTTCGATTGGCGCGGCTGATTTCGGTGGCGATCGCTTGATCCAACCGGCGGCGATTCCCGACTCCAGTGAGTTGATCGGTCAATGACAGCACGACGATCTGTGCCTCACGCTGTTGCAACTTGACGTTCGTTTGGGCAAGTTGAAACTGTGCGTCGGCGTAATCGTGATTGAGCTTAAGTACGGCGTCGTTGAGCTTCATTAGTTCTTCAATATCGTATTCTGCGAGTAGTCGGATCTGAGCATCCACGCGCCAGACGCGGGCCTGCAAGGACCAAGTCCGCACCATGCGGTCTCCTATGGTCATTAACCCGCTAAAAATTTGACCATCGACGTTGGTTTGCGCTCTGGTTAGCGCCGCAAACTCTGGCTGCTGAAAGAAATGATTTACGAGCGCCCCGATCGGCTGCTGCCCCTCGATGGCAATAAGCCGTAAGAAACCGGCATTTGCTTCAATCAGTGTCCCATTTTGGTCGAGCGTGGCTGTGGCAACCGCGAGCAGAGGTTCAAAATATGGCGAAAACCACGGCAAAGGAGATCCTAAGCATCCACTAACTGGTTGGCGATTTTGACCGCGGCTTGCGCATCGATGCCGCACGCATCGGCGTCCAACATGTCGGCCAATTGGTTGAAACGATTTATGGCGAGCCCACCGATGATCACAGCCGGTTTTGCACTGCCGAGACGCTCGTTCAGCTTGGCGATGACTTCTTTGACCGTCCGTAGCTGATGCGCGAAAGAAACCGACAGCCCGACGAGATCAGGTTTCCATTCCGCAACCTGCAGGACGAGCGCAGAAGTAGGCACACTTGCGCCGAGATACTGCACATCCCAACCGGCAAGCAAAAATGCATCGGCCACCATTCGCAGCCCAACTGAGTGGTTGTTGCCCTCGACGCAAGCCAGCAGCACGCGCTTGCCGATCAAGGCCAGCGGCGGAGATCGCAACAACCCCACGGTTAGCACCGACTGGACAATCGCGGTCGCCATGTGTTCCTGTGCGACTGTCACTTGGTTTCTCTGCCACTTTTCCCCGATATCGTAGAGTGCAGACTGGATGACGTGCAGCTCTATTTCGACAAAGGTATGCCCGTCATCAATGCATTGGCATATTATGGTCAGAGCTCTTTGATGATCCCCGTCAAGCAGTGCTGTCTCAAATGCTTCCGATTTTAGCCATGGCTCGGGTCAACTCGGCACCAACTGCGGTGCCTCGCCGACTTCCAGAAAGCCTTTCCGCGCTGCCAACAGTGCAGCTGTCACGGCCGCACCTTCCGTCCCATCCATTCGCTCGCTAAAAAACGCCGCCAGCCACTCGAGCGACATCGTCACATGTTCCGCAGGAATCGCTCGCGCCTTAAGCACGCTACTCAACCAGCATAGATAGTCCACCATGGGCTGTAAAAGCCCGAACTCCAACACTGGCCGTAGAAACTCCAAATGAAACTTTAGGTCCTCGCGGCAAGCATCCCGACCGCGCGGCCCGAATTGCTCATAAGCCGAGCCGAACGTCGTATAAAATCGTTCGGCCACTGAACTCACAGCGTCGGCCTGCAGTGCCTGAAATCGCCGAAGCCCATCCGCTCCCAACGTAACGAGTATCGGCTCCGCGGGCATGTCCGTTTGGTCCCTGCACTAATCCGAAAAAACTTCGAAGAGGCGCACCTCGGCGCTTCCTGGCACTAACTTGAGTCCTTTGGGAATGCCCTTATGCGCCTCATGGTAATCATGCCCCCGGTGCCAGACACGGTAACTCTGCTCATCGCGCCAGCGTGTCACCAGCCAAATCTCGGCTGGAGTTTCGAGCGGACTCATCACCTCCATGCTCAGAAATCCTGGCGCGCGATCAACGAGATGGGGGCGATGACGAAAGGCGGAGCGCACTTCCTCTGCCATGCCATTTGAAATCGTGAAGCGGCTTAATGCGACGAACATCTGATTTTCACACGGCCAATCTTGATCTTACGGCAGCTTGGCCATTCACGACAATGGCAGTCGTCCGGAAGCTAGTAATTTTTGTTTGCTGGAGATTAAAATCGCTATTCCCAGCGGCTACTCCTAACACGATAGCGCTGAAACCAACCTCCAAACGGTACGATAAAACCAAATACACGCCGATTTCAGTTGGCCGCAGCACACCGAAAGCGCGTGGCGGTATCGCTTCACCGCCCGCGCAGCTCGACGCGGTGGCAAACATGCGCTGCGTCCGCTCCATGTCCGCTTCACCCTCGAAAGCGGAAATCGGCTGACAGCCGTGTTCTCGTCCGCTAACCGCCGATTCTGTTGATTTAGTCGGCAAGTAGATGGAGTAGATCGAGGCGGCGCTTTCGTCGGAGCGCCGGCATTCCGTCTGGCGTGACCTTCAGGCCGCCTTGAGATTCGATGCCGGGACTAGCTTCGCGAGCTTCCTGAGGTTCTGGGCGGTGGCTGCGAGAAGGAACTCGTCGTGAGCGCCCGTGGGGCCTCTTAATCTGAGGCGGTCGAGCTTTAGGATGCGCTTGAGATGCGCGAACAGCATCTCGACCTTCTTGCGCAGCCGTCGAGACGTGGGCCCCTCCCATGAGCGGGCGATCTGCCGGGCCATATCGCGCGCCCCTTCATGGATCGAGCGCGGTACCTTGCGCGCCGGCGTGTTCGGGCAGCACCTGGGCTTGAGAGCGCATCCGTCGCAGTCGTGTTGGAGCGCAGTGTAGAGCATCGTCATTCCGTCGTTGGCGAGCGTTCCGGTAGTGCGCAGTGCCGTGCCGCCGGGGCAGTAGTAGAAGTCGCGCTCATGATCGTAGGTGAAGTCGGCCCGTGAGAAGGTGCCGTCCTTGCGGGCCGATTTGTCGAACACCGTCACATGCGGCTCGATGCCGTGCTCGTAGACCAGCCAGCCGAGCATCTCGGCCGAGCCATAGGCACTGTCGCCCATGAGCCGTGCGGGATAGAGGCCGAAGCGGTCCATCGAGCGCTCGATCATGCGCCTGGCAGCCAGAACCTCGGCCTGCCGGATCGCGGTCGTCGCCTCCACATCGACAATGACGGCGTGCTCGACATCGATCAGATAGTTGGTGGAGTAGGCAAAGAAGGCCTGTCCGCCGTGGGCACCGGTCCAGCGCGCTGCTGGATCGGCCGGCGAGACGAACTTGGGCGTGACCTCGGTCGCCGCTCCGAAGGCGGCATCGTCCAGCACGGCCAGGTACTCTTCGACAGCCCGTCCGCTTGCGTCCGGCGGAAGGCCCTTCTCGCCCTCGGTGCCCTTCTGCCGGTTGGCGTCCGCCTTGATCAGGCTGGCGTCGACCGCAAAGCCTTCGCCGCCGACTAGCCGCTCGCGGATACAGCGGCGCAAGACGGTCTCGAACACGCGGCGAAAGAGGTCGCTCTCGCGGAAGCGGCCGTGCCGGTTCTTGGAGAACGTCGAGTGGTCGGGCACCTGGCCGTCGAGCCCAAGCCGGCAGAACCAGCGGTACGCCAGATTGAGATGGACTTCCTCGCAGAGCCGCCGCTCCGACCGAATGCCGAAGCAGTAGCCAACAATCAGCATCCGGATCATCAGCTCGGGATCGATCGATGGCCGTCCGATATGGCTATAGAAGCCCGCCAGTTCGCGCCTGATCCGATCCAGCTCGACAAACCTGTCTATCGAGCGCAGCAGATGATCGGGCGGAACATGCCTCTCCAGCGAGAACTCATAGAACAACGCAGCCTGTTCGACTTGCCGATGTCCCATCATGATCTTCAGTCCTGGCTATCACCACGACTGAATCAGCAAATCATCTGCGCCGCAACTGCCGACTTCTTCAACAGAATCGGCCAGAAGCGGACTTTGCGTGACAAGCGCATTATGTCCGATCTTCCTCCGAAAGCGGCCGGGTAAAGCACTACACGATGAAAGTGATCGGGTGCTATTCCGTTTTCATGGAGTGGGACTTTGCCAGAAAAAACCGAGCAGAATCAAAATCGCATTGGTGTGCTGGTGCCAGGGGCGGCATCACATTGATATTACAGCATATTGATATTATTGCTTTATTTCAATTTGATTTTCTAAGATACCGTCGATTGTACCGTCATCCTGCCACGCGTCGGCCAGGCAAGCCCATGTTGTTACCTTCGCCTTGGACGATCATTCGCGCCATCAGCAAATCCACCCCCTCTGGTTTCTTCGCTGTTCGCCCAATGGCTTGCCTACTGGACTCAAGTGTTTGCCAACATAATTGTTACTCGTCGTCATCACTGTCCGCGTCGGGAATAGCATCTCGAAGGCGACGTTCCAGCTCGATTGTCTTAGCGGCCAGCGCATCGCGCTGCTGTCCTAGTGCCAGCGAAAATCGCCAGATCAGCCCCTCGACCAGAGTTCGGGTTGCCCGAGGTGACGGTAAGCGTAGGCGTCTCGCTTCTATCTTGCCGGCTCCCCGTAAAACGCCAATACTCACCAAAGTTCGGGAGTCATCTTGGGAATCCCGGGTAGCACGGGTTGAGCGCAGCGAAACCGATCATGTGCTGAGTCGGTTCCGAAGGGGTTCACTGCGTTAAACCCATCCTACGGTCTGCGGTCCTTGCTCGCCCGCTTCGCGGTTGTATCAGGCGTACCGGATCGCGTTTGCCTTGCAATAAATCGCGTCACCACGGGAGAACTATATGAGCGGTCAAGAGATGCAACTGGTCAAGCTGGTGAAGCCGGGGGAGGCTGGGCCAGAAGTCGAGCACGTCTATGATGAAATCCGCCAGCTCAGAGACCCGCGCTGGCTCGGACCGCTGCTGGGATTCTTCGCCATCTCGCCACCGCTGCTCAAGGCGTGGTGGGAATTGCAGAAGCAGCTTGAGCTGCTAAACGGCCATGTACCGCGCGACCTGATGAACAAGATCGCGATGGTCTGCGCGGTGGCGACTGACTGTCCGCGCTGCATCAATTTCCACAAGTCGGACCTGATCGACCGCATGCAGATCAGCGCCGACGAGGTCGAAAAGCTCCATCACTTCGAGAACTCGGACCTGCCGGAAAACGAGAAGGCGGTCTACCGGGTGGCCCGCAAGCTCACCCTGAACGAGCCGATAACCGACGAGGAATTCAACGGGCTGCGGGAGGCGGGCTTCGACGATCGCGGCATCGTCGAGATCGTCTCGGTGGCACTGCTGGAGGGCGGCTTTGCGCGCCACGCCCACGTGTTCGCCCGCTTCGAGGACGGGATCAACTGGCCGTCGCAGTACACGCCGAATGCGGACTACCGCAAGGTCGTCAACAAATAGCGTGCAGCCGAAGTTGGAATCAGGGGGGAGAAAAGTGACAAACCAAGTTAGCGCCGAGGGCCGCAGCACCATGGTCACGCTTCAGGCGCGGCCGCAGACGGTCGAGATCGACATCGCACGCACTGCGATCGTCGTGGTCGATATGCAGAACGCCTACGCCTCGAAGGGCGGGATGCTTGACCTCGGAACCGGCATCGATGAAGCCCGCATCGGCCCGGTGATCGCGGCAAACAAGCGGCTGCTGCCGGCGGCGCGGACGGCGGGCGTCAAGGTCATCTACCTTCAGTTCGGCTACAAGCCCGACCTGAGTGACGCCGGTGGGCCACACTCCCCCAACATTCGCAAACAAATGGCGTTCAAGCTGATCAAGGAGCGCCCCGAGGTTCGCGACAGGCTGATTATCGAAGGGACCTGGGGCTTCCAGATCATCGACGACCTGAAGCCCGAGCCGGGCGATCTTGTAGTGCAGAAACCGCGCTACAGCGGATTTGCCGGCACCAACCTTAAATCGCTGCTGCACGGTCTTGACATCCAGCACCTGATCTTCACCGGCGTGGCGACCAACGTGTGCGTGGAGAGTACCGCGCGCGAGGCTTATTTCCGCGAGTTCTGGCCAATCCTGGTCGAGGACGCGATGGATCATACTGGGCCAGACTTTGTGCGTCAGGCCACGCTGTACAATTTCGAATCCAAGCTCGGCTGGGTGACCAAGACCGACGACGTGCTCCGTGTGCTGATGCGGAATCGGTGATGATGTCTGGGCAGAGTAACCTGACCTGGCTTTTTTAGACCAAGCGTTGTGAGAAAATGGTCTTGGAAAGGAGCTTTGGTCATGCCGAAGAAGAGGTTCAACGCGGAGCAGATCGTGACGCTGCTTCGCCAGATTGAAGTGTCGATCGCGCAGGGTAAGGCAGCGCCGGTGGCTTGCCGAGATGCTGGCATATCGCTGCAGAGTTATTACCGCTGGCGCAAGGAATATGGTGGTCTTGAGATCGACCAGGCGAAGCGGATGAAGGACCTGGAACGCGAGAATACCCGTTTGAAACGCCTTGTCGCCGATCTGTCGCTTGAGAAGCAGGTTCTCAAGGATGTTGCCTCGGGAAACTTGTAAGCCCCGAACGGCGCCGGCAGGCGGTTGAAGGCATTCGGGGGAAGTATGGTCTCTCGGAGCGTCATGCCTGCCGGATCGTCGGTCAGCCCCGCGGAACGCAGCGCTACACCAGCATTGTTCGTGCTGACGAAGATGCCCTGACGCAGGCTATTATCGCGTTGGCATCGCAGTACGGTCGATACGGCTATCGTCGGATCAAGTCGTTGCTGGACGATGCCGGGTGGGACGTGGGCTGTGACCGGGTGCAGCGGATCTGGCGCCGTGAGGGGCTTAAAGTACCGAGAAAGCAAAGGCCGCGAGGCAGGCTCTGGCTCAACGACGGGTCCTGCATCCGGCTAAGGCCGGAGCGGCGCGACCATGTCTGGTCCTACGACTTCGTGGAGGCCCAGACCCACGACGGCCGCAAGCTCCGGCTGATGACCCTGATTGACGAGTTCACCCGCGAATGCCTGGCCATCCGGGTGGCGCGCCGCTTCAATAGCTTTGGCGTCCTCGAGGCGATGGCCGATGTCATGCTGATGCGGGGCGTGCCCGAGCACATCCGTTCTGACAACGGCCCGGAGATGACTGCGAAGGTTGTACGCAACTGGCTGGCGCAGGTTGGGGCAAAAACCTTGTTCATCGAACCAGGTAGCCCCTGAGAGAATGGCTACTGCGAGTCGTTCAATGGGAAGCTCCGCGATGAGCTGCTGAACGGAGAGATCTTTTACAGCCTGAGAGAGGCGCAGATCGTCATCGAGCAATGGCGAAAGCACTACAACACCGTACGGCCTCACTCGTCGCTGGGATATCGACCGCCGGCACCTGAGGCCCTGGTCTGGCCAGCAACAACAATGGTGGCGGAAATGCCGGCTCTAAACTAACATTCCAATCGGACAACTCAGTGGGGACTGGTCATCCCTGCCCACAACACAATCGCCAGACAGAGCATTCGTATCGCTCCACCCGCACCGGGGTAGACATCGGACCACCACAGCAGCACAATACGAACATTGCGATGGAGTTCGGACATGACCGATACGCTCACCGACGACCGATCTTCTCATCAACGGCACCTGCGCGCCGGAATTCGCCGCCGTCAAAGAGACCTTTGCCGACAATTTCCGCCGCCGCGGCGAGATCGGCGCCGCCGTCTGCGTCTACAAGGACGGCAAGAAGGTGGTCGACCTGTGGGGCGGCCACAAGGACCTCGCCCGCACCGAGCCGTGGCAGGAAGACACCATCGTCATCATGAACTCGATCGCCAAGAGCATGAGTTCGTTGTGCATGCACATCCTCATCGACCGCGGCAAGGTCGATTTCGATGCGCCGGTCGCCGACTACTGGCCGGAATTCGCGCAGGCCGGCAAGGAGGGCGTGCTCATCCGCCATATCCTCTCGCACACCTGCGGCGTCATCTATTGCGACCGCGCCACGCCCGGCTCCTGGTTCCGCTGGGAGGAACACATCAAGGCGCTGGAGCAGCAGGAGCCCGCCTGGGTGCCCGGCACCTATGGCGCCTACAACTCGATCAATATCGGCTATCTGCTCGGCGAGGTGATCCGCCGCGTCACCAACGAGACGGTGGGCAGCTTCCTGCGCAAGGAAGTCAGCGAGAAGCTCGGCGCCGACTACAATATCGGCCTCACGGCCCGACGAAATCGCCCGCGTCAGCGACATGCACGAGAACCCGAAGAACACCTTCTTCCACATCTCGTCCGATCCCTCGACGCCGCTCGGCCGCGCCTTCAAGTCGCAGCCGAAGATCGACTATTTCCAGAACATCCCGGAAATCCGCGAGATCGAGGTGCCCTCCTTCGGCGGCCACGGCAATGCCCGCGCCATGGCGCGCATCTACGCCATGCTGGCGATGGACGGCGAGCTCGACGGCGTCCGCATCCTCAGCCCCGGCGGCGTCGAGCGCACGCGCTGGCTGGTGTGGGAGCGCGACTGCATCATGACCAAGCGCTATCTGCGCATGGGCTTCGGCTTCATGCACAACGAGCCCGAGACGGTGCCCATGGGCAAGAACATGGCGGCCTACGGCCACACCGGCACCGGCGGCGCCTTCGCCTGGTGCGACCGCGACCGCAACATGTCGTTCGCCTATTGCACCAATTTCCAGCGCGAAGGGCCCGGCATC
>CAWHJZ010000047.1:97500-125781 GCA_963829785.1 uncultured Pseudomonadota bacterium | reverse complement strand
GGTGAGGTCTGCAATAGAACAAAAGATGGCAGAGAATACTGGGTCGACACAACAATTGTCCCCCAGCTTGGGCTGAACGGAAAGCCCATTGCGTATATGGCCATCCGAATTGACATTACGGCACGAAAGCACGCGGAAGCCAAGATTGTCGATTTAGCCAACAACGATTCCTTGACCGGGCTCTATAATAGATCTGTTCTAAAAGAAAAATTGCATCGTGCTGTCGAGTCCTGCCGGCAGACGGTCGATACGTTCGCGATTTTTTGCTCGATTTAGATAGATTTAAGGACATTAACGATACACTGGGCCACGCGGCGGGTGACGGGCTGCTAAAAGAGGTGGCGCATCGCCTATCGTCTCTTTTAGGTGAAGCGGATATATTGGCTCGGCTTGGCGGTGATGAATTTGCGATCATTCAGAGCAGTGAGGCTGATCAGCGAGAAGCCGCAATCAATCTATCTGTGAGTATCTTGGAGTTGATCAGTAGGCCATTTCGGTTAGACGAACACGATGTAACCATTGGGGTAAGCCTTGGTATAGCCCTCGCTCCCATGGATGGTACCGATGCTGGCCAACTCCTTAAAAAGGCCGATCTAGCGCTTTATCGGGTGAAATCAGAAGGGCGCAATAATTTTCAATTCTTCGATGAAGAAATGAGCAAGAGCGTTGCCATTCGCCATCAAACTATCGTCGATTTGCGGAACGCTCTCGCCCGAGATGAATTCGAGCTTCATTATCAACCCATTATCGACGCAAAGTCACTACAAGTGTCCGGGGTTGAGGCGTTAGTCAGGTGGCGCCACCCCATTGATGGCCTCCTGGGTCCCGATCGCTTCATTCCGGTTGCCGAGGAAGCTGGGCTTATCGAGCCGTTGGGCGAGTGGATTTTGGAGCGAGCGTGTCTAGATGCCGTCTCTTGGCCGTCCCATGTTGCTCTCTCCGTCAATTTATCTGCGTCTCAATTCCGCAGCGCAAGGCTCTTCGATGTCGTTCTATGCGCGCTTGTTGAGTTAGGTTTGCCACCTGAGCGGCTAGAGTTGGAAATTACCGAGTCCACTCTCATGCAAAATGTTGAACGATCCGGCGTCGTTTTGCAGCAGCTAAAGAATATTGGAGTATCGATTGCTCTAGATGATTTTGGGACTGGCTATTCCTCCTTGAGCTATCTCACCATGTTTCCCTTCGACAAGGTCAAGATCGACAAATCATTCGTGAAAGGGTTGCCGACTGATTTACACGCCGCAGCTATCATAGCTTCCATTACTACGCTGGCGCGTGGCTTTGATATGGCGGTTACCGCTGAGGGAATTGAAACATCTGAGCAATGTGAATTATTGCGACTTTCTGGCATAAACCTCTTGCAGGGGTACTTTTTCGCGCAACCGGGGCCAGTAGGGTCACTTGAATTTGTGACCATGGAGAAGAGCAGAAAGGCCGTTTAAAGAGGGGCGCTGAAGAAATATGTCGATCTCTACGGAAGCAATGGTCAAGGAGCTAGAATGCGCGCTTGGCGATAAGAAGATTGGTGAGCGCGCCGAATTAATGCGGCGCATAACTGACCTTTTTATCGTGACGAGCGGGTCGCTTTCGAATGAACATACCGCTGTATTCGATCAAGTCATGAAGCGCCTTTTAGAAGAGATTGATACATCGGCGCGAGCCCGCTTTAGTCAATTATTGGCTCCAATCACAAATGCGCCGCCAGAAACGGTTCGCGCATTGGCTCTAGATGATGCTATCAATGTGGCTGGTCCTATGCTCTCTCAGTCCGAAGTGATTGACAACGAAACGCTGATTGAGGGCGCCGAGGCCAAGAGTCAGGCTCATCTACTTGCTATTTCGCATCGTAAGAACTTGGAGGCGCTTGTTACGGACGTTCTTGTTGATCGGGGCGATGAGCGTGTTGCACTGAGCGTAGCGAGCAATCGAGGGGCGAAATTCTCTGAATTAGGTTATTCCAGGCTTGTTCAAAGGTCGACTAATTCGGATGAGCTTGCAACTTGCATTTGGGCCCGTCCTGAAATCCCGCGAGCTCACCTCGTCAGATTGTTCGCCGATGCGTCGGAGTCATTGAAGACCAAGTTGAAACATCAGAATCCGGGAAATTCCAGCTCAATTTTGGAGATAGTCGCTTCAGCGTCGCGTCGGATACAAGAGAAGGCGCGTGCGTCCTCTCTCGACTACGCTATTGCTCGCTCAAATGTTGAGTTGTTAGAGGCGAAGGGGTGTCTGGGTGAATTTGGGTTGGCCGAGTATGCCACTGCTGGAAAGTTCGACGAGACGGCCATTTTGCTTTCACATATCTGTGATCTGCCGCTAACCCTGATCGAGCGCGCACTGGTGGACGATCGGTTTGAGCATATTATCGTTATGGCAAGAGGCTCAGGTCTATTGTGGGATACTGTTAAGGCAATTTTGTTGCTGAAGACGCAAGCAAGAAGTGGCGAACCGCTAAACTTGGACTTAGCGTTTGAAACCTATGCTCGGCTGGATCCGGTGACAGCTAAAAAGGCTATCCAGTTTTATCGGCTCCGCGCACGTGCAGTTAACTCGGTGTCGCATTGATCCAGACACATCCCGCAAGTGCCCTGCTTGATTTCCGCAACTTCATGCTGATCGATGCAATCTATGCCGAACGGCAATACAGGGGTGACCTGAGTCCCGTCATTCATCCAGCGAAGAGTATCATCTGACGCGCCGTGATGATTTGCTCTGCCCGCTATGAGCTCGCGGAATTTCCAAGGACTATTTCCACCTGTCCGGGTTTGACCCAGACCAGACCACCGATCTCAGCGGATTGGCACACTGTTCGCTACAGTCGCCGAAATATTCCAAATTTCCAATTTGTTCCTTTCACCTGCGGGGTAATGACCCGTTTCGATCCACGGCGGCCTACTTTGAATCTGGGAGTGGCCTAATTTGATCTAGCGCAAAGAGTGTGGAACTTGCGTGGAATACGTTAACGATACCCCGATGGGTGGATATACCCATCAGCGTCCCTGCGTTCCCCCGAAGGCCGCGTTCCCCGACGCGGCCTTTCTCTTTGCGCGTGGTCGCAAATTGTTAACTTGATCGGCTGACCTAGCTGACGATATCATTAGCATGTATTTTTTTGCCGAGTGCCACCGTAGGGGGGCCGGCCATGCGTCGCTTCATCATCTGCGAAAACATCAAGCATTATCGTTCCCTCTTGGAAACTACGACCGACGAGGCGGAACGAAAACGCATCCTGACGCTGTTAGCGGAGGAGGAGGCCAAATCGACGGCCATTGATTCGCCACCCGATAAGAAATTGCGGCGTGGTTAGCACTCTCAAATGCTACGATGTTACTTGAGCGCGAAAAGCCACTCAAATGTAAGGCTTGTGGTGGTCCCCTTGTTCTGATGACGGAGATCCCAGAGCACCCTCAGCCCAAGCAAAAAGACCATTCGCGCGTACGCTATTTCCGATGCGAAAGGTGCGCTCAGATACAGATCGTCGAAGAGTAGGCCGCCTTAGTTGGCGGCCTCTTCTATATCGGCTGAACGCGGATGACGACTATTGGCTCGTCCCGGCAGTCCGCAGGCTCGAGGCTGACTTCGGCTATCCAGGGCAGACCTGTGTCGGACGGCGCCGCGTCCGGAGTATTCGTGCTGTGTCGTGACGACGGCGACCAGACTACACGTAACCAAGCCACAGCGAGGCGACCATCGCGAGGCCGAGTAGCAGGATGACCGTGCCGGCAATGAGATGCAGTGCTTGCAGGTGACCGGTGCGCCAGGCTTCCGCCTTTTCAGCAGTGGTCAACCCGAGATAGACCGCCGCCGTGATGGTGATCATCGGTATGACAAACACGATGTTGTAGAGCACGAGCCACAACATCGCACTCAGCCGGGTCTCGGTCTGCGCCAGTAGCCCCAAGATCACGATGTAGGGACCTGATGTGCACGGCAGCAAGAACAGGCTCACCACCAGACCTGTGAAGAACGCCCCCGGCACGGAGGTCACTCTGCGGATCGTCTTCTTTAGCGTTGGTCGCCAGGAGAGTGGTACCTCCATGACGAACCATTTGCCGTACCAAAGATAGTCCTTGAGATTGAACAGGCCGATCAACACGGCCAGCATCGCAACCGCGATGTAGATGGCGCGGCTAATGCCGGCTGCTTCCACAGCAGAGTAAAGCCCTATTCCCATCAAATAATACGAGACGAAGATCGACAGGGAGAAGGCGAGCCCAGCGTAAAGCGCCTGTCTGCGGCCGCCAGCGCCGAGCACCGCCGTTATGAGAATGATCAACACAGCGAAGGCGCACGGGTTAATGGCATCGACCGCGGCGCCGAGCAACACCGCCGAGAACGTCAACGGGCGGGCGTGTGCCGTTACGCCGGAAACGCGCGTCAGCGGCGATATGCAGCCTTGCGCAAGGCATAAGCGGATCGCCTCTTCGACCTCCGACTGCATCTCGTCGGCATAGCCGGGGAACACCTGCTTTCCGAGGAATGCCGTCGGCACGCCCAGAATCTCGACCCGGTAAGCATTCGCCATGCGTTCGAACAAGCGATCATTAGCGGCGTTGAAATAGACCTCGTATTCGTGCACGTGCAGCGCCGGGTATTTCCCTCGCATCACCCGCAGAAAGTCTCGCATCCCCGCGCAATGCGGGCAGCCACGGCCGTAGAATAGGACCATCTCAACCGGCTTGACGCCCTGCGCGGGCGATGGCACCGCATTGAGGCAGACCGCGGAGAGCAACAGCAGGACGACGAAGAAAATCTTGCACATGAGTAATGGTAGAGAATCCCTGCTTTTGCGGACTGCTCGTTGACACATGTCAACGCCATGAACCCCCAGCGCTATTTTTCGCGTGGATAACGGCAATCTCGGCAAAGCCCTCAGTCCGCTAACGGTCTCCCGCTCAAGGGAACGGGGCACCAATAAGCCACCCTTGCATCGGATCGGGTGATTGATGCGCTGCCAAGGATTTAAAGCAAGCTGGCGCCAATTCTTCCCCGATCTGGGTGAGCGGGGGACTCCGCCGTCGCATGATTTGCATTCGAGGTCACATTCGCTCCCTCTCGGCTTGGCTCTTGAGAGTCAAGTACATCAGGCTCAGATAGACGGCGGGCACCACGCCAAGCACGATGAAGGCCAAGAAACCCGCTGTTCCGGCTCCGCATTCAAGGGTTGTGAACTGATAGCCGACATAGAAGACGGCGGCGAGAATAATTGCCAAACCAATCCACCAAGGCAGCAATGGATTGGCGGTTTTGGAACGTGCGGCCATCCGGTCTCTCCATTATGCAGAATATTGAAATGATAAGTCGCCGCGTGCTGCCTGTTCTTTGATGCACATCAAGTCGGCCGCCGCCTCCGCTTGCGTGACGAATTTGGTCGGGTGAGGCGGACGTCCGATATATGCCCACAACGGAAGTCGGCCACGTCACCGTTTGCTGAGGTGGCCAGCCGCAAGTCCCTCGCTTAGCAAGATGCGAGCGGGGGACTTGCGTCGGCTCTGCTTTAGGCTTTTGCCTGCAATTTGGCCAAGACATCCATCATGGCCGGTGACAGATCCGTGTGGTGATGGATCACCTTCCAGGTGCCGCCTTCCCGGCGATAGACGTTGGTCACGCGTTGATCGATGGAGGCTCGCAGCCCGGCCAGTGACAGGTACCCTTTCTCTGTTCCGGATTCGCAGGCCATGTCGCCGGCGACCTGGATGATCTGGTCGGTGAGCTTGATTTCGCCACCCGAGGCGATCTTGCCCACTTGCTCAAAGCTATCGCTGATCTTTTCCCAGCCGACATCCCGTCCGCCAATCGGATGAAAGGCCGTTACCTGGGCGCCGTGCGACCAGATCCCGGACATGGTTCCGGCTTCGCCGGCCGCCATGCGGTTCAAGGCTGAATAGAACGTCTCGGACGCGGCGCGAACTTCACTTTCTGCCGACATGTTCGTCTCCTTCAAAATTGGCTATGCTTGTTGCGGTACGGACTGTGTGCGACGCAGCTTCATCGATCGAGGTACATCTCGGGCGAACAGTGGTAAAAAACGGACACTATGCCGGCCAAACGCCAATCTCGTGCTCCGCGCCACGGCCCCGTCACGCCGGTCACCTACGCACCGCCAGCGGACTACGCGCTTGATGTCGAGCTATATTCTGCGCGGGAATTGGAACGTCGGGCAGGGGACGTCGAGCTTCGTGGCTTCGAGCGCATCGACTTTCATTGCCTGCTCTACGTGACCGCTGGCCGGTATGTTCACGTGGTCGATTTCGACATGCTGGATTGCTCGCGCGGCGCGCTCATTGTGTTGCAGCCAGGCCAGGTCCATCGCTTCGGCGATCTGTCCGGCTGGGACGGTTGGCTTATGGTACTTCGTCCCGAACTGCTGCCATCGCGCTCGCGCGCCAGCAAAGTGGTCGCGGAGCTCGAGATGATGCAGCGGCTAGAATCCTTGCCTACGCACTTGAAGCTGTCGGCGGCGACACAGCGAGCAGTTAGCGAGACTTTCGATCGCATGGCGGACGATGCGCGTCGCGCCCCGACGGCTGTACTGAACGCGCTGTTGCGGAGTCAGGTTGAGGCCTTGATCACACGCCTGCACATGGACGGGGCGGCCTCAATGGCCAACGAGGCGGTGCAGCCGCTTTTGGTCGAGAGGTTCAGGCGCTATTGCGCAGCTGTTGAACGTCAGTTCACCAATTGGCATGATGTTGCGCGCTACGCCAAGCATCTTGGATGCTCTGAAAAAGGTCTGGCGCGGGCTGCGCGGCTGGTTGCCGACAGGAATGCCAAGGCCGTTCTGGTCGATCGGATTGTTCTCGAGGCCAAGCGTCTGCTCGCCCACTCGGTCTTGCCGGTTGCGAGTGTTGGCGATCGTCTCGGCTTCAGCGAGGCAACCAACTTTGTCAAATTCATCCGGAGGGAAACTGGGCTGACGCCTGGCGCGTTGCGCGCCCAATTGACGGGCCTGAAGAACCCGGCACCGCGGCCGAGATCGCGACGCACTCGGGGAAAATGATGTCGAGGGGGTTGATCACCATCATCAAGGAGCAAGGCGTAGTCCCCGAAGTGCTCACGACAGCTTCTGACCTCGAGCGGAACCTCCGGCGCTTTCTGAAGAACTGAACTTCCGGCCCGGCATGAGCTTGGCGCGTGTCCTTGAACTATGGGTGGCACGCTGAGCCACACGTCCAGTTGCATTAGCACGTGGACGAGTGCCAAGGGGAGAGGTTGTGCAAATGTTGCACGCCGAGAACGGTCACGGCAGAATGTCTCTTATTGCACGTCCGCGAGGGGAGTGTTCATGTCGCGGTTGGCGAATGCCGGTGAAGCACTAGCGATGCATGCGCGCCTGACGCCGGACAAGATCGGCGCCGGCGATCTTGATCGAAAGATGACCTTCCGGCTCTGGTATCAGCGGGCCTGCCGGTTGGCGAATGCGATGACCGGCCTCGGGCTCTTGAAGGGTGACCGCGTTGCAGTGCTCGCCTATAACGCGGTCGAGTGGCTTGAGATTTATGCCGCTACCGCGCTCGCCGGCATCGTCGCGGTGCCGGTCAATTTCCGGCTTACCGCGCCCGAGGCACGTTACATCATTGAAGATTGCGGGGCGCGCGCTCTGATCGTGCAGGACGAGCTGATTGGTACCATCGAGACAATCCGTGCCGTACTGCCGATCCTCGACCGCAACATCATCGTGTTCGGCGTCGCGTCGTGCCCAACCGGTTTCAGCGCTTACGAGGACCTGCTGGCGCGTGCTCACGATCGTCCGCCGTCGCTCGCCGTCGACGGCGCCGATCCGTGGATGCTGATGTATACGTCCGGCACTACCGGTAGGCCGAAAGGTGCGATCCGCAATCATCGCGGCGGGGCCATGCTGTCGTTGGTGAGCGAAATCGAACTCGGTCTGTCGCGGCAAGACTCGGCGCTGCTCGTAATGCCAATGTGCCATGCCAATTCGTTGTACTTTTATGGCGCGTTCAGCTTCTGCGGCGCAGCGTGCACCATTTATAACCGCAAGAGCTTCGACCCCGAGCATCTGGTGCATGCCCTTGCCGAAAGCGGTGCCAGCTTTACATCGCTGGTTCCCACCCATTACAGCATGATGCTCGACCTGCCGGACGCGCGACTCGCCAAATATAATGTGGATACAGTGACAAAGCTGATGATCTCGTCGGCGCCGGCGCGGCGCGAGACCAAGCTCGCGATCATGGAGTATTTCAAGAATAGCGGCCTGTTCGAGCTCTACGGCTCGACCGAGACCGGCTGGGTGACCATGCTGCATCCCGACGAGCAGTTCGATAAGCTCGGCTCGGTGGGACGCGAATGCGTCGGTTCGCGGGCGATTTGCCTGCTTGACGCCGACGGCAACGATGTGCCGGACGGCGAGCCGGGCGAATTGTTTTCCTGCAACGACTACACCTTCAATGGCTATTGGAAGCTGCCGGAAAAGACCAAGGAGGCCTTCCGCGGCGACTATTGCAGCGTTGGCGACATGGCCCGGCGTGACGAAGAAGGCTATATCCATCTCGTCGACCGCAAGAGCAACATGATCATTTCAGGCGGCGAGAACGTCTATCCGTCGGAGATCGAGGCGTTGCTCGCTACCCACGAGAACATCAAAGACGTGGCAGTGATAGGCCTGCCCGACGTCAAATGGGGTGAGCGCGTACATGCCGTCATCGTCGCCCGCGAAGGGACGGCGTCGAGCGGGGACGAGATCATCGAATGGTGCCGCAGCCGCATCGCCGGCTACAAGCGGCCTCGCTCGATCGCTTTTATCCGCGATGAGGACATGCCGCGCACCGCGACCGGCAAGATCCAGCACCGGCTGCTTCGCCTGCAACAAGAAAAGACCGCCAAGAAGGAAACGCCATGACCAATGCGCCTCTCGATCTCAATGCCGATATGGAGTTTTGCGCCGCCTGGATCGCGCGGTTTCTTGCGGCGCGTGGCGTGGATCGGATTTTCGGCTTGCAGGGCGGTCACATTCAACCGATTTGGGATCACGTCGCGCGTCAAGGCATCAGGATCGTCGATGTGCGCGATGAAGGCGCGGCCGTTCACATGGCACATGCGCATGCCGAACTTACCGGCGGATTCGGCGTCGCGATGGTCACCGCGGGCCCTGGCGTCACCAACACCGTGACTGCCATCGCCAACGCGTCGCTCGCTCGCGCACCGGTGCTGCTGATCGGCGGCTGCACGTCGCGGCCGCAGGCCAACATGGGACCGTTGCAGGACATCCCTCACGTCGACATCCTGCGGTCGGTGACGCGAACATCGCGCACCCTGCGCGTTGCAGAGCAGGCGATGCGCGAGTTCGACGAAGCGGTGGCGCGCGCCATGGGTGACATCGGCGAGCCCGGCCCGGTCTATGTCGAGATCCCGACCGATGTGCTGCGCACGCATGTGCCGCCGCAACTGGTGCTGGATGAATGGATGGCGGCCAAGTCGCCGCGCAAGCTGGCTCCCGACCCGGCCGCGGTCAAGCAGGCCGTCGACGTGTTCTGGTCGGCGAAGCGTCCGCTTGTTGTCACCGGGCGAGGTGCGCGTAATGCCGGCGACGCCCTCGTGCGCCTCCTCGATGCGACGGGCGCGCTGTATCTCGATACCCAGGAAAGCCGCGGTCTGGTGCCGGCCGATCATCCGTCGACTGTCGCGGCTATGCGCGCCGCAGCCATGACCGACGCCGACGTCGTCCTGCTGGTCGGCCGCAAACTCGATTATCAGATGGGCTACGGCTCGCCGGCGGTGTTTCCGCACGCGACATTCATCCGTATTGCGGACAATGCCGGCGAACTGATCGATAACCGTCGCGGCGAACCGGAACTGCTGGCCGATCCCGCGCTCGCGCTTACGGAAATGGTTGATGCCGCGGGCAACCGCGAAAGCGGCATCGACAAGGCCTGGGCCGAAGGCTTGCGCGAGCGGCACCGCGCCCGCACGGCCGGCGCCGACGGCAAGGCCCGGCCGGCGACGGGCGAGGACGGAAAAGTGCATCCGCGTGCGATCTTCGACAGCATCGCCGAACTCGCCGATCCGGATTACATCGCCATCGCCGATGGTGGTGACCTGTTGAGCTTTGCGCGCACCGGCTTGCAGGCCAAGACGTATATGGATGCGGGCGCTTTCGGCTGCCTCGGCGTGGGTGTGCCCTTCGCCATCGCCGCCGCGCTGGCGCTGCCGGACAGACAGGTGATTTCGGTCAACGGCGACGGGGCTTTCGGCATCAACGCCATGGAGATCGACACCGCCGTTCGTCACGGCGCCAAGTGCGTGTTCATCGTTTCCAACAACGCTGCCTGGAACATCGAGCGCCTCGATCAGGAGATGAATTATGGTGGCCGCGTCGTCGGTACGACGCTGCGGCATTCCGACTATGCCGGGATGGCGCGGGCGCTCGGTCTGCACGGTGAGCGCGTCGAGAAGCCAGAAGAACTTGGGTCAGCGTTGAAGCGAGCCTTGGAGAACGCACCAGCTCTTGTCGATGTCGTTACATCGCAGACGGTATTGTCGTCGGACGCGCAGAAGGGGCTCGGCTTCGTGCCAGACTATCAGGCACTCACCGCATGGGACGAAGCGGAACGCAAACGGCGCCAAAACTAAGGTTGCGCAGTGGTTGCAGCAACGATGATGACCAGCGCAAATATGTGACCGTTTTACTGCCGCTCATGGCCCACTCCTTCCTTTAGGAGGAGGGCAGAGCGGTTCCGCTCTGCCCAGGTACTTCAGACGTCTACCTGCTCGGCGATAGCGAGCGCGTCATCGACCTCGATCCCGAGGTATCGGACGGTGCTCTCGATCTTGCGGTGACCGAGCAAAAGCTGCACCGCTCGGAGATTGCCGGTGCGCCTGTAGATGAGGGTGGCCTTGGTCCGCCTCAGCGAGTGGGTGCCATAGAAGCTGGCATCCAAGCCGATTCCGGTAATCCAATCGGAAACGAGCCGGGCGTACTGTCTCGTCGTGAGTGGCCGCCCCGGAAAGCGTCGGCTCGGGAAGAGATAGTCGCCGGGCCGCCTCTCGGTCACCCTCATGTAGGCGTCGATGGCTTCACGGGTTTGTTCGGTCAGCTCGAACCGGACGGGATGTCCGGTCTTTTCTGGCGGACGGTGGCGCGGTCGAGGGCTGCGCCGTGCGGGGCGATGTCTTCGACCCTTAGGGCGACGACATCGCAGCCCCTCAGCTTGCTGTCGATAGCCAGATTGAACATCGCCAAATCCCGTAACCGACCATCGACCTGAAGCTTGGTTCGGATGGACCAGACATTTTTGATCCGGAGGGGCGGCTTTGCTCCGATCATTTTGCCCTTATTCCACGGGACTTTGGCCGAGATTGTCGGTTCGCGTATTAGGTCGGCTTGCATGCTGGATCTCCTCTGTTAGCGAGGCTGATCAGCATGCGCCGGCGGACAGGGCGCTGGAATTCAGGTCCGCTGCCTGGCCATTCCGGCTACTGCCCGGGCCCGGAGGTTAAGGGGTAGATCGCAACCTGACCCGAAGCTAACATTACAGGCGCGATGAAATTCATCGCTAATTCTGGGGCACGTCACTGCGCAACAGCGATCGGATTACGCTGATTTCGGAGAAAAAGAAATCGATGAAAGCGCGGATGCGCGGCGTCTTGCGCAGGTCCGGATGGACCAGCAGTGTGAGCGGTTCGGTGAACTCTGGGCGGAGCCTAAAAACGCGTGCCAGTTCACGCTCGGTGTTCGCGACGTGGGCTGGCAGCAGCGCCAGTCCACTACCCGATTTCGCAGCCGATAAGGCGCCGAGCACGCTGTTGCTGTAAGCGGCGACCGGTGCCTTTGGCGCGGTTGATTGCAGCCATCGCACGCTACGCAAGTTCGCCATCGGGCCGGTGTAGCCGATCAGTGAATGACGAGCGATATCCTCGGGACGCTCGGGTTTGCCCCGCCTTTTCACATAATCGCGGCTTGCGTAGAGGACCCAGGGAGTGTCTGCGATCTTCCGACCAATGAGGATATCATCGCGCTGCTCCCCACCGCGTATCGCGACGTCCGCCTCTCCTTTGGAGAGGTTGAGCTTGTGGTCGGTCAATAAAAACTCAAGACGCAATCGCGGATGTTCCGCCCGAAAGCGGTCGAATATAGGTGCCAATAGGTGGGCAATGTCGGCCTCCGGACACGTGATTCGGATGACGCCGGAGAAGTCTCCGATCGCTGGAAGCTAAACGCCTTTCGAACTCCGCGACATCTTCCTCGATCCGGGCAGCGTAAGGCACGAGGCGCCTTCCGAGGCCGGTCAGCCGATAGCCTGTCGGATGGTGCTCCACTAATGTCCGGCCGGTCTGCTCCTCAAGAGCGGCCAGTCGCCGCTGTACGGTCGGCTGGCTGACGCCGAGCGTCTTGGCCGCCGCCAACGTGCTTCCCTCGCGCGCCACGGCGAGAAAATAGCGCAGATCGTTCCAGTTGATCATCGCTGAGTTATACATTTTTGTAGAGCTCGTCGCCAGCCTTGTGGGCTGCCCGATATCCCGCCGATGGGCTAAGCCTCAGTGCCCGCGGGGGCGGCCGATTTAAAGGAGATCACGACAGCTAGGGTTCAGCCTGCAGTTCACGGCTGTCGTTTCGCGATCGGCCTGATGTGATGGATAGCTGGGAGGGGTCCATGAAGGCATCGACGCTCTGTTTCAGATTTGCGGTGATTTTTGCGCTCACGGGCATGGTGATCGGAATCATTATGGCGGCGTCCCATGATCATTCGGTCATGCCGGCCCACGCACACTTGAATTTGCTCGGTTGGGTTTCCTTGTTTCTCATGGGCTTCTACTACCGGCTTCATCCTGCCCTTGATGCCAGCCGGTTGGCTGCGGCCCAGGTCGGTCTGTGGGTCGTCGCAACGATTGTCATGACTAGCGGCATCGCGGCGATCTATCTCGGGCACCCCTTTGGCGAACCGATCGCGACTGTTGGCTCGCTGCTTATCCTGGCCGACATGCTGCTCTTTGCGATTCTGGTCTTCCGCCCGGCGCCGCAAGCCCGCGCGGCAAAATTAGCACCCGCCGAGTAAGGTCGCCTGAATATGGAAAGCGGGACATCCATGCCGCCAAACACAAGCCCAAAACGCTTCTGCCCGGGCGACGGGACGAGCTACAAGCTCGGGCAGATCACCCTGACCTTCAAGACAACCGCGTCGGACAATGCCGGAGCCTATACCCTTTGCGAAACAATCGAGCCACCCGAGTCAGGCGCAGGCCTTCATCGCCACGCGACCTACGATGAGACCCACCTCATCTGCGAGGGTCGATTCGATTGCCAGCTTGGCGATCAAAGACTGACGCTTGAGCCGGGCGAGGTCATGTTTGTGCCGAAGGGCGTACCGCATAGCCTCAAGAGCCTCGGACCGGAAACGGGCCGTGAGCTAATTATCAGTTCACCAGGCGGTATCTTCGATGCGTTCATTGCCGAAGTCGGTGCCCCCGTCGCTGGCAGCCGGTCGCAACCGAATGGCGCGAAAGACTTCAGAGCCGTTGCGGCGAAATACGGCATAGAATTCCTTAGTTGATGTCTAGGAATCTTCTACGGCCGCTTGTGGCCCTTTCCGGACAAGCGAACTGTTGCCACGAACGGTCGGTACTGGACTAACAGAGGCCAAAGGCTTGAAATTAGGGCCGGTTGACTAGACCGTCTTTGACCCAAAACCGATATGACCGGCCCGTAATACCCTCCTGGGTTAACACCACCTTAACGCGTCGCACTGGATAGTCCCCATGGGAAACCTCGGAGACATCACGATGCTGCCGGAACACCGCGCGCTTCTTGAGGACGAGCCTTGTCCTGTCTCGGATGAATTGCTGGGCGCGTTGTACCGCGCTAACGCGCATGGGCTGAACGAACTCGTTGCCACAGTCTCACCGAAGGCAAGGGCGTTGCTTGCTGTATATTGTTACCGTCGGGCTCACCTTGCCTCGATCGGACTAGCAATTGCGGCAACATGCGAACGAGATGATCTGGCGTCTCTTGGAGGCAATGCCGGAGAGGTTCTGTTCGACCGATCTCGTGAGGCCCCGCAATCCTCGTCGCCTAATGACCGTACGAATGGCCGGCGGAATATTACTCTGGCGACTGCGCCAATTCGCCAACAAAATCCATTCGTGGACGACGGTGATTAAGGTTCTGACGGGACCAATTCAACGCCGATGCCTGAATTGGCCCGTCCGTGACCTGCAGCGTTCGCGCCCAGGCTTCCGCATGCGAGCTTAAACCCGGCGCGCCGCAGGCCGCTCACCGCGCCTTTTCGTGCGGGCCCTTCAGCCGCTCCGCGAGCAGATGCAGCGGCACGTCGCGGTAGCCCTGGCGCTCGATCTCCTTGACCGTGTCGAGCACGTAATCGCGGTTGATGCCGGAGCGGCCGTGGCCTTGGCGCACATAATGAAGCTGCTGGTCGAGGCTTAGCCTGCCGGCATATTGCTCGTGGCCGCGGTCGACCATGTAGGTGAGGGCGGTGACGCGCTGGCCCGGATCGTCGTCGAGCCACACCGCGCGCATGCACTCGCGGTAGACCATGGTCACCTGCTCGCGCCCGCGCAGGTATTCAATCGTCTCCTCACGCCGCCTCGCCGCCACCCGGTAGGCGATGCCGCGGCAGTTGCCGCCGCGGTCGAGGCCGAGCACCAGGCCGGGCTTTTCCGGCGTGCCGCGGTGGACGAAGGAATAGACGCAGAGCGCCCGGTGCGCGCCGATTAGCCGCGCTGGCCGGCGCTCGAGGTAGTCGAAGCCCGGCCGCCACATCAGCGAGCCGTAGCCGAACACCCATAGGTCGCCGGCGGAAGGGTCGGGGGGCGGGGTCATGTGGCTGAAATCGGGCTGGAAATCTTAAGGGCGGCGCGCGAGCGTTGACAGGGCCCGGCGAATACGGTTCGCGTAACAGGCCGGATGCCCCGGCGCAAGACGACGGGGCGCGAAGGTGGAACGCGTCCCCGGGCGCAGAAACGCCGCAATCGGCAGGTGTCTAATTTCCCATGGCCACACCGGAAAGCGTGCGCCGGCGCAAGCGGCGCTTCATCGCCTTGATCGTGGTGCTGCTGGTGCTCGCCGGCGGCTGGAGCGCCTTCTGGTTCTACGCGGCGCAACGGGCCGAGCGGCAGATCGCCGGCTGGCGCGCGCGCGAGGCCAAGGCCGGCCGCGTCTATACCTGCGGGCGGCAGACCTTGCGCGGGTTTCCGTTCCGCATCGAGGTCGATTGCACGCCGGCGGCGGCGAGCTTCAAGAGCGGCGGCGTGCCGTTCGACGTCGAGACCAAACGCGCGCTTGTCGTGGCGCAAATCTATTCGCCGAACCTGCTGATCGCGGAAGTGACCGGCCCGCTCACCGTCAGCGAAGCCGGCAAGGCGCCCGAGCTTGTCGCCAACTGGAAGCAGGCTTATGCCAGCGTCGGCGGCAATCCGTTGGCGCCGCAGCGGGTGGCGATCGTGTTCGATAACCCGACGCTCGCGCGCGCGGCCGGCGCCGGGCAGGAAACCCTGCTGCAGGCCGACCACATGGAAATCCACGGCCGGCTGGTGGGCGGCTCGGTCTGGAACAAGCCGGTGATCGAGCTGGCGCTGTCGATGAAGCAGGCGGCGCTGCCGGCGGTGCGGCTGGCTGCGGCGGCGCCGGTCGACGGCGACATCGTGGCGACGCTGCACGGGCTTGACGACTTCTCGCCCAAGCCGTGGCCGGCGCGGTTTCGAGAGATCCAGAAGAACGGCGGCTATATCGAGATCACGCGCTCGCGGCTGAGCCAGGGACAGACGCTCGCGGTCGGCGCCGGCAAGCTGTCGCTCACCGCCGACGGCTATCTGCAGGGCAAGCTCAACGTCACTGCCGCGGGCCTCGAGCATTTCCTCAACGCCATCGGCGCCAGCATGACGGTGCAGAAATCGCCGGCGATGGACAAGGTCGCCGGCTTCCTCGACAAGCTGTCGCCGGGCCTGGGCAATCTCGCGCGCGAGCAGGTGGGCTCGCATCTCTCCTTTGGCGTCAAGGCGATCGAGGGCAATTCGAAGCTCGAAGGCAAGCCTGCGGTGACGCTGCCGCTCGTCTTCGACCAGGGTGCGGTCTCGCTCGGGCCTATCCCGCTCGGGCAGACGCCGAAGCTGTTTTAATCCGCAGGAGCGGGCATTCCGGATCGCGCAACTAAATGTTGCCGGTCAGCCGAAGGACGGCTTCGATAACGGCATTTGTCGCAATCGAAATGAAGTGCGACACGAAGCCGAGGTTCAGATTGAATTGCGTGCCCAGCAAAGGCAGCAGAATGAAAAGCCCGAGAAGGATAGCCATCCCGTAAGGCTCGAGCCGGGCAAGCCGTGTGGCCAATGCGTTAGGCAGTAGTCCGACCGCGATGCGTCCCCCATCGAGCGGCGGCAAGGGGAATAGATTGAACACCGCCAGGACGGCGTTGATGATAAGCGCGTTCTTCAGATTGAGCGCCACCCACTGGGCCGCCGTCGCCGGCACGTAGACGAGCAGATGGAAGCTGAAGGCGGCAATGATCGCCAAGGCGATATTCATTGCGGGGCCGGCAGCCGCGACCAGCACCATGCCGCTGCGGGGGTTGCGTAGCGCCCGGAAATTCACCGGCACCGGCTTGGCATATCCAAACAGGAATGGCGCCTGTCCGAGCAGCAACAACGCCGGCAGGATGACCGTGCCGAAAGGATCGATGTGCTTGACCGGGTTCAGGCTGACACGGCCAAGCCGTGACGCCGTTTCGTCACCGAGCAGGTAGGCAGCATATCCGTGCGCGGCTTCGTGGAAGGTGATCGCGACAAGAACCGGCAGCAGCCAGATCGAAACGAGATAAAGGAATGTCATGCGATCGTGTGTGCTCGGGAAACCGATAGGCGCAATCGACGCTGTCGGCGAGTCGCCACCGCAATCAACAGAGCACGGCGGCAAATTCGTGACAAGGCGTGCTTGGCGTCCCGGGTCACGTAGGGAGCAAAAAAACGGGCGCAAGCCCTGTCAGGCAAGCCAGCGCGCGGGTGAGACCTCAGTCTTGCGAACTGTAGGGTCGGGACAATACCGCTTCCTGCTTTGCCTTTTTCTGGCGCCGCGCTTTTTCGGTCACCACGGAAATGTGCTCTTTCTCGATAACCTTTCGTCGCGTGGTCCGGCTCTCGGAAAGAATCTCGAATAACGTTTCCGCGTCGTCGTCCTTGATCGCCTTTGTCAATTTGTGAA
This sequence comes from uncultured Pseudomonadota bacterium, assembly GCA_963829785.1. Taxonomy (GTDB): domain Bacteria; phylum Pseudomonadota; class Alphaproteobacteria; order Rhizobiales; family Xanthobacteraceae; genus Pseudolabrys. Next base: position 108,614 of record CAWHJZ010000047.1, on the reverse strand, counting down.
GGTCGACCTCGAACTGCTGCAAAACCTCCAAGACGGCATCTTTGTTGTTCAGGAAAATATCGCGCCACATCGTCGGATTCGAGGAGGCGATGCGGGTGAAATCCCGGAAGCCGCCGGCGGAGAATTTCATCACTTCCGAGTTGGTGACCTTCTCCTGGTCAAGAGCAGTCTGAAAGATCGTGAATGCAATAAGATGAGGAACGTGGCTTGTGAGCGCCACCACACGGTCGTGATGCTCGACGCTCATCAACTGCACTTGCGACCCGAGTCCTTGCCAGAAAGCAACGGCTTTGTTCACGGCGGCGGATTGATGATCGCCCAAGGGGGTCAAAATACACCAGCGATTCATGAACAGGTTTTCTTTTCCGCTATCCGGGCCCGAATATTCGGTTCCGGCCAGTGGATGCGCAGGAACGAAATTCACGTTCTTCGGGATGAAGCGCTCGACGTCGCGGACAATCGAACCCTTGACCGAGCCGACATCGGAAAAAATGGCATCGGGCTCGATCCGGTTTCCAATTTCCTCGGCCAATGCGCCGAACTGGCCAACCGGGATGCAGGCGATAATGAAGTCCGAATCTTTGACGACTTCCGTGTTTGAATCGACGACCTTGGCGACGCCAAGTCCCAGTTCCCTGACACGATCGCGAACTTTTGCAGAGGTATCGGTTACGACGACGCTCTGTGCGACCCCGTGCTTGACGGCTGCGCGCGTAATCGAAGAGCCGATGAGGCCCTGACCGATTATCGCCAGCTGTCGTATAATGGGTTTCATACGTCAGACTCTCATACGTCAGACTTTAGCGCAAGAAATCCGCCAGCGCCTCCACCACCAGATAGTTGGCTTCCTCGGTGCCGACGCTCATGCGCAGCGCATTGGGCAGGTGATAGGCGCCGACCTGGCGCAGCACCAGGCCGCGCTTGGTCAGGAACGCGTCGGCGTCCTTGGCGGTCTTGCCTTTCGTCTCGGGGAAGTGGATGAGGATGAAGTTGGCGACGCTCGGCGTGACCTTAAGGCCGAGCTTGCCGATCTCTTCCGTCAGCCAGGGCAGCCAGCGCGCGTTGTGCGTGCGCGAATACTCGATGTGCGCGGCGTCGCGGATGGCGGCGATGCCGGCGGCGATTGCCGGCGCGTTGACGTTGAACGGCCCGCGAATGCGGTTGATAGCGTCGACGATGTGCGCCGGCCCGTACATCCAGCCGAGCCGCAGCGCCGCGAGCCCGTGGATCTTGGAGAAGGTGCGGCACATCACGACGTTTTCCGAGGTCGCCACCAGCTCGATGCCGGACTCGTAATCGTTGCGCTGGACGTATTCGGCATAGGCCGCGTCGAGCACCAACAGCACGTGCGGCGGCAGGCCGTTGTGCAGACGTTTGACCTCGTCGAACGGAAGGTAGGTGCCGGTCGGGTTGTTGGGATTGGCCAGGAACACGACCTTGGTGCGCGGCGTCACCGCCGCCAGCAGCGCGTCGACATTGGCCGTGTGGTTGGTCTCCGGCGCCACCACCGGCTTGGCGCCGGCGGCGATCGTTGCGATCGGATACATCAGGAAGCCGTGGGTAGCGTGCACCGCCTCGTCGCCGTCCTTGAGGTACGCACGCGCGATCAGGTTGAGCAGGTCGTCGGAGCCGGCACCGCAGATGATCCGATCGGCATCGAGGCCGTAGACCGCCGCGATTGCCTCGCGCAGCGCGGTGGAAGCGCCATCCGGATAATCTTCGAGATGCTCGCCCACCCGGCGATAAGCCTCGAGCGCGTGCGGGCTCGGCCCCAACGGGCTTTCGTTGGAGGAGAGCTTGAAGACTTTGTCGACGCCTGGGGCGCTGCTCTTGCCCGGAATGTAGGGGGCGATGTCGAGCACGCCGGGGCGTGGTTGCGGACGGGTCGTCATTTCTATTCCTCGAAGTCTGTCATGCCCCGCGCAGGGGGGCATCCAGCAATCACCGAGCCTCCGGGGTTACTGGATCGCCCGCCTTCGCGGGCGATGGCACCGTGGGTGTCTCAGGTGCCCGTTTCGGCGGCCACGGTATAACGGGTTGCGTGGCTGCCGACGAGGGCCGAGGCGCGGACCGTGGCGCCGGCCTCAACGAGGGTCTCGCTCACCCGGTCGAAGCTGACTTCCTGCGGCAGGGTCACCAGCAGGGCGGCGCCGTCGAAGGCGCGGTCGGGGACAGCGATAAAATCGGCCAGCATCGACAACGCTTCGGCCGCTTTCGCCCCCCAGCCGGCGACCCGCACGCTCCAGACCGCGGCTTCGGTCGCCATGGCGTCGGGCGCCACCCGTGACAGCACGAAAACGGGGAGCGCCGCCGGGTGGTCGGGCCGCTCCACGAAGGGCAGCCGGGCGATGATCTTGGGCGCGGTATCGAATTCGAGCGCGCTCCACCAGGCGCCGGCGCCGGGCACGGCGAGCGCCGGCACCAGCCCGAGATCGCCCTTGGATTCGGAGACCGCCGCCACCACGCCGGAGGCGCCCATGTGGCCGACGAACGGGACGGTGAAGCCGAAATGGAAGCGGGCCGAATCCCGCATCAGGGCGTCGCCGGCGGAGAGATCGGCGTGAACGGAGAACGGCGACTGAACGTATGTGAAAGTCGAAATGATGACGCGCCAGATGCTTTCGGCGGTATCGAGTGGCAGCAGCCCTCTATGGCGCTGCACGAGACGGCGCATCATCGCGGCCTCGCGCGCGGGCCGGAAGGCGGAGCCGGTATCCTGGCCACCCTTGATCTCGATCAGCCGGTCGATGATCTCGCTGCGCTCGATCAAGAGCTGATGCATCGCTTCGTCGATGCGGTCGATTTCCTTGCGCAGATCGTCCAGCGCGGGCTTGTCGGGGAGCTTGGCCATGGCCGCATTGATAGGGGCCGCAGGGTTTGAAATCAAAGAAAACATGGCAAAACCCGTGGCGTCGACGGCAGTGCCATCGTGTCGTTTCCGAACTTCGGCCACTGGCGGGTACGGCTGCAATTGCTGCTGTTCGGGCAGATGCCGCGCACCGACATCCCGCCGCATAGTTGGTACGACATGCCCACCATTCACCACGGCACCATCAAGGACTCCGTGCAGCTCTGCACCGAGCTAGGCGCCAAAACGGAGAAGGCAGCGATGTTCAACCCCTGGGGTTAACCCTTGTACTTCAACGCGCCATGGTGGTTCTGGAGCCCGTTTGGCGAACCGGCCGTGTTCTTGCTCGGCCGCAAGGACTGAGAATCCGGGCGCGGGCGCGGCTCCGCATAGCGGCTGCCCGATTTGGCATAGCAAACGTATCATGAAGTATTGAGCCACCGTACACGCGTATAGGGGCACGGTTTTGCGTATTATGACGTATTGGGCCCCGCCAAGCGCGGCATGCCGCATGAAATAACCTTGTGGATATCATGAAATTGCCACGCTGCTTGGGCGTGTACGCCTTGACCTCGCGCCGGTTTCTGCCCAGCGCGCCGGTAATGCTAACGATAAAAGGGACCCTGACTTCATGAGACCTGGATACAGACGTGCAGCGCTCCTGGCGTGCTCGGCCCTGGTGGCCGGGATGGTCGCCAGCCCTGCTTCCGCACGTCCCGTTCGTCACCACCACCACGTCCGGCCTGTTGCCGCGAGGGCGCAGGACAGCGTGAAGGGGGAGAAGGCGGGCATCTATGCCGTCATGCGCGCCGACTACGCGCGCAAACACAATGCCGGATCGCACGGCCGGCGCACCCGCGCCGCCAAGCGCCACGCCCGTGGTCGCGCCGCTCTGGCCGAGGCGAATACGGGCGGCGGCTTGTTCACCAACGCTCTGGTGGCTGATGCGCGCAGATACATCGGCACCAACCCGACGAAACGGCGCACGCTGTGGTGCGGTGCCTTCGTGGACAAGATCCTGCGCGATACCGGCCACAAGGGCGGCGGCAACCTGGCGCTCGGCTACCTGCATTACGGCCGGCGCGTTTCGGGTCCAAAGGTCGGCTCCATCGCGGTAATGCGCCGGCGCGGCGGCGGTCATGTGGGCGTCGTGGCCGGCGTCGATTCCAATGGCAATCCGATCATCATTTCCGGCAACCACAATCATACTACGGCGGTGTCGGTCTATCCGCGCCACCGCGTCCTCGCTTACGTCGTGCCGGCTAACTGATCCGGTCGCGAACATCGCAAGACAGCGCCCCGCGTCGCGACGACGCGGGGCGTTTTTTTGCGCGTTGGTCTTGCGCGTCGCTCCAGCCCGATCGTGTTGTCCGTTCGGGTGGCGAAAGCATCGCGCAAGATGCGGTGCGTGCGCGTTAACGTTAGCGGGGCTCGCGTAAACCACTTCATCGTTAATTCAATCGCCGCATTACACGAAAACTCATCGTGATAATTTTTTGAACCGAAACGGCGTTCGCGCGTGTGGGACGACGCGGCGCCGCGGGAACAAGAATACTGCGGAACGGGGCCCCTTCATGCGTTTCAGGTTTCACATCGCCGTCGCCATCGGCTGTGCCGGAGTCGTGGCGTTGAGTCTTCCCGCTTTCGGCAGTCCCGCCGCGCGCACCGGCGGCACGGCGTGGCACGCGCACAAGACCATCGAGGTGCTGCCCAAGCCGAGGCCGCGCCGCGCGCGCACGTACAGGCACAGCGTCATCTACCGCGTGCCATCCTACGTGCGGCGGCTGGTGGCAGCCTCCAGGCCCGCGTTCGGCTGGCCCGCGCTGGTGGTGGAAGCGCGCAAGTATCTCGGCACCAATCCGACCGACCGCAAGCGGCTGTGGTGCGCGACCTTCATGAACCTCATTCTGGCCAAACTCGGCTATGCCGGTACCCATTCCGACGCCGCCCGATCCTTCGCCTATTACGGCAAGCGCATTTCGAAGCCGGAGGTCGGCGCCATCGCCGTACTCACGCGCGGCAAGCGCGGCGGCCATGTCGGGGTGGTCACCGCCGTCGATCCGAATGGCAATCCGGTCATCATCTCCGGCAACCACAACAAGCGCGTCGGCGAAGGCCTCTATCCACGCTCGCGGGTCATCGCCTACGTGATGCCGACGCGGCGCAAGGCGTTGAAGCACCACGCGCCTCGCAGCCAAGTGCCCCACAGCCAGGTGCCCCGCAGCCGGGCGGCCAGGTGGGCGCCGGACCGTCCGCTCGACTCCCCGATCGACGAACTGATCGCGACCATCGAGGCCGACCGGGCGCGCGCTCAAGCGCGTGTGCCGCGCCGGCCCGCGCGGCGGCTGCACCGGCAGGCGCAGGGGCCGAGCCGCGTGGTGCAGCAGATGCCGGATTGACGGCGCGTTTGCGCCGGGCGGCGAGAACTTTGGCTTTCACGGTTGCGCGTCCTGCGGCGCGCTAGCGGCGGGCGGATCGGTTGCCGGCAGCGTATTGCGTATCGCCGGTCCGGTCCCGCCCGTCGCGACTACTTCCGCGTAGATGCCGCGGCGCAACGCTCAGGCGTAGCCAGCGAGGAACGCGGCGCAGACGATGACCCCGGCCGCCATGCAGTAATAGGCGAAGGGATCCAGGGCTTCAAACTCGTGCTTCCGGAAAAAGCGCATGAGGAAGGCTACGCTGGCGTAGGCGGTGATGCCGGCGACAAGCCCGCCGAGCGCCGAGACGCCGAAGCCGATGCCGCCGGCGGCGGCGCCGTGCAGCAGCTTCGGCACTTCCAGCACCGCCGCGCCGGTAATGATCGGCGCCGCCAGCAGGAACGAGAAACGCGCCGCCTCGAAATGGCTGAGCCCCAAGCCAAGCCCGGCCCCGATGGTCAGGCCCGAGCGCGACAGGCCCGGAATGAGGGCGCCGGCCTGGAAGGTGCCGATCAGGGCGGCCTGGCCGTAGCTGAACCCGTTGCCGCCGGCGGCCCGCTTGCTGCGGCGGCGCAGCCGCTCCGCGACCCAGAGCACCACGCCGTTGACGGCGAGGACGGCGGCGACGATGGCGGGGTCACCGAAGAGTGCCCGCAGCGGCTTTTCCAGCACGAAGCCGATGATCACCGCCGGGATGGTGCCGACGACGATCAGCAGGAACAGGCGGCGTCCCGCGGCCACCTGCGAGTCCGTTCCCCGGCCGAGAAGCGCGAGCAGGATGCCGATCCAATCGCGCCAGAAGTAGATGAGCAGCGCGACGGCGGTTCCCACGTGCAGCATCACCAGGAAGGGGAGAAAGCCTGGCGCGTGCTGATTGATCGGCCAGCCAAAGAGCCGGGGCAAGATGACCGCATGGCCAAGGCTGCTGACCGGGAACAGCTCGGTCACGCCTTGGATGGCGGCCAGAACGATCGCTTGCAAAAGTGACATCGAAACGCTGCCTCGACTGCTGCGTGGGTATTGGGGACCGGCGACGTTTGACCAGCCGGCCTGTCGGCTCGCGTCAATAGCCTAGCGAACGGCTACGAAAACATTAAAAGACGACAACAATGCCAACCCGCCCGTCGCGGTATGGAGATGCGCAACGAAAGCGCGCCGTCCGGCCTGAACGTCGACCGGGGTTACGCCACGCCGATCGTATCGCCCGGCTTGATCTCGCCGCCGGCGACCACCTCCGCATAGATCCCGCAGTCGGCATGGCCGAGGTTCTGCTGCAGCGTCTTCGGAATGGTCAGGTCGCGGATGCCGGTCGCCGGATCGACGTTGGTCGCCGCGCAGCGCATGATGCGTTTCACCACCTTCAGCCGCACGTCATGACCGACGGTCAGTTCTTTGTCGAGCAGGTCGAACTCGTGCCAGGCCGGCCAGCCGGAAACGTAGAGATTGCCGCGGAAGCGCAAGGGATCGACGGCTGCGCCGGTCAACGTCTCGACGTCGGCGACCGAAGTCAGGTTGATAATGGACACCACCTTCTTGGCGACGTCCGAGAAGCTGAAGGGCTCATCCACGGCGCCTTCGCCGGACAGTACTTTCGGCGGCCCGCGCAGCTCGTCAGCGCAATAGGTCGCGAAGAAGACTTCGATGGCCGCCCGCCCTTCCGCCGTACGTAAGTCGCCGCGGGCGGCCTCGGCACCGTCCTTCTGGATGGTCAGGGTGTGGGTCGCCTCGTCGTAATCGGTGCGTAAACGCGCCAGCCGCTCATTGCGCATCAGCATCAGGAAACGCTGCTTGGGAAAGTGCACCGGCTGCGCCGGGTCGAAGCCGATCGGGCCGTTCTCGATGGCATAGAGCCGGTCGGCGGCAATGGTCCTGCCGGGCGCCAGGATGGTGCGGGCCAACTGCTGCGGCGTCAGGCCCTTAACGGGATAGCGGTAGACGCCTCTTAACGTTGCCTCGGCCATGGCAGAATTTCCGTCGTCCGGCGGGGGTGAAAGCTGACCTATATCAAGTCGTCGCCCCCTTCAAACCGGCAATATTCGACCCCACATAGGGCCTAAGGCGGGTTGCCACACCGGGATCCGCCCCTTTTCCGGTGCCAAATGGGCCGAGGGAGTCAAAGACCATGAATTTCGAGAAGTACACCGACCGCGCCCGCGGGTTCGTGCAATCCGCCCAATCGCTGGCCCTGCGCGAGGGCCATCAGCAATTCGCCCCCGAACATCTGTTGAAAGTCCTGCTCGACGACCCCGAGGGGTTGGCCGCGGGGCTGATCGACCGTTCCGGCGGTAATTCGCGCCAGGCCCTACAACAGGTCGAGGCCGCGCTTGCCAAGCGCCCCAGCGTTTCGGGCGGCGGGGCCGGCCAGATCTATCTCGATCCGGCCTTGGCGCGTGTATTCGACGCCGCCGAAAAGGCCGGCGAGAAGGCGGGTGATAGTTTCGTTACCGTCGAGCGCCTGCTGCTGGCGCTGGCGCTCGAGAAGGACAGCGAGGCCGGCAAGATGCTGAAAGCCGCCGGCGTTACCCCACAGAATTTGAACTCCGCCATCGAAGCCCTGCGCAAGGGCCGTACCGCGGATTCCGCGTCGGCCGAGAACGCCTATGACGCGCTCAAGAAATACGCCCGCGATCTGACGCAAGCCGCGCGTGACGGCAAGATCGATCCGGTCATCGGCCGCGACGAGGAAATCCGCCGTACTATTCAAGTGCTGTCGCGCCGGACCAAGAACAATCCGGTGCTTATCGGCGAGCCGGGCGTCGGCAAGACCGCGATCGTTGAAGGCTTGGCCAAACGCATCGTCGAGGGCGACGTGCCGGAAAGCCTGCACGACAAGAAGCTCTTGGCTCTCGACATGGGCGCGCTGATCGCCGGCGCCAAGTATCGCGGCGAGTTCGAGGAACGGCTGAAGGCCGTTCTGAATGAGGTTACCGCCGCGGAAGGCGGGATCATCCTGTTCATCGACGAGATGCACACGCTGGTCGGCGCCGGCAAGGCCGACGGCGCCATGGACGCCTCCAACCTGTTGAAGCCGGCGCTGGCGCGCGGCGAACTGCATTGCATCGGCGCCACCACGCTCGACGAGTACAAGAAGCACGTTGAGAAGGACGCCGCCTTGGCGCGGCGCTTCCAGCCGGTGTTCGTCTCCGAGCCGACGGTCGAGGATACCATCTCGATCCTGCGCGGCCTCAAGGACAAGTACGAGCAGCACCACGGCGTGCGCATCGCGGATAGCGCGATCGTGTCCGCGGCGACGCTGTCAAACCGCTACATCACCGACCGCTTCCTGCCCGACAAGGCCATCGACCTCGTCGACGAGGCCGCGGCGCGGCTGAAGATGCAGGTCGATTCCAAGCCGGAAGAGCTCGATAGCATCGACCGCGAGATCGTGCGGCTGAAGATCGAGCAGGAAGCGCTCAAGAAAGAGAGCGATCCCGGCTCCAAGGACCGCCTGCAAAAGCTCGAGGGCGAGCTCAAGGAACTCGAAAAGCAATCGGCCGACCTCACCAGCCGCTGGAAGTCGGAGCGCGAGAAGCTGGGCTCGGCAACCGAGCTCAAGAAGCAGCTCGACGAGGCCCGCAACGAGCTGGCGACCGCTCAGCGTCAGGGCGAGTACCAGAAGGCCGGTGAATTGGCCTATGGCCGCATCCCCGAGCTGGAGAAGAAGCTGAAGGACGTCGAGGCCAGCGAATCCAAGGGCGCCATGGTCGAAGAGACCGTCACCGCCGACCAGATCGCGCAGGTAGTGTCGCGCTGGACCGGCGTGCCGGTCGACAAGATGCTGGAAGGCGAGAAGGAAAAGTTGCTGCGCATGGAGGAGGAGATCGGACGCCGCGTCGTCGGCCAGGCCGAGGCCGTCAAGGCCGTCTCCACCGCGGTGCGCCGCGCGCGCGCCGGCCTGCAGGATCCGCACCGGCCGATCGGCTCGTTCATGTTCCTGGGGCCCACTGGCGTCGGCAAGACCGAGCTGACCAAGGCGTTGGCCGAGTACCTGTTCGACGACGAGAACGCGCTCCTTCGCATCGACATGTCCGAGTACATGGAGAAGCATTCGGTAGCCCGCCTGATCGGCGCACCTCCCGGCTATGTCGGCTACGAGGAAGGCGGTGCGCTCACCGAAGCCGTACGGCGCCGGCCTTACCAGGTCGTGCTGTTCGACGAGATCGAGAAGGCGCATCCGGACGTGTTCAACGTCTTGCTTCAGGTGCTCGACGACGGGCGGCTGACCGACGGGCAGGGTCACAGGGTCGACTTCCGCAACACGCTGATCATCATGACCTCCAACCTGGGCGCAGAATTCCTGGTCAATCAGCCGGAGGGCGAGGACACCGATAAGGTGCGCGATCAGGTGATGACGGTGGTGCGCTCGGCGTTCCGCCCCGAATTCCTCAACCGCGTGGACGAGATCATCCTGTTCCACCGGCTGAAGAAGGAGGAGATGGGCCGCATCGTCGACATCCAGATGGGCCGGCTGGCGAAGCTGCTGGAGGATCGCAAGATCGTCGTCACGCTTGAGCCCAGCGCACGCGAGTGGCTGTCCGACAAGGGCTGGGATCCGGCTTATGGCGCCCGCCCCTTGAAGCGGGTGATCCAGAAATCGGTGCAGGACCCGCTTGCCGAGATGATCCTGGCCGGCAGCGTCAAGGACGGCGAGACGGTGGAGATTTCGGCCGGCCCGCAGGGTCTGACCTTCAACGGGCAGGCCGTCGCGCAGGCGGCGTAAGTCGCCAGCCTAAATGCAAAGCGTCATGCCCGGCGCAATGCCGGGCGTGACAGCCTCATCACTTCAGTCCTTAGGCTCTAATTCCCCGACGCCACGCGGGTGGGTTTGCGCGCGACGATCTTGTCGATGCGCCCGCGTTCCTGCTCGAAGGCGGTGAGGATCTTGCCCTTCAGCTCGCGCCCGTGCGGCAGGCGGATGCGCATGGGATCGACGTAACGGCCGTTGATGCGGATCTCGAAGTGCAGATGCGAGCCGGTCGAAAGGCCGGTCGAGCCGACGAAGCCGATCACCTGGCCCTGGCGTACGTGCTCGCCTTCGTGGGTGCCCTTGGCGTAGGCGCTCATGTGGCCGTAGGCGGTCTCGTAGCCGTTGTGGTGGCGCAGCAGCATGAACCTGCCGTAGCCGGACTCCCAGCCTTTCTTCTCGATCACGCCGTTGCCGGAGGCGTAGATCGGCGTGCCGGTGGGCGCGGCCCAGTCGACGCCGGTGTGCATCTTCACGTAGCCGAGCAGCGGGTGCCGGCGCAGGCCGAAGCCCGAGGTCACATGGCCGGTCAGCACCGGCTTGCGCACCAGGAACTTCTTGGCGCTCTTGCCCTTCGGGCCATAGTAATCGGTGACGCCGTCGTCGGGCGACTGGAAGCGGTAGAGCCGCTTGGTCTCGCCGCCGATGGTGAGGGCGGCATAGAGCACGTCGTTGCGGCGGTTGGCGGCGGGCTTCTCCTTAGTGCCGCCGTACAGCATCTCGAAGGAGTCGCCGGGCTGCACCTTGCGCTGGAAGTCGACGTCGAATGAATAGATGCGCACGAGATCATCGATGATCGGGCGCGGCACGTGGTTGCGCAGCGCGGTTTCGTAGACGCTTTGGTAAAGCGAGATGCTGCCTGCGGCGTCGTCGCTCGGCTGCTGGTCGGTGTGCGCCTCGGCCACCTCGTTGTCGACGTTGCGCGGATCGACCGACACGTATTGGCCGGCATCCGACAGCGCGGCGACCGCCTCGATGCCGTTGTCGTCGGCGACGATCACGCGCACCGGCTGCTGCTCCTTGCTGCCGGGCACCGGCGACAACAGGATGCGGAGCTTGTCGCCTTCGCGCAGGGCCTGGTATTTGCCCCAACTGCCGAGCTGCT